>NZ_VFVW01000003.1:0-685994 GCF_006442305.1 Mesorhizobium sp. B2-3-6 | reverse complement strand
GAAGGTCACAGGTTCAAATCCTGTCCCCGCAACCAAATCAAAACAGCCCGGCTCACCCCGGGCTGTTCTTGTATCCGACTGATGGCCGCCCGCTGATTTGAGAACCCTCATCACAGGCCCAGCAAACACCCAAAGCCGACGCCCAAGGTCAAAAAGAAATCCAAGCCAAGCCAAGCCAAAGCGTTCAGCGGGCCACCGCACAAAAGGCAGACCTGTCGCCGAAGATAATCCAGCCAGCAAGCGATCGCGTCCGCAGTGTAAGCCGTCAATACTGCCGTCTCGACCAGAACCGGCGGGTGGGTTTGTCCCACCGCCGGCATAGGTGGTTCAACTCTTGATCTCGATCCGCTTTGCCTGCGCTTGCGCTCTCGCGGTCTTCGGCAATGTAACCGTCAGGACGCCGTTCCTGAAGCGCGCTTCGACATTGTCTTGCTCTACCTCGATGCCGAGCGGAATGCGGCGCTCGAAACGACCGTAATAGCGCTCGGAGAACTGGCGCTCCTTGTCCTCGGTCTCGGACCGCTTTTCGCCCTTCAGGGTCAGCACGTCGTCATCGAGCAGGACCTCGATGTCCTTTTCCTCCATGCCGGGCACTTCGGCCGTGACACGGACCTCCTTTCCAGTGTCGGAGATCTCGACGCTTGGCCAGCGTGCGCCGTCGGCGGCAACGGAAGACAAGGACGGCAGCCCCGAACCGAAACCACGGAAAACATCGTCGAAAAGACGGTTGACCTCGCGGTGCAACGACATGAACGGATCACGTTCGCCATCGCGCAAAAGGCTGGGCACCTGTCCGCGTTCCCGGCCAAAAGGAATGAGATCACGTACGCTCATTGTCTTTCTCCTCTTTGCTTGCGTCTCCACCACCGGGCGACCGGCGTCCGGTTGGTGGAAGCCCTGACCCGAATTGCCTCACGCGGCCTGTTTTTCCACTTGCACGGGCTTTGCCGCGGATTTTTCCTTGGCTTTGGCCATGCTGGTGCCGATCTCGATCTTGCGCGGTTTCATCTCTTCGGGAATCTCACGCTGAAGATCGACGGTCAGGAGACCGTTGACGAGGCCGGCGCCGGTCACCTTCACATGGTCGGCAAGTTCGAAGCGTCGCTCAAACGGCCGTCCGGCGATGCCGCGATGCAGGTATTCGCCATTGTCCTCTCCGGCACGCTCGCCGGCGATGACGAGCATGTTGGGTTCATGCACGATGCTCAATTCGTCTTGACCGAAGCCGGCTACCGCCATGGTGATGCGGTAGGCGTCGTCACCGGTCCTGGAGATGTCGTAGGGCGGCCAGTTGTCGACGTTCGCCGTGCGGCTGGCATTCTCCAGCAGGTCGAAAATGCGGTCGAAGCCTATGCTCGACCGATAGAGCGGTGAAAAGTCGAAAGCGGTTCTCATAGCCATATCCTCCTTCGCTGAGCAACATGGGTACGAGGAGTGCCAAGGATGCGGCACTCCTTGACCTGCCGGCCCTTCCGGCGCCGGCGGAATCGATCTGGGAACTGACGGGCGTGGCGTCAAGAGGCCTGATCGAACGTCTCGTCGAGATTCCGGCGGCCCTTGACGCGGCCTGAACGGCTGACCATCTCGATCACGGATGGACGGTCGCCGGTGACGCCATCCGATTGCTTACTCGCAAAAAGACGTCAAAAAACGGAGGAAGTGATGAACGATATTCGGTTTCCCCAGCCGATTACCCTCGAATTGTCGGACGCCCCACGCAAGGTCGCCAGCAGCTTCGAGGCTCTGGAATGCCTGGATCAACAATGGCCGAAATGGGCGCGCGGACCAAGCTGGCGCGCCGCCGGCCGTGCATGCCGTGATGCGCTGGATGGCTGGCGCAGCGGGCGTGCCGCCTACAAGGCCTTCTTGAAGGCGGCCAAGCGAGCCGGCCTGACGAGGGGCCGCTCCGCTTCGCCCCAGCAATTCCGTTCCGCGGCGATGTCAAGGACGGCCCAGCCGATGGCTGTCAGAGCAGGATGACACGAATCCCATCACTCATCCTGCTCGGGAACTCTGATTTTAGGTATGCTCAATCGAGCCTTTGAGCGCGCCGCGTTGCAGGCGACGCGCTTCAGGTTTTTTGATCCGCTCAATGTGATCCGCTCAATGGATGGCAACGATGCCGTCAACGGCGCGCCATTCCGACGGTGTGATTAGACGATGATGTGCGACGCGCACGGAATGCAGCGTGCCGTCCAGTTCGCTTTCCCAATAGCCAAGGAAGCCCTTCAGCTCCGGGAAATCGGGAGCGAGGTCGTATTCCTGCCAGACATAGAGCTGCAGCAGGTTGGGGTAGTCAGGCATATGATAGTGAATCTCGGCCGTGGTCAGGCCGTAGCCATCCATCTGCAGGCGGAATTCTCTGCTGACCGCAGTCACCATATGTTTCTCCTTTCGCTTACGACCTCATGCATTCATCCTGGCGAAGTCGTGCCGGAATTCATCCGGCGTGGACCGCGGCGCCGGCACGTCGATGTCGAGCTTGCACAAGGCCTCCATGACGTGGTCGAAGGAAACCGGCCGCTCGACTCCCGGCGGCAGGCGCAGTTCCGGCATCGACTCCACCGCGCAGGCATCCGAGGCCCAAGACGACAGGATCGCCCGCTTTTCCCAGAGGTCGAGCGCGTCGTCTTCCAATACCTCGTCAGGATGTTTGAAGTGCCTCGCCGGCGAAAGCAGCCGGTCAAGCGAGGTGTCGGGCGTGTCAGTCAGGGAAGGCATGATCGGCGAAAATTTCTGTCGGTCCATCGTTGTCCTCCGTCTGCAAAAACTCCTCGATAGCGTCCAGTTTCCGGCTGTGCTTCGGCAGCGCCGGCCAGGATAATCTTGTTGGCCCTCTACCAAAATTCAAGCGGTGAAATCGTCGACTTGGTGAGAATTCCTGCATGATAACAACGCGTTGGCACTCTCGTGCGACGAGTGCCAAAATTTTTGCGCCAACCTCTTGAAACCGGAAAATTCCAAAACTAGCTCGATATGCGCGCGCGATGCCTGAACAAGGGTCGCGGCACCTCGTGCCGGGCCGATATTGCCGGTCCGGCGCGGAGGAACCTCAAAAACTGTTTGTCCTTGAAGGAGAACGACATGACGTTCCGCCCATTGCACGACCGTATCCTGGTCCGCCGCATCGAAGCCGAGGAGAAAACGGCTGGCGGCATTATCATTCCCGACACAGCCAAGGAAAAGCCGCAGGAAGGCGAGGTGATCGCCGCCGGCCCCGGCGCCCGAAACGAAGCCGGGCAGCTACAGCCGCTCGACGTCAAGGTGGGTGACCGCATTCTGTTCGGCAAATGGTCCGGCACCGAGATCAAGCTCGGCGGCCAAGACCTGATCATCATGAAGGAAAGCGATGTGATGGGCGTGATCGAGCAGACCGCGACCGTGAAGAAGGCCGCCTGACGGCTTCTTGCCAAGTTATCAGTCAACGAAAGCTGCCTAAATTGAAGGAGTGATCCAATGGCTGCCAAGGAAGTGAAATTCCATACCGAAGCCCGCGAGAAGATGCTGCGCGGCGTCGACATTCTGGCCAATGCGGTGAAGGTGACGCTCGGTCCCAAAGGCCGCAACGTCGTTATCGATAAATCCTTCGGCGCGCCGCGCATCACCAAGGATGGTGTGACGGTGGCCAAGGAGATCGAACTGGAAGACAAGTTCGAAAACATGGGCGCGCAGATGGTGCGCGAAGTCGCTTCGAAGACCAACGACATCGCCGGCGACGGCACCACGACCGCGACCGTTCTGGCCCAAGCCATCGTCAAGGAAGGTGCCAAGGCCGTTGCCTCGGGCATGAATCCGATGGATTTGAAACGCGGCATCGACAAGGCCGTGGAGGCGGTCGTCGCCGAACTGAAGGCCAACGCTCGCAAGGTGACGAAAAACGATGAGATCGCCCAGGTCGGCACCATTTCGGCCAATGGCGATCCCGAGATCGGCCGGTTCCTCGCCGAGGCGATGGAGAAGGTCGGCAATGAAGGTGTCATCACGGTGGAGGAGGCCAAGACCGCCGAGACCGAACTGGAGGTGGTCGAAGGCATGCAGTTCGACCGCGGCTATCTCAGCCCGTACTTTATCACCAACCAGGACAAGATGCGCGTCGAGCTCGAAGAGCCCTACGTGCTGATCCACGAGAAGAAACTGTCCAACCTGCAAGCCATGCTCCCCGTCCTCGAGGCAGTCGTGCAGTCGGGCAAGCCGCTGCTGATCATCGCCGAGGATGTCGAGGGCGAGGCGCTCGCCACGCTGGTCGTGAACAAATTGCGCGGCGGCCTGAAGGTCGCGGCAGTCAAGGCGCCCGGCTTCGGCGATCGCCGCAAGGCGATGCTGGAGGATATTGCCATCCTCACCGGCGGCACGGCGATCAGCGAGGATCTCGGCATCAAGCTCGAGAACGTCACGCTGCAGATGCTGGGCCGCGCCAAGAAAGTGGTGATCGAAAAAGAAAACACCACCATCGTCGACGGCGTTGGCCGCAAGGAAGAGATCCAGGGCCGCATCGCCCAGATCAAAGCGCAGATCGAGGAGACTACCTCCGACTACGACCGCGAGAAACTGCAGGAGCGGCTGGCGAAGCTCGCCGGTGGCGTCGCCGTCATCCGTGTCGGCGGTTCGACGGAAGTCGAGGTGAAGGAGCGCAAGGACCGTGTCGACGACGCGCTGCATGCGACCCGTGCGGCGGTCGAGGAAGGCGTACTCCCGGGCGGCGGCGTCGCGTTGCTCCGGGCCGCCAAGGCGCTCGATGCCTTGCCGATCGACAATGCCGACCAGAGGACCGGTGTCGAGATCGTGCGGCGTGCGATCGAGACCCCGGTGCGCCAGATCGCGGAGAACGCCGGCGCCGAGGGCTCGATCATCGTCGGCAAGCTGCGTGAGAAGAGCGAGTTCGGCTGGGGCTGGAACGCCCAGACCAACGAGTTCGGCGATCTCTACGGTCAAGGCGTCATCGATCCGGCAAAGGTCGTGCGCACCGCGCTTCAGGATGCCGCTTCCGTCGCTGGCCTGCTGGTCACCACCGAGGCGATGGTAGCCGAGAAGCCAAAGAAGGAGGCCGCGACCCCTGCCATGCCCGCCGGCGCGGGCATGGACTTCTAGGACGCTTGGAGGCCGCCCGCTCCCAGAAGTGGGAGCGGGCGCTTCCCGGGGAAAGTTTGGAGAGAGACCACTATGACCGGTATCGGTTCGGTTTCGGCGCCCACGCATCCGGCAAACGAATTTCTCGCCTACGAGGCAGAATGCAGGAGCGTGCTGGGGCCATTGTTGATGCGCGTTCTCGACATGGCCGAGTCCGCAGGCTGGAGCCGCCGTACGGCGGCGTCGACGCTGATGTTCCTGGCCGCGCAGCATGTGTCGGCAGCCTCGGAAGGCTCCGGCGGCTCAACCAGGGATGGAGGACGCGATCATCGGAGCCCCACAGCAAACGATGGACCGATGTCCGGTTGGGAAGAGGACCGACATGATCGTGGGCCAATTGCGTGAATGCCTGAAAACGTTGAGGTGGAAAGCGGCAGACCTCGTCGACGAGCTTGGTTGCCCGCAAAGCCAGGTCGCCGCCTGGCTCGATGGGCGGGCGCTTCCGCCGCTTTCCGTCCTTGCCTGGCTCGAGGCGCTCGCCAGGGCGCATAGGGCGCTACCGGCGCCTGGCCGAGGCTCGCCAGTGCTCAAGCCAAGCTCGGTCGAGCCAGCCGAGATCAGGCTCGCGGCCGCCGGAAATCCGACGACACCGGCGCACCCGCCCTATCCGCGCCGACCTGTCTTCGCGCACCAGGCTGCCCGACATGCTTCGGTTCGTTTGCCATCGAATGGAGGTTTAAATCATGGCACAGATGCGCTTTGAAGAACCCGTGACGATCTTGGTCGGAATGGGGCTTCCGGTAACGATCGAGACTGCGATGGAAGCATATGCCGTGTTGCAGGACTGGCCCGTTGCCAGCCGAAACGGCGCCCATGCCGTCGCCCTCAACGCTTGCAAAGCCGGCATTGCCGGTGAGATCGATGCGGAAACCGTGCGGGCGACCTTGATCGCCTTCGCGCGCCGCAATGACATTCTGGTGCCGAATATGATCTCGCCTGCCAGTATCGCATCCGGTGGCCGCGCCGTGCGAGCGGATTGAGTATCTATTTGCGACCTATCGGTGAGCGCCCCGGCGACCAAAGCGATCAGCCCGCCAGCCTCGAGCTGGCGGGCGGTGCTCGCCGCCTCAGGCCGTTTCGACGAGACGCGAGCGTTTCTTCTCGGCGGCCGCCAGCAACTCGACGAAGGCGCGGACCTTGGCTGGCCGGAACCGGGCCGGAGGGAAAACGGCATGGATGCCGCCGGCAGGCAACATCCAGTCGGCAAATACCGGCACGAGACGCCCCTCGGCGATATCGTCGCCGACACTGTAGTCGGGAAATACGCCCAATCCGATACCGGCGAGCACGCAGGCAAGAGCCGCCGGGCTCTTGTCGCACATGATGACCGGGTTGAGTTCGGTCAACACCGTTTCTCCCTCTCTTGAAAACAGCCATTGGCCGATGCCGCGCAGCTGGGCGTTGCCGACCCAGGCAAGCGATCTTGCCTGGCGCGGGGTGACATCGGGCGGCAGGCTTGCGGCGAAGCTCGGGTTCGCCACCACGACCTGCTGTATCGTGCCCAGGCGCCGCGCCTGATTGGACGAATCCGCAAGCCAGCCGACGCGGATGCCGAGGTCGATCTGCTCGTCCACCAGATTGCTGACGGCGTCATCGAAAATCGCCTCGACGCGCATATGCGGATAGGTTCGGAGATAGGCGGCCATGACCGGCGCAACGATCTTCGTGCCATAGTCGAGCGGCGCGGTCAGCCTCAGCATTCCCTTGGGTTCGATCGCCCCGTGCGAGATCTCGCCATAGGCCGCTTCGGCTTCGCGCAGGATGATCATCGCGCGGTCGTAGAACAGGCGACCCTCCTCGGTCGGCATGACACGCCGCGTCGTGCGCCGCATGAGCGTCGCGCCCAATTCCTGTTCAAGCCTGCCGACCTGGTGGCTGACCACGGCCTTGGCTACGCCAAGCCGGTCCGCCGCCGTGGTGAACGAGCCTGTCTCCATCACCGTGGTGAAATAGACGAGCCGATTGAGATTCAGGAGTTCGGTCATGCGCTTTGTCTGATTGGATCAGACAGTCTGTATTATTGGACGCTATTTATTGCAAGACCGCCACCTGCCACATGTGGCCAAGAAGTCTGGCGGATGCGGCAGCCAACGCCACGGCAACGGAGACCGGACGATCGTGGGCAATCCAGAAGTGACCTACCTTTTCGATCCGCTCTGCGGCTGGTGCTATGGCGCAAGCCCGATGCTCGAAAAACTGTCCGCCAGCGGCGTGCGCATCGAGCTCTTGCCGACCGGCCTGTTTTCGGGGGCAGGCGCCCGGCCGATGGATGACGGTTTTGCCGCCCATGCCTGGGCGAACGACCAGCGCATCGAGCGCTTGACCGGACAGGTTTTCACGCAGGGCTATCGGGACAACGTGCTGAATGTTCGCGGCACGTTGCTGGATTCCCATGCCGCGACCCT
Source organism: Mesorhizobium sp. B2-3-6 (assembly GCF_006442305.1). Classification (NCBI taxonomy): domain Bacteria; kingdom Pseudomonadati; phylum Pseudomonadota; class Alphaproteobacteria; order Hyphomicrobiales; family Phyllobacteriaceae; genus Mesorhizobium; species Mesorhizobium sp. B2-3-6. The sequence continues at coordinate 678,462 of NZ_VFVW01000003.1, read as the reverse complement.
CGCGATCACCGCGGCGGGCCTCGAAGATCCCGACCGCCGGCTCGCCGCGCTGAAGGCGATCCAGAACGCGCGCTATGTCGATGGGCGCGATATCGTCACGGTCGGCGGTGTCGCCGAGGTGCTCGCCGACGCCGGCATGGCCGATGCCGGCGAACTGGTGAAGGCGCCAACCGAAGGATTGCTGACAGCTCACCGCGAACTGGTCGGCCGAGGCCGCGCGCTGTTCCAGCGCCTGCATTCCAACGGCGTGCCTTCGCTCGCCATCATGAGCAACGATGCGCCGCGCCTCATCGGTTCGAACGCGCTGTTCGGCAGTTTCGACAATCTCCTCGCTCATATCGCGGCCGCGTGACCCCCAACCGACCTCCAACAAGGAATGGAAAAGACATGGCAAAAGTCGCTCTCATCGGCGCATCGGGCGCAGTCGGTTCGCGCCTGCTCAAGGAACTCTCCGGCCGTGGCCACACGGTCACCGGCATCGCCCGCAATCCTGAAAAAATCGCGGCGCTGCCTGGCGTGGCGGCCAGGAAGGGCGACGTCTTCGACATGGAAGGCCTGGCCAAGCTGATCCGCGGCCACGATGTGGTGATCAGTTCGGTGCATTTCCTCGACAGCGATGCCGACACGCTGATCGCCGCGGTGCGAGCCTCCGGCGTGAAGCGCTACCTGGTCGTCGGTGGCGCGGGCAGCCTTGAGGTCTCGCCTGGCAAGCGGCTGGTCGACACGCCCGAATTTCCTGACATCTACAAGGCCGAGGCGCAGAAGGGCGCTGACTTCCTGGACAAGCTGAAGACCATCGATGACCTCGACTGGACGTTCCTGTCGCCGTCCGCCATGTTCATCCCAGGCGAGCGGACCGGCAAGCTCCGCCTCGGCAAGGACACGCTTCTGGCTTCGGACAAGGGCAGCAGCATTTCCTTCGAGGATTACGCCATCGCGATGGTCGACGAGATCGAGAAGCCCGCCTACATAAAGCAGCGCTTCACCGTCGGTTATTGACTAGGCAGGCCTGGCCAGCTCGAAAGCGAAACGGCTTTCGGAGTTGGCGAGCCCAGCTGCTTCTTGTCCATCAACGTTCTAAACGTCGCCCGTCATCATCGCTCGCAGCCATGCCATGATGGCATCGAAGTCGATCGGTTTCGTCGTGTCGACGTCGAAGAGCGGGCCGCGCCGCAGCGGTTCGGCGCGCCTGGCGAGTTCGATCAGTTCGGGGATATAGGCCGCGCCTGGATGGCCGGCGGGACGCTGGCCGAGCCGGGCGCCATAGCGTTCGGCCAAAACCTCGCCCGGCGCATGGCACCAGATTTCGACGGTCTGTTCGACCCCGGCATTCCTGAGATGATCCTCGAGCAGCTCGCGCGGCTGGAAACCGAACCAGGCGTCGACGATGAATGTGGAGCCCGCTGGGGCTTCGCCGACGACTGACCAGATCGCCTGATAGCTGGCGCGGCCGAGCGTGCGGTTGAATGCGCGGTCGCCGCCGCCGAGCGCTTCGAGAAACGGATTCTTGATCGTATCGAGCGCAAGCAACGGCCATCCCATGCGGTCGGCGATGCCGCGCGACACCGTGCTCTTGCCGCTGGCCGGGATGCCGTTGACCAGCACGGCGCGCCTGGCCGCGCCGGCTTGCACAAAATGCCGGCCAAAAATCGGCGCTGTCGCCATGTCTGTTCCGGCCAGCGCCTGCAATCCCGCCCCGATCACGCCGGCGTCGTCGCCGAGCTGCGCCGGCTCGACCGGGCACTGGTACCACGGCGCCAGGGCCGGCGCGCGGCCGAGCGCCTTGTGTGCCGCCCAGCCAAGACCGCCGCCGAGCAGGACGACACCGGGGTCGAACATGGCGACGCTGGTATCGATGGCGGCACGCAAAGGCATTGCCCAGGCTTCGAGTATAGCGCGCGCCTGGACGTCTCCGGCGGCGTTGCGGGCAAAGAGCTGGTCGACCGAAAGGTCGGGACGCAAGCCGGCCCGCGCGATGTGACGGCCAAGCGCGGTGCCCGAACTGGTGGTCTCGACACAACCGTGCCGGCCGCAGGCGCAGATCTCGCCATTGACGTCGACGGTGATGTGGCCGAGCTGCCCTGCCGTTGCCCGGCCACGCATGATCCGCCGATCTTGAGCGACGGCCCCGCCAATGCCGGTGCCGATGGTGAACATGGCGACGTCGTGATGGCCCCGGCCGGCGCCGAGCGCCATCTCGGCGACCAGTGCCATGTTGCAGTCATTGTCGATGACGACGGGCTTGCCGGCCATGTCCTCCAGGCACTGCGCCAGCGAGACGGAGGCCAGATTGACATAGCCGCCGGACAGGACCGCGCGGCGATGCGCGTCGACGCGGCCGGGAACACCGATGCCGATGGCCGAAACCTCAGATGTATCGAGCCGGCGCACCATCCCGGCGATTCGCGAGAGCACAAGCTGCGGGTCCGGCGCGCTCTTTTCGGACAGACGTTCGAGGATTTCCCCGGTGCCCGAAATGCGGGCGGCCCGCAGATTGGTGCCGCCTATATCGATCCCTATGCTGAGAGGCATGACGTCCTGCACGTGCCGGTGATCCAACGCAGATATCAGGCGGCGGCCTTGCGCCGGTGATACCCGATCACCGCCTGGATCTCACGCAATCGCGGCACCGCGATGGCCTTAAGCCTTTCGCGCTGAATGTCACGATCGAGCGAGATGCAGTCCTTCCACAGCGAGCGGCCGGCGATGACGCCGGAGGCGCCGTTCTGCATGGCAATCTCGACCTGGCCGAGGAAGGTGGCGTGGTTGACGCCGGCCGAAAGCACCGCCCACGGCACCTCGCCGGCCATTCTCGTGATGTTGGCGCAGGCTTCCGGCGTTCCGGGATACGGAAGCTTCAGCACCTTCGCCCCGCACTCCAGCGAGATCCTTGTGCCTTCCTCGACAAGCCACGGCGTCTTCGCCGCATAATCTTCAGGGCTTTCGCCTTCGAGCTGATAGGTCAGGAATTCGACGACGAGCAACAAATCTTCCTGCCCGAAATCGGCGATGCATTGGCGCAGGATGGCAATGTTGTGCTCATTCGCTTCGGGCTTGTCGGCCCGCAGATACACCATGATCTTGCCGCCCGTGCCACCCAGTTCGCGCACGCGGCGCGCATCGATGCCGGGGACAAGGCGCGACAGGCGATAGCCTTCAGGCGAGACGTCGAAACCCGAGGCGTCGAGGCCGATAAGCAGCGCGGTATCGCGGTTCAGCACGCCCTCCTCGACAACCCGCGGCACCGCGCAGAGCGGGTCGAGCAGCACGCAGGACGCGGCACTTGCAAGGTAGCGCGTGATGTCGGCCTTGGTGTCGCCGAGCATGTCGTTGGTGATCCTGGCCTGTTCGGCCGGATCCGACGCCAGCAAGGTGCGCATGCCGCCGCGCTGGTCGCAGGCGATGGCCAGCATGGCCCCGTCCTTGCCGCATATCTGCTGATAGCCGCGCAGCTCCGCGGTGGTCATCTTTGTCATGGTCTCTGTCCGATGTTGGCGCTCTCTGGCCGAGGGCGCGGATCCCGTGGAAACAAGAATGTTCAGTTTTTGCCCGCCTGCCGGCAGGGGAGAATTGCCGTCTTGATGCGCCGTCCGGAAAAGCACACCTTGCCGGCGCCTGGGCAGGACGGCCTCAAGTTGCGAGTTCGCCGGATTTGCGCGATAACTCCCATCGGCGTATACGTGTGTAACACGTTGCTGAAAGGAATTGCAAGCTGGCTGTCCCTCCCATTCAGGATGCGACCGCATCGCGCACGATGCTGCACACGGTCGCCAAACTGCATTACGAGGCGGAGATGTCGCAGGTCGATATCGCGCGGCAGCTTGGCGTCTCCACCGCGACCATATCGCGCCTCTTGCAGCGGGCGCGGGCGGAAGGGATCGTCCGTATCGAGGTTCTCGATCTGGCGGCACCTGAGGAGATCACCGGACAGCTAATCGATAGGCTAGGCCTGCGTGACGCAGCGGTGGTCGAGACGCCGGCCGCAGGCGCGCTGACGGCGCTGGCCGGCCCGCTCGGCGGCCTTCTCAAGCAGGCGCAATTGGTGGCCGGCTCCGTGGTCGCCATCGGCTGGGGGCGCGCGGTGCGCGAGGTGATCCGCGCCGGCCTGCCGCGCATTCCGGGCGTGCTGACCGTTGCCGCCACCGGCGGCATGCAGCAGCACGCGGCGCATTTTCAGGTCAACGAATTCGTCCGCCTCGCCGCCGAGGAGTTCGGCGGGACACCGCACTTCATTCATGCGCCCTATCTGCCTTCCAGTGAATTGCGTGAAGTCTTCCTTGGTGATGCCGCCATCAGCGATGCCGTCGCGCTGTGGGACAGGACCGATGTGGCGATCGTCGGCATCGGCCTGCCGCATGCCATCAATGCACCCGAGGCGAGCGCCGCCACGCCGAGCGAGCAGGCGCTGGTCCATGCGGCCGGCGATGTCCTTCGGCATTATTTCGATGCCGATGGCGCGCTGATCGCCTGGGAAGGAGAGGGCCGGATGATCGCTATGTCGCCGGCGCAGCTCCGCGCCGTGCCGCTGGTGATCGGTGTCGCGGCGTCGCCGGAAAAGGCGACGGCCATCATCGGCGCCGCTCGCGCCCGGCTGATCAACGCCGTGATAACGGATACGAAGACGGCGCAAGCCATCCTCGCTACCCTGCCGCCGCGATAGTGCCGCCCGCCGCCCCGCCGCCGCATTCCAGTTCGCGAGGGCGATTTTACGAAATCGGTTGTGCCGCCGAGAAGTCGAGGCAATAGTTCGGCGGGACTTTGTGGAGCAGTCGGATGTTGCGTGAAAAATCCGGCGTTGCGACCCGGAAAACCGAGTTGCAATTTATTTCTGCAAAGTGTTACAAGTTTGTGAACTTGGCGTGCAATGCATGCCGGGTGCCGTGGTTCTCTGACCTCGCGGAGGCGAGGAAGTGACCGTGGCTATCGTGCCGGTCGGCTGGACCGGCTGACATATCGACTGGAGGGCGCTTGGGAGGAGCTGCCCGCGAAAAGCAAACAGGCGTTCCCGGCCGTCTTGTCCCAAGCGGACGACGGCCATTCGATGTCACTTGCAACGGCAGATCTGCCAACACAATGAGGAGGATGTCATGAAGAAGATCGTTGCCGCGCTCGCGGCTCTCGCCGTCAGCGCGACGGTGCTTATCGCGCCCGCGCAGGCGCAGGACAAGAAATACACCATCGCGCTCGTTCCGGGCCTGACCACCGACGGTTTCTACATCACCATGCGCAAGGGCGCCCAGGCCGCGGCCGACGCCCTTGGCGTGAACCTGGTCTTCCAGGGCGCTCCTGAGTTCAATCCGGTCACCCAGGTGCCGGTGCTCGACGCGGTCATCGCCAAGAAGCCGGACGCGATCCTGATCGCGCCTACCGACAAGGTCCAGCTGGTCGAGCCGCTGCGCAAGGCCAATGACGCAGGCATTCCGGTCATCACCGTGGATACGTTCATCGGCACCGGCGCCTATCAGACCGGAGCGGGTGACGCCGATTTCCCGCTGGCCTACATCGCTTCGGACAATGTGCTGGGCGGCGAAATCGCGGCGCGGGCGCTTGCCAAGGCCGTCGGCGACAAGGGCAAGGTCTACGTCTCCAACGTCAAGCCCGGCATCTCGACCACCGACCAGCGCGAGGAAGGCTTCAAGAAGGAGATGGCCAACCATCCCGGCATCACCGTTCTCGAGACCCAGTTCAATGACGACGACGCCAACAAGGCGGCCTCGCAGCTGCAGGCGGTGTTCGCGCGCAACCCCGACCTCGTCGGCGTGTTCGGAGCCAATCTGTTCTCGGCGCTGGGCGCCGCCAATGGCGTCAAGCAGGCAGGGCAGACGGGCACCGTCAAAGTGGTTGCCTTCGATGCTCCGACCAGCATCGTCGACAACATCAACACCGGCCTTGTGGATGTGGCGATCGCCCAGCATCCCGCAGAGATCGGCTATTTCGGCGTCGTCTCGGCCTATGCCCACCTGACCGGCCAATCCATCCCGGTCATGATCGGCACCGGCTTCACGATCATGGACAAGTCCAACATCGCCGATCCGAACATCTCGAAGTATCTCTATTCCGAGTAAGTCCGGACCAGCTTGGCTCTTCCCGGTGCGCCGGGAGGAGCCTGTGCCGGTCCCGCCAGGGCGGGACCTGTTTGAAGGCAGCCGCGCCGCGGAGTACTCATGACCTCGACATCACCAGCACAGCCAGCCGAGAAGCATGTCGCCCCCCAGGCTGACCACGGCGATCCCGCCAGGAGCTGGATCGCACGCATCGCCGAGGGGCGCGCCTGGCTGTTTCTCGCCGGCCTGATCATCTGTTTCGAGATCTGGTCGCGGAGCGCCTTCGGCGCCACTTTCGTGCTCAATCCGTTCAATCTTCAATCCATCGCGATTTTCGCCGTGGCGCCGCTGCTTTTGGCGACCGGGCAGACCTTCGTCATCATATCAGGCGGCATCGACCTGTCGCTGGGCTTCATCATGGGCCTTGCGGCGGTCATCGCCGCGCATGCCACCAACATGGCGGGCGCCGCCATTCCGTTGCCGTTGGCCATGCTGGCCGGCATCCTTGCCGCGGTGATCGTGGCCGGCGTGCCCGGCGTCATCAACGGCTTGCTGATCTCGCGGCTCAGGGTCCCGCCCTTCATCGGCACGCTCGGCATGTTCGGCGTCGCCCGCGGTGTCGCCTTCCTGCTTGCCGGCGGCACGACGGTGCCGGTACAGAATTCCTGGTTCGCACTGCTCGGCAACGGCAAGTTCCATGGCGTGCCCTATCTGGTGATGATCGCCGCTGTCTTCGTCGTCGTGATGCACTATCTGCTCAGCCAGACCCGGTTCGGCCAGCACAATTACGCCATCGGCGCCAATGTGCAGGCGGCGCGCCGCGCCGGCATCGACATCAGGGGCCACATCCTGCGGCTCTACGTGCTGTCGGCAATGTGCGCCGGCCTTGGCGGCGCGCTCTATGCCGCGCGCTTCACGGCGGGGGCAGCGCAGGCCGGCGAACCGCTGCTGCTCGACAGCGTCGCGGCGGTGGTGATCGGCGGCGCCAGCCTGTTCGGCGGCTCCGGCACGATCTTCGGCACCGTCGCCGGCGCGCTGGTGATCGCGGTCATCCAATACGGGCTGGTCTTCGTCAATGTGGAGCCGTTCTGGCAGTTCATCGCCGTCGGCGTCGTCATCATCATTTCCGTTCTCATCGACCAGGCGCAGCGCCGGTTCAGTGGAGCCCGTCAGGATGAATAGCACCGAGCCCCTCCTCGAAGTCCGGAACCTTTCCAAGCACTTCGGTGCGGTACGGGCGCTCAACGATTTCTCCATGGCCGTGCGGCCGGGCGAAGTGGTGGCGCTTGCCGGCGACAATGGCGCCGGCAAGACGACCCTGATCAAGGCAATATCGGGCGTGTTCCAGCCGACGGGCGGAGAAATCCTGCTCAGAGGTCAGCCGGTGGCTTTCGCCACGCCGCAGGAGGCGCGCGAAAAGGGCATCGAGACGATCTACCAGGATCTCGCGCTGGCCGACAATCTGTCGATCGGTGCCAACATCTTCCTCGGCCGCGAACCGATGCGCAAGGCGTTCGGCTTCCTGCCGGTGCTCGACCGCAAGGCCATGGCCGAGGCCGCCAGGGAGACGATGAAGCGGCTGGACTTCCACGTCAGCCGATTGAACGCGCCGGTCAGCAATTTCTCCGGCGGCCAGCGCCAGGCCGTGGCCATCGGCCGCGCCGTCTACTGGGACGCGCAGATCCTGATCATGGATGAACCGACGGCCGCGCTCGGCGTGCCGGAGCAGCGCAAGGTGATTTCGCTCATCCATCAGCTCAAGGCGCAAGGGCGCGGCGTGATCTTCATCTCGCATAATCTGCAGGACATCTTCGCCGTTTCCGATCGCATCGTCGTGCTGCGGCGCGGGATCCAGGCCGGCGAGCGCAAGATTTCCGAGACCAACCATGATGAGGTCGTCAGACTGATGGTCGGCGGCTAAGGCCGTCAATTGCTAGCCGGCATCGCGGTTGGTCAGCGCGATATGGCAGCAGCCGCTGCCGTGGCCGGGCGTCCAGGTGACATTGTCGAAGCGCACGCCGGTCGCCTCGAACAGGCCACGGTCGAAGGCGCCGGCGATGCGGCAGAGCGTCGCGAGTTTTTCCTCGCCGACGCCGGCCTCGACCCAAGCATCCTTGAGGGGGCAGCGTTTCACCTTGAAGGCGATGCGGTCGGGCCCGCGTTCGACATCGGTCGGATACATCCGGCCGTCATCCGGGCTGACCGACAGGAAAGCTTCGCCGATTGAGCGCGCGTCGTTGGGACCGAATGCGGCGAAGGCGGCTGCGGCCACTTCCTTGCCGCGCTGCTCGATGGTCCGGGTCATTATCGCCTCGGCTCTTTCGGCGCCCAGCTCTCCGGTCAACTGATCCAGGAACAGGCGATAGAGGTCGGCCCGGTTGCGGAATGCGGAATCGAGTTCGCGCGACAGTTTCTCGGCTCTGGCTTCGGGGTCGATCATGATGCTTCCTGCGTGGTTCTTCTGAGCTTTGGTGCGGCTGCCACGAGCGCCTTGCCGATAGCCGATCGCGGCGCGTCGATGACAGCACGGGCATCGCCGCTCTCGGCAATCCGCCCGCCATCGAGAAGGATGACGCGGTGGGCTACGGCCCTGACCACGCCGAGATCATGCGAAATGAAGAGATAAGCGATCCGTTCCTGGCGTTGCAGGTCGAGCAAAAGATCGAGGATCTGTCCGCGCACCGAAACATCGAGCGCCGAAACCGCTTCGTCGAGCACGATCAGCGAGGGTTTCGTGGCCATGGCGCGGGCAATCGCCACCCGCTGCCGCTGGCCGCCCGAGATTTGATGGATGGCGCGAGAGGCAAGCTCCGCCGCAAGCCCGACGCGCTCCAGCAGGGCGGCGATACGGCGCGGGCGCTCGGAACGGGAGGCGAGCCCGTGGATACGCAAGGGATCGTCAAGCACGCGCGCCACCGTGGCGCGCGGATTGAAGGCGGCAAGCGGATCCTGAAACACCATCTGCAAGCGAGCGCGACGCGCACGCAAGCCGGCGCCGCCCAGAGCCAGGAAATCATGGCCTTCAAACTCGATCCGGCCGGCATCCGGCTCGATCAGCCGCAACACCAGCCGGGCGATCGTCGACTTGCCGCTGCCGGAGGGTCCGGCCAGCGCCAGCGTCTCGCCGGGCCCGATTTCGAAGGAAACGTCGTCGACCGCGGTAACCGTCTTGCCGCCACGGCGGTAGTGCCTGGTAAGGTTGGAAACTGCAAGCACGGGGACGCTCATGCGATCATGCCGTGGTGCAGCGGTTCGGCGTCGAGGCCGATATGGGCCTCGAGCAGCGCGCGCGTGTAGGCTTCAGTTGGCGCACTGACGATCTGTTGCGTGGCGCCAAGTTCGATCAATTCGCCATGCCGGAACACGGCAATGCGGTCCGCCAGCTCGGCGGCCAGCGCAATGTCGTGACTGATGAACAGCAGCGTCATGCCGTCTTCTTCCACCAGCCGCCGGATCAGTGCGACGATCTCGGCCTGCACGATGGTGTCGAGCGCGCTGGTCGCCTCGTCGGCGATCAAAAGTCTTGGGCCGGCTGCGATCGCGGCTGCAATCGCCACACGCTGCTTCTGGCCGCCGGACAGCTGATGCGGATAGGCGCGCAGGGCGGAGTCCGGGTCGGGCAGGCGGACGCGTTCGAACAGGTCCTTCGCCTTGGCGTATGCCTGAGGCCATGTGAGACCGAGATGGGTCCGGGAGACTTCGGCGATCTGTTTGCCCACGGTCATGACAGGATCGAGGCTGGCGGACGGGTCTTGAAAGATGAAGCCGATATCGCGGCCGAGGAGGGGTGTGGGGCTTGGTTTGGAAGTGGTCTTTTGGACGCTGCGTTCTATGAGGCCCCCCTCTGTCCTGCCGGACATCTCCCCCTCAAGGGGGGAGATTGCACCTTCATCTCGGCCTTCGCCAATCCCCAATGGTGCAGGGGAGCCATCGGCGAAGCTGCCAATCTCCCCCCTTGAGGGGGAGATGTCCGGCAGGACAGAGGGGGGTGCCTTCGCACCCAATCTCGACGGTCGCAAAACCCAATCGATACGTCCGTCAATCCTGGCGCTCGCCGGCAACAAGCCTGCAATCGCCAGCGCCAATGTGCTCTTGCCCGAGCCGCTTTCGCCGAGGATGGCCAGCCGCTCGCCAGCCACGATGTCGAGGCTGATGTCCCTCAGCGCCACCACCTCGCCGTCGTCACGGCGGTAGGTCACCGCGAGGTTGCGGATCGAAGCCAGCGCGGTCACGACAGGCCTCTTCTGACCGCCGTGGTTTCAACGATGCCTTCACCGGCGAGATAGACGCCGAGCACCGTCAGAACCAGTGCTATGCCGGGTACGATCGACAGGAAGGGCGCGGTGCGCAGCACGGCGCGGCCCTCCGCTATCATGCCGCCCCAGGTGACCCGATTGGGGTCGCCAAGGCCGAGGAAGGACAAAGCCGCCTCGGTGAGGATCGCCGCTGCCACGATCACCGAGGACAGCGCCAGCACCGGCGGCAAGGCATTGGGCAGCACCTCGCGAAAGGCGATTTCCAGCGGATGCATGCCGATGACGCGCGCGCCGGCGACGTAGTCGCGCTCGCGGATCGACAGCACTTCCGCGCGGGCCACGCGCGCGGGCCCTGTCCAGGTGCCGAGCGCTATTGCCGCCACGACGACGCCGAGCGAAGGGCCGACGACGCTGACGAAGGCTAGCGCCAGCAGAAAGCCCGGCACGGTCTGGAAGGCATCGGTGACGCGCATCAGCACCTCGTCGGTGAGGCCGCCGGCAAACCCGGCCACCGTGCCCACCATCGAGCCGATGGCCAGTGCGGCGGCGGCTGCCGCAAGGCCGACGGCAAGCGATGTGCGGGCGCCGTGGAAAAGCTCGGCCAGCACGTCGCGGCCGAGGCGATCCGTGCCGAGCGGCAGCGACCAGTCCTGGAAGGGCGGCAGCAGCGCCGGGCCGGCGATGGCTTGCGGGTCGCCCGGAAACAGCAGCGGCGCCGACAGGGCCATGGCGCACAATGCCGCCAGGAGTATGGCGCCGGCGACCGCCTCCGGCGTGCGCAGAAAGCGGCGGAGCGTGCTCATGTGCCGGCCTCGCTGGCGCCGACGCGCGGGTCGAGAAAGGCATAGGCGACATCGACGAGAAGATTGATGACGATGACCAGGACGGCGCTGACGAGAATGATGCCGAGCAGCAAGGGCGTGTCGCGCGCGGCCACTGCCTCCTGCGCCAGCCGACCCAGACCGGGCACGGCAAAGACACTCTCGATGACGACGCTACCGCCCAGCATCTGCGCCGACTGCAGGCCGAGCATCGTGACCAATGGCAGCAGCGCATTGCGGGCGACATGGGCAAGCACGATGCGGGGGCGCGACAAGCCCCTGGCGCGGGCGGCCAGCACAAAATCCTGCCGCCAGACCTCGGTCATGCCGGCACGCATCATCCGCAAATAGAGCGCCAGGTAGATGAAGCCGAGGGCTGAGACCGGCAGGACGAGATGGATGGCGATGTCGGCGGCGCGGTCGAGGCCGGCCTTGCCGGAGGCGATGGTCTCGATGCCGCCGATCGGCAGCCAGCGCAGGTCGACAGCGAAGACGACGATCAGCACCAGGCCGAGCCAGAAACCCGGCACCGCGTAGAGCGCCAGCGAACCGATGGAGAGAAAACGGTCGCGAAAACTGCCCGGCCTGGCGCCGGCATAGATGCCCAGCGCCGAGCCGAGGCCGAAGGAAAGCGCGGTGGCGCTGCCCATCAACCACAGCGTGGTCGGCAGGCGCTCGAGGATCACGTCGCGGATCGGCCGCGAAAAGGTGACGGACTGGCCGAGATCGAGATGCAGCAGCGCCCAGAGATAGTTGGCGAGCCGCGTCAGCTCCGACTGGTCGAGGCCCCAGCGATGGCGCAACAGCTCGACCATGCCGGCATCGCCGCCGGTAGAGACGATATAGGCATCGACCGCGTCGCCCGGGGCGGCCTCGAGCAGCAGGAACGTGCCGATGACGACGATCAAAAGCACGAAGATGCTGCCGACGAGGCGACGGCGGAGGAGTATGAGGGCGCGGTTCATGCGGCCCTCGATGGGTTGGCGATACGTTGGTTAGGACCGCGCCTGGGCACCCCCCTCTGTCCTGCCGGACATCTCCCCCGCAAGGGGGGAGATTGGCTGTCATTTTTGGCTTCGCCAATCCCCAACGTCGGAAAATTCGCGGGACAGACAAGTTGCCAATCTCCCCCCTTGAGGGGGAGATGTCCGGCAGGACAGAGGGGGGCCTCGTAGAACTCAACGCCTACGATGCTTTCGCGAACGTTCATCCGCGAAATACTGTCACGATTCCAGATAGGTGTCCGCCCAGTTCGACACCGCCCAGCGCGGGTTGTTGGCGATGTTGCCCACCGTGTCGCGGGCGACGCTGATGAAGCTCCATTCGGCGACGTTGATCAGCGGCAGGTCGGCGGCCACCTCTTTCTGGAACTCCTTGTAAAGATTGGTGCGGGCCGATGTATCGAGCGTCTCGGACGCCTTGGCGATGAGCGCGTCCAGCGCATCGTTCTTGTAGCCGCCCTGGTTGGAGAACGGCACGCCGTCCGGAATGCCGCTTTGCACCAGGATGGTGGTCGAGATCGCCGGGTCGCCGCGGAACACCGGCGGGCCGACGGCGAGGTCGAAAGCGTGGTCGGTGTAGACGGCCTTGATATGCGCGGCGGAATCGTTGTTGACGAGCTGGGCGTCGATGCCGATCGCGGCGAGCGCCTGGCGCAGATAGTCGCCGAACTGCTTGGTTTCGTTGAAATAGGGAGCCGGCAACAGTTTCAGCGAAAAGCGCTTGCCGTCGGCGCCCTTCTTGTAACCCGCCTCGTCGAGCAGCGCATTGGCCTTGGCGACGTCGAAGGCATAGGTCGGGACGTCGGCGGTATAGAACTGCGGGTCGTTCTTCGGCACCGGGCCGGTGGCGGTGGCGGCATAGCCGAGGAACACCGTCTTGACGACGAAATCCTTGTCGATGGCATGCGCGATCGCCTGGCGCACCTTCAGGTCGGCGAGCTCCTTGCGACGATGATTGATCTCGACGACGAGCTGGTAGGTCAGTCCCTCATAGCCCTTGGTGATCACCTTCAGGCCCGGCACTTTCGAGATGCGGTCAAGATCGGCCAGCGGCACGGCGGAGAAGGCGGCGAGCTGGATCTCTCCTGCTTCCAGCGCGCTCGCCGCCGAAGTGCGGTCGGGCAGCACCTGGTAGATGATCTCGTCGAGATAGGGTTCGTCCTTGCCCCAATAATCCGTGTTCTTCGTCAGCCGGTAGTATTGGCCGGCCTTGTATTCGGCGAACTTGAACGGACCGGTGCCGATGGGCGCGTTGTTGGCCGGATTGTCCTCGATCTTGCCGACTTCGTAGATGTGCTTCGGCACCACGCTGCTCAGCGCCGGCAGAGCGTTGCGGATCAGCTGGAAGGGCGTGGGCTTGGCGAATTTGAACACGGCGGTCAATTCATCAGGGATATCTACCGAGGCAAGATCCTTGAACACGGTGCGGCCGAGATTCTGCAGCGGCTTCCAGATCTGCAGCGCCGAGAAGGCGACGTCGGCCGAGGTAAACGGCTTGCCGTCATGCCATTTGACCCCTTCGCGCAGTTTGAAGGTCGCCGACAGCCCGTCGGCGGCGCCTTCCCAACTGACCGCCAGGCGTGGTGCAAGCCCGTCCTTGCCATCGAAGGAGGCTTCGGCCAGCGTTTCGACGATCTTGCTGGAGATGAAGAAGACGCCGTTGGAGGCGACGATGGCCGGGTTGAGGTTGCGCGGCTCGGAATCGGCGGCGAGCACCAGGCGGCCACCCTTCTTCGGCGTCTGCGCCGAGCTCAAGGTCGGCATCGCGGTGGAGGCCAGAAGCATGGCAGAGCCCGCAAGCACCGTGCGGCGTGAAATCCTGAACTCCGGCATCATCCTATTCCCCCTCTATCTCATATCTTGCACGGAGGCCTTTCGGGCGTTTCCATGCACGTTTGATTATGGGCCTTGCCGTGGCTTTCGCCAGAGACGGAATTGGCGCATCGTGGCGTGGCTTTGAAATTTTTGTTCGCTGGACCAGTTACGGGAGAGTGGTCGATAAACCTGACCTGGTAAGACCAGGTCATCCGATGCACCTCACATTATCGGCACCGGCGACGGCCATCCAGCTGGGCGAGCCTGTTTCTGGCTGGACCAGATGGGCGAAAATGGTGCAGATTTGACCCGAAGTCGGAAGACCTATCGGGATCGGGCAGCCGGCGGTCCAGCCGATCCGCGCGGACATTCAGGCGGACATTCAGGGAGAGAGACAATGAACATAGCTCCGGGGAAGAGTGCCGTCGGCGACATCCCATTCGACCACGCCAGGGTCGATGGCCTGATGGAAGAGGCCGATATCGACGTCCTGCTCGCGACCTCCAAGCACAACACCCAATATCTGCTCGGCGGCTACAAGTTCATCTTCTTCGCCGCCATGGATGCGATCGGCCACAGCCGGTACCTGCCGATCGTGATCTACGAAAAAGGCGGACCGGACCACGCCGCCTATATCGGCAACCGCATGGAGGGTGGCGAACACCAGAACCACCCGTTCTGGACGCCGACGCTGCATGCCGCCTGCTGGGGCACGCTCGATGCCGCCAATCTCGCCGTCGAGCATGTGCGCAAGATCGGCAAGGGCGACGCTCGCATCGGCATCGAGCCGGGTTTCCTGCCGTCGGACGCCTATGCCCTGATCCGCAAAGCGCTCCCCGACGCCAAGCTGGTCGATGCCACCGGCATGCTGGAGCGCATGCGCGCCATCAAGACCGAGGCCGAGCTGGAGAAACTGCGGATCGCCTCCGAACTGATCACCGATTCCATGCTGGCCACCATCCAATGGGCGCGCGAAGGCACGACCAAGAGCGAGATGATCGAACAGCTTCGCCGCGAGGAGACCAATCGCGGCGCGCATTTCGAATATTGCCTGCTGACGCTGGGCTCCAGCCACAACCGCGCGGCCTCGCCGCAGGCGTGGAAAAAGGGTGAAGTGCTGTCGATCGATTCCGGCGGCAATTATCATGGCTATATCGGCGACCTCTGCCGCATGGGGGTTCTCGGAGACCCGGATGCCGAGTTGGAGGACCTGCTGGCCGAAGTCGAGGCGGTGCAGCAGGCAGCGTTCTCGAAGGTGAAGGCGGGCACGCTCGGCGGCGACATGATTTCCCATGCCGAAGGCGTGCTGAAAAAATCCAAGGTCGCGCCCTACACGGATTTCTTCGCTCACGGCATGGGGCTGATCACGCATGAGGCGCCGTTCCTGATGACCAACCATCCGGTGACCTATGAAGGCACCTATGCGGGCAAGCCGCTGGAGAGGAACATGGTGCTATCGGTGGAGACGACCATGCTTCACCCGACGCGCGGCTTCATCAAGCTGGAGGATACGGTGGCGGTTACCGATACCGGCTATGTGATGTTCGGGGATCGGGGTCGGGCATGGAACCGGGGTGGCATGTAACCTGCCATATTACAAATGAGCGTGCCGGTCTCGATTGTCTCTAAAGCGCGTCGCGTCGAAACGAATTCATGCGCGGCGCTTTGCCGTTGCCGCTAAACAGAAGTCACTTTTGCGCGACATGCATTAAACCATTCCTGTGCAGACGACTTCCAATCTTCCGTCGATCGTCTGGGTGCAGCATATGGTAAGCCCCTCCGATGCGGAGACCACAGCGCAATCGGATGCAAACGTTGACGCCCACGGACTGCCGGACTTGGCGTTGCGATGGAACCAGGAGAGTTGGCTCTGAAGCCCGGCCATGATCATAAGCAGGGCATTGATGTCACGTTGATCCGGCGAGGGCGGTGTAAAAGCGATCTTGACCAGCGGATGCTTGTGGTCTTTGCAGTTGACCGTCCGTACCTGCTCGACCGTCTGGATCAAGCTCAGCGGCACGGGTATCCAGGATTCGCAGGACATATCGGTCGAAAAGAGAAGCGTTGACGGGTCGGCGTCGTTGGCCTTGACAATACCGCCAACCGTCATGGCCGGGTTGCCGTCCGGCAGGCTGCCCGTTGCGAGCTTTTCCACGAATTCCTGGGGACTGAAACGCGTCATCGCTTCTCTCTCAAGGAGGCATGCTGGACGATAGCATATCGGAAGGGCGCCTCAAAGTCGCGAGCGAGGGGAGTTCCCGGCCGGCAGCAACCTGAAATCCGGCAGTTCGCGCAATCCCAGTTCCGGCCCTGCCGGCGAATAGACGACGAACAGCTGCATCGGCCCGTCGCCGGTGTTGAGCGTCGAGTGGAAGCGGCTCTCCGGCACGTAAATGGTGCAGCCGGGGCCGACCTTCTCGACCACCGGATTGCCTTGCTCGTCCTCGACCATCTGCTCGCCATGGCCCGAAATGACAAAGATGATTTCCTCCGCGCCCGGATGGTTATGACGGGTATGGCCCTTGCCGGAGGGCAGGTCGACGACGCCGCCGGAAAAGCGGGTCGCGCCGTTCACTTCCGGAGCGACCGTCAGCGACAATTTTCCCCAGTCGAATCCGAAGGCGCTGACATCCTTCGGGTACACGAACACCTTGCTCTTGTCGGTCATTCTCATGATCCCTTCTTTTTCTTCGTGGTCGTCTTCAGGCCGCCAAGCGTGACGGCCTTGAAATCGGCGGTCTGCCGGGCGATCGCCGCTTCTGCCGGCAGCCGCTCCATCGAGCTCGCGCCATAGAAGCCGTGCAGCCCCTTGCAGCGTTCGAGGATATAGCGGGCGTCGTCCGGCATCGAGATCGGCCCGCCATGGCAAAGCAGGATGACATCCTTGCGCACCGAACGGGCCGCTTCGGCGATCGCGTCGATGACGACCACGCAGTCGTCGAGCGACTTGGCAGAGGTGGCGCCGATCGAGCCCCCCGTCGTCACGCCCATATGAGCCACGACGATATCGGCGCCGGCCCTGGTCATGGCGCGCGCCTCGTCCGGGTTGAAGACATAGGGCGTGGTCAGAAGATCGAGCTTGCGGGCTTCGGCGATCATGTCGACCTCGAGCCCAAAACCCATGCCTGTCTCCTCGAAGCTCTGTCGCATGCTGCCGTCGAACAGGCCGATGGTGGGGAAATTCTGCACCCCGGAAAAACCCATCGTCTTCAGCTCGGAGAGCAGCAGCGGCATGATGACGAACGGATCGGTGCCGTTGACACCAGCCAGCACCGGCGTCTTCCTGACCACCGGCAGCACCTCGTAGGCCATCTCCTTGACGATCTCATTGGCATTGCCATAGGCAAGCAGGCCGGCGGCCGAGCCGCGACCGGCCATGCGGTAGCGGCCGGAATTGTAGATGATGATGAGGTCGATGCCGCCGGCCTCTTCGGCCTTGGCCGACAGGCCGGTGCCAGCGCCGCCGCCGACGATTGGCACGCCCTTGTCGATCATCCCCCTGAATTTCTTCAGTATGTCCTTGCGCGGTATTGCCGGCATGTCTTGGATCTCACTGTCTGGCGATTTCGAGGAAAGCCGCGACCGCGGCCTTGGCGAATCGGGGATCATTGATGTGCAGCGGCAGGCGTGTCAGCCGGCGCGTCGCGTTCGGCTTAATCGTGCGCTCAATGGCTTCGAACAGGGCGGCATCGGCTTGCGGGTCGAAGAAGGCGCCGCCTTCGATGTCGAGCGCCGAGACGCCTTTCTCCGGGACAAGGAAATGCACGGGCCCCTTGCAGCGGGCGAGCCTTGTGCCGATCCACTCGCCGATCTTGCGGCATTCCTGCGCCGTCGTGCGCATCAGCGTGACGTTCGGGTTGTGCTCGTAGAACAGCCGCCCGCGATAAGGGTCCGGAATGGTCGCAGGCGCCCAGAAATTGACCATGTCGAGCGCGCCGACCGAGCCGACATAAGGCAGGCCGGTGCGGGCAACGGCACCGAAACGATCCTCCGTCGCCGGCAGCACGCCGCCGAACAGGAGATCGCAGACCTCAGTGGTGGTGATGTCGATGACGCCGGACAGCAAGCCGCTGTCGGCCAGTTTCTCCATGCTGCGGCCGCCGGTGCCGGTGGCGTGAAAGACCATGCAGTCATAGGTCGAACGGAGCTGATCCGCGATTGCCGTCACGCACGGCGTGGTGACGCCGAACATGGTGAGGCCGATCGACGGCTTGCCCTCGGGCGGCGGCGGCGGTCTGGCGGCCATGCCCGATATCGCCTGGGCCGCATTGTACAGAACGACACGCGAGAGCTGGTTCAGCCCGGCCATGTCGGTCACCGATGGCATCATGATGATGTCCGAGATGTCGACATAGGGCGCGGTGTCGCCGGAAGCGAGCGTCGAAACCATGATCTTGGGCAGGCCGAGCGGCAGCGTGCGCATGCCTGCGGTGACGATCGACGTGCCGCCGCCGCCGCCGATGCCGATCATGGCGGCAATGTCGTTTCGCGATTGGGCAAAGCGAGCGAAGGCGATGCCCATGGCGGCGACCGCAGCGCCGCGGTCGTCGCCGGCGAGCACCGCGTCTCGCCCGCCGGGATGGTGGCCTGCCACATCCCCAGCGGCAATGTCGACCGGCACGCTCGCGGCGCGCGTTCCGACGTCGACCCGGCAGACAGCGGCACCCGTGGCGGCGATCGCGTCGGCCAGGAAGGCGAGTTCCTCACCCTTGGTGTCCGCGGTGCCCACCACATAAATGCGCTTCATCGATGCCTCCCTCTGCCGGTCCAAGTCACCCAGAGGCTCAGTGCTCTACAGAGCGTCAACCTAGCCATTCCGAAAACGAGGAGGTCATTGCAATTTTTTGAGACGCGCGTATCATATTGGTATGGATGTCTCACGTCAACAAGCCGCAGCAAGCGACGACACCGCCGGGGGACCAGAGCGTGGACCCCGCGCGCGCACGAAACGGCTGATGCTGGAGACGGCGACGAGGCTGATGCAGGCAGGCGCAACACCTTCGGTCAGCGAGGTTGCCGAGGCGGCGCAGGTGTCCCGCGCCACCGCCTACCGGTATTTTCCGAGCCAGGCGGCACTGGTGCAGGCAGTGGTTAACGAGGGGCTCGGGCCGATCCTCACCTGGAAATCCACCTCTGCCGATGCCGAGCGCCGCGTTGCCGAGCTCTTCGACACGGCCATGCCGCGCATCGAGGCTTTCGAGGCGACCTTCAAGGCGGCATTGAAACTGTCGCTCGATCAGTGGGCGCGGCGCCAGGCCGGTACTTTGGGAAGCGAACCGGCCTTCAAGCGGGGCCACCGCGTCGAATTGCTCCAGGACGCGCTCGCTCCGCTCAAGGGCCGGCTGCCGCCGCGCGACCTCAAGCGGCTGGCGCAGGCGCTGTCGCTGATCTTCGGCGTCGAGGTGCTTATCGTGCTGAAGGACATCTGGGGACTGGACGGTCGCCGGACGATGTCCGTTGCCCAGTGGGCGGCGGTCGCCCTGGTGCGCGCGGCGATCGCGGAATCAGTCTCCGAAGCACAAGCGATCGAACCAACAAGGGTCACGAAATAGCAGGTATCTGGTTCTACCAGATTTGCATACTGGTTGCCGATATTAACCGCAATGCTGAAGCATGAACAAGGCCGATGTCTATCAATGAGTAGGAAAATTTAGGAAAAACAGGCAGATAAGGCTGGAATTCGAGACTTCGAGCTGTCACCATTGCTCAAGAAAGGGCTTGACGGAGCTTCAAAATTGGTAATACCAGATCAAAGGAGAAAAGCGGATCGAAAGTGAGGGCTGCGATCCATTTCCGGACGGGCGAGGAGGCTCCAAACCGGAAGGCGCGACCAAGGGAGGAACTACCAGGGCCGGCCCAGTTTGCCGGTTCGCTTGATACGGTAGAATGCGCACAAGGGAGGAAACATCATGCGCAAGATAGTGACCAGCTTGCTTGCTGGTATCGGCTTGACACTTGCCTGCGGAACATCCGTCTACGCCCAGGACAAATCGCTCACCATCTTCTGGGCGGAATGGGATCCTGCCAACTACCTCCAGGAACTCGGCAACGAGTACGAGAAGGAAACCGGCGTCAAGATCACGGTGGAGACCACGCCCTGGGCCGACTTCCAGACCAAGGCCTTCACCGAGTTCAACGCTCATGGCGATGCCTACGACCTGGTCGTCGGCGACTCGCAGTGGCTCGGCGCCGGCTCGACCGGTGGCCACTATGTCGACCTCACCGACTTCTTCAACAAGCACAAGCTCGGCGAGGTGATGGCGCCGGCGACGGTGAAGTACTACGCCGAATATCCTGGCAACAGCGGCAAGTACTGGGCCATCCCGCTCGAAGGCGACGCCGTCGGCTGGTCCTATCGCAAGGACTGGTTCGAGGATCCCAAGGAGAAGGAAGCCTTCAAGGCCAAATACGGCTACGACCTCGACGTGCCGAAGGATTTCAAGGCGCTGCGCGACATCGCCGAATTCTTCCACCGGCCGGACCAGAAGAGATACGGCATCGCCATCTACACCGACAATTCCTATGACGCGATGGCGATGGGCTTCGAGAACGCGCTGTTCTCCTATGGCGGCGAACTGGGTGACTATTCGACCTACAAGGTCGACGGTTTCATCAACTCCGACAAGGCTGTCGCCGCGCTCGACGCCTATAAGGAGCTTTACAAGTTCACGCCTCCGGGCTGGGCCAAGTCGTTCTTCGTCGAGGACAACCAGGCGATCACCGAAAACCTGGCCGCGATGAGCATGAACTACTTCGCGTTCTTCCCCTCGCTGATCAACGAGGCGTCGAACCCGAACGCCAAGAACACCGGCTTCTTCGCCAATCCTCCCGGGCCGAACGGCGACCAGTTCGCCGCACTCGGTGGCCAGGGCATCTCCGTCGTCTCCTACTCGCAGAAGCAGGACGAGGCGATGAAGTTCCTCGAATGGTTCATCAAGGACGAGACCCAGAAGAAGTGGGCGGCACTCGGCGGCTACACCTGCAGCGCAGCCGTGCTCAAGTCCGAAGAGTTCCAGAATGCGACGCCCTACAACAAGGCCTTCTACGAGACCATGTTCAAGGTGAAGGATTTCTGGGCGGTGCCGGAATATGCCGAACTGCTCCAGCAGCTCAACCAGCGCGTCTATCCCTACATGATCGGCGGCGAAGGCACCGCCAAGGAAACGCTCGACGCACTGGCCGCCGACTGGAACGCGACCTTCAAGAAATACGGCCGCGGCCAATAATCGTTCATGTCCCACGGAGGGGGCGCTCATGCCTCCTCCGTTTCTTTTTCTTCAAGCGGGAGCAGGGTCTTGGCGACCACGATGATCACCACGCTGGACAGATCTTCACGCGCGGCCGCGCGTGGCCTTAGCGATATTTCGATCCGCAATCTTTTCATCATCCCGACGATCCTGTTCCTGATCGTCTTCAACATCTTTCCGCTGATCTATTCGCTCGGCTATTCCTTCACCGATTTCCGCGCCTCGACCAACGCGCCGGCGAATTTCGTCGGGTTGCAGAACTACCGCGACCTGCTCAGCGACCCCTATGTCTGGTCCAACTTCGCCATCACCGCCAAATACGTGATCATCTCGGTCGCCGGACAGTTGCTGGTCGGCTTCGGCGTGGCGATGCTGCTCAACCGCGACATCCCGCTGAAGGGGCTGCTGACGACCCTGCTGCTGCTGCCGATGATGCTGTCGATGGCCGTCGTCGGCCTGTTCTGGAAACTGCTCTACGATCCGTCATGGGGCGTCATCAACTATGCGCTCGGGCTTGGCAATTTCGAGTGGCTGGCCGACCCCAAGATGGCACTCTACGCGGTGGCGCTGACCGACATCTGGATGTGGTCGCCCTTCGTCATGCTGCTGTCGCTGGCCGGCCTCTCGGCGGTGCCGAAGCACCTCTACGAAGCCGCCGCTATCGACCGCGCCGGTCCGTTCTACACCTTCTTCCGCATCACCTTGCCGCTGGTCGCGCCGATCCTCATGATCGCCGTCATCTTCCGCACCATGGAAGCGTTCAAGACCTTCGATCTGGCCTACATCCTGACCACCCAGCCGACGGCTGAACTGATCTCGATCCGGCTCTACAAGATGGCGTTCCAGGAATGGCAGACCGGGCGCTCCTGCGCGCTCGCCTACATCGTGCTGATCATGGTGCTGGCCATCACCAACATCTACGTCAAATATCTCAACAAAGTGAAGGAGCGCTGAGATGGCCGCCGTCCGCACTTCTTCCGAGATCGCCCTCAACCGCGTCGCAATCGTCGCCGTGCTGGTGGCGACAGTGATCTTCCTGGCGCCGATTTACTGGATCGCCTCGACGGCGTTCAAGCCGCGCAATCTTGCCACCACCATCCCGCCGACGGTCGTGTTCCAGCCGGAGATATCGCCCTTCGTGAAGCTGTTCACCAAGCGCTCGCAATTGCGCAGCCCGCCTTCGCCGGAAGAATATGCGGCGGCGCCCTGGTGGGAACGCGTCGTCTTCGACGGCGGCGAAAAGATCGTGCGCGACGGCAAGGGCCAGGTGCAATGGTCGGGCTATCCGAACCGTTTCATGAATTCGCTGATCGTCGCGATCACCTCGACGGTGCTGGCGGTCGGCATGGGTACGTTCACCGCCTATGGCTTCTCGCGCTTCAGGGTCAAAGGCGAGGCGGACCTTTTGTTCTTCATCCTGTCGACCCGCATGCTGCCGCCCGTGGTGGTGGCGATCCCGATGTTCCTGATGTACCGGGCGGTCGGCCTCAACGATTCCCATATCGGGCTGATCATCCTCTACACCGCCTTCAACCTGTCCTTCTCGGTTTGGCTGATGAAGGGTTTCATGGACGAGATCCCGAAGGAGTACGAGGAAGCGGCGCTCGTCGACGGCTATACGCGCATGGAAGCCTTCTTCAAGATCGTGCTGCCCGAAGCCGCCACCGGCATCGCCGCCACGGCCGTGTTCTGCTTCATCACGGCATGGAACGAATATGCCTTCGCGCTGATCATGACCAATCGCCGCGCCCAGACGGCACCGCCGTTCATCCCGAGCCAGGTCGGCTCCGGGCTGCCGGACTGGACGGTGATCGCCGCCGGCACTTTCCTGTTCCTGCTTCCTGTCGCCATCTTCACCTTCCTGCTTCGTAATCACCTGTTGCGCGGCATGTCCTTCGGAGCGATCCGCAAATGAGCTTTCGCGCCATCAACCAGAAATATCTGGAACCAGGCAGCCAGGTGCTGATGGTGCTCGGCATCATTGCGCTATGCCAGCCCTGGAGCTTGCTGCTGCACAGCTATGGGCTGACCATCATCCTGATCGGCCTGATCGGCTTCAACATCACCTCCAAGATCGCACCGCAAGAGGAAGCCGGAACCGGCCAGTCAGGCGATCCGCAGCGAAATCCGGGAGCGCAGCATTGACCCAGATCGAGCTTCGCGGCGTCCAGAAGTTCTTCGGCGCCGTCCAGGTCATCAAGGACCTCAACCTCAAGATCGAAGACAACGAGTTCATCGTGCTGCTCGGTCAGTCGGGCTGCGGCAAGACGACGACGCTGCGCGCCATTGCCGGGCTGGAGACGATCGACGAGGGCGACATCCTCATCGACGGCAAGCCCATCCAGCATCTGAAGGCCGCCGATCGCGACATCGCCATGGTCTTCCAGTCGTTCTCGCTGTACCCGCATATGAGCGTCTACGAGAACATCGCCTTTCCCTTGCGCGCCACGCGAAAGAGCAAGAGCGAAATCGACCAGGAAGTTCGCTCGGTCGCCAAGACGCTGCAAATCACGGACCTGCTCGGCAAGAAACCGTCGGCGCTGTCGGGCGGCGACATGCAGCGCGTGGCGATCGGCCGGGCACTGGTGCGGCGGCCGAAAGCGATGCTGATGGACGAGCCGATCGGCGCGCTCGACGCCAAGCTGCGCGAGGAGATGCGGGCCGAGATCAAGCGGCTGCACATCAAGCAAGGCTCGACCACCATCTACGTCACCCATGACCAGATCGAGGCGATGAGCCTCGCCGATCGCATCGTCATCATGCATGAGGGGGTTCTCCAGCAGGTCGGCTCCCCCGACGAGGTCTATTCGCACCCGGCCAACCTCTTCGTCGCGCAATTCGTCGGCAGTCCGGTGATGAACGTGGCCGACGCGGCGGTGGCCGAAAAAGCCTCGTCGGCCTCGGTGACGGTGGGCGATGCGCCAACCGGTTTCGAATTCCCGCGCGCGCTCCTGTCGAAGCTGAACGGCCATGCGGGCGGCCGGCTGGCACTCGGCATCAGGCCGGAAGGCGTCCTCATCAGCCGTGAGGCGGCGGAGGGCTTCATGGCGGTCGAGACGCAGATCGTCGAGCCGCTCGGCTCGTTCGACATCGTCGACCTGAAAGTCGGCTCCAAGATGCTGCGCGCCCGCACCAAGAGCGGCTTCATTTCAGGTCCCGGCGAGAGGGTGTTCGCCAGGATCGATCCGACACAGGCGCATTTCTTCGACGCGGCGAGCGGCAAGTCGCTCGGAGTGAGACTCTGATGGCCCATATCCAGCTCAAGAACATCTCCAAGACGTTCGGCAATCACACGGCCCTGACCGGGCTCGACCTCGACATCGCCGATGGCGAGTTCTTCGTCCTGCTCGGCGAGACGGGCGCGGGCAAGACAACGACGCTGCGGCTGATCGCCGGACTGGAAAAACCGAGCGAGGGCCAGGTCTTCATCGACGGGATCGACGTTGCCGACTGGGGCGCCGCCGAGCGCGACGTGGCGCTGGTGCTGCAGCAATATTCGCTCTACCCGCGCTATACGGTGCGCGAAAACCTCGAATTCCCGCTGAAGCCGAAGATCCGGCGGCTGCCCGACGCCGAAATCAAGGACCGCGTCGACCGCGCGGCGCGGACGCTCAGGATCGAGCATCTGCTCGACCGCAAGACCGACCGGCTGTCGGGCGGCGAGATGCAGCGCGTCTCGATCGGCCGGGCCATCGTGCGCAAGCCGCGCGTGTTCCTGATGGACGAGCCGCTGTCGGCGCTCGACGCCAAGCTGCGCGAGGCGCTGCGCACGGAACTGAAGAACCTGCAGATGCAGCTCGGCGCCACCTTCCTGTTCGTCACCCACGACCAGATCGAGGCGATGTCCATGGGCGACAAGGTGGGCGTGCTCAACCATGGCCGCATCGTCCAGACCGGCACGCCGCATGAGATCTACAACAATCCGCGCGACACCTATGTGGCGAGCTTCGTGGGCTCGCCGCCGATGAACCTCATCGACGGCAGGGTGGTCAACGATCGTGCGGTCATGGCGCCGCTGAATTTCGAATTGCCGCTTTCAGGGGGAGCCAAGGCGAGTGCGGCGACCGACGGTCGCCCGCTCGTCTTCGGCATCCGCCCCGAGGACGTCTATCTCGAGAGCGGTGCGCCGGTCGAGGCGCGCGTCCACGACGTCGAAAACCATGGCGTGGAAAAGATCCTGACGCTGCGCGTGGGCGAGACCACGCTGCGCGCCACGGTGCCGGCGCGGACCGATGTCGCGATCGAGCAGCCGGTGCGCTTTGCCTGGAATCCGGACAAGGTGGTGCTGTTCGACAAGGGCAGCGGCGTGAGTTTGCGGCACGCCGGATGAGGCGAATATCGCGAATGCGATGTTCCGGACAGCGCCCTAAACAAAAAGCCCGACTTGCGGCAGGGCAAGGAATCCGGGTTAACGGGTCCCTCCGGAGCCTTCGTCGGTGCGCTGTTGATGAAGCATTGAACGGAAAAACCCGCCTGTGCGGCGGGTCCCTGGCGCAACTCAGCACCATAACCAAATATCTACCATAGTTGCCTTCACCCAGTCAAGAAAAAATTCCTATCATGGGAAACTGGCACAGCGGGACTGGCTGTGGTCAGGTCTTGTTAACCCGAGTTCTGAGCCCCCGCAGCAATGCCGGCCGGACAGCCGTCCCGCACCTCTACTTCGGCAGATAGGTCTCATAGGGCTCGGTGTTGATCAGCAGGATCACGCATTCCGTCTTCGAGAGGCAGGCGTCGGCATGCATCTCATTGGCCTTCTGGGTCCAGTAGGATCCGGGAGGCAGCTCGACCTTGCTCGCCTCGCCGCCGTCCATCTGCCAGTGCGCCCATAGGCCCTGGATCACCACGGCGCGATAATCGGCGGTGTGCGCATGAACAGGGGCGTGCCAGTTGCCCGGGACTTTCAGCAAGGTACCCGCGGGGCCCTTGGCCCTTTCTCCCCATAGCGGTCCGAGACGCTGCGGTTGGTCCGGCGCCTCAGAAACATAGGGAATCTTGCTGGCCGGCAGATAGCTGTCCTCAAGGGCGAAGGCACGGCCGGGGATAGTGAGCATTGCGGCCAGCGTCAGGATCTTTAAGTGATTTGGCATCGCTTCTCCTCTTCGGGCCGACTTGCCGCCAGCGCTCGTCTGTTGGATGACAAGCTATTGCAAATGGCCAAGCCGGGAATGGCATTCTGTCCGGAACACTTGGCAATTCATCCAGGCCGGAAATCGCCACTGCAAACAGCGTTGATTTAGCCTTTTCCCGAGGCGCCGCCCGCGGCGCGCAAATGGCTGGGCGCGCTGCCGACGATGCGCTTGAAGGCCCGGCTGAACGGCGCTTCCGAATCATAGCCCAATCTGGCGGCGATCACCGACACCCGCACCCCTTCTTCCTCGAGCCACCGTCTTGCCTGATGCATGCGCACCCCGGCGACATATTTTGCCGGCGTCTCTCCGACGACGGCCGTGAAACGTTCGGCAAAAGCCGACCGTGAGGCGCCCATCTCGCGGGCCAGCGCTTCGACGGTCCAGTTCCTGTCAGGCTGCCGATGAATGGCGACCAGCACGCGGCCGATGTCCCGATCCTTGATCGCCGCGATCCAACCCGTGATGTCACCGGCGCTGTTCTCCACCCAGGAGCGGATGATGGCTGCGGCCAATACATCGGCCAGCCGCGCCAGCATCATGCCGGAGCCGGCCCGGTTCCTCGTCGCCTCGTCGGCCATAGCTTCCAGCAAATGCGGGATGCCTGGCTCGCCGGCCATCAGCTCCTTCGCGCGCAGCATATCCGGCATCATGGCCAGCAGTGGATGCGAGCCATCGTGGTTGAAGTCCATGCTGCCGCAGAACAGCAGGGTTTTTGCACCATGGCCGCCGTTCGAGACGGCGTAGACATTGTCCTGCAGGGGCTCGACGCTGTAGCTTTCGAGCGGTTCGGCTTGTACACCGGGTGCGCTGGCAAGGATATGCTCGGCGCCGCACGCAACAGCAATGCATCGCCGGCTTTCAGTTCCATCCATTCGCCTGGTGGCGAAAGCAGCCAGCATCCGGCACGGCCGATGAAGTGAAACCGCGCCGCCTTCTGCACCGGAAAGAGCACGGCCCAAGGCGCGCCCAGTTCGCAGCGGCCATAGTCGACGCCCTCGAGGCGCAGCGCGCGCAACATCTCGGTCAACGCACCCCCCGGGGCCGGCACAGTGTCGTTGGGCGAGGTCAAGTCCATGCCGATTCCTGGAGTCACGGCCTGCCGCTTCAGCCGGCCTGGCGGATCTCAGCATGTTCCTCGGCACGCAGGTGGCTGGGAGCCGAGCCGATGACGCGCTTGAAGGCCCGGCTGAAGGCGGCGTCCGACTCATAACCCAGGCGTGTGGCGACGACGGAAATCTTCTGGCGATCGCGCACCAGCCATTGTCGGGCCTGGTGCATGCGCACCTGGGTGACGTACCTGGCCGGCGTCTCGCCGACAATGGTGGCAAAACGCTCGGCAAAGCCCGATCGCGAGGCGCCCATCATCCTGGCGAGCGCCTCGACGGTCCAGTCGCGGTCCGGTTCGAGATGGATGGCGGCCAGAACGCGCCCGATGTCGGGATCCCTGACCGCCGCGATCCAACCGCTTGAATCGCCGCAGCCGCGCTCGACCCATGAGCGGATCACGGTGGCGGCAAGGACGTCGGCGAGCCGCGCCAGAATGCCGCCGGAGCCGACGCGCTCCATCGTCACTTCACGCGCCATCGAGTCTAGGAGATGCGGAATACCCGGCTCATAAGCTTCGAGTTCATGCGCGCGCATGACATCAGGCATCATGCCGAGCAGGGGATGCAGGCCATCGATGTTGAAGTACATGCTGCCAAAAAACAGCAGCGTGCCCGGACAGCGACCATCGGGGCACATGGCTTCATTGGACATGCAATAGACGTTCTTGCAGACTTCTTCGGCCGCGTAGCCCTGGATCGGCCAAGCCTTGGTGCCCGGTTCGCTTGCCAGCACATGCGCTGCGCCACGCGGCAGCAGCGCCGCGTCGCCCGCCTTGAGCTCGACCCACTCGCCCGAGGGCTGCATCAGCCAGCAGCCCTTGCGGCCGATGAAGTGGAATCGCGCCGCTGCCTGGGCCGGAAACTGGATGCCCCAAGGCTCCCGCATTTCGCAACGGGCGTAGTCGACGCCGTCGAGACGCAGCCCACGCAATATGTCGGTCAGCGGATCGCCAGTGGTCGGAATTTTGGACGAACGGTCAAACATAATGGTGTTTCTAGCATGGAAACTCCAGGCCGTCACTCCCTATGTTGCAGTGCAGCCAAATGTTGCGCTGCAACTTCATCGGAGACTGACCATGGCCGAACCCGCGACGGGCGTCGTCGACGCCGCCCTATTGAACACTGTCGATCAGGAGGAACGAACAGAGCCGGCATGGGGCGCCGTCGTCTCGCTGGCGCTTGGTGTTTTCGGTCTCGTTACGGCGGAATTCCTGCCCGCCAGCCTGTTGACGCCGATGGCGAGCGATCTCGGCGTCAGCGAAGGCGTTGCGGGACAGGCGGTCACCGCGACCGCGATCGTCGGCGCCATTGCCGCCCCCACAATGGCGATCATGACACGGCGCATGGATCGCAGGCTGGTGATGTGGATGCTGACCGCGTTTCTGATCGCCTCGAACCTTTTGGCCGCCTTTGCCTCATCGCTGCCCATGCTTCTGCTTGCCCGCGTCGTGCTCGGCGTTGCGCTGGGCGGCTTCTGGGCGATGTCGGCGGCCATGGCGTTGCGGCTGGTGCCGATGCGGCTGATGCCGCGCGCCATGTCGATCATCCTGACCGGCGTTTCGCTGGCCACCGTCACCGCCGCCCCTGTCGGCGCCTATGTCGGCGATATCTGGGGCTGGCGCACGGCTTTCATGATCGCCACGGTCGTCGCCGCGCTGGCGTTGCTGGTGCAGGTGGCCACCATTCCGAAGCTGCCGCCGATGGGCGTGGCAAGTTTCCGCACCTTGCTCGAGGTGCTGGAGCGCCCGTCGATCAGGGTGGCGCTGCTGGTCGTGCTGCTGGTCGCTTCGGGGCACTTTGCCGGCTTCACCTATGTGCGCCCCTTCCTCGAGAAGATCCCGATGCTCGGCATCGAGACAATCTCGCTGGTGCTCCTGGCCTATGGCATAGGCGGCTTCTTCGGCAATATCGCCGGCGGCATCCTGGCCGAACGCAATCTCAAGGCCGCCGTCGCGCTGGCACCCCTGCTGATCGCAGTGGCCGCCGCCTTGATGCTGGTCTTCGGCGCCTCGCCGGCGATCGCCGCCGCCGCCGTGGCGGCCTGGGGCTTTGCCTTCGGCGCGGTGCCGGTCGGGCTGCAGACATGGCTGGTGCGGGCCGCGCCCGATCAGGCCGAGAGCGCCGGCGGCCTGATGGTCTCCACCTTCCAGGTGGCGATTGCGCTCGGCGCCGTCTTTGGCGGCCTGCTGGTCGATCATGCCGGCGTCGCCAGTGCCTTCGCCTATTGCGGCGTGGCGACTTTGCTGGCGGCAGTCGTGGTGTTTCTGCTCGGCCCAAAACGCGCCGAGTAGGCTCTCCCGACAACCATCCCTGACTTGCGCAACGGCCCGAGAACCATCATGGTTCTCGGGCCGTTGCCTTTGCGATGGCGGCGTCGCTGACAGGCAGACGCGGCAGGCTGCCGGCGAAATTCAGGCTGAACGCCCATCGAAGTCGAAGATCGACAAGGCGGACGGATCGACATCGGCGACACAGTTGACGTTGATGTAGGCGCTGCGTTCACTCCCCTCGCGCACATCCTCGGCGAAAGGATGGATGCCGCAGGTGCGACAGAAGCGGTGCGCGATGGCGCGGTTGCCGAATGTGTAGGTGCCGATCTCGTCGCTCCAGGCCAGCACCCGCAGCGCCTGATGCGGAACGGCGCACAGCAAGGCGCCCTTGCGCGAGCAGATCGAGCAATTGCACCGCACGGCTCCGGTCAGTTCCGCCTCGAACTCGAAGGCGACCTTGCCGCAATGACAGCTGCCTTTGTAGAGCATCGTTCTCTTCCTTGCGTCCGCCAGGGGTGCAAAACCGCCCGCGCCGGGTTAAGTCTCGGCACGCCACGCGCCGGCTGCTAAGCTTAAGACGTCCCAGAGGTCCGGAGTCCGACACCGAAGATGCAATCCGTCCGCGATCACCTGGAAACTACCCTTGCGCGTCTCGCCGCCCGTGCCGGTGAAGAACGTGTGTTCACGAAACTCTATATCGAAGCCGCGCGAGCCGCAGCCGATGCCGCCGACGCGCGGCGGAGGGCCGGCGTGAGGCTCGGACCGCTCGACGGAACGATCATTTCGATCAAGGACCTGTTCGATGTCTGCGGCGAGGCGACCACGGCCGGATCACTGCTGCTCAAGGATGCTGCGCCGGCAATTGGCGACGCCATGATTGTGCGCCGGCTGCGGCAAGCCGGCGCGGTGATCATCGGCAAGACCAACATGACCGAGTTCGCCTTTACCGCCATCGGCGACAACCAGCACTATGGCACGCCTGGCAACGCGACCGATGCCGACCGCATTCCCGGCGGCTCTTCCTCCGGCGCCGGCGTTTCCGTCGGCGAGGGGACGAGCGAAATCTCCATCGGTTCCGACACTGGCGGATCGATCCGTATTCCGGCGGCACTTAACGGCGTCGTCGGCTTCAAGCCGACGGCGCGGCGGGTGCCGCTCACAGGCGCCTTTCCACTGTCGGCCACGCTGGACTCGGTCGGCCCGCTCGCCCGCACCGTGGCGCAATGCGCCGCAGCCGATGCGGTGATGGCGGGCGAGGACTTGGCGCTGCCGGCGCCACTCGCCCTTGCGGGGTTGCGCATCGGTCTCCCGCGCGGCGTGCTTTTGGGAGAGACTGAAGGCGCGGTGGCAGCAGCGTTCGAGCGCTGCCTCGGCAAGATCGAGCAGGCCGGCGCACGGGTCGCGGACCTGTCGATCGACGACCTGATCGCGGACCTTCGCGCGTTCACAAAACGTGGTTCGATCGCCGCGATGGAAGGGGCTGAAGTGCATGCAGACTGGTTGGCGGCAGGCGCTCCGGTGCCGGTTGACCCGCATGTGAGCGGACCCTTGTCGCGGGCGGCAATGCTGCCGACCCCGGTTTACATCAGGGCACTGCGTCGCCGTGCCGTGCTGGCCGCCGCCACGGATGAGCGGCTGACGTCGGTCGATGTGCTGGCCCTGCCAACCACGCCGGTGACGGCGCCGACCATCGTCTCCCTGGCGCAAGATGCCGGTCTGCGCGATCGCACGGAGGGCCTGCTGCTGCGCAACACGCAGGTGGCCAACCAGTTCGATCTCTGCGCGATCTCGCTGCCGATACCAGGCATGGCGCTGCCGGCCGGCTTGATGCTGGTGGCGCGCCACGGCCATGACCGCCGTCTGCTGAGCATCGCCGCTGAAGTGGAGAGATTGCTGGGCGGCTGATCGGGACTGAACCGAATGTCAGTGTGAAGAGCAGTGCTTGCGTTCGCTGTCCTTGGCGGCGCGCTCGACGGCCGTCGCGATCAGCCACGGCAGGCTGTATTGCTTGCCGGTGATGGTCTGGGTGCGTCGCTCGATCGATCCCCTGACGACAATCTTGCCGGCAGAGAGCGCATCCGAGGCCTCGACCATCGCCTTGTCCTTCGTCGGCAATCCGCCGGTGTCGATCGACACGCCCTTGATGATCTTGCCGGTGGCGAGGTCGAGCACGCTGTTCGATGGGCAGGGAGCCTTGAAGCAGCGCAGCCCGTTGTCGCAATAGACATAGCTGCTTTTGGCCGCGGCGAGCGAGGGCAGCAGGCCCGCTGAAGTGGTGGCAAGGCAAAGGAATGCGAGGCGGAGAACGGACATGGCTCCAGCGTCGCGAAGAATTGGGGCGAAACGGCGATGGTCTAGCTGTCGGCGGGAAACCGTCGCCGATAATGCCCGACCACTTCCGGGTTGCGCAGATTGATCGGCAATTTGCCTGCCAGCACCAGCAGGGCCTCGCCGGCCGCGCCAACGCCCATGCGCATCATCGATTCCTCGGTGATGCCGGCCATGTGCGGGGTGATGACGACATTGTCGAAGCTGAAAT
Organism: Mesorhizobium sp. B2-3-6; assembly: GCF_006442305.1. Classification (NCBI taxonomy): domain Bacteria; kingdom Pseudomonadati; phylum Pseudomonadota; class Alphaproteobacteria; order Hyphomicrobiales; family Phyllobacteriaceae; genus Mesorhizobium; species Mesorhizobium sp. B2-3-6. Next base: position 646,231 of record NZ_VFVW01000003.1, on the reverse strand, counting down.
AGGGATGATCCGGTGGCAGCGGCTGCGTCGAGAACACGTCGAGCGCGGCACCGCCGATGCGGCGCTCCCGCAAGGCCTCGATCAGCGCGTCGTCATCGACGACGGGCCCGCGCGACACGTTGATCAGCAGCGCGTTGGGTTTCATGCGCGATATGCGTTCGCGGCTGATCAGGCCGCGCGTTTCCGGCGTCAGCGGACAGCACAGGACGATGATGTCGCTCTGCTCGACCAGCGCGTCGATCGACAGGAAGCCGACCTTGTCCGGCGCCGGCTGCATGCTGCGGGTCGTTGCGACCACTTTCAGGTCGAACCCATGCGCGGCGATATGGCCAACGGCCTGTCCGACGGCGCCGAGACCGACGATGCCGATCGTCTTGCCGGCGAGCTCGATGTTGGAATTCGCGTGCTCGCGACCGGCAAGCCAGCCCTTGGCGCGCAGGTCGCGGTCGACGACACGAAACTGCCGAAGCAGGGCGAGGGCTGCAAACATCACATGCTCGGCCACCGAGCGTGCGTTGACCGCCGGCACGTTGGCGACCAGCACACCTGCCGCGGTCGCTGCTTCCATCGGGATCATGTCGAGCCCGGCGCCATGGCGGATCGCTGCCCGCAACCTGGTGGCACCCTCGAACAACAGTGGCGGCAGGGGCGCGCGCACAATGACGATGTCGGCATTCCTCGCCTCGGCGGCCAGCGTGCCCGGATCGATGGCCGAGGCGACGACAAGCTCACCCGCCCCCGCCAGCATGGCCGCGGCGCGCGGATGCAGTCTGTGCGTCGACAGGATGCGCGTCATCCCCGTCAGGCCTGTTCGAGCGTCGGGTTTTGCGACGCCGCCCCGAGGCCTTCGATCAGCCCCTTCCAGTAGCTTTCCGCGCCCTGCAGGTGGGCGCTCATCAGCGCCTGGGCGAGATTGCCGTCGCGCCGCAGCAGCGCCTCGTATATCTGGATGTGTTCGGCATGCGAGCGCACGCTGCGCTCCGGATCGTTGAAGTAGATCGGTAGGCGCTGCTCGCCCATCAAATAGTAAACGCTGCAGATGTTGTGGAAGACGCCATTCTTGGTGGCGCGCACGATCTCGAGATGGAATTCGCGGTCCTCCTTGGCGAGGCCTTCGCCTGCCGCGATGCGTTCTTCCGAGGCCTTCAGGATCTCGCGCAGCCGTTCGAAATTCTCCTCGGTGGCACGCGAGCATGCAAGTTCGGCCGCCTTGATCTCATGGATCTTGCGCAATTCGACCGTCTCGTAGATCTGCAAGGGATCGAGCGGCAGGCCGGCGCGCGCGAACAGCGCCAGCGCCTCGACGCTGGCCTGCTTGGTGTCGATATAGATGCCGGACTTGGCCCTGCGCTCGACGATGCGCATGGCCTCGAGAATGGCCAGCGCCTCGCGGATCTGGCCGCGGCTGACGCCGAAATGCTCCGCCAGTTCGCGTTCCGACGGGGTTCGGCCCGTCTCCTTGTCGGAATGGGAGAACAGATAGGCGGCAAGCTCCGCGAGAAGGTTGTTTTCTTTCATCGTCAATTGCGTTGCGCGTGCGCCTCCAGGAATCGCTCCGAAATGGTGAATCCCAATCCGGGTTTTTCGGGGATCGCTATCATACCGTCCCTGGCTTCGACAGTCTCTTCGACAAGGTCGTGGATCATCGGATTGGCACCGAGCGAATATTCGACGGTGAAGCTCGACGGCGAGGCGGCGCAGACATGCAGCCCGGCGAAGAAGCAGGGCGCGCCGGCCCATAGATGCGGCGCAAAGCGCAGGTTGAAGGCGCTGGCGATGGTTCCGATCTTCATGGCCTCGCTGATGCCGCCGCAGAAGGCGGGATCGGGCTGGAAGATGTCGGCGGCCTTGAGCACGGCGAGGTCGCGGAAGGCATAGCGGGTCGCATCGCTTTCGCCGGTGGCGATCGGTATGGCGCCGGAGGCACGGACTTCGGCAAGGCCGGACTTGTCGTCGGCGATCACCGGCTCCTCGAACCAGGCAAGGTCGAGATCGCCGGCGAGATGGATGAAACGCTTGGCCTCCGCCACCGTATAGGTGCCATGGGCGTCGACCATCAATTCGACGTCGGGGCCGAGCGCCTCACGGGCGGCGCGAACGCGAGCGGCCGACACATGCGCGGCGCCATCCATGGCGCCGATGCGCATCTTCAGCGCCTTGAAGCCGCCCCTGGCGACATAGGATTTGAGCTGGTCGCCGATCGCGTCGGCGGACGCCCAGCCACCCGAGGCGTAGGCCGGCATGCGATCGAGCTTGCGCCCACCGATCAGCCGCCAGACCGGCTGCCCGAGCGATTTGCCCAGTATGTCCCAGAGCGCGATGTCGACGGCGCTGATGGCGGCCACGCTCATGCCGCGCCGCGCCAGCTGCGGCATGGCATGGCCGGCGCGCGCCGCGCTGTCGTGGCGCACGCCGTTGTAGAGCATTTCCCAGATGATGCCGATATCGGCCGGATCGCGGCCGACGAGCTGCGGCCCGACCTCGCGGTTCAGCATATGGACGAGCGCACCATAGCTGCCGGCGCTGCCGGCGGCGTTCTTGCCTTCGCCCCAGCCGACCAGCCCGTCATCGGTTTCGATGCGCAGGATGGCGGCGTCGAAGGTCGTCACCTGACCGAAATCGCTGCGGTGCTGCTTGGCCGCCTCGATCGGTATGCGAATCCACCAGGCCTGGACGCTTTTGATGCGCATGGTCTTCCCCGGCCCTGCCGCCGGATGGCGGGAGGGCTCATTCCCAATCGGATCGGCTACTTGATCAGCGGCAGCAACGTTTCGGCAGTGATCCGCATCTGGTCGGTGTAGAACTTTTCCGTCAGCACGCTGGAGCCGTGATCCTGGATGAATTTGAGCTGCTCGGGCGAGATGTCGACCGGGTGGCGTTCGACCATGTCGGGGTAGGGCGCGGCCGGGGTGCGGTCGACAGGCGCGACGAACTCGTTGGTCAGCGCCCCGTCATAGCCGACCTCCCGCAAGGTCGCGACGATCTTCGGCCAGTCGATCTGGCCAAGGCCTGCGGCGAAGCGGTTATTATCGGCGACATGGAAGTCGAACAGGCGCTTCCCGACCTTACGGATCGCGTCGTAAACGTTAAATTCCTCCATATGGAGGTGGTAGGCGTCCAGGCAGACGCCACATTCCGGGCTGACAGCGTCGGCCAATGCCAGGGCCTGGGCGCCGCGATTGAACAGGTAGGTCTCGAAACGGTTGAGTGGCTCGACCGCGATCTTGACGCCGACCTTCTTGGCGTGGGTGAAGCACTCCCTGGTGGCATCGACCACCCACTTCCATTCCTCTTCCTCGGTGCCGTCCGGCACGACCTTGCCGACGGTCGCGGGAACCAGCGTGATGATCTCGCCGTCGAGTTCGCTGACCATGGTCAACACGTCCTTGACGTATTGCACGGAGCGCTCGCGCTGGCCCTGGTCCCGGGCGGCAAGGTTGCGTTCGCCAAGCATCAAGGTCACGGCGCCCCAGCAGCGTATGCCGTGCTCCTTCAGGAGCGCGCGCGTCTCCTTGGTCTTGTACTGGTCGGGCTCGCCGGAAATCTCGATCGACTCATAGCCGAATTTCTTGATGCGCTTGAGCGTCGTCTCCAACGGTTCCGCGCGCATCCAGTTGTGCGTCGAAAGATGCATGGTCTGTCCTTCCCGGATCGTCCCTAATGGTTCGCCTGCAACATGCCGTCACCGGATGTGACGGACGGTTCCTCCCCAAGGCGTTCCAGCATTTCTTCGCAAACTGGTTCGACCAATTGGGCCCAAGACGAGGTCTACAGCAATTTCCCACGCGCGGCAAGAACTGTGCGATGGCAACTTGATGTCTGGATTACTCCATTGATTATATTGGACTATGCTGCCCTCCCGTGGCACGGTGGAGGGCTCTGAATGTGAGTGGCAAGGCTTGACCAAATCGCCACGTTTGGTAATACCAGAATGACAATGCACGCAAGTGACCGTTGAGAACAGACCAAAGTGGCTGGCTCTGTCTTCAATCGGCGCTATGCTCGGGCGCGACAACAATGAGGGAGGATGCCGATGCCGAGGACGATGAAGGGCCCTGGACTGTTCCTGGCGCAGTTCGCGGGCGATGCAGCGCCGTTCAATTCGCTTGCATCGATCACAAAATGGGCGGCCGGCCTCGGCTATAAGGGCGTGCAGATCCCGACCTGGGACGCGCGCTTGTTCGACCTCCAAAAGGCTGCGTCTTCCAAGGCCTATTGCGACGAGGTGAAGGGCATCTGTGCCGACGCCGGCGTTGAGATCACCGAACTATCGACGCATCTGCAGGGGCAATTGGTGGCGGTGCATCCGGCCTATGACGCGCAGTTCGACGGCTTTGCGCCGGCTTCGGTGCACAACAACCCCAAAGCGCGGCAACAATGGGCGGTCGAACAGATGCAGTTCGGGGCCAAGGCGTCGCGCAATCTCGGGCTCGACGTCTCGGTGAGCTTCAGCGGCGCGCTGGCTTTCCCCTACCTCTATCCCTGGCCACAGCGGCCGGCCGGATTGATCGAAGAGGCGTTCGCAGAACTAGGCAAGCGCTGGAAGCCGATCCTCGATGTCTACGAGGACAATGGCGTCGACGTCGGCTACGAAATCCATCCCGGCGAGGATGTGTTCGACGGGGCGACGTTCGAGATGTTCCTCGACGCGGTCGGCGGCCACAAGCGCTGCAACATCAATTACGATCCGTCGCACTTCCTGTTGCAGCAGCTCGACTATCTCGAATTCATCGACATCTACCACGAGCGCATCAAGGCCTTCCACGTCAAGGACGCCGAGTTCAATCCGACCGGGCGGCAAGGCGTTTATTCCGGCTACCAGAGCTGGACGAACCGCGCCGGCCGCTTCCGCTCGCTGGGCGACGGACAAGTGGATTTCGGCGGCATCTTCTCCAAGCTGACGCAGTACAATTATGATTCCTGGGCGGTGCTGGAGTGGGAGTGCTGCCTGAAGCATCCGGAAGATGGCGCGGCCGAAGGCGCGCCCTTCATCCAGCACCACATCATCCGGGTGACGGAGAAGGCGTTCGACGATTTCGCCGGCGGTGCCACGGATAAGAAGGTGCTGCGCGCCATGATGGGAATCTAGCGCGGGTTTTCCCTCTCCCTCGAGGGGGAGGTATCTCAGACACGAGGGAGACGACATGGTCGGTGCATCGAAGTCGGAAACGGGAGGCGGCCCGATCCGCTATGGCATGGTCGGTGGCGGGCAAGGCGCTTTCATCGGCGCGGTGCACCGGATCGCGGCGCGCATGGACAATGAGTTCGTGCTGGTCGCCGGCGCGCTGTCGTCCGATCCGGCGCGCGCCAAGGCCTCTGCCGCCGAGCTCGGGCTCGACCCTTCGCGCAGCTACGCGTCCTATGCCGAGATGGCCAAGGCCGAGGCAAAGCGCCCGGATGGCATCGAGGCGGTGGCCATCGTCACTCCGAACAATGTGCATGTGCCGGCGGCCAGGGCGTTTCTTGAAGCCGGCATCCATGTCATCTGCGACAAGCCGCTGGCGACGACGCTGGCCGAGGCAAAGAAGCTCGCGGCGATCGTCGAGAAGACCGGCAAGGTGTTCGTGCTGACCCACAATTACACCGCCTATCCGATGATCCGCCAGGCGCGCGAGATGGTGGCCAAGGGCGTGCTCGGCGACATCCGCATCGTGCAGTCGGAATATCCGCAGGACTGGCTGACGGAGGACCTTGCCGCCACCGGTCAAAAACAGGCGGCGTGGCGTTCCGACCCCAAGCAGGCCGGTGCCGGCGGCGCGCTCGGCGACATCGGCACGCATGCCTACAATCTTGCCCGCTTTGTCTCCGGGCTGGAACTCGACACGCTGTCGGCCGATCTCGACGCCTTCGTGCCGGGACGGCAGCTCGACGACAATGTCAACGTCATGCTGCGCTTCAAGCCGGTCGGCAAGACGCATGCGGCAAAAGGCATGATCTGGGCAAGCCAGGTGGCGCCCGGCCATGAGAACGGGCTGAAGCTGCGCATCTATGGTTCGAAGGGCGGGCTGGAATGGGTGCAGGCCGACCCGAACTATCTCTGGTATACGCCGTTCGGCCAGCCCAAGCAGCTGATCACCCGCAACGGTGCCGGCGCGTTGCCGGTTGCGGGCCGTGTCAGCCGCGTTCCTTCCGGCCATCCCGAAGGCTATCTCGAAGGCTTCGCCAACATCTACCAAGAAGCAGCGCGCGCCATCCGCGCCGCGCGGCGCAAGGGCGGCAAGCCTGCCAAGGACGTCGTGTTCCCGACCATTCAGGACGGCGTCGAGGGCATGGCCTTCATCGAGGCCTGCGTGAAATCGTCGAAGAAGAATGGAGCGTGGACGAAACTTTAAATTTGATCTCGCGGGGGGATCATTTTGGGGGAGGGGCGTCGATGAAAATCGGCATGTGCATGTTCTTGTGGACGACGGCGGTGTCGAAGAAGCACGAGCCATTGCTTCGCGACATCAAGGCCACCGGCTTCGACGGCGTCGAGATACCGATCTTTGCCGGTATGCCGGACGACTACAGGAAATTGGGCGAGCTGCTCGATCGCATAGGGCTTGAACGGACCGCCGTTTCAGCGATGGGCGATCCGGCGATGAACCTGATCTCGGCCGATGCGGCAGCGCGCAAGGCCGGTGTCGACTACATGAAATGGGCGATCGATTGCGCAGACGCGCTCGGCGCCAGAACGCTGAGCGGCCCGTTGCATTCGACGCTCGGCGCCTTTTCCGGTTCCGGGCCGACCGCGGCCGAGAAGAAACGCTCCGTCACCTCGCAGCGCGCCATCGGCGATCATGCAGGCAAGAGGAACGTCATCATCGGGCTCGAGGCGCTCAACCGCTTCGAATGCTATCTCCTCAACACGATGGCCGACCTGTCGGAGCATATCGATGCCATCGACCGGCCGCACATCAAGGCGATGTATGACACCTTCCACGCCAATATCGAGGAGGCAGACCCGATCGGCGCCTATACGAAGCATCGCAGGAATGTCGTGCATATCCATATATCGGAGAACGATCGCGGCGTGCCGGGGCGCGGCAACATCCCCTGGAAGGAAACATTCTCGGCCATCCGCAAGAGCGGCTACGACGACTGGCTGACGATCGAGGCGTTTGGACGTTCGCTGAAGGATCTCGCGGCGGCGACCAAGGTGTGGCGCGATTTTTCCGAGAGCCCGGAAGCGGTTTATCGGGATGGATATAAGCATATCAAGAACGGGTGGAAGAAGGCCGCCTAGGTGCCTTGGTCGGCGATAGTGACGCGAACAAGACCTGCGTCGGCGACCCTTGGCGCAAGGCGAGGCGTTGATTGCGCCTGGCCCATTTTCCAGTTGCGTTCGCGGCGGTTTCCAGGTGATTCCCCCACTCCGTCTCGGTTTCGCCGAGCCACCTCTCCCCCCTCCGGAGGGAGAGGAAAGGGCCCCGGTGGCTCGGGACAGAAAGGAGCCTCCGCCTAGGATCAGCCAGGACGCCCTGGCGCTTTCCTCTCCCCCGTCGATCGGGGGAGAGGTGTCGAGCGCAGCTCGACGGAGTGGGGGTCGATCCTTGGCGCGGCACCATACGATGCCCGCGCTTATGCGTCACCAGGTTAGCCCTGCTCGGCCTGCAACCTGTTGTAGTCGTGAATCGTCCGGCTCAGCCTGCGGCGCAGGAAATTGGAAATGTTATCGAAGATGAAGACCACGGCCAGCGTCAGCAGCACCATGTAGAAGACGTTGGCCCAGTTCGAATTGGTGCGCATCGCTTCCCACAGTTTCAAGCCGATGCCGCCGGCACCGACGGCGCCGATGATGGTCGCGCCCCTGGTGTTGGATTCCCACTGATAGAGCGTCTGGCTGATGAACACCGGCACCACTTCCGGCAGTACGCCGTAGCGCTGCACCAGAAGACGGTTGGCGCCTGTCGACACAACACCTTCGCGCGGCTTGTCATCGATGTTCTCCAGCGCCTCGGAATAGGTTTTGCCGAGCGTGCCGATCTCGGTGAAGAAGATCGCTGCGCTGCCGGCCAGCGGACCCGGTCCGAAGGCGCGCGTGAAGAACAGTGCCCAGATCAGCATATCGATGGAGCGCATGAAGTCGAAGAAGCGCTTGAGCAGCTGGTTGACCAGCCGGTTGGGGGTGATGTTGCGGGCGGCGAAGAAGGCGAGCGGGAAGGCGACGATGCCGCCGAGCGCGGTGCCGAGAAAGGCCATGACGATGGTCTGCAACAGCTTTGTCCAGACATCGCCATGCTGCCACTGCGCATTGTTCCAGATGTTGTTGCCGGCGAGCGCCAGATTGGAGGTGCCCGCTTTCAGCTCGGGGCCCGACGTGATCAGTGACACCACCTCGCCGGCGGATTTTCCGAAGAAGGGCGAGCGTGTGTCGAAGACGAAGTTCGCCCAGCCGAGAAAGCGCTTGCGGATCCTGACGCGATCGGGGGCGACGCGGACCTCGCCGGCGAAGCCCATGTCGGCGACGACCTCATCCTCATGCACGGTGACCCAGTCGGGAACAGGTCCCGAGACCAGCGGCTTGCCGCTGTCCAGCGCCACCGCCACGCTCGTCCCAGCGGCGACGATCGTTGCTCGTGCCTTGTCGAAGGTGACCGACGTCGCCGTGCCGTCGATCAGGACCGTCACCGAACCGTCGGCGTTGGTCTTGACCCAATCCGGGTGGGGATTGGGGCCGAGTACAGAAAAGCGGGGGTATTTGGCCGTTATCTGCGGCTCGTCGAGGCGGAAGATCGGCTGCACGTCGTAACTGATCCACTGGGTCAGGAACAGCGGCAGTCGCTCCCAATGCGATTCCCGCAGCACTTGCGGCAGATTGAAGAACCACAGCGCGTAGAGCAGGTAGAGCAAGATGCCGCCAAGCAGCAGCAGCGGCCCGAAGCGCTTGTGGAACGGCCGGCGGAACACTTGCGGGAAGCGTTCCTCGATCGATTGGATTTCGGCGGCGGTCATGGTCAGGCGCTCATCACAAAAGCCTGTTCGCCGACCAGCTTGCGGCGCAGCCAGGCGGAGAACTGGTCGACGATGAAGATGGTCGTGAACAGGAGCAGCACCAAGGCTATCGTCTTGGCGCCGAAGCCGCGCGAGATCGACAGCTTCAGCTCCTCGCCGATGCCGCCGCCGCCGACCGCGCCCATGATGGTGGAGATGCGCACGTTGATCTCGATCCTGAGCAGCGTATAGGACATGAAATTGGGCAGCACCTGCGGCAGGCCGGCAAAGCGTACCCGTTCGAACCAGTTGGCGCCGACGGCCCGCAGGCCTTCCTCGGCGCGCATGTCGATGTTCTCGTTGATCTCATAGAACAGCTTGCCCAACGCGCCGATCGAATGCAGGCCGATGGCGATGATGGCGGCGATCGGACCTATCGAAACGATGGCCGCGAACAGGCCGGCGATGACGATCTCGGGAAAGGCCCGCAGCAGTTCCATGAAGCGCTTGACGACAAGCCGCAGCAGCGGATGCGGCGTCAGGTTGCGCGCCGCGATGAAGGAGAACGGCACGGCGAAGACGAAACCAATTGATGTCGAGACCAGCGCCACGTTAAGCGTGGTCAGCATCAGCTCGAAATATTCGGGGATGTAGAAGCCGCCCCAGACATAGGCGCGGCCGAGCGGAAAGTTGAATTCCTGCGTGCCGGTGTCATGCGGGGAGGCGATGTCGAACAGCGCCCGCCAGACATCGTTCCAGTCCTTGGGAACGAGCCAGCTCAGGAAATCCAGTATGTGCGGAAGCCGGTCGAAGAAGTGTCCGGCATTGGCATCGTCGGCGAACCACATGGTGCCGCCGAGTGCGACCAACAGCAGGCCGACGCCGATGGCGGTGTAGAGCCGGCGCAAGGAGGTCTGGCGACGCCAGGCGTCGGCCATCTGGTGCGTGGCGCCGGAAGGAGCTGTCAGGGAAAGGGTCATGGTCGGAGATGCAAGAAGGGCGGCGTTTTCTCGACGCCGCCCTTCCTGACTTCTGCCTTTAGCCGCCGATGGCTGCCTTACGGGCTTCGACGATGACGTTATAGAAATCCGCCTTCACCGGAACGTAGCCGGTAAAATCACCGCCTTCGACGCCTTCGAAGCAGGCCTTGTCCTTCTTGGGCAGGTCGGTGAAGAAGGCCGCCAGCTTGGCCGTCATCTCGTCGCCGAGCGCCGTGCGCACGACCAGCGGACCGTTCGGGATCAGGCCCGAGCGCCAGACCTCGACGAAGTCGTTGGGGTCGACGGCGCCCTTGGCGACTTCCTTGTGGAAGGTGCCGGAGGTGTAGCCGTCCTTGAAGTCGCCGATGCCGGAGGAATCGTCCACGGCCACGTCGACCTTGCCGTCTCGCACGGCGAGCACATTGTTCTCATGGCCGCCATTGAACTGGGTCGAGGCGAAGAAGGTCTCGTTCGACGCGCCCGTGTCCTTCGGAATCTGCGTCAGCGGGATCAGATAGCCGGAGGTCGAATCCGGATCGGCGTAGCCGAGCTTCTTGCCCTTGGCCGACTTGATGTCGGTGATGCCGGAAGACTTCAGCGCCAGGCCGATCGAATAGTAGCCGGTCGCGCCGTCGGTCTGCTGGGTGGTGAGGATCGGGGTCACCGCCTTGGGATCCTTGAGGACGACGCTGGCATAGCCGGAAGCGCCGAGTTCGGCGAAGTCGAGCGTGCCGCCGAGAAGGCCCTGGATGACGCCGTCATAGTCGGCGGCCGGGAACAGCGAGACCTTCTCGAAGCCGAATTCGGCCTTCAGGTGATCGGCCAGGCACTGGTAGTTGCGCAGCCGATCGGTTTCGTTCTCGCCGCCGAGGATGCCGACGCGGAATTCCTTCATATCGGCGGCATGCGCCGCGCCCGTGGCCATTGCGAGCACCGAAACGGCGCTGAAAACCATCTTCCTGAACATCTGATTTTTCTCCTGTGGGTTCCGGCCCCGCGCCGGCGGCGTTGGTGATTTTGACGGGTGCCCTGACGCGGGCTGGCGATCCAGGTCGCTCTCAGTAACCAGGGAACGCGGGTTCGAGCGGTCCGGCGGATGCGGCGGTCTTTTGCTTGAAGGCAACGCTGGTGGAGGTGATGGCCTCGGAGATTTCGCCGCCATTGCTGTCGGCGCCATAGACGAGACGGACGGCCTCGCGGTTAAGCTCCTCCGGCGGTCCGTCGAACACGACCTTGCCCGCGGCCATGCCGATGATGCGGTTGCAATAGGTACGGGCGGTGTCCAGCGTGTGCAGGTTGGTGACCACGGTGATGCCTTCGCGCAAATTGATGTCCTGCAGCGAGTCCATCACCACCTTGGCGTTGAGCGGGTCGAGCGAAGCGATCGGTTCGTCGGCCAGGATCACCCGGGGCTGCTGCATCATGGCGCGGGCAATGGCGACACGCTGCTGCTGGCCGCCCGATAAGGTGCCGGCGGGCTGCAGCGCGGTACGGGCGATGTCGAGCCGCTCGAGGGCGGCGACCGCCTGCGCACATTCGGTTCGCGAGAACATGCCGAAAAGGTTCGACAGGGTCGGACGATGGTTCAGCCGGCCGAGCAGCACATTGGTCAGCACGTCGAGACGCGGCACAAGGTTGAATTGCTGGAAGATCATGGCGCAGTCGCGCTGCCAGCGCCTGAGCGGCGAACCGCGCAATTGCGAGACCTCGGCGCCGTCGAAGAAAATCGATCCATGGCTGGGATCGATGAGGCGGTTGATCATACGCAGAAGGGTCGACTTGCCGGCGCCGGAACGGCCGATAACGCCGACCATCTGACCCTGCGGGATCGAGATGCTGACATCGTTGACGGCGGTGTTCTTGCCAAATCGTCGGGTGACGCCGCGGATTTCGAGCGTGGCTGACATGGTGCGTTCCCGTCCAGTCGCGGTTGAAGGTCCTGTTGACCCTCGCTAGCGCAGCGCCATGAACCTGCGGTGTCGGATTGATGTCAGTTTTGTTACCACCCACAGCCGTGTCGTGCGCGATCAGGCCAGGACCATCAGTTCCTCGAAATGCTCCACGTCCCTGAAGCTGCGGAAGGCAGGCGGCTTGAGAAGACAGCCCCCTGTCCGAACTCTATGTAAGGGATGTGAATGGTGAGCAGCCCTATTCCATTCACCACCGTCATCCATCGTATTTTTCCAGGAAAGCTTCGGCCTCGAGCTGACGGAAATCGTCGAGTGCGGCGCGCAGCCTTGCATGGTCCCAATCCCACCAGGCCAGCGCCTGGTAGCGCTCGGCGGTGCGGCGGTCGAAGCGCTCGCGGATCGGCTTTGCCGGCACGCCGGCGACGATGGTGTAGGGAGCGACATCCTTCGATACCACCGCTCCGGCGCCGACCGCGGCGCCATCGCCGACGGTGATGCCGGGCAGGACTGTCGAGCCATGGCCAAGCCATGTGTCGTGGCCGATTGTGACGCGCCTGGCGCGGCGCTCAGCGAAAAATTCGCTCTCGTGTTCGGCATCGTCCCAATAGTCCGATGCGCGGTAGGTGAAATGGTGCAGCGTCGGTCGCCAGATCGGGTGGTTGGTGGCGTTGATGCGCACGCTTGCCGCGATGTTGGAGAATTTGCCGATCGTCGCGCACCAGACGGCGCAGTCCTGCATCATGTAGGAATAGTCGCCGAGTTCGCTTTCCGAAACCCGACAGCGGTCGGCGATTTCGGTCCAGCGGCCGAGCGTCGAATTCTGCACCTCCGCCGTCGGATGGACCAGCGGCGTCTCCGACAATTTCCTGCTCATGCGGCGAGCTTTCCCGGGGCGAAGGCGGTGACGTCGATGATGCGGTCGGCAACCGCTTCGCGCACATCATGGTCGTGGAAGATGCCGAGCAGGGCGACGCCTGCCGTTTTCTTGGCGGCGATGAGTTCGATCACCACATCGCGGTTCCTTGCGTCGAGCGAAGCGGTCGGCTCGTCGAGCAGCAGGATCGGGTGCCCGGTGATGAAGCCGCGCGCGATGTTGACGCGCTGCTGCTCGCCGCCGGAGAAGGTCGCCGGCGGCAATGCCCAGAGTTTTTCCGGCAGGTTAAGCTGCGCCAGCAGGGCGCGCGCCTTGCTTCTTGCTGCTTCGCGATCCTCACCGCGCTCTACGAGCGGCTCAGCGACGACGTCGAGCGCCGATACGCGGGGCACGGTGCGCAGGAACTGGCTGACATAGCCGATGGTCTGGCGGCGCACGGCAAGCACGGTGCGCGGGCTGGCGCTGGCAAGGTCGATCAGCCCGTCTTCGTGCGTGACGATGATCTGGCCTTCGTCGACGGCGTAATTGCCGTAGAGCATCTTCAGGATCGAGCTCTTGCCGGCCCCGGACGGGCCGCCGAGCACGGTGCATTCACCGGCGCGGATCGAGAAGGAGACACCGGCGACGACAGGCAGTTTGATGCCGTCGCGCAGATGCATGGTGAAGCTCTTGGCGACGTCGGAAACAACGAGAGGCGTCGGCATCAGAAGGTACTCCAATCGTTATTCGTTTGCGGGCAGGACAGAGGGGGGTGACTTGGCGCCATCGTCAAACCTGCAAAATGGAAGAAACAAGCAATTGCGTGTACGGCGCGCGCGGGTCGTCGAGCACGCGGTCGGTGAGGCCGCTTTCGACGACGCGGCCGTCCTTCATCACCATCATGCGCTGCGACAAAAGCCGCGCCACCGCGAGGTCATGGGTGACGACGATGGCGGCGAGGCCGAGATCGGTGACGAGGCCGCGCAAGAGATCGAGCAGGCGCGCCTGCACCGAGACGTCGAGGCCGCCTGTCGGTTCATCCATGAACACCAGCCGCGGGCCGGTGACGAGGTTGCGGGCAATCTGCAGGCGCTGGCGCATGCCGCCGGAAAAGGCGCGCGGCTCGTCGTCGATGCGGTCTTCCTCGATCTCGACGCGCGACAGCCAGTCAACGGCGGTGGCGCGGATCTTGCCGTAGTGGCGGTCGCCCACCGCCATCAGCCGCTCGCCGACATTGGCGCCGGCCGACACCGTCATGCGCAAGCCGTCGGCCGGATTCTGGTGGACAAAGCCCCAGTCGGTGCGCATCAGGAAGCGGCGTTCGGCCTCGCTCATGCGGTAGAGTTCGCGGAACTGGCCGTCACGCATGCGGTAGCTGGCGGTGCCGGAGGAGGGCAGCAGCCGCGTCGACAGGCAGTTGAGCAATGTCGTCTTGCCGGAGCCGGATTCGCCCACGACAGCCAGGACTTCGCCCGGCCACAGATCGAAGGTGACGTTGTCGCAGCCGACGCGCGAGCCGTAGAATTTGGAGAGCGCCGAAACGCGCAGCAAGGGTTCGTCGGTCATTGTATCTCCTTACCCTCCCCCTTGTGGAGAGGGTCGGCGCGCAGCGCCGGGGTGGGGGCTGCCGATGGGTCGCTACCGCCACCTTCGGCGCGACCTCCCCACAAGGGGGAGGGAGGCGTGCTGCGCCGCTTCTCGCAATGATCGGTGTCCGAGCAGACGAACATGTGGCCGCCGTGATCGTCGAGGATGACCTCATCGAGATAGACGTTCTCGGCGCCGCACAACGCGCAGGGCTGGTCGAAGGTCTGCACCTCGAACGGATGATCCTCGAAGTCGAGGCTGACCACATCAGTGAAGGGCGGCAGCGCGTAGATGCGCTTCTCGCGGCCGGCGCCGAACAGCTGCAAAGCCGGCGAGCGGTGCATCTTGGGATTGTCGAATTTCGGCGTCGGAGACGGGTCCATCACATAGCGGCCCTCGACCTTCACCGGATAGGCATAGGTGGTGGCGATGCGGCCGTGCTTGGCGATGTCCTCATAGAGCTTCACATGCATGAGGCCGTATTCCTCCAGCGCATGCATTTTGCGCGTTTCGGTCTCGCGTGGCTCGAGAAAGCGCAGGGGCTCGGGGATCGGTACCTGGTAGACCAGCACCTGGCCTGCGGCGAGTGGATATTCGGGAATGCGGTGGCGGGTCTGGATGATGCTGGCGCTGGCGGTATCGGTCGTAACCGCCACATCGGCGACCTTCTTGAAAAAGGCGCGGATCGAGACCGCATTGGTGGTGTCGTCGGCGCCCTGGTCGATGACCTTCAGCACATCGTCGGGGCCGATGATCGAAGCGGTAACCTGGACGCCGCCGGTGCCCCAGCCATAGGGCATCGGCATTTCGCGCGAGGCGAACGGCACCTGATAGCCGGGAATGGCGATGCCCTTGAGGATCGCGCGGCGGATCATCCGCTTGGTCTGTTCGTCGAGATAAGCGAAGTTGTAGCTGGCGATGTCGGTCGGTTGCGCGCTCATTCCGCGGCCTCTTTCTTCTCTTCAATCTTGCCGGGATTTTCGCGGGCGTCGTACTCGGCGCGCATGCGGCGCACGAGGTCGAGTTCGGCCTGGAAGTCGACATAATGCGGCAGCTTCAGATGTTCGACGAAGCCGGTCGCCTGGACGTTGTCGGAGTGCGAGATGACGAATTCCTCGTCCTGGGCGGCGGCGACAATGTCCTCGCCGAGTTCGCTTGCACGAAGAGCGCGGTCGCAGAGTGCCATGGCCATCGCCTTGCGCTCGCTCTGGCCGAAGACCAGCCCGTAGCCGCGTGTGAATTGCGGTGGCGCCTTGGCCGAGCCCTTGAACTGATTGACCATCTGGCATTCGGTAACGCGCGCGGTACCGAGCGGCACCGCGAAAGGCAGTTCGGGCACGTCGAGCTCCAGCTCGACCTCGCCGATGCGGATCTCGCCGACGAAGGGATGGTTGCGGGCATAGCCGCGCTGCGTGGAATAGCCGAGCGCCAGCAGGAAGCCCTCGTCGCCGCGCGACAGCGCCTGCAGGCGGATGTCGCGAGCCATCGGGAACTCCAGCGGCTCGCGGGTGATGTCGCCGGGGACATGGTCCTGCGGCATGTCTCCGTCCGGCTCGATCAGCCCATCGCGAGCGAGGATCGCCGAGACGCGCGGCATTGCCTGCGCTTCCGTCTCGCGCCGCAAGGGCGCGGCGACATCGGCGCCGGCGGCAAGCTCGGGATCGAGCAGCCGGTGCGTGTAGTCGAAGGTGGGCCCAAGCAACTGGCCGCCGGGCAGGTCCTTGTAGGTCGCCGAAACGCGGCGTTCGACCAGCATGGTGGCGGTGTCGATGGCATTTGTATAGCCAAAGCGCGGCAGCGTGGTGCGGTAGGCCCGCACCAGGAAGATCGCCTCGATCATGTCGCCGCGCGCCTGCACGATAGCGAGTGCGGCGAGTTCGCGATCGTAAAGCGAGCCTTCGCTCATCACCCGGTCGACGCCGAGCGCCAGCTGTTCGACGATCTGGTCGAGGCGCAGTGCCGGTACCGAGCGGTCACCGCGCCGACGGTCGGCGAGCAGGCTGTGGGCGTTGGCGATTGCAGCTTCGCCGCCTTTTACCGCGACATACATGCTAGGCCTCCGTCGTCTTGATGCGTGTCGTACGCGGCAGGCAGGCGAGGCTGTCATGTGCCGCCAGGATGATGTCGACGCCGCGCGGAAAGCGGTTGATGTTCTGCTTCCACTGCTCGATGAAATGACGCGGCATGAGGGCCGGCGCGATCGTCGCCGTCTTCTCGATGCCAGGACCTTCGAGCAGCAGCGGCGTGCCTGACGTGAGATCGCCGACCTGCAGGATCAATGTGGTCGAGCGGTCGGGATAGTCCTGCGTGCCTTGCGAGAAACCGTCGAGCGCCATCATCTCGGCCGGCGAGGCCACAAAGGCGAAATGCGCGTCGGCCGGGGTGTTGGCCAGCGGCGCGCCGCTGTGAAAGCCGAGCCAGGACATGACCGCTGCCGAGGCGTGCAGGGCCGGGTCCAGCCAGAGCGGCGTGTCGTTGTCGCACAATGCCAGCGCAACCGCGCCCGATATCGCCGAAAGCGGCGCCGGCGGGCGGGCCAGGGCCGGCAAGGGTTGCACGCTGCCCGGCCGCGCCATTGCGTCCATGACGGCGCGAAACACCGTCTGGGCGTTGAACACCGGATCGGCGAACCCGCCCTCGATCGATTGCGCTGCGATATCCATCAATCTTCTCCGCGAACCATGGTGAAGAAATCCACCTTCGTTGCCGCCGTTTCGGCGCGGCGCCTTTCTCGTGCCGTGGTCAAGGCAGCCCGCAGCGGCGCGAGAAGGCCCGTTTCGACCGCCTCTCGGTGGGCGGGGTCCTGCCACAGCGCGTCGGCGATGGCCGCCAGCTTCGCCTTCTGCTTGTCGCGGCCGAGCGCATAGCAATGGCCGACCTGTCCGGACGGCAGGCGCACTGTGGCGCGGGTCACGGTGGCCTCGCCGACATTGAACGGCGCGCCGCCGCCGCCGATGCGGCCGCGCATGGTAACCAGGCCGGTCTCGGGACCGCGCAGCAGTTCGGCCTCGGCAGGCAGGCCGGATTCGTTCCAGAGGCGAACGATGTCGTCGCCGCTGGACTGCGCCAGGGTTGCCATGGCCGCCTTGCGTTCGGCCTGGTCGCGCGCTTCCTGTCCTCGCATCAGCAACATCCTTGCTTCTAATTTATCTATTGATATAGACAACCATACGAATTATATCCATTACCTAACGCGAGTCCATGACGGGTGCGTGACAGGGGCCGGCCAGGGGCGAAACCGTGAACGGAAAACACGTGGCTGACGGTATCGAGCGGCGCAGCGGCGTCTCGTTGTGGCGCCAGATCGCCGACCGAATCCTGCAATCGATCGCTGCCGGCGATTTTGCCGAGAATGCCGCGCTGCCGCCGGAGGTGGCGCTGGCCGAGCGCTATGGCGTCAACCGTCACACGGTGCGCAGCGCCATCGCGGCGCTCGTGCAAGACGGGGTACTGCGGGCCGAGCAGGGGCGCGGCACTTTCGTGCTGTCGCGCAAGCGGCTGTCCTATCCGATCGGCGCGCGCACGCGATTTTCAACCGGCTTGCAGGGCCAGGCGTCGGAGCGGCATATCGTGCTGCTGGCCTCATCGGTCGAGCCCGCCAGCCGGCGCGTCGCCGAAGCCCTGGGCGTTGCCAGGGGATCGGATGTGATTCGCCTGGAGACGCGCGGCGAGGCCGATGGGAAGCCGGTGTCGCGCGCTTCCGGCTGGTTCGACGCCAGGCGCTTCGCCGGCATCGATGTGGCCATGGCCGAGACCGGGTCGATCACCGCATCGCTCAAGCGTTTCGGCATAGACGATTATCTCAGGCAATCGACGGTGCTGTCGGCGCGTCACGCCGATGCTTCCGACCTTGCCGACCTCGATCTGCAGCCGGGCGGCATCGTGCTGGTCACGATGGCCGTCAACATGACGACGGACGGCCGGCCGATCCAATTCGCCGAGGCGCGCTTCCCGGCGGAGCGGGTGGAGCTGAAACTGTCGGCGCTGTAGGGCGTGTCGGCCTTATACTAACGCTGGTACCAGACCAGCTCGGTTGTCAGCGGCTTGGCGGTTTGGGGGTCGCCCTGCGCGGGGCGTGGTCAATACGGGCCGGGTTCACGATCTGCCAGCTTATGCCCCCACCTCGATCACGGCCTTGATCAGGCCGGATTTCTCATGCGCCCAGCGGGCGAGATCACGTGGCGTGTCGGCAAGCGTGGTGCGGTGGGTGACGAGCTTGGCCAGCGGCACGGCGCCATCGCGGATCGAAGCGGCGACGTGGTCAAAGTCGGCCCTCAAGGCATTGCGGCTGCCGACAAGCGTCATCTCGCGCTTGTGGAATTCGGGGTCGGAAAAGGCGATGTCGTCCTTCACGACGCTGACCAGCACCAATGTCCCGCCATGCGCGACATGAGCGAAGGCCGACTGCACCGAGCCGGTGTTCCCGGTGGCGTCGAAGACCACGTCGAAGCCTTCGCCTGATGTCGCTTCGCTGACCAGATCGGATGCCGCGCCGCGCGACCCGTCGAGGGTCTTGAAGCCGAGTTCATTGGCGGCGAAGCCGAGCCTTTCGCTGCTCATGTCGAGCAGCGTCACGTCGAGCCCGGCGATGCGGGCGAAGATGGCGGTGCCGAGCCCGATCGGTCCGGCGCCGATGACGAGCGTCCGTGCGCCGGGATCGGCACGCGAGCGCCGCACCGCATGGGCGCCGATGGCCAGGAACTCGACGGCCGCGGCATCGGCCAACGACAGGCCGTTGGCTGGATAGAGGTTTTGTTCCGGGATAAGGATCTGTTCGCACATGGCGCCGTCGCGATGCACGCCGAGCACTTCGATCCGGACACAGCAATTGGGTTTACCGTGCCGGCAGGCGATGCATTTGCCGCACGCCAGATAGGGATTGATGATGACCGGCTCGCCCGTGGCAAGACCAACGCCTTCGCCCGCCTCGACGATGGTCCCCGACACTTCATGGCCCATGATGCGGGGGTAGGCGAGGAAGGGATGCTTGCCCTCGAAGATGTGGTAGTCGGTGCCGCAGATGCCGACATGGCTGACCGCCACCAGCGCCCAGCCGGGAGGCGGCGAGCCAGCCGCGGGACGGTCTTCCACGACAAGGTCGCCGGGCGAACGGCAGACAACGGCTTTCATGCTTCAATCCAGTCGGTTCATGGAATCGTCGGCCGATTTTCGACCCGGCCGGCGATCGATTTTACTTGCCACCTCGGCGGCGCAGGCCGTCGAAGTAGACGATGACGATGATCAACATGCCGGTGATGACGCGCTGCCAGAACGTGTTGACGTTGAGCAGGTTGGCGCCGTTGTTGATGGTGGAGAGGATGAACGAGCCGATCAGCGGCCCGTGCACCGAACCGATAGCGCCGAACAACGACGTGCCGCCGATCACCGACGAGGCGATGGCTTGCAGCTCGTAGGTGTCGCCCTGCGTCGGATTGCCGATGCCGATGCGGGACGCGAGCAGCACGCCGACGAAAGCCGCGCACAGGCCGGACAGCACATAGGCCATGTAGATCGTGCGCGGCACGTTGACGCCGGAGAGGCGCGCGGCTTCCGCGTTCGAGCCGACGGAGAAGAGATAGCGTCCCCATCGCGTGTGGTGCAGGAAGACGTAGGAGGGCAGGGCAACCACGATTACCATCCAGAACAGATAGGGGATCCCCAGCAGCGAGCCGCGCGAAAACGCCTGGAACGCGTCGCTGTTGATCGATATCGAATTGCCATTGGTCATCAGGAGACCGATGCCGCGCAGCGAGGTCATGGTCGCCAGCGTGATGATGAAGGGCGGCAGGCCCATCCTGACGATGCCGAAACCGTGGAACAGGCCGATGGCGACCCCCACCAGCAGCGTCGCCAGAACCGCGATCCAGACCGGCCAGCCGGCATTGATCAGCAGCGCGACGATGACGGTGGCGAAGCCGACGATGGCGCCGACGGAAAGGTCGATGCCGCCGGTGATGATGACGAAGGTCTGGCCGACGGCCAGGATGGCGATCAGGGAACCCTGGCGCAGCAGGTTGGTGATGTTGAGCGCCGAGGCGAAGGACGGCGTCGCGACCGCCAGGATGACCCACATCAGAAGCAGCAGGCCAAGCAGCGTCAGCCCGAACAGGGCATTGTAGTTGCGCTTCGGCTTTTCGGCAGGGATCGCCTCGGTGCTCATGTCTGTCCTCCCGTCTTTTCTTGTTTCTCGGCCAGGGCCTGGCTCAGAATGTCCTCGTGATCGGCGGTGCGGAAACCATGCGTGGCCACCAGCTTGCCGCGCCTGAACACATGCAGCGTGTCAGCCAGTTCGTAGACCTCAGGCAGATAGGACGAGATCAGGATGATGCCCGCGCCCTTGGACAACAGCACACTGAACAGCCGGTAGATCTCGGCCTTGGTGCCTACATCGACGCCGACCGTCGGCTCGTCGAAGATGAACAGTTTGGCGCCGTGCGCCAGCCACTTGCCGATGACGATCTTCTGCTGGTTGCCGCCCGACAGGCTGGAGGCCAGCGCGCCGCGCGTCGGCGTCTTGATCCTGAGGTCGGCGATCTGCCGGTCCGCCTCGGCCTTCTCCTGCGCAGACGAGATCAGCAGATTTTTCGATATGCGCTTGTAGATCGGCAGGTTGAGATTCAATGCAACCGGCAGGTTGAGGCACAGGCCCTGGTCGCGGCGGCTTTCCGGTGCCAGCGCCATGCCGAGCTTGATGGCGTCGTGCTCGGAGTTGACCTGCACCTCCTTGCCTTCCCACAACACCTGGCCGGCCGATTTGCGGTGGCGGCCGTAGAGGGTGGTGACGAATTCGCTGCGGCCGGCTCCGATCAGGCCGTAGAGCCCGACGATCTCGCCCGCGCGCACCGACAGAGAGACATTCTCGAAACCCTTGCCGGACAGGTTCCGCGCCTCGGCGATGACGGCGCCCGGCGTGAAATGCTCCTTGTGATAGATCTGCTCGATCGAGCGGTTGATCATCAGCTTGACCAGCTCCGGCTCATTGGTCTCGGCGATGTTGCGGGTGCCGACCAGCGTGCCGTCACGCAGCACCGAGACGCGGTCGGCGAGCTCGAACACCTCCTCCATGCGATGGCTGATGTAGATGATGGTGACGCCTTCACCCTTCAGGCGGCGGATCAGCGTGAACAGCTGGTCGGCCTCCTTGCGGGTGAGGTACGCGGTGGGCTCGTCGAAAATCAGGAATTTGGTGCCGCGCACGGTGGCGCGGGCGGCGGCGATCAGCTGCTGCTGGCCGATGGTGAGATCGCCGAGCACGACATGCGCCGGCAGGTCGAAGCCGAGACCGTCGATGATCTTCTGCGCTTCCCTGACCATGGCTCGCTGCTGGAGGATGCCGAAGCGCGAGTTCTCCTCGCCGAGGAACATGTTGGCGGCGACGGTCAGGTGACGGCAGAGCACGACTTCCTGGTGCACGGCGTTGATGCCGAGCGCCATGGCTTCGTGCGGCGTCGCCAGGGCAGCCGGCTTGCCTTCCCACACAACCTCTCCGGAGGTGCGCGGGATGACGCCGGTCAGGAGCTTGATCAGGGTCGATTTGCCGGCACCGTTCTCGCCGACGATGGCGTGGATCTCTCCCGCCTTGAAGGCCAGGGTCACAGGCTTCAGCGCATGCGTGCCGGGATAGCGCTTTTCCAGACCCTGCAGCTCGAGGATCGTCCTGCCGGGCTCCAGCACGGGGGCCGGATGCAGTTCCTGCGCGGTCGACGTCATGGCAATCCTCCCTGTTGTTTCCGGGGCGCAGAGGCCCCGGAAACGGTTGCGCGTGCCGATACTCAGTTGAGCTTCGGGTTGAGCAGCGCGTCGATCTTGGGATCCTTCATGTTGGCCTTGGTGACCAGGTTGGCGCCGGTGTCGACATTGGTCTCGACCTTTTCACCCTTGGAGGCGGCAAGTGCGGTCTTGATGCCGTCATAGCCCATCCGGTAGGGATCCTGGACGACGAGGGCGGAAATGACGCCATCGTTGAGGAACTTGATCAGCTTCTCGTCGCTGTCGAAGCCAACCAGCGCCAGCTTGCCGCCGAGGCTGTTTTCGGCGACAGCCTGCCCGACGCCCTGCGCCATGATCAGGTTGGAAGCGAAAATTCCCTTGAGGTTCGGATTCGCCGTGATCAGGTCGGTGGCGATGTTGAGGCCGGTGGTGGCCTGGCCGTCGGCATATTTGTCGGCGACCAGCTTCAGGCCTGGATACTTCGCCTTGAGCTGTTCGATGAAGCCCTGCTTGCGCTGTTCGAGCGAGCCGGCGCCAGGCGTGTTGGTGATCAGGGCAACGTCGCCCTCGATCTTGCCGCCATTGGCTTCGCCGATGGCCGCTGCGAGGCCGTCAGCGGCAACGCGGCCGCCCTGGACGTTGTCGGTGGTCAGGAAGGAGGTGAAGGCCTTGGAGTCGGCGCCGGAATCGATGCCGATAACCTTGACCTTGGCGGCGGCTTCGTCGATCGGCTTGCCGAGCGCCTTGAACTCGGTCGGCGAGATGACGATCGCCGCCGGATTGCTGGCGACGGCGTTTTCGAGGATCGAGATCTGGCCGTTTACGTCGGTCTCTGCCTGGGCGCCGAGCTCCGGCACGTTGACGCCGAGATCCTTGCCGGCCTTGCGGGCCCCGGCCAGGACGATCTGCCAGTAGAAGGACGTGGTGTCCTTGACGATGATCGGAATGGTCACGTCCGCCGCCGAAACCGGCGCTGAGTGCATGACGCCGGCAAGCATCGACGCGGCCGCCAGCGCCATGACTGCGCGGCGATTGAGAATGCTGGTCACGAATTTCATGGAATTCCTCCCTAGGTCGCCCGGTGAACGATATGGAAGCTCGGTTCGGATAGGCGTAGCCAAACAGAACTTTATCAATAAAAAACAGTTGCAATATTTTGATAGTGCATCGATCCGGTCGATGCAAGCGGTGTTTATGCCATCCTCGGGGCATGGCGGTCATGACCGCACTGGCGCCTTGCTCTCCCCACGCTGCCCGACGCTTCCGTTTCGCGTGACTAGCGTATGGAATATTAATTCCATAAGTTAGTCAATATAGAATGCCCGTTCCTTCTTCGGTTCGTGGGATCGTGAAGCCCCGCGGTCGCACGCCTTCGCCCGGGCGGACGGGGCACTTCATGCCAATTCCTGCACTACGGTGTAGGGGCGGTATCTGGCGTAGTCCGCCTGAGGCACGTCGACATCAAGCAGTTCGAGATTGCGGGTCAGGTTCGCCAGCTTGGCGGTGCCGGTCAGCACGGTGGCGACCGAGGATTCCTGGAGGGGGAACTGGAACGCGGCGGCAGCGAGCGGGTAACCACCTTCGGCGGCGATCCGCTCCATCGCGCCGACGCGGTCGAGCACGTCACCGCTGGCGGGCTTGTAGTCGAAATGGGCGCCCTGCACCGGTCCGGTCGCCAATATGCCGGAGTTGAACACACCGCCGATGACCAGCGAAGTCTGTCGGGCGCGGCAGAGCGGCAAAAGTTCGGCTTCGGCGCTGCGATCGAGCAAGGAATAGCGGCTGGCGAGCAGGATACAATCGAGCGGCGCGCGACGCATCACGTCGAGACATATCCGGACTTCGTTGACGCCGAGCCCGTAGGCGGAAATGACGCCGGAGTCTTTCAGTTCTTCGAGCGCCTTGAGCCCACCGTCCATCAACTGGCGAAAGTGCATCTTGGTCTTCTCGACGCCATGCGTGTACACGCCGATGTCGTGCACAAACAGGATGTCTATCCTGTTTAGACCAAGCCGCGCATAGCTGAAGTCGACCGAGCGCATGATGCCGTCATAGGAATAGTCGTAGTCGAGCGCGAAGGGCAGCGGATCGACATAGGAGTGATCGGGAACCTGATCCTCCGGAACGGGCCGGAACAGGCGCCCGACCTTGGTCGACAGCACATAGGAATCGCGCGGCTTATAGCGCAGGAAGTCGCCGAAACGCCGCTCCGACAGGCCGAAACCATAGAAGGGCGCGGTGTCGAAATAGCGCAGGCCCGCCTCCCACGCGCCTTGCAACGTTTCCATCGCCGCCTCGCGCGAACAGGCGCGGTAGAGCCCGCCGATCGCGGCACCGCCGAAGCTTACTTCGGTGACCTCGAGCGCCGTCTGGCCGATGCGGCGTTTTTCCATGCACAACCTCCCCGTTGCCCGCCATTATCCGGCGCGGCAGATTCCAAGACCTCAAGCCGCAGCATTCCAGGAAAGTTCGTGGCCACTTTCCGGACTGCGCGACTTCAAAGAGCTAGAGCGTCGCGCCGAGATGCCAGGGCACGAACTCGTTGTCGCCGTAGCCGAAATCCTCGCTCTTGGTCTTGCGGCCGGAGGCCGTCTCGACGATCAGTTCGAAGATCTCGCGGCCCATGCCGGCGATGGTCTTCTCGCCGGAGGCGATGACGCCGCAATTGACGTCCATGTCCTCTTCCATCTGATGATACATGGTCGAGTTGGTGGCGACCTTGATCGACGGCGTCGGCCGGCAGCCGAAGCAGGAGCCGCGGCCGGTGGTGAAGACGATGATGTTGGCGCCGCCCGCCACCTGGCCGGTGGCGGAAACCGGGTCATAGCCGGGCGTATCCATGAACACCAGCCCGCTGCCGGTGACCTTTTCGGCATAGCCGAAGACGCCGTTGAGCGGCGTCTGGCCGCCCTTGGCGACCGCGCCCAGCGATTTCTCCAGGATGGTGGTGAGGCCGCCGCGCTTGTTGCCGGGCGAGGGGTTGTTGTCGATCGAGGCGCCGTGCTTGGCGACGTGGTCCTCCCACCACTTGACGTAGCCGTCGAGTTTCTTGGCGATCTCGGGCGTCGCGGCGCGATAGGCGAGCAGATGTTCGGCGCCGTAGATTTCCGTCGTCTCGGAGAGAATACCGATGCCGCCGACGCCGGCGAGGATATCGACCGCGGCACCTAGAGCAGGATTGGCTGTGATGCCCGACATGCCGTCGGAGCCGCCGCATTGCAGGCCGACGACGATTTCGCTTACCGGGATGGGTTCGCGCTTGAGCTGGCCGACTTCCTCGGCGATCTCGGCCAGCACGCCCATCGCCTTTTCGACCGATTTGCGCGACCCGCCGGCATCCTGGATGTTGAAATGGCGTTTACCGGCGGCCGCACCCTTCTGGCCGTACAGCGTGAGCTGGTTGACCTCGCAGCCGAGCCCAACCATCAGCACGCCGCCGAAATTGGGATGGCGGGCATAGCCGGCCAATGTGCGGTGCAGCACCATCATGCCGTCGCCGGTGGCGCTCATGCCGCAGCCCTGGCCGTGAACGATCGGGACGAAGCCGTCAATGCCGGGATATTTTGGCAGCAGCGTGCGGTTGGCCGCGTCGGCGATGGCGTGGCAGACGGTGGCCGAACAGTTGACGCTGGCGATGATGCCGATGAAGTTGCGCGTGCCGGCGCGGCCGTCGGCGCGGCGATAACCCATGAAGGTGCGGGCGCGGTCTGCCTCGGTCGCATGCTCGGCCTCGCTTGGCGGCACCACCGGCAGGCGGCCGGCCTCGAACACCAGATTGTGCGAATGGACATGCTCGCCGGGCGCGATGTCCTGCGTGGCGCGGCCGATCGCCTGGGCATATTTGACCACGGCGGACCCGGCGGGAATCGGCTTGATCGCCACCTTGTGGCCGGGCTCGATGACGGCGGCGGCAAGCGCGCCGCCGGGCAGCGCGGTGCCGGTCTCGATGCGGCCGTTGGCGACCGCGACATTGTCGGCTGGGGACAGAAGAATTGAGTTGGAGGCGTTCACGGGCGTTTCCTGCGGTGATCCTGGGAGGCGCGGATTGACACGCGCTTGTTAAGAGTTAATGTCTTTTATCGTGAAAAAACAGTTTTGCGTCAATTGTTTTTTCCGGCAGTTCCTGTGCGGCTGGATGAGTAGCGGCGCTGCAACCGGTAAGCGAGCCCCTCGGCAAAGCGATTCCGCTATCGAGGGCGATAGGAACGTCATATTTGCGCTTCAAGCCGGCCGCCGCAAGCGCCGGCCAGCGATGGGTCAGGGCATGTCGAAGAGCAACAACGTCTACAAGGATGCCTATAACAGGTGCCTCAGGCTGCTCGACGAGACGCGCAGCCTGCCTTCGGAACCGGAGCTGGGTACGCTGCTCGGCGTCAGCCGCACCACTGTGCGCAGCATCCTTGCGCGCATGGAAGAAACCGGATTGATCGCCTGGAACAAGCGCGCCAAGACGGTGCTGCGCGAAACGCGCCCCGATGATTTCTTTCCCGAGGAAGAGACCGACACGCTGGCCGAGATCATCGAGCGGTCGTTCATGCGCAGGCTGCTCGCCGGCGGCGCCGAGGCCGGCATGCAGATCAATGAGCTCGAACTGGCGCGCGAGATCGGCGTCGGCACCACCAGCGTGCGCGAGTTCCTGATCCGCTTCTCCCGCTTCGGCCTGATCGAGAAGCGCCGCAACAGCCATTGGGTGCTGAAGGGTTTCACCCGCGCCTTCGCGCTGGAGTTGACGGAAATCCGCGAGATGTTCGAGCTGCGCTCGGCATCGGCGTTCACCGCACTGCCGCAGGACAGCGCGGTGTGGGCCGATCTCGACAATCTCGAAGAGGAACACCGCGGCCTCGCCCGTGACATCGCCACGCGCTTCAACGAATTCTCGGAGCTCGACGAGCGCTTCCATCGGCTGATCCACCGCGCCTCGCACAACCGCTTCATCGTCGATTTCTATGATGTCATCGCCATGATCTTCCATTACCACTACCAGTGGAACAAGGCGCAGGAGCGCGAGCGCAACGAAATCGCGATCGGCGAGCATCTGGCCTATATCGCGGCGCTCAAATCACGCGACCTGGGCAAGGTCGATGCCGCCTGCCGCAAGCATTTGAAGTCGGCGCGCCAGACGCTGCTGACCTCGATCCCCGAGAGCCGGCACCCACAGAGGCCCTGATCGCGCCGCGTTGCCGCAGCACCGATTTGCCGATTTTCCGTCTCTTGCTGCCGTGGTAGACATCTTCCGGTGATCGCTTGAAGATGCAGATGGTTTGAACAGGCAAGTCATTTGACCAAAAAGGGGAGACGGTGGAGCATTCCGGTCGCGCTTGTCGCGGCCTACCTGCTGCTGCTTCAGTCGACGCTGAGCGCATTCGCCTTCGCCACCGGACCGGCCGCCTCGCAAATCGACGCCTTCGGCAACGTCATCTGCACCCACGAGGGCACTGCCCAGCTTCCCGATGGCGGCCCGCATCCGTCGCATCTGCCGGCATGCTGCATGCTGGGCTGCAGCATGGTTTCAGCGGCCTTTGCGCCGCCACCCGATGCCGGGCTTGCGCTGGCCTCGCTTTCGTTCGAAGCCGTCGTTTTCATCTTTCCGGCGGCCACGCATCTCAATTTCGCGCGCCAGCGGTCGCCGTCGAACCCGCGCGCGCCGCCGCTTTCGGCCTGAGCCTGCTGTACGCCCGGCGGAACCTTCCGCCGGTGCTTTCATCCAAAGAACGAATCGTTCGCGACCGGCCAACGGCGCGATCCCCTATTCATGGAGCAAACCATGTCCCAAGCTTTTCATATCGCGGCGCCTCCTTCGGGCGGCCGCACCAAATTCCCGCGCCGTTTCAATGAACGTGTCGGCCTTGCCGTGCTGGCGTTTGTGCTGTTGTTCTTCGGTGCCCAGGCCGTCTGCGCGCATGAATTCAAGGCCGGCGATCTCGAGATCGAGCATCCCTGGTCGCGCGCGACACCCACAGGCGCCAAGGTGGCCGGCGGCTATTTCACCATCACCAACAAGGGCAATGCACCCGACCGGCTGCTGTCGATTTCCTCCGACGTCTCCGAAAAAGCAGAGCTGCATGAAATGGGCGTCAAGGACGG
Organism: Mesorhizobium sp. B2-3-6; assembly: GCF_006442305.1. Lineage (NCBI taxonomy): Bacteria > Pseudomonadati > Pseudomonadota > Alphaproteobacteria > Hyphomicrobiales > Phyllobacteriaceae > Mesorhizobium > Mesorhizobium sp. B2-3-6. The sequence continues at coordinate 618,194 of NZ_VFVW01000003.1, read as the reverse complement.
CGTCATGACCATGCGGCCGGTGACGGGCGGCCTGGAAATCCCGGCCGGCGGCAAGGTGGCGCTAGCACCCGGCGGCTATCACCTGATGTTCATCGGCCTGAAGCGGCAATCCAAGCAGGGCGAAGAATTCGCAGCCACGCTGACCTTCGAAAAGGCTGGCGCCGTCAACGTCGAGTTCGCTGTCGAAGGCATGGGCGGTGGCATGGACGACCACGCCAATTGACCGCGCCATCCACAACTATTGAATTCAGAGGGACCATCATGAACAAGTATCTTCTGTCGGCCGGCGCGCTTCTGGCGCTGGGGACCAGTGCCGCCTTTGCGCATGTCACGCTCGAAACACAGGAAGCGGCGGTCGGTTCGACCTACAAGGCCATCCTGCGGGTGCCGCATGGCTGTGACGGCAAGGCGACGACCGCCGTGCGCGTGCAGATCCCGGAAGGGGTGATCGCGGTGAAGCCGATGCCGAAGCCCGGCTGGACGCTGCAGACCAAGAAGGGCAAGTACGAGAAATCCTACCAGCTCTACGGCCAGGCGGTGGCCGACGGCGTCAAGGAGGTCGATTGGAGCGGCGGCAATCTGCCAGACGAATTCTACGACGAGTTCGTCTTCCGTGCGATGCTGACGGCAGACCTCCCGGCGGGTCAGAAACTCTATTTCCCGGTGGTGCAGGAGTGCGATGGCGCCGCCGACCGCTGGATCGAAATCCCGGCGGCCGGGCAGGACGAAGACGCCCTGGAGAACCCCGCGCCCGGCATCGAGCTCACGCCGAAAAAGTAAGCTCTCGCGGTGCGCTCCATTGTCCGGAGCGCGCCGCATTTATGGCAATGACATGACGGTGATATTCCCTTCCAGGACGGTTCGCGCGACCGGCAAGCTCATCGGCCGAGCTGCCATAGGGCTGCTGACCTTGGCCATGCTGATTGCCGTGGCCACGACAAATCAGGCCTTTGCGCACGCCGCGCTGATCAAGACCGATCCGGCCGACGGCGCCGTGCTGTCGCAGGCCCCGGCGCAATTCGCGCTGACTTTCAGCGAACCGGTCTCGCCACTGGTGCTGACGCTGGTGAAGCCCGACGGCACGCCCGTTCCGCTGACGTCCTTCCGCCTCAGCGACCAGACCGTCGTGATCGACGATCCGCAGGCACTTGGATCGGGCACGCATGTGCTGAGCTGGCGAGTGATTTCCGCCGACGGTCATCCGGTCGGCGGCTCTCTGCTGTTTTCCATCGGCGCGGCGAGCCAGCCGCCGGCTGTTTCCGAAGCCGTCGACTGGCAATTGCGCTCGGCGATCTGGATCGGCAAGGTCTGCCTCTATATCGGCCTATTCCTCGGGGTCGGCGGCGCCTTCGCTCTCGCCTGGCTGGCGCGGGGTGGCCGCGCCGGACAGCGCTTCGTCGCCGCCGCAATCCTGTGCGGGCTGGTCGCGGCAACCCTGTCGCTTGGCTTTCAAGGGCTGGATGCGCTCGGCGCGCCGCTCTCGCATATGGCGCAGCCGGCCATCTGGACCGCCGGTCTCGGCACCAGCTTCGGCTGGACGGTGTTGATCGCGTTGATCGCGCTGGGGCTCGGCCTTTTGTCGCTGGCCGGACCGCGCGCGGCCGCCAGGCCCCTCGCGCTCGTCGGCCTGGCCGGAACGGGCCTCGCGCTCGCCGCCAGCGGCCACGCAAGTGCCGCCGAGCCACAATGGCTGACGCGGCCGATGGTGTTCCTGCACGGCGCCGGCATTGCCTTCTGGGCCGGTGCGCTGGCGCCGCTCGGACTCGCGCTAAAACGGCAGGATGCCGAAGCCGTCACGTTCCTTCGCCGGTTCTCCGCCGCTATCATGCCGGTGGTGGCCTTGCTCGCCGCCGCGGGCGTGGTGCTGGCCGTCATCCAGGTGCAAACACCCGCAGCGCTGGTCAACACCGCCTATGGCCGGCTGCTGCTGGTCAAGCTTGCGCTGCTGGTCTTCCTGTTCACGCTCGCCGCCGTCAACCGCTGGAGATTGACGGCAATGGCCGAGGCGGGGGCGACGGAAGTGCGGCGCAGGCTCACCCGTTCGATCGGCGTCGAAATACTGATCGTGCTCGCCATCTTCGGTGTTGCCGCCGGCTGGCGCTTCACGCCGCCGCCACGGGCGCTGGCGATTGCCGCGGCGCAGCCGGTGTCGGTTCATATCCACGCGCTGAAGGCGATGGCGGACCTTAGCATCACGCCCGGCCATGCCGGGCCGGTCGCCGCCTCGATGATCATCATGACCGGCGATTTCGGGCCGCTCGACGCCAAGGAGGTGACGCTGGTGCTGTCGAAGCCGGACTCCGGCATCGAGCCGCTGAAGCGGGCGGCGACAAAGTCCGATGACGGCAGCTGGCGTGTCGACGATCTCGTCATCCCGGTTCCTGGCCGGTGGATGGCGCGCATCGACATACTGGTCTCCGACTTCGAGATGGTGAAGATCGAGGCGCTTGTGGACATCAGGCCGTGATGGCTGTCCAACACAATGCGGCGAGGCGGTTGACGCGAGCCTGAAGGCCCGTCAATCATCCCCGACAGAATGCATCTTGGCGAAACCCGGGCAATCGCGGGCTCGAACAAACAAGATCCGAAAGCAGGGAAGAAACATGGAAAAAGCCGAAATCGGCCTGATCGGCCTTGGCACGATGGGCTCCAACCTGGCGCTCAACATCGCCGAGCACGGGCACCGCATCGCTGTGTTCAATCGCACCAAGGCGCGCACGGATGCCTTTGTCGAGAATGCCGGCGCGCTCAGGGATATGGTTGTCCCCTGCTACAGCCTGGAAGAACTCGCCGCCGCGATCCGGCCGCCGCGTCCGATCATCATCATGGTGCTGGCCGGCAAGCCGGTCGATGAACAGATCGCCGCATTGCGCGGCGTGCTGTCCCATAACGACATCGTCATCGATGCCGGCAACGCCAATTTCCGCGACACGATGCGGCGCTTTTCCGAGCTGGCGGGCTCCGGCCTCACCTTCATCGGCATGGGCGTGTCCGGCGGCGAGGAGGGTGCGCGCCACGGGCCGTCGATCATGGTCGGCGGCACCGAGGAGTCCTGGAGCCGCGTCGAGAAGGTGCTGACGGCAATCTCCGCCAAGTTCAAGGACGAGCCATGCGCGGCCTGGCTCGGCACCGACGGCGCCGGCCATTTCGTCAAGACCATCCACAACGGCATCGAATATGCCGACATGCAGATGATCGGCGAGATCTACGGCATCCTGCGCGATGGCCTGGGCATGGCGCCGAAGGAGATCGGCGCCGTATTCGCCGGCTGGAACAAGGGCCGGCTCAACTCCTACCTGATCGAGATCACCGCCAAGGTGCTGGCGTCAGATGATCCCAAGACCGGCAAGCCGGTGGTCGACATCATCCTCGACCGCGCCGGCCAGAAGGGCACCGGCAAATGGTCGGTTATCGAGGCACAGCAACTCGGCATTCCGGCGACCGCCATCGAGGCGGCGGTGGCGGCACGCGTCCTGTCATCGATCAAGGACGAGCGGCTTGCGGCGGAAAAAGCCTATGGCAACATCGGCGTCACCAGGATTTCGGGCGACAAGGCAGACCTGCTCAAGGATCTGGAACTGGCGCTGTTCGCCGGCAAGATATCAGCCTACGCGCAAGGCTTCGCCGTGATGAGCGGCGCTTCGAAGGCGTTCAACTGGAACCTGCCGATGCCGACCATCGCCAAGATCTGGCGTGCCGGCTGCATCATCCGATCGCAGATGCTCGACACCATGGCCGAAGCCTTCGGCCGCGGCGGCGCTTCGACCAATCTCCTGATGGCGCCGGCCTTCATCACCATGATGCAGGAGGCGCATCCGTCACTGCGGCGCGTCGTGGCCAGGGCTTCCGAAGCCGGATCGCCGGTGCCGGCGCTGTCTTCGGCCCTTGCCTATTTCGACAGCTATCGCCAGGGCCGCGGGACCTCGAACCTGATCCAGGCACAGCGTGATTTCTTCGGTGCGCATGGCTTCGAGCGTATCGATGACAAGGGCGCCTTCCATGGACCCTGGGGGAGCGGCGCCGCCGGCTAGCGGTTCAGCGTTTCGCGGAACGGCGTACCGCTCTATCTCTTTGTTTTTTGGGCAATGCCTTAGGAAAGCTACGCGGGAATTGCTCTGGCGGCGGGGCTTCAATCAGCCGCGATAGGCCACAACTTCGCCCGGCGCGCTGAGCGACTGCAGCGAGCCGGGCGCCGCGCCGCCGATCCAGCCGAGCACGGCGCGGGCTAGCTCGGAGCCGGCCAGCCGGAAGTTCTCGTTGACGATCAGCAGTTCCCGGCGGAACAGATGCAGCAGTTCCGACGACTGCTTCGACACCACGTCGATGTCGCGGCCGAGTTTCAACCCGGCGTCCTCGATGCCGGCAACAATGGCAAGCGTGGCGGCCGCGGCGCTGCTGACGATGCCGTCCGGCCTGATGTCGCGCCGCATCAGCTGCGCGGTCCTCATCCTGATCTGCTCGATCGAGTGGTCGATCGAAACGGTGTTGAACGGCACCTCCGAGGCGCCGACTTCGCTCAGCGCGTCGGCAAAGCCGTTCACGGTGTGGCCGTGATAGGTCAGGCCGACCGGCGGCGTCACCAGAGCCAGCCGACGCCGGCCCAAGCCGGCCAGATGGCGCACCGCCTCGGCCGCGAAGGCGTAATTGTCGAAATCATGATAGGGGTGCACGAGCCCCATATCGGTGCGGCCGTGCGTTGCAAAGGGTATGCCGCGCTCCAGCATGTAGCGGGCCCTTGGATCGTTGGGCTGGGTGCGCGAAATGATGACGCCATCGGCGGAGCCGGTCTCCACCAGATAACGCACCGGATCCAGCGGATCCTGCGAGCGCGAGTAGGGCGTGACGATCAGATGGTAGGGCGTATCGGCGATGACTTCGGTGACGCCGTAGATGATGTCTGAGACAAAGCTCATGATCTCGTGCTCGGTGTTGAGCACGAGGCTGATGACGTTGGTCTTGCCGGTTCGCAGGCGCACGCCGGCGCGGTTCGGCCGGTAACCGATCTGCTTGGCCACGAGTTGGACGCGGCGCCTGGTCTCGGCGCCGATCTCCGGCGCGTCCTTCAGCGCCCGCGACACGGTGGTGACGCCGAGCCCGGTCATGAAGGCAAGCGTCTTCAGCGTCGGCCGCTCCCTGGCCGACGTCTCGTCATCGCTGTCCGTGCGCCGTCTGTCCATTCGTCCCGCCCCGTCAGGCGCTTAGCAGCCGCCGGCCAGGCCGGCAATCGCCGCCGTCGCTCCCATGGCGCGTCTCCTTAGCTGAACAAGCCTATACTGAAACGTTACAGATTGTCACGACCGGTGTTCGACCAGGCTGTGGCCGAGTCGAAAGTCCGCATGGGCTCGCCGCCGAAAAGCGTTGGGAATCAGCAGGAAAGGCATTGGGAGCAAGCTTCTTGCGAGCTTTCTGTCTTGCCATGTGGGATTTTGCGTATTGCGCTGCACAACGGGCTCCATCCCGAAAGGATTTTGTTCGCGGCTCGAAAAATATCGAACTGACTTTCAAGGGAAGGGTTGCGCATATCTTGCAATTGCCGTATCGAAAAATCTGTAACGTTTCAGATTCTGGGAGGAAACCGAAATGCGATACAAATTCCTGACCGCCGCGCTTGCGGCGACGGTGGCGTTGAATTTTGCCGGGCCGGCGGCCGCAACCGATCTGGAAGTCACCCATTGGTGGACATCCGGCGGCGAGGCCGCGGCGGTCGCCGAACTCGCCAAGGCCTTCGACGCAACCGGCAACCACTGGGTCGACGGCGCTATCGCCGGGTCCGGCGGCACGGCGCGGCCGATCATGATCAGCCGCATCACCGGCGGCGACCCGATGGGCGCCACCCAGTTCAATCACGGCCGGCAAGCGGAAGAGCTGGTGCAGGCAGGCCTGATGCGCGACCTCACCGATGTCGCCACCAAGGGCAAGTGGACCGAGGTCGTGCGGCCGAAGAGCCTGCTCGACGGTTGCACCATCGACGGCAAGATCTATTGCGTGCCGGTCAATATTCACTCCTGGCAGTGGCTGTGGCTGTCGAACGCGGCCTTCGAGAAGGCGGGCGTGCCGGTGCCGAAGAACTGGAACGAATATGTCGCCGCCGCCCCGGCGCTGGAAAAGGCCGGCATCGTCCCGCTCGCGGTCGGCGGGCAGGCCTGGCAGGCGTCGGGCGCCTTCGACGTGCTGCTCGCCGCGGTGGGCGGCACCGACACCTTCCTCAAGGTCTACAAGGACAAGGATGCGACGTTCGCCGCCGGTCCTGAAGTCGCCAAAGTCTTCAAGGCCGCCGACGATGCGCGCAAGATGGCCAAGAACACCAATGTCCAGGACTGGAACCAGGCGACCAACATGGTCATCACCGGCAAGGCCGGCGGCCAGATCATGGGCGACTGGGCGCAGGGCGAATTCCAGGTCGCCGGCAAGACCGCCGGCAAGGACTATACCTGCCTTCCCGGGCTTGGCCTGAACGAGGTCATCGCCACCGGCGGCGACGCCTTCTACTTCCCGCTGCTCAAGGACGCCGACAAGTCCAAGGCGCAGGAAGTGTTGGCCGAGACCTTGCTCGATCCCAAGACCCAGGTCGCCTTCAATCTCAAGAAAGGCTCGCTGCCGGTGCGCGGCGACGTCGACCTCAACGCGGCCAATGATTGCATGAAGAAGGGGCTCGACATCCTGGCCAAGGGCGCTGTCATGCCCTGGACGGACCAACTGCTCTCGCAGGACAGCCAGAAGCAGAAGGAGGACCTGTTCTCGGAGTTCTTCGCCAAGCCCGACATGACGCTTGAAGAGGCGCAGAAGCGCTTCGCCGACATCATCGCCTCGGCCGATTGACCGCCGACGAGCCGTCTCGCTCCCGACCCGGCCACCGCAGGGCCGGGAGCGAGACGTGCTGACCTTGCCGCCCTTACCCGATCCAGCATGGCTGCACCGATGAGCAAGAGCGAACGCCCGAGCCAACTCTTCCGCAATCTCAACGCGAAGGTCGCCTCGATCCCGATGATCCTCACCGCGCTGGTGGTGTTTGTCGGCGGCACGGCCTGGACGGTGCTTTATTCCTTCACCAATTCGAAGCTTCTGCCGCGGCTGCATTTCGTCGGGCTCGACCAGTACTACCGGCTGTGGGCGACGCCGCGCTGGCTCGTCTCGATCGAGAATCTCTTGATCTACGGCGTGCTGTCGCTCGTCTTCTCGCTGGTAATCGGCTTCCTGCTTGCGGCACTGCTCGACCAGAAGATCCGTTTCGAGGACACGTTCCGCACCATCTTTCTCTATCCCTTCGCGCTTTCCTTCATCGTCACCGGCCTCGTCTGGCAATGGCTGCTCAATCCCGATTTCGGCATTCAAGGAGTGGTTCGCGACCTCGGCTGGACAAGCTTCAATTTCGATCCGCTCTACAATTCGAGCATCGTCATCTACGGCATATTGATCGCCGCGCTGTGGCAAGGCACCGGGCTGATCATGTGCCTGATGCTGGCCGGCCTGCGCGGCATCGACGAGGACATCTGGAAGGCCGCGCGGGTGGACGGCATCCCCACCTGGAAGACCTATCTCTTCATCATCATCCCGATGATGCGGCCGGTCTTCATAACCACGCTGGTGATCATCGCGTCGGGCATCGTCAAGGTCTACGACCTCGTCGTCGCGCAGACCAGCGGCGGTCCCGGCATTTCCTCTGAAGTGCCAGCCAAATATGTCTACGACTACATGTTCTTCGCCCAGAACCTCGGCCAGGGTTTTGCCGCCTCGACCATGATGCTCCTGTCGGTGATGATCGTCATCGTGCCGTGGGCCTATCTCGAATTCGGAGGCCGCAAGCGTGTCTGATCATGCCGTCTCCCTGGCCGCATCCCAAGCCGCCATCCGCGCCGATGCCTCGGGACCGAGCGGACCGAAGCCCCGGCACATGTTGTCGCGCCGCAACATCTTCCTGTACGGCACGCTCATCGTGGTGGCGCTCTACTACCTGCTGCCGCTCTACGTGATGGTTGTCACCTCGCTCAAGGGCATGCCGGAAATTCGTCTCGGCAACATCTTCTCGCCGCCGGTCGAGATCACGTTCGAGCCGTGGGTCAAGGCATGGTCGCAGGCCTGCACCGGCCTCAACTGCGACGGTCTCTCTCGCGGTTTCTGGAACTCGGTGCGCATCACCGTCCCCTCGGTGATCCTGTCGATCGCAATCGCCTCGGTGAACGGCTACGCGCTCGCCAACTGGCGCTTCAAGGGCGCCGACACGTTCTTCGTCATCCTGATCGTCGGGGCCTTCATCCCCTATCAGGTGATGATCTATCCGATCGTCATCATCCTGCGCGAGATCGGCCTCTATGGCAGCCTGAGCGGCCTGGTGATCGTGCATTCCATTTTCGGCATGCCAATCCTGACGCTCTTGTTCCGCAACTATTTCACCTCCATGCCGGAGGAACTGTTCAGGGCTGCGCGCGTCGACGGCGCCGGCTTCTGGGGCATTTACCTGCGCATCATGTTGCCGATGTCGCTGCCGATCTTCGTCGTCGCCGTCATCCTGCAGGTGACCGGCATCTGGAACGACTTCCTGTTCGGCGTTGTCTATACGCGCCCCGACACCTATCCGATGACGGTTCAGCTCAACAACATCGTCAACTCGGTGCAGGGGGTGAAGGAATACAACGTCAATATGGCCGCCACCATCCTGACCGGACTGGTGCCGCTGATCGTCTACTTCATTTCCGGCAAATTGTTCGTGCGCGGCATTGCCGCCGGCGCGGTGAAAGGGTGATGTCGATGGCGGCAAACGGCACCAGCGTTTCGATCCAGGACCTGTCGCTGAACTTCGGCTTGGTCTCGGTGCTGCAGACGCTCAACCTCGACGTCGCCGAGGGCGAGTTCATAGTGCTGCTCGGACCCTCGGGTTGCGGCAAGTCGACCTTGCTCAACTGCATCGCCGGACTGCTCGACATTTCGGACGGCCGCATCTTCATCAAGGGCAAGAACGTCACCTGGGAAGAGCCCAAGGACCGCGGCATCGGCATGGTGTTCCAGTCCTACGCACTCTATCCGCAGATGACGGTGGAGAAGAACTTGTCCTTCGGGCTGCGCGTCGCGGGCGTGCCCAAGGACGAGATCGCGAGGCGCATAGCGCGCGCCGCCGAGATCCTGCAGATCGAGCCGCTGTTGCAGCGCAAGCCTGCGGCGCTCTCCGGCGGCCAGCGCCAACGCGTGGCGATCGGGCGCGCGCTGGTGCGCGACGTCGACGTGTTCCTGTTCGACGAGCCACTGTCGAACCTGGACGCCAAGCTGCGCTCCGAACTGCGCGTCGAGATCAAGCTTTTGCACCGCAAATTGCAGAACACCATGATCTACGTCACGCATGACCAGATCGAGGCGATGACGCTGGCCGACCGTATCGCGGTCATGCGCGGCGGCGTCATCCAACAACTCGACGCGCCGCAGACCATCTATAACAAACCGGTCAACCGCTTCGTCGCCGGCTTCCTCGGTTCGCCGGCGATGAACTTCATTGACGGCAGGCTCGAGAAAGACGCTGGCAACTGGTTTTTCGTGGCCGACAATCTCAAGGTTCCACTCGGCACCTATCATTTCGACAAGCAACCGGAAGCCGGCCCTGCCGTGTTCGGCATCAGGCCCGAGCATGTCAGCCTGAACAGCGGCACGGGCTGGCCATTCTCGACGGCGGCCAATGTCGAGGTGGTCGAACCGATGGGGTCCGACACGCTGGTGTGGCTGAAGCTTGCAAAGCAGAATTTCAGCGTCCGGGTCACCTCGGAACGGACCCCCAAAAACGATGAGGCGGTGACGGTGGGCTTCGACCCGATGCGCGCCTCGCTCTTCGATGCCCAAACCGGCAGCCGCATCTAAAGCCCGATAACCATCCCCCAAGCAGAACGGACAAAGACGATGAACTGGTCATTCCAACTTTACAGCGCACGCAATTTTCAGCCCTGGGAAAGCGTGCTCGAGATGCTCGGCAAGCTCGGCTACACAGAGGTCGAAGGCTTCGGCGGCGTCTATGACGATCCCAAGGCCTTCCGGGCCGAACTCGATAAAAACGGCCTTGCCATGCCGACCGGGCATTTTTCGATCGACGCACTGGAGAAGGATTTCGACGGCGTGCGCAGGATAGCTGAAGCGCTCGGCATCAAGCTTTTGATCTGCCCCTACCTCATGCCTGAGTCCAGGCCTTCGGACGCTGCCGGCTGGCGCGGCTTCGGCGAGCGCCTGGCCAAGGTCGGCGAGACGGCGAAGAAGGCCGGCTACGGCTTTGCCTGGCACAATCATGATTTCGAGTTCAAGAAGCTCGCCGACGGCTCGCTGCCACAGGCTCACATCCTGGCTTCCGCGCCCGACATCGGCTGGGAGATGGATGTCGCCTGGGTGGTGCGCGGCGGCGCCGATCCGCTGCCCTGGATCGAACAGCACGGCAAGCGCATCGTTGCCGTCCACGTCAAGGACATGGCAAGGCCGGGCGAGGGGCTGGACGAGGACGGCTGGTCGGATGTCGGCCACGGCACGATCGACTGGGCCGGCCTGATCGAGGCGCTGCGGGCCAAGAGCGCGGCCAAATACTTCGTCATGGAACAGGACAATCCCAATGACATCGAGCGCTTCGCCCGCCGTTCGATCGCAACCGTAAAGGCCTATTAGGAACAAGCATCATGGCAAACAAACTTGGCGTCGGCGTCATCGGCTGCGGCAACATCTCGAAGGCATATTTCTCGCTGGCGCCGCTGTTTCGCGGCATCAAGATGCGGGCTTGCGCCGATATCAACATGGACGCCGCGAAAGCGCGGGCGAAGGAGTTCAAGCTGCGCGCCGAGACGGTCGAGGACCTGCTCAAGGCCGACGACATCGACATCATCGTCAACCTGACCATTCCGGCCGTGCACTACGAAGTGTCGAAACAGGTGCTCGACGCGGGCAAGCATGTCTATTCGGAAAAGCCCTTCGTGCTTTCGGTCAAGGAGGGGCTCGACTTGAAGAAGCGGGCGGAGAAGAAGGGACTTCGCATCGGCTCGGCACCCGACACCTTCTTCGGCGGCGCGCATCAGTTGGTGCGCAACCTGATCGATACCGGCAAGCTCGGCAGGATCACCAGCGGCACCTGCCATGTCATGGGGCACGGCATGGAGCACTGGCACCCCAATCCGGACTTCTTCTTCCAGCCGGGCGCCGGCCCCGTGCTCGACATCGGGCCGTACTACATCACCAATCTGATCCAGCTGATCGGACCGGTGAAGCAGGTGGCGGCCTTCGCCACAACCCCGGCCAAGGAACGCACGATCAGTTCGAAGCCGCGCGCGGGCGAAAGGATCCCGGTCAACACGCCGACCACCATCCACGGCCTGCTGGAGTTCGAGAATGGAGCCGTGATCACGCTCAACACCAGCTGGGACGTTTGGAGCCATGGCCATGCGCCGATGGAGCTCTATGGCGAGATGGGAAGTGTGTTCGTGCCGGATCCGAACTTCTTCGGCGGCGACGTGCGCTTCACTGAAGCGGCCAAGCCGGTCAAGAAGCTGCCGAAATGGCAGCATCCGTTCGGCGTGCCCAATGAGATGCATTCACAGGGCATGATGGCCAATTATCGCACCGCCGGTCTCGCCGACATGGCGATTGCGATCTCCGAGGGCAGGCCGCACCGCTGCTCGATGGAGCTGGCGCTGCACGCCGTCGACGTCATGACGGGAATCCTGCGCTCGGGGGAAACCGGCAAGTTCGTCGCCATGCAGACCACCTGCGAACGTCCAGCCGCGCTCGGCATCAAGGAAGCCAAGGCGCTGATGGCGAAGAAGAGCTAGAGCGCGGATTATCGATAATTTTGATGAACCCTCTCCCCGTTTTCGCGGGGAGAGGGTAAGGGTTGGGGCGCAGGGCCTGCGCGTCGCGTTCCGATGACAGTGCCCAATCCATCCAGCTTCGAGGATTTTCCCCATGCCCTATGTCGCCGCCGAAAACCGCTATGAAAAAATGGTCTATAACCGCTGCGGGCGGTCCGGCCTGAAGCTGCCGGCGATCTCGCTGGGGCTGTGGCACAATTTCGGCAACGACACGCCGCACGGGACCAAGCAGGCGATCGTGCGCAAGGCCTTCGACCTCGGCATCACGCATTTCGACCTCGCCAACAATTACGGGCCGCCGCCCGGCTCGGCCGAGATTGCGTTCGGTGAGATACTGCGCACCGACTTCGCCGCCTACCGCGACGAACTCATCATCTCGACCAAGGCCGGCTACGAGATGTGGGCGGGGCCCTACGGTCAATGGGGCGGACGCAAATATTTGCTGGCCAGCCTCGACCAGAGCCTGAAGCGGATGGGGCTCGACTATGTCGACATCTTCTATTCGCACCGCTTCGATCCGGATACGCCGCTGGAGGAAACGATGGGCGCGCTCGACCATGCGGTGCGCGCGGGCAAGGCACTCTATGTCGGCATCTCATCCTACAATTCGCAGCGCACGCGCGAGGCGGCCGATATACTGAAGCGGCTCGGCACGCCTTGCGTAATCCATCAGCCGAGTTATTCGATGCTGAACCGCTGGGTCGAGGACGATGGCCTGCTCGATACGCTCGATGGGCTGGGCGTCGGCTCCATCGTGTTCTCGCCGCTGGCACAGGGCATGCTGACCGACAAATATCTCGGCGGCATCCCCGAGGGCAGCCGTGCCTCCCAGGGCAAGTCGCTGCGGCCGGCCTTCATCAACGACAAGACCATCGCCAACATACAGGCATTGAACGCGATCGCGGGCCGCCGCGGCCAGACGTTGGCGCAGATGGCGCTGGCGTGGGTGCTGCGCAAGGGCAAGGTGACATCGGCGCTGATCGGCGCCAGCCGGCCGGAGCAGGTGGAGGACTGTGTCGGCGCGCTGGAGGCGCCCGACTTCAGCGACGCCGAGCTTGCCGAGATCGACAATTATGCGCGCGAGTCCGACATCAATCTGTGGGCAGCCTCGGCCGAGCGCAATGGCCCGCCGAGGAAGTAGGCATCGGAGCCGGCAAACGACAACGGTGGGAGCCCTCCCGCCGGTATCGTTTGCGGAATGCCGCGCCAGCGCGTTTCAACAGAGGAGTAGCAAAGACAGCGGTTCGTCGCTATCTGAATGGGACGGGCCGTTTGCATATGGAAACGGCCTGTATGTGACACAAGGCAGGTCGGAAACAGGATCATGGCGGCAAGGGATGTGCTGACGAAGAACCAGCTGTGCGTGCTCGAGAAACTCGAGGCCGCCAGCGGGCCGCTCAGCGCCTACACCTTGCTTGACCAGCTGCGCGAGCGGGGTTTCCGCGCGCCGCTGCAGGTCTACCGCGCGCTCGACACGCTGGTGAAGTCCGGCTTCGTGCATCGGCTGGAAAGCCTCAATTCCTTCGTCGCCTGCGTCGAACCGCACGATCACAGCCATTCCATGACCGCTTTCGCCATCTGCGACACATGTGGCCAGGTGAGCGAAATGTCCGACCATGATGTCGGCCACCGGCTGGACGAATGGGTGCGCTCCACCGGCTTTGCCGCCAAGAAGGCGGTGATCGAGTTCCGCGGGACATGTGCCAAGTGCCGGGCGCAAGCTGCCTAGTCTAAGGTGTATCGATATTCAGGTGATGCCGGCCTGGCGCTAGTGCGCCTCGTCCCAATTGTTCGCCGCTCGAGCGTCCACATGCAGCGGCACCGACATCGACACCGCCGGCATGGCCGCGTTCTCCATGACATGGCGCACGACGGGGATCGTCGCCTCCACTTCCGCCTCGATCGTCTCGAAGATCAGCTCGTCATGCACCTGCAAGAGCATGCGGGCCGAAAGCCTGGCCTTCTCCAGCGCCTCGTCCATGCGCACCATGGCGCGGCGGATGATGTCGGCGGCGGTGCCTTGCAGGCGCGCGTTGATCGAGGCGCGCTCGTTGAAGGCGCGGATCGAGGGATTGGAAGACCGGATCTCGGGGTAGTGGATGCGGCGGCCGAAGATGGTTTCGACGAAACCGTGCTCGCGGGCATAGGCCTTGGTCTCTTCGATATAGTCGCGGATGCCGGGGAAGCGCTCGAAATATTTCTTGATGTAGTTGCTGGCCTCCTCGCGCGGAATCGACAGCTGGTTGGCAAGGCCGAAAGCCGAGATGCCGTAGATGATGCCGAAATTTATCGCCTTGGCGCGGCGGCGCACTTCCGAAGGCATGCCCTCCACGGGCACGTTGAACATTTCCGAGGCCGTGATGGCGTGGATGTCGGCGCCGTCGGCGAAGGCCTGCCGCAATTGCGGGATCTCGGCGACATGGGCGAGCACGCGCAATTCGATCTGGCTGTAGTCGGCCGAAACCAGGCGGTTGCCCTTGTCGGCGATGAAGGCCGTTCTGATCCTGCGGCCTTCGGCGGTGCGCACCGGGATGTTCTGCAGGTTCGGGTCGGAGGATGACAGCCGCCCCGTCGTCGTCGCGGCGAGCGCGTAAGAGGTGTGGACGCGCTTGGTGTCCGGGTTGACGAAGCCGGGCAGCGCATCGGTGTAAGTCGATTTCAGCTTGGTCAGCTGGCGCCAGTCGACGATCTTGCGCGGCAGTTCGTGGCCTTCGGCGGCGAGGTCTTCCAGAAGCTGCGCCGAGGTCGACCATTGGCCGGTCTTGGTCTTGGAGCCGCCGGGCAGACCCATGCGGCCGAACAGGATATCGCCGAGCTGCTTGGGCGAGCCGATGTTGATGCGCTCGCCGACGAGCTGGTAGATTTCTTCCTCGAGCCGGGCTGCGCCTTGGGCCAGTTCGCCCGACAGCCGCGACAGGATCTGCCGGTCGACCGAGATGCCGCGCTGTTCCATGCGCGCCAGCACCGGCACCAGCGGCCGTTCCAGCCGCTCATAGACCGACACCAGGCCCTTGGCGGCGAGCCGCGGCTTCAGCACCAGCCAGAGCCTGAGCGTCACATCGGCGTCCTCGGCCGCGTGGGCGGTCGCCTTGTCGACGTCGACCTGGTCGAAGCCGACGGAATTTTTCCCGGAGCCGGTCACGTCCTTGAGCCGAAGCGGACTATGGCCCAGCCATTTCTCGGCAAGCGCGTCCATGCCGTGGCCATGCGAGGTGCCGGCATCGAGCACGTAGGAGATCAGCATGGTGTCGTCGAAAGGGCCGACGTCGATACCGTAGCGGCTCATGATGACGAGATCGTATTTCAGGTTCTGCGCGATCTTGAGGACAGACTTGTCCTCGAGCAGCGGTTTCAGCACGGCCAGCGCCTCGCGCAGCGGGATCTGGTTGTCGATCGGACCACCGCCGAGCAGGTCGCCATTTCCGCTCCTGTGGGCGAACGGCACATAGGCGGCGCGACCTGGCGCCGTCGCCAGCGACAAGCCGATCAGTTCGGCCTGCATCGGATCGAGCGACGTCGCGCGGGCATCGAAGGCGACGATGCCGGTCTCCAGCGCCTCGGCGACCCAGGCCTTCAGGCTGGCGACATCGCGGATGCATTGATAGGCCGAAATGTCGATCTTGCGGGCGGTGGCGGCCTCCAGGCGAAGCGCCGACAGAAGCGAAGGGGTGTTGCCCTCCTTCGTGCCGCCGCCTGCTTCCAGGGCCGTCTCGCCGTCCTGCTTCGCCTCGGCGCTGGGCGCGACCGGCGCGCCGGCGCCGACATCGGGTCCATGCGCGAAATCAGCGCGTTCGACCGTCACCGCCACCGCCTGCACGTCGCTTGCCTCGGTTCCCGTCGTTTCCGCCACGCGGCGGGTCAGCGAAGAGAATTCCATGGTCTTGAGGAAGCCGATCAGCTTCGGCCCGTCCGGCGCGTGCAGGACGAACTCGTCCAGCCCCTCGGCCACCGGCACATCGTTCTTCAACCTCACCAGCTGGCGCGAGATGCGCGCCTTGTCGGCATTGGCGATGATGGATTCGCGTCGTTTCTCCTGCTTGATCTCGCCGGCGCGCTCAAGCAGTCCGTCTAGGTCGCCGAACTGTTCGAGCAATTGCGCCGCGGTCTTCGGTCCGATGCCCGGCACGCCGGGAACATTGTCGACGGAATCGCCGGTCAATGCCTGCAGGTCGATCATCTTCTCCGGCGGCACGCCCCATTTCTCGATGACCTCGGGAATGCCGATCTGGCGATCCTTCATCGGATCGTACATGCTCACCGTCGGGCCGACCAACTGCATCAAGTCCTTGTCGGAGGAGATGATGGTGGTGTCGCCGCCGGCCTCGCAGGCCAGCCGGCAATAGGTCGCGATGAGGTCGTCGGCCTCGAACCCTTCCATCTCGAGACAGGGCAGGTTGAACGCCCTGGTCGCCTGGCGGATGAGGCTGAATTGCGGGATCAGGTCTTCCGGCGGCGCCGAACGGTTGGCCTTGTATTCGGGATAGAGATCGTTGCGGAAGGTTTTCGACGAATAGTCGAAAATGACGGCGAAATGCGTCGGCACGATGCCAACATCGGTGTTGCGGGCATCCTGCATCAGCTTCCAAAGCATGTTGCAGAAGCCGGACACGGCGCCGACCGGCAGGCCGTCGGACTTGCGGGTCAGCGGCGGCAGCGCATGATAGGCACGGAAGATGTAGCCGGAGCCGTCGACAAGAAAGAGATGATCGCCTTTTTTCATGCCGGCAGGGATAGCGCGGCGCGGCGGCTTGGTCCATGCCAAAGGCACCGCTTCCAGCAACACCCTGACAGGCAGGCGACAGGTTGGTTGGAAAGAGCTGAAATCGGCATTATTTTCGCCTGCGAGACGGCTTGGTCCCGCCTGTCCAACGGCTGCTCACGGCCATGTTACAAAAGTGTAATATTCGTGCCCTTGAATCGCCACGTTCGAGGACACAGATAAATGGCATCGGCAATTTTCGCCGACGTCCGGAGCAAGGCCCGTCCCCCGCCTATCCCGGACACCTGCGGCAGCCTATCCCCCCTCTCCGGGCTGCCGCATCGTTTCGAGTAGAAGGGCCGCCGTGGTTCCCCCTCCACCACGGCGGTCTTTTTTGTTCGAATACGCGCTTGGAGCCCGTGGTCCAATGGTCCCGGGCTTTTCGTTTGTCCGCTCTGCCTTTAGGGTTCCGGCACTGAATCGAAAGGCTCATCAATGTCAATTTCCCCCGTTCTCGACCGTCTCGACAAGAATCTCGACCAGAGCCTGGAGCGCCTGTTCGGTCTGCTCCGGATCAGGTCGATCTCCACCGATCCGGCCTATGCCGCCGATTGCCGCAAGGCGGCCGAATGGCTGGTGGAAGAACTCAAGGTGATCGGCTTCGACGCCAGCGCCCGCGACACGCCCGGCCACCCGATGGTGGTTGCGCATCATGATGGGCCGGCCGGTTCACCGCATGTGCTGTTCTATGGCCACTATGACGTACAGCCGGTCGATCCGATCGAGCTTTGGGAAAACGACCCGTTCGCGCCGGCGGTCAAGGAGATCGAGCCCGGCCACAAGGTGATCACCGGGCGCGGCTCGGCCGACGACAAGGGTCAGTTGATGACCTTCGTCGAGGCTTGCCGGGCCTGGAAGCAGGTGCATGGCAATCTGCCGTGCCGCATTACCATCCTGTTCGAGGGAGAGGAGGAGTCGGGCTCGCCGTCGCTGAAGCCCTTCCTCGAGGCCAATGCCGATGAACTCAAGGCCGATTTCGCGCTGGTCTGCGATACCAGCATGTGGGACCGCGACACGCCGTCGATCTGCGTGGGGCTGCGCGGGCTGGTTGGCGAGGAGATCATCGTGAAGGCCGCCGACCGCGACCTGCATTCGGGTCTCTATGGCGGCGCCGCTGCCAACCCGATCCGCATCCTGGCAAAGGTGCTGGCCGACATTCACGACAAGGACGGCCATATCACCATCCCGGGCTTCTATGACGGCGTCGAGGAAACGCCCTCGCAGATCCTGAAATCATGGGAAACGCTGGGCGAAACGGCCGAGACGTTCCTTGGCCCCGTCGGCCTGTCGATCCCGTCGGGCGAAAAGGGCCGCTCGCTGCTGGAACTCACCTGGGCACGGCCGACGGCCGAGTTCAACGGCATCACCGGCGGCTATACCGGCAAGGGCTTCAAGACGGTGATCGCGGCGCAGGCCTCGGCGAAAGTATCTTTCCGCCTCGTCCACAAGCAGGATCCCAAGAAGATCCGCGCCGCCTTCCAGCAATTCGTCAAGGAGCGCATTCCGGCCGACTGTTCGGTGGAGTTCCACCCGCATGGCGGCTCGCCGGCAATCCAGCTTTCCTACGACTCGCCGTTCCTGGCCAAGGCCAAGACGGCGCTGTCGGACGAATGGCCGAAGCCGGCGGTGACGATCGGCAGCGGCGGCTCGATCCCCGTAGTCGGCGATTTCCAGACCTATCTCGGCATGGAATCGCTGCTGGTCGGTTTCGGCCTCGACGACGACCGCATCCACTCGCCGAACGAAAAGTATGAGTTGAGTTCGTTCCACAAGGGCCAGCGCTCCTGGGCACGCATTCTGGACGCGCTGACGCGCTGAGCCGGGAACTCACGAAAGGCGGGAAAATCAAGTTTATGTTGATTTTTCCACCGATCACGGCAAGGACGGGTTGCCAGCGCAACGTGCTGGAGCGCGCGCGTCCGCTCGATGGATGCGCGATGCCGAAAGCGCGACCCCGGAGAAGACGATGAGCGATATCCGTTTCCACAAAAACGATCTGCCCGACCTGTCCCGCTACAATGTCGGGGCGGTTGCCATCGATACGGAAACGCTGGGACTGAACCCGCATCGCGACCGGTTGTGCGTGGTGCAGATTTCACCCGGCGACGGCAGCGCCGACGTCATCCAGATCGCGCCGGGCCAAAAGGAAGCGCCGAACCTCGTCAAGCTTTTGGGAAACCACAGCGTGACCAAGCTGTTCCACTATGGGCGCTTCGACCTTGCCGTGCTCTACTATGCATTCGGTGTGATGCCCGAGCCGGTATTCTGCACCAAGATCGCCTCGCGGCTGACCCGCACCTACACCGACCGGCATGGGCTCAAAGACATCTGCTTCGAGCTTCTGGGCGTCGGCCTGTCCAAGGCGCAGCAATCGTCGGACTGGGCGGCCGAAACGCTGTCGCCCGAACAACTCGAATACGCCGCATCCGATGTGCTCTATCTGCACCGGCTGCGCGACGTGCTGGCGGCGCGGCTGGCGCGCGAGGATCGCACGAAAGAGGCCGACGCCTGTTTCCGCTTCCTGCCGACACGCGCCAAGCTTGACCTCATGGGCTGGGACGAAGAGGATATTTTCGCTCATAGCTGACGGCGTCGCGGCGCTGCCGCCGATGTTCCGTCCGGGACCAGATGCCGGCCGTCGTGTTCCGTCGGCTCGAAAAGAGGGATGACATGACGGACAGGAAGCCCATATCGACCGCGCCCACCGACGGTTCCAAGGTCACCGTGACCTGGAAGGACGGCGACGGCGTGCTCAACGAATCCATCGCGCAATACCGGGACGGCGGCTGGTGGGTCTACATCGACAGCGATACGCAGAAGAAGGTCGAGCCGACGAGCTGGCGGCCCGCCGCGAGCGACGACGGCGACCAATGAGCAGGCCGCTGGCGAGGCCGGCCGCTTTCGCATAGCCTGAAGCCGTTGATATCGAGGCCGATTCGGGGCTTTCCGCTCCGCGCTCGCCTCTTGCTCGGAGGGAAATCGCCATGGGCGTCGAAAGCCTGCTCGTCTTCATCATCATCGGTGCCATCGCCGGCTGGCTCGCCGGTCTCATCGTCTCCGGTTTCGGCTTCGGCCTGATCGGCAACATCATCGTCGGCATCATCGGCGCGTTCATCGCGGGCTGGCTGTTCCCGCGGATCGGCTTGTCCATCGGCGGCGGCATCCTCGCCTCGATCATCCACGCCACGATCGGCGCCATCATCCTGCTGATCCTGGTCAGGGTCCTGAAGCGAGCCTGAGGCCGGGCACCGAGGAGCGCGCCATGAAACAGAATACGCTTTATCTCGTCATTGGCGCGCTCGTCGTCGTGGTCATCGCGCTCGGCGTCTACGTCTACCGCGAACAGACCAAGCCGAAAGGCGTGGAGCTCAAGATCGACGACAAGGGCATCTCGATCCAGCAGAACTGAACGGAGCCCGGGCTTGCCGGCTCCGCATTGCTCCCCACGCCTGACTATCGCTGCCTGCCGGATTTAACCCGCCTTTAAACCGCCGCATCTACTCTGCAACCCGAACGCCATAGGCATCGGGATATCAAGCGCAGCGCATGGCGAACCGCAGAGACAGCCGCATCGAACCCAGTTTCGAGGGACCGCCACAAGCGAGATCCCAGACCGGTCTTTCGGTGAGCGAGGAGGATCGCGTCGTGCCCAGCAACCGCAAAGCCTCCGCCAAACGCAAACCGCCGAAGGCAAAATCGTCGCGTGCCAGGCGCGACCGAAGCCGGCGCGGCCTGTTCGGCGTGCTCGGCCGGCTGGTCTACTGGTGCTTCGTGCTGGCCATCTGGGGCGGCATCGCGGTGGCCGGAGTCGTCGTCTACTACGGCGCCAAGATGCCGGCGGCCACGACCTGGTCGATCCCCGATCGCGCGCCCAATATCAAGATCGTCTCCGCCGACGGCCAACTGCTCGCCAATCGCGGCATGAGCGGCGGCGAGGCGGTCGGCCTGCACGAAATGTCGCCCTACATCCCCGAGGCGGTCATCGCCATCGAGGACCGCCGCTTCTATTCGCATTTCGGCGTCGACCCGATCGGCCTGTCGCGCGCCATGGTCGCCAATCTCGCCGGCGGGCATTTCTCGCAAGGCGGTTCGACGCTGACGCAGCAACTGGCCAAGAACCTGTTCCTGACGCCAGACCGGACGCTGGAGCGCAAGGTGCAGGAGGTGCTGCTGGCGCTGTGGCTGGAGCACAAGCACACCAAGGACCAGATCCTCGAAATGTACCTCAACCGGGTCTATTTCGGCTCGGGCGCCTATGGCGTCGAAGCGGCCTCGCGCCGTTATTTCGGCAAGAGCGCGCGCGATGTCACCTTGTCGGAGGCGGCGCTGCTTGCCGGTCTCCTGAAGGCGCCGTCGCGACTGTCGCCGGCGCGCGATCCCAAGGCCGCCGAGGACCGCGCGCAGCTGGTGCTCGCCGCCATGCGCGACGAAGGCAAGATCAGCGCCAAGGAACTGACCACGGCGATGAGCGCGCCGGCGACGCGCGCGCCGTCCTACTGGACAGGCTCGGAAAACTACGTCGCCGACACCATCATGGAAGAGCTGCCCGATCTGATCGGCGACGTGCGCGGCGACATCGTCATCGATTCCACCGTCGACCTGAACCTGCAGAAGCTCGCGGAACAATCGATCCGCCGGCTGATCGATGAAAGCGGCAAGAAGCTCAACGTCACCCAGGGCGCGCTGGTGTCGATCGACGATTCGGGCGCGGTGCGTGCCATGGTCGGCGGCTACGATTATTCGACCAGCCAGTTCGACCGCGCCTCGGAAGCGCGCCGGCAGCCCGGTTCGGCGTTCAAGCCGTTCGTCTACATGGCCGCCCTCGAGGCCGGCCGCACGCCCGACAGCGTGCGCAACGATGCGCCGATCAAGATCGGCAAATGGACACCCGACAATTACGGCGGCAAGTATTTCGGGAAGGTGACGCTGGCAACCGCCTTGGCGAAGTCGCTGAACTCGGTGGCGGCCCAGCTGACCATGGAAGTGGGGCCGGACGCAGTGGTCGAGGCGGCGCATCGCATGGGCATCCAGTCCGATCTGCAGGCCAACACCTCGATCGCGCTAGGCACGTCGGAAGTGACGCCGCTGGAGCTGACCTCGGCCTATGTGCCTTTCGCCAATGGCGGCTACAAGCCGGACATCCATTTCATCCGCCGCGTGACATCAGCCGAGGGCAAGGTGCTGTACGACGCCGGCAGCGGCAGCGCGCCGCGCGTGGTGAAGCCCGAGATCGTCGGCATGATGAACTCGATGATGACCGGGACGGTGGAGATCGGCACGGCCAGGAAGGCGGCCTTCACCTGGCCGTCGGCCGGCAAGACCGGCACCAGCCAGAATTCGCGCGACGCCTGGTTCGTCGGCTACACCGCCAATCTCACCACCGGCGTATGGTTCGGCAATGACGACGGCAGCCCGATGAAGAAGGTCACCGGCGGCGCGCTGCCGGCGCAGGCCTGGCACGAGTTCATGGTCGCCGCGCATGAGGGCGTGCCCGTGCGGCCGCTGCCTGGTACCTGGAAATCGACGCCGGCCGATAGGATCGTGCCGGACGAAATCCCGTCGGCCGATGCGACACAGCCGGCTCCGAAGCCGCAAGCGCCTGTCGGCCAGTCGGCGCCCGCTGCCGTCGCGGCGCAGCCAGCGCCGGTTCGCGCGCCCCGCCCGGCCCAGACGGTCGACGCCGACGGTTTCGATATGCCGGGCGACTCCGGAACCACCGCCTCGGTCGGACATCCGGTGCCGCCGGGCAGTGTCGGCGGTCCGCTCAAGAAGCGGCAGACGTCGATCCTCGACATTCTCGGCGGAGGCTAGCGGCAACTCGCCTCTCGCCAGCGCCACACCGTTCGGCTACACCTCCCGACATGGCAGAGATCGACACCAGGAAGACCATTGTGCTGACCGGCGCCAGCCGTGGCATCGGCCATGCCACGGTCAAGCGTTTCTCGCGCGAGGGCTGGCGCGTCATCACCTGCTCGCGCCAGGCGTTTGCCGAGGATTGCCCGTGGCCGGCCGGGCCCGAGGACCACATCAAGGTCGATCTCGCCGACCAGGAGGATGTCGGCATCGCCGTCTCCGAAATCCGCCACCGGCTCGAGGCGCATGGCGGGCAGCTGCACGCGCTGGTCAACAACGCCGGCATTTCGCCAAAGCTCAAGGACGGCAACAGCCGCATGAACTCCATCGACACGCCGATGCATGTCTGGCGCGACGTGTTCCAGGTCAATTTCTTCGCGCCGATCATGCTGGCGCGCGGGCTGTTCAAGGAACTGGCATCGGCGAAAGGGTCGATCGTCAACGTCACCTCGATCGCCGGCACCCGGGTGCACCCCTTCGCCGGCACCGCCTATGCGACATCCAAGGCGGCGCTCGGCTCGCTGACGCGCGAGATGGCGCATGATTTCGGCCCGCACGGGATCCGCGTCAACGCCATTGCGCCGGGCGAAATCGACACCGCGATCCTGTCGCCGGGCACGGACAAGATCGTCGAGACCATTCCGCTCAGGCGGCTGGGCACCACGGCCGAGGTCGCCGACATCATCTTCTTCCTGTGCTCCGGGCAGGCGTCTTATGTGACCGGCTCGGAAATCCACATTAATGGCGGCCAGCACGTGTGATGGGGCAGGTCTCAGCCTAGGGATCGTTCATCCGGTCATGGTGAGAACGGCCTTGCCGCTGAAGCTGCGCTGTCGCAGAGCGTCCAGGGCTTGGGCGATGTCGGTCCATGGCATGGTCAGGGCGACGCGGGTTTCCAGCCGGCCGGCCGCAACGAGAGCGAGCAGCGAGGCGATGTCCGAGCCAATGCCCGCGCCAGACGTGTAGTAGGCGAAAGTCTGAAGCCTCGCCCCCTCGTGACCCGGAACGAACTGGCGGAACCCAATTGGCGTGAGTTCGCCACTGCTCGAGCCGAACATGACGATCGTCCCGCCAGGAGCGACGCGTTCGATCGCGTGGGCGAGGCTTTGGCCGCCGACCGACTCGGTGATCAGCGAGAACGCCCCCTCAGCCAGTTCGATCGACTCGACGACTTGCCCGGCACCCAGGCGGCGGAGATCCTCGCCATGCCGGGAGGCCGCGACCGCGGTCACGCTCGCGCCCTGTTCGCGCGCGATCTGGAGCTGGAAACGGCCGACCGCACCGCTTGCGCCGGTGATCAGGACCCGCTGGCCGGCAAGGTCGCCGCCATGGTGCAAAGTCCTGAGCGCGGTCGTGCCCGCGACCGGAAGCGTGGCCGCGGAAACGAAGCTGACGTCATCCGGCAGGACGGCGAGGCGGTCGGTCGAAACCGCGACGCGTTCGGCCCAGCCCGCCTGGTCGACCAGAGCCGCGACCCGGGCGCCCACGGCTGGCCCGGAGCCGTCGGCCGCTGGCCGTTCGACGATCCCGACGATGTCCTGGCCGGGTATCCAGCCGTCCGGGCGTATGGTGAGCAGGCGCAATTCGCCGCGATTCAACGAGGTTGTGTGGACCGAGACAAGCGCCTCGTTTGCGAGAGGCCGAGGGTCCTCGACCTCGGCAAGCGTCAGTCCGGTGGGGCTGTCGGAAGACATGACTAGGGCGCGCATGGGACGTACCTTCCTGCTGGTTTGTGGACGCAAAGCGCGGTGGCATCCTGATCAACCGGGTGCATAGGCAAGCTGGAATCTATCGACTTCCCAACTTGAGGAATTTAGCTATCCTGGCGTTTAATCGCTAAAAGCCGTCAATCATGAGACAACCTCTTCGCTACCCATGGCTCGATTTCAATGTGGATGACGTCCTCGCACCGGCAATCGCCGTGCGCGTCGACGTTACCGAAACCAAGGCCGAAGTCCCCTCCCATCGGCATCGCAAAGGCCAACTCGTCTTCGCGCTCGGCGGTGGCGTCACATGCCGCGTCCCGAGCGGCCTGTGGATGGTGCCGCCGCATTGCGGGGTGTGGATTCCCGGCGACATGGAGCACAGCAATATCGCGACCGCCAACGCCCGGATCTTCTTCGTCTACATCGAGCCGGGAGCCGCCGAATTGCCGGACCGGTGCTGCACCCTTTCGGTCTCGCCGCTGCTGCGCGAACTGATCATCGAACTGTCCGATGGCGTGGGGGATGATGAGGCGAGGGATGCGCTTTTGATCAGGATGCTGCTTGCCGAGCTGCCGCGCATGCCTGTCCAGCGGCTGCATCTGCCGATCTCATCCGAGCCAC
The DNA here is from genome assembly GCF_006442305.1 of Mesorhizobium sp. B2-3-6. NCBI lineage: Bacteria > Pseudomonadati > Pseudomonadota > Alphaproteobacteria > Hyphomicrobiales > Phyllobacteriaceae > Mesorhizobium > Mesorhizobium sp. B2-3-6. Next base: position 593,436 of record NZ_VFVW01000003.1, on the reverse strand, counting down.
GATTGAGGCGGATCGCCGAAGCGTTGGCGCAGGATCCCGCCGACCGCAGCACATTGTCGCAATGGGCCAGCCGGGTTGCGCTCAGCGAGAGCAGTCTCGCCCGTCTCGTCGTGAAGGAGACTGGCTTAAGCTTCGGACGCTGGCGCCAGCAGTTGCATCTGATCGTCGCAATTCGAGAACTGGCCTCCGGTGCGGGCGTGCAGCAGGTCTCCGGCGATCTCGGCTATGATTCCGTCACCGCCTTCATCACCATGTTCAAGAAGGCGCTTGGCAAGCCGCCGGCAAAATACCTCGGCAGCGTCGCGCAAAATGGCGGCTCTGCCTTCGTGGCGTGATCAACCTGGCTCCAGGCGGAGCACCTCGAGCATACATTGTTGGACCAGGCGACGCCTTGTAGATTCGAACGACACCTTGGAGATTGGAAACATGGCGCTCAAGCGAATGGACAACGTAGGAATCGTCGTCGAAGACCTCGGAGAGGCGGTTGATTTCTTTCGCGAACTCGGCCTCGAGCTCGAAGGACGGGCCACGATCGAAGGAGAATGGGCCGGACGTGTCACCGGACTGGGCGATCAGCATGTCGAGATTGCCATGATGCGCACACCGGACGGCCATAGCCGGCTCGAGCTCTCCCGCTTCCTCAGGCCGCCTGTCGTCGCAGATCACCGGAACGCCCCGGTCAACGCCCTAGGCTACCTCCGCGTCATGTTCACCGTGGATGACATCGACGAGACGCTTGAAAGGCTCCGCACGCGCGGCGCGCAGCTCGTAGGCGAAGTAGTCCAGTATAAAGACGTGTACCGGCTCTGCTACATCCGTGGGCCTGAGGGGTTGCTCATCGGACTCGCCCAAGAACTCGGTTGAGCGCGATACGAAGACAAATGGCAGGAGTGACCGATGTCAGCGGGGGCGTCCAAGGCCGCCCCACCTGTTCGAGGTCCAGCCCTCCACAATCGGCCGCGTTCTCGCTAAGCACGGATTAGGTCCGTGCAGGATCGGCTCAGGCGGCGGACGGTTCAGCCGCCCGCGGCTTGTGACCAAGCACCTCTTCCACGATGCCGCGCGCGATCTCGCGTTCGCCCATGATCACCGTATCGGCGCCGAGCCCCTTGAGATGCTCGACCTCGGCATCGGAATGGGCGCGGGCGACGACGTTGATGGCGGGATTGGCGGCGCGCGCACGCAGCACGATCTGACCGGCCTCGAAGGCATTGGGGATGGCCAGGATCAGCCGTTTCGCGCCTTCGGGGTTGGCGGCTGCAAACACTTCGGCATTGGCGGCGTTGCCGGCCACGGTCTCGATGCCCTCGGCCCTGAGCTTCACCAGTGTCTTGTCGGCATCCTCGACCACCAGGAAGGGCAGGGCGGCTTCCTTCAACGCAGCGCCGACGAGACTGCCGACACGGCCGTAGCCGATCAGGATCGCGTGGCCGCTAAGGGCTGTTCTTGGCGGCGGCCCATCTTCCTGCTTCGCCGCCGAGGCGACGGAAGCCACCTGGCCGGGCTCCGTCGCCGGGCCGACCGGTTTGGGCTCCACAGGCGGCGCCGTCCTGGCGGCGCGGGCCTCGAGCCATGGCTTCATCCAGTCGATGACCAGGAACATCACCGGGTTGAGCACGATCGAAAGGATGGCGCCCGCCAGGATGAGATCGCGCCCCTGTTCGGGCAGCAGTTTCAGCCCGACGCCGAGTTCGGCCAGGATGAAGGAGAACTCGCCGATCTGGGCAAGGCTCGCCGAAATCATCAGCGCCGTCGCCAGGGGATAACCGAAGGCGACGACGATGAGGAAGGCCGCCAGCGACTTGCCGACGACGATGATGGCGAGCGTTGCCAGAATCGGCAAGCCGTTGCTGAACAGGCTGAACGGGTCGAACAGCATACCGACCGAGACGAAGAACAGCACCGAGAAGGCATCGCGCAACGGCAGCGATTCCTCCGCGGCGCGGTGGCTGAGTTCGGACTCGCTCATGATCATGCCGGCGAAGAAAGCGCCCAGTGCCAGCGAGACGCCGAACAGCTTGGCCGCGCCGAAGGCGACGCCAAGCGCTATCGCCAGCACCGAAAGCCGAAACAGCTCGCGCGAGCCGGTATGGGCGACATAGTGCAGGATCCAGGGAATGACGCGGCGGCCTACCACCAGCATGACGATGACGAAGGCGGCGACCTTGGCCAGCGTGATGCCGACGACACCCCAGATGCCGTAGCTCGCGGGCAGCGACAGCAGGCCGCTCGCATGGGCATCCGCCTGCTCCTGGCCGCCAAGCACGCCGGCAAGCGCTGGCAAAAGCACCAGGGCCAGCACCATGGCCAAGTCCTCGACGATCAGCCAGCCGACGGCAATGCGGCCGCGCTCGGTCTCGATCAGGCGGCGCTCCTGCAGGGCGCGCAGCAGCACCACGGTCGAGGCCACCGACAGCGCCAGGCCGAAGACCAGTCCTGCTCCCGCCGACCAGCCGAGCATCCAGGAAAGCCCCGCGCCGAGTGCCGTGGCAAAGCCGATCTGAACGATGGCGCCGGGCACGGCAATGGCGCGGACCGACAGGAGATCCTTCAGCGAAAAATGCAGGCCGACGCCGAACATCAACAGGATGACGCCGATTTCGGCGAGCTCATTGGCAAGGCCGGCGTCAGCGACGAAACCGGGCGTGTTCGGCCCAACCAGCACGCCGGCCACGAGATAGCCGACCAGCGGCGGAATGCGGAAGCGGTTGGCGAGAGCGCCGAAGACGAAAGCGAGCCCCAGACCGGCTACGATGGTGGCGATAAGGGGAGTGTCATGCGGCATTGTCTATGGAGCGCCTTTCAAGCCAGCGATGCAGGATATGCGCCGCCCGAAGCCGCCGCCTGTTTGCAATATGGTGGATTGGGTGTCGGCCACGCAACCCCGCAAAACCGGGAATTGCCGGTGAAGCGACAAATACCTCGCCGGTGGGCAAGCAAGCCGGAATTCGAGGTCAGCCGAAATCATGCGCCGCAACGGCGGCGCTCGATCGCCAACGATCAAGCTGCCCGCAACAGGGCCTCGATCTCGAATACCGCGTGGTTGGTCAGCGTCTTGGGAATTTCCGCGCTGACCTTGTCGCTGACTTCCTTGTGCAGGATCTTGCGCATCGCGCCGAGCACGAGCGGCGGCGCGATGAGGATGATTTCGTCAAAAGAGCCTCGATGAGCCAGCTTGTAGAGCCGTTCGGCGAGTTCGTCGGCAAAGCGCTCCTTGCCGATCCGATGCCAATCCGTCTCCTCAACCGCGCTGCGATGAACCGAGGGGCCGTCATTGTAGCGACCGGGACTGTCGCTGCCTTGCTCGCGCGTTGGCGGGTTGTCCTGCCTCATTTCCTGCACCACTTCGAGGTTCGGAAATTTGGTGTCACCTGCATTTCTGAGGAAGAGCGCTTTTTCTCCGTCGGCCACCATGATCCAGATGCCGTGCTTCAACTTGATCGCGCTCATGACGCCGGGCTCCTTCCTTCGCTGCCGCCACGCTTGGCTTCACGCCGCGGCCAGGTATGATTTTGAATTGCGCATGCGGAAGGAACGCGCCTCGATCCGGTAATGTTCCAGCCAAAAAGCCAGGTCATACGGACGCTCCGTCGAGGCGGAGGCGCGCGCACGACCGCCAGGCAGCTTTAATCTACTAAATTAGTAGAATTTAGAAAAAACGGTTTTGTCATAAAGCGCGTTCGGCCCAAAAAAGAGGAGAAATCAAGGCCCGCGACAGCGGCTTGATGCCGGTCTCCGCAACAAGGTGGAATATTTTTCTCTTGGCCGCGGCCCTTTAGAAAAAGCGATTGCATCCCGGAAGGTGATGCGCGAGTGGGTTTCTTCAGCTTTTTCGCGCCCACGCGTAGAAGTGAAGACCAGATCAGGATTCCGTTCGTATCCATGCCGCAGCCCGCCCCCAAGCTCAATGCCTTCCCCGTCTTCGTACGGGTCGAGGACGAAGCCGTAACGATCGTCGGCGGCGGCGACGAAGCGTTGGCCAAGGCACGATTGCTTGGGCAGTCCAGCGCTACGCTGCGCATCGTCGCGGAGAGCGCCTCACCGGACATGCTCGGCTTCATCGCGCAGAGCGGCGCCACCCACATCGCGGCCTATGAGGCGAGCCGGCTGGAAGGCTCGGTGATGGTGTTCGCTGCCAGCGGCGATGAGGCGCTCGACCGGCGCGTTGTCCAGGATGCGCGCCGGCTCGGCATCCCCGTCAATGCGGTGGACCGGCCGGAGCTTTGCGATTTTTTCACCCCGGCGCTGGTCAATCGCGCACCGGTCGCGATCGCCATCGGCACGGAAGGCGCTGGGCCGGTGCTGGCGCAGATGCTGCGTGCCCGCATCGACCGCATGCTGTCGCCCTCGTTGGGCAGGTTGGCGGCTCTCGCCGCGTCCTTCCGGGCCGCCGCTGAAAGCCTGCCCAGGGGCAATTCGCGCCGCCGGTTCTGGAGCGAGTTCTTCGGCGGTGCGCCGGCGCGCGCCGTCGAAGCTGGCAAGCTTTCGCAGGCGCATGACGCAGCCGCCGATCTTCTGCGTTCGGCTGCATCCGCTTCAGGCCATATCGCCCTGGTTGGCGCGGGCCCCGGTGCCGAGGACCTTTTGACGCTGCGTGCGCATCGCCTGCTGATGGAGGCCGATGTCATCGTCCACGACGCGCTGGTGCCGGAGGCTGTCGTCGCCATGGGCCGACGCGACGCCGAGCGGCTGGCGGTCGGCAAACGCAAGGGCTGTCACACCAAGAGCCAGGCCGAGATCAATGCGCTGCTGGTCGAGCTTGGCCGCGAAGGCAAGCGTGTGGTGCGGCTGAAGTCGGGCGATCCCCTGGTGTTCGGCCGGGCCGGCGAGGAGATGGCGGCGCTGCGTGATGCCGGCATCGCCTATGAGGTGGTTCCGGGCGTTACCGCTGCTTTCGCTGCCGCCGCCGATTTCGAATTGCCGCTGACGCTGCGTGGGGTTTCCTCCTCGATGGTGTTCACCACCGGTCATGATCTCAAGGGCAATTCGCTGCCCGACTGGGCCAAGCTTGCCATTTCGGGTGCCACCGTTGCTGTCTATATGGGCCGCTCGGTGGCCGCGGAGGTTGCCGGCCGGCTGATCGAGGCCGGGCTTTCGCCCGATACGGCGGTAGCCGTGGTCGAGAATGCCAGCCTCGGCAATCGCCGCCGTTTCCACGGCACGCTTGCCGACCTGCCGTCGTTGGAAGCGCGCTCCGATCTCTCAGGTCCGGTCATGACCATCATCGGCGATGCGGTCGCCGGCGCCAATTTCGAACGGTCCGAACCGCTCGCGGCACACAGGCATGAAGGTGCGCCCATAGCTGCCACCGAGGGAGTTCAGCAATGAAGATACTGACCGCCAACCGGCTCGCCGACGGCATCGCCGTCTGGTACGCAGACGGCGGCTGGGCCGAGAGGGCGGACCATGCCGACCTCGCCCATGACAAGGCGGCCGAGGATCGCCTGGAAGCGATCGGTGCCAAGGCCCACGCCGACAACGAAGTCCTCGACGTCAACCTCATCGATGCCGAAATCGTGAACGGCGTTGTCGAGCCGGTGCGGTTGCGCGAGAAGATCCGCGCCGCGGGCCCGACCATTCGCAACGATCTTGGCAAGCAGGCCTCCCGGGCGGCGTAAGCCCAGACCAGAAGTGAACACGGGCGGACGCGCCCTGAAAGACGAAGCATGTACCGCTACGATGAGTTCGATCACGATTTTGTCCAGGCCCGCGTCGCCGAGTTCAGCGACCAGGTCCAGCGCCGGCTCGCCGGCGAGATCACCGAGGACCAGTTCCGGCCGCTCAGGCTGATGAACGGCGTCTACCTGCAATTGCACGCCTATATGCTGCGCATCGCGGTGCCCTATGGCACGCTGAACAGCAAGCAGTTGCGCATGCTCGGCCACATCGCGCGCAAATACGACAAGGGCTACGGCCATTTCACCACGCGCCAGAACATCCAGTTCCACTGGCCGGCGCTGTCCGACATTCCTGCGATCCTGGCCGATCTGGCAAGTGTCGAGATGCACGCCATCCAGACCAGCGGCAATTGTATCCGCAACGTCACCGCGGACCATTTCGCGGGTGCGGCGGCCGACGAGGTCGCCGATCCGCGTCCCTATGCGGAAATCCTGCGCCAGTGGTCATCTGTTCATCCGGAGTTTTCCTATCTGCCGCGCAAGTTCAAGATCGCGGTAACCGGCGCGGAGCGCGACCGCGCCGCCATCCAGACCCACGACATCGGCCTGCACCTGAAGAAGAACGCGGCCGGCGAGCTCGGCTTCGCCGTCTATGTCGGCGGCGGCCAGGGGCGCACGCCGATGGTCGCCAGGAAGATCCGCGATTTCCTGCCGGAAGCCGACCTTTTGTCCTACTGCACGGCGATCCTGCGCGTTTACAACCTGCATGGCCGCCGCGACAATAAGTTCAAGGCGCGCATCAAGATCCTGGTCCACGAGACCGGCGTCGAGGAGATCACGCGCCAGGTCGAGGCGGAATGGCAGCAATTGAAGGACGCCGAGTTGAAGCTGCCGGAAGCAGACATCCGCGCCATCGACGCCTATTTCGCGCCACCAGCGCTGACCGCGCGGCCGGACGGCGACGAGGCTGTAAAGCTGGCACGCCTCGATTCCAAGGGCTTCTCGGATTGGCTCGACCAGAACGTGGTGACGCATCGCCACCCCGACTATGCGGCGGTGACCATCTCGCTGAAGGGTATCGGCGAAGTGCCGGGCGATGCGACCGACAGCCAGATGGAAGCGATTGCCGATATCGCCGAGAAGTATGGATACGACGAGTTGCGCGTCAGCCACGAGCAGAACCTGATCCTGCCGCATGTGGCGCGCGCCGACCTGAAGGCGGTCTATGACGCGCTGGTCGATATCGGCCTGGCGACCGCCAATTCGAACCTGATATCGGACATCATCTCGTGCCCGGGCCTCGACTATTGCGCGCTGGCCACAGCGCGTTCGATCCCGATCGCGCAGGAGATCTCGCGTCGCTTCGCCTCGCTGGAGCGGCAGCGCGAGATCGGCGAGTTGAAGCTGAAGATCTCCGGCTGCATCAATGCCTGCGGCCATCACCATGTCGGACATATCGGCATTCTCGGAGTCGAAAAGAAAGGCACCGAGCTGTACCAGGTGACGCTTGGCGGTTCGGCCGACGAGAACACTTCGGTGGGCGAGATCATCGGCCGCGGCTTCTCGTCGGAAGAGATCACCGACGCCATCGAGCAGATCGTCGAGACCTATCTCGGCCTTCGGCTCAACTCACAAGAGAAATTCATCGACGCCTACCGCCGTGTCGGTCCCGCGCCGTTCAAGGAGGCGCTCTATGCTGGCGAAGCCAAGGCCGCTTGACCCTATCGTCGACGCCGATGACGGCATCGCCGCCAAAGCGGCGGGGTTTGACGCGCTTTACGGCCACCTGAATCCGCTCGACATCATCGAACGCGCGGCAGGCGACCTGTTTCACGATGAGATTGCCGCGGTGTCTTCCTTCGGTGCCGATTCGGCCGTGCTACTGCACATGATTTCCGAAGTCGATCGCTCGCTGCCGGTCATCTTTCTCGATACTGGCAAGCATTTCGAGGAGACGCTCGGCTATCGCGACGCCCTGGTCGCCGATTTCGGGTTGACCAACATCCAGGTGATCAAGCCCGACGAGGCAGCACTCGAGCGGATCGATCCAACCGGCAATCTGCACCAGACCAACACCGACGCCTGCTGCGACGTGCGCAAGGTCGAGCCGCTGGCACGGGGCGTGGCGCCTTTCCGCGCCTGGTTCACCGGCCGCAAACGCTTCCAGGCCTCGACGCGCGCAGCACTTCCGGTGTTCGAGGCGGTCGGCCCACGTATCCGCATCAATCCGCTGGCGCACTGGACGACGTCGGACCAGGCGGACTACATGCGTGCGCATGCACTGCGGGAAAATCCGCTGGTCGCCTATGGCTATCTGTCGATCGGCTGCTTCCCGTGCACCCAGCCGGTGCAGCCGGGCGAGGACGCGCGCAGCGGCCGCTGGGCCGGCCATGCCAAGACCGAGTGCGGCATTCACCTGTCGGGACTGGAGAAGTCGCTGACCGACGCATCGTTATAGGGTATGCTGATATTCAGGTGAGGCCGGCCTGCAAACGGCGGCTTCGGGGGCTCACATACTACAAGTACGCTCCGCTCCGGCTCTCGGAAGCTACCGTTTTCGACTCGGGCCTGCTTGAATCTCCACACCCCCTTGAGCTCTTTGAATTTTAGGAAATTTCGATGACTGAACCGACGATACCGGAGACCCGCCTCTGGACCCCGACGGGTTTTCGGGAGGATGAGTGGGCTCATGCCGAAGGCGCGGAAGCGCTGTCCGGCAATGGCCGCTTCATCCTGCCGCTGCAGGCGTTTCTCGATCTCGATCCGGAGGTGCGCCGGTCGGCCAAGGAAAGGATCGGTGTCGTGCTGCAACCCGGCGATCAGCTCGAAAGGATTGCTGGCCTGCTCGACCAACTGTCGCTGGTGGCGCTGGCTTTTCCGTCGTTCAGCGATGGCCGCTCCTTCTCAAAGGGCGAATTGCTGCGCAGCCGACATCATTTCGAAGGTGCCGTGCGCGCCACCGGCCAGGTGCTGGTCGACCAACTGCCGCATATGCTGCGGCTCGGTTTCGATGAATTCGAAATCTCCAATCCCGTGCTCTTGAAGCGGCTGGACGAAGGCCGCACCGGCGGATTGGGACTCTACTACCAGCCTGCCGCCGTGCCGAAGCCCAAGGGACCAAAATACTCCTGGCGTCGGCTGCGTGCCGGCTGACGTCACGACACTTCCAGCGACAGGGTTGCGGCCGCCTGTCCTCTCCCGTCACGACGACAGGAGGTGCCGCCGGCGGATCGGGGACAGCAGAGCCAGGCAGAAGATGGCTACGCCGCCATCCGTGCCTGGCGAAACGACACCAGCTTGCCGCTGTTTTCATCCCACAGCGCCAGCTTGACGCAGCGCAGGCTCTCAAGAAGGGTGATGCGGCCTATGCCGCGCAGTTCCGGATAATCGCGCAGCACTTCCTGCAGGCGGTAGCCTGGCACCTTCGCGGAGAGGTGATGGACATGATGGACACCGATGTTGCCGGTGAACCAGTTCAGCACCGGCGGCAGGTCATAATAGGAGGATCCGTGCAAGGCGGCACGCTGGAACTCCCACTCATCGTCCTTCGCCCATTCGGTCTCCTCGAACTGGTGCTGGACATAGAACAGCCAGATGCCGGCGGATCCGGCAAGGATGACGATCGGCAGGTGGACGACCAGAAAAGCGCCAATACCGACGAACCATATCAGGATCGACGCTGCCAGAACGATGGCGAGGTTGGTGGCCATCGAGGATACCCAGGGCTTCAGGCCACCGCGCATCATCCCGACCGGCAGCCTTTGCTCGAAGATGAAGAGCCATATCGGCCCCAGTCCGAACATGACCAGGGGATGGCGATAGAGACGATAGGCGAGGCGACCTCTCCAGGACATCCGCCGGTACTCCGCGACCGTCAACGTCTTGATATCGCCAACGCCGCGCTCGTCGAGATTACCCGCGCTGGCATGATGGGTGGCATGAGCACTCCGCCAGCAATCATAAGGCGTCAGCGTAAGCACGCCCAGGACGCGGCCTATCCAGTCATCGGCGGTGCGGTTGGCGAAGAAAGATCCGTGCCCGCAATCGTGCTGGATCATGAAAATCCGCACCAGGAAGCCCGCCGCCGGCAAGATCAGCACCAGCCCCCACCAATGGCCATAGGCAAAGGCGATCGAGGACAGCGCCCAGAGTGCTGCGAAAGGGATCAGGGTGATCGCCAGTTCGACGGCGCTGCGCCGCCTGTCCGGCTTCTTGTAGCGCGCCAGGATCTTCAACCAGGCGCGCTTACTGTTGGCGGCAGTCTCAGGGGAAATCATGTTCATCATGAAGCATAGGCGGAGGGGCCCGGCTCCCGCAAGGCTAATCACGAGAAATTACCGCGCGTAATTGTCGCGATGGGGCGCGGGATCCTCGATCCAGGCCGCGACTTCAGGTTCTGTTCTAACCCTTGCAACTCTGCCAACCCGGATCGCATCCGGTCACATGCATCAATGGCGCGCGCCGCCAGCCATGCTGTTTTCCAGGCCGTCGAGACGTTCGAGCTGGTCCCGGAAGCGGTCGGGAATGTCTTTCTCGGCGCGAAAGGCCGGCAGCGCATGCAGAAAGCGTCTCACCGCCGCCGTGCCTAGCTGGCGCCGGATTTCGGCGGCGATCCGATCTTTCTTTTCGCCCTTGTCGCGGGGTGTCATTTCAAAAATCCTGTGTCGGTTCGAAAATCCTCCAGCCAGCAAATGGTTCCCCGATCGCGCCGCCGGGGCAAGCAAAGGTGGAAGCTATGGTAAAGTTTGAATTAAAATCGAAGCATCGCACTGATCGCCATTCGGTTTGAACGGCTGGGCGCGTGCCTTCGCTTACCCCTTGATTTTTGCCCACCAAACCTCGATATCGGGCTCAAAATCCACACTATTCGAGATGATGGGAAACGGCGATGAGCGACCAGGCAAAAGACGAACGCGCGCCCGACGAAATTGAGGCGACCGAAGCCAATGCCGAGCGCACGGAAGGTGGCGTCGATGGCGATTATGAAGCGGTTGTGCGGCTCCTGAAGGAGAATGAAGAGCTGAAGGACAGGGCGCTTCGCGTTGCGGCCGAGATGGAGAACCTGCGTCGCCGCACCGCGCGCGACGTGCATGACGCGCGTACCTATGCGGTCGCGAACTTCGCCCGCGACATGCTGTCGGTTTCGGACAATCTGCGCCGCGCGCTGGACGCTATTCCCGCCGAGGCCAAGGCGTCCGGCGATGCGGGTTTCAAGGCGCTGATCGACGGCGTCGATCTCACCGAGCGTGCCATGCTGTCCGCACTGGAGCGGCACGGCGTCAAGAAGCTCGCGCCGGAAGGCGAGAAGTTCGATCCCAATTTCCACCAGGCCATGTTCGAAGTGCCCAATCCCGATGTGCCGGCCAACACGGTGGTGCAGGTCGTGCAGCCGGGCTATTCGATCGGGGAGCGGGTGCTGCGCCCGGCCATGGTCGGCGTTGCCAAGGGCGGCCCGAAAATCGCCGCCGGCGAAGCGCCGGTCGAGCCGGGGCCCGTCAACGAGCAGGCGGAGAAGGACGCGTAGTTAGGGGAATAGGGAATAGGGAATAGGGAATAGGGCAAGGCAGTAAGGCAGTAAGGCAGTAAGGCAGTAAGGCAGTAAGGCAGTAAGGGGCGTATCAACAGTACGGCTTCGTGCTAAACATACTCCCCTACTCCCCTACTCCCTTACTTCCTGGTCCCGCCCTTGAACCCCATCGCGCTTCTCGACTATGCCGGCGTTGCGGTCTTCGCGGCGACAGGTGCGCTTGCCGCGTCGCGCAAGCAGCTCGACGTTATCGGCTTCCTTTTCCTGGCGTGCGTCACCGGCATCGGCGGCGGCACTCTTCGCGACGTCATCCTTAACCTGCCGGTTTTCTGGATCGCCAATTCCAGCTATGTGCTGATCTGCGCGGCGGTTGCGGTGCTGGTGTTTTTCAGCGCACACCGTGTCGAATCCCGCTGGAAGTGGCTGCTCTGGCTCGACGCCGTCGGGCTAGCCGCTTTTTCGGTGATGGGTGCGGCCAAAGGGTTGGCCATCACCGGTTCGCCGGTCGTTTCCGTCATCACCGGCGTGCTGACCGCCACATTCGGCGGCATCCTGCGCGACGTGCTGGCAGGGGAGCCTTCGGTGCTGCTGAGGCCGGAAATCTATGTCACGGCCGCCCTGGTTGGCGCGTCAATCTTCACATTGGGCGATGTCGCCGGACTGCCGCAGATCGTCTCAGGCTTGGCCGGTTTCGCCGCGGCATTCGCCGTGCGCGGCGGCGCGCTCAAATTCGGCTGGTCGTTTGCGTCTTACAAGAGCCGGCCCGGCAGGCGGCCGGAGGATATTTCGTGAGAGAAGGGATTAGGGGTTAGTGATTAGTGAGTAGTGAGTAGTGAGTAGTGAGTAGTGATTAGGGTTAATCAGTAGGTGTAAATTATGATGTCTTCACTACTGACTACTGACTACCGATCACGCCGCAAAACGCTGCGCTTCCCCGCCGTAATAATTGACGTAGCGGGCGCCGATCTCCTTGACCGGCATCACCACGAACACATCGACCGTCGAGAATTCACGATCGATGACGCAGCCGTCGCCGATGCGGGCGCCGACCCTGAGATAGCCCTTGACCAAGGGCGGCATCGCAGCGATCGCTGCCTTGGCATTGACCGCCTCGATCGGCATCAGGTCCATGGAACAATAGCGCCCGGCGACGGCGCGCACGTCCCAAGCCGAATTCGTGCGGCAGTGATGCGCCAGATAGGTGAGCGCCTCGGCATGGGCCGCCGGCACCGTGCCCTGGAAAGACGCACAGCCGGTCATCACGCCAATGCCGTAGTGGTTGATGTAGGCCCAGATGCCTTGCCACAACGCCTCGATGGTGCGCTTCGAACGGTATTCCGGCAGGACGCAAGAGCGGCCGAGCTCGAGAAAGCGCTGGCCGGGGTGACGGGCGATGAGCTTGGTCAGCTCGAACTCGCCTTCGGAATAGAAGCCGCCGGCGGCCGCAGCGATTTCTTGCCGCAGCAGCCGGTAGGTCCCGACGATGCGGCGATGTTCGGGGCCGGAAAGCGAGGTATCGAAGACGAGCAGGTGATCGCAGTGCGGATCGAAGCGGTCGGCATCACGGCGGTCCTGCACCTGAAACAGGTTCTTCCTGGCGCCAAGCTCGTCGTAGAATACCCGGTAGCGCACTTCCTGCGCGGCCGCGATCTCGGCCTCGTTGCGGGCCAGCCGCACTTCGAGGTTGCCGATACGGCCGAGCGCTGCGCCCTTTGTGACGGAATCGACATTGCGCCCGGCAAGCAAGGCGCCGCCGGCGTTCGGCCGAGTGTCACATTCCGGCATAACTGTATGCACGAGTGATTCTCCTTCGAGCCATCCCTCTTGGCACGGGGATACGGTGTAGGTGCAACAGGATTGTGACAGTACCGTGATACGGCGTCGCGGGCAATACTTCGTCGGCTGGCGAATACGGTCAACCGGCTACGTTATGCAAAAGCAAGGTGGCGCCGCTCGGCAGGAGATGGATGAAAAAAAGTCTCAGGCGGCGACCTGCCCCTCGATGGCGTCGACCAGTGCATCGGGGTCGAGCGGCTTGGTGACAAAGCCGCTGGCGCCGTGGGCGAGCACCGCATGGCGGGTCTTTTCCTGGCTGTCGGCCGACAGCACCATGATGGGCACTGGCGGCACGGCGGTCTCCTCCTCATGACGGCGGATGGCGGCGATGGCGTCCATCCCATCCATCACCGGCATGTGCAGGTCCATCAGCACCACGTCGAAGCGGTGTTTGTGTCCGGCACCGGTAACGGCCTCGACCGCCGCCTTGCCGTTGCCGACAACCTTGACGCGATGACCGGCCTTCAGCAGCGTGGCGCGAGCGAGCATGGCGTTGATGTCATTGTCCTCGGCGATCAGCACCGACAGGCCACGCTGGCGATCACTGGCGGCGCGAAGCGCCGGCGGGTGGGGCTTTTCCGGCCGTGTCGGGGCAAGCGCCGGCGCATGACTGCTCAGAAGCACACGCAAAAGTGTTCCGCCTCGCACCGGTCTGGCGAGGAAGGTCGCGTAGCCGCTGGCGCGGAACTCGCCGAGCATGCCGCGATCGGTCGGGGCGATCAGCGTGATGGCTTCGCAATCGGAAAAACCGCTTTGGCGCAGCCGCTTGAGCAGTCTTCCGTCGCCCTCTTCCATGGCCGCGTCGACCAGCAGCACGTCGCAATCGCCGGAGAACGATGCCGCCTGCGCCACGGTGGTGGCGATATCGACCGCGCCGCCGTTGGCGCGGATGCTGCGGGCGATGGCGTCGGCCTCGACGATATTTCTCGACAGGATTACCGCGTGCCTGCCCTGAAGCGCGTCCATGCGGCCCGGTGGTGGCTCGCTCGCGGAGATGGCCGGGATATCGAAGACGAATTCCGAACCCTGACCCAGCCGGCTGGAGACGGAAATCGTGCCGCCCATGGCGGTCACCAGGCGCTTGGAGATGGCAAGACCGAGACCGGCTCCGCCATGCGCGCGCGTCGAGGTACCGTCGGCCTGCTCGAACTCCTCGAAAATGCGCTCCATGTCGTCTTCATGCAGGCCTGGCCCGGTATCCGCGATGGTGAAGCATATGCGGTCGGTGGTTTCAGTGCGGGCGCGCGCTATACTCACCAGCACCCCGCCGCTGTCGGTGAACTTGATGGCGTTGCCGATCAGGTTGAGCAGCACCTGCCTGACCCGGCCCGGATCTGCGGTGATCAATTGCGGCACGTCGGGCTCGACATGGCAGCCGAGGCCGATATCCTTGGAGAAGGCGCGCGCGGCGAGGAGCTCGACAACGTTGTCGGCGATCTCGCGCACCGACATTGGCTGCGGTTCGGGATCGAAGCGTCCCGCCTCGATCTTGGAATAGTCGAGCAGGTCCTCGATGAGGGCCAGCAGCGCGCTGGCCGAGGTCGAAATGGCGCCGACATAGGTCTGCTGCTCCGGCGACAGGCTGGTATCGGCCAACAGCCTGGCCATGCCCATGATGCCGTTCATCGGCGTGCGGATTTCATGGCTGACGGTGGCGAGGAAGCGCGATTTGGCCTGGCTTGCGTATTCGGCCCGCTCGCGCGCGGTGATCAGCGAGGATTCGGCACGCTTGCGGGCGGTGATGTCGCGGGCGATGGCGCGATGCGAGACAGCACCGCTGTCCTTGTCGCGCACCGACAGTTCGATCCACGAGAACCAGCGCGAACCCCCGGGCGTGCGGATGGCGACGTCGGTGGAACTCAGACATTCATGGTCGGAAAACGCGGCGTCGGGAACGATACCGACTTCGATGCCGAGTTCCGCCAGGGTCTTGCCGGCGAGGTCGCGCTGGTCGACCTCGACGAGATCGGCGAACACCTTGTTGGCATAGACGATATAGCCGTCGCGGTCGCGATGAATGACGAGATCGCCAAGCGCGTCGATCAGGCCGCGAAAGCGCTCTTCGCTCTCCTGCATCTCCCACATGCGATCGGCCAGCGTCTCGATCTCGGCACGGCTGCGAGCCGTGGTTTCATCAAGCAGCGCGGCGGTGCGGTATTCGTTCCTTCTGGCGCGCAGGTGCAGGCCGAAGCCGGCAAGGCCGGTCGCCAGCAAAGCGAGGCTGATGAAGATCGGCGCGCCGGTCAGGTGCGTCAGCCCCGCCAGCATGATGATGGCGACGAAGGTCAACAGCGGCAAGCCTTCGCGGCCGGCCAATCGCGGCTGATTCCTGGCCTGTTGCGGCTCAGGCGCCAGCGGCGGTGCGGCGACGAACCGCCGCGCCGACGCCGGCGCGGGTACCGCATCGACGTCTTCGCCAGTCCCCGCTTCCTGGATGCCGGATTCCGCGACCATGCGAAAACCCTACCGGACAGAAATTATGGAAGCCTGCGGGGGATCGTTCGAATTTTAGCGGATAGGTTGTTTTACCCCGGCGAACTCACTGCATGTCTACGACGACGCGGCCGCGGATCTTGCCGTCGACGATGTCGCGCGCGGCGTCGATGATGTCGTCGAAGCCGATGGTCGTGGACAGGCTGGCGAGCTTGCGCAGATCCAGGTCGGCGCCGATGCGGCGCCAGGCCTCGAGCCGCACCGGTTTCGGCGCCATCACCGAATCGATGCCGAGCAGCGAAACGCCGCGCAGGATGAAAGGTGCCACGCTCGACGGCAGGTCCATGCCGCCGGCCAGGCCGCAGGCCGCGACGGCACCGCCATAGGAGGTCATAGAGAGCACATTGGCCAGTGTGTGGCTGCCGACGGAATCGATGCCGCCCGCCCAACGCTCCTTGGCGAGCGGCTTGGTCGGCTGGCTGAGTTCGTCACGCGATATCACCTCCGCGGCGCCAAGATCGATGAGATACGGGCTTTCGGCATTGCGCCCGGTCGAGGCAATGACGTGATAGCCCAGGCTGGACAGGATGGAGACCGCGACCGAACCGACGCCGCCGGCCGCGCCCGTCACCACCACGGGCCCGCGATCGGGCACGATGCCGTGCCGCTCCAGTGCCATGACGCACAGCATTGCGGTATAGCCCGCGGTGCCGACCGCCATCGCGTCATGCGCGCTGATGCCGTCGGGGAGCGGCACCAGCCAGTCGCCGTTGACGCGGGCGCGTTCGGCATAGGCGCCAAAATGCGTCTCGCCGACGCCCCAGCCGTTCAGGATGACCTTGTCTCCCTTGCGCCAGTCGGGATGGGAAGAGGATAAGACCGTTCCGGCGAAATCGATGCCTGGCACCAAGGGCCAGCGGCGAATGACCGGCGCCTTGCCTGATATTGCGAGCCCATCCTTGTAGTTCACCGTCGTCGCTTCGACTGCGACGGTGACGTCACCGTCCATGAGATCGGCTTCGGTGAGGTCGGTCACCGCCACCGACTGTTTCTTTTCGGCGTCGCGCGAAACGAGGATGGCTTTGAAGGTTTCGGGCATTTTTCTCTCCTCGATCTATCGACGTTTGGACTCTGCTGCGGCGGCCGCGCCGGGTCAATCGGTCAGGCGTCGGGACCCTGGGGCTTGGGCTGGCGCCGCCAGCCCAAAACTTCGTCAAGCACGACCAGCGCGGCGCCGACCGAAATGAAGGCATCGGCGAGATTGAACACGGCGAAGGACCAGACCGGAGTGTGGAACAGGATGTAGTCGATGACGTGGCCGTAGACGGCGCGGTCGATCAGATTGCCGAGCGCGCCACCGATGATCAGGGCAAAGCCGGTGCGGGCAATAACATGGCCCGCTGGCGTGTGCGTGGCCAGATAGAGCACGAAGGCGACGACGAGAACGGCGATGATCACCAGCCCGGTATCGCCGAAGGATGAGAACATCGAGAAGGCGATGCCGGTATTATAGGTGCGAAACAGCGCCAGGAAGGGCAGGAGATCGAGCTTTTCCTGAAAGGGAAGGCCGATCTCGACCAAATGTTTTATCCACTGGTCGAGCGCGATGGCCGCGA
This sequence comes from Mesorhizobium sp. B2-3-6, assembly GCF_006442305.1. NCBI lineage: Bacteria > Pseudomonadati > Pseudomonadota > Alphaproteobacteria > Hyphomicrobiales > Phyllobacteriaceae > Mesorhizobium > Mesorhizobium sp. B2-3-6. The sequence continues at coordinate 576,406 of NZ_VFVW01000003.1, read as the reverse complement.
CGACCAGCAGCGCATAGGAAGACCATGATTTCACGATTGGGCAACCCTCATTGCGAATCCACCATAGGGTCCAGTTTCAGCGCGCCGCGGCGGATCTCGAACAGCATGACGCCGGTGGCGACGGCAAGATTGAGCGAATCGGCACGCCCTGCCTGCGGAATCCTGAGCAGCCTGTCGCAACTCGCCGCCAGGCTTTCGGGCAGGCCTTGCTGCTCATTGCCCATCATCAGCAGCACCGGCCCCCGGGAAAAATCGACCGAGCGGTAGTCGACCGCGCCTTTGAGGTGTGTGCCGGCGACGAGACCCGAAAACCCGCCGCGCCAGGCGAGGAATGCCTCGGTCGTCGCCTTGGCCACCGGAACGGCGAAGATAGAGCCCATGGTGGCGCGCACCGTCTCCACCGAAAAGGGATCGGTGGTGTCTCCGACCAGGATCACGCCCTTCGCGCCTACGGCGTCCACCGTGCGGATGACGGTGCCGAGATTGCCGGGATCACGCACCCGGTCGAGCGCCACCCAGACATCGCCATTGTCGGCGCGGATATCCTTCAGGGCCAGGAATTTCTGCGAGAAAACGCCGATCACCATTTGCGGATTGTCGCGGCGGGTTATGGCGACAAGCACTTTTTCCGAGACTTCAAGCACCGTGCCGCCGGAAGCCACCGTGCGCGCAGCGACCTTCTCAACCGCCGCGTTGCCGCGTCCGGCCTTGGCGAAGACCAGGGTCCTGATCTGCCAGCCGAGGTCGAGCGCATCGATGACCAGCTTCAGTCCCTCGGCCATGAAGGCGTTCTGCTGGTCGCGGAATTTTTTCAAGGCCAGCGCCTTGATGTCCTTGACCAGCGGATTGGCGAGGCTGGTGACCTCTTTCACCTGCCCGACCGGACGGGCGCCGTCATATCCACTCATCAGGCCACCCAGCGCGAGAACAGCGAGGTCGACAGCGCGCGGCCCGCCGATTTTTCGCGGATGATCAATTCGCCCGATTCAACCTTGCCGCCCATGCCGGCAAAGGTGTCGCGCATGAGGGCATGGATGGCGAAGAAGGAGGCGCGGATCGAATAAGCGGTCAGCACCACGGCAAGCGGTTTCGGCGTCAGGATCGATCGGCAGAGATCGGTCAATGCCGGCAGGTCCTCGAACAACTGCCAGACCTCGCCCTTGGGGCCGCGGCCATAGGCGGGCGGGTCGAACAGAACAATGTCATAGCGGCTGCCGCGGCGCTCCTCGCGCTCGGCGAATTTCACTGCGTCTTCGACGATCCAGCGGATCGGCTTGTTGCCAAGCCCGGCCATCTCCTGGTTTTCGCGAGCCCAGCCGACCGCCTTTTTCGAGGCATCGACATGGGTGACCTCCGCGCCGGCGCGCGCCGCTACCAGCGAGGCAAGGCCGGTATAGCCGAACAGGTTGAGCACCTTGACCGGCCGCCTGGTCGCCGCGATCAGTCCGGCCATGTGATCCCAGTGCGAGGCCTGCTCGGGAAACACGCCGACATGGCGAAACGAGGTGAAGCGGCCGAGATAATCGATGCCGTCGTGCTTCATCGGCCAGGTCTCGCCGAGCGGCGTCCCGGGGAAGCGCCAGCGGCCAACGCCTTCCTCGTCGGTATCGCCGGTGAAGACAGCGTCGGCGCGGTCCCATTCCCTTGCCGGCAGCGCCTTCTGCCAGATCGCCTGGCCCTCTGGGCGGACGATCCGATAAGGACCGTATTGTTCGAGCTTCTGGCCGGCGCCGCTGTCGAGCAGCGCATAGTCGGCATTGGGCGCCACTTCGAGGATCAGCGGAAGCTGTTCGGCCGGAAGAGCGCCGTCGCGACGGGCCAGGATGCGGGGCGCCGACTTCGGTTCGGGGCGCCCGTCGGCCCTGGCGTCGGGCCGCTCCTGCGGCCTGGCGTCCGGCCGGGCCGTTCCACGACCTTCATGCGGACGCGCCTGTCGTGCACCGCTTTTTGCGGGCGGACGGCTGTCGCGGCGTTTGTCGCGAAAAGATTTCAAGCAGGAGCATCTCCGAGGCGTGGCCGCTTTTGACATAGGGCAACCGGCTTCGCAACCAAGTCCGCCGCGCAAGCGTCGCCTGATCATGTCGGCTTGCGATGGACCAATGTCAAAGAAACAGGCAAATCTTCGATATGTCCCGCTCCGAACGCCTGCTCGACCTGATCCAGACATTACGACGGCATCGCATGCCGGTGAGCGGGCAGTCGCTCGCCGACGAACTCGGGATTTCAATTCGCACGCTTTACCGGGACATCGCAACGCTGCAGGGCCAGGGGGCGCCGATCGATGGCGAGGCGGGGCTCGGCTATGTGCTGAAGCCCGGATTCATGCTGCCGCCGTTGATGTTCAGCGACGAGGAGATCGAGGCAATTGTGCTCGGTTCGCGCTGGGTCGCCAAGCAGCCGGATTCGCGGCTTTCGGTAGCGGCCGTCAACGCGCTTGCCAAGATCGCGTCGGTGCTGCCGGATGATCTGCGCGAGGATCTCGACGCCACCGCACTGCTGGTCGGGCCGCCCAGCGGGACTGTCGAAGGCATCGATCTCGGCCTGGTGCGGCAGGCGATCCGCAACGAGCGCAAGCTGGACTTCTTCTATCGTGATGCCGGTGGCGCGGGCTCGCGGCGCATCGTGTGGCCGTTCGCGCTTGGTTTCTTCGACAAGGTGCGGGTCGTGGTGGCGTGGTGCGAAATACGGCAGGATTTCCGGCATTTCCGCACCGACCGCATAGCCGAGCTCAAGACGACGGATCTGCGCTATCCGCGCCGCCGTCAGGCGCTGCTGAAGGAATGGCGGGCAACGCTCGACACCCCACGGCGTTAGCGGTGTGTAAGCTGTCCAGGGCGCCTTTCGTGACGGATACTGCCAGAATCTGACAGTGATGCGCTTTATATCTGTCCCGGTCGAAACCCCTGGAGAACAGACATGGTCACCCCCAATTTCGTCATCCTCTACGTCGACCAGCCGCAGCGTAGCGGCGCCTTCTACAGCGCGCTGCTCGGCCGCGAGCCGGTCGAAAGCGCGCCGACATTCGTGCTGTTCGTGCTCGACAACGGTTTCAAACTCGGTCTCTGGTCGAGGCATACGGTGGAACCGGCGGCGGCAGCGACCGGTGGCGGCGCCGAGATCGTCTTTGCCCTGGATACGCCCGAGGCAGTCGATGCCGCCCATGCCGACTGGTCCGGACGTGGGCTGAAAATCCTGCAGGCGCCGACCGACATGGATTTCGGCCGCACCTTCGTTGCGCTCGATCCCGACAACCATCGCCTGCGGGTCTACTGGCTGTCGGACGGGCAGCAGGCCGACGGGGAGCAGGAATGAGCGCGTATTGGATCGCGGTGGCGTCGGCGCAGCACGTCCGGCGCGGCCGCGAGGGCGGCTTTATGCAGGTCAACCACGGCAAGGCGGCGCCGCTGCGGCGGATGCAGCCCGGGGACGGCATTGTTTATTATTCGCCGACAACGATTTTGGGCGAGAAAGACGGGCTGCGGGCGTTCACGGCGATCGGCACGGTACGGGAGGGAGAACCCTATCAAGGCGACATGGGCGGCGGCTTCACGCCCTTTCGCCGCGACGTCGACTGGGCGGCGGCCGGGGAAGCGCCGATCAAGCCATTGCTCGACAGGCTGGACTTCACGGCCGGCAAGCCGAATTGGGGGTATCAACTGCGCTTCGGCCTGTTCTCGATAAGCGCGGCCGATTTCGCCGTAATCGCCGAAGCTATGGCGCTAACCAGCCGGGACAGTAAGCTAGGTCCTGAGCGCCTTGTAGACGGCAATGCCGGCGGCAAGGTCCTCGAGCGCGGCGCCGACCGACTTGAACAGCGTGATCTCGTCGGCGCTCCGGCGCCCTTGCTTCTGACCGCGCGCCAGCTCGTGCAAATCGGCTATGATGGCTTCCGATTTCAGCACGCCGGAAGCGAGCGGTATGACGATGTCGCCCGCTTCCTTGGTGGCGCCGGCGCGGGTGTCGACATAGACCCGGGCGCGCCCTATCGCCTCGTCGTCGCTTTCGCGCATTGTCGGGGTGAAGCCGCCGACCATGTCGACATGGCTTCCCGGCTTCAGGCGGGCGCCCTTGATCAGCGGATCGGTGGCGATCGTCGCCGACGAGACGATATCGGCCTGGCCGAGCTCGGCATCGAGATCGGTCGCTGCGCTCGCCGCGAAGCCCTCGGCGCGCAGTCCGGCGGCGACCTTCTCGGCGTTGTCCAAGGTGCGATTCCAGATGCGGATGGTCCTGATCGGCCGCACGGCGCAATGCGCCTTGGCGAGGAATGGCGACAGCGCACCGGCCCCGATCACCAGCAGCCGGGAAGCGTCTTCGCGCGCCAGATAGGATGCGGCGAGCGCCGAGGCGCAGGCCGTGCGCCATTGCGTCAGCCGCTGGCCGTCGATCAGGGCCTCCGGTTCGCCGGTGGCGCCGTTGAGCAGGAGATAGACCCCCATCACTGCCGGTTTGCCGATGGCATTGTTGTCGGGCGAGACGGTAACGATCTTGACGCCGATATGCCCCCCGGCCGAGATGCCGGCTGCGTTGAAATCGGTCCAGGCCGGCATCAGCAGCAAGGTCGAGGCCTCACCGTCCGGCCGTTCGACCGTGTGATGATGCCGGACGGGTTGCACCGCGCCGTCACGGAAAGCCACGCGCAGCGTCTCCACTAGGCCCAGGAAGGTCAACGACTGGTCGACCTCTGCGGCCGAAATGGTCAGCATGGGAAACTCCGTGAAGAAAATCGCGGGCCCGAGAACCCACAGCCCGTGCGGCGGTCAGTTGGTCGGCTTCGGCAGCACCGGTCCCTGCGGTGTCGACGGGGTGCGGCCGATCGCCTGGCGCAGGTTCTCGGCCTCGACGCCGCGCTGGCGCGCCAGCTTGCGGTAGCGTCCCTGCTTGACCCAGGTCGCCAGGCTGCCGACGACCATGCCGACGGCGAGGGCCAGGAACAGGAAGATGAACAGCGGCAAAGTGAGCGTCAGCGCCGGATTGCCGGGATTGAATGGATCCAGCGTGAAGGCGACGAGTTCGCGATTGGCGACGGCCAGCGCGATCAGGATGATCGCCAGGGGCACGAAGACCACGATGAGCATGAAGCGATTGAGCATGATGTTTTCCGTCGGAAACCGACCTCCCGGGAAGGGCCGGTCTGGCGTCGCGCCTACTTTCCGCCATTCAGCCTTTCGCGCAGTTCCTTGCCGGTCTTGAAGAAAGGCACCCATTTCTCCTCGACCTCGACGGATTCACCAGTGCGCGGGTTGCGGCCGGTGCGGGCGGGGCGGTTTTTCACCGAAAAGGCGCCGAAGCCACGCAATTCGACCCGGTTGCCTTCGGCGAGCGCGTCGGTGATCTCGTCGAAAATCGCGCCGACGATGTTTTCAACGTCGCGCAGGAAAAGATGCGGATTGCGCGTGGCAATAATCTGCACAAGTTCGGACTTGATCATCGGACGGGTCCCCTGAAATCGGTGCGGTCGAAATTATGAGGATGATTTTGTTTGCTTTTTCATCCACCCCAAACGGCATCTCAAGGGTGCCAGACGGAAACGAGACCGTCAAGAAACAAGCGGTCGGCGCCAAGTTCATGGATGATATCGCCGCTGTAGTCCGGCAGGCCGAGCGCGCCGGCGATCGTGCGCACCATCGCTTTGGAAAACAGGAAGCCGCCGCGCCGCTCCGTGTCCTTCCATTCGACCACCTTGAGTTTCGAGTCGACGCCCTTGGTCACCAGCCAGTCGATCGCCTCGGTCTCGCCGCCGACGGCGTCGATCAGGCCGTTGGCGACCCCCTGGCGACCGGTGAAGATCGATCCGTCGGCGAGCGCCAGCGCTTGCTCGCGGGTCATCTTGCGGCGTTCGGCGACGATGCCAACGAACCAGTCGTAGCTGTCGAGGATGAGCTTGCGGACCATGGCGCGCTCGTCTTCGTTGGTCGGCTTGAAAGGCGAGGGCGAGGCCTTGAGCGGCGAGGATTTCACTTCCTCCAGCTTGACGCCGAGCTTGTCCATCAGGCCGCTGACATCAGGATACTGGATCAACACGCCGATCGAGCCGACGATCGAGGTCTTGCGGGCGACGATGTGATCGGTGGCGCTCGCGATCATGTAGCCGGCCGACGCGGCGAGCGTGCCGACCTCGGCCGCGACAGGCTTGTCGGCGGCGAGCTTGCGCACCTCCTCATAGATCGATTCACCGCCGACGGTGGTGCCGCCGGGGGAATCGATGGCGAGGATCACGCCTTTCACCCTCGGCGACTTGCGGATGGCTTCCAGCCGCTCGATCAGTTCGTCGTCCTCGGTTATGGTGCCTTCGATCCTGACCTTGGCGATATGATCGACGGCCGAGCCGCCGAAATCGTCGCGATAGAACCAGGCCGAGATCGCAATGACGCCGAGCGCAACGATGGCGATGGCCGCAGCGCGCCAGAAGGTCAGCTTACGCCGCAAGCGGCGGCGGTCGATCAGGTCGTCGGCTCTCAATGCCATGGTCAGCCTCACGGTCGATGGAAAGAGATGCTTTTAGACCATGACGTCCCGGTCTGGAAGCAATTCCGTCTGCGCATGACGCGGCAATCCGCGCGCGGCGCACGCGAGGCAAGTGCGCGTCAGCGTCCGCCAAGACGTCGGTTTCGTGATTGGTCCGTGAAACGAACGGCAGGTAAGGGGAGAGCCGATGGTAACGAAAAATGTACGCCAGACGTCTATTTCTGCTATGAAGCAGGGCTGTCGGTGTTGATCCGTTCTGATCTGCACGACAGCAACTGTCACATTTTCGCGGTTTTCGTCGGCTTGTGCTTGCTTGAAAGCGCCGACGTCCCACCTTTAGGCGGTGTTGCCCAGCGGGGCAGGGGTTTTAGAAGAAAGCAGTTATGTTAGCGCGAACGAGTGAAGCGAGCAGCACCGAGACGGAGTTGGCTCCCCCGGCGGACGGCCCGGCGAGGGGGGACGCGTTCGATCGCGCACGGCGGCATTCGCGCCGGGTGCGCGTGCTTAAATTCGCCGTGCCGGTGCTAGCGGCGTTGATCGCCATTGCCTTCCCGGTCTATTCCTACCTCGCCGCACCGGTGTCCGTCGCGGTCCAGGCGGAAGGCACCGCCTTTTCCAACGGCAAGCTGGTGATGGCCAACCCCAAGCTCAACGGCTTCACCAAGCAGAAATTGCCCTATTCCATGACGGCATTGCGCGCCATACAGGACGTCAGCACGCAAGGCATCATCGAACTCGACGGCATCGACGCCAAGGTGCCGATCGCGGCCGACAATGTCGCTGCGATCAAAGCCACGCATGGCACCTACGATCGCGACGGCAATACGATGCACCTGACCAGCGACGTCACGATCGCCACGACCGACGGCCTTCAGGCCAAGTTCAAATCGGTCTTCCTCGACATGGGCAAAGGCACTATGAAGACGGATGACCCCGTGGACGTCAGCCGTGACGGGTCGCAGATCACCGCGAATTCCTTGTCGGTGCAGGACAATGGCAAGGTTCTGGTGTTCGAGAACAAGGTGCGCGTCAATATCGATCCCGCCAATCTGAAGGCGGCAGAGGCAAAGGGCGAAGAAGCGAATGTGGCTCATTAGTTCGACACGGCTTGCCGCCGCAGCTTCGGCGCTGCTTTTGCTGGGGCTTGCGCCGGCGCTGGCGCAATCCACCGCCGAGAGCGCGTCCGGGCTCAAACTGTCGGGCGACAAGCCCATCCAGATCGAGAGCGACAAGCTGGAGGTCCGGCAGGCGGACAACGTCGCCGTGTTCACCGGCAACGTCACGGTCGTGCAGGGACCGACCCTGCTCAAGTCCGGCAAGATGATGGTCTACTACGTCAAGGACCCGAACGCGGCCGCAAAGGGGACGGAAGCAGCGGGAGCGGCGATGACCGGCTCCGCCAACATCGACCACCTTGAAGTCAGCGGAAAAGTTTACATCAAGTCGAATGACCAGATCGCGACCGGTGACAATGGCACCTTCGACATGAAGACGCAGGTGCTGGTCCTGTCCGGCAAGGAAGTGGTGCTGTCGCAAGGCCCCAATGTCCTCAAGGGCTGCAAGCTCACCGTGCAGATGAAGACTGGCCTCGCCAATGTCGACGGCTGCGGCGGACGTGTCATCATGTCGATGACGCCACCGCCGAAATCGGGAGCGACGAACCCCTGATGGCCAGCCTGTCGTCGCTGACGGCGCGTCTTCCGGGGCGGGCCGCCGGCAAGGTTTCGGCTCCGGCCACGGTCACCGCCGATAAGGCGAAGTTCAAGGGAACCTTGATCGCCAAGGGCCTGACCAAGAGCTACAAGGGTCGCAAGGTGGTCAGCGGCGTCACGCTCGGGGTGCGTGCCGGCGAGGCCGTCGGGCTGCTCGGTCCGAACGGTGCCGGCAAGACCACCTGTTTCTACATGGTCACCGGCCTGGTGCCGGTGGACGAGGGCACGATCGAGATCGACGGCTTCGATGTCACCTCCATGCCGATGTACCGGCGTGCTCGTCTGGGCATCGGATATCTGCCGCAGGAGGCCTCGATCTTCCGCGGCCTCAGCGTCGAGCAGAACATTCGCGCCGTGCTGGAAGTGGTCGAAAAGAGCCGCAAGGAGCGCGAGCGCAGCCTCGACGAACTGCTCGAGGAGTTCCACATCAGCCATCTGCGCAAGGCGCCATCGATGTCGCTTTCCGGCGGCGAACGTCGGCGCCTGGAGATCGCGCGTGCGCTGGCCACGCGCCCGGCCTACATGCTGCTCGACGAGCCTTTCGCCGGCATCGACCCGATTGCCGTCGCCGACATCCAGCAACTGGTGCGTCATTTGACGGCGCGCGGCATCGGCGTGCTCATCACCGATCACAATGTGCGCGAGACGCTCGGCCTGATCGACCGCGCCTACATCATCCATGCCGGCCAGGTGCTCACTCATGGCCGGGCCGATGAAGTGGTCGCAAATCCCGACGTGCGGCGGCTCTATCTGGGCGAGGGATTCACGCTTTGAGCGTGAAATTTGTTTCCTGACGCGATTTTTTTCCTGTCAGGGGCCATTTTCTCGCGATTTTGCTCCGGGATAACGCTCCGGTAAGCGGGTTTTGCTAGCGTTTGCCTTGACAAGCAAAAGCCGGGCCAGTTTCTATCGGTTCGCGAAAATTCCTTCCGGCAGTCCGGATGCAGACGAGGCGTTTGAAACCGAACCATGGCGTTGGCGGCGAAACTACAGCTACGACAGTCGCAGTCGCTGGTGATGACGCCACAGCTGATGCAGTCGATCCGGCTGCTGCAGTTCACCCATGCCGAACTCGAGCACTTCATCGACGAGGAGATCGAGCGCAATCCGTTGCTGGAGCGCGCCGAGCCGCAGGACGACGCCGCCAGCGACCAGGTGCCGAGGACCGAGGCGGCACCGGAAACGGCGGCCGACGGCGACTGGTTCGAGACCGAAGCGGGATGGAGCGCCGAGGCAATCTCGGAAAAGCTCGACACATCGCTGGAGAACCTGTTCCCGGACGACCCGGGCACCAGCGAGCGACTCGGACCAGACCTCACGGCACAGTGGAAATCGGCGACCGGCAATGGCGGCACGTCCTCGTCCGAAGGCTTCGATGCCGGCGACATGGCGGCGACCGCGATCACGCTGCGCGATCATGTCAGCGAGCAGATCGCGCTCGCTTTCACCGATCCGGCGGCGCGCCTGATCGCCGGCGAACTCGCGGACGGCCTCGACGAGACCGGCTATATGCGCGCCGATACGGCTGAGATAGCTTCGCGCCTTGGTAGCGGCGCCGACGCCGTGGCCAAGGTGCTGTCGGTGTGCCAGACCTTCGAGCCGGCCGGCCTGTTCGCCCGCGACCTTGCCGAATGCCTGTCGCTGCAACTTGCCGTGCGCGACAGGCTCGATCCGGCGATGAAGGCGCTGATTGCCAACCTCGAACTCCTGGCGCGCCGCGATTTCCACACGCTGAAGCGGATCTGCGGCGTCGACGAAGAGGACCTGCTGGACATGCTGGCCGAGGTCCGGGCGCTCGATCCGCGGCCGGGCATGGCCTTTTCGGGCGGCGCCAGCGACGCCGTCATTGCCGATGTCGAGGTGCGCGCGGCCAATGACGGCAGCTGGACGGTCGAGCTCAACGCCGAAACGCTGCCGCGCGTGCTGGTCGACCACATCTATTTCGCCCAGGTTTCGCCGCACGCCAAGAACCAGGCCGAAAAGGATTTCCTGGCCGAGTGCCTGCAGAACGCCAATTGGCTGACGCGAAGCCTCGATCAGCGGGCAAAGACCATTCTCAAGGTCGCATCGGAGATCGTGCGCCAGCAGGATGCCTTCCTCGTCCATGGCGTGCGCCAGCTGAAGCCGCTCAACCTGCGCACGGTGGCCGACGCCATAGGCATGCACGAATCGACCGTCAGCCGGGTTACCGCGAACAAGTACATGCTGACGCCGCGCGGCGTGTTCGAACTGCGCTATTTCTTCACCGCCTCGATAGCCGCGTCGGGCGGTGGCGAGGCGCATTCGTCGGAAGCGGTGCGTGACCGCATCAAACAATTGATCGACGAGGAAAAAACCGTCGACGTCCTGTCCGACGACGCGATCGTCGACATGTTGCGCGAAAGCGGCGTCGATATCGCCAGGCGTACGGTCGCCAAATACAGGGAAGGCATGAATATCCCGTCCTCGGTGCAGCGCCGGCGCGAGAAGCGGGCCCTTGCCAGCGCCGGGCGCTAGGTTCGGCGATTTCCACAGGGTTCGTGCTTCATTGACAAGCTGCGGTGAAGTGGCTAGAAGCCCGCCCGCATGAGACGGGCTCGGCGCCCGCTAGCGGATGGTCCGTCACGACAATGGCCTAGGGATGGTCAAGAAGGCGGCTTGTGATCAACCGGAAAGTTTGGATTTAAATCGGCGCGAGTGACGCCGCAAAGCTTGTGCGCACGGACCACGAGTATAAACTCCGGCCAGTTTGAAGCCTGAGCAAGGAAGGTCAGTTTTCAGATGAATCTGCGCATATCGGGAAAACACATGGATATCGGCGATGCGTTCCGTACGCGCATCAACGATCGTGTCGGCGAGGCGATCGGCAAATATTTCGACCGCGGCTTTGCCGGACATGTCACCGTCATCAAATCGGGCTCGCGCTATTCGGCGGATTGCATGATCCGGCTGGATTCCGGCGCTTCGCTGCAGGCGACCGGCGATGCCCAGGACCCGACGCTGGCTTTCGAGGCCGCGGCGGATCGTCTGGAAACCCGGCTTCGGCGCTACAAGCGCCGGCTGAAATCGCACAATTCGGGCAATGGCGAGCTCACCGATATCGCCTACACGGTGATGGCGCCACTCGCCGATGACGACGAGGACATTCCGGAGGATTTTGCGCCGGCCATCGTCGCCGAATCGACCATGACGCTGAAGACCATGTCGGTGGCGTCGGCGGTCATAGAACTCGACACAAAGGACAGTCCGGTCTTCGTCTTCCGCAACGCCGGAAACAATCACGTCAACATCGTCTATCGCCGGCCGGATGGGAACATCGGCTGGATCGATCCGTCCACGACCAAGGTCGCACAGGGATAAAACCGGCCGCACGAGGGGTGGGGACTGGTGACGGCAGGCGAACAAGGGATTTCAAGTATGGATCTGAGCGATCTCATCAACGTTCCGGCGATATTGCCGGCGTTGAAGGCGAACTCCAAGAAGCAGCTTCTGCAATTGCTGTCGGAGAGGGCGGCCGCGATTTCCGGCATTCCGGAGCGGGAAGTGTTCGACACCATCCTGCAGCGCGAGCGGCTCGGCTCGACGGGGGTCGGCAACGGCATCGCCATTCCGCACGGCAAGCTGGCCGGCGTGAAGCGCATCGCCGGCGTGTTCGCCCGCCTGGAGACGCCGGTCGATTTCGAGGCGCTCGACGACCAGCCGGTCGACCTGGTGTTCCTGCTGCTGGCCCCTGAAGGGGCCGGCGCCGATCATCTGAAGGCGCTGTCGCGCATCGCGCGGGTGCTGCGCGACGCCGATACAGTGGCCAAGATCAGGGGAACGCGCGACGCCGTGGCAATCCACGCGCTTCTGTCGGACACCCAGGCCTCGCACGCGGCCTGACGTTTTCTGGATAAACGATGGTCGAGGGCCGCCACGGGCGGCCCCGTTCGTTTTCAGCGGAAAATCGCCTTAATGAATGGCGACCGTGGTCAGGTCGTTTTCCATGGCGCCGGCCAGCGCGCGATCGCGCGCATCCGAAAGCAGGATCGGCTGGCCGTTGGCGGCAAACAGCGCCCACAATTCCATGCCGGGCGCGATTTCGCCAATGCCCGGGAAACGGCCGAGCAGTTCCTCGCTCGTAACCTTGCGCAGATAAGCGACCGAGCCCTCGCCGAGATGGGCGAATTCACCGCTGGTCATGGTGGGATTTTGTGTAGGATTTTGGTCAGTTCTGGTCATTTCAAGCCTCCTTGGCGCGAGACGCCGCCCTGGTTCTGGGCAGTAGGCCATCCCGCATGAGAGCCATCGGCAAAGATCAGTCTTTCACCGATATGTTTATTTTCCGTACCAGCCGCTCGGACTCGGGCCGATCGAGATCGATCGACAAAAGGCCGTTCTTCAGCTCCGCCGCAATCACCCGCATGCCGTCGGCCAGCACGAAGCAGCGCTGGAATTGGCGTGCGGCGATGCCGCGGTGAAGAAATTCGCGCTCGGTATCGTCGGTCTGACGACCGCGCACGACCAACTGGTTTTCCTCCGTGGTGACATCGAGATCGCTTTCGGCGAAACCGGCGACAGCGAGCGTGATGCGCAGCCTTTCGGCCTTGCCGTCGGCGCCGCTGAGCCGCTCGATGTTGTAAGGAGGATAGCTGTCACCGGATTTCGCCAGGCGCTCCAGCGTCTTTTCCATGGCGTCGAAACCCAGGAGAAGCGGGCTGGAGAAAGGCGTCATTCGGCTCATGTTACATTGTCCTCTCAAGAGCGACATAAACTGGAAAAACCCAGATGGCATTTTTCCCGATGGTCTTGATATGGTCCGCCCCACGACCAAGTTCAAGCCATCAAAACACCCGCCCAAAAAGACCACGTCGTGGACTCACAAGAATGATCGACATGGCGCTTGAAACGGCAGTGAGATGCAAGGAGAAGCGCTGCGCCGGGATTCGTCCCCCGGGCGGAGCGGTTCGGCAGCTCAAGGCCGGTTCGGTGCGTTTCGCATGCTCGCTCGGACGCATGGGCTCATGGCCAAACAAGGAATTGAAATGCCCCAAACACGCAAGATCATCATCGACACGGATCCTGGCCAGGACGATGCCGTCGCCATATTGCTGGCGCTTGGCAGCCCCGAGCTGGAGATCGTCGGCATATCAGCCGTAGCCGGCAACGTGCCGCTGAACCTTACCGAAAAGAACGCCCGCAAGATCTGCGAACTGGCCGGCCGACCCGACATCAAGGTCTATGCCGGCGCCGTCCGTCCGCTGGCGCGTGAACTGGTTACGGCCGAGGCGGTGCATGGCCAAACTGGCCTCAACGGGCCACAATTGCCCGAACCGACGATGAAGCTGCAGGATAAGTACGCCGTCGATTTCATCGTCGAGACGCTGATGAAGGAAGAGAGCGGCAGCATCACGCTGTGCGCACTCGGGCCGCTCACCAATATCGCGCTGGCGCTGATCCGCGAGCCGAGGATCGCGCCGCGCATCAAGGAAATCATCCTGATGGGCGGTGGCTTCTTCGAAGGCGGCAATGTCACGCCGGCGGCCGAATTCAACATTTATGTCGATCCGCACGCGGCCGAGGTGGTGTTGAAATCCGGCATTCCGATCGTGCTGATGCCGCTCGACGTCACCCACAAGGCGCTGACCACCGCCAAGCGCACCCAGGCCTTTCGCAAGCTCGGCACCAAGGTCGGTACCGCAACGGCCGAGATGCTGGAGTTTTTCGAGCGTTTCGACGAGGAGAAATACGGCACCGATGGCGGGCCGCTGCATGACCCCTGCGTCATCGCCTACCTGTTGAAACCGGAGCTGTTCAAAGGCCGTAACTGCAATGTCAGCGTGGAAACTAGCTCGGAACTGACCATGGGCATGACCGTGATCGACTGGTGGGGCGTCACCAAGCGGGAAAAGAACGCCAAGGTGATGGGCGACATCGACCATGACGGCTTCTTCGCGCTGTTGCTGGAACGGCTGGGGCGGCTTTAAATCCGCCTCCTTACCCTCTCCCCTCGCGGGAAAAGGCGGCCTCGCGAAGCGAGGTCGGATGAGGGGTGTTCCGGGGAACGCCGACGCCTCACTCCGTCACGCACCCCTCAACCATCTCGGCGCTGCGCGCCGATCCACCTTCCCCCACAAGGGGGAAGGAAAGGCGGCGGTGCTCACTTCGACCGTGAAAACGCCAGCCACAGGCCGCCGCCGATCATGAAGCTGCCGCTGATCCTGGACAGGAGCTTGACGCGGCGGGCGGACAGGATGCGACCGGCGCGGCCGGCGGCCAGCGCATAAGTCGAATCCGACATGGCGGCGAAGATCATGGCGGTGAGGCCCATGACGGCGATCTGCAGCGAATAATTGCCTTGCGGCGCGATGAATTGCGGAAAGAAGGCGCCGAAGAAGATCAGCGTCTTCGGGTTGCTGAGCGCCACCAGCAGGCCCTGCACGAAAAAGCCGCCGCGCGGCTTCCGCGCCGTTCCGTCGGCATTCAGCTTGCCCTTGGACCGGAACATCTGCACGCCCATCCAGATCAGGTAGGCGGCACCGATCAGCCGCACCCATTCGAACCAGTGCCCCATGCCCGATATCAGCGTGTTGAGGCCGATGCCGACGATGGCGATCATGACCGCCAGGCCGGCCTGCGTGCCGGCGACATTGGCCAGGCCGGCGCGGGAGCCATGACGGATGCTGTTGGCGATGATCAGCGTGACCGTCGGCCCTGGCACCAGGATGATGACGACGCACGCAAGGACATAGGCGGCATAGAGTTCCAGCGACATGATTTTTCCCTCGGGCAGAATGCCGCCTGTGCGGCGCCACGATCAATGCATGGCGGCGATGCCGGTGCAAGCCGGCACATGGAGCCGCGCGATACGCAGATGCACCGGATTCAGGCGCCGGACGGCCACGGCAGTGTCGTCTCATAGGCCGCCGCCGCCTTCAGCACAGCCATGTCGCCACGCGGCCGGCCGATCAGTTGCATGCCCATCGGCCGGCCTCTGGCGTCGAAGCCGACCGGCACGCTGACGGCCGGGCAGCCGCCCATGGTGGCGGGCGCCGAAACCTGCATCCAGCGGTGATAGCTGTCCATCGGCCGGCCGGCGATCTCGCGCGGCCAATGGGTGCCGACGTCGAACGGAAAGACTTGCGCGGTCGGCAATGCAATCAGGTCGAAGCGGTCGAACAGCGACAGCAGCGTCCGGTACCAGGACGTCCGGACGACCGAGGCGGCGCGAATCCGAGGCGCCGTCAGGAGTTGCGCGTTCTCCACCTCCCAGACGGCTTCGGGCTTCAACAGGGCGCGCCTGGCGGGATCGTCATAATGCACTTTCAGCGCGCAGCCGCTGCTTGCCTGGCGCAACGTCACGAAGGCCTGCCACAAGGCCTCGAAATCAAAATCCGGCACCAGTGCCTCGGCCTTGAACGAGGCCTGCCCGAAGCGGTCGAGCGCGGCTCGGCAGAGCTCGAGGATGCCGGGCTTCATGGGCAAATGCCCGCCCAGATCACCGAGCCAGGCGACACGGCCGCCTTTGGCGGGCACATGCAGGCCTTCGAGGAAGGAGCCTTGTTTCTCATAGGACAAGGGTGCGCGCGGATGATAGCCCGCCTGCACGTCGAGCAGCAGCGCCATGTCGCCGACATTGCGCCCCATCGGCCCATCGACGCCCATCTGGGCATGAAAGACCTCGACGTCCGGGCCGCCGGGGACGAGCCCCTGCGATGGCCGGAAACCATAGACATTGTTCCAGGCGGCTGGATTGCGCAACGAGCCGCCGAAGTCGCTGCCGTCGGCGACGGGCACCATGTCCAGCGCCAGCGCCACCGCGGCGCCGCCGCTCGAGCCGCCGGCGCTCAAATCTGGATCAAAGGCGTTCAGCGTCGGGCCGAACACAGGATTGTAGGTGTTGGAGCCGAGGCCGAATTCGGGAACGTTGGTCTTGCCGATGATGATGGCACCGGCGTTGCGCATGCGCTCGACGAAGAAATCGTCCTCCTGCGGCACGAAATCGGCGAAGATCGGCGAGCCGAAGGAAGTGCGCAGGCCGCGGGTCATTGCGAGATCCTTGACCGCGATCGGCAGGCCGAAAAGCGCACCGGCCCGGTCCGGACGGGCATCGGCTGCGTCGGCCTCGCGCAGGATATCGCTGCGATCGCGCATGGAAACGATGGCATTGACGAGCGGGTTGACGGCTTCGATGCGGTCGAGGAATGCCGTCACGACCTCACGTACCGAAAGTTTCCTTTGCCGGATCGCGTCGGCCAGTTCGACGGCGGGCAGGCGGCATATGTCGCCGGCCGGTGGCGCGGCATGCTTCGTCTGGGGGCGCATTCTGGTCGTCTCAGCGGGATTTCAGGAGTGCCTGGTCGACATCGGCGGCCAACGGGATCGCCGGCTGGGCGCCCGGCTTCAGGCATGCCAGCGAGCCGGCCGCGCCGGCCCGGGCGAGCGCCTGTTCGAGGGGCAGGCCCGACGACAGGCCGGCGGCGAAATAGCCGCAAAAGGTGTCGCCTGCACCAACCGTGTCGACCGGGGTGATCTTCAATGCGGGCACCGTCAGGGAATCGGTCGGCGTCGCCGCCATCACGCCGTCGCCGCCGAGCGTGACGACGATGGTGCGGCCGGTTTTCCCGGCAAAGTCGCGCATCCGTGCCGCGCGGTCGCGCCCGCTCAGCGACAGCACCTCGCCATACAGGTCGAACTCGGTCTCGTTGGCGACGACATAGTCGGCCTTGCCGAGCAAGCCGGCCGCGTCGCGATGGAAGGGTGCGGTGTTGAGCACGGTGACGGCACCGGCCGCGCTTGCCTGATCGAGCGCGGCTTCGACGGTCGCAAGCGGGATCTCGTGTTGCAGGAGCATGACATCGCCTTTTCCGGGGAAGGCCTTGGACAGGTCGCCGGGCAGCACCGAGGCGTTGGCACCCGGTACCACGGCGATAATGTTCTCGCCATCGTCGCCGACCATGATCAGCGCGGTGCCCGTCGAGGCAAAAGTTTCGCCCACGCCAGACAGATCCACCTTGGCCTGGCGCAGCAGCGCCAGGGCCTCGCCGGCGAAACTATCCTTGCCGACGGCTCCCACCATGCGCACCTTTTCGCCGGCGCGCGCGGCGGCCAACGCCTGGTTGGCGCCCTTGCCGCCGGGCGCGGTGGCGAAACCGGAGCCGCTCACCGTCTCGCCAGGGCTCGGCAAGCGGTTGACATTGGCGATAAGGTCGAGATTGATCGAGCCGACGACGATGATCAAGGAATGCCTCCTCATGAATGAGCGGGAAGCTATCCTGTAAGATCGTTGCTTTCCAGTGCATGCCGATATGGCAAGCGCCGCGGTGCCGCGTCATGCGAGTCATCGGGGCGTCGTCGTTTTCCACGTGACAATGCCGGCGGCAGGTCGCCGGCGTTCCCGATTTCAAGAGGTGACCTGTCCCGCCTCCCAGCCCAGAATGGCGCGCTTGCGGGTCAGGCCCCAGTGGTAGCCGGTGAGGTCGCCGGATTTACCGATGGCGCGGTGGCAAGGCACCACGAAGGAGAGCGGGTTGGCGCCGTTGGCGGCGCCGACGGCGCGGCTGGCGCTCGGCGCGCCGATGCTGGCGGCGATCGAGGAATAGGTGCGAGCCTTGCCCATCGGAATCTGGAGCAAGGCCTCCCAGACGCGAACCTGGAAGTCGGTGCCGATCATCACGACATGCAGCGGCTGGTCCGGGCGCCACAGCGTCGGGTCGAAGATGCGCGCGGCGTAGGGACCGGTCGCGGCCATGTCCTCGACATAGACGGCATTCGGCCAGCGGCTGGACATATCCGCGAAAGCAGCGCGCTCCTCGCCCGGATCGCTGAAGGCGAGGCCTGCAAGCCCTCGGTCGGTGGCCATGATCAGGGCGGTGCCGAATGGCGAGGTATGATAGCCATAGCTGATGGTGAGCCCGGCGCCGCGCGTCTTGTAGTCGCCCGGCGACATCGCCTCATGGGTGACGAACAGGTCGTGCAGCCGGCCGGGGCCGGACATGCCGAGCTCGAACGATGTTTCAAGCAGCGGCATGCCGGAATCGAGCAGCCTGCGGGCATGGTCCAGCGTCACCGCCTGCAGGAAAGCCTTGGGCGAAAGGCCGGCCCAGCGTGTGAACAGCTTCTGCAGGCCGGTCGGCGTCTCGCCGACCTCCTCTGCAAGCTCCTCGAGGGAAGGCTGATCGCGATAGTCGAGGCTGATCTTCTCGATGGCGCGGCGCACGATTTCGTAGTCGTTGCCTTCGGGCGTGATGTCCTTCTTGAGGACTGCTGTCTGGGTGCTCATGGGAATTCTCCTTGAGCCGGAATATCAGCCCTTGGGGCGCCGATCGCCACCCGAAACTTGCCTTCTTGCGGCGCATACCCAGATAAACTCTGGTTTTCGAGCCCAGGAGTCGCCATGGCGGGTGAAAAGGTAAATCTCGCCGGCGCGAAAGAAACCTTGCTGATGACGCTCTACGGCAAGGCGCTGGAAAGCCGGATGCCCCATTCGCTGCTTGGGGATCGTTTCGCCGACGAGGCGGTGCGTAAGATCGACTATGATTTCTCAAGACTCAAGGTCGACAGCAATCTCGGCATCGGCCTGGCGATCAGGGCAAAGACGCTGGACGTCCGCGTCGAGGAGTTTCTGGCCAGAAATCCTGATGCCATCGTGCTGCATCTGGGGTGCGGGCTCGACACGCGCATCTTCCGGGTCGATCCGCCACCAGGCGTCGACTGGTTCGATGTCGACTATCCGGAAGTCATTGAACTCAGGCGCAAGCTTTACCAGCCGCGCGACCGCTATCGCCTCATCGCTTCGTCGGTAACAGAGCCGGACTGGCTGGCTGAAGTGCCCCGGAACCGACCGGCCATCGTGGTGGCGGAGGGGCTGACGCCCTATCTCCCGGCCGAGGAAGGGTTCCGCCTGTTCTCGCGCCTGGTCATACATCTTGCCGGCGGCGACCTGATTTTCGACGCTTACAGCGGTTTCGGCCTGAAGCTGCTGCGCCTCAATCCGGCGATCAGGGCGACAGGCGCCGAGGTCCACTGGGCGATCGAGGATCCGCGCGAACTGGAACTGGCTGTCCCGAAGCTGCGATTCATCGAAGACATTCCGGCCTATGGACCTGAACACGCCGCCCGCATGGGCTGGTCCGCGCAGCTGTTCGTTCGGCTTTGGAAATACATTCCTGCACTGCGCAAGATCGGCAGGCTTTTGCGCTATCGCTTCTGAAACGTCGTCCCCTTTTTCGACGCGGTCCGGACGCAAGCTGTTCGGCTAGCGCGCCTTGGCGGTGGCGAGCGCACGTGAAAAGGCGGTGGCGAAGCTTTCGCGGGAATCGGGGTCGAGAAAGCCGCCGATCGCTACGTTTTGTCCCTGCGCCTCGACCGCCATCCGGGTGATGCCGATTTCGGCGTGACGGGCGACCGAAAAGCGCGCCCAGAACGGGTTGAAGCGGTGCGCTTCCGATTTTCCCGACGGCGCGGTCTTGCGGATATCGAGGCTGGTGCGCGAGATCGACACCTCCTCGCGGGCGCGGGCGGCACGGTAGTTCATGCGGAAGGCAATGTAGACGGCGACAACGTCCAGACCGAAGAAGCCGAAAACCGGCCAGGCGCCGCGCGACAGGAAAAAAGCCCCGGTCACCAGCCAGCCGAACAGCAGCGCGACCATCAGCACGGCGAAGCCGGTCTTGCCCAGCGACCGGTGCGGGGTCAGCAAGGCGCTGAAGAAGGGTTCGTCCGCCTGGAACGAGGCATTTGTGTCGTTCATATCTGGATATTATAGGAAGGAAATGGCAAGCCCCAAGTCCAAAGTACCCGCACAATCCGAAAAGAAGCCACTGCCTGGACGGCGCGACGGCTCGAACGCCAAGCCGAGCCCCAGGCCGGCCCGATCCAGAACGCTCTACAGTCCGGCGGAGGTGCATGAGATTTTCCGGCGCTTTGCCGTCCAGCGGCCGGAGCCGAAGGGCGAGCTCGAACATGTAAATCCCTTCACCCTGCTGGTGGCCGTCGTGCTGTCGGCGCAGGCGACTGACGCCGGCGTCAACAAGGCGACGCGGGCGCTGTTCAAGATCGCCGATACGCCGCGCAAAATGCTGGATCTGGGTGAGGCCAGGGTCGGCGACTATATCAGGACCATCGGTCTGTGGCGCAACAAGGCCAAGAACGTCATCGCGCTGTCGCAGGCATTGATTCGCGATCATGGTGGCGAGGTGCCGGACAGCCGGGACGAACTGGTCAAATTGCCGGGGGTCGGGCGCAAGACCGCCAACGTCGTGCTCAACATGGCCTTCGGCCAGCACACGATGGCCGTTGACACGCACATCTTCCGCATCGGCAACCGCATAGGACTGGCGCCCGGCAAGACGCCCGACCAGGTCGAGCAGGGGCTGTTGAAGATCATTCCCGACGAATATATGCGCCACGCGCATCACTGGCTGATCCTGCATGGCCGCTACGTCTGCAAGGCGCGCAAGCCGGATTGCCCGGCCTGCGTCATCGCCGACCTCTGCAAGGCGCAGGAAAAGACGACCAGCGTGCCGGCGCCGCTGGTCGAGATCGCTCCGCTCGAGGAAGCGAGCGGAATTCAATAAGTTAACTCTCCTCCACAAACACCTCTTCGCGCTTCTTCTTGACCGCGGGCAGGAAGACGATGACGAGCACGGCGAGCGCGATGAGGAGCAGGCCGGCGCTGATCGGTCTCGTCACGAAGGCGCTGGGATCGCCACGCGACAGAATCATGGCCCGGCGGAGATTTTCCTCAAGCAGGGGGCCAAGCACGAAGCCGAGCAGCAGGGGCGCGGGTTCGCAGCGCAGTTTGGTCAGGAGATAGCCGAGGAAGCCGAAAAAGGCGACGGCGTAGAGGTCGTAGACATTGGTGTTGACGCTGTAAACGCCGATCGAGCAGAACGCCATGATGATCGGGAAAAGCACGTAATAGGGGATGGTGAGCAGCTTCACCCAGAGCCCGATCAGCGGCAGGTTCAGGACGATCAGCATCAGGTTGCCGATCCACATGGAGGCGATAATGCCCCAGAAAAGCGCCGGCTGTTCGGTCGCGACATTCGGGCCGGGCACGATGCCCTGGATGATCATCGCGCCGATCATCAGCGCCATGACCGGATTGGCTGGAATGCCGAGCGTCAGCATGGGGATGAAGGAGGTCTGCGCGCCGGCATTGTTGGCCGATTCCGGCCCGGCGACACCTGCGATCGCGCCCTTGCCGAATTCTTCGGGGTTTTTCGATACGCGCTTTTCGACCGTGTAGGAGGCAAAGGCCGCGAGGATCGCGCCGCCTCCCGGCAGGATGCCGAGCGCTGAACCGATGATCGTTCCGCGCACGATGGGCGCCGCCATGCGCCTGAAGTCGTCGCGGGTGGGCATGAGGCCGGAAACCTTTCGGATCATCACCGAGCGCTCATGCTCGTTCTCGAGGTTGCGAAGGATCTCGGCGATGCCGAAGACGCCGACCGCCACGGCGACGAAATTCAGCCCGTCGGCATATTCGGGGATACCGAGCGTGAAGCGCGGCGTGCCGGTGTAGATATCGGTGCCGACAATGCCGAGCAACAGACCGAGCACGACCATCGCCAGCGCCTTGACGATCGAACCGTGCGCAAGCGCGACCGACGAGACGAGGCCGACGACCATCAGCGAAAAATATTCGGCCGCGCCGAATTCCAGCGCGATCGAGGTCAGCGGCGGGGCGAAGATGGCGACGAGGAAGGTCGACACCGTGCCGGCGAAGAACGAACCGATCGCCGCGATCGCGAGTGCCGCGCCGGCGCGGCCGTTCCTGGCCATCTGATAGCCGTCGATCGCCGTGACGGCCGAGGACGATTCGCCGGGCATGTTGATGAGAATGGCTGTGGTCGAGCCGCCATATTGCGCACCGTAATAGATGCCGGCGAGCATGATGAGGGAGGAAACCGGGTCGCCGATCTGAAAGGTGATCGGCAAGAGCATGGCGATGGTCGCGGTGGCGCCGATCCCGGGCAGGACGCCGATCAGCGTGCCAAGAAGGACGCCGATCAGGCAGAAACCAAGGTTCGTCAGCGATGAAGCGGTCGAAAAGCCGAGCGCCAGATTGTCGAGGAGCTCCATGCTCATCTCCTCACAATGGCAGCCATGGGCCAAAGCGCCGGAACGGAAGGCCGAGTGCGTAGCTGAAGACGAAAAATGCAAACAGGGTCAGGCCAGCCGACAGCACGAACGCGGTCAGCGGTTTCATGCGGCCGCTGGCGAACGATGCGATCAGCGCCGTCAGGAAGATTGACGGAATGAAGCCGAGGCCGCGCACCGTCAGGCCGAAGAAGATCGGAGCGGGAAGGATGAACAGCGAGCCGCGCCACGCAATGTAGCCGATCGGATCGCCCTCGAATCGCACCGCCTGGAAGAGGATGACGAGGCCAAGCAGGATCAGCACGATCGCCAGCACCAGCGGGAAATAGCCCGGCCCCATGCGGAAGGCGGTGCCGATTTCCAGGCCGAGCGACTGCAACGCGAAAAATGCGCCGAAAACGATGAACAGCGCAGCGCATATGCCGTTCGTCCTGTCGATTGCGAAAGCCTTCATGACATTCCTCCCAAGCTGCGGGCGCGCGACGATACCGAAGCGAAAACGGGGCGCCGGCGGCGCCCCGTTCAAAACTCAGTCGGCGTATTGGCCGGCGGCTTCGATGATCGGCTTCCAGCGCGCGATCTCGTTTTCCAGCTTGGCCTTCAGCGCGGCCGGCGTCGCGTCGGCCTGCGGCGACGGCCTGGTGCCGAGCTCGGCGAAGCGGGCGGCGACGTTCTCGTCCTTCAGCGCGACCTGCAGGGATTTCGACAGCCGTTCGGTGATCTCCGCCGGAGTGCCCTTGGGGGCATAAAGACCGTGCCAGATGCTGACCTGCACGTCGGGAAGGCCGGCTTCCGTCGTCGTCGGGACATCGGGCAGCACATCGAGGCGCTCCGGCGAGGTGACGGCGTAAGCCTTGATCGTGCCGCCCTGGATCTGCTTGGTGGTGTTGGTCGTCTGGTCGCACATGATGTCGACCTGGCCGCCGAGGAGATCGGTCATGGCCGGGCCGGTGCCCTTGTAGGGGACGGTGACCAGCGGCGTCTTGATAGCGCTCATGAACAGCATGCCGCAGAGATGCGAGGCAGCACCTATGCCGGCATTGGCTACGGTGACGCTATCCTTGTTGGCCTTGGCGTACTCGACCAATCCCTTCAAATCGGCCGGCTCGAGGTCCTTTCGGCCAACGATGGTCATTGGCACCTCGGTGACGAGGCCGACATATTCGAAGGCGTTCAGCGTGTCGTAGGCGAGCTTTCGGTAGAGTGTGGCACTGGTGGCCATGCCGATGTGATGGAGGAGCAGGGTGTAACCGTCCGGCTCGGCCTTCGCGACGCGGCCAGCGCCCAGCGTGCCACCGGCGCCGCCGACATTCTCGACGATGACCTGCTGGCCGAGATCCTTGGACATGGCTTCCGCGACAAGACGCGTGACCGTGTCGGTCGGGCCGCCGGCCGCAAACGGCACCACGACGGTGATGGTGCGTTCGGGATAGGTTTGCGCGCCTGCGGCGACGGGATAAAGCATGACCGCCACGGCGGCAGCCAGAGCGGCGACAAATCTTCTCATCGTGGTTTCCTCCCAGAGCTTAAATCTTCAACCGCCGCGCGGAGTTCTCCTCGACACCGGCTGCACGGATACAACTAGGGCAGGCTAACAGATTGCAATCGTACTCAAATGGCAAAGTGCTGATATCCGCAACCGTTCTGGCTGGCGGCCCATGAGGCGCGGCCGGACCATCGGAGGAACGACTGCCCCGGCTGGATCGAGACACGCCAAGCGCGCGCCGTCTGTCTGGAAGATGATCCGCGCCGGCCTGGCCCTTGCTCGCGGCCGGTGATTTGCTAGGTGTTTTGCAGGTTTGAGCGAGGGCGACCCATGAACCATCACAACACAAGCGGCGTTCCGGTGATCGAAACGGCGCGCGCCATCCTGCGAGCGCACCGGCTGGAGGATTTCGACGCCTATGTCGCCATGTGGGCCGATCCGGTCGTCACCCGCTTCATCGGCGGCAGGCCGCGCACGCGAGAAGAGAGCTGGATGCGCTTCCTGCGTCACGCCGGGCTCTGGTCGCTGCTCGGCTACGGTTTCTGGGCGATCGAGGACAAGGCGACGGGCCGTTTCGTCGGTGAGGCCGGGTTTCACGACCTCAAGCGCGATATGGAGCCGCCGATAGAGGGCATTCCGGAGGCCGGGTGGGCGCTCGCTCCGGCCGCCCACGGCGCCGGCCTCGCCACCGAGATCGTCAGCCGCGTGCTTGGCTGGGGCGACGAGACCTTCGGACGTGGCAAAACCGTCTGCATCATCGACCCCGAAAACACCGCTTCCTTGAACGTGGCGACGAAGTGCGGCTACCGGGAGGTGGCGCGGACCATCTATCACGAAACCCGGACCATCCTGCTGGAGCGGTTGGCCTGAGCACTCGCCAAGTGCCTAAAGCGGCGTCAAAACGGATTCATGCGCTGCGCTTAGCTTTCTTGTTTTACATCGTTCTCCCAAAGCCGAGGTCCCTTTGGGCGGCATGCATTAGCGGTCGTTCCGCAAGGGCGTCGAAATGATCCGAGAACGCCGTCTGCTCCTGATAACCGCGCCGGGACTGGCATTATCCGTTTGCACCGCGGCTTCGCGAGCCGCTTCATCGAGCATCGAGGCATCCTCGCCGAAGGCGCGGGTGGCGCGGGCCGCCGCCTCGAGCAGCGGCCGCCGCATGCGCCGCAGGAGGGCCGCGTCGACGCGTGTGCTCGGGCCGGCCAGGGTCAAGGCGCCGAGCAGAACCCGCCCAGGCCCGAACACCGGCGCCGAGACGCCCGCCGTCTGCGGGTCGCGGTCGCCGATGGCGAGGCAGTTGCACGTCTTGCGGATGGTTTCGTAGGGTTCGCCCGGCTGTCCGGAAAACGCCGCCAGCACACGCCCGCCGGAGCCCACCAGCAACGGCAGGACGTCACCCTCGCGGATCGTATAGCGGATAGGATGCTTGGACTCGACGCGATAGAGACAGGTGCGCACGTCTCCCGAGCGGACATAGAACGCAACGCTTTCCCAGCTTAGTTCGCAGAGATCGCGCATGATCGGCAGCAGGATGTCGACCGCCACGACCGACCGCTGATAGAGCGCGCCGAGCCGGAAGCTGGCCGGTCCGATGCGGTAACGGCCGTCGTCCAGGCGCTCGAGCAACTGTCCGCGCAAAAGCGAATTGGCCAGCCGCAGAATGGTGCTCTTATAGAGCCCGGTTCGAGCCGCGATCTCGGAAAGGCTGAGCGAGCGGTCCGCCGTGGTGAATGCATCGAGGATGGCAATGGCCCGGTCAAGCGCGGCAACACCGTCGGCTGACGTGCTCCGGATTTCGATGCCAGCTGGTTTGCCTGCCGAATTCATTGGTCCCCAGTCGAACAAAGGTCGAGCGGCGCGATTGTGTCGCGCAGCTCGAGCATTCTGTCCAGCAGAATATCGTTCCTGTTGACGGAACGCGGTAAAGTCTGCTTGAACTCAAGCACGGGTCTGGTTTCAGGCGCGTTTTTGGCGGGCACCGGAGGAGGTGTCGTGATTTGGAGGAATCCCATGCTGAACAGACGCAGATTTTTGATGAGCACCGCTGCCGCGGGGGCCGCCGGGCTGGTGGCGTCGCGTCTTTCTCCCGCTCTTGCCCAAGGCACGCCGCAGATACAGATTTTCGTGCCGGCCGCGCCCGGTGGCGGCTGGGACCAGACCGCGCGCACGATGGACCAGGTGCTGCGCAGCGAGAAGCTGATCTCCGGCTCGCAGATCACCAATGTCGGCGGCGCCGGCGGCACGGTCGGGCTGCCGCAATTCATCAGTCAATGGAACGGCAAGGGCAATTCGCTGATGGTTGGCGGCATGGTCATGGTCGGCGCCATCATCGCCAACAAGGCTGCCAATAATTTGACGCAGGTCACGCCGATCGCCCGGCTCACCGGCGAGTTCGAAGCGCTGGTGGTGCCGGCGGCCTCGCCGTTCAAGACGGCCGCCGACTTCGTCGCCGCGCTTAAAGAGGATCCGACGAAGGTTCCCGTCGCCGGCGGCTCGGCCGGCGGTTCGGACCATATCCTGTTCGGCCTGATCGCCAAGACGGCGGGCGTGCCGGCGACAAACCTGTCCTACGTGCCGTTCGCGGGCGGCGGCGAGGCGCTGTCAGCGCTGCTCGGCAACCAGGTGGCGGCGGGCATTTCCGGCTTTGGCGAGTTCTCCGAACAGGTCAAGGCCGGGGCGCTCAGGCTGCTCGCCATTTCCGCCGACAAGCGGCAGGAGGGCATCGATGCGCCAACGCTGAAGGAAGCCGGCATCGACGTCGAACTGTTCAACTGGCGCGGCGTCTTCGCACCCCCCGGCGTCTCCGATACCGATAAGGCGGCGATGATCACGCTGGTCGAGACCATGGCCAAGAGCGATGCCTGGGCCACGGAATGCAAGAACCGCAACTGGACGCCCATCCTGCTCACCGGCGACGACTATGCGAAGTTCCTTGCCGAGGATACGGCTCGCATCGAAGCCATCCTCAAGGATCTCGGGCTCGCCTGATTTCCCTGAAGGGGGCGGGTCCATGGTCCGCCCTTTTTCCTCCCGCCGTTCGCATTGGCATGCGATCCACCGGGGATGAAGATAGGATAAAAGCCGGCTGTGTGATGCCGGCTGTCTTGGGAGGACATTCATGAGCACCAGCGACCAGCAGGCTGCGTCCTCGCGCCTTGCCGTACCCGAACTGCTGATCGGTATCGGGCTTCTGGCCTGTGCCGGGGCGGTCGCCTGGCAGACCTTGGCGATCCCGGTGTCGCCGCTCTACTCTAAGGTCGGCCCGACCGTCTTTCCCTACCTGACCATGTTCGGCCTGGTGGTTCTTTCGCTCCTGCTCATCGTCGCCGCACTGCGCGGCGGCTGGCAGCCGGAGGAGGAAAAGGAGACGCCGACCGACTGGAAGGCGATGGGCTTCGTCGTCATCGGCCTTATCGCCAACCTGCTCCTGATCCAGCCGCTCGGCTTCACCGCGGCATCCGTCATCATGTTCGTTCTGGTCTGCTACGGCTTCGGCAGCCGGCATACGCTGCGCGATGCGCTCACTGGCCTCGTGCTGGCGCTGGCCGCCTATTTCGGCTTCGCCAGGGCGCTCGGCGTCAATATCGGCGCCGGTTTCATCGAGAACCAGCTGAATACGGTAATCGATGCGTTCACCAGCACGCTGAGGGGCTGACGCCATGGAAACGCTAGGCCATCTGGCACACGGTTTCGCCGTCGCCTTCACTCCGGTCAACCTTCTGTGGTGCCTGCTCGGCACCACGCTTGGCACCGCCATCGGCGTGCTGCCCGGCCTCGGACCGGCGCTGACCATCGCGCTGCTTCTGCCGATCACCTACCAGGTTGCGCCGGAGGCCTCCTTCATCCTGTTTGCCGGCATCTATTACGGGGCCATGTATGGCGGCTCGACGACCTCGATCCTGCTCAACACGCCAGGCGAAAGCGCTACCATCGTCACCGCGCTGGAAGGCAACAAGATGGCCCGGTCCGGGCGCGGCGGCGCCGCACTTGCCACCTCGGCGATCGGCTCCTTCGTCGCCGGCACTCTCGGCACGCTGGGCGTCGCCTTCCTGGCGCCTATCGTGGTCAGGTTCGCGCTGGCCTTCGGCCCGGCCGAATATTTCTCGCTGATGGTGCTGGCCTTCATCACGGTTTCGGCGGTGCTGGGCTCGTCCTCGGTGCGCGGCTTGACCAGCCTGTTCGCCGGCTTTGTTATCGGCATGATCGGGGTCGACCTGCAGACCGGCCAGCCGCGCTTCACCTTCGGCATGACCGAACTGCTCGACGGCGTCGACGTCATCATCGCCGCCGTCGGCCTGTTCGCCGTCGGTGAGACGCTCTACATGGCCTCGCGCCGTTATGCCGGCAAGGACGAGATCGTGCCGCTGAAGGGCTCGCTCTATATGACGGCGGCCGAATGGAGGCGCTCGTGGAAGCCCTGGTTGCGCGGCGCCGCGATCGGCTTCCCGATCGGCGCCATGCCGGCCGGCGGCGCCGAGATCCCGACCTTCCTGTCCTATGCAATCGAAAAGAAGCTTTCGAAGCACAAGCAGGAATTCGGCACGGTTGGCGCCATCGAGGGCGTAGCCGGTCCGGAGGCCGCCAACAATGCCTCGGCCGCCGGCGTGCTGGTGCCGATGCTGACGCTCGGGCTGCCGACCTCGGCGACGGCGGCAATCATGCTTTCGGCCTTCCAGAGCTACGGCATCAATCCAGGCCCGCTGCTTCTGACGACACAAGGCAACCTGGTCTGGGGACTGATCGCCAGCCTGTTCATCGCCAACGTCATTCTCGTCATCCTCAATCTGCCGCTGATCGGGCTTTGGGTGCGGCTGCTGAAGATCCCGGCGCCGCAGCTCTATGCCGGCATCCTGGTTTTCGCCACCGTCGGCACCTACGGCATTTCGCAGTCGCCGATCGACCTCGCCATCCTCTATCTCCTGGGTGCTGCCGGCTTCCTGATGCGGCGCTTCGATTTCCCGACCGCGCCCGTCATCATCGGCATGATCCTGGGACCGCTCGCCGAAACCCAATTCCGCCGCGCCATGACGATCTCGAACGGCGACTGGTCGGTGTTCTACAAGCACCCGCTGTCGCTGACCCTGCTGACGCTGGCCTTCATCGGCCTGGTCGGGCCGCATATCTGGGCCTACATCGAACGCCGCCGATTGCGGGGGCCGGAGCATGTGCCGGGCGATGCCTGATCGATTTGAAGTGACATGACAGACCTGCTTTCCGGCATTCGCGTGCTCGACCTGACCAACGTCCTGGCCGGGCCCTACTGCGCCTACCAGTTGGCGCTGCTCGGCGCCGACGTCATCAAGGTCGAGGCGCCGCAAGGCGGCGACCTGGCGCGACAGCTCGGCGGTTCGCCGGAACTCAACCAGGCCGGCATGGGAGCTTCGTTCCTGGCTCAGAATGCCGGCAAACGCTCCGTCGTGCTCGACCTCAAGAAGGAAGCCGAGCGCGAACGCTTCCTCGACCTGGTCGCCAGCGCCGATGCGCTGGTGGAAAACTTCCGCCCCGGCGTCATGGGCCGGCTTGGCCTCGGCTACGAGGCGCTGAAGGCGGTCCGCCCCAACCTTGTCTACTGCGCGATATCAGGCTTCGGCCAGACCGGGCCGATGCGCGACAATCCGGCCTATGACCAGATCATCCAAGGCCTTTCGGGCATTATGAGCATCACCGGCACGCCGGAGACGGCACCCTTGCGGGTCGGCTATCCCGTCGCCGACACGCTGGGCGGACTGGTCGGGGCCTTCGCCATCGTCTCGGCGCTGGTAAGGCAGAAGACGAGCGGCGAGGGTGCTTTTCTCGACGTGTCGATGCTTGAATGCACATTGTCGGCGCTTGGCTGGCCGGTTTCCAACTATCTGACGGCCGGGGTCGATCCCAAGCCGATGGGCAATGAGAACATGACGGCGGCACCGTCGGGCGCCTTTCGCACCGGCGACGGTCTGCTCAACATCGCCGCCAACAAGCAGGAGCAGTTCGTAACGCTTTGCCGGCTTATCGAACGGCCGGAGCTGGCGTCGGATCCACGCTTTGCCGAGCGCGAGACGCGCAAGCGGAACCGTGCGGCGCTGAAGATCGAGATCGAGGGGGCCTTGGCGAATGGCCCGGCGGCTGCGTGGGAAGAAAAACTGAACCGCGCCGGGGTGCCGGCGGGCAGGGTGCTGACGATCCCGCAAGTGCTGGCCGAACCGCAGGTGCTGGAGCGCCAGATGACCAGGGCTTTCGACGGCGTGGCTGACATGGAGAGATCGCTGACGGTTCTGCGCGGCGGCTTCATGGTCGATGGTACGGCTCCATTGCCGGCTTCTCCGCCACCGGCTCTGGGCGAGCACATGGACGAGGTTTTCGCCGGCCTGCCGCCGCGAGCCAAGGCAAAGGCACTCACATGAGCGATATGAGCGAGCAAAAGACGGGCCGCGAGCGTGCAGAGGAGTGGTGGCAGACCGGCATCATCGAAATGCGGCCGGGCGTCATCCGGCTGCGCGGCTATGAAATCCAGGACCTGATCGGCCGCGTCAGCTTCCCGGCTGTCATCTGGCTGATGCTGCGCGGCGAATTGCCCAGCGAGGAACAGGCCGCGCTGCTCGGCATTGCGCTGGGCGCCGCAGTCGACCACGGGCCGCAGGCGCCGTCGATCGCCATCGCCCGCATGGCGGCGACCTGCGGTGTCGGCATCAACAGCGCCATGGCTTCGGCCATCAACGTGCTTGGCGACGTCCATGGCGGCGCCGGCGAGCAGGCGCTTGCCTTCTATGGCGACATTGCCGCGGCGCTCGATGGCGGCACGACGCTGAAAGAGGCTGTCTCGGGGCGGCTTGACCGGTTCTTTGCCGGGGAAAAGGGCTACGTGCCGGGGCTGGGCCATCGCTTCCATCCGGTCGACCCGCGCGCGCCGCGCCTGATGGAACTGACTCGGGAGTTTGCCGCGCGCGGCGTGATCCATGGCCGCTTCGCCGATATCGCCGAGGCGATCGAGGCGGAGGTCGCGCGGCGCAAGGGCAAAAAGATACCGCTCAACATCGATGGCGCGACCGCCGTCATTTACGGCGAGCTCGGCTTTCCGCCACCGCTAACGCGGGGGCTTTTCGTGCTGTCGCGCTCGGTCGGCATCCTGGCGCATGCCTGGGAACAATCCCAGCAAGCCGAGCGGAACAAAGGTCCGCTGCCACGCGAATGGCTGTGGGCCTATGCCGGGACGCCAGTGCGACCGCTCCCCGAAGAGGACGGCGCCGGGGCGTGAGGCCTTTACGTAGGGCCGATTTGTGCCGGCTGGGGAAGCTTCAAGGTCCTTACCAGCGTCGAAAGTTCGGGTTCGTCGATGAGCATGGCCGCATCGGCCGGCGCCAGCCAGGCCCGTTGCCGCCGTTTGGCTTCCTGCCAGTCGGCGAGCTCTTGCGTTACTTCCAACAGATAGACGATGACATCGACGCGCACGAACCGGTTGGCCAGCCGCTTCCAATAGGAATAGGTGCCCGCTGGCTGCTTCAGGGTCTTGCCGAGCACGCCCGCTTCTTCCTGCGCCTCGATGGTGGCCGCCTTGCGTCCGCTCTTGCCTTTCATCGGCCAGCCCTTGGGTACGATGAAGCGCCTGGTGGTGCGCGAGGTGACCAGCATGACCTCGATGTCGCCGCGCTGGTCCAGCCGAAAAGGGATAGCCGCGACCTGGCGGATCGTCTCGCCCTTCTTGGCCTTGCGCACGGCCTTTTTCTTGGTGGCTGCCATTCGAAAATCCAGTCGGTGCAGTGCCCATACCGTGACGCGGTGTCGTTACAAAACCCAAACTGCGGCAGGGGCACCTGAACGCCCCTACCATGTAAGTCGGCTAAATAAAAGAGAAGCCCGCCTCAGCGGCAGGTGCTTACGGCGGTGTTGCCGATTATCTGCGTCTGGCAGTTCGGCCTGACCCGCGGCACGATGGGCGGGGGCTGTTGCACGATCACCCGGTCCTGAGCCCGATTCTGTTGCTGCTGCTGCTGAAACTGCTGCCGCTGGACACGGTTTTGCAAGGCCTGCAGAGCGTTCTGCTGGATCAACGCGTTGTTGTCGACGGAGGGAATGAGCACCTGCGCGGAAGCAGGCAGACGGATGCCCGCCAGCGTCGCGGCTGCCAATGCCGCCGTCATGAAAACCGTTGATGGCCGAAGCGCCAACATCTGCTCATTCCCGCACAAACAAAGTTCCCTCTACATATAGTGCGTTTGTCCCCTCGTGCCACGCCAGAGTGCCGATTAACAGGAAATCGCGTGATCGCGCCCCCTTCGCGGCGGAGGAGAATCTGCCCCGCCGCCCGCATCGCACTTGACGGAAGCGATCGATTCGCCGCTCTATCGGGCTGACGCCGGCCTCGAATTCCATGGCGTCAACGGCGTCGGCATGTCCGTCGGATGTAACGGCGCCTTCGAGGAAACGGTCAAACAGAACGCCGACAGTGCGTCCTTCAGGGTCAGCTTCCAGCTGGCTCAGGGATGGAGCCGGGCAAAAGGGGTCCTTATGAGGAAGCATGCGTATCTGCTGGCGATGCTGGGGGCTGCCTGCATCGCCGGTCTGCCGGCCGCGGCGGCGCAGACAAAAGGCGACAAAGCGGCGGCCGCGCCCGCCGCCAACCAGCCACAGTTGCCCGGCGGCGCATCGGCCCTGTCCGAAACCCATGGCGACTGGGCGGTCAACTGCCAGATATCGGGCGCGGCCAAGGCATGCAGCCTGTCACACCAGCAGTTCAACAAGCAAAGCAACCAGCGTCTGCTGGCGATAGAGCTGTCGAGCAGGACGGGCGAAGACGCGACCGGTACGCTCGCTTTGCCGTTCGGCCTGGCGCTCGCCAAGGGCGTCACCCTGACGATCGACGACCAGAAGCTGGACGGCAGTCTGCAGTTCAACACTTGCCAAGCCGTCGGCTGCCTGGTGCCGGTGGCGTTCGATGCCAACGTCGTCCCCGTGCTCAAGGCGGGCACCACCTTGAAGGTCGATGCCTTCGCGGCGGATACGGGGCAAGCGGTTAGCTTCTCCATCCCGCTCAATGGCTTCGGAAGTGCGCTTGCCCGGACGGCCGAGCTTCTTGCCGACTAGCGGTTCAGCGTTCGACAGAATCGCTAGCTTGCGCTAAGCCTTTGTTTTAGGAATTCCGACGGTCCAGCTCGTCACGCTGCGGTCGTTTTCAGCCGTTCCGCGATCAGGGTGGCGAGCCGGGTCGCCACTTCGTCCTTGCTCATCTCGGGCCATTCCTCGACGCCGGTCTTCGAGACGATGCGAACACGGTTGCGGTCGCCGCCCATCACACCGGATGGGCCGACGCCGCTGGTCTGCGACACGTCGTTGGCGACAATGAAGTCGGCGCCCTTCTTCCTCAGCTTGGCTTCGGCGTTGCGCAAAAGGTCCTGCGTCTCGGCGGCGAAGCCGACCACCAGCGCCGGCCGCTGCTTGTGATGCCCGACGCCCGCAAGGATGTCGGGGTTCTCGATCATGCGCAGCACCGGCGGGCCTTCGCCCGGCGCTTTCTTGATCTTCTCGCCAGCTGGGCTGTCGGTGCGCCAATCGGCGACGGCGGCGACGAATACCGCCGCATCGGCCGGTAGAAGCTGTTCCACGGCATCGCGCATTTCCTGCGCCCGCTCGACGTGGATGGTTTTCACACCAGCCGGATCGGCGATGCTGACGGGACCGGAGACCAGCCTCACGTCGGCGCCGAGCCTGGCCAATGCCGCCGCTATGGCATGGCCCTGCTTTCCCGACGATCGGTTGGCGATGTAGCGAACGGGGTCGATCGGCTCGTGCGTCGGGCCTGACGTGACGATGATCTTCTTGCCGGCCAGCGGCTTGGATCCGGTATCGAGCAGCGCCTCGATGGCGGCGACGATCTCCAGCGGCTCGGCCATGCGGCCTTCGCCAGCCTCGTTGCTCTCGGCCATCTCGCCTTTGGCGGGGCCAACGAAGGTGATGCCATCCTTGTGCAGCGCCGCACGATTGCGCCGCGTCGCCGGATGCGCCCACATTCTGGGGTTCATGGCCGGCGCCATCAGCACCGGCTTGTCGGTGGCCAGGAGCACGGTGGAGGCAAGATCATTGGCGTGGCCGTTGGCGAGCTTGGCCATCAGGTCGGCGGTGGCGGGCGCCACGACTAGCAGATCGGCCTCGCGCGATAGCCTGATATGGCCGACATCGTGCTCGTCATTGCGATCGAAGAGATCGGTAAAGACATGGTCTGCCGAGAGCGCACCGGCCGACAGCGTGGTGACGAATTCCCGCGCAGCCGACGTCATGACCACGCGCACCGCCGCACCCCTTTCACGCAGACGGCGGATCAGGTCGAGTGCCTTGTAGGCGGCGATGCCGCCGCCGATGATGAGCAAGATGCGCTTGCCGGAGAGGCTCATGCCCGAGACCAGTTCTTGTCCAGTGTCATGCCGGCCTCAGCGCCGGTTCGATGTCGGTATGGATGAAATCATCGCCCTTGAAAAGCAGTGGCAGGTTCCGGGTCTTCGCCAAGGCATAGGCGAAACAATCGCCCATGTTGAGTTTTGCCGGATGGCCACTGCCGCGGCCGTAGAGCCCATAGGCTTTAATCCCGGCTTGCGCGTGTTCGGCCGAGAGATCGACAATCGTTATTTTCAGTTTTTCCAGAAGGCCCGTCAATGCGGCCGTGCCAGCCGGCCCATACCGTCCGACAACAACCGTGCCGCATTCCATGAAGGTTGCGGAGCTCATCAATATCCGTTGATTTCCGGCGAGGCGCTCGGCGATCGCTGGTGCGTCAGATTCCTGCTTCAGGATAGCAAGGATCGCCGAGGTGTCGATCACCATCGTCAGTCCTCCTCGATGAAAGACCAGAGATCATCAGCGAGTTTCTTCTGATCAAAATCTACTTTTTGCAGCTGCCGGCCGAATTCGAGGATCTCCTCCGCCGTAACGAAATCCTTGGCACCTTTGAAGGTGGGCGCCACTTCCTTGAGCAGCAGACTTCTTGCCTCCTGCTCCATCGACACACCATGACGGGCCGCCCGCTCGCGCAGTCTTTGTTTCAAATCCTCGTCGAGATTGCGAATGGTCAGGGTACCCATGGCTAACTTTGCCTGCCTGCCATTGGTTGAACCTTGGCCTCGTCCTTAAATGTCAGGCGTCCGCCATCGAAGCCTTTCGTGGTCGGAAGCCCAACTGATGCCGCGAGCACATCCCGCGCCTCCTGCTCCATAGAAACGCCGCGCGCAGCACCGCGTTCACGCAATCGCTGCATGACATGATCTTCCAGATTCCGGACAGTAATCCGAGCCATAGTCGCACTCCTGCGCACAATATAGCTATCCCGCCTTTCGACTGCAATGACAGCATCGCTGTCATTGCAGTCACTTAGAGCAGCTTCCAGGCGATATAGACCAGCGTCAGGGCTATCACCCAAAGCGCCACGCGGCCGGAGCGGTTGTAGCGCGCTTCGGCCTTGCCGATGGCGCGGGCCGTCGCCTCGTCGAAGCGCAGACCATGTTCGGCCATCAGGTCGATCTCGCGCGACAGCCGCTCGGTGCGCGCTGCCAACTCGGGGGCTTGGCGGATCAGCGTCAGCATCGCCTTGCCGCCGTCGCGGGCGTCGGCCAGCAGGCCGCTTGGCCCGAGATTTCCTGATATCCAGCCGCTGACCACGGGTTCGGCGGTCTTCCACATGTTAAAGGCCGGATCGAGCGTGCGCGCCACGCCCTCGACCACCACCATGGTTTTCTGCAGGAGGATCAGTTCGGGCCGCGTCGCCATGTCGAAGAGTTCGGTCACCTCGAACAGCAACGTCAGAAGCTTGGCCATGGAAATGGTCTCGGCCGGCTGGCCATGGATCGGCTCGCCGATGGCGCGGATCGCCTGGGCGAAGGCCGCGACATTGTGCTGGCGCGGCACGTAGCCGGCCTCGAAATGAACCTCGGCGACGCGCAGATAGTCGCGCGTGATGAAGCCGTAGAGGATTTCGGCGAGGAACCGGCGCTCCTTCTTGCCGAGCCTGCCGGCAATGCCGAGATCGACCGCGACGATCGTGCCATCAGCCTCGACGAACAGGTTGCCCGGATGCATGTCGGCGTGAAAGAAGCCGTCGCGCAGCGTATGGCGCAAGAACGACTGGATGAGGTTGGCCGCGATTGCCCTCAGATCGTGTCCAGCGGCGGCGAGTCCGGCGATGTCGTTCATCTTGATGCCGTCGACCCATTCCATGGTCAGCACGTCGCGGCCAGTGCGCTCCCAGTCGACGGAAGGGACGCGAAAGCCCGGATCCTCCCTGGTGCTTTGACCAAGTTCCGAAAGCGCGGCCGCCTCGAGGCGCAGGTCCATCTCGATTTTGGTGGTCTGCGCCAGCGTCTCGGTCACCTCCACGGGCCGCAGCCGGCGTGAGGAGGGGATGTATTTCTCCTGCAGGCGGGCGGCGAGGAAATAGCTTTCGAGATCCTGGAAGAAGCGGCGGCGCACGCCCGGCCGGATCACCTTGACCGCTACCTTCCTGGCGACGCCGCCATCGACGGTTTCAGCGGCATGGACCTGGGCGATGGAGGCCGCGGCGACCGGGTCGCCGAACCGCGTGTAGAGGTCGCCGAGCTTGCGCCCGAGCGAGCCCTCGATGGCCGCCACCGCCTCGGCCGTCGGGAAGGTGTGCATCTTGTCCTGCAGCATGGCGAGATCGAGCGCCATGTCGTTGCCGACGACATCGGGTCGTGTCGCCAGAAACTGGCCAAGCTTGACATAGGACGGCCCGAGCCGGACCACCGCCTTGGCCAGCCGATCGCTGCGCTCATAGGCGAGCGCGCGGCGGCGGGTAAACAGCCGCGCCAGCCGCCAGCCCAATTTCGGCAGGCCGGACAGTTCCTCGCCGGGCAAAGCGGCGACGACGCCCTCGCGCACAAGCACCCAGCCGGCCCGCATGAGCCGAAATCCAGCGCTGACGGTGCTCATGCCCGGGCCTGCCTCAAAGTTTCCAGCCCGAATGAAGCGCGGCGATGCCGCCGGAATAGTTGCGGAACGAGACCCGATCGAAGCCCGCGCGGGTTATCATGGAAGCAAAATTCGCCTGGTTGGGGAATTTCGCGATCGACTCGACCAGATAGGAATAAGGCTCGCCGTCGCCGGTGACGGCCTTGCCGATCTTCGGAATGGCCTTGAACGACCAGGCCTCGTAGACCCTGTCGAGCAACGGCATCTCGACCTCGGAAAATTCCAGGCACAGGAACCGCCCGCCCGGCTTCAGCACGCGCAACGCTTCGCTGAGAGCGACGTCGATCCTGGGAACGTTGCGGATGCCGAAAGCGATGGTGTAGGCGTCGAAGGTGGCGTCCGCGAACGGCAGTTCCTCGGCATTGGCTTCGACGAAATCGGTGTTGCCGGACATGCCTTTCTTTTGCGCCCTGTCGCGACCGACGGCGAGCATCGAGCCGTTGATGTCGAGCACGGTGGCATGAGCATGCCCATGGCTGGCATCGACGATGCGAAAGGCGATGTCGCCGGTGCCGCCGGCGACATCGAGCACGCACCAGCCCGGCCGCTTCGGCGGATTGAGCCAGGCTACCATGGCGTCCTTCCACAGCCGGTGCAGGCCGCCCGACATCAGGTCGTTCATCAGATCGTAGCGGTTGGCGACCTTGTGGAAAACATCGTTGACCAGGGGCTGCTTGTCGCCTGCCCCTACACGCTTGAAACCATAGGAGGTTTCCATGCCGCCGGCGGCCGTGGTTCTCTCAACTGACATTTTTTTGATCCGTCATAAAACCGGCGGGACCATAGCCGATCGATGGTGCGGGCGCTATTGTTTAAGGCGCGGTGTTCGGCCGCGCTTCCAGGTGGCGGGTTTCGAGACCTGGACTGACCGACGGGATGTTTGAATGCCTTTGAAAGCGGAACTGCACTGCCACATCGAAGGGGCAGCGGCACCGGAACTCGTCATCCGACAGGCGCAGAAATACGGCAAGGACATCTCGCCCTATATCCAGAACGGCTCTTTCGTCTGGCACGATTTCACCTCTTTTCTCGCCGCCTATGATTTCGCCTCCGACCTGTTCCGGACCGAGGAAGACTATGCGCGGCTGGCTGACCATTATCTGACCAGCCTGACTCGTGACGGCGCCATCTACTCAGAGGTCTTCACCTCGCCGGATCATGCCATGAAGGCGGGCCTGTCGCCCAAGGCCTATACTGACGCGCTCGGCGAAGGCATGGCCCGCGCCAAGGCCAAGACCGGCATCGAGGGCCGCATGATCGTCACCGGCGTGCGCCATGCCGGCGTCGAGTCCATCGAGCAGGCAGCGCGCTTTGCCGCGCGCTGCGGACATCCGCTGGTAACCGGCTTCGGTGTCGCCGGCGACGAGAGGGTCGGCGAGATGGAGGACTACGTCAGGGCATTCGAAATCGCCCGCGAGGCCGGGCTCGGCATTACCGTCCATGCAGGCGAACTGACGGGGTGGGAGACGGTCCAGGCGGCGCTCGATCACATCCGCCCGTCGCGCATCGGCCATGGCGTGCGCGCCATCGAAAACCCCGATCTTGTCCGGCGCATCGCCGATGAGGGCGTGGTGCTGGAATGCTGTCCCGGCTCCAACATTGCGTTGAAAGTGTTCGACAGTTTCGCCGCCCACCCGTTCCCCGCCCTGCTAGCGGCCGGCTGCAAGGTGACGCTCAACTCGGATGATCCGCCCTATTTCTGGACCTCGCTGAAACGCGAATACGACATTGCGGCCGAGTATTTCTCGATGAACGAGAAGGCGCTGGCGGCCGTTACCCGAACGGCCATCGAGGCCGCTTTCGTCGACAGGAAGACCAAGGCAACGCTGCTCAGCCGGCTGGATGCGAAGGCCAGGTGAATGAAGGCTGGGTGGACAGGGAGTGGCCAGCAGTGAGCAGTTTGGCGGAGCGCGCATCGGGACTCGCAAATCGGCTCACTATTCACTACTCACTATTGGCTACTCACCACGAACCACGTCGGAGCACATCATGAAGGGCGTCACCGTCGTCGACCACCCGCTTGTCCAGCACAAGCTGAGCATCATGCGCAAGAAGGAGACATCGACGGCCGGTTTCCGGCGGCTGCTGCGCGAGATCTCGCTGCTGCTCGGCTATGAGGTGACACGCAATCTCGAACTCACGACGACGACCATCGAAACGCCGATCGAAACGATGGAGGCGCCGACGCTGGAAGGCAAGAAGCTGGTCTTCGCCTCGGTGCTGCGCGCCGGCAATGGCTTGCTCGAAGGCCTGCTCGACCTGGTTCCGGCGGCCCGCGTCGCCCATATCGGCCTCTATCGCGACCATGAGACGCTGGAGGCGGTCGAATATTTCTTCAAGGCGCCGAGCGACCTTGCCGACCGGCTGGTCATCGTCGTCGATCCGATGCTGGCCACCGCCAATTCCGCCATCGCGGCGATCGACAAGCTGAAGGGGCGCGGCGCCACCAACATCCGCTTTCTGTGCCTGCTGGCGGCGCCCGAAGGCATCGAGCGCTTCACCAAGGCACATCCCGACGTTCCCGTCTTCACGGCTTCCATCGATCGCCAGCTCAACGAGAAGGGCTACATCATGCCCGGCCTCGGCGACGCCGGCGACCGCATGTACGGGACAAAGTGATTTACCGAAAGTTTACGCAACGGCGCGGTTTCGAGCGGCGTTAAAACGGCAAACACCATCCCGGCGTTAAGGATCGGCCTTCACGACAGCGCCGTGCGTCCTGTCGGACGCTGCGGCACTTTGATTTGCGCGTGATCCTTTCCGAAATCGATCCCGATTTTCGGGGTCATGCGCCGGGGCCGATCCATGCTGCGCAAGCTACTTATCCTCAGCGTCTTTGCCGGTACATCGGCATCCATCCCGATTGTCTATCAGTCGAATCCGCAGATGTTCGAAAGCCTGCTGAAAACGGCGGTGACGGCCAAGCCAGCGGCCGACGCCCGTCCGGAGGTCGCCTTGGCAGCGGCTCCCGACAAGCCGGTGGCGCCGTTGCCGATGGGCCGCAAGGTTGTCGTCACGGCCGACGCGCGAGGGCATTTCTCGTCGGCCTTCAAACTGAACGGACGCCAGATCGATGGCATGATCGATACAGGAGCGACACTGGTCGCCGTCAACACCTCGACGGCGCGCAGGATCGGATTGTCGCTGAACCCGTCGGATTTCAGTCATGAGGTCAACACGGCCAACGGCACGATCAAGGCGGCGGTGGTGATGATCGACCGCTTGCAGATCGGCAGCATCACCGTCAACGACGTGCAGGCCATCGTGCTCGACGACAAGGCGCTGCACACCAATTTGATCGGCATGAGCTTTCTCAATCGGCTGGGCAAATATCAGGCCGAAAACGGCACGCTGCTTCTTGTCCAGTGAGCGGGCACGGCCGTTCGGGGCTGGGTCATATCAGCCACGCGGCAGGATGCGCCGGATGACCGACTTGTCGGCAGGCGGCTTGGAAGCGCCGATCGCATAGGCCGAAAGCACCGTTGCCGCCGCGGCTTCGGCGTCGGACACCGAGCGGGCATGGACCAGCGCCAGCGGCTCGCCAGCTCGAACCTCGGCGCCGACCGGCAACAGCCTGGTGATGCCGACCGCCGGGTCGACCTTGTCGTCTGGCCGGGTGCGGCCGCCGCCCAGCCCGACCACGGCAAGGCCGATATCACGCGTGGCAATGCCGGTGACGAAGCCGTCCGCGATCGCTCTCACCGCGTGTTCCGTTGGCGCAACGGGCAAATATCGTTCCGGCTTGTCGATGAAATCGGCGGGGCCGCCGAGCACCGTCACCATGCGCGCGAAGGTGGCGGCGGCGCGGCCGCTGGCAAGCGTTTCGGTGGCCCGCCGCATGCCGTCCTGGTTGGACGGCACCAGACCCGCCGCCTGCAGCATTTCGGCGGCGAGCGCCAGCGTCACATCCTCCAGGCGCCGGTCGCGAAGGCGGCCGGTCAGGAAATCGACGGCGTTGCGCACCTCGACCGCATTGCCGGCGGCCGAGGCCAGCGGTTCGTTCATGCCGGTGATCAACGCCGAAACTTTTAATCCGGCGCCGCTTGCGACTTCGACCAGGCTGTTGGCGAGCGCCGTCGCGTCGCGCGACTTCTCCATGAAGGCGCCATTGCCGACCTTGACGTCGAGCACCAGCGAGCCCAGGCCTGCCGCCAGTTTCTTCGACAGGATCGAGGCGGTGATCAGCGGCACCGACTCCACGGTTCCGGTCACGTCACGGATGGCATAGAGCCGGCGGTCGGCCGGCGCGAGGTCCGCGGTCTGGCCGATGATGGCGCAACCCGCTTCCAGCACGGCCCTGCGAAACAGCGCGATGTCGGGCTGGC
The DNA here is from genome assembly GCF_006442305.1 of Mesorhizobium sp. B2-3-6. Taxonomy (NCBI): domain Bacteria; kingdom Pseudomonadati; phylum Pseudomonadota; class Alphaproteobacteria; order Hyphomicrobiales; family Phyllobacteriaceae; genus Mesorhizobium; species Mesorhizobium sp. B2-3-6. The sequence goes on along the minus strand of NZ_VFVW01000003.1, from coordinate 535,403 downwards.
TGGCGTAGCCGGGGATGGAATCCATTTTATCCAGCGTGCCGCCGGTGTGGCCGAGGCCGCGGCCGGATATCATCGGCACATAAGCGCCGCAGGCAGCGACGATCGGCGCCAGCATCAGCGAGACGTTGTCGCCGACGCCGCCTGTCGAATGTTTGTCCGTGACCGGGCCGGGCAGGTCCGACCAGTCGAGCACGTCGCCGGAATCGCGCATGGCCAATGTCAACGCCACGGCCTCGTCGCGGCTCATGCCGTTGAAGAACACCGCCATGGCGAAAGCCGCGACCTGGCCATCGGTGACGGCGCCATCGGTTACGCCAGCGATGAAGTCGGCGATTTCGCGCGCCGGCAGTCTGTGGCCGTCACGCTTGTGGCGGATGATTTCCTGCGGAAGCATCAGTTCTCCAACAGTCCGTCGCGGAACACACGCTTTAGGATCGTCGCCAGCCGCGCGCCGCCGACCGGGGCCATATCCTTGGTCTCCTGGTGCGAAAGCTCGGCTCCGGTCATGCCGGCGGCAAGATTGGTGATGATCGAGCAGGCGGCGACACGCAGGCCAAGGAAGCGGGCAAGGATGACTTCCGGCACGGTCGACATGCCGACCGCGTTGGCGCCCATGATGCGCGCCATGCGGATCTCGGCCGGCGTTTCGAAGCACGGGCCGGAGAACCACATGTAGACGCCCTTGTGCAGCGCCGTGCCGGTCGCCTTCGCCGCCTGTTCGATCGCCTTGCGGATGCCGGCATCGTAGGCTTCGGTCAGGCCGACGAAACGGCGATCGCTCGGCTCGCCGATCAGCGGGTTGGTGCCGGAGAAATTGATGTGGTCCGATATCAGCATCACCGAACCCGACCCCATCTCCGGATCGACCGAGCCGGCGGCATTGGTGAGGATCAGCTTGGTGATGCCGGTGCCGGCGAGCACCTCCAGCACCGGCCGCATCGCCGCCGCGTTGCCGTGCTCGTAATAGTGGGCGCGGCCCGACAGCATCAGCACCGGCGTGCCGGCAAGCAGCCCGACCACCACCTCTCCGGCATGGCCGGAAACGCCGCTTCTGGGAAAGCCGGGCAGATCGGCATAGGAAACACGGATCGGGTTCTCGACCTGGCTGACCAGCCCTCCCAGGCCAGAGCCCAGCACCAGCGCCGTGGTCGGCGCCAGGCCGTCCAGCCGTTCGATCAGATGGTCGAGCGCTTCCTTCATTTCAGCATGTCGCCGCGAAAGCCGTAAGGCAGCATGTCGCCCATGGTCACGGTTTCGGCGACGCCCGCATTGTCGCAGAGATAGAGTTTCGTTTCCGGACGGCAGAATTCGGCCAGCCGCTGCCGGCAGCCGCCGCAAGGCGAGCATTTGGCCATGCGCTCGGCAAGGACGGCGATTTCCATGATCTTGCCGCCGCCGCCCATGATGTAATGGCCGAGCGCCGTCGTCTCGGCGCACCAGCCTTCCGGATAGGAGGCGACCTCGATATTGGCGCCCGTGAAGACGCGCCCGTCCTCGGTGCGAAGTGCGGCACCGACCGGAAATTTCGAATAGGGGGCATAGGCCTTGGCCATGGCAGCCTTCGCCGCTTCGAATAATTCATGCGACATTTCGGTGTTCTCTCCGATGATCTTGTCCATAAGCCGGCGCGCCTTTTGCGTCGCGCCCTCGATCCTCAGCGTTCCTTGACATAAGGCACGCCGCCGGCGCGCGGCGGGATCGCCTTGCCGATGAAACCGGCGAGCAGGATGACGGTGAGAATATAGGGCAGGGCCTGCATGAACTGCACCGGCACCTTGCCGATGAGCGGCAGCGGCGAGCCTTGCAGGCGGATCGACAGGGCGTCGAGGAAGCCGAACAGCAGGCAGGCGAACATGGCGTTGACCGGCTTCCACTTGGCAAAGATCAATGCGGCCAGCGCGATGTAGCCCTTGCCGGCGGTCATGTCCTTCACGAAGCCGCCATTCTGCACCATCGACAGATAGGCGCCGGCGACGCCGGTCAGGATGCCGGTGCAGATCAGCGCCCTGTAGCGCAGCCAGGCGACCGAGATGCCGGCGGTGTCCACGGCGGCTGGGTTTTCGCCGACCGCGCGCAGCCGCAGCCCGAAGCGCGTGCGAAACAGCACCCACCAGGTGAACGGCACCATCGCGAAGGCGAGATAGACCAGTATCGAGTGGCCCGACAGCAGTTCCGAATAGATCGGCCCGAGAAACGGCACGTCGCGGATCGTCTCGGCGCCGGGCCATGTGATCGCCTCGAACCGCTCGGCTGGTTCCAGCGCCGGCGTGCGCCCGCCTTGCTGGAACCAGGCCTGGCCGAGGATGATGGTCGAGCCGGCGGCGATGAAGTTGATCGCCACGCCGGAAACGATCTGGTTGCCGCGATGGGTAATCGAGGCAAAGCCGTGGATCATGGCGAACGCGACCGAGATCAGGATCGCCATGCCCAGTCCGAGAAAGGCGGAATGGAAGACCGACGCGGCCGCCGCACCGGCGAAGGCGCCGACCAGCATCTTGCCTTCGAGGCCGATGTCGAAGATGCCGGCGCGTTCCGAATAGAGGCCGGCCAGGCAGGCGAGCAGCAGCGGCACCGAGAGGCGGATGGTGGAGTCCAACGTCTGGACGATGGCGTTGAAGGTGTCCATCTCAGGCGCCTTTTCCCTTGACCGCTTCCATGCCGACCGACCTCGGGCTGAGCGAGGCGAACAGCGCCTGGATGTAAGGCCTGAACATGTGTTCGAGAGCACCGGCGAACAGGATGACCAACCCTTGGATGATCACGATCATGTCGCGGCTGATGGCAGGCATCTCGAAGGCGAGTTCGGCGCCGCCCTGGTAGAGCATGCCGAACAGGATGGCCGCCAGCACGATGCCGACAGGGTGCAGGCGACCCATCAGCGCCACGGCGATGCCGACGAAACCGGCGCCGCTGACGAAGTCGATCGCGACATTGTGCTGGTCGCCCATCACCGGATTGAGCGCCATCATACCGGCGAGCGCACCCGAGATCATCATGGCGGTGATGATGATGCGGGTTTCGGAAATGCCGGCATAGCGCGCCGCCTTTGGGCTGTGGCCGTAGGTGCGCATCTCATAGCCGAGCTTGGTGCGCCAGATCAGCAGCCAGACCAGGAAGGCCATGAGCAGCGCGAGCATGAAGGAGATGTTGAGTGGTGCCGAGCGGATCTTGGCGCCGAACAGCTCGATGACCCAGTTGAGTTTCGGCAATTCCGCGCCCGCCAGGAAGTTGCGCGTCTGCGGCGCCTGCGAGGCTGCCGGTTTCAACGGGCCGACCAGCAGGTAGACCATGATCGAAGCAGCGATGAAGTTGAACATGATGGTGGTGATGACGATGTGCGAGCCGCGCCTGGCCTGCAGATAGGCGGGGATCAGCGCCCACAAGGCGCCCACGGCCGCCGAAGCCACGATGGCCAGCGGAAATGTCAGCCACCATGGCAGCACGCTGTCGAAGGAGAGACAGACGATGGCGATGCCAAGGCCGGCGATGTAGGCCTGCCCCTCGGTGCCGATGTTGAACAGGCCGCAATGCGCTGCTACCGCCACCGAAAGTCCGGTGAAGATGAAGGTGGTGGCATAGAAGAGGGTAAAGGCGATACCTGTTCCCTTGCCGAAGGCGCCCTCGACCAGGATGACGGCGGCACGGAACGGGTTCTCGCCGACCAGAAGCACGACGAAGCCCGCGACGATGAAGGCCACAGACAGATTGATCAGCGGGATCAGCCCATAGTCGGCCCAGGCCGGCAATTTGGCATAGGGCGTGCTCATTGCGCCGCCTCCTGGCGCTCAACACCCGCCATCAGCAGGCCGAGCTCGCCCTCGCTCGCCTCCGGCCCGCGTTCGCCGACGATGCGGCCGGCAAACATGACCAGGATGCGGTCCGAGAGCGAGCGGATCTCATCGAGCTCGACCGACACGACCAGCACGGCCTTGCCCTGGTCGCGCATGGCGATCAGGCGCTTGTGGATGAACTCGATGGCGCCGACGTCGACGCCGCGCGTCGGCTGGCCGACGATGAGAACGCCGGGGTCCTGTTCGATTTCGCGCGCGAGCACGATCTTCTGCTGGTTGCCGCCGGAGAAGTTGGCGGTCTTCAGCCGTGGATTGCCGGGGCGGATGTCGTATTTCTCGATCTTGTCCTTGGCATCGGCAACGATGGCATCGATGTTGAGGAAGGGTCCTCTGAGGTAGCGGGGATCGTCATGGTAGCCGAGGATGGAATTCTCGTTCTCCTCGAAGGCCAGCACCAGCCCGACATGATGGCGATCCTCAGGCACATGGGCGAGGCCGCGGTCGCGCAGTTCGCCGGGATCGGCCTTGCCGGTGAGATCGATCGGCTTGCCCTCGAGCATCACCGAACCGGAAACGGCGTGCCTGATGCCGGAGATCGCCTCGAGCAGTTCGGACTGGCCGTTGCCGGCGACACCGGCGATGCCGACGATCTCGCCGGCGCGCAGGTCGAAGGAGATGTCGTCGACCATGGTGACGCCGCGGGAATCCTTGACCGTCAGGTTCTTGACCGCGAGTTTTACCGCGCCGGCTTCCGCTTCGCCCTTCTCCACCCGCAAGAGCACGCGGCGCCCGACCATCAGCTCGGCCAGTTCCGCGACGGTGGTCTTCTTCGTTTCCCTGGTCGCCACCATCGTGCCCTGGCGCATCACCGAAACCGTGTCGGTGATGGCCATGATCTCGCGCAATTTGTGGGTGATCAGCACCACCGTCTTTCCCTGCTCCTTCAATTGCTTGAGGATGCGGAAGAGGTGGTCGGCCTCGGCCGGCGTCAGCACGCCCGTCGGCTCGTCGAGGATCAGGATCTCGGCGCCGCGATAGAGCGCCTTGAGGATCTCGACGCGCTGCTGCAGGCCGACCGGCAATTCCTCGACGATGGCGTCGGGATCGACCTCGAGGCCGTATTCACGCTCCAGCCGCTCCAGTTCGGAACGCGCCTTGGCGATGCTTTTCTTCAGCAAGGCGTCGCTTTCGGCGCCCAGGATGACGTTCTCCAGGACCGAGAAATTGTCGACCAGCATGAAATGCTGGTGCACCATGCCGATGCCGAGCGCGATCGCATCGTTGGGCGTGCTTATCGATGCCGGCTTGCCGCCGACGCGGATCTCGCCGCTGTCGGCCTGGTAGAAGCCATAGAGAATCGACATCAGCGTCGACTTGCCGGCGCCGTTCTCGCCGACGATGCCGTGGATGGTGCCGCGCGCGATTTCCAGGTTGATGTCGCGGTTGGCGCGCACGGCGCCAAAGCTCTTGTTGATGCCAATCAGTTCGATTGCGGCCAGTTCAATCGCGGCATGCGCCATGCAGCCTGTCCCACTCTTATTTTTTTATCGCTTGGTCAAAATGCCTAGCATGACGCTCCGCCCGTGCCAATTGGCCGGAGCAGCGTCCACTCTCGACAAATCCCGGCGCGCTTGTCAATTTCGAACGTGGCCGAAGCTCTCATATTCGCTAATATGGCAAGCCGATTTGACACTGCGCGCGACACCTGAGGACTTTGCATGACCATGCCCGCCGACCGGCTGACGACGCTGGAGATCCGCTCCGCCGAGCAGGAGAAGACCATCGAGGAGCTGTCCGGCCAGATCGCCGAGCAGTGGAAGGTGATCGAGCGCATGCAGCGCAAGCTCGACGCGCTGACCGACCGCTTCCTGGCGCTGGAGGAACAGGCGGCACCCGACGTGCCGGTGACTAAGCCGCCGCACTGGTAGGGGAGGGAAGCCGAGCGATGGCCAGCGATCGCATCGCAAGAGCCGGCGACTACGTGCTTGGCCTGATGAACGATGCAGAGCGCGAACGGGCCGAGCGCGATCTGGAGGTCGATCCCGCCTTTCGCGATGCCGTGGTCCAGCTTGCCGAGCACCTGCATGTTTTCGACCGCACCGAAGCCGCCGGTGGCGCGGAGCGCTGGCGGCAGATCACGCAGCGCATCGGCGACTTGCCGCAGATGCGCGCTGTCGGCCTTGAGGACGCTAAACCGGTGATCCGGGGCCCCGCCAGGCCGCATGATGTCGGCTTCTATTCTCTCGGCGACCGGCGCGGACTTGCGGTCGCCATTGGACTGGTCGTGGCTTTCGCGCTGGGTTATCTAGCGGGAAAGCTATAGCCCACATTGGCGCGACATCAGCGCCATCGGTTCCCCGTTCTGCCTGAACGGCTCGACGACCATCCAACCAAGCCTCATGTAATCGCGCGCCTCCCACGTGTAGAGATAAAGCGCCTCCACGCCGAGCGATGTGGCATGAGCTTCGATTGCCCTGACCAGCGCAGTGCCGATCCCTCGGTGCTGGTGCTCGGGAGCGATGGCCAGGCCGGCCAGCCATGGTGTCAGATCATGCGCCGGTTCGAGTTCGTCGCGGACCAGCAGGCAGGTCCCGACCGGCACGTCGCCGATCCGGGCCACGAACGCCGTTTCGAAGCCGTCGCCGTGCAGCAGTTTACGAAGTCCGGCCACGTCGTCGTCCAGCGTTCGTCCGGTGCCCGTGAAAAAGGTGGCAACGCGCAATCGCGCCACCGCTGCAATGTCACGTTCGTTCATGGGTTCGACTGTCAACTGCACCATTGGCCTGGGGTCGTGTTTCTTGCGAGACGTCTGCGTCTACCCGGCAGCGACTTCCAAAACAAAACCGCCGGGATAAGGCCCGGCGGTTCGAAACTTAGTGCTTACCGATCAATACGGGCAGGCGTTGTCGGCGGTGTAGTCGTGCACCTCGACCTTGCCGGCGATGATGTCGGCCTTGGCCTTCTCGACCGCCGCCTTCATTTCGTCGGTCACCAGCGCCTTGTTGTTGTCGTCCATGGCGTAGTCGACGCCGCCTTCCTTGAGGCCGAGATTTTCGACGCCACCCTTGAAGGTGCCGTTCTTGCCGTCCATGAAGGCGGTGTAGACGGCAACGTCCACGCGCTTCAGCATCGAGGTCAGAACCTTGCCGGGCTGGAGGCCGTTCTGGTTGGAATCGACACCGATGCCGAGCTTGCCGGCATCAGCCGCCGCCTGCAGCACACCGACGCCGGTGCCGCCCGCGGCCGCATAGACCACGTCGGAACCCTGGTCGATCTGCGTCTTGGCGATCTCGCCGCCCTTGGCCGGGTCGTTCCAGGCGGCCGGCGTGTCGCCGGTCATGTTCTGGATGACGTCGGTCGCGCCTGCCGATTTGGCGCCGCCGACATAGCCGCATTCGAACTTGCGGATCAGCGGAATGTCCATGCCGCCGACAAAGCTCACCTTCTTCGTCTTGGAGGCCATCGCCGCCATGATGCCGACGAGATAGGAGCCTTCATTCTCCTTGAATACGAGCGAGCGGACATTGGGCAGGTCGACGGCATCGTCGATGATGGCGAAGTTGAGATCGGGATATTCGGTCGCGACCTTCTTCAGTGCATCCTCCCAGGCGAAGCCGGCCATGACGATCGGGTTGTGGCCGTCCTCGGCGAAGCGGCGCAACGCCTGCTCGCGTTGCGAAGCGTTGGAGACCTCGAACTCGACATAGGGGACGCCGGTCTCTGTCTTGAACTTTTCGGCGCCATGGTAGGCCGCCTCGTTGAAGGATTTGTCGAACTTGCCGCCGAGATCATAAAGGATGGCCGGCTGCACATCCGCGGCGAAAGCCGGAAGAACCATTGCAGTTGCGGCCAGAAGGCCGAGAACGATACGTTTCATGTGATCCACACCCTGTCGGTTATTTTTTCCGTTACGCCCGCCCGCCTGCCCGGTTCTCCGGCATGCGCGCGACGTCAGCCAGGAGTGTATATTCCCCTCCCGCTCAGCGGCAATCTGGCACGGCCCGAAACAAAATTCACGTGGAATTTTGACCTTTTGGAAAAGCATGGCGGGGTGCGATGCCCGTGCCCTTCAGGCGAATTGCCCCGTGCGCCGCTGCCGCCTGTAGCCGATGGCGTAGAGCAGCAAGGCAAGCACCGCGAACACGGCAAAGCCCGGCTGGTTGAGCACCCAGGCGATGGCGCCGTCCCATAGCAGCGGGCCGGCCTTGGCGCGAACGAAGCTTTCAAAGGCGGCGCGCGTGTCGGGCGACACGGCCAGCCAGCTCGCATTGAGCGGGGTCAGCACCAGTGCCGAGGCGGCCACCGTGCGTGTCGTGTCAAGCACCGCCATGATGACCGAAATCGACAGCGCGACCATGGCCGCGAGACGAAAGACGAAGCGAAACATCAGAGACCTTTCCCCTGGCCGATCCTCAACATCTTCCCGAGGATCTCCGGCGGTGTTCCGAAATGAGAAATAGAGCGCATGGGCCCCGTTCGCAATCACGGCACGCGAATTGAATCGCGGCCGACGCAGCCTAGCCGGCCGGCCTGCGCTTGCGCCGGTTGGCGAGCCAGACGGCGAGAATGCCGCCGGCAATGGCGCCGACCACCAGCCCGGCCAGGCCGATGAAGGCGGCGAAGTAGCCGCACGCACCCTCGAAGCAACTCACGTCGGTGACATCGGCGATGAGCGAACCGGCCAGGAAACCGCCCACCGCGCCGACGACCGCGCCGAGGATGATGCCGAGCAGCGCGGCGACAATGGAAACGAAGACCGACGGCGCTTCGGCTCGCGGCTTGGCATAAACGGTCTCGGCGCCGGAGCCGCGGCGCAACAGGTAGATGCAAAGCAGGCCGATGGCGATCTCGGCGGCGGTGATGGCCAGGCTTCTGGCGGAGAAGACGAAGCCCGGCACGGCAAGTGCGTAAGCGTGACTTGCCAGCAGCCATATGATCGTGGCGGCCTGCCAGATGGTGAAGTGGCTGGGGAAGCGCGCCGAACGGCCGAAGGCGAGGCCGAGCAGGTAAAGTCCCCATAGGATGGTGATGACGTCGGCGACGAGCCCGCTGAAGAGGAAATAGAAAACGGCGTCCGGCAGGCCTGAACTCCCCACCAGCCACAAGGCCGACGCCAGCCAATAGACCGACAGGGCCATGACGATAACGAGCCAGCCCACCGGGACGTAGGAAAGTCCGCTGTCCGGACGTCCGGCCGGGACCTTTCCCCCGGCTGGTGGCTGTCCGTTGTCCGGCGTACCGCCCGGAATTCCGCTGCTCGACGCCATGTTGCGACGATGCCCCCCGCAAAGCCCTTCGGACACTCGACAGGCCGCTCGGGACGAAGTCAAGCGCGGCTGGCCTCGCAGCCTTGCCCGTGCACATCATCAAGGAGCGATTGAAGTGGCGGGACTCCAAACGGATGTGCCGGCGGCCTCATGAACGCCGAGTGGCCGGCAAAGCGAATTGACCGCCGTTATGGCTTGGCATTCGGCGCCGGATCGACTAGATGAGCCCCGCGCCTGTTGCTTTGACGGCTCAGGTGCGGGCAGGGCGTCCGCTGGTTGGCGGCGCCCGGTGCGGGAAGTTCCGCACGCATCCCCAAGGGAGAGCATCTCCCCAACCCGCGCGGCGAAACCGGCCGGCGCGAAAGGCAAGGACGGAGAGGTGGCCGAGTGGTTGAAGGCGCACGCCTGGAAAGTGTGTTTACGGGAAACCGTAACGCGGGTTCGAATCCCGCTCTCTCCGCCATCCTGCTTCGCTCTTCGAGCTTCGCAGGATTGCCCCAATCGACGACGCGAAGCAGGATGCCCTCCGAAGCTTCAGCGTAGGAGGGCAGGGTCATCAACCTTGCCGACTGCTTGCAGCATGGAAAAAAGCAGCTGGCAGTTTCGAGCGTCTTGCGACCGCAATCGCGGCGTAGCGCGTCGAGTGATCCTTGGGCATTCTATGAAAACGCCGCACACGACCCGGTTTTGGAATTCCTGGTGATCTGGTAGTGGTAGTCCCGATCACAGGAGATGGCATGCCGGACGATGTAATGGTGCGCGACAGCAACGGCGCTCAGTTGAATGACGGCGATTCCGTCACGCTGATCAAGGACCTCAAGGTCAAGGGCACTTCGGAGACGATCAAGCGCGGCACGTTGGTGAAGAACATTCGCCTTAACGGTAATCCCGGTGAGATCGAATGCAGTACCAGGCAAGTGAAGGGCCTGGTGCTCAAAACCGAGTTCGTAAAGAAGGCGTGACCCTCAAGGCTGTCGAGCCGCAGGGGTAGAATGCGTTTACCGGCGGCGAGCCGTTTCGTCGGCCAACCTGTTACCCCTTACGACTGACGATATCGCTGGAGCGCCAGGACGCGTTCACCACTTCAAACTCATTCCGCCGAAAATCTTTATAAGATTCCTATTTCTTTTCGCTTTGCCCCGTCTCGAACCTTAATGGCGATCGGGTCCATATTCCGCTTTGAGAAAAACGTCTGACGCCGTCACCAATCCAGGTTGGCGCGCCGTTTCATGTAGTCGCCAGCCTGCTTCGAGCGGGCGCAAAGTGGAAAAATCAAAGCAAGGACAAGCACAATGGACATCATTGTTCTCGGGATCGGGGTTTTGTTTTTCGCCCTCTCCTTTGCCTACGTCAAAGCCTGCGACAGAATTTGAGCGATCGGGACATGCTTGTCGATTACATCCTCGGTGGCGGCGTGACGTTGTTCCTGCTCGCCTACCTGACATACGCACTGATCCGCCCGGAACGCTTCTGACCGGCGCACGGAAAGCCAAATCATGACTATCAACGGATGGATACAGATCCTCCTCTATTGCGGGATCCTGGTTTTGCTCGTGAAGCCGCTGGGCGGCTACATGCATCGCGTCTTCACCGGCGACCGCAGCTTGCTGTCGCCGGTGCTCGGCCCCGTCGAGCGGGGCCTTTATCGCCTGGCTGGAACCGGCGACCAGGAGCAGCACTGGACGGGCTATGCCGCCGCCATGCTGTTGTTCAACCTTGCCGGTTTCCTGGCGCTCTATTTCCTCCAGCGCCTGCAAGGCGGCCTGCCCTACAACCCGGCCGGCATGAGCGCGGTCGAGCCGGGGCTCGCCTTCAACACCGCCGCCAGTTTCATGACCAATACCAACTGGCAGAACTACGGCGGCGAGAGCACGATGTCCTATCTCGTGCAGATGGCCGGCCTCACCGTGCAGAACTTCCTGTCGGCGGCCACCGGCATCGCCATCGCCATGGCGCTGATCCGCGGCTTTGCCCGCGCTTCCGGCAAGTCGATTGGGAATTTCTGGGTCGATATGACCCGTGCCACGCTCTACGTGCTTTTGCCGCTCTGCGTCGTGCTCACCCTGGTCTATGTCTGGCTCGGAATGCCGCAGACGCTGGGAGCCTATGTCGACGCCACCACGCTCGAAGGCGCGCAGCAGACCATCGCCGTCGGGCCGGTCGCCTCGCAGATCGCCATCAAGATGCTCGGCACCAATGGCGGCGGCTTCTTCAACGCCAATGCCGCGCATCCCTTCGAGAATCCGGACGCCATCTCCAACCTGATCCAGATGCTGTCGATCTTCGCCATCAGCGCGGCGCTCACCAACGTCTTCGGCCGCATGGTCGGCAACCAGCGCCAGGGCTGGGCGATCCTGGCCGCCATGGGCGCGCTGTTCATCGCCGGGGTCGCCGTCTGCTATTGGGCGGAAGCCGCGGGCAATCCGCTGGTCCATGCGCTGGGCATCGACGGCGGCAACATGGAAGGCAAGGAAACCCGCTTCGGCATCGCGCTTTCGGCGCTGTTCGCGGTCATCACCACGGCGGCCTCCTGCGGCGCGGTCAATGCCATGCATGACAGTTTCACCGCGCTCGGCGGCATGATCCCGCTCATCAACATGCAGCTCGGCGAAGTCATCGTCGGCGGCGTCGGCGCCGGCTTCTACGGAATCCTGATGTTCATCCTGATCGCCGTCTTCGTCGCCGGCCTGATGGTCGGGCGCACGCCCGAATATCTCGGCAAGAAGATCGAGGCCAAGGAGGTCAAGATGGCGATGCTGGCGATCCTTTGCCTGCCGCTGGCGATGCTGATCTTCACGGCCATCGCGGTGGTCCTGCCGAGCGCCGTGGCATCGATCGCCAATGGCGGTCCGCACGGCTTCTCCGAGATCCTCTACGCCTATACGTCGGCGGCGGCGAACAACGGCTCGGCCTTCGGCGGCCTCACCGGCAACACGCCCTGGTACAACATCACGCTGGGCCTCGGCATGCTCATTGGCCGCTTCCTGGTCATCATCCCGGCGCTCGCCATCGCCGGCTCGCTGGCGGCGAAGAAGACCGTGCCCGCCTCGGCCGGCACCTTCCCGACCGACGGCCCGCTGTTCGTCGGGCTGCTGGTCGGCGTCATCGTGATCGTCGGCGGCCTGACCTTCTTCCCGGCACTCGCCGTCGGACCGATCGTCGAGCATCTGGCCGCCATCCACGGGCAGACATTCTGAGACGGAAGTGTCCTGGCTGAAACGGAAATGTCCTGGTTCAACAACAGGCATCGCAACGATCGCCATCCCGCCGACAACGGAAAGGAGGAGCGGCCTCCTCCTTTCCCAACGATGTCGACATTCCTCGGCATCGCCGCCGTCATGATCGTCCTGTGGTTGCTGGCCTACGGGCTTCCGCATCTTCTTTCGGCATCCGACCGCTCGGTGCCGTCCAACAACACCGAAGCTGGAGCTTCAAAATGAGCCAGTCGAAATCAGTCAGCATCATGGATGCCGGCATCCTGTGGCCCGCCATCGGCGGCGCCTTCAAAAAGCTGAACCCACGCACATTGGCCAGGAACCCGGTGATGTTCGTCGTTGCCGTCGTCTCGGCGCTGACATCAGTGCTTTTCGTCAAGGACCTCGCCAGCGGCGGCGGCAATCTCGGCTTCACCATCCAGATCATCATCTGGCTGTGGTTCACCGTGCTGTTTGCCAACTTCGCCGAAGCCGTCGCCGCAGGCCGCGGCAAGGCGCAGGCCGATTCGCTGCGCAAGGCGCGCACCGAAACCCAGGCCAAGCTCCTGACCGGCGAGCACCGGACGAAATTCAAGCTGGTGCCCGGCACCAGCCTGAAGGTGGGCGACGCCGTGCTGGTCGAGGCCGGCGACATCATCCCCTCCGACGGCGAGGTGATCGAAGGCGTGGCTTCGGTCAACGAGGCGGCGATCACGGGCGAATCGGCGCCCGTCATTCGCGAATCCGGCGGCGACCGCTCCGCGGTCACCGGCGGCACGCAGGTGCTCTCCGACTGGATCCGCGTGCGCATCACCGCCGCCGCCGGCCACACCTTTCTCGACCGCATGATCTCGCTGGTCGAGGGCGCCGAGCGCCAGAAGACCCCGAACGAGATCGCGCTCAACATCCTGCTGGTCGGCATGACGCTGATCTTCGTGCTGGCCACCGCTACCATCCCGAGCTTCGCTTCCTATTCGGGGGGCTATATCCCGGTCACGGTGCTCGTCGCTTTGTTCGTGACCTTGATCCCGACCACTATCGGCGCGCTTTTGTCGGCCATCGGCATCGCCGGCATGGATCGTCTGGTGCGCTTCAATGTGCTCGCCATGTCCGGCCGCGCCGTGGAGGCGGCCGGCGACGTCGACACGCTTTTGCTCGACAAGACCGGCACGATCACGCTCGGCAACCGCCAGGCGACCGAATTCCGCCCGGTCAAGGGCGTCACCGAGCAGGAACTGGCCGATGCGGCACAGCTTGCCTCGCTCGCCGACGAAACGCCGGAAGGCCGCTCGATCGTCGTGCTGGCCAAGGAGAAATACGCCATCCGCGCCCGCGACATGGCGACACTGCACGCCACCTTCGTGCCCTTCACCGCGCAGACCCGGATGAGCGGCGTCGACATAGACGGCTCCTCCGTGCGCAAGGGCGCGGTCGATTCCGTGCTCGCCCATGTCAACCAGTCGACCGTCGCCAGCCACGCAACGCGCCCGAACAGCGATACGATCAGGGATCTCCAGGCGATCGCCGACGAGGTCGCCAAATCGGGCGGCACGCCGCTTGCGGTCGAGCGCGACGGACGCCTGCTCGGCATCGTGCACCTCAAGGACATCGTCAAGGGCGGCATCCGCGAGCGCTTCGCCGAGCTGCGCAGCATGGGCATACGCACGGTGATGATCACAGGGGACAATCCGATGACGGCAGCGGCCATTGCGGCCGAAGCCGGTGTCGACGACTTCCTTGCCCAGGCGACGCCGGAGGACAAGCTGAAGCTGATCCGCGACGAGCAGGCCAAGGGCAAGCTGGTCGCCATGTGCGGCGACGGCACCAACGACGCGCCGGCCCTTGCCCAGGCCGACGTCGGCGTCGCCATGAACACCGGCACGGTGGCGGCGCGCGAGGCCGGCAACATGGTCGACCTCGACAGCGATCCGACCAAGCTGATCGAGATCGTCGAGATCGGCAAGGCGCTGCTGATGACACGCGGTTCGCTGACCACCTTCTCCATCGCCAATGACGTGGCCAAGTACTTCGCCATCATCCCGGCCATGTTCGCCGTGTTCTACGTCGCGCCCGGCCAGACCACAGGTCCGCTGCAGGCGCTCAACATCATGCATCTGGGGACGCCGCAGAGCGCCATCCTGTCGGCCATCATCTTCAATGCGCTGATCATCATCGCGCTGATCCCGCTGTCGCTGCGCGGCGTCAAATACCGGGCGATCGGCGCCGGGGCGCTGCTCAGCCGCAACCTGCTCGTCTACGGCCTCGGCGGCATCATCGTGCCGTTCGCCGGCATCAAGATTATCGACATGGCCGTCACGGCCCTCGGCCTTGCATAAGGGATCATTCCGATGCTCAAGCAAATCAGACCCGCGATCGTCATGATCGTCTTCTTCACCGTGCTGACCGGGCTCATCTATCCCATCGGCATGACCGGCATCGCCCAGGCGCTGTTCCCGAAACAGGCCAATGGCAGCCTGATCGAGAAGGACGGCAAGGTGGTGGGTTCGGAACTGATCGGCCAGGCCTTCGCCAGCGACCGCTATTTCCACGGCCGGCCCTCGGCGGCCGGCAATGGCTATGACGGCGGCGCCTCCAGCGGCTCGAATCTGGGTCCGACCAACCCCAAGCTGATCGAGCGCATCAAGGGCGACGCGGCGAAGCTGAAGGCCGAAAACCCCAATGCGCCGGTTCCGATGGGCCTCGTCACGACATCGGGCAGCGGGCTCGATCCCGACATCAGCCCCGAGGACGCTTCTTTCCAGGTTCCGCGTGTCGCCAAGGCCAGGGGTATCGATGAAGCCAAGGTCAAGGCGCTCGTCGACAGCCATGTCGAGGACCGGGAGCTCAGCGTCCTGGGCGAGCCGGTGGTCAATGTGCTGGCCCTCAACCTCGCATTGGACGACACAGCCAAGCAATGAAGAACAGCGCCGGGGATCGACACCGTCCCCGGCGCCGTTCAAACTGGATGCCGATGCCGGACGACAGAAGCAACGTCGAAAACAGACCTTCCCCCGACGCGCTGCTCGAGCATGCCGAGCGCGAGGGCCGCGGGCGTCTGCGCATCTTCCTGGGCGCGGCACCGGGCGTCGGCAAAACCTACGAAATGCTGATGTCGGGACGCGCCAGGCTGGCCGACGGCATCGACGTGGTGATCGGCGTCGTCGAGACGCACGGCCGCAAGGAAACGCTGGCCCTGGTCGAGGGCTACGAGGTCATTCCGCGCCGCCCGGTCGAATACAAGGGACGCACCCTCGACGAGATGGACATAGACGCCATCCTGGCACGCCGCCCGGCACTGGTCCTGGTCGACGAACTCGCCCATACAAACGCGCCCGGCAGCCGTCACCCCAAGCGCTATCTCGACGTGCAGGAAATCCTGGCGCGCGGCATCGACGTCTACACGACGCTCAACATCCAGCATGTCGAAAGCCTGAACGACGTCGTCGCCCAGATCACGCGGGTCAGGGTGCGCGAGACGGTTCCCGATTCCATCATCGACCAGGCCGACGACGTCGAAATCATCGATCTGACGCCCGACGACCTGATCAAGCGGCTGGAGGAAGGCAAGGTCTATTTCCCCAACACCGCCCAGCGCGCCATCGAGAACTATTTCTCGCCGGGCAATCTGACCGCGCTGCGCGAGCTGGCGCTGCGGCGCACCGCCCAGCGTGTCGACGAACAACTGCTCAACCACATGCAGTCCCATGCCATCCAGGGGCCATGGGCGGCGGGGGAAAGGGTGCTCGTTTGCCTCGATGCGCGTCCGGGCGGGGCGGCGCGCGTGCGCTATGCGCGCAGGCTGGCCGACCGGCTCCGCGCGCCATGGACGGCGCTTCATGTCGACACGCCTCGTTCGGCCGCCATGTCGGAAGAAGAGAAGGACAGGCTGGCGAACCATCTGCGCCTCGCCGAGCAACTCGGCGCCGAGGTGACGACCATTCCGGGCCAGAACGTCGCGCAGGACATCGTGCGCCATGCGACGGCGAACAATTTCACCCATATCGTGGTCGGCAGGCCGACCCGGTCGCGCTGGCGGGAATTGATCGAGGGCTCGCTCACCTATGATCTGATCCGCAATGCCGGCGACATCAGCGTCCATGTCATCTCGGGAACCGAGCGCGACACCGACGCAGCATCGAGAAAGGTCAGGACGGCGGCCGAGCAGCGGCCGTTCCAGATATGGCCGTATCTGTTCGCCACGGCCTATGTCGCGGGCTCGCTGGCCGTCGGCACGGTTCTCGATCAGTTCCTCGACGTGCGCAATCTGGCGATCGTGCTGCTGCTGGCGGTGCTGACATCGGCGGTGACGTTCGGACTGTGGCCGGCCTTGTACGCCTGTTTCCTGAGCGCCCTTGCCTTCAACTACTTCTTCCTCGAGCCGCGCTACACGCTGACGATCAGGGATCCCGAGAGCATCGTTGCGTTTGCCGTCTTCCTCGTCGTTGCCGTCATCGCCAGCAACCTGACGGCGCGCGTGCAGCGCCAGGCCGTCGCCGCCCGCTCACGCGCGCGGGCCACGGAGGACATCTACCTGTTTTCCAAGAAGCTTGCCGGCGCCGGCACGCTCGACGACGTCCTGTGGGTCACGGCCTTCCAGATCGCCTCGATGCTGAAATTGCGGGTGGTGCTGCTTTTGCCCGAAAACGGCGCCATCACCGTCAAGGCGGGCTATCCGCCCGACGACACGCTGGCCGAGGCCGACATCGCCGCCGCCCGCTGGGCCTGGGAGCACGATCGCGCCGCCGGCCGCGGCGCCGATACGCTGCCCGGTGCGAAGCGGCTCTATCTGCCGCTACGCACCGGGCGCACGGCGGTCGGCGTGGTCGGCCTCGACAACGACAAGCAGGGTCCGCTGCTGACGCCCGAGCAGCAGCGGCTGCTCGACGCGCTGGCCGACCAGGCAGCGGTCGCCATCGAGCGCATCCAGCTCGTCGCCGACGTCGATCGTGCCAAGCTCGCGGCCGAAGCCGACAGGCTGCGCTCGGCGTTGCTGACCTCCATCTCCCATGATCTGAAGACGCCGCTCGCCGCCATCATGGGCGCGGCCGGCACTCTCAGGGAGTTCGCGCCTGATCTACCCGAGCAGGACCGGACGGAGCTGTTGTCGACGGTGGTCGACGAAGCGGAACGGCTGAACCGCTTCATCGCCAATCTGCTCGACATGACCAAGATCGAATCCGGTGCGATGGAGCCGAACTATGCGCTGCACTATGTCGGCGACGTCGTCGGCACCGCGCTCGATCGCGCCCGCAAGATCACCAGCGAGCACAAGATCGAGGTCGACATTCCGCCCGACCTGCCGATGCTGAAGCTCGACCCGGTGCTGTTCGAGCAGGTCCTGTTCAACCTGGTCGACAATGCATCGAAATATTCGCCGCCCGGCTCGACGATCCGCCTGCAGGGCTGGACCGACATCGGCTCCGTCGTGCTTCAGATCATGGATGAGGGATTGGGCATCCCTCCGCAGGATCTTGAGCGCGTGTTCGACACTTTCTACCGGGTCCGCAAGGGCGACCAGGTGCGCGCCGGTACCGGGCTCGGCCTGTCGATCTGCCGCGGCTTCATCGAGGCGATGGGCGGCACGATCTCGGCCGCCAACCGGACCGACCGTTCGGGTGCTGCCTTCACCATCAGGATGCCGGTGCCGGCGGAACTGTCCGGCAATCGCATCGGCTCCAGCGCGGATCAGCCTCGATGACCAATTCGAACGTCAGGATACTGGTCGTCGATGACGAGCCGCCGATCCGCAAGTTGCTCCGGGTCGGCCTCGCCAGCCAGGGCTACGCGGTCAGCGAGGCGCCGAACGCCAAGGCGGCTATCGAGCTGATGGTGCAGGAAAAACCGGATCTCGTGCTGCTCGACCTTGGCCTGCCCGGCATGAGCGGCCATGAACTGCTGCGCAAATGGCGCGACGACGGCCTCGATATCCCGGTGGTCATTCTCTCCAGCCGCGCCGACGAGGCCGGCATCGTCGACGCGCTCGAACTCGGCGCCGACGACTACATCACCAAGCCGTTCGGAATGAACGAGCTGGTGGCGCGCATCCGCGTGGCACTGCGGCACAAGTTCCAGCAGCAGGGCGAGAGGCCGGTGTTCCAAACCGGTGATCTCAGCGTCGACCTGGTCAAGCGCATCGTCAAGGTCGGGGGCAAGGAGGTAAAGCTGTCGCCCAAGGAATACGACATTCTGCGCATTCTCGTGCAGTATGCGGGCAAGGTTCTCACGCACCAGTTCCTGCTGAAGCAGGTGTGGAACGATTCGACCGACGTGCAATATCTGCGGGTCTATGTCCGGCAGTTGCGGCAGAAGATCGAGAAGACGCCGGACCAGCCGCGCTACATCACCACCGAGACCGGCGTCGGCTACCGCCTGCGCGAGGTCGAATAAGCGTTGCCTGGCCTGATTAGCCGACAGCTTCCGGCAGCCGGTTCGCGGCCGTCGATGTGCGCAAGGCGGCGAGGCAGCCAATGATGCCGAGCGGCACGAAGGCGAGGAACAGCCAGGTCGCCACATCAGCCGCCGCGTCCCGGTTCAGGCCTTGCGAAAAGCCGCTGGCATTGGCGACGATGCCGGCAAGGGCGGCACCCACCGCATAGCCGATGCGTTGCATGGTCGGCACCGCGGCCGAGGCGATGGTCTGCTCATCACCCGGCGCGGAGGCCACGATGACGCGCGTCAGGAACGGCCAGGCAACGCCGAAGCCGCCACCCTGCAAAAGGGCGCATACCAGGATCAGCGGGATCGAGCCTGCCGGGATGGTGTAGGCGAAACCAGCGAGGCCGGTGGCGATCATCAGGGCGCCGATGACGATGATCGATCTCTCACGCTCCTGTGGCGCGTTGGCGACAAGGATCGACAGGATCGACCAGGCGATCGATTCGGCGGCGATGATGTAGCCGGTGGTCAGGAGCGGAACGTGGTGCAGCGTGGTCAGAAGCAGCGGGCCGTAAATGGCAAAGGAACAGGTCGCCACCGAGAAGGCGGCGACCATGGTCATGCCGCTGCCGACCGGCGTGCGCCACGAGAACAGCCGCGAGGGGAAAAGCCGCGATTTCGGCTTCAGCGCATCGATACGGAAGAACAGCACAAGGCCGATCAGGCCGAGCACCATCAGCAGCGACGAGCGCAGAAGGGCGATATCGACCCCCGCCGAGGCGATCAGCACGACGGCGACGGCAAGGCAGCCAAGCGCTATGAGCGGGAAGGGTGGTGCCTTGCCCGCGCCGGCACTAGGCCTCGTCGCTTCCGGCGTGTCGAGCACGACGAAGCTCGCCAGCGCCATCGCCGCACCGCCGAACACGAAGATGCCGAACGCCCAGCGCCATGACAGAAGCTCTGTCATGATCGCGCCAAGCATCGGCCCGCTGAAGGCGGCGACGCCCCAGATCGCCGACATGATACCGAAAAGCTGCGGCCAGATGGCCCGCGGAAACAGGCGCTCCACCGAGACAAAAGCCAGCGACACCAGCGCGCCGCCGCCCAGGCCCTCGATCAGGCGCCCGGCCAGGAACAATTGCATCGAGGGCGCGGTGGCGCAGATCAGCGCGCCGGCCGCGTAAAGCAGCGCCGCGACCACGATGTTGGTGCGCAGCGCCACATAGCTGACCAGCCGTCCGGCCGCGGCACCGGCGACGATGGCGCCCAGTTCATAGATCGCCAGCGACCAGCCGACGAGCTGCACGCCCGCCAGTTCGCCGATCATGGCGGGCATGACGGTCGCCACCATCGTCTCGTTGGTGGCGTGCAGCAGGATGCCGAGGCTGATGAAGCAGAAGCGCGCGAGGTCGCCGCTCGCCCACAATGCGCGCCAGTCGACCCTGTTTGTGCTGATGTCGGTCACTTCGGTCCCTCGAATTTCATATCCCGATGCAAACGCATGGCGCCAGGAGCCGGCTCGGGGGTCCGGCAGGACCATGGTCGGATGGGTTTGTAGAACCTCAACCAAGCTTGAGCTCAAGCGATTTTTTGGACATGTTCGTGGATGCCCGCATCCCTGGCCGGCCGGCATCGCCGGCCAATCAGTTCTCCGTGCTGCGCAGCTGGAATTGGCTGACACCGATGGCGAAATTGATGCCGGTCTGGGTCTGCAGGCTGAGCGGCTGCAAGGTGAAGGACTGCGAGGAGCCGCCAACCAGCAGATTGGCCCCGGCGCCGACGGTTGCCGTCACCTCGGCGCTGGCGCCGACATAGTCGCCGGCCAATGCGCCCGGCGCGTAGATGTTCTTCAGCGGCGTCAGCACCAGCCATCGCATCACCGCCTGCTTGGTCGTGCCGATGTCGAGGCCGTATTTGTTGACCGCGCCGAAATAGGCTTCCGGCGCGAAAGTCTTGTCGGCAGGGGTGAAGGTGCAGCTCAGATCCTTGCTCGAGCCGAAGATGAAGCCGGTGCCGCCCGATATGGCGCATTCAAGTGTGCCGAGCTCGATGCCCTGGTCTTGTGCCTGGGCCAAGGCGGGGCTGGCAATGGCAACGATGGCAGCAAGGATCATTTTGCGTGTCATGGGCCCCTCGTGCATTCGCTGCAGCCATCTTTGAGGAGCAGATGACACTGCTTCGCGAGCGAAGGATGCCAGGTCAGTGCACGGGGTCCGGTCGGTGATCGTCGGGCTTTGGCCGGCAACCGTCTATGGCGGGATGTATCGTCCACTGGTTCTGAGGCTCCTGCTGGGATGCGACGGTCAATGGCGATCCTGCCGTCTCAACGGCTTCACACCAGCGCGCGGGGCTGCCGTCGGGAACCGGGGATTCGTTCCAGCTGCCGTTCCAGGTGCCGATCTTCTGACAGTGCTTGATGGGATGGATTTCGTTCCAGCCGTCATGTGCCGAATCGTAGACCCACGTTCCCTTGACGAACAGGATGTCCGCGCCGCGGCGCGTCGGATCGTTGAC
Source organism: Mesorhizobium sp. B2-3-6 (assembly GCF_006442305.1). NCBI lineage: Bacteria > Pseudomonadati > Pseudomonadota > Alphaproteobacteria > Hyphomicrobiales > Phyllobacteriaceae > Mesorhizobium > Mesorhizobium sp. B2-3-6. Next base: position 514,262 of record NZ_VFVW01000003.1, on the reverse strand, counting down.
GTGAAGATCGCCGAGATTCTCGTCGAGATCCGTCGGATTGGCTGTGTCGAGCAGGCCGACTATGCCGCCTATGATGACGATGACCGCCGCGATGAGCGACAGGACCGCGCAGGCGATCCAGCCGAAGAAGGGAATGGCGCAAGCAACCGCGGCGGCCGTGGCGACTGGAATTGCGGCAAGGCAGGCTATCATGAGGTCGTAGACGCCGGCGCCTTCGAACTCGCAATGCAGCACCGCGGTCGGGTCGTCATTGGCCCATTGACGCGCTTCCTGACCTTTCCAGTCGAGGCCCGCGCCCTGGATCGCAGGCGTGTTGGCGATCAGGCGTCCAAACGGCGCTATCTTTTCGGCCGTTGCCTGGTTGGTGAATTCGACGACATTGCCCGGCACCAGATTGAGACTGTAGTCGGTGTCGAACCGGTCCAGTCCCGACTTCTCCTCCGGCGGATCGACCTTGAGCAGCCAGCCCACCGCGCATTCGTCGCCACCGAGACAGATCAGCCGGTCGTACAGCCACCAGCGGCAATAGGCCAATATGGCCGCAAGCGCCACCAGCATGGCGGCCGGTCCGGGAAGGGCGCCCACAAGGATGAGCGGCAAAGCGACCACGGCCGCCGCAATGATCATCTGCCCGTATTGTTTGCCGTGGTGATTTCCGACCGATACGCATTTGGTGTAGTGCCGATAAGCCATGGCGACCCCCTATCGCTCGACATAGAGCGTCACGCCGCCGGCGAGGCCGCGGGCCGAGAAAGCATGAACGTTGATTGCCTTACGGCCGGTGAAACCGGCTGGCGGTTCAATATTGACAGTGACGGGGATTTCCTCACCCGGGGCAAGGTCCGCTTGTGCGGGCTCGAACGTGACAAGCCAGCCGGCGGGCAAAGGATGCGATTGACGGGTGTGGCCGACAGGCACTGCCGCGATGGTGCCGGGGAAGGTGCGCAAGGGCCGGCGACGCGGCCTCGGGCGAGGGCGCGGCTCACAGACCGGCAATTCAGGAAGGGAATAGGCATCGGCCTCGAGACGAAATCCCATCCTCTCCCGCTCGCCATTGCGCAGGCGAAATTCAAATCTTGCGGGCGAATGGGCGACACCGACGGTGGTGTTGTCCTGGCCTAGGTTGTTGTTCGGGTTCGCATCGTCGAGCCAGTCGAGCAGGACCTGGATGCAATAGTGACCAGGCGCTGCCGGAGTTCGCCATTTGACCGACGCGAAAGCCGGATGGTTGGCCCCGCCCTTGACGCCGAGATCGGTCCTGGTCTCATCGATCCAATGCGACACCGTGCCGATGCCGAAACTCAGATAGGAGAATTTCACCGGCAGATCGACGACCGGGGCCTCGGTCGAGTTGTTCCAGATACGGGCGACGATTTCATATTCGGTGTCGGGCGCCAGCATATGTGGTGCGACAGGATTGCCGCCGCTTCGGATCTCGATGTCGGGGTTGTCCCATGTGACGGCGAGGCCCTGGCCCATCAAATAATACTGCGCGTAGATCAGGGGATCCGGGCGTTTATAGGCGGGGTCGCTGATCTTGACGCAACGTTGCGGCCCGCTTCGGTCCAACCGATCGGGGAGCTTCATTCTTTCGCAGAGCAATCTGGCGAGGGCGCAGATCCGGGCAGCGATCTGGCGCAGGTTCGATGGCCACTCGGTGAACGCGTCGGCGAGCGCGTTCAGGAAATCCAGTACTTTGGGGAGCGGGTTCATGGCCAGTCCGCGGCCATTTCGTCAACGTCGCTGTCGACGCATGAAAAACCAGACAGCGGCAATCAAGAATGGTGCGAGTATCAGAAGAAGTTCGAAGGATCCCGACCCGCCATCGGGCGAAAATCCGAATAACTGCTCGATGAAATCCATCACGGCCTCCGGCAGCTGCAACAAAATTGCATTCGACGATGTCTTTACATCTGCCGGAGCTCGCGCGCATTTTCGCGCAGAGCCAGCAACATTTCCGGTTGGTAGCACAGAACGAGCAAGTCTTCCATCGGCAATAATTTCGATCTGCTAGCTTGGCCTGGTCACAGCAGTTCGCAAATGCAAAGCGCGCGGCGGAACCAAGTCCACCGCGCGCTATTTTGATCATCGCGCGGTTGCCGTCCGTGCCGAGAAGATCAACGTGCCGTTACTTGAGAGAGTGGATCAGCTCAAGCGAGGTCACGGCAACGGCCAGGTTGACGCCGGTCTGCGCCTGGACGCTGAGCGGCTCCAGCATGAAGGCGCTGTCGAAGCCGCCGACCAGCAGATTGGCGCCGCCGCCGGTCACGACGCTCGCCTCGGCATTGACGCCGTAATAGCTGCCGGCAAGATCACCCGCGTCGCGGTCACGGGTCGCGGCAAACACGGCCCAGGCGAGTTGGCCCTGGTGCGTCCGGCCAACATCGACGCCGAGCTTGGAGATGACGCCGGTGTAAATCTCGGCCGGACCGTGATGATAGGGGCGGAAGACACAGGACACGCCCTTGTTGGATGTCACGATGTAGCCGGTGCCGCCGTCGATGGTGCAGTCGAGCGTGCCGAGCTGCAATCTGCCGGCGCTTGCCGGTGCAACAGCGAACATGGTCGTGGCGAGCGCAGCGGCGCAGACGAGTTTCTTGGTCATGGGAGGTCCTTTCGCAAAACGCTTCAAAGTAACGGCTGGGTGGCCAGACCGTTCCGCTGAAACCTTGGCGCGAACAAGGCAGGCGATCACGGCTTGCAGCGGGGTCAGCGCGCGGTTGCCGGATTGATGGCGATCTGCGGCGATACGTGTCCTTTCGGACACGCATCCGACGCGTGTGGGCTTGGCCGGCCTTGCCTGATCTCAGCTGACGCGGGCGAGGCCATCCTTGGCCGGCTGGTAGGTGGGATCGAGCCGAACGGCTTCGCGGTAGGACTTGGCCGCCTTGGCCTTGTCGCCGCGCCGCTCGTAGATCAGCGCCTGGTTGGACCAGGCCTCGGCGTTCTTGCCGTCGAGCTTGATGGCCATGTTGAAATCGGAGAAGGCATTGTCCTCGTCATTGGTGGCGAGGTAGGAAAGGCCGCGGCCATTATACGGCTCGGCGGCGTCCGGGGCCAGCGAGATGGCGGTCGAGAAATCCTCGATAGCGAATTTGTGCTGGCCCTGGCTCTGATAGATCAGGCCCCGATTGTGATAGGCGCGGGCATCGGTCGTGTCGAGCTGGATCGCCTTCTGGAAATCGTTGAAGGCTTCCTGGGTGCGGCCGGCCTTCCGGTAGAGATTGCCGCGGCCGATATAGGCGGCATCGTAGTTGCCGTTGATCTGGATCGAGCGGTTGTAGTCCGCCAGCGCTGCTTCCTGATTGCCGAGGAAGCGCTGGATGAGCGCACGGTTCGAATAGGCCTGGTAGAAATTCGGGTTAAGCTGGATGGCCTGGTTGAAATCCTTGAGCGCCGCCTGGTACTGGCCGCCCCGGCCATAGGCCGAGCCGCGCACATTGTAGCCTTCAGGATCCTGCGGATTGCGCTGAATCACCGCCGACAGCGAGGAGATGTTCTCGCTCGACCCTTGCGCCTTGTCGATGTTGTTGAACTCGCCGGTCGGGCCCGAGGTCTGGCAGCCGGCAAGCATCAATCCGGAAAGCAGGGCTGTCGCCAGGGCAAAGCCACGAAATGTGGTTTTGCTCTCCACGCTGATTGCGTTCATGTCTGCCCTGTCCTCACTTGCCGCGTCATTCAGGTCCGGATCCCCCCTCCGGGCCGGGTCACATCAAAATAAAAAGGTGGCGGCGATTCCGCATCGCGCCACCCCTGGTATCCTTCGAAAAGGACGAAATATAGGCGTTAATCAGCGCGGCGGACGCGCTGCACCGGCGGCACCGCCGGCAGCCACCGGACGCGGCGTCATCGGCAGCAGACCTTCGCGCTGTGCACGCTTGCGGGCCAGCTTGCGGGCTCGGCGCACGGCTTCGGCCTTTTCACGGGCGCGCTTCTCGGAAGGCTTCTCGTAGTGACCGCGCATCTTCATTTCGCGGAAGATGCCTTCGCGCTGCATCTTCTTCTTGAGAGCGCGAAGCGCCTGATCAACATTGTTGTCGCGGACGAGTACCTGCACGGGCAATCCTGTCTTTCGGGTTTGATATCAACAGGCAAGCGGCCATAGCCACTAGCCTCCGCGGCGATTTACACCACGAATTGTGGCGGCTGATAGCAGAATCACGCCGCGCTGTCCACAGCCGAAATGAACGGAGGCGGCCAATTCGCCCAGCGGGCGCTCGCAAGATAGGCAGCCAACTACGCGGTAGCCAGATGCAACCGCTCAAAATCCTCGAAGAATTCGCCATAGTCGCAGGTTATCTCTTCGCCCGCCGCTATGTCGCGGGTCGCAGTTGCCCCGCCATATTGCGAAAAGTCCGTGTTCGGCGTCGCCGAATGGTTCATGAAGCGGCCATTGTCGACCTCATAGACCACGAAGCCGGGCCGGTCGGGACTGGGATAGGCGTAGCGGTCGAGCAGTTCCCTGAGATGCGAGGGTGCCGCCTGGTATTTTTCCAGCGGGATCAGCCGGTCGAAATCCGGGTCGAGCCGCCAGATCGAGGCGCCTTTCCTGATTGGCTCGGCGGCGAACACGCCGACGCCCTCGATTGCGCTTTGGGCGACATAGGTTTTGATCAGCAGCATGGTTCCGGCCCGTTTCCAAGGAGAGAACGGAATCGTCAATTCGAGCCCAAATGCAAGCCCGGATTGCGACATCGCGGCCCGCGTTGATCCGCATGCCGGCGCCGAAACCGTTCACGTCCGGTTGATCGACACGCCGCCGTCGGCGAACAGTGCGGTTCCGGTGGTGAAGCTCGACGCGTCGGAGGCAAGATAAAGCGCCGAGCGGGCGATCTCTTCCGGCCGGGCCATCCGCTTCAAGGCATGGATGCCTTCGACGTACGTGCGGGCCTCGGGCGTGGTTGTGGTCGCGCCGGGCGTGTCTGTGCCGCCTGGCAGCAGTGCGTTGACGCGCAACCCCTTCGGCCCGTACTCGGCGGCCAGCACTTGCGTCAGGCCGATCAGGCCGGCCTTGGCTGCGGCGTAGGCCGCCATGCCTGGCATGCCGGCGGTATAGCCGACGAAGCTGGAGGTGAAGACCAGCGATCCGCCGCCACGCTCCAGCATCGCCGGTATCTGATGCCTGGCGGCCAGATAGGCGCTGGTCAGATTGGTATCCATCGTGTCATGCCACGACGCCGGCGGCAGGTCCGGCAGCGGCGCCATCATGCCGACAGCGCCGGCATTGTTGAATGCAATGTCGAGACCACCGAAGCTGCCGGTCGCGAGATCGACCAGCGCCTTCGCATAGGCTTCGTCCCTGACGTCGCCGGCAAGAGCGAGCGCAGTGCCGCCGGTTTCCACGATCTCCTCGACAAGCCTATCGAGCTCGGCCTGACGGCGCGCGGCGGCGACGACCTTGGCTCCTTCCTCGGCAAAGAGCTTTGCAGTGGCGCGGCCGATGCCGGAACTGGCGCCGGTGACGATGGCGATCTTGTTGGCGAGTGCGAGCATGTTTCTGTCATCCTTCCGCTAAGCCGGCCTTGCCGGCGGTCGGATGCGTCGTCGCAAATGAGCATGGCCGCAGCCACCCGAAAGCTGCGAACCCGCCGATTTTCCCTGGCCTCGCACGCCGCGGCCGGTTGCGGCACAAAACGGCAAGAGCCGTCGCAAACAGCGCAAGGGTGGCAGCGCTGTTTCGCTAGTGATACACCTCGCGCGCCGGGGGAAATTGCTAGCCCGGCCGCAAATCCGCGAGACTTTGGCGCGAGGCTGGAACGTGAAGAAATACTCTGTATTCGCCATCGCGCGTGAGGCCATGCGCGGCCACAAGGGCTGGGAGGAGCAATGGTCCTCGCCGGAGCCGAAGAAGGAATACGACGTCGTCATCGTGGGCGCCGGCGGCCATGGCCTGGCTACCGCCTATTATCTCGCCACCGTGCACGGCATCACCAATGTCGCGGTGCTGGAGAAGGGCTGGCTCGGTGGCGGCAATACCGGCCGCAACACCACCATCATCCGCTCCAACTACCTCTATGACGAGAGCGCCGGCATCTACGACCATGCGCTGAAATTGTGGGACGGGCTCAGCCAGGAGCTCAATTACAACGTCATGTATTCGGCGCGCGGCGTCATGATGCTGGCGCACAATGTGCACGACATCCAGGTGCTGAAGCGCCATGTCCACGCCAACCGGCTGAACGGCATCGACAATGAATGGCTCACACCCGAGCAGGCGAAGGAATTCTGCCCGCCGCTCAATATTTCCAGGGATGCGCGCTACCCGGTCGTCGGTGCCGCCTTGCAGCGGCGCGGCGGCACGGCGCGCCATGACGCGGTCGCCTGGGGGTATGCGCGCGGCGCCTCGGCGCGGGGCGTGCACATCATCCAGAATTGCGAGGTCACCGGCGTCAAGCGGGCGGCCAATGGCGCGGTCACCGGTGTCGAGACGACGCGCGGCTTCATCGGCGCCAAGAAGGTCGGCGTGGTCGCGGCCGGCCATTCCTCGGTCATTATGAACATGGCCGGCGTGCGAATGCCGCTGGAAAGCTATCCGCTGCAGGCGCTGGTGTCGGAGCCGGTCAAGCCTGTCGTTCCCTGCGTGGTGATGTCGAACACGGTGCATGCCTATATCTCGCAGTCCGACAAGGGCGAACTGGTGATCGGCGCCGGCACCGACCAGTACGTCTCCTACTCGCAGACCGGCGGCCTGCACATATTACAGCATACGCTGGACGCAATCTGCGAGATGTTCCCGATCTTCACGCGCATGAAGATGCTGCGCTCCTGGGGCGGCATCGTCGACGTCACGCCCGACCGCTCGCCGATCCTGGCCAAGACGCCGGTGCCCGGCCTCTACGTCAATTGCGGCTGGGGCACGGGCGGCTTCAAGGCGACACCCGGCTCCGGCCATGTCTTTGCCCACACCATCGCCAGGGACGATCCGCATCCGATCAACGCGCCCTTCACCATCGAGCGGTTCCGCACCGGCCGGTTGATCGACGAGGCGGCGGCGGCGGCGGTGGCGCATTGACGATGACTGAGCTGTAGGAACGAAAACATGCTTCTCATCCGCTGCCCCTATTGCGAGGAAGAGCGTCCGGAACTTGAGTTCCGCAACGCCGGCGAGGCGCATATCGCGCGCTCGGCCAACCTGTCAGGCGAGAGCGACGAGGATTTCGAAAAATTCTTCTTCATCCGCTCGAATCCCAAAGGCATCATCTATGAGCGCTGGCGACACATGCATGGCTGTGCGCGCTTCTTCAACGCCGTGCGCGACACCGTCACCGACAAGTTCGTCATGACCTACAAGGCCGGCGAGCCGAAGCCTTCCAAGCTGCCCAAGAACTCCAGCGAAGTGGTTGCCAAATGAGCGGCGCGTTCCGCATACCGAGCGCCGGCCGCCTGAGCCAGGCCAAGACCGCCCGCTTCAGCTTCGACGGTCAGTCCTTCATCGGCATCGAAGGCGATACGCTGGCTTCGGCGCTGCTGGCCAACGGCGTGCACCTGGTCGGCCGCTCGTTCAAATATCACCGGCCGCGGGGCGTGCTGTCGGCCGGGGCGGAGGAGCCCAACGCGCTGGTGCAGATCGTGCGCGACGACGCGCGCAAAACGCCGAATGTTCGCGCGACCGTGCAGGAACTCTATGACGGACTCGCCGCCAACTCGCAGAACCGCTGGCCGTCGCTGTCCTTCGACGTCAGCGCGGTCAACGATCTGGCGTCGCCGCTGTTTTCGGCCGGCTTCTACTACAAGACCTTCATGTGGCCGAAGGCGGCCTGGAAGAGCCTCTACGAACCCAAGATCCGGGAAGCCGCCGGGCTTGGCGTGTCCCCCGACAGGCCGGACCCCGACCATTATTCGTCGCGTTACGCTCATTGCGACGTGCTGGTGCTGGGCGGCGGTGCGGCCGGCATCGCGGCTGCATTGGCAGCGGCTGAAACCGGCGTGCGGGTCATTCTGGCCGATGAGCAGGCCGAATTCGGCGGCAGCCTGCGCTTCGAGAGCGGCGCGAAAATCGACGGCCAGGGCGGCTTTGCCTGGGCGCAGGCGGCGATCGCCAGGCTGAAAGGCATGGACAATGTCCGCGTGCTGTCGCGCACGACTGCCTTCGGCTACTACGCACAGAACTTCGTCGGCCTGGTCGAGCGGGTCAGCGATCATTTGCAAAATCCCGGCCACGACCTGCCGCGCGAGCGGCTGTGGCAGGTGCGCGCCAGGCGCGTGGTGCTGGCGTCCGGGGCCATCGAGCGCCACATGGTGTTCGCCAACAACGACCGGCCGGGCATCATGCTGGCCTCGGCCGCGCGCACCTATCTCAATCACCATGGCGTCGCGGTCGGAAAAAACGTCGGCGTCTACACCGCCAATGATTCCGCTTACGCGGCGGCGATCGACCTGAAGAAGGCCGGCGTCAACATCGCGGCTATCGTCGATCTGCGCGACAATCCGACCGGGCCGGTGATCGATGAAGCAAGGACGCTCGGCATCGAGATTAATTTCGGTCGCGCGGTGATCCGCGCCGGCGGCAAGCTGCGCGTCTCGTCGATGACGGTGCAGCCGAAGAATGGTGGCGGCGAGCGCACCATTGCGGTCGATGCGATCCTGATGTCGGCCGGCTGGACGCCGTCGGTGCACCTGTTCTCGCAGTCGCGCGGCAAGGTCGCCTTCAACGACGAAACCAAGCGCTTCGTGCCCGGCACCTATGCACAGGACTGCATCTCTGTCGGCGCCTGCAACGGCACGGACGGCCTGTCGGCGACCCTCGACGAGGCCTATGCGGCAGGGGCCAAGGCGGCAAAGGACGCCGGCGCAAAGACTGCCAAGGGTACAAAGCCAAAAGTCGACGCCTCGGAAAGCTGGTCGCGTGGCATGCTGGGCGCCGCCCCCGGCGCCGGTCCGGATACGATGGTGAAGGCCTTCGTCGATTTCCAGAACGACGTCACCGCCAAGGACATCCGCCAGGCGGTGCATGAGGGCATGCGCTCGATCGAGCACGTCAAGCGCTTCACCACCAACGGCATGGCGACCGACCAGGGCAAGACCTCGAACATGCACGGCCTGGCGATTGCCGCCGAGACGCTTGGCAAGCCAATCCCCGAGGTGGGCCTCACTACGTTCCGCGCCCCTTATACGCCGGTGACCTTCGGCGCCATCGTCAGCCATGCGCGCGGTCCGCTGTTCGATCCGACGCGCAAGACGGCGATCCATCCCTGGGCTGAAGCCCAAGGCGCCGTGTTCGAGGATGTCGGGCAGTGGAAGCGCGCCTGGTATTTCCCCAGGGGTGGCGAGGACATGCATGCGGCGGTCGACCGCGAGTGCGTCGCGGTGCGAAACACGGCTGGCCTATTCGACGCCTCGACGCTCGGCAAGATCGAGGTGGTCGGTCCCGATGCGGCCAAGTTCATGGAGCTGCTCTACACCAATCCGTGGGAAAAGCTGGAGCCCGGCCGCTGCCGCTACGGCATCATGCTGCGCGAGGACGGCTTCATCTATGATGACGGCGTCGTCGGCAGGCTGGCGCCCGACCGCTTCCATGTGACGACGACGACCGGCGGCGCGCCGCGCGTCATGAACCATATGGAGGACTATCTCCAGACCGAGTTCCCGCATCTCAATGTCTGGCTGACCTCGATCACCGAGCAATGGGCTGTTATCGCCGTACAGGGGCCGAAGTCTCGCGACATCATCGCGCCGCTGGTCGAAGGCATCGACATGTCGGATGAGGCCCTCCCGCACATGTCGGTGCGCGAGGGCAAGATATGCGGCGTGCCGACAAGGCTGTTCCGCATGTCGTTCACCGGCGAGCGCGGCTTCGAGGTAAATGTGCCGGCCGATTACGGTCAGGCCGTGTGGGAAGCGCTGTGGGCCGAGGGCCAGAAGCATGGCGCAACCGCCTACGGCACCGAGGCAATGCACGTGCTGCGCGCCGAGAAGGGCTACATCATCGTCGGCCAGGACACCGACGGCACGGTGACGCCCAATGATGCCGGTCTCGACTGGGCCGTCGGCAAGAAGAAGGCCGATTTCGTCGGCATTCGCGGCCTGACGCGGCCTGACCTGGTCGCCAAGGGCCGCAAGCAACTGGTCGGCCTCAAGACCAAGGATCCCAAGGTGGTGCTGGAGGAAGGCGCGCAGATCGTGGAGGATCCCAGGCAGGCGATCCCGATGAAGATGATCGGCCATGTCACGTCGAGCTATTGGTCGCAGAATTGCGGCCGCTCGATCGCTCTGGCGCTGGTCGCCGGCGGTCGCGCACGCACGGGCGACACGCTCTACGTGCCGATGCCTGGCGGGACGATCGAAGTGGAGGTTTCCGGCATGGTGTTCTTCGACGAAACGGGAGGCCGCCTCAATGGCTAAGGCAGTCGCGAAAAAGACGGCTTCGGCCGCATCGCCGGCGGCCGAGCGCCGTCCGGCGCTGGCCGGGCGCGCTATCTCCGCCGCCGGCGTCAAGGTAGAGGTGCTGCCGCCGGCCGAACGGATCTCGCTGCGCGCTCCGGAGGCGTCGCTTGCCGCCTTGTCGAAGGCGCTCGGCGTGACCATGCCGAAAAAGCCGAAGACGTCCGTGTCGAAAGGCGGGCGCACCGCGCTGTGGCTTGGGCCGGATGAATGGATGATCATCGACGAGGCCGGCAAAGACCCGCTCGCCGATTGTGCAAAGATTTCCGCCTTGCATTCCGCTGTCGGCATCTCGCATCGCAACGTTGCGATATCGGTCGCCGGTCCGGCCGCGGCCGCGGCAATCAATTCGGGCTGCCCGCAGGATCTGTCGCTCGAAGCCTTCCCGGTGGGTGCCGCCTCGCGTACCATTCTCGGCAAGGCCGAGATTATTCTGCTGCGCACGGCGCAAGACGCTTTCCGGGTCGAGTGCTGGCGTTCCTTCTCGGATTATGTCTTTACTTTCCTCTCCGAGGGAGCACGCGACGCGGCGGCCTGATCCCGGAACGTTTGCCGCCCGCGCCCGTTTGCGGCAACAGGTCGAGGGAGAATGCCGATGCCATCGAAGTCCACGCCGAAGTCGCCCGGGAAAAGCTCGGCCGTGCGCTCCCTGGAGCATGAGCGGCATCACGGCGCCGACGCCGAAGAGGAACTCGAGGAAGGCCTCGAGGATACGTTCCCGGCCAGCGATCCTGTGTCGATCACGGGGACGGCTATCCCCGGCGCCCCCGCAAGGCCGGGCAAAGCCAAGACCGTTCCCGGACGCAAACCGCGCTGATTTCCCCAGCTTCGGTTGAGGAGCCATCTTTCCAAGACGGCGCCAAGTGGGATATTCAAAGCGCTTTGGGAGATCGTAAAATGCCGGTAAAAGCCGCCGTCTGGGGCGAGAATGTCCATGAGCAGACCAATGCCGCCGTGCGCGGCCTTTATCCATTGGGCATGCATGGGACCATCGCAGCCGCGCTCAACCAGGATAAGGGCATCGAGGCGACCACCGCCACCTTGCAGGAGCCGGAGCACGGCTTGAGCGAAAGCCGGCTGGCTGCCACCGATGTCCTGCTCTGGTGGGGCCATGCCGCCCATGGCGAGGTCAAGGACGAGATCGTCGAGCGCGTGCAGAAACGGGTCTGGGAAGGCATGGGTCTGATCGTGCTCCATTCCGGACACTATTCGAAGATCTTCAAGCGGCTGATGGGCACGCCTTGTTCGCTGAAATGGCGCGAAGCGGGCGAGCGCGAGCGCGTCTGGGCCATCAACCGCAGCCATCCGATCGCGCAAGGCATCGGCGAGTGCCTGGAGATCGGCGAGACGGAGATGTATGGCGAGCCCTTCGCGGTGCCGGAGCCGCTGGAGACGGTGTTCGTCTCCTGGTACGAAGGCGGCGAAGTCTTCCGGTCGGGGCTGACCTATCAGCGCGGCGCCGGACGGATCTTCTATTTCTCGCCCGGCCACGAGACCTACCCGATCTACCACAATGAAGGCGTGCAGCAGGTGCTGCGCAACGCCGTGCATTGGGCGCACAATCCCGCACCCGCATGGTCCGGCATCATCAATGCGCCGAACGTGCCGACAGACCAGGCCAAGGAGAAGATCGTCCAGAAGGGCCTGCGCCTGCATGCCGACGGCGACAAGGGCCTGAGTTAGGCGTGAGTTGAAGATGCACCGCCTCCTTCTGCTCGGCACCGGTGGCATTGCCGGACATCACGTCGAGGAGTTCGCCAGGATTCCAGGATGCACAATCGTCGCCTGCGTCGACCAGGTGCCGGGCCGCGGTGCGATGTTCGCCGCCGCCAACAAGATCAGCCAGTCTTTCGAGAGCCTGGAAGCGGCGATCGGCTGGGGTGCGTTCGATGCGGCCATCAATGCGACGCCGGATGGCGTGCACAAGGCCACGACGCTGGCGCTGCTTGCCCAGGGGAAACACGTCTTTTGCGAAAAGCCGCTGGCGCCGAACCATGCCGACGCGCTTGCAATGACGGAAGCGGCCGAGGCGGCCGGGGTCGTCAACATGGTCAACCTGACCTACCGCAACTCGGCGGCGATCGAGGAAGCGCGACGCATGGTGCAGGCCGGCGAGATCGGCGCATTGCGCCATGTCGAGGCGAGCTACAAACAGAGCTGGCTGGTCAGCAAGTCATGGGGCGACTGGCGCATCGAAGACAAATGGCTGTGGCGCCTGTCCAACCGGCACGGCTCGACGGGCGTGCTCGGCGATGTCGGTATCCACATTCTGGATTTCGCAAGCTATGGCGCCGACCAGGACATCGCCACCCTGCACGCCGACCTGGTGACGTTTCCCAAGGCCGAAGGCGATCGGATCGGCGATTATGTGCTTGATGCCAACGACAGTGTCGCAATGACGGCGCGGTTCAAATCCGGCGCGCTCGCAACGATCGTCGCCAGCCGCTACATGACCGGCCACGCCAACGACCTGTCGCTGGCCATGCATGGCACCAAGGGCGCCATCAAGGTCAAAACAGACGGCAAGGTTTCGCGCCTGTCGGCCTGCCTGGGCGAGGACATCGACCAGCAACGTTGGCGGACACTGGCGCTGCCGGATGTGAAGCGCAACGCGCTGCGTTTCGCCGAAGCGCTCGATAGGGGAAGGAACGGCGATCCATCCTTCCGTCGCGCCGCCGACATGCAGAGGCTGATCGACGCGGCCTTCGAGAGTTCGTCGTCCAGACTGCCGGTCACGATCGCCTGAATCACATCTGGCCGGCTGCACCGGCCAGGCGTGTGTTGCCGCTATCAGAACGCGCTCGGCACGATCCAGGGATTGATGCTGATGCCGAGGCGCGGGCCCTTGCCTTCAGCGGTGGTTTCCGTGACGCCCTTTTTCTCGAGCGAGCCGGTCGATGCGCAATCGAGCTTCACATTGGCCTTGGTGTCGACGCAGGTCGCGGCGGGCACGTGCTTGACCGGGTGTGTCGTGTTGGCGGCAAGGGCCGAGCCCGAAAGTGCCAGCACGGCAGCGAGGGTGAGGAGGGTCTTTTTCATTGTCCGTCTCCGGGTTCGATGGGTGAATTTGTTCTCGTACGTGTACGGTATTCCGTACAAATACGCCCACCGATCGCGGAGTTCAAGCCAGAAAATCGTACGCGTACGGAAATTTTTTGTTAACCAAGAAAATCCGCCCCGCTTGGCACGTTAAACGCGGAGCGGCGATGAAGCGTGGATACGCAAGGAGATATCGTTCAGCAGTTGACCGGTGTCTCGGTCAGCGGGGGCACGTTCTGCGTGCTGAGCGTGGCAAGGGTGAAATCGCACATCCGTTTCACGAAAGCCCGCGGATCACCGAAGGGGTAGAAGGGGAAGGTGATCAGCAGCGAGATGGTGCCGTGGCCGACCGCCCACAGCATGGTAGCAATGGCGCGCGGATCACCCTGCAACTTCCCCGCGGCGACGCAGGCCTCGACCCTGCTGATCAGCACCTTCATCGCCGGGTTGCTTTCTTCCATGTCCTCGTAGCTCCGGCCTGCCGGCAGCTTGGTCTTTTCGGTCATGAAGACGGTGCGGTATTCATTGGGATTGCCAAGCCCGAATGCGGCGTATTCCGTCATCACCGCTTGCAGCGCCTCGATCGGATCGTCGGCAGGATGCTCCTCGATGCGTCGGGCAAGCGTCTCGAACGCATCCTCAGCCAGCGCGAACAATATGTCCTGCTTGTCGGCGAAATAGGAATAGACCGACATCGGCGCGTAGCCGACGCGCTTGGCCAGCTTGCGGATGGTCAGGCCCTCATAGCCTTCCTCCTGCACGAGCTTGTGCGCGGCCTCCACAAGTTCGGAACGCTGTTCGGCCTTTTGTTTCTCGCGGCGTGTCTGGGCGCTCACCGGCAATATCGCCTGCCTCTGCTGGTTGGGGGCCAACTGAATTATATACGCTGTACGGAAACGGACAAGGGCGTCGCTGGTTCCCAAGCGGCAGGCGTCAGATGGCGCCGACGCCGCCGTCGACAGCCAATGTGTGGCCGGTCATGAAGGAGTTGGCGGGGTCGGCGGCGAACAGGATCACCGGGGTGATCTCATCCACTTCGGCCACCCTCCTCATCGGCACGCCGCGCGTCAGTTCAGCCAAGGCGTCAGCTTCCGGAGCGCCGGAGACGCGCACGAAACTGTCGACCATCGCCGTTCTCGTGTGCGCCGGACAAACAGCGTTGATGCGCAGGCCCTTGCTGGCGTATTCAATTGCCGCCGACCGGGTCAGCCCAACCACGCCGTGCTTGGCGGCGGCATAGATCGAGAGCTTCGGCGCGCCACCCAGTCCTGCGGCGGAGGCGATGTTGACGATGGCGCTGCCCTTGCCGTCAGCCTTGAACTGCCGCTCCATCTGCTGGATCTGGTGTTTCATGGCATAGAAGACGCCGAGCAGATCGATTTCGATCACGCGGCGCGCCTCCTCCGAGGCGACCTGCGGCAAACGCACGAAACTCTGGACGATGCCGGCATTGTTGACCGCGACATCCAGCCGGCCGAATCTTTCGACCGCCAGAGCCACCAGCGCCTGCGACAGCGCCTCGTCGGCGATGTTTCCGGCCAGGACCGCCGTCTCGGCATCGAGCGTTTCGGCAAAGCTCCTCAAGGTTGGTTCATCGAGGTCGGAGAGGACCAGCCGCGCGCTCTCGGCGGCAAAAGCTTTGGCGGCGCCGCGGCCAAGCCCGCCCGCGGCACCCGTGATCAACACCGTTTTTCCGTCGAAGCGGCCCATCGATTATTTCTCGTCGATCAGTTTCGGTCGATCAGTTTCGCGGCGAGGTGCGAAAGCAGTTTCACCGCCTCGCCATAGGTCCTGGCCTTTTCCGGGTTCGAGGCATTGCCGTCCAGCGCGCGCTTGTAGACGCCCTGGCAGATCGCGGCCAGCCGGAAGAAGGAGAAGGCGAGGAAGAACGTCCAGTCGCCGCTGCCGGTGAGCCCGCGCCGCCGGCAATAGGTGGCGACATAGTCCTCTTCCGAAGGCAGTCCGAGCGCGGCGCGGTCGATACCGCCCAGGCCGCGAAAGCCCGAGCTATGCGGCAGGCGCCATTGCATGCACTGGTAGGCGATATCGGCAAATGGATGGCCTGATGTGGACAGTTCCCAGTCGAGCACCGCCATCACCTTCGGCCGGTCCGGCGCGAATATCAGATTGTCCAGCCGATAGTCACCATGCACCAGCGAGACACGGCCGTCGTCGGCGGGCCTGTGCGTCTCCAGCCAGTCGATCAGCCGGTCCATGTCGGCAATGGCACCGGTCTCCGAGGCGCGGTACTGACTGGTCCAACGCGCCAGTTGGCGCTCGAAATAGTTGCCCGGCCGGCCGAAATCGCCGAGACCCACGGCCTCGATATCGATGCCGTGCAGGGCGGCGAGCGTGGCGTTCATGGCATCGTAGATGGCGGCGCGCTCGCCATTGTCGCGCGCTTCCGGCAGTGCCGGATTCCAGAAGATGCGGCCGTCGATGAAATCCATGATGTAGAACATGCGGCCGATCGGCGAGTTCTCGGCCGAGAGATGCAGCATCCGCGGCACCGGCACGGCGGTGCCCGAAAGGGCGCTCATCACCCTGAATTCACGGTCGACCTGGTGTGCCGATTTCAGCAACTGCCCCGGCGGCTTGGCGCGCAGCACGTAGCGGCCGCTGGCCGCCGTCAGCAGATAGGTCGGGTTGGATTGGCCGGATTTGAATTTTTCGACGGAGGAAAGTCCGGCAAAACCGGGGATCCGCGCCTCGAGATAGGGCGAAAGCGCTGCCTGGTCGAGCGCGTTCGGGTCGCTCATGCGGTCTCTGGCTGGCGTTCGATCAGGGTCAGCGTCAGCCAGCGGGCGGTGAGCGCCGGTTTCTTCGAGCCCTCGATCTCGATCGTCACGTCATGGGCCGTCTGCACCCAACCTGAGGGCCTGACCTTGACGTCAGCCAGCACGAAACGGGTGCGGATGCGCGCGCCGGTCTTCACCGGCGCCAGGAAGCGCAGCGAATCGAAGCCGTGGTTGACGCCCATCTTGCCGTTTTCCAGCGGCGGCATGGTCTCGAACGTCATTGCCGACAACAGCGACAGCGACAGGAAGCCATGCGCGATGGTGCCGCCGAATGGCGTCTCGCGCTTGGCCCGCTCCGGATCGCAATGAATGAACTGGTGGTCGTCGGTGGCGTCTGCGAACTGGTCGATCATGCGCTGCGTGACCACCCGCCATGGCGAGACGCCCACCTCCTTGCCGACGCTGGCCAGAAGCACATCGAGACTGATCGGTTCCACGCGGATGTCCTCCAGTTTCATCCCCGGCTTCCCCGGCCGGACATGTCATTCCTTGAACAGGGTCAGCCCATGCTGCACCGACTGTCCGCCGTCAATCGGCAGGATGGCGCCGGTGACATAGCTGCCTGCACGGCTGCACAAATAGAGCGTTGCGCCGGCAATGTCATCCGGGGCGCCGATACGGCCGATCGGAACGTGGCTGCCGACATACCTGGCCTGTTCCTCAGTGGCGGTGGCAAACGCCGTCATCCGGCTCTGGAAGGGCCCAGGGGCAAAGGCGTTGACGGTGATGCGGCGGCCGGCGAATTCCAGCGCCAGGGTGCGCGTCAGGTGATGAACGGCCGCTTTGGAGGCGGTGTAGGAGTAGGCGTCGTCGGCCAGCGGCTGCGTGCCCATCACGGAGCCCAGATTGATCACCCGGGCTGGATCCTCGTCGCTGGCGGCGGCTTCGAGCAGCGGCAGCAGTTCGCGGGTCAGGTGGAAGACGGCGGTGACGTTGACGCCGAACACCTTGGCCCAGGCATGATAGGGGAAGCTCTCCAGCGGCGCTCCCCAGGACACGCCGGCATTGTTGACCAGGATATGCAGCCGTTCGGCCCGCGTCTTGACCTCGCCGACCAAGGCGGCAATGCCGGCCTCGCTGGAAACGTCTCCGGCAAAGCCTTCCGCCCGGCCCGGCGCGCCAAACCCGTTCAATTCCTCGGCGACCTTGATGCAGTCCTCGCCCTTGCGCGAGGCGATCATCACCGTTGCGCCGGCCTTGACGAGGCCCGTCGCCGCCATGCGGCCGATGCCGGTCGCCGCGCCCGTGACCAGCGCGGTCTTGCCGGCCACCGAAAAAAGATCGTCGAGATAGCTCATCGAACTCCTGCGCCTTTCATCGGCGGATCGGGGAAAGCGTTCGCGTTGACAAGGCTATCCGAAGTACGGTCATCCTTGCCACTGACAAAATGCCCGGCCTGAATGAAGGGTTAGCAACCGATGACGGAGATGAATCTCGGCATGACGGAGCGGCTGAGGCCGATCCATGCGCGCGTCGCGGCCATGGTGCGCGACGAGATCATGCCGCTCGACAAGGAATTCCTCGGCGAAGTCGGCAAGGCGGGCGACCGCTGGACATACACGCGGCGCCAGACCGAGATCCTCGAAGGGCTGAAGACGACCGCAAGAGAGCGCGGCCTTTGGAATTTCTGGCTGACCGGCTCGGAACGCGGCTACGGTCTTTCCACCGTCGAATACGCCTATCTGGCCGAGGAGATGGGCAAGGCGCATCTCGGCGCCGAGACCTTCAACTGCTCGGCGCCCGACACCGGCAACATGGAGGTGCTGGAGCGCTACGGCTCGGCGGAGCACAAGAACGCCTGGCTGGAGCCGCTTCTCGACGGAAAGATCCGCTCGGCCTATCTGATGACCGAGCCGGACGTCGCCTCGTCGGATGCCACCAACATTTCGATGCGCTGCGAACGGCGCGGCGACGGCTATGTGCTGAACGGCGAGAAATGGTGGGCCTCTGGTGCCGGCGATCCCCGCTGCGCCATCTATATTGTCATGGTGAAGACCTCCGATGGAGAGCCGAAGCACAGGCGGCATTCGATGATCCTCGTGCCGGCGGACACCAAGGGTGTCAGCAAGCTGCGTCCAATGCAGGTCTACGGCGACGACGACGCGCCGCACGGCCACATGCATCTTCGCTTCGACAATGTGCTGGTGCCGGCGTCGAACCTGATCCTCGGCGAGGGCAGGGGTTTCGAGATCGCGCAAGGCCGCCTCGGCCCCGGCCGCATCCATCACTGCATGCGGGCCATCGGCCAGGCCGAGATGGCGCTGGAGCTGCTGTGCCAGCGTTCGGTCCGCCGTGAAGCGTTCGGCCAGCCACTGGCGAAACTCGGCGCCAATTTCGATATCATCGCCGAGTGCCGGATGGAGATCGAGATGGCCCGCCTGCTCTGCCTCAAGGCGGCGTGGATGATCGACCAGGGCGACGCGCGCGCCGCCGCGCCCTGGATCAGTCAGATCAAGGTGGTCGCGCCACGCATGGCTCTGAAGGTCACCGACGAGGCGGTGCAGATGTTCGGCGCGCAAGGCATCAGCCAGGACACGCCGCTGGCGCGCTCGTGGACGCATCTCAGAACGCTGCGCCTCGCCGACGGGCCGGATGCCGTGCATCGCCGCCAGGTGGCGCGGGCTGAATTGAGGAAATACACGCAGGAAAAGGTTTGAGCCGGCCGGCATCTCATCGTCTTGCGTCGACAACCAAGGAGCAGCCACCAATGGCCATACCCTCCGAAATGAAGGCCCTGCTCCTGGTCGGCGACGGCTACACCAGGGCGCCGAGCGGCAGCGTGCTGGAGGCGATGGAGCCCTATCTCAAGCCAGGCAGTATCGCAGTGCCGGCACCTGGGCCGACGCAAGTGCTGATCAAGGTCAGCCTTGCGTCGATCAATCCGTCCGATGTCGCCTTCATCAAGGGCCAGTACGGCCAGCCGCGGCTCAAGGGCCGGCCGGCCGGCTTCGAAGGCGTCGGCGTGGTCGTTGCCGGCGGCGACGAGCCCTATCCCAAGAGCCTCGTCGGCAAGCGCGTTGCCTTCGCCACCGGGCTCTCCAATTGGGGCTCATGGGCCGACTATGCCGTTGCCGAAGCCGCCGCCTGCATTCCGCTCCTCGACACCGCGCGCGACGAGGATGGGGCTGCCATGATCGTCAATCCGCTTACCGCGCTCGCCATGTTCGACATCGTCAGCCGAGAAGGCGAAAGGGCCTTCATCATGACCGCCGGCGCCAGCCAGCTCTGCAAGCTGATCATCGGGCTGGCCAGTGAGGAAGGATTCCGGCCTATCGTCACCGTGCGCCGCGACGAGCAGATCGCGCTGCTGAAGGAAATCGGCGCCGCCCATGTGCTCAACGAGAAGTCGCCCGATTTCGAAGCCTCGCTGCGCGAGGTGATAAAGGCCGAACAGCCGCGCATCTTTCTCGATGCGGTGACCGGGCCACTGGCCTCGGCCATCTTCAACGCCATGCCGAAGCGCTCGCGCTGGATCATCTATGGACGGCTCGATCCCGAGGCCACGATCATCCGCGAACCCGGCCAGCTGATTTTCCAGCACAAGCACATAGAGGGCTTCTGGCTGAGCGAATGGATGCGGCAGCATAAGGATCGCCGCGGTCCTGCGATCCTCGAGGCGCAGAAGCGCTTTTCCGACGGGCGCTGGACGACCGACGTGACGGCTGTGGTGCCGCTGGCCGAGGCGATGGCGCGCGTGCCGGCGGAACTGGCCAGGCCCAATGGCAAGGTGTTCATTCGGCCGTAAAGCAGGGGGTGTGCGGTTGAGCTGCATTCCGGTTCATCGAGAGCACAGCTGCTATAACCTTCGAGGGCCGGAAAGAGGGTGGTTTGTTGGCTGCGATCGTTCAATGTCATCGGCGGCCACGCCGTTCGATCCCCCTATGCCACCCCGCTTTGTCCGTGATATGCCGCCGCCAATGAACGCTGGGACAGTGCCGGACCGGGCCTGTTCCGGATTGGTGTGGGGTGCTTGGTGAGGATTTCCAAACCGGTTTTCGACCGCCTGGGGCTTGGCCTGTGGATCGGGGCATTCGCGGTCGTGCTTGGCCTGGTCCTGTGGTCGCCCGATGCGCGCACCGTATTGCAGGCCTACAGATATGGCAGTGTGGAGTTTCTCGCCGGCCGGCCGCTCTACGACCTCGAGTCCGAGATGGGATACCTTTACACGCCCGCCTTCGCCGCGCTCTATATTCCGTTCTTGAATCTGGGACCGCATCTTGGCGGGCTGGTCTGGCATGCCCTCGGTTTCGCCGTTCTCACCCTTGCCGCGGCGCGGCAGGTGCGCAAGCTGGGCGGACAGGAGCAGACCTGGCTGCTTTCCTTCGGCCTCTTTCTCGCTTTGCCGATGACACTGGGCGCCATTCGCAACGGCCAGGCGACAATCCTGCTGACCGGCGCCTGCTGGCTCTTGACCCTGTCGGCACTGGAAGGACGGCGTGCGGAGACCTTTTTCTGGGCCTCGCTTGCTATAACGGCCAAGCCGACCGCGATCATCATGCTGCTGTTGGTGGGGGCGTTGCGCCCGCGGCTGATACCGGTGCTGGTGCTCGCGGTGCTGTTCGTGCTCGCCATCCCCTACGCTTTCGCTCCCGCCGGCTACCTGAACGAGCAGTATGGCGATTTCGCCCGCATGCTGACGTCGATGGCCGTCGACAAGACCAGCCATTTTGTTCCTACCGATTTCACCGCGCCCTTTATCGAGATGGGGCTGCCCGTTCCGGATTCGGCTGCCACGGCGGTGCGCGTCGTGATCGGCCTGCTGACGCTCTCGATCGTGCTCTGGTTCGACCGCAAGCTCGAACAAGGAGCGGCCGGACTCGCGATCTTCCTGGCGGCCGCCTTCTACATGTGCGTCTTCAACCCGCGCGTCGAGCCCAACACCTATGCGATGATCGCGGTACCCGCCGGCCTTGCCATTGCCCTGTTGTGGCGCGAAGAAAAAGGTGGCGTCCTGGCCTGCGTGCTGTCCATGACTTTATTCCTGACAGGTTTGACCGGTGTCGAGCGCCACATGCATGACTTTCTCTATCCCTGGTTTCGGCCGATCACGGTCACTTTCATCGCCTGCTTCCTGATATGGTGGTTCTGGGCCAAGGCGCGACAAAAATTGGTGAATGTGGAGCCTGTCGCCCATGGCTGAGATGCGCCCGAGACTCGATATCGTGGCGCCGTTCTTCAACGAGGCGCAATCGGCGACGGCTTTCGCGGCATTGCTCGACGCGCTCGAGGCGGCGGTGTCGAGCCGCTTCGGCATGCAAGTCCACAAGATCCTGGTCGACGACGGCAGCCGGGACGATAGCGCCGGGCGGTTTTCGCAGGCACTTTCGGGATCCTGGGAAATCGTGCGCCTCAGCCGCAATTTCGGCAAGGAGGTCGCCGTGCTCGCCGGCCTCGACCACTCGCGGGGCGACATGGTGCTTGTCATGGACGCGGATCTGCAGCACTCCCTGGAGACCAGCCTGAAGATGATCGTCGAGCTGGCTGAGAATCCGGACGTCGACGTCGTCTACGCGCAGAACGACCGGCGCGGGGCAAGCTGGCGGCGCAGCCAGTTGGCGAAACTGTTCTACAGCCTGATCAACAGCAGCCAGCGGTTCGATATTCCCGAGAATGCAGGCGACTTTCGCGTCATGCGCGGCACCGTGGCGCGCGCATTGACCAGCCTGCGCGACAAAAGGCGCTTCAACAAGGGCCTGTTCGCCTGGGCCGGCTTCCGCCAGAAGGCCATATCCTATTCGCCGGAAAACCGCGCCAGCGGCAAGTCGAAATGGAGCCGGCTCAACCTGATCGCCTTTTCGTTAGAGGGGTTTACGTCCTTTTCGGTGATTCCGCTGCGCCTGATCAGCCTCAGCGGACTGCTTGCGGCGTTTGCCGGCGCGGTCTACGGCGCGAAAGTGCTCTTCGAGGTGCTGTTCTATGGCATTGCCGTTCCAGGCTATCCGAGCCTGCTGGTCGCCGTAGTGTTGCTCGGCGGCCTCAACCTGACACTTCTCGGGCTGATCGGTGAATATGTCTGGGTCACCCTCAGCGAAAGCAAGGATCGCCCGGTCTACATCGTGCGCGATATCGTGCGCAGCGATGTTCCCGCCAGGTCGGCGCCGGGCGTTCCCCGGGCATGATGCGCGGCATCCGTCTGATCGCCGACGATTACGGCCTGGCGCCCGGCGTCTCGGCGGCGATCCTCGACCTGCTCGATCGCGGGCGGCTTATGGGCACCGGTTGCATGACCGGTTTCGCGGAATGGCCGGGGGAGGCGGAACGCATCAAGCCGCTGTGCGGCCGGGTCGCCGTCGGCCTGCATCTGACCTTGACGGACCAGCCGGCCGTGACCGGCCCGTCGAGCCTGGCACCGGAAGGCCGGCTGCCGCCGCTCCGCTCGCTGGCATTGCCGATCCTGCGCGGCAGCATCGAGACCTGCGACGTCCATGCCGAGCTCGACGCCCAATTTGGCCGCTTCGTCGAGGCGCTCGGGCGCCGGCCCGATTTCATCGACGGCCACCAGCATGTGCATTTCCTGCCTGTCGTGCGCAAATGGCTGCGGGGGCGTTTCGCCGGAGATGCCGGCAGACCGTGGCTGCGCGGCGCGCCGGCACTGGCCGGCAGCGGAGCGGCGGCATCGAAAATTGCGGCGATCGCCGCCCTGGCAACTGGTTTCAACCGATCCATGCGGCGCGCCGGCTTCACCGTGAGGGCGCCGCTCGCCGGCATCTATGACTGGCGGCAGCCGGAAAAGTTCGCGCCCGCCCTGCAAACCGCCGTTGAAAGCCTGCCGGAAGAGGGACTGTTCATGTGCCATCCCGGGCATGTCGACGAGACGTTGCGTGCACGCGACCCGATGCAAGATGTGCGCGAAGTCGAATTCGCGGTTCTCGCCTCCGATCATTTCGGCGCAAACCTGGCTCGCGCGCGTGTCGGCATCATGGACGGCACAGCATGAGTGCCGATCAGTCCCGGCGTTCGACCGGCAACAAGATTATCCGCTTCGCCATTGTCGGCCTGGTGAACACGGCCATCGACCTTGCCGGTTTCTTTCTGCTGCTCAAGCTGCACGTGCCGCCGCTGCCCGCCAACGTTGCGTCCTGGTTCATTGCCGTCACCTTCTCCTTCGCGGCCAACGGCTTCTGGTCGTTCGAGCGCGATCCGACCATCCGGCTGCATCATGCCTTTCTTCGCTTCGCCTCGCTCGGCGCGCTGATTTCGCTTGGTGTCTCCAGCCTTGCGATCGCGCTGTTCGCCGGCGTCGTCGGCGTGTGGCCGGCAAAGATCGGCGGGGTGGTTGTGGCGGCGGTGCTGAATTTCCTCGCCGCGCGCTGGTCGATCGAGGGCCGTCTCTTGAAATAGCAGGCTGTTTCCCCACGAAAATTCCGGACCCGCTACACGGTCTCCTGGAATTTCCCTATTCAGCCGGCTCCACATCGGTGTAGGCGGCTTCCTCGAGTTCGCGCTTCAGCCGCGCCTCCTCGTGGGTCTTCGGCGTGACGAAGCGGCCGAGCAAGAGATAGGCGACGGGGGTCAGGAACAGCGTCGAGACGGTGGCCAGCCCCAGTCCGCCGACGATCACCCAGCCGAGCGCGATACGGGCCTCGGCGCCGGCGCCCGCTGCCAGCACCAGCGGCACGCCGCCGAGCACGGTGCAGATCATGGTCATCATCACCGGGCGCAAGCGAATGGTCGAGGCCTGTTCGATCGCCTCGCGCACGCCCAGTCCGCGATCGCGCAGCTGGTTTGCGAATTCGACGATCAGGATGCCGTTCTTGGCCATGACGCCGACCAGCAGCACCAAGCCGATCTGGCTGTAGGCGTTGAGGCTGGTGCCCGAGAGCAGAAGCGCGAAGATGGCGCAGGCGAGGCCGAGCGGCACTGTCGCCATGATGATGATGGCGCTGACGAAGCTCTCGAATTGCGCGGCAAGCACCAGCAGGATGATGACCAGGGCAAAACCGAAGATGGTGACCATGGCGCTGTTGGTCTCACCCAGCGTCGCCGCCTCGGCCAACGGCACAATGCGGCTGCCCGGCGGCAGAAGCGGTGTTGCGATTTCCTCGGCGCGCGTAAGGGCCGAGCCGAGCGCGAAATCGCCGCCGAGGTTGGACGTGATCGCCACCGACGGCTGCTGCTGCTCGCGCGACAGCGAGGGCGGCACGGCACGCTCGGTCAGCGTGGCTATGGTCGACATCGGCACGAAACGGCCGTCAGCCGTCTTTAGGAAGACGTTCTCCAGGTCCGTCGGATCGTTGATCGGGTTGGTGGTCGAAACCAGCTTCACCCCGTAGCTGCGGTCGGCGATGTAGACATCGACGACGTCGTTGCCGTCGAGCATGGCCTGCATGGTGTTGGCCAGTCCTGTGATGTCGATGCCGAGATCGGAGGCGCGCTCGCGGTCGATGGCAACGGAAAGCTGCGGTTGCGTCGGGTCGATGGAAAGGCGTGGCGTTTGGAAACGCGGATCCTTCTGCATCTCGGCGATGATCTTGACGGCCGCGTCGCCGAGCGCCTTGCGGTCGTTGCCGACCAGCGCAAACTGCAGGCCGTTGCCGGCGCCACGGATGCCGAGGCTGTTGGGCTGCACCGGGAAGATGCGCACGCTGGGCACCTGGCGGGTGAGCTGGCTGATCTCGGCCATGATCTCCTGCTGGCTGCGGCTGCGCTCGTCCCAGGGCGCCAGCGTCATCACCATGAAGCCTGAATTATAGGCGCCGTTCTGGCCGGCGCTCTCGAAAGTGCTGACGATTTCGCCGGAATCACGCAGCGGCTGGATCAGCTTTTCGATCTTCTGCATCTGCTGCGTCGTGTATTCGAGGCTGACGCCTTGCGGGGCGCTGATACGAAGCAGCACGACCGCGCGATCCTCGGTCGGCGTCAATTCCTGGCGGATGGTGCCGAACAGCGCGAATGCGGTGCCGGCGAACAGCAGCGCCACCAGCACCACGATCCACGGCGCGTCGAGGCAGACATGCAGGCTGCGCCGGTAGGCCGCGTTCAGCGCGCCGCCGATGCGCGCGCCGACGCCGTTGCTGCCCTCGCGGTGGAGGGCGGCACCGGACAGCATGCGCGAGGCAAGCATGGGACAAAGCGTCAGCGCGACCACGCAGGACAACAGCACCGACATGGCGAGCACGAAGCCGAATTCGCGGAACAGGCCGCCGGTCTGGCCCGGCAGGAAGGAGATCGGCACGAAGACGGCAACCAGAGTCAGCGTGGTGGCGATGACGGCGAAGAACACTTCCTGTGCGCCGAGCACTGCGGCGGCACGCGGCCCCATGCCTTGATTGCGCCGCCGCACGATGTTTTCCAAAACGACGATCGCGTCATCGACGACAAGCCCCGTCGCCAGCACCAGGGCCAGCAGCGTCAGGATGTTGATCGAGAAACCAGCGAGGTAGATCGCCGCAATGGTGCCGATCATGGCGACGGGCATCGACAGGCCCGGAATGAGCGTGGCGCGCCAGTCGAGAAGAAAGGCATAGATGACGACCAGAACGATGGAGACGGAAAGCGCGAGCGCGATCTCCACCTCGTGCACGGCGCCGTTGACGAACACCGCGTCGTCGCTTGTGACCTTGATCGACATGCCTCGCGGCAGGTTTGCCTGCAACTTCTCGACCGCGGCCTTGACGCCGGTGGAGATGTCCAGCGTGTTCGATTCCGCCTGGCGGATGATGCCGATGCCGATGCCGGTCTTGCCGTCCGAACGCAACGTGGTCTGGCCGATGTCGGGGCCGAGCGTGACGGTGGCGACATCGCGGATGCGCGTCGTTCCGCCAATGATGATGTTCTCAAATTCTTCCGGCGTCGTCACATCGGCGGTGGTGCGAACGATCAGGTCCTGATTGGTGGTGGTGATCGAGCCGGCGGGTGAATCGAAGGCGACCGAGGCAAGGGCGGTCCTGAGGTCGGCGACGGTGAAGCCCAGGCTGGCGAGCTTGTTCTGATCGACGTCGATGCGGAAGATCTTGTCGCGGTCGCCATAGACCTGGACGTCCGCGACGCCTGGAACGGCAGCCAGTTCGTCCTCGATCTGGTCCTGGACCACGACGGTCATGTCCTGAACCGACATGGTGTCGGAGGTGACGGCCAGGCGCATCACGGGGTCGGAGTTGGCGTCGGCCTTGACGATGCGCGGCGGATCGGCCGTTTCCGGCATCTGGTTGGCGACGCGGCCGACGGCATCCCGCACATCCGAGGCCCCGACATTGAGATCGACGCCGTCGTTGAATTCGATGGTGACGCGGCTCGAGCCGAAGGAGGAGGTCGAGGAGATCGACTTGACGCCGGAAACGCGGGCAACAGCTCCCTCGATCGTGTCGGTCAGTTCGCGATCGACCGTTTCGGCCGCCGCGCCTTCGAAAGTCGTGGAAACGGTGACGACGGCGCGGTCGACATCAGGCAGCTCGCGGATCTCGACGCCATAGAAGGCGGCGAGGCCGGCGACCGCGATGAGGACATTCAGCACCAAGGCCATGACCGGCCTGCGGATGAACAGGGCGGTAAAGCCAGTCTCGCTGGCGGCGTTGACGGCTCCGGTCATGAGCCTTCGGCCGCGTTCGCGGCGCGCTGCTCTCCGCGGGCGATGCGGACTTCGCCTCCCTCGCTGACGCTCTGGGTGCCTTCGGTCACCACCATGTCGCCACTGTCCAGCTCCGCGTCGATCAACACGGTTTCGGTGTTGCGCTGGATGATGCGCACCGGCACCCGCTTGGCCTTGCCGTTCTCGACCGCCCAGACGTAAGCGCCCTCCGAGCCCCACAGGATCGCCAGCGGGCTGACGGCGGGATAGGTCTCGCCGGGGAATTTCATGGTGATGGCGAACGACATGCCGGCGCGCAGCGAATCGGCCGGGTTGGCGATCGTCGCCTTGACCAGAAGCGTACGGCTGTTCTCGTCGATGTGGTTGTCGATGGCCGAAACCGTGCCGGTATAGCTGTTGCCGGGATTGGCGATCGGCGTCGCCGACAATTGCGCGCCGATCTTGACGGCGGCCGCGAAGCGTTCCGGCACCAGGAAATCGACAAGGATCGAGGAACGGTCGTCGAGCGTCGCGATCGCCGACTGGTTGGTCACATAATTACCGGCGGAGATCGGCAGGATCCCGACCGTGCCGGAGATCGGGGCGAGAACAGACCGGCGGTGCAGGGCGAGTTCCGCATCCTGTAGCGCCAGCTTGGCACCGGCCAGCACCACTTCGGCATCGGCGACGGCGACCGGTGTCGCCGCATTGGAGGCGCGCAGCGACCTGACCCGGTCGAGCTTGGCCTGTGCGTCCTGAAGCGCGAGCCGGGCACGGTCCTGGGCGATCACTTCGGTTTCGGAATCAAGGGTCGCGATGACCTGTCCCTTGTCGACATGGGTGCCGGACGAAACCAGCAATTCGGCGAGACGGCCGGAGGAGTAGGGGTTGACCGTCACCGACGCATTGGCGCGGCCGGTGCCGATGGCCTGGAGCCGATCGTTTATGGTCGCGGAAATAGCGGGCACGACGACGACGTTGACCTGACGGGCTCGCTCGCCGCCAGCGGATTTCGTGCCGGCGCCGGTTTCAGCCGGAGGCGTTGCCGCGTAGGCCCAGTCTATTCCCCAGCGCGCCAGCACGTCCGGCGCGCCCGGGAAAAAGCGCAGCCAGGCGGCAACCGCCACCACCAGCACCACAAGGGCGAAAAGTATCTGTTTCCAGGCGGCCATCGGCACTCCGGTTGGCAAAACAATCCTTCCGTCCACCGGTTTCCCGAAATAAGCAGACGCAGCGGGGCTATTCTAAGGCAAGAAGCAAGCCCCCGATATCGTGCCTTTATGACAATTCTTCAGTGTCCGCGCACATTAAATATGCGTAACGTTGCCGGTGTTCGTGCCGTTTTGATTTTTTAGTTCACTTCGAGCCGGGCTTTCGAGATTACAACGCTGGCTATGCCGCCCCGACGCCAGTTTCGGACCGAAATCGTTCCAGACGTATCCCGGGCTGCATCAACGCAGGCCTTCCATCTCGCGGATGCGCCGGGCGCCGTCGGCCTCGAGTTGCCTTGTGACGGCGCCGATCAGCGTTTCGGCGACGACGAAGAGCGCCGCCGAGGAGTCCCACGCCGAAGGCACGGCGGTTCGCCCGGCGATGACGTGACGGGCGAAGCGGGCGATCGGCGACAGCCACTGGTCGGTGAACAACACGATCTGCACGCCACGCTGATGCGCCTTCTCGGCGAAGCGGATGAGGCTGTCCTGGTAGCGCCTGATGTCGAAAATGACCAGCACGTCGCGCTTGCCCATGTCGATCAGCCTGTCGCGCCACATGCTTTCCTGGCCGGCGAGGTGAATGACGTCAGGCTGGATGATGGCGAGGTGGGCGGCCATGTAGCGCGCCAGCGGATCGGTGAAGCGGCCGCCGATCAGGAATGTCTTGCCGCGACGCTCGGCGAGGCGGGACGCGATGTCGGCAAGCTGCTTGTCGGACAGGTGCCGGAACGTCTCGCGCATATTGTCGAGCGTTGCCTCCAGCATCGGCGACGCCGTGCCGCCGGGCAAGGGCGGATTGAGCGTGCGGGTCGCAGGGGACTGCAATTGCGCCGCCAGTTCGTCCTGCAGGCTCGACTGGAACTCCGGATAGTTCTGGAAGCCGAGCCTGGCGACGAAACGCAGGATCGTCGGCGAGGACACGCCGGCCGCGGACGAGAATTCGGCGACAGTCTTCAGACCGATCATCGGATAGCTCGCTATCAGCGTCTGGGCCGCGCGCCGCTCGCCGGCCGGCATTGTGCCGATGCGGTCGGCGATCAATTCGGCAATACTGGAAATCATCTTTCCCATCCATGGCCCGGCCGACGGTGTTTTCCCCAAATCGCATTTGACAAAGCCGGGCAAACTGTATGAAATCATCCATAGGGACGCAATGAGGCAAAATACGTAACATACGATACAGCGCTCCCCGGGGACCGCAGACTATGGAGAAAGCACGGCCCGCCAGCCTTGCATCGCCTGATGCCGTAAGGGTGACCAACCCGGGCGGATCGAGTCCCTTCGTGCTCACCTGCGACCACGCCTCCAATTTCCTGCCCGCCGAATTCGGCACGCTCGGCCTCACCGCCGAGGACCTGTCGCGTCACATCGCCTGGGACCCGGGCGCGCTGCCGGTTGCGCTGCGCATGGCGCAGGCGCTCGATGCGACGCTGGTCGAAACCTGCATTTCGCGTCTCGTCATCGACTGCAACCGGCCGCTTGACGCGCCGGACCTGGTGCCGCCGGTCAGCGAAACCACAGCCATACCGGGCAACACCGGCCTGTCGGAAAAGCAGCGCGCGGCGCGGGTCGCCCTGTCCTGGCAGCCGTTCCATAGCGCCATCGAGCATATTGTCGAAGACAGGCTGGCGCGCGGCCAGGAGACGCGGCTGGTATCGGTGCATTCCTTCACGCCGGTCTACAAAGGCCGAGACCGGCCCTGGCATATCGGCATCATCCACGATGACGACCGCCGGCTGGCGGCGCCGCTGATATCGGCGCTGCGGCACCTTGCCGGCATTACCGTCGGCGTCAACGAACCCTATTCGCCGGCCGACCGCGTCTATTTCACGCTGGAACGCCATGCGCGCCCGCGCGGGCTGCCCTGCGCGATGATCGAAATCCGCAACGATGAAATCTCCGGCGAGACCGGGCAGCGGAAATGGGCGGATTTGCTCACAGGCATCTTTTCGGATCTAGAGCCCGAGGAGACCAGGGGCGCCAGGGAACACGCAGTGGGAAAGTCAGTTCAATCGGCTAGCTGAGAACGCAAGGGGACTAAAAATGGCAGCACCTGGATATACCGAAGTTGACAAGGCGGAGGACGTCAAGGTCCTCCACAGCATGGGCTACGCCCAGGAACTGGAGCGGCGCCTCAGCCGCTTTTCGAATTTCGCCGTTTCCTTCTCCATCATCTGCATCCTGTCGGGCGGCATCAATTCGCTGGCGCAGGCAACGTCGGGCGCCGGCGGCATCGGCATCGGCATCGGCTGGCTGGTCGGCTGCTTCGTCTCGTTGACGTTCGCCGTCGCCATGTCGCAGATCAGCTCGGCCTATCCGACGGCCGGCGGGCTCTATCATTGGGGCTCGATCCTGGGCAACCGCGGCACCGGCTGGGTCACGGCCTGGCTCAACCTGCTCGGCCTGATCACCGTGCTCGGCGCCATCAATGTCGGCACCTGGACGTTCTTCATCGGCGCCTTCGGACCGGCGCTCGGCATCGAAGGCACGCTGACCAACCAGATGATCTTTCTGGTAATCATCACCGGCGCCCAGGCGCTGATCAACCATCTCGGCATCAAGCTGACGGCCAAGCTCACCGACTTCTCGGGCTATCTCATCTTCTTCGGCTCGATCCTGATCGCGGTGGTCTGCCTGCTCTCCGCCGACACCTGGGATTTCGGCCGGCTGTTTACCTTCCATAACTACTCCGGCGATGCCGGAGGCGGCGTCTGGCCGTCGGTTTCGAATGCCTGGGTGTTCGCGCTCGGCCTCCTGCTGCCGATCTACACCATCACCGGTTACGACGCCTCGGCGCATACGTCCGAGGAGACCATCAAGGCGGCCAGCTCGGTGCCGCGCGCCATGGTCATGTCGGTGATCTGGTCGGCCGTGTTCGGCTATCTGTTCCTGGCCGCGTTCGTGCTGATGATCCCGAACATGGACGATGCCGCCAAGCAAGGCTGGAACGTGTTCTTCTGGGCCTTCGACCAGCGCGTCAGCCCTGGCCTCAAGGAGTTCGTCTATCTCGTCGTGTTCATCGCTCAGCTGCTGTGCGGCCTCGCCACCGTCACCTCAGCCTCGCGCATGATCTTCGCCTTCTCGCGTGACGGCGGCCTGCCGGGTTCGTCGGCACTGGCCAAGGTCAGTCCGACCTACCGCACGCCGGTGGCGGCGATCTGGACGGCATCGATCCTGTCGGTGCTGTTCGTCTGGGGTTCGACGCTGGTTTCGGTCGCCGGCACCTCGGCCTACACCATCGTGGTGTCCTGCACCGTCATCTTCCTGTTCCTGTCCTTCACCGTGCCCATCGTGCTCGGCATGCTGGCCTGGGGCACGCCCAAATGGGACAAGATGGGACCGTGGAACATGGGGCGCGGCGTGTTCATGCTGTTTGCCTTCCTATCGATCGTGTCGATGATCCTGATCTTCGTCATCGGCATCCAGCCGCCGAACGACTGGGCGCTCTACATCACCGTCGGCTTCTTCATCCTGACCGCGATCGTCTGGTTTGCCTTCGAGCGCAACCGCTTCCAGGGTCCGCCGCTCGGCGACATCATCGCGGCGCGCCAAGCGGCGATCAAGGCGGCTGAGCAGGCCGTCGGCGAAACCGGCCACTGAGGCCAGCATCTCACAGCCATGGCCGGCGCATCGCCGGCCATGGCTTCGACCCTTCGAAATCGACAAGCCCAAAATGACAAGCACTGGAGCGCCAAAGGAATGGCCGGAAATTTCTCGTTCGATCAGTTGAAGAAAGCGGTTTCCGGCGGGGAGATCGACACGGTGCTGGCCTGCATCGTCGATATGCAGGGACGGCTGGCGGGAAAACGGTTCCTGGCCCAGTACTTCGTGGATTCCGCGCATGACGAGACGCATGGCTGCAACTATCTCCTGGCCGCCGACATCGATATGGAGCCGGTGCCCGGCTACAAGGCGGCAAGCTGGTCGAAGGGCTATGGCGATTTCGTCATGAAGCCCGACCTCGCGACGCTGCGGCGCATTCCGTGGCTGGAAAAGACGGCGCTCGTGATCTGCGACGTGCTCGATCACCACACCCATGACGACCTGCCGCATTCCCCGCGCGCCATCCTGAAGAAGCAGGTCAAGCGGCTGACGGAGCGGGGCTATATCGGCTATTTCGCCTCCGAACTCGAATTCTACCTCTTCAGCGAGACCTACGATTCCGCCCGCAAGAAGCACTGGCAGGGCCTCGACACCGCCTCGCCCTATATCGGCGACTATCAGATCGGCATCACCACCAAGGAAGAAGGCGTCATGCGACGGCTTCGCAACGAAATGGAAGCGGCAGGCATCCCGATCGAGAACTCGAAGGGCGAGTGGGGGCCGGGTCAGGAAGAGATCAATGTGCGCTATGCCGAGGCCCTCGACATGGCCGATCGCCACGTCATCCTGAAGAACGGCGCCAAGGAGATCGCCGAATCCGAAGGCAAGGCGATTTCCTTCATGGCCAAGTACAATTACGGGCTCGCCGGCAATTCCAGCCACATCCACAATTCGCTGTGGAGCGCCGACGGCAAGACGCCGCTTTTCTTCGACAGACAAGCCGACTGGACGCTGTCGAGCCTCGGCCAGCAGTGGGCGGCGGGCCAACTCAAATACGCCAAGGAGTTCACCTGGTTCCTGGCGCCCTACATCAATTCCTACAAGCGCTTCCAGGCCGGAACGTTCGCGCCGACCAAGATCATGTGGAGCGAAGATAACCGCACCGCCGGCTTCCGCCTGTGCGGCGAAGGCACCAAGGGCATCCGGATGGAATGCCGCATCGGCGGCGCCGACTTGAACCCCTATCTCGCCTTCGCGGCGTTGATCGCCGCCGGCCTTGCCGGCATCGACGAGAAGCTGGAGCTGCAAAAGCCCTTCGTCGGCGACGCCTATCAGGCCTCGCGCCTGCCGGAGATCCCGAAGACGCTGCGCGACGCCACCGACACGCTGGCCAAGTCGAAGATGTTGAAGCAGGCCTTCGGCGAGGACGTGATCGAGCACTATGTGCATACGGCCAGGTGGGAGCAGTTCGAATACGACCGCCGCATTACCGATTGGGAACTGCATAGGGGGTTCGAGCGATATTAAAGTTGTAATGAAACCTGTTAAAGTTGATATTTTTTCAGTGAGGCTTAATATCAGCCTCCATGGCAGCGTGCCGTGTCAACGAAAGGGTGCATTGCAATGAGCAAATATTATCGTTTGAAGGATTTTCTCTCGGAGCAGGATCAAGATCGCATCCCGATGACATTTGCCGAAATCGAGAAGGTGCTTGAATTTGAGCTTCCCGCTTCGAAGCAGTATCCGGCGTGGTGGAGCAACAACCCTAGTAACAATCCCATGACACGCGAATGGCTTGATGCTGGCTATGAGACCGAGTCGGTCAACACTGCGAGCGGCAAGCTTGTCTTCCGACGCGTCAAGAGAGGGCGGGATGGGGGCGGCAGCCGCGGTGCTCCGGTATCCGCTGCGTCCCGGCAATCCTCGCCTCGGCCGCGTCATCCGGGCTTCGGCTTCATGAAGGGCATGATCACGATCGAGAAGGGATTCGATGTGACCAAGCCTTTCGACGACCAACCGTGGGATCAAGGCTATCTCGGCGAGGTTGATCGCAAATGACCGATCAGCCCTCGATCCTGCTGGATACGTGCGCCCTTATCTTCGTTGCAAACGAAGAGCGGATCAGTGAACAGGCCGAGGCCGAGATTTCGGAGGCGGCTTACGACGACCGCCTTTATGTGTCGCCGATGTCGGCTTGGGAGATTGGAATCGGCGTTGCAAAGAACCGATTGAAATTGCCTTTGGGACCGCTCGAATTCTTCCAGCGCTTTCTAAGGCTGATGCAGGCGCAACTCACAGCCGTGTCGCCCGAAATCCTGATTGGATCGTCAAATCTTCCCGGACGCCTACATGGTGACCCTATGGATCGTATCCTTATCTCCACCGCCCGCAATCTGGATATGGTTCTGGTCACCCGCGACGAGCCCATTCTCGATTATGGGCTTGAGGGGAACCTGCGAACACTAGCCTGTTGAACATTCTGGAGTGCCTCTATTGGAAACCGTAAAACTCAAATCCCCCATAGACGGCTCGATCTATGCCGAGCGGCCTGTCACCTCTGACCAGGCGGTCAATGCCGCCGTCGAGCGCGCCAAGGCAGCGCAGGAAAAGTGGGCGCAGACTTCGATCATCGAGCGCGGCAAGTACATGCTGGCGATGCTCGACGCGCTGGTCGCCATGACCGACGAGATCGTGCCCGAGATTGCCTGGCAGATGGGGCGTCCGGTGCGCTATGGCGGCGAGTTCGGCGGGGTCAAGGAACGCACCAGCTATATGGTCGAGATCGCCGAAGCGGCGCTGAAATCGGTCCCGGCTTCCAATCCGAAGGACGGGTTCCGCCGCTATGTGAAGAAGGATCCGCTCGGCGTGGTCATGGTGATAGCGCCCTGGAACTACCCTTACCTCACCGCGGTCAACACGATCGTGCCGGCGCTTATGGCCGGCAACACCGTCATCCTCAAACATGCCGCGCAGACGCTGCTGGTCGGCGAGCGTTTCCAGCAGGCTTTCGACAGAGCAGGCCTTCCCAAGGGCGTGTTCCAGAACATCGTGCTGAACCATGTCCAGACAGAAAGATTGCTCGGCTCGGGCAAGATCGACCACGTCAATTTCACCGGCTCGGTCGCCGGCGGCCGCGCCATCGAAAAGGCGGCGGCGGGCACCTTCATGACGCTCGGATTGGAGCTTGGCGGCAAGGATCCTGCCTATGTCTTGCCCGACGCCAAGATGGACCATGCGGTCGCCAATCTGGTCGATGGCGCCTTCTACAATTCCGGCCAGTGCTGCTGCGGCATCGAACGCGTCTATGTGCATGAAAGGGTCTATGACGAGTTCGTCGAAGCCTTCATCGCCGAGACGAAGAACTATGTCGTCGGCAACCCGCTCGAACAGGCGACGACGATGGGGCCGATGGCGCAGGCGCGTTTCGCCGACCTGATCCGTGAGCAGAAGGCCGAGGCGCTGCGCAAGGGGGCCAAGGCGCACATCAACATGAAGGTGGCTCAGGACAAGGCCAGCTCGCCCTATCTCGCGCCGGAGGTGCTGACCGGCGTCGACCACCAGATGAGCGTCATGCGCGAGGAAAGTTTCGGCCCGATCGTCGGCATCATGAAGGTGCGCAACGACGAGGAGGCGATCGCGCTGATGAACGACAGCCCCTACGGCCTGACCGCCTCGATCTGGACGCGCGACACCGAACATGCGGTGGCGATCGGCGACCGCGTCGAGACCGGCACGGTGTTCATGAACCGCTGCGACTACCTCGACCCGGCGCTGGTCTGGACCGGCGTCAAGGACACCGGCAAGGGGGCCGGCTTGTCCGCCATCGGCTACGACAACCTGACCCGGCCGAAATCCTTCCACCTGCGCGAAGCCATCTGATTTTTTGAAAGACAAACATGTCCAAGCTGATCTCCAAATGGAACTACCCCACCACCGTTCGCTTCGGCGCCGGGCGCATCAAGGAATTGCCCGAGGTGCTCGCCGCCACCGGCATCAAGCGGCCGCTCTTCGTCACCGATCCGGGGCTGGCGAAACTGCCGGTCGTCGCTTCGACGCTGAAAATCCTCGATGACGCAAAAGTGCCCTACGGCGTTTTCTCCGAAGTGAAGCCGAATCCGGTCGATTCCAATCTCACCGCCGGCATCGCGGTGTTCAAGAAGGGCAAGCATGACGGCGTCATTGCCTTCGGCGGCGGCTCGGCGCTCGACCTTGGCAAGCTGATCGCCTTCCAGGCGGGACAGACGCGGCCGGTCTGGGATTTCGAGGACATCGGCGACTGGTGGACACGCGCCAACTCGGACGCGATCGCGCCGATCATAGCGGTGCCGACCACCGCCGGCACCGGCTCCGAAGTCGGCCGCGCCGGCGTCATCACCAATGAGGCGACCCACACCAAGAAGGTCATCTTCCATCCGAAGCTGCTGCCGGCGATCGTCATTGCCGATCCGGAACTGTCGGTCGGCATGCCGGGCTTCATCACCGCCGGCACCGGCATGGACGCGCTGGCCCATTGCCTCGAGGCTTATTGCGCGCCGGGCTACCATCCGATGGCCGACGGCATCGCCGTGGAAGGCATCAGGCTTGTCTTCGAGAACCTGCCAAAGGCCTATGCCAACGGCAGGGATCTGGTCGCCCGCGCCAACATGATGAGCGCCGCGGCGATGGGCGCGGCAGCCTTTCAGAAGGGGCTGGGGGCGATCCATTCGCTGTCGCATCCCATCGGGGCGCTCTACGACACCCATCACGGCATGACCAATGCGGTTTTCATGCCCTATGTGCTCGCCTTCAATCGCGAGGCGATCGAGGACCGCATCGCGCGGCTCGCCGCCTATTGCGGCATAAGAGGCGGCTTCGACGGCTTCGCCAAGGCTGTCATCAAGCTTCGCAAGGAATTGAAGGTGCCGCATGCGCTGCCAGGCCTGATCAAGGGGCTCGACATGGACAAGAAGCGCAAGGCCTTGATCGCCGATATGGCGGTGGTCGATCCGACAGCCGGCGGCAACCCGGTCAAGCTGACCAAGAAAGCAGCGCTGACGCTGCTCGAAAATGCAATCGCCGGGACGGTGTGATACCGCTTTCAGGGTAAAGTTGATCTGGAAAATCAGGGGCAACCAAGGGGAAAGGGGTGAAGTGCAAGGCAAAAGTAATTAGCCGGAAAATTAAGTGGTGGCTAATTGCTACAGTCGATTAAAAGGAGTTAACTTTCGTGCTGCCAGCGGTGGGGTTTCATAAAGCTTTCATCTGGCTGTCACACGAAAACGATACCGCATCGCAGGCGTCCAACGGCGTCAGTTCAACGGAGAGAACACATGTTCAAATTCACGGGGAAAGTGCTTTCCCTTTCGGCCGCGGCGCTGTTTGCGTCGACGGTGATTTCGTCCGCGGCTCCGCTGGACGATCTCGTCAAGGCCGCGAAGGCGGAAGGCCAGCTTACCACCATCGCGCTGCCGCATGACTGGTGCGGTTACGGCGACGTCATCGCCGGGTTCAAGGCGAAATATCCGGAAATCACCATCAACGAGCTCAATCCCGACGCCGGTTCGGGCGACGAGGTCGAGGCGATCAAGGCCAACAAGGACAATAAGGGCCCGCAGGCGCCCGACGTCATCGACGTCGGCCTGTCCTTCGGCCCGACCGCCAAGGCCGACGGCCTGCTGATGCCCTACAAGGTGTCGACCTGGGACTCGATCCCCGACAGCGCCAAGGATGCCGACGGCGCCTGGTACGGTGATTACTACGGCGTTCTGGCGATGATGGTGAACAAGGATCTGGTCAAGGAATCGCCGAAGGACTGGGCCGATCTGCTGAAGCCGGAATTCGCCAACTCGGTGGCTCTCGCCGGTGATCCGCGCGCTTCGAACCAGGCCATCCAGGCGGTCTATGCCGCTGGCCTTTCGAGTGGAGCCGCGGCTGGCGAAGCCGCGGGCACCGCCGGCCTCGACTTCTTCAAGAAGCTCAATGCCGCCGGCAACTTCGTACCGGTCATCGGCAAGCCGGCGACACTCGCCCAGGGCCAGACCCCGATCCTGATCAACTGGGACTACAACGCGCTCGCCGGCCGCGACACGCTGAAGGGCAACCCGCCGGTCGACGTCGTCGTGCCGAAGACCGGCGTCGTCGCCGGCGTCTACGTGCAGGCGATCAGCGCCTATGCGCCGCATCCGAACGCAGCCAAGCTCTGGATGGAATACCTCTATTCAGACGAAGGCCAGATCGGCTGGCTCAAGGGCTATTGCCACCCGATCCGCTTCAACGATCTCGCCAAGAACGGCAAGATCCCGGCGGACGTCCTGGCCAAGCTGCCGCCGGCGGAAGCCTATGCTTCGGCGGTGTTCCCGACGCTGGACGAGCAGGGCAAGGCCAAGGAAGCGGTCACCAAGAACTGGGACTCCGTTGTCGGTGCCAACGTCAAGTAACAGTGAAATCCACCGGGCGGCTTCGCGGCCGCCCGGTTCCCCCTCGAAGACGGTAGCCGGCGCATGACCGATCTCTCGCTTTCCAATCACGATGCCGCAGGCAAGACCGCGCCGCCCGCGGAGGCACGCGCATTGCGATTGCCGACGCAATGGCTCGGCGTCGCACCGTTCTTCATCTTCGCCATCATGTTCCTGATTTTGCCCACGCTCTATCTGATGCTGGGCGCATTCCAGAATGATGCCGGCGAATTCACGCTCGAAAACATCGTCGCGCTGGCGCAGCCGTCGATCGTTGCCGCTTACTGGATATCGATCAAGGTAAGCCTGGCCTCGGCGCTGATCGGTGCTTTCGCGGGCCTGGCCATCGCCATCGCCATCGTGCGCGGCGGGCTGCCGGACTGGATACGCTCGGCCACCCTGACCTTTTCCGGCGTTGCCTCCAATTTCGCGGGCGTGCCGCTGGCCTTCGCCTTCCTCGCCACGCTCGGCCGGCTCGGTCTTGCCACGGTGATCCTGAACACCGTGTTCGGCCTCAACATCTATGCCCACGGCTTCAACATCCTGTCCTTCTGGGGCCTGACGCTGACCTATGTCTATTTCCAGATACCGCTGATGGTGGTCATCATCACGCCGGCAATCGATGGTTTGAAGAAGGAATGGGGTGAAGCTGCCGCCACGCTTGGCGCGACCATCGCGCAATATTGGCGCATCGTGGTCATCCCGGTGATCTGGCCGAGTTTTCTCGGCACCGTGATCCTGCTTTTCGCCAACGCCTTCGGGGCGATCGCCACCGCCTATGCGCTGACCGGCTCGTCGCTCAACATCGTGCCGATCCTGCTCTACGCGCAAATCCGCGGCGACGTGCTGCACAATGCCCATCTCGGCTACGCGATCGCCTTCGGCATGATCGTCATCACCGGCCTGGCCAATGTCTTCTACATCTGGTTCCGGACCCGTTCCGAGAGGTGGCTGAAATGAAGTCGGGCAGATTCTGGGCCTGGGTGGTCTTCATCCTCGGCGCGGCCTATTTCTTCATCCCGTTGATCGCGACGGTGGAATTTTCCATGCGCATGCGGCGCGGCGCCTATTCCTTCGACGCCTACCGGATCGTGCTCGGCGACGCGCGTTTCCAGGCGACCTTCCTGTATTCGGTGGTCGCCGCCATCTTCACCATCATTCTGGGTGTGCTGATCGTGGTGCCGGCGGCCTACTGGATCCGATTGCGGCTGCCGCAGCTCAGGCCGATCGTCGAGTTCATCACGCTTTTGCCGTTGGTCATTCCGGCCATCGTCATCGTCTTCGGCTATATCAGGATGTACGGCTCGAATTCACCCTTGCCGTTCCTCGGGTCCGATATGGGAACCAATGCCTTGCTGGTCATCGGCTATGCGACCTTGGCGCTGCCCTATATGTATCGTGCCGTCGATACGGGGCTCAGAACCATCGACGTGCGGACGTTGACGGAAGCGGCCCAGATCCTCGGAGCCGGCTGGGGCACGATCATCACCCGCGTCATCCTTCCCAATGTGCTGATTGCGGTGTTGTCCGGCGCCTTCCTGACATTCGCCATCGTCATCGGCGAGTTTACGATGGCGAGCTTGCTGAACCGGCCGGCTTTCGGCCCGTACCTGCAGAATGTCGGGGCCAACCGCGCCTATGAGCCGGCGGCCCTTGCCATCATCGCCTTCGTCATCACCTGGGGCTGCATGTCGCTGATCCAGATCCTGTCGCGCTTCGCGCCGAAATCGGCTAATCGTCCGAACTGACCCGAAAGAAAAAGCCATGGCCGAGCCATTCCTCTCCATCCAGCATGTGCGAAAATCCTTCGGCGCCACCACCGTTGTCGAGGATTTCAATCTCGACGTCGAACCGGGCGAGTTCGTCTCATTCCTCGGCCCGTCAGGCTGCGGCAAGACGACGGTGCTGCGCATGGTCGCCGGCTTCGAGGAGCCGTCGGCCGGCAAGATCGTCGTCGGCAGCAAGGACATCACCAGGCTGAAGCCGAACCAGCGCAATGTCGGCATGGTGTTCCAGGCCTATGCATTGTTCCCGAACCTGACCGTGGCGCAGAACATCGGCTTCGGACTGAAAGTCGCCGGCATGTCCAGGGCTGATATCGATGCCCGTGTCGCCGAAATGCTGGGCATCATCAAGCTGCCGCAGATGGCCGACCGCTATCCTTATCAGCTCTCGGGCGGCCAGCAGCAGCGTATCGCGCTGGCCCGCGCCATCGCACCGAAGCCGAAGCTCTTGCTGCTCGACGAGCCGCTGTCGGCGCTTGATGCCAAGGTGCGCGTCTCGCTGCGCGAGGAAATCCGCTCGATCCAGAAGAAGCTCGGCATCACCACCATCTTCGTCACCCATGACCAGGAAGAGGCGCTGTCGATCTCCGACCGCATCGCGGTGATGTATGGCGGCAAGGCCGAGCAGGTCGGCACGCCGTTCGAGATCTACAACCGGCCGGCAACCAAGTTCGTCGCCAATTTC
The DNA here is from genome assembly GCF_006442305.1 of Mesorhizobium sp. B2-3-6. NCBI lineage: Bacteria > Pseudomonadati > Pseudomonadota > Alphaproteobacteria > Hyphomicrobiales > Phyllobacteriaceae > Mesorhizobium > Mesorhizobium sp. B2-3-6. The sequence continues at coordinate 473,878 of NZ_VFVW01000003.1, read as the reverse complement.
GTCGGCACGCTGAATGTGCTGGAAGGCACCGTCACCGACGCGGCGTCGGGCAAGGTCCGTGTCAACACCGAGGAAGTCTCGCTCAAGGGCAGGCTCAACGGCTCGAAGTCCGGCGATACGCTGTCATTGGCGCTGCGGCCGGAAGCCATTTCGCTCGGCCGCCAGCCCGGCCGCGATTCAAGCCTGTCCGGCGAGATTTCCGAAGTGCACTTTCTCGGCTCGGTGATCCGGGTCCGGGTCGGCATCGGCGGCAACACCGTTTCGCTCGACACGTTCAACAGTTCGACGACGCCACCGCCGGCCGTCGGTGAGAAGGCGGAGATTTCCTTCTCGTCGGGCGACCTGCTGGTGCTGCACTGACGCGGCCGGAGCGCCCTGCCGATCCGGTCACCGGTCCAGTTGCCGGACGATCCTCCCCTGCTGGACAATCAACAGCATCTTGCCGCTTTGCCACTGCCAAGAGCTCTGCTTCGCCGCTACGATGAGCCATGGCGCTATTTGAGCTCACCCTTGTCCTCCTGCTGATCGCCGTTGCGCTGACGGCGCTGTCGCGGCGCCTGCAGGTTCCTTACCCCGCCTTGCTGGCGCTGGCGGGTGCCGGCCTTGGCTTCCTGCCCGGCGCGCCGACGATCGAGATCGATCCGGAACTGGCGCTTGCGCTGTTCATTGCGCCGGTGCTGCTCGACGCGGCCTACGACACATCGCTGCGCGATCTTAACCGCTACAGGCTGCCGCTTGTGCTGTTGGCGCTTGGCGCGGTCGTTTTCACGACCGCCGTCGTGGCCCTGGTCGGCTGGAAAATGGCCGGCCTGCCGATCGCCGCCGCCATAGCCCTCGGCGCCATCGTGGCGCCGCCGGACGCGGTTGCCGCGAGCGCCGTGCTCGGGCAGTTCAAAGTGCCGCACCGCATCACGGCCATCCTTCAGGGCGAAAGCCTGCTCAATGACGCCACCGCGCTTTTGATCTATCGCATCGCGATCACTGCCGCCGCCGGTCCCGTTCTTTTGGGCAGTGCCGTTCCGATGGTCCTGCTGTCGACCATCGGCAGCCTGGCCGCGGGCTATCTGCTCGGCCGCCTGTCCCAGGCGATGCTTGGACGCATCGAAGATGCGGCGAGCGGCACCGTCGTGCAGTTCGCCGGGACGTTCGGCGTCTGGATCCTGGCTGACAGGCTGGGGCTCTCGGCCATCATCACCATCGTCGTCTATGCCATGACTATCGCGCGCACCGCACCGCGGCGCATGTCGGCCAGAAAGCGCGTCAGCTCCTATTCCGTCTGGGAGACGGCGGTGTTCGTGCTCAACGTGCTGGCTTTCGTGCTGATGGGCCTGCAGGCGCGGCTGATCGTCGGTCGCCTGGCCGAGCAGGGACAGTCCGAGGCGTTCCTGTTTGCAGGGACGATCCTGGCCGTCGTCATCGTTTCCCGCCTTGCCTGGGTGCTGGGCTGCGGCGCCGTGATCCGAGGGCTTGCCCGCTTCGGCAATGCGGAGCAGCGGCAAGAGGTGCCGTCGTTTCGCGGCGGGGTGCTGATCGGCTGGTGCGGCATGCGCGGCCTGGTGACGCTGGCGGCTGCCTTCGCATTGCCGGCGAACTTCCCCGGCCGCGATCCGATCGTGCTCACCGCCTTTTGCGTGGTGCTGGGCACGCTTGTCCTGCAAGGCATGAGCCTGAAGCCGTTGCTGCGCCTGCTTCGTCTCGAACCGGACGAGACCATAGACCGCGAGGTCGCGCAGGCCCGTGTCGCCATCATGCAGGCGGCCCTCGACATATTGAGCGGCAAGACCTCGACCGCGGCGGCGGCGGTGCGCGAGCAGTATGCCGCACAGCGCAAGGTCGCCAAGAACCCCGACGACGCCCAGGCAGCAACCGAGTACGACCGGCTGCGGCTCTATGCCATCAAGCGCCAGCGCGACGCGCTGGAAGAACTTCGCCGCAACGGGACGATCGGTGACGAGGCCTATCACCGGCTGGAGGAAGAAATCGACTGGTCGGAGCTGGCGGCTTCCCCGGCGGGACGGTTCCAGCCGCTGACGACCTAGGCGAGGCGAGGGGCTTTTGCGTCGTGGCCCAGCCGGGCCGCCGCGGCGGTCCATTGCAAGGTCGCCGTCGAAACGGTACTGCCGTCACCAAACTGAGCCGGATGAGCAATGAAGCTGGTCAGCTACAATATCCAATACGGGTTCGGCAGCGACGGCCTCTACGATCCGGCGCGCGCCGCGCGCATTGTTGCCGGCGCCGATGTCATCGCCTTGCAGGAGGTCGAGCGGCACTGGCAGCGCAGCAATTTCGACGACCAGCCAGAGCTGCTTTCGCGGCTGCTGCCGGACTATCACTGGGTCTACGGCCCCGCCTTCGACATGGACGCCAGCGAACAGCGCGACGGCCGCATCGTCAACCGGCGCCGGCAGTTCGGCACCATGGTGCTGTCGAAGCTGCCGATCGTCTGGTCGCGGCTGCATGCGCTGCCGATGCGCCGCACACTGCGGCCGCTCAACACCCGCAACGCGGCGCTCGAATGCATGATCCGCACGCCGGCGGGTCCGGTGCGGGTGCTTTCATTGCATCTCGCCCATGTCGCGGCTGAAGAACGGCTCGAGCAGATCGACTATCTGCTTGCCGAGCATCGCCGGGCGCCCTCCGATGGGGGGCCGTGGAGCGGCGCCGACGACGAGCCGGCGCGCAATTGGAGCAATGGCGAGCCAGAGCCGGAGAACCCGCTGGCGGCGATCTGGATGGGCGATTTCAACATGGAGCCGGGCAGCGCCGAATACCGCCGCATCGTCGGCGGCACGCCCTATCATCGCGGTGCCGCCTATCTGGATGGGTTCGTCGATGCCGCGGCCGTGGCGATTGAACCGGCGGATGACTTCCACACGCATGAGAAGATCATCGACGGCAGGCTGGCAAAGCGCCGGCTCGATCATTGCTTCGTCGGCGGCCTGTTTGCCGGTCGTGTGCGCTCGGTCAGCTCGGACATTGGCGAAGTGGCTTCCGATCATTTTCCGGTCAGGATCGACATCGATCTCGAAACGCCCGCCGGCCCCGGAGGCGGATGAGGCCCAAATGACGCTTTTCGTCTTCTTCGCGGTGCTTGCGGCGGCCGCCATGCACGCGATCTGGAATGCGCTGGTCAAGGTCCATCTCGACCGCTTCCTGTCGATCACCCTGATGACGCTTGGCATGGGATTTGCCGCGCTTTTCGCACTTCCCTTCGTCGAGGTGCCGAGGGCGGAAGTCTGGCTCTATATCATTGCCTCCGTCGTCTTCCACATGGGCTACCGGACCTTCCTGATCGGCGCTTACCAGGCCGGCGACTTCGCCCAGACCTATCCTCTGGCGCGCGGCACCGCGCCCTTGCTGGCGGCGCTTGGCGGTATGTTCGTGGTCGCCGAAGTGCCGGCGCCGCTCGCCATTCTGGGTATTCTTTTGCTGTCGGCCGGCACGCTGGTGATGTCGTTTCGCGGCGGCGCGCATCTGGAACGATTGAACCTGCGCGCGGTGGGCTTTGCGCTGGGGACCTCGATCTTCATCGCCAGCTACACACTGTCCGACGGCAGCGGGGCGCGGCTGGCGGCCACGGCGCAGAGCTATGCCGCCTGGCTGTTCGTGTGCGATGCGCTTGGAGCGCTGGTGCTGTGCCTGATCTTCCGTGGCCCGCGGGCCTTGCCGGTGCTGGCGCGGGACTGGAAAGCGGGGCTGTTCACCGGCGTGCTGAGCGGCGCTGCCTACTGGATCGTCATGTGGGCGATGACCAAGGCGCCGATCGCCTCGGTGGCATCGCTGCGCGAGACCTCCATCCTGTTCGCCATGGTGATCTCGGTGTTCGCGCTCGGCGAGAAGATGACAGGCTGGCGCGGCGCCGCCGCGCTCAGCATCGTCGCCGGCGTCGTGGCGCTCAGACTCGGCTGACGTCGTGGTCCAGCACGGTCATCACCTGGCCGCGCCGTTCCGGACTGAAGCGGATGACGATGATGATGCAGACGGCGACCACGCCGGCGAATAGCGCCAACGCGTAGCCATAGCTGCCTCCGGGAGCCTCGGCTATGCCCGCCTGATAGGGACCGCCATAGGAGGCTGCGAGATTGCCGGCCTGGTAGATGAAGCCGGGCAGGGTCGCGCGCACCGCGCCGGGCGAGAGCTCGTTGAGGTGCACCGGAATGACGCCCCAGGCGCCCTGGACCGCGACCTGCATGACGAAGGCGCCGATGGCCAGCATGAAGGGCGTCGAGCTGTAGGCCCATAGCGGGATGGACGGCAAGGCAATCACGCAGGCGAGCGTGATCGCATTGACGCGGCCGATCTTCTCGGACAGCGCCCCGAACGCCAGACCGCCGACGATGGCGCCAATGTTGGCGACGATGGTGATCCAGCTCACCGTGTGCGGGTCGAAACCATGCTGCTTCTTCAGGAATGTCGGGTAGAGATCCTGCGTGCCGTGGCTGAAGAAGTTGAAGAACATCATCAGCACGACCGCATAGAGGGCGACGCCCCAGTGCTTTTGCAGTGTCTCCAGCATGCCGGGCCTTGCGGTCTTCCGCGCCTCGACGAAGGCCGGCGATTCCGGAACATGTGAGCGGATGAAAAGGACGATCAGGGCCGGGATGAAACTGAGCAGGAACATGGCGCGCCAGCCGATCGTGTAGCCGCCGATCGTCTGGTGATAGAGCAGGCCATAGACGACCGCCGCTAGGAGGTAGCCGGCCGGATAGCCGCATTGCAGGATGCCCGAGACCATGCCGCGGGCGCTGGGCGGGATGGATTCCATGGCAAGCGAGGAGCCAAGTCCCCATTCGCCGCCCATGGCGATGCCGAACAGTGCGCGCAGCGCCAGGAATATGCCGAGATTGGGCGAGAAGGCGGCCAAAGCGCCGATCACGGAATAACTGACGATGTTGAGCATCAGGATGGGCTTGCGCCCGAATTTGTCTGCCAACGTGCCGAAGAAGAACGCGCCAATGAAGCGCGTCGCAAGGGTCAGGAAAAGCGCCTTTGACACCGCCGGGACGTCGGTCTGGAATTCAGACGCAATGTCGGTGAGCAGGAATGTCAGAAGGAAGAAATCGAAAGCGTCGAGCGTCCAGCCCAGGAATGAGGCAAGGACGGTTTTCTTCTGCTGCGAATTGAGCTTCAAGGCGTTCCTCCTGATGTCGAGGAACGTTATCGCGTCGAGGCGGACAATCGTCAGTCACTTTTCAGAGAACTTGGTCACGTTTGCGTAGGGGGTCACCGAGTCCACAGCCGCATTCATTGGACACCCGCCGGCCGAAGCCGACGGGCTATCAGCCCAGCAGGTGGTTCCAACTGACGCGAGGCACCTGGAGGCCAAGGTTGCGAGTCGAGACATCAGCGGCAATGCGGTCAGCAACCTTCCGTCGTCGTTTCCATCTGGCCAGGGGCCGCGGACTTGGCGCTGGTATCCTGCTGACCGGGAGCTGACTCCTTGGCGCTGCCTGTCTGTTGGCCCGGTGCGCAATCCTTAGCGGAGTTGGTCGACTTGGTCGTGGTCGAGTCCGTGTTCTGATCCGTCGGCATCGTTGTCGTCGTGGAGGAGGAGCCGCTCGACGTCGTATTGGTCGATTGCGCCAGGGCAAGGCCGCCGGAAAGAATCATTACGACGGAAGCGAGAAGAAGTCGTTTCATCATTCACTCCTGGTGAGTATCCCTTCGGCCGCATAACAAGGGAGTCGGCGAACGCTTCCGTGGAGTATCTGGCGCCGTCGCCGTGGCATCAACGTGCCGGTTGTGGTGCGTCGATGACGACATACGGCCCGGCCCGGAACAAAGAAAAGCGCCGTTAGTTTCACCCGCAGGGCACTCAAACAGAAGGACGAGCATGATGAAAATGGCTTTAGTAATCGCGCTTGCGGTGTCGTTTTCTGCGGGCTCTGCAATCGCGGCATGTCCGGACAAGTCGGCTGCCAACACGGGCGCCGACACCCAACAGACAGCCGGTATTTCGAAAGATGGTACCCACGCGCCCTTGGAAACTCCGAAGGCCAAGGATAGTGCCGGCAAACCGGCCGCCAAGGATGGCAGCACAATGCCGTTGGCAGGGGCGGAAGGCGGCGGTGACAAGAATCTCGCAACATCGCAGCAGGATATCGAGGCGCAGCAGCATGGCGGCAAGACCGCGGCGGCAAAGGCCGACGACAGCTGCAATGACTGACGACGGAATAGGGCCGGAGCGGTTGTTGGCGCCGGCCTTTTCATCAAGTCTACAGAAGAGCCGGCCGGCCGGAGCCAGCGGGGCCTCGACGGACCGCGAGTGTTTGCCTTCGGCAGGTAGAGCTATGCCTTGGACGACGCGGCCTCAGAGTTCCGCGTCGTTCGATGGCCGAAGGGGAAGAGGGAGCCAAACGAAGAGCACTCCTCCGCGGCCAGGGCTATGATCATTTCATCGATTCTCTCAACCGTTTCTCTGCTCACGTGATCATCGCCATGAAGGCACTGACGCGCGCGCTTCAGGTGTCGTCGTGCGGCCTCGAAATCGCTGCCCATCCGTTCCTCCCGCTTAGAGAGACTCCAGATTTGAACAGTTCACTCCTTTAAGAAAGTCACCCGAAAGAGCGATTCGGTCGGCAATTGGAGGTAGATGCCCAAAACGCAGAAACCCCGCCCCGCGAGCGCAAACGGGGCTATTGAGCCGACGGAGGGCGGAGGGAAGCGTGCCGGCTAACTTCTCACGGCGCTGGTTGTTCCGTTCGGCTTTTTCTTGATCCGCGCGATATCGGGCGCAACACACAAGCTGTCACGGATCGGCCGCATCGGAATACTCAAGGGCACCATTCAGGAGCTCAGTGGGCGTTTTGTGCCGTTTCTGTGCCAATCGGCCCAAGAAGCCAAGTCTTTGAAAGGATGGTGGGCGTGACAGGGATTGAACCTGTGACCCCTGCAATGTCAATGCAGTGCTCTCCCGCTGAGCTACACGCCCATCCGAAGCCGCGCATACACCATTTTTGATCCGGCGCGTCAATAGCAGGAAAAGGGAAAGAAGGCTCCGTTTTGCCGCACCGGCCGATAGTCGCCGATGCCTTGGGCAAAAACGGCTCAGGCCGCCTGCAGCATCTTCTCGACCTCGTTGACGAGGTCGCGCAGATGGAACGGCTTCGACAGCACCTTGGCGTCTTTCGGCGCCTTGGAATCCGGGTTCAGCGCAACGGCGGCGAAACCGGTGATGAACATGACCTTAAGGTCGGGATCGATCTCGGTGGCGCGGCGGGCCAGCTCGATGCCGTCCATCTCCGGCATGACGATATCGGTCAAAAGCAGCGAGAACGGTTCCTCGCGCAGCCGCTCATAGGCACTGGCGCCGTTGTCGAAATCGCTGACCTGGTAACCGGCGCGCTCCAGCGCCTTGACGAGGAAGCGACGCATATCGTCGTCGTCTTCCGCCAGAAGAATGCGTGCCATGATATCCCGTCCGAATCACCCGCCCGGACTCTGCCGAAAGGCAGGGCCGTTAACCATCCTGTATATGAGGAGGCGAGGGTAAACATCAAGTGAACGAGGCGCGGCATAATCCGCATTCGGAAAGGCGGTGCCGGCGCCGAAATGCTGGACATGCGGCCGTCAAGGTGGCACTTTCATCCCATGATGCATTGGTGTTTTCGGGTTCGTTCAAATTGAAGACGGCAGCCGAGGATTTTTCGGTCGTTCCCCCCTTCGAAATCCGGTCGGGCGCCGAGCAGCGCGTCCCCTTCCTCTTCAACTCACCCCACAGCGGGCGCCATTATCCGGAGCGCTTCCTCGCCATGGCAAGGCTGGACCGCAACGCCATTCGCCGGTCCGAGGACTGCTATGTCGACGAGCTGTTCGGCGGCGCGGTGGCGCTTGGCGCGCCGATGCTCGCGGCTAATTTCCCGCGTGCCTATCTCGACGTCAACCGCGAGCCGTGGGAACTCGATCCGCGCATGTTCGCCGAGCCGGTGCCGTCCTTCTGCAACATCCGTTCCGCACGCGTGGCCGGCGGGCTTGGCACCGTTCCGAAGCTTGTCGGTGAAGGCCTCGACATCTATTCCGGCCGCCTGCCGCTGGCCGAAGCGGTTGCCCGCATCGAGGCGGTCTACAAACCCTATCATGAGACGCTGAAACGGCTGTTGACGCGAACCCACGCGCGTTTCGGCTTTGCCGTGCTGATCGACTGTCACTCGATGCCGGCGAGCATCCGCGTCGGCGACAACGGCCTGCGGCCCGATTTCATCATTGGTGACCGCTTCGGCATCTCGGCCACCGCGGCATTGACCGAGACCGCAATCGGCCTGCTCAACGCTATGGGCTATACCGTCGCCCACAACAAGCCCTATGCCGGCGGCTTCATCACCGAACACTACGGTCGCCCGGCGCGCCATCTCCATGCGCTGCAGATCGAGGTCAATCGCGGGCTCTATATGAATGAGCGGACATTCGAGAAAGCGGCGGGCTTCGATGCGCTGGCCGACGACCTGGCGCGATTTTCGGCCGACCTGATGGCCATGCCCGACCACCATTTCATGGATCTGCCGCTGGCCGCGGAGTGAACAGAGCCCGGTTTCATTAGATGGCGCCATCCACAACCGCCGCATAGTTCTGGGCGACATGGATCGGGATTGGCGGGGATTGGAACTGGCGGCGAAAAAAAGACCGCATCGTTCGCACGATACGGTCGAAGTCTAGGGAGGAAACGCCCAAGGAGGGCATGGACAGGAAACCCTGTCCGAGATCAAGGGTATGGTGCGCTGCACAAATGTCAAGCGACCTACCGGCTTTTTTAATTCAGAGTGATGTGGAAATTGCGCTTCGGTGGCGCCGGCGTGTTATTCTGGCAACAGTCGGCGCGGCGAAAAATCCTGGAACACCCTTGTCTTGGCGCGGAACTGGCGGCACACGTGGGCTCGGGCATGCTGCAATGCGGGAGAATCAGTTGGACATCAGCATCGATTTCATGCGCCGCATCGCGCAAGCGGCGGCGGCGGAAACCTTGCCGCGCTTCCGCAACCAGGGCGCGGTCGCCAACAAGGAAAAGGGCAGCTTCGATCCGGTCACCGAAGCCGATCGCGAAGCCGAGCGTGCCATCCGGGCGCTGATCTCGGCGCAATATCCGGACCATGGCATTCTCGGCGAGGAACATGGAAGCGAGAATATTTCCAGCAGGCATGTCTGGGTAATCGATCCGATCGACGGCACGCGCGCCTTCATCTCCGGCCTGCCGGTGTGGGGGACGCTGGTCGGATTGACGGTGGAGGGCGATGCCGTTGCCGGATTGATGTCGCAGCCCTTCACCGGCGAGCTCTTCTACGCCAACGCCTCCGGCTCCCATTATGAGGGGCCGGGCGGGCCGCGCAAACTGGTCACACGCAAGACGACGAGCCTTGCTGAAGCAACGCTGTTCACCACGACGCCGGCGCTGTTCAAGGGCGAGGCGCGCCTGCGCTACGACCAGTTCGAGAGGCAGGTGCAACTCGCTCGCTATGGCACCGACTGCTACGCCTTCGCCATGGTCGCCGCGGGAAGCGTCGACATCGTCGCCGATCCCGGACTGAAGCCCTATGACATCGTGGCGCTGATCCCCATCATCGAGAAGGCGGGCGGCGTGGTCACTACCTTCGACGGCGCGCCGGCCGAGAATGGCGGCGACATATTGGCGGCGGCGACGCCCGAACTCCATGCGGCGGCGATGGCGGCCCTGCGCGGCTGAGCATCCGTTTCGCCGCGATGCGCTTTAGGCGTCCGAGAGACGCAGGCCCCATAGAATGAGCGCGAAAGCGATGAGGCCGGTCGGCGCGGACGAATAGGCGATGGCTTTGATCGCGTGCTCCTGAAAGGCGCTTCCATGCGCGGCTCCTGCCGCCAGCGGCATCGTCTCGTTGCCGGCTCCCCAGAGGCTGGCCATCACATAGGCTGCCAGGACGGCCAAGGCTGAATAGATCAGGAACCAGAACGCAATCCGCGACATCGCGACGCCGAGATTGAGCCTGGACCAGACGAGACCCAAAACCAGCAGCAGGACGCCCTGCAGGGCGCTGAGCGTGTGAACCGACAATCCGAGCCGCGGTGCGGCGAGGTATGGGATGGCGAACCCTTCGAATGACGAAAACAGCAGGAGGGCGATGCCGAGCTGCAGCAGGCGATGGCCCTGGCGTGGCAGCGTGCCCGATGCGTTCATGACCGCTCCTCCCGATCCCGTCGACTGACCTCTGCGGACGGTAACTAGCGCCCGGCGCCGGAACGGGAACCAGGCGTCGAGCTGTCTCCGGCCGAACGGCCGAATTGAGAAGCATGCATAGCCGTTAAACCTGCCGAGGCGTCGGCGCGATCATCGTCCGACATTGATCCGTGCAAGACGGCGTGCTGGGAACGGGCGTTGTCGGCGGATAGCGGGGCGACCTGGGGGGCCAACCGGATTATGGAATTTCGCCAACCAGGCATGAGCCGGCGCCGGACCGGCTCCGGTCTCGGCAATACGCGCCATCAGGCCGTCGGGTCGTCGCTGCCGGGAATGAAAGCGTCGAGGGCGGCGAGGAATTGCTCGCGGTAGATGTCGGCCTCCTGCAGGATCTCGTGACGCGCGCCGTCGATCATGAGCAGCGAGCCGAGGCGCAGACGCCTGGCATAGGCTTCCACGGCCTTGGTCGAGACGACCTGATCGGCACCGGCGGCGATGACCAGCAGGGGGACCCGGATGCGGGCCATGAATTCGGGATCGCTTACCGCTTCCGCGGCTTCGGCAGCCGCTCTCAGCCAGCGGATCGTCGGGCCGCCAAGCGCCAGTTGCGGGTGATCCTCGTAGATCTTGGTGTTGCGGCGGTAGCGTTCCGGATCCGTCGTTACCTTGTTGGTGTCGAAGGGAGCGGTAACCTTCGGCCGCGGCCCCCAGGCGGCGTAAAGCCGGCCAAGGCCCAGGGCACAAAACAGCGAACAGACGCGGCGGACCGTCCGGATCGAGACGGGCAGGTCGGGCAAGGTGAAGAACGGCGCGATCAGCACCATGCGCCGCACGCGGTTGACCATGGAGGGCGAAGCAAGCAGCGTGATCACGGCGCCGGCCGAATGGGCAAGGATGTAGTACGGCCCGCGGCAGTCCGGCAGCACGATCTCCTCGAAGAACTGTTCAAGGTCGGCCGTGTGGTCGCGGAAGGACCTGATATAGCCGCGCTGGCGATCACGGATCAGCCGGTCGGAGCCGCCTTGGCCGCGCCAGTCCAGCGTGGCGACGCCAAAACCGCGCGCCGCAAGGTCGCGGATGGTTTCGAAATATTTCTCGATGCACTCGTTGCGGCCGGACAGCAGCACCACGGTGCCCTTCATCGGGCGGGCGACCGCGGCGAACAGGCCATAGCGTATCTTCTTGCCGTCGCGTGCCGTAAAAAAGCCGCCGGTGGCGTTTTCCGGTCGCGGGTTGCCCTCAGTTTCATGAAAAAGGGGAGTTTCGTGAAAAGGGAGATCCGTCATTCGGCGCTTCGTGCTCGGCGTCTCGCATGCCTGCCTGTCGTGGCCGGCCTCGCCAAGGTTGATAGCCGTCCATGGGCCAAAAGCAAAGGAATTCCGGGAGCGTCGGATCGGCAACAGGGAAGGCCGGAAGCCGCTATGAGCGCGCTTCCGGCCCCTGTCGATCCGGGAGGAAGGGACGTTGCACCCGGTTCGGCCTCGTCGCGGCGCCCGGTCCATGCAAATCCGGCGCCGCTTGTCCTTGATGTCGAGAGCAGTCTAGCGGCGGCTGTCTGAACGCGCGCAAAAGCGCCGGTTCATCTGCCGTTCATCCTCGGTTTTTGCCGGGAGGCAAAATCTTGAAATGGCTTTGCCCGCTCCCCAAATGTGGATTGCGGCCGCCAATGTCGGGGCCGCTGGTCAAACCGGAACGCCGCTCACGGGTTTCGCACCGGCCAAACGCAAACCTTGTTGCTCAACAGGAGAACACACCATGCGTCACGTTGATTTTTCCCCGCTCTATCGCTCGACCGTCGGCTTCGACCGTCTCTTCACCATGCTTGATTCCCTTGCGCAGCCCGATGGCGCGCAGACCTATCCGCCCTACAATATCGAGCGCACCGGTGAGGATGCCTACCGCATCTCGATGGCTGTCGCCGGCTTCTCGGACGAGGAGATCTCGATCGAGGCCCACCGCAATGTGCTGACCGTGAAAGGCGAGCGCAAGGATGAGGGCACCGGCGAGGGTTCCGAACTGCTCTATCGCGGCATTGCCTCCAGGGCCTTCGAGCGCCGCTTCCAGCTTGCCGACCACGTCGAGGTCGTGGGCGCCACGCTGAAGAACGGCCTGCTCTTTGTCGACCTGAAGCGCAACATCCCCGAGGAACTGAAGCCGCGCAAGATCGCGATCACTTCGGCTCCGGCCAAGGCCAAGCAGATCGAGGCCAAGACCGCTGCGTAATCCCTAAGTCTCCTCCCGAGACGGAAGCGGCGCCGAAAGGCGCCGCTTCTTTTTTTTTGCCGGGAACAGCAATTACCCGGCGATCAACTGGCCAAAGCGGTCGACTTCCTCTGACGTCGTCGCAAAACTGGTGACGAAGCGATAGAGCAATTCGTCCTCGCCGATATGGCCTTCGAAGCCATGCGGCTTGTGCCAGTCGTAGAAAACAGCACCCGCCGCCTGCAGCCTGTCGGCTTCAGCCTTTTTCATCACCGCGAAAACCTCGTTCGCTTGCGGCAGCCAGGCCAGTTTCGCCGTCTCGGAATCCTCGATCGCCGCGGCAAGGCGGGCAGCCATGGCATTGGCGTGCCTGGCGGTGTCGAGCCACAGGCCGTCGCGGAAATAAGCCTCGAACTGTGCCGCGATAAAGCGCGATTTGGAAAACAGCTGGGCGGCGCGCTTGCGCAGGAAGGCCAATTCCCGGGCACGCTCGAGATCGAACAGCACGATCGCCTCGGCGCACCAGCAGCCGTTCTTGGTGCCGCCGAAAGACAGTATGTCGACGCCACTTTTCCAGGTCATTTCGGCGGGCGTCGTGTCGAGCGCGACCAGTGCATTGGCAAAGCGGGCGCCGTCCATATGCAATGGCACGGAATGTTGCCGCGCGATGGCCGAGATCGCGGCGATGTCATGCAGGCCGTAGACCGTGCCGACCTCCGTCGACTGGGTGATCGAGACCGCCATCGGCCGGCCCCAATGGACCAGCTCGCCGGCGAAACGGCCGATCGCCGTTTCCAGATTGTGCGGATCGATCCGGCCCAGCGCGCCATCGACGGCATGCAGCCGCGAGCCGCCGGAGAAATATTCCGGTGCGCCGCACTCATCTTCGATGACATGCGATTCGCGATGAGCGAAGGAAATGCCGCCGGGCTTGTTGTAGGCGGTTAGCGCCAGCGAATTGGCGGCGGTGCCGGTGGCCACGAAGAACACCGCAACCTCGCGTTCGAAGATTTCGCTGAAGCGCTGGCAGACGGCCTGGTCGAGCGCGCCATCGCCATAGGCAGTGGAAAAGCCGCCGGCGTGGGCCGAGAGACCGGAGGCGATGTTGGGGTGGGCGCCTGCCCAATTGTCGGAAGCGAAGAACATGCATCTGCCTGTGCTGGGAAAATCGCTGCAACCTTGACCGGTTTCATGGCTGGCTCGCAAGGGCCAGACGCCAGAAAACGGGTAAAGCCAGCGAACTGCCGAAAACCGGCAGGGACGGAAGCTTGCGTTTAGCGGGTATTTCACGAAACTTTGTGTCGCGGAACGCCGAAGTTTTTTGTGAATCGGTCTTGTATGCGCCCGGCTTTTCTGCCATAAAAATTTAGGACAGTAGTGCTGTCTTATTTTGTCGCGCAAAACAGGCTGGATTGGCGTATTCTAAGCCTCTCCGGCTTTTGCCGCGAGCGACAGGTGGACGGCCGTGCTCTGGCCTGTACGATACCGGATGCGAACCGCGCGGCGAGCCGCATGGTTCGACAAGGATTTCGCAAGACGTGCCGTAAGGATGAAGGGGAAGCAATGCGCTTCCCGAGGCAAACCAGCGCCCGCAAGGACGCGGAATGGAGGACAGGACGATGACGGAATTGACGCACGCTGCGACGAACGGCAAGGCCGCGCAGACGAAAGCGGCAGCCGTCAAAACCCTGGCCAATACCCGCCGCACCGGTTTGACCGCCCAGGGCCTTTACGATCCGCGCAACGAGCACGATGCCTGCGGTGTCGGCTTCATCGTCAACATGAAGGGCGCGAAGTCGCACACGATCGTCGAGGACGGGCTTTCCATGCTCGAAAACCTGACGCATCGCGGCGCCGTCGGCGCCGATCCGCTGATGGGCGACGGCGCGGGCGTGCTGGTGCAGATTCCCGACGGCTTCTTCCGCGAGGAGATGGCCGCGCAGGGCGTCGAGCTGCCGCCGGCGGGGCAGTATGGCGTCGGCCATTGGTTCATGCCGCAGGATGCCGCGCTGCGCGCCCATGTCGAGGACATCATTGCCGAATCGGCGCAGTCCGAGGGGCTGCCGCTGCTCGGCTTCCGTGACGTGCCGGTCGACAATTCGTCGCTCTCCAAGGCCCCGGATATCGTGGCATCCGAGCCGTTCCACCGGCAGGTCTTCATCGGACGCACGGCCGACATTCCCGACGACGAGGAGTACGAGGCCAGGCTCTATCTGCTGCGCAAGGTCATATCGGGCCGCATCTACGCCGAGAACGACAACAAGGACATCGGCGCCTACTGCGTGTCGCTGTCGGCGCGCACCATCGTCTACAAGGGCATGTTCCTGGCCTATCAGGTCGGAGCCTATTACAAGGACCTGTCCGATCCGCGCTTCGAAACGGCGCTGATCCTGGTCCACCAGCGCTTCTCCACCAACACCTTCCCCTCGTGGAAGCTGGCGCATCCCTATCGCATGGTCGCGCATAATGGCGAGATCAACACCGTGCGCGGCAACAACAACTGGATGGCGGCGCGCCAGGCGTCGGTGGATTCGGAGCTGTTCGGCAACAACATCTCCAAGCTCTGGCCGATCTCCTATGAGGGCCAGTCCGACACCGCATGTTTCGACAATGCGCTCGAGTTCCTGTTCCAGGGCGGATACAGCCTCAGCCACGCCATGATGATGCTGATCCCGGAAGCCTGGGCCGGCAACAAGCTCATGGACGCCGACCGCAAGGCCTTCTACGAATACCACGCGGCGCTGATGGAGCCGTGGGACGGGCCCGCCGCGGTCGCCTTCACCGACGGGCGCCAGATCGGCGCCACGCTCGACCGCAACGGCTTGCGGCCAGCGCGCTACATCGTCACCGACGACGACCGGGTCATCATGGCGTCGGAGGCCGGCGCGCTGCCTGTGCCGGAGGAAAAGATCGTCCAGAAGTGGCGGCTGCAGCCCGGCCGCATGCTCTTGATCGATCTTGCCAAGGGCCGCATCGTTTCCGACGAGGAGATCAAGTCGGAGATCGCCACCAGGCATCCCTACAAGACCTGGCTCGCCAATACGCAGCTCATCCTGGAGGACCTGAAGCCGGTCGAGCCGCGCGCGCTGCGCAAGGATGTCAGCCTGCTCGACCGCCAGCAGGCGTTCGGCTACACCCAGGAAGACACCAAGCTCTTGATGTCGCCGATGGCCACCACAGGCCAGGAAGCCGTCGGTTCGATGGGCACCGACACGCCGATCTCGGCGATGTCGGACAGATCGAAGCTGCTCTACACCTATTTCAAGCAGAACTTCGCCCAGGTCACCAATCCGCCGATCGATCCGATCCGCGAGGAACTGGTGATGAGCCTGGTGTCCTTCATCGGCCCGCGGCCCAACATTTTCGACCTGGTCGGCAGTTCGCGCCGCAAGCGGCTGGAAGTGCGCCAGCCGATCCTGACCAATGGCGATCTCGAAAAGATCCGCTCCATCGGCCACACCGAGGATCGGTTCGACACCAAGACGATCGACATCACCTATGCCTCGATCGAGGGCGCGGCCGGCATGCAGGGCGCCATCGATCGGCTGTGCGAGCGGGCGGAAGCGGCGGTCGCCGGCGGCTACAACATCATCATCCTGTCCGACCGCCAGCTCGGGCCGGACCGCATCGCCATTCCCGCGCTTCTGGCCACGGCCGCGGTGCATCATCATCTGATCCGCAAGGGGCTGCGTACTTCGGTCGGGCTCGTCGTGGAATCCGGCGAGCCGCGCGAAGTGCATCATTTCTGCTGTCTTGCCGGCTACGGCGCCGAAGCGATCAATCCCTATCTCGCCTTCGACACGCTGCTCGACATGCACAAGCGCGGCGAACTGCCGGAAGAGGTCGACGCCTACGAAGTCGTGTCGCGCTACATCAAGTCGATCGGCAAGGGCATCCTCAAGGTGATGTCGAAGATGGGCATCTCGACCTACCAGTCCTATTGCGGCGCGCAGATCTTCGACGCGATCGGGCTGAAGACCGATTTCGTGGAGAAGTATTTCACCGGCACCGCCACGCTGATCGAAGGCGTCGGGCTGGACGAGATCGCCGAGGAGACGTTCAGGCGTCATACGGATGGTTTCGGCAACGATCCGGTGCTGCGCAACAGCCTGGATGTCGGCGGCGAATACCTGTTCCGCATGCGCGGCGAGGCGCATATGTGGTCGCCCGACGCGGTCGCCACCTTGCAGCATGCCGTGCGTCAGGGGTCTTGGGAGACCTTCAAGGAGTATTCCGCGCAGATCGACAGCGAGACGGCGCGCGCGCAGACCATTCGTGGCCTGTTCAAGATCAGGCTGGCGGAAGATACCGGCCGCAAGAAGGTCCGTCTCGACGACGTCATGCCGGCGGCCGAGATCGTCAAGCGTTTCTCGACCGGCGCGATGTCGTTCGGCTCGATCTCCAGGGAAGCGCATACGACGCTGGCGCGCGCCATGAACGCCATCGGCGGCAAGTCGAACACTGGCGAGGGCGGCGAAGAGGCAGACCGCTATCTGCCGCTGCCCGGCGGCGGCAAGAACCCCGAACGTTCGGCGATCAAGCAGATCGCTTCCGGACGGTTCGGCGTGACGGCCGAATATCTCGTCAACTCCGACGTCATGCAGATCAAGGTGGCGCAAGGCGCCAAGCCCGGCGAGGGCGGCCAGTTGCCCGGCCACAAGGTCGACGCCACCATCGCCAAGGTCCGGCACTCGACGCCCGGCGTCGGCCTGATCTCGCCGCCGCCGCATCACGACATCTATTCGATCGAGGATCTGGCGCAGCTGATCTACGATCTGAAGAACGTCAACCCGGCGGCCGACATTTCGGTCAAGCTGGTGTCGGAGGTCGGGGTCGGCACGGTCGCGGCGGGCGTCGCCAAGGCGCGCGCCGACCACATCACCATCTCGGGCTACGATGGCGGCACGGGTGCCTCGCCGCTGACGTCGCTCAAGCATGCCGGCAGCCCGTGGGAGATGGGCCTTGCCGAGACGCACCAGACCCTGGTGCTCAACGGTCTCAGGTCGCGCGTGGCGCTGCAGGTCGATGGCGGATTGCGCACAGGCCGCGACGTCATCATTGGCGCGCTGCTCGGCGCCGACGAGTTCGGCTTCTCGACCGCGCCGCTGATCGCGGCCGGCTGCATCATGATGCGCAAATGCCATCTCAACACCTGCCCGGTCGGCGTGGCGACGCAGGATCCGGTGCTGCGCAAGCGCTTCAAGGGCACGCCCGAGCACGTCATCAACTTCTTCTTCTATGTCGCTGAAGAGGTGCGCGGGCTGCTTGCCGAAATGGGCTTCACCCATATCGACCAGATCATCGGCGACGCCGATCTCCTGGAAAAGCGCGACGTGATCCAGCATTGGAAGGCGCGCGGGCTCGACTTCTCGAAGATGTTCTACAAGCCCGATGCGCCACATGAGGCGGTGCACTGGACCGAGCGGCAGAAGCACCCGATCGACGACGTGCTCGACCGCAAGCTGATCGAGCTGGCCAAGCCGGCGCTGGAGGCCAAGCTGCCGGTCAAGATCGAGGTCGACATCCGCAATGTCGATCGTTCGGCGGGCGCCATGCTGTCGGGCGAGGTGGCCAAGCGCTTCAAGCACAAGGGCCTGCGCGAGGATACGATCCAGGTGAAGCTGACCGGGACCGCCGGCCAGTCCTTCGGCGCCTTCCTGGCGCGCGGCATCTCCTTCGAGCTGGTCGGCGCCGGCAACGACTATGTCGGCAAGGGCCTGTCGGGCGGCCGCATCATCATCCGGCCGCCGGATGAAGCCAAGATCGTCGCGGCCGAGTCCATCATCGTCGGCAACACGGTGCTCTATGGCGCTACCGAAGGCGAGGCCTATTTTGCCGGTGTCGCCGGCGAGCGCTTCGCGGTGCGCAACTCGGGCGTCGTCACCGTCGTCGAGGGCGTCGGCGACCATGGCTGCGAATACATGACCGGCGGCATCGTCGTCGTCATCGGCAAGACCGGCCGCAACTTCGCCGCCGGCATGTCGGGCGGCGTTGCCTATGTGCTGGACGAGGCGGGCGATTTCGCCGAGCGCTGCAACATGGCCATGGTCGAGCTGGAGCCGGTGCCGGAAGAAGACGACCTGATGGAAAAGCTGCTGCATCATGGCGGCGACCTCGACCACAAGGGCCGCGTCGACGTCTCGGGTGACATGACCAGCCATGACGAGGAGCGGCTCTATCAGCTGATCTCGAACCACGTGCACTATACGGGTTCGGTGCGCGGCCGCGAGATCCTCGACAATTGGGCGGCGTTCCGGCCGAAATTCCGCAAGATCATGCCGGTCGAATACCGCCGCGCGCTGATCGAGATGGAACGCATGCGCATGAGCGTGGCGGCCGAATAGATCTTCGCAAAGGCCGGGAAGCCTAGGCTTCCCGGCTCCATGTCACTGATAATTTGACCTCTCGCGGAAGGTTGCCACGGCTGCCTGAAGAGGTTAACGGGTGCGGCGAAAACCGCACCATCTGGACAGCAGGAACTGGACTATGGGCAAGGTAACAGGCTTTCTCGAGATCGACCGGCAGGTGCACAAGTACCAGCCGGCCTCCGACCGCATCCGGCATTTCCGCGAGTTTACGCTGCCGATGTCGGACAAGGAGGTCGAGAAACAGGCCGCGCGCTGCATGGACTGCGGCATCCCGTTCTGTCACGGGCCGACCGGCTGCCCGATCCACAACCAGATCCCGGACTGGAACGACCTCGTCTATAACAGGGACTGGGACAATGCGATCCGCAACCTGCATTCGACCAACAATTTCCCCGAATTCACCGGCCGCATCTGCCCCGCGCCTTGCGAGGAAGCCTGCACGCTGAACCTCGAGGACATTCCGGTGGCCATCAAGACGGTCGAGCAGGCGATCGCCGACAAGGCCTACGAGACCGGCCATATCAGGCCCTATCCGCCGGAGAGGAAGACGGGCAAGCGCGTCGCCGTCATCGGCTCCGGCCCGGCCGGCATGGCCGCCGCCCAGCAGCTCGGCCGCGCCGGCCATGATGTCCATGTCTACGAGCGCGAAAGCCGGCCAGGCGGGCTGATGCGCTACGGCATTCCGGACTTCAAGATCGAGAAGCACTATATCGATCGTCGCATCGAGCAGATGCAGGGCGAAGGCGTGACCTTCCATTGCGGCGTCAATGTCGGCATCGACAAGCCCGTGGCCGAACTGCTCGCCGAGCATGACGCGGTGCTCTATTGCGGCGGATCCGAGACCCCGCGCGCGGCCAATATCCCCGGCGACGATCTCGGCGGCGTCTATGACGCGATGCCCTATCTCGTGCAGCAGAACCGGCGTGTCGGCGGCGAGCCGATCCAGTCGGTGGCGTGGCCGTCGCACCCGATCATCGCCAGCGGCCAGCATGTCGTCGTCGTCGGCGGCGGCGATACCGCTTCCGACTGCGTCGGCACCGCCTTCCGCCAAGGCGCCGTGCGCGTCACGCAGCTCGACATCCGTCCGCAGCCGCCGGAGAAGGAAGACAAGCTCGCCGTCTGGCCCTACTGGGCGACCAAGATGCGCACCTCCTCCTCGCAGGCCGAGGGCGCCGAGCGCGAATTCCAGGTGGCGACACTCGAATTCATCGGCGAGGAAGGCCAGCTGACCGGCGTCAAATGCTGCGAGGTCGACGATAAGCGCCGACCGATCGCCGGCACCGAGTTCGTCATCCGCGCCGATCTCGCCTTCATCGCCATCGGCTTTGCCGGGCCGGCCATGGCCGGCGTGGTGTCGGAACTCGAAGGGGAGATGAAGATCGTCACCGACAGCCGGCGCTCCCGCAATGTCGAGGCCAATGACCGCGACTACCGGACCAGCGTCGACAGGCTCTATGCCGCGGGTGACGTGCGCCGCGGCCAGTCGCTGGTGGTGTGGGCGATACGCGAAGGCCGCCAGGCGGCGCGTTCGATCGACGAGGCATTGATGGGTTCGAGCGTCCTGCCCCGCTGAGACCGTTTGGAAACTCTACTGCTGCGGCCATAAGGCGTTTTCTGCGC
This sequence comes from Mesorhizobium sp. B2-3-6, assembly GCF_006442305.1. Lineage (NCBI taxonomy): Bacteria > Pseudomonadati > Pseudomonadota > Alphaproteobacteria > Hyphomicrobiales > Phyllobacteriaceae > Mesorhizobium > Mesorhizobium sp. B2-3-6. The sequence goes on along the minus strand of NZ_VFVW01000003.1, from coordinate 453,547 downwards.
TTCCGGTGCTCCCGTACCCAAAAAGTACGCTCGCTCCGGTTCTTGAAAACGCCATCCTATGGCTCGCAGCAGCGAGTTCCGAAAACCGGTTTCGGCCCTCCGCGCTGCTAAGGAGTGATGGCCGTCGTCGTGCCAGCCGCGGCGGCCGCGGCTGCCGGATTTGTCTTCGGCGGCCAGGCGAAATCGTCGGCGCGGCCGGGCGAAGCCACCGGCGCCTTGCCCTCGACTACCAGTTTTTCGCCGGGCAGGCCCGGGTTGGCCTTCGCGGGCGGTCCGGCGCCGAGCAGTTCCGTGCCGCCGTCGAGCGCCGGATCGCTGAGCAGCATCGGCGCGGTGCGGTCAATGACGATGGGAGCGGCGGCCGGCGCCGGCGCCTCGACCGGCGCGCCGGCAGGAGCAGCGGTCGGGGCGACGCTTCCCGGCGCGGCCAGGCCCAGGACCTTCATCAGCGGCTTTTCGGTATAGAAGGCGAGCTTGCGCTTGCCGGCCTTCGACATGTTGATGCCGTCATCGGAGCGCAGCCGCACGGGCTGGCCGTTGATGTCGGGGCCACTAGTGACGAAGGCGCCGTTCTCATCGACGAATCCATCCCAGATATCGACAAATTCGCCGCCATGGCTTTCGGCCGCCTGACGGTAGATGTCGTTGAAGGCGAGCATGTCGGATGTCATCTTCGAAACCCTGAACGCCGGCATGCCGACCCACAGGAAAGGCACCTTGGCCGTGGCGATGGCCTTGCCGAACGCTTCGGTGCGGCGCTCGTATTCCTTGGTCCAGGTCTCGGAACGGGGCTGCTCGCGCACATCCCCCACCTTCATCGGCTGGCGGTCGTTGGAACCCAGCATCACGACCACGGCGGCGGGCTTTTCGGTCTCTATCAATGATTTGATCTGTTCTGGCCAATTGTAGAAATCATCGCGCACGAAGCCCGACGAGCCATTGGAGCGAACGACGATCCTGACGCCGGTATTCTCGGCAAAGGCGGTGTCTAGACCTTCGGCGAGCCCGGCCGCCATGAAATCGCCGACCACCAGGACGACCCGGGCGTCCGGCGCCTTCTCGGCGATCGGGATTTCCGGTTCCGCGGGCGGACGCGGCGCGCGCGGCTTTTTTGCCTTGGGCCTGGGCCTTGGTTTCTGGATGTCCAGCGGCGGCTCGATCCGCTCGCTGCGGCGCGGGAACAGAAGGTCACGCAATGACCAGCCGCGGCTTTGCTGCTCCTGCGCCATGGCGGGCGCATGGAAGGCGCCTGCCATGGCGACGGCGAGCACGGCGACGGCCAGGAACAGCACCAGCATGCGGGGAATGAACGTCCCGATGCGCGCAGCCCAAGCCAATCGCTCCTCCTCAGTTCATGACAGGCCCTATTTTTGCCTGAGCCATTTGAGCACTTCCATGCTCGGATAGCCGTCCTGGGTCAAGCCGACCTTTGCCTGATAGGCCATGATGGCCGACTTCGACCCGTCGCCGATCTTGCCGTCGAATTTGCCATCATAAAGGCCGTGCTGGGAAAGCCGCTTCTGCAATTCCTGCCTTTCCTCGAACGTCAGCTTGGTGAAAGGCCGTTTCCAGTCCTGTACGAGGCCGGTGGAACCGGCGATCTCGTCGGCAAGAAGGCCAACGGCAAGCGCGTATTTGTCGGCATTGTTGTAAGCCTTGATGACCGAGAAATTCCTGATCATCAGGAAGGCGGGACCGCCGCGGCCATCCGGTACTTTCAACGTCGCCTTGTCGCTGAGGTTCCTGAACGGCTTGCCGCTCGCCCTGACCACGCCGAGCGCCTGCCATTGCGCCAGCGTCCTGGAGCCTGCAGGCAGCTTGCCGGCCGGCAAGGCCACCTCGTAGCCCCAGGTCTTGCCGGCCTGCCAGCCATTCTTCTTGAGCAGATTGGCTGATGTCGCCAGCGCATCGGGAATGGAATTCCAGATGTCGCGCTTGCCGTTGCCGTCCATGTCCACGGCATAGTGCTGGTAGCTGGTCGGGATGAACTGGGTCTGGCCCATGGCGCCCGCCCAGGAACCCATGAGGTGGCTCTCGTCGATGTCGCCGGTCTGGAGGATCTTCAGTGCGGCGACCAGTTGCGTGCGGGCATATTTCGACCGCTTCTGATCGCCATATGCCAGGGTCGCCAGCGAGCGGACGACATTGCGCATGATGTCGTCGCGCTTGAGGATCTCGCCATAGTTGGATTCCATTGACCAGATGGCCAGCAGGACGTTGCGGTCAACGCCGAACCTCGCCTCGATCCTGTCCAGCCACGGCTTCCATTTCCTGGCCATCTGCTGGCCGACCGCGACCGACTGGTCGTGGACGCGGTTGTCGAAATAATCCCAGGCGGGCGCGGTGAATTCCGGCTGGGTTCGGGCTTTTTCCAGCACCACCGGATCGGGTTCGTCGATGCCCCTGAAGGCGCGGTCATAGACGGCGCCGGAAACGCCCCCCTGCACCGCGGTGGCGCGGAAGCCGGCGACCCATTGCCGGAAGCCGGCATCGGCGAAGGCCGGCCCGGCAGGCATCAGCATGGCGAGCGAGAGGCTGGCGGCCGTCATGACGCTGGTGAAACGCTTTGCGGCATTGCGAACGGACATCTTTTCCTCCTTCTCCGTCTTGGGAAAGACCATTCATCGCCGAACCAGGTTAGGAATTGGTTTACCATAGGCCGCCCCTGGAACGAAAAGGCGCCTCGATGCTTCTACCGGTGCAAGTTTCCCTTCATCCGCCCGATAATCCTCAATTCCGGCGTGAAAATGTCGCGGGGCGGGATTGCGGAGCCGGCCTGCAAACGGATAATTGAAGGCATGAAGAGAGTTCGCAAGGCAGTTTTCCCGGTCGCAGGTCTCGGCACGCGGTTTCTCCCGGCCACCAAGGCCGTCCCCAAGGAAATGCTTACCGTCGTCGACCGGCCCGTCATCCAATACGTGGTGGACGAGGCGCGCGAGGCAGGCATCGAGCATTTCATCTTCGTCACCGGGCGCAACAAGGCGGTCATCGAGGATCATTTCGATATCCAGTTCGAGCTCTATGACACGCTCGCCCAGCGTGGCAAGGACGACCAGCTCGCCAGGCTGCAGCGGCTGCAGCCCGGGCCGGGACAGACCAGCTTCACTCGCCAGCAGGTGCCGCTCGGACTTGGCCATGCCGTCTGGTGCGCGCGCGAACTGGTCGGCGACGAGCCGTTCGCGCTGTTGTTGCCCGACATGATCATGCAGTCGGAAAAGAGCTGCATGAGGGACATGGTCGACCTCTATGCCGAGACCGGCAACAACATCATCGCGGTTCAGGAATGCGATCCCGCCGAGACCCATAAATACGGCATCGTCGGCCGGGGCGAAGCCACCCATCATGGCTTCCGCATCACCGAGATGGTGGAAAAGCCGAAGACCGGCACCGCGCCCTCCAATCTCTACATCAATGGCCGCTACATATTGCAGCCCGAGATTTTCAAAATCCTCGAAGGCCAGGAGAAGGGCGCCGGAAACGAGATCCAGCTCACGGACGCAATGCTGAAGCTGGAGAAGCAGCAGCCCTTCTACGGCTACCACTTTCAGGGCCGCACCTTCGATTGCGGATCGCCGGAAGGGTTCGTCGAGGCCAATGTGGCCTTCGCGCTCTGGCGCAACGACATGAACCAGAGCATGGCCGGCGTCATCCGCAGGCTTCTCGACGAGATGGCGCCTTCGGAGCACGTGGTGGCGGCGCTTTAAGGGAGGCGCTGTCTGGCCGATGTCTCGGATGCGGCACGCAGCTTAGCGGCCCGCGCTTACCGCTGCACCTTCAAGCCGAGATAGATGCTGTTGGCGGTGTAGTCGCGGCCAGGCAGGTTGCTGGTGAGCTTCTCGGTCCTGGCGCGGGTGGTGAGGCCGGCATAGCGGTTCAGCCACCATGTCAGCCCGGCTTCGGCGCTCAGCACCCTGTCATGGCCGTCTATGCCGATATAATCGCGCCAGTCCAGGCCCAGCGCGGCATTGCCGGTCAGGTTGGCGCGGATCTGGCGTTCGGCCGTGAGGCGGCCGGAATAGAGGATGTCGCCGCTTTCACCTGCGGTGGTCGTGGGCTCGACCGTGGTCCGCCCGGTCAGGCCTATCGTGGTGCCGCGTTCGGGCGACCATTTCAGGTCGGCGTCCACGGTGGCACCCGCGATCGCCCCCAGGCGGTCGTCGTCGATCGCTTCCCGCAGCCAGCCGGCCGAGAACTCGCCGGCGAGCTTCTCGCCCATGTCGAGCTCGAGGCCGGCGCGGGCACCAAGCCGCGTTGATGAACGCTCGAAGCCTTCATTGTCGAAGCGTTGATCATAGGCCCTGCGCCCGAGCTCGATTTCGGTGAAAGGCGTAAGGGCAGGGGAGATTTCGTAGCCGGTGCGCAAGGTCGCCGTATAAAGCGTGGAGTTACGATCCTTCTGCGACAGCGAGGTGTCGTCAGAAAGCTTGGCATCGCCATAGAAGTCGTGCGAGACCGCGCCGGTCAAAGTGTATTGCGCCTTGCCGACGTCCTTTTCGATGCCGAGGCTGCCGTCGATGGTCTGGCGCAGCGGTTGCTTGCTGACGCCTGCAATGGCGTCGGGCGACGAGGCCGATTCCGGCACGGCCTCGTAACCGAGCTTGGCGACGGCGCGTTGCTCGTTGTCGAGGTCGACATTGAGCTGGCCTTCGATGCGGCCTTGCTCATTGTGAACCGGGTAGCCCGAGACGGTCTCGCGGAAGAGGCCATAACCATCAATGGTCGCGGAGTTCTCGCGCCAGTCGGAGGCGGCGGAAAAGCGCAGTGCCGTCTCGGACAGCAGCGCCGCTTTGCCGGCACTGCTGGAATCGCCGTTCGAGGTGGCGGTCAGGCCCTGCTCCAGCGTCGGCCTTATGACGAAGGAGCCCCATTTGATGCCTGGAGCGGCGAACGGATCGTCCTCGATTTTCTTCTTCTGCCCTTCGATGGAAGCGGTGCGTTCGGCGCCCGGATCGAGCTGCTGCCGGTCGACGCTGTCGATCGTGACGGCGCGGCGGTTGGCGGTCTCCTGGTCGGTGCCGGTGCCGGTGCCGGTGACGGTGGCGTCGGCATCGTCGGCCGTGCTGGCGGTCGTGGTCGCGTCGGTCGTCGCGGTGGTGTTCTTTTTCTTTGTCTTCGCCCTGTCGGCGGCCTTGTCCGCATTGGCCTGCCCGGTGGCCGATGGCCGGCGTGGTTTGGGCGGAGGCGGATTGTCGGCGGTCACGTCGTCACCGGCCGCCGGCGGGTCGAAGATGCTGCCAGTGGGCGAGGCGGCACCGCTATCGTCAGGAGCAGCGCCGGCGCTGGCGGGCAGATAGGTGCGCGACGGCGTGTCGTCCTGACCGGCGGCATTCGCTGGCTGCTGTTGACCCTGACCGGCTATGGCGGCCAGTCTCGCTTTGCGCTGCTGGTCGGACAGGATCGCCGATTCCGAGACCTCGCCGCGCAGCTCCGTTTCCTGGGCGAAGGACAGCGTCGGTCGCGGCAGGCCGAAGATGCTGGTCGCCAGCAGCAAGGCGCAGGCAGCCTTGCTCTTTCGCCTTCTCGTCTTTTCTGATTGGGCCCCGGACATCGCCACCACTGCTTGCGCGGCGCGAGCGCGCGCCATACTTACCGAACCGTAAATGGGGATGGTTAACGGAGGGTTGAGGCGGGGGGCGATTGCTTTTCCAAGCGCTCATTGTTCCAGGCCTCGACATTCGTGACCTTGCGCTTCGTTCATTCGAACCGCTCTCCTAGACGGTCGGGGGAGGCATTTCCGTTGGACAGGCGCGGCACAAAGCGCTAATCGCATCGGCCATGGATGCGCGATCCCTCGACAAGAAGCCGTTGGACAGACAGGCCTCTATCGCTTCGGCACTAAGAACGGTGGCGACCGAACAGGCGGGAGTGGCGGCGCTGGCCGAGGCGCTCGAAAATGGGCTGGCGAAGCCCTTTGCCGAAGCGGTCGACATGATCTCGAGGATCGAAGGCCGGGTCATCGTCACCGGCGTCGGCAAAAGCGGCCATATCGGCTCGAAGATCGCCGCGACCCTGGCCTCGACCGGAACGCCGGCTTTTTTCGTCCACCCCGCTGAAGCCAACCACGGCGATCTCGGCATGATCGCCAGGGACGATGCCATCATCGCCATGTCATGGTCGGGCGAAAGCAAGGAGATGATGGGCATCGTCGCCTATTCCAGGCGCTTCTCCATCCCGCTCATTGCAATCACGTCCGGTGAGACATCGGCGCTGGCGCGCGCCGCTGACGTCGTGCTTTTGCTGCCGCGTGCGCCGGAAGCCTGCCCGCATGGCCTGGCGCCGACGACATCGGCACTGCTGCAACTGGTGATGGGCGACGCGCTGGCGATCGCCCTGCTCGAGGCGCGGGGTTTCACGCCCGATCATTTCCGCACCTTCCATCCCGGCGGCCAGCTCGGCGCCAACCTGATGCAGATCCGCGAGATCATGCATGTCGGCGAGAGGTTGCCGCTGGTCGTTTCGGGCACCGGCATGCCGGACGCGATCCTGGAGTTGTCGCGCAAGGGCTTCGGCTGCGTGGCGGTCACCGCCGCCGACGGCGCGCTGATCGGCATCGTCACCGATGGCGACATCAGGCGTCACATAGGCAGCAACCTGACGGCGATGACGGTCGATGAGGTGATGACGAGATCTCCCAAGACCGCGGCGCCGGACACGCTGGTGGCTACGGCGCTGCAGACGATCAACAATTCAGCCATCACCAGCCTGATGGTGGTGGAGGGCGACAAGCCCGTCGGGCTCGTCCACCTGCACGATCTTTTGCGCATCGGCGCTGCGTAGAGCAGTTCACCGTTTCACGGAAACGGCGAACTGCTCTATCTCTTTGTTTCTGCACAATTCCGGACGGAAAACCGTACACACTTTTCCTGGAATTGCGCTAGCGCGGAGCCGGTTTCACACCCGCTCGACGGTCAGTTCGAGATCGGTGTCGGCGGCTCCGGTGACGCGCACCTGGGTGCCGGCCGGCAGGTCAGGGCCAGAGACGCGCCACAGCGTGTCGCCGAGCTTGATGCGGCCGCGGCCGTCGCGGATCGGCTCGGCCAGCGTCGCCATCCTGCCGATCATCTGCGCCCCACGGCGGTTGAGCAGCGGCTGGTCGGTCGGCTCGTCGCGTCCGCCGATGAGTTTCTTGCCGACCAATGCCGAGACCAGCGACAGCGCGAGGAAGACGAGCACCTGGACCTGCCAAGTCCAGCTGGCCGCATCCCAGACCAGCAGCGATACCGCGCCGACGATCAGCGCGGCGATGCCGGTCCACAACATGAAGATGCCCGGTGCGATGATTTCCATCGCCAAAAGCACGAAGCCCAGAACCATCCAGTTCCACGGGCCGAGTTCGGAAACGATGCGGTCGATCATGGTTTTGATCCACTCACAAAGGCATTAGTTGTCGCTCGGCCTGACGACCGGAGGTCGTGAGACCTGCCGTTGCGTGCCGGCCGGCCCGTCGCCCTTGAACACTTCCCTGGCGATCTCGCCGATGCCGCCCAGCGAGCCGATCAGCGACGACGCTTCGAAAGGCATCAGCACGATCTTGCTGTTGGTGGCCGAACCGATCTTGCCCAGTGCTTCGGTGTATTTCTGGGCGACGAAGTAGTTGAGCGCCTGCACATCTCCCTTCGAGATCGCTTCCGACACCACTTGCGTGGCGCGGGCTTCCGCTTCGGCGGAGCGTTCGCGTGCCTCGGCATCGCGGAAGGCGGCTTCCTTGCGGCCTTCGGCCTCGAGGATCTGCGACTGCTTGAGGCCCTCGGCGGCAAGGATCTGCGCGCGTTTGTTGCGTTCGGCCGTCATCTGCCGGCCCATCGATTCGATCAGGTTGGCTGGCGGATTGATATCCTTGATCTCGACGCGGGTGATCTTGATGCCCCAGGGATGGGCCGCTTCGTCGACCACGCGCAGCAGGCGCTCGTTGATCGCGTCGCGGTTCGACAGCAGCTCGTCGAGATCCATCGAGCCCATCACGGTGCGGATGTTGGTCATGGTCAGGTTGAGGATGGCGTTCTGCAGGCCGGAAACCTGGTAGGCCGCCTGCGCCGCGTTGAGGATCTGGAAAAAGGCGATGCCGTCGACACCGACGATGGCGTTGTCGCGGGTGATGATCTCCTGGCTCGGGACGTCGAGCACCTGCTCCATCATGTTCAACTTGGCGCCGATGCGATCGATGAACGGCACGATGAGGTTGAGGCCTGGCGACAGCGTTTTCGTGTAACGGCCAAAGCGTTCGACCGTATAATTGTAACCTTGCGGGATTGTCTTTATGCCTTTGAACAGCACCAGCACGACAAGAGCGACCAGAACAATAATCGCGATATCGAAACCACTGAAATCCATTTGGCTCTCCCTCAAGAGGCAAGCCATGGGAGCCATTCTCCCGCAGCCGGCTTCAGCAAACACTTAAGTGTGTTTCAACAACGTTACCATCAGGTGATGAGGGATTGTTTGTGTCGCTGCTGCCGGTGGCTGAAGGCGAACAGGCTTGCGTCCGTATCTTCCGATCCGGCGATGGCGGCAGAAACGATTTCGGATGCGATTTGCGAGAAGGCGATGCCGTTGCCGCCATAGCCCATCACGGCCTGGATGCGCGGATGCCCAGGGATGGCGCCGATATAGGGCAGGCCGGTGGTTGTGGTGCCGAAGGAGCCGGTCCAGGCAAAATCGGGCCTGGTGTCCAGATCCGGGAACAGGCGGCCGAGCTTCCTGGCCAGTCTCAGGCTCTTGCCGGCGATCAACGCGTCACGCCGTTCCTTGTCGATAAAATCCTCGTCTTCGCCGCCGCAGATCACCCTGCCGTCGGCTGTCGCCCTTGCATAAAGATAGGGGTCCGACGCTTCCCAGATGAGGGCCGCGTTCGGCCAGATCTTTCGCGGCTGCGGGCGTGTGGCGATGGCCCATGTCGAGATGACGCGGTGGGCGGCTGCCGGCACGATGTCGGTCAACTCGTAGCCGGTCGCGAGCAGGACGTGCTGCGCGCTGATTATGGGGCCGCCCCTGGTGGCGACGACGACCTCCTTGACGCTGTCTTCGATCGCGGTCGCCTCGACCGGGGCGTAGAGGCGCGCCTTGCGCTCCAGCGCCTTCAGCAGCAATCCGGCGGTCAGTTTGCGCGGATCGAGCACGATGTTGCCATGGCTGAGGATGGCGCCGTCGCGCTCGATGCCGAATCGCGCAGCCAGCGGCGCAGGGGCGAGATAGGTCGCGGCGATGCCCGCCTGTCGCCGCGCCTCGGTCTCGTCACGCAACTGCGATGGGCCGAGCACGGTACCGGCCAGATAGAGGGAGGGGGCGCGGCTCAGGCGGCAGTTGATGGAGAGCTCGGCTATGCGGCCGGCAAGGTTGGAAACGGCCAGACGCGAGCGCCGCCAGGCCTGTTCCGCCGAGGCCTTGCCGATCATCCTGCCGAGTGCCGTCAGCGGCTGGTCGATCTCGAACTGCACCAGAGCGGTGGTCGCCGACGTCGACCCTCTCAGCGGGCCGCGCCGGTCGATGCAGATCACCGAACGGCCGTCCGCCGTCAGCGCTTCTGCGATCATGGCGCCGCTGATGCCCATGCCTATTACCAGCACATCGGCCTTGGCGTCACGGGTCAGAGCGCTTGTCGGGACAGCGGGTGCCCGATAGGCGGACCAGACTGGCCGCCCGCTTCTGAGGTCGAGCTTGCGGGGCATCGATGGTCTCCGGAAGGCGCGCCTCAACGCCCCGGAACGTCCATTGTTCCCGGTTTCAGATCCAGCCGGACAGTTCGCGCCGCACCATCGCCTCGATCACCGCCATGCCTTCGGGACTGTCGTTGAGGCAGGGGATGTGCGCGAATCTTCCGCCGCCGGCATGATGGAAGGTTTCCGCCGCCTCGCGGCCGATCTCGTCCAGCGTTTCGATGCAGTCGACGGAAAAGCCGGGGTTGACGATGGCGATCGATTTCACGCCGTCCTTGGCCAGTTTCTCCACCGTCTTGTCGGTGTAGGGCTGCAGCCATTCCTGTGCGCCGAAACGCGACTGGAAGGTGGTGATCAGCTTCTTCTCGTCCCAGCCGAGCCTCTCGCGCAGCAGCCGTGTCGTCTCGAGGCAATGCTCGCGGTAAGGATCGCCTTTGTCGGAATAGGGTTTCGGGATGCCGTGATAGGAGGTGATGACCACCTCCGGGTCGAAATCGAGGCTGGCCAGATGCCGTTCGATCGAATGGGCGAGCGCCTCGATATAGACCGGTTCGGCATAATAGGGCGGCACGCTGCGGACGGCAGGCGCCGCACGCATCTTCATCAGCGCCCGGAACAACTGGTCATTGGCAGTCGCCGTGGTGGTGGCCGAATATTGCGGATAGAGCGGAAAGGTCAGGATGCGGTCGCAGCCCTGCGCGACCAGGCTTTCGGCGACGCTCGCGGTCGAGGGATTGCCGTAGCGCATCGCCCAGCCGACGACCACGTCGGGCAGGTCGCGCAATGCCACGGTCAGCTTCTCGGCCTGGGCGCGGGTATAGGTGCGCAGCGGCGACTCGTTGTTCTCGCGATTCCAGATCCTGGCATAGTTGGCGCCCGACTTCTTCGGTCGCGTGGTCAGCACGAGGCCGTAGAGGATCGGATACCAGATCGCCTTGTTGAGTTCGATGACGCGTGGGTCGGACAGGAATTCGCGGAGATAGCGCCACATCGGCCTGAAATCGGTGCCGTCCGGCGTGCCGAGATTGACCAGCATGACGCCGACCTTGCCCGCCTTGGCCGGCGAATGTCCGGCCGGTCTCGGTCCCACGGTCCTCGCGGGCTTGGCGTCGACAGGGATGGAAGGCGGCATTGCGGGTCTCCGAACACGGCGCGAAAGTAGCGACGCCGCGCTGCTTTTCAATGCAGCGTCTGGCCGCACCTTACCAAAAACAGGACGCCCGCCCTGTTTCGGCGGGTGTCCCTGCGCGCAAAGGCGAAGGCGGTTACCTCGGCGGTATGGTCAAGGTGGCGCCGACCGGAAGCCGGCGCGGCTCGTAGCCCTTGTTGGCTTCGGAAATGACTTTCCACCTGGTGCCGTCGCCATAGGCCTTCTTTGCCAGGTCCCAATAGGTATCGCCGGCGACGATGACATGGCTGGTTTCGGCCGGTGCGGCCTCGGCGGGCTTTGCCGGCTCAGCCGGCGCGGGTGTTGCCGGGGCAGGGGCGGCTTCGGCAGGCTTTGCCGGTTCCGCAGGTGCTGGCGTTGCCGGAGCGGCAGGCGTTGCCGGTGCGGGCGCAGGCGCGGCCTCGGTCGACACGGCCGGCGGCGTGTTGGCGATATCGCCGGAGTTGGCAGGCAGATCGGGCATTGCTTCGGCTGGCTTGGCGGGCTCCGCCGCAGGTGCGGCCGCTGTCGTCGCGGCGATCTCGGTGATGCGGCCGTCGAGCTTGGGCGTGTAGGGCCGGTGCGCGCCGAGATAGTCGGCGACCACCTGTTCGAGGCCGGGGCCGTAATCATAGGCGTTCTTGGCCTTTTCGGCGAAAACCTTGTAGCCGTCGCCGCCCTGGCGGACATAGTTGTTGGTGGCGACCAGATAGTCCTTGTCGGGATTGAGCGGCGTCCAGGCGCCGTTCTCCATCACCTCGACAGACTTGACGCGGCCGGCATTGGCCGGGGCGGATTTGTCGAAGGCGTATTTCAGGCCGGCCACCTGCGGGAAGCGGCCGGCGCCGTCTTCGACCTGGCTGAGGCCGCTTTCGAGCCCGGCAACAAGGTCCTTGCCCGAGATCTGGAAGGTCGCCAGCGTGTTCTGGAAGGGCAGCACGGTCAGCACCTCGCCCATGGTGACGGTGCCCTTGTCGATCGAGGCGCGCAGGCCGCCGCCATTGGAGATGACGATCTCGACGCCCTGTCCCTTGACGTGGTCGAGGATGGCGTCGGAGACGAGATTGCCCATCGCGCATTCGCGGGCGCGGCAGCTCTCGCGGCTGCCGTCGATGACGTCGGTCGTCTCGGCCACTTCCTTGTTCTTAAGCGCTTCGATCGGCGCGCCGAGCTCCTTTATGCGGGCGAGCACGGCGGGATCGGGCGTGATCGACTTGTCGAGGAGGATCGGGTCGCCGCTCGCCGACTTGACGACGCCATTGTCGTCGAACACGACCTTGAACTCGCCGAGATATTTCGAATAGGACGCCGCCTGCACGACCGGCACCTTGTAGCCGTCCGGATTGTCGACCATGGTCGGATAGGGGCCTGCCGCCTTCGGATCGGTGTTGGACAAAAGCGTATGGCTGTGGCCGCCGACGACCACGTCGACGCCCGGGATCTTCGCTATGACATCGCGCTCCCTGTTGTAGCCGATATGGGTCACGGCAATGATCTTGTTGACGCCCTCTCCCTTCAGCTTCTCGACCTCGGCCGTGATCGACTTGACGTCGTCCTCGATGGCGATGTTGGGGCCGGGAGTGGCGAGTTCGGGCGTATCGTTGGTGACGGCGCCGATGATGCCGATCTTCTGGCCGCCGACCTCGACGACGATGGACGGCTTGACGCGGTCACCGAGCTTGGACTGCGCGTTGGCTTTCACATTGGCGCCGAGCACGGGGAACTTGATCATGTCGAGGAACGGCGCCAATGCCGTTTCGCCGTCGTCGAATTCATGGTTGCCGAGCGCCATGGCATCGAACTTCATGTCGTTGAGGAACTCGCCTTCGGCCTTGCCTTTGTAAGTCGTGTAGAACAGCGAGCCCTGGAAATTGTCGCCGGCGCTGAGCAACAGCACGTTCTGGCCTTCCAGCTTCTTGCGCTCCTGCGCGATCGCCGTGACCAGCCGGCCGGCGCCGCCGACGCATTCGCCCTTTGTCTCCTCGTCGGCCGAGCAGGTGGATTCGTATTTGTTGTTGCTTTCGATGCGGCTGTGCCAGTCGTTGATGTGCAGGATATTCAGCGTGTAATCGGCAAAAGATGCGCCGGCCGACAGGCCCAGCGTCGACGCGGAAAGGGCGGCAATGGCGGCAAGTTTCTTCATCTTCGTCTCCCGGATAGGCTGATCAGAGCCGTTTAGCGCTCTTGCTTGACCGGTCTCTAACAGCCGGCTTTTTCAGCCATGTTCCCATCGCGTTCCGGAGCATGCAAGGGAAAATCGGGGCAAAACCCCGTTGATCTCTGCGGGGCACAAAAAAGGACGGCGGCCATTGGCCGCCGTCCTTTGGAGGTCTGAATGCCTGGCGGTTCAGGCGCGCCGGGTCAACACGAAATTCTGGCCGGAGCCGCTGGTGCAGTTGAGCTGGCTGGTGGACACCAGCAAGCAGTTGAAGCTCACCGGCGTCTGCCGGATCAGCGAGGTACCGTGGATCTCGACCGAAGTGGCGCCGGTCATCGTATAGGTACCGTCGGACAGCTTCTGGCCGGTATCGGTCGCTACCGTGGTGAAGGTTCCGCCGGCAAAGGTCGAAAGACCGGTGCCCTTGGCGTCGATCCAGGAGCCTTCTACGCCCTTCGGCGCGGCCCCTATCGACGGCTCGTCGGGACCGCTGGTTGCACAAGCGGCCAGCCCCACCATCGTGGCCGCCGCAACACTCATCGAAAGAATCTTGCGCGCAATGGTCATGTAAAAATCCTCTCCTCGCCCGTCGGCCCGAAATCGGAAAACGACTTTCGGAAAGCACGGTGCATGCATCCAAGTTTCAAGAGCGTAGTTCATGCGTCCAGATGGACGCGGCTTGCTCCCGTCCGCATCCTTCAATCGCCCGATTTCCGGGCGATTGCAAGGCAGTGAGGCATGCTTGGCGCGACGCTATCGCACCAGGATGTTGCGGAATTGCCACGGGTCGTTCCGGTCGAGGTCCTCCGGAAACAGGCCGGGCCGATTATCGAGCGGTGTCCAGTCGGTATAATAGCCCTTCACCGGTCCGAGATATTGCGACTGCACGTCCAGACAGCGCTTGTAGTTCATCTCGTCGGCCTCGACGATGCCGGCTTCGGGGTTCTCCAGCGCCCAGACCATGCCGGCCAGAACCGCCGAGGTGACCTGCATGCCGGTTGCGTTCTGGTAAGGCGCCAGCTTGCGCGCTTCGGCGAGCGACAGTTGCGAGCCGTACCAGTAGGCGTTCTTGTCATGGCCGTAGAGCAGCACCCCGAGCTCGTCTACGCCATCGACAAGTTCGTTTTCGTCCAGCACGTGGTGTACCGGTTGCGCCTTGCCGGCGGCGCCGAACATTTCATGCAGCGACAGCACCGCGTCGTTGCAGGGATGGTAGGCGTAGTGGCAGGTCGGGCGGTACTGAACCTTGCCCTTTTTGGAGCGCACGGTGAAGAAATCGGCGATCGAGATCGCCTCGTTGTGGGTCACCAGGAAGCCGTATTGCGCACCTGGCGTCGGGCACCACGAGCGCACGCGCGTGTTGGCGCCGGGCTGCTCCAGATAGATTGCGGCCTTGGAGCCATGCTTGTGTTTCTTGCCGTTCTTGGGCATCCATTTCTCATGCGTGCCCCAGCCGAGTTCGGCGGGCTGCAGGCCCTCGGAGATGAAGCCCTCGACCGACCAGGTGTTCCAGAACACGTCCATCGGCTTCGGCTTCTTGGTGCGCTGGGTGTCGCGCTCGGCGATATGGATGCCCTTGACGCCCGCCTTCCTCATGAGCTTCGCCCAGCCCTCGCGGTCTTCCTGCGCGGGTTCCGAAAACTCGAGGCCGAGATCGGTGGCCAGGTTGACCAATGCCTGCTTGACGAACCACGAGACCATGCCCGGATTGGCGCCGCAGGTGGAGACCGCCGTCGTGCCGCCGGGCTTGTCGTGCTTTTCCTTGAGCAGCGACTCGCGCAACGCATAGTTGGTGCGGCTGGCATTGTCGGCCTCGGCATCGAAGTAGAAACCGAGCCATGGCTCGACGACCGTGTCGATGTAGAGCACGCCGAGCTTGCGGCAGAGCCGCATCAGATCCACCGAGCCGGTGTCGACCGACAGGTTGACGCAAAAACCCTGGCCGCCGCCATTGGTCAGAAGCGGGGTCAGGAGCTTCTTGTAATTCTTCTCGGTCACCGCATCCTGCATGAAGGTGATGCCACGCTCGTCGAGCAGCGCGCGATCGGTGCCGCGCGGGTCGATGACCGTCATGCGCGATTTGTCGAACTTGAAATGGCGCTCGATCAGCGGCAGCGTGCCCCGTCCGATCGAGCCGAAGCCGATCATCACCACAGGGCCGGTGATCTCACCGTAAACGGGCCAGTTTTCATTCGCCATTTTATCGAGCACTCCTTCAGACAGGTGCAAAACCCGGGCATTCTCGCCCAACGGGCATGCGCTACATCACAGATCATTGTCATAAACCAGTGAAAAGCGCCAACTGCCGGTCAGGCGGCGTTCGCCATTTGGTTAAGGACGCCGACCAGCCGGTCGCGGTCTGATGTCAAGCCCTTGTAATCGAGCTGGGCGATGTCGAGCGCTTCGAGCTGGGCAGCGAAAGCCGGAGCCAGCGTTGCCCGGTCGGGGTGATGCGCCAACGCCGCCAGCGGGTCGAGATGAATGCGGATGGTGAACAGGATGTCGCCCGAGACGGGCAATTTTCGAAGCGTCTGCCGCTCGACGCGGATGAAGGCGTGGGCATTGGCGTCGCCATCGGCAAATCGCGACGGGCGGCTGGCGGCGCGCTCGATTCGCTCGACATTGGATAGCGGATGGTAGAGCGCATCGCCCGATTGAATCGACCAGTTGTAGCGCTCCACGGCCTGGCCCTGGAGGCCGTCGAACATGCGGTTGATCAGCTCGGCCGGCCGCGTGCCAGGGCCAAAACCCGGCACGGGCGCATGTATCTGCTGCAACGGCTTGCCGAATTTTTCGAGCAGCGACCAGGACGAGGGAAAGCAGAGCGAGCCGGCGGCGAGCCGCCAGCCGTCTTCGCCGCGGCGCATCAGGATCAGGTCTTCCTGGACGAGCAGCGAGGCCGCGACAAGCGGCGCCTTGGCGAAGTCGCCCTCGGGATTGCCGCCGGCGGCGATCACCTCGACCCCGCCACTGGCACGCCGATGGGTCTCGGGAAATACCCGCGGCAAGTGCGCTTCGAGCAGGTCGAGCACTTCGCGCTGGGCATCGCGCGTGCCGTCTTCCTCGACGAACACGGTGCCGGGCATTTCGGCATAGAGCCGCTGCTTCTCGGCGAGGAACGGCAGGAGATGTTCGTCGACTTCGATCCAGTCGGCCAGGGCAAGCGGCTTCAGCCCGATGGTGAACAGCTTGGACGAGCCATCATAGGGCGTGTGGGTGGGCAGCGATGTCATGCTTCAGATCAGTTTTGCCGGGATCAAGCCGCGCAGTGAATTGCCGACATAGAGCGCCCTGGCGGATTTCAAGTCGTCAAAGCTGTAGATCGCCTCGCGGGCGCGGCCTTCATCCAGAAGCGCGCCGCGCAATACGCCAGGCAGCAGCCCGCAATCGAGGCGGGGCGTCAAAAGCATGCCGTCGCTGAAATCGGCGAAGACATTGGTGATGGTGCCTTCGCACATCTCGCCACGCTCGTTGACCAACAGCACTTCGTCGGCCTGGGTGATGAGGTATTCGGCGCGAGCATGCGCGTAGACCTGCCGGCGGCTGGTCTTGTGGCGCAGCAGCATGTCGTTCGAATCGAGCCTCGTGCGCGCCAGCCGCAGCGTCCAAACTTTATCGGCGGCGAGCGGCTCATAGGGCTGGACCGAGGCGGCCGCGTCGCCACTGCGCGCCAAAGCCAGGCGCGTGCGCAAGGCGTTGCGCGCGCCATCGACAGCCTTGCCCAACACGTCACCGATGCGTTGCGGGTCGCAGGCAAAACCGAGTTCGGCCGCCGAACCATAGAGGCGCGCCAGATGCCGCTCCAAGCGCAGGAAGCCCGTGGCCGGCTCCCAGCGCATGGTCTCGATCAATTCGAAACCGGCGGCGTTCCCGTCGCGAAGCGGGCTTTCAAGAGACACTCCTGATACTCCTCCTGCGCGGTTGAATCGAAGACGATGCCGCCGCCGACATTGTAGACGGCCTCGCCGCCGGGAAAGAGCGAGATGGTGCGGATCGCCACGGAAAAGCGCATCGTGCCGCCTGGTGCGATCCAGCCGATGGCGCCGCAATAGACATCACGGGGCGTGCCTTCAAGGTCATGCAGGATCTCCATGGCGCGGATTTTCGGCGCGCCGGTGATGGAGCCGCAGGGAAACAGCGCGGCAAAGATCTGGCGGATCGTGAGGCCCGGCAGCAGCTTCGCCCTGACGTCGCTCACCATCTGGTGGACGGTCGGATAGGTTTCGATGCGGAACAGCTCGGGCACTTCCAGCGTGCCGACCTCGCTGATCAGCGAGATGTCGTTGCGAAGCAGGTCGACGATCATCCGGTTCTCGGCCTGGTTCTTCTCGTCATTGCGCAGGAAGGTTTTCTGGCGCTCGTCGTCGGCTTCCGTCGCACCACGCGGCGCCGTGCCTTTCATCGGATGGGTCTCGACCATGCCCTGCGCGTCGATCTCGAAGAACAGTTCGGGTGAGCGCGACAGCACGATCGGATCGCCAAGCGAAACCAGGGCACCATATTTCACCGGCTGGCGTTCGGTCAGCGCGTCGAAGGCGGCGAGCGGATCGCCCGACCATTGCGCATGCACCGGAAAGGTCAGGTTGCCCTGGTAGCAGTCGCCTTGCCTGATGTGCCGGTGCAGCCGCGAGAACCGCTTCTCGTAGTCCTCGAACGACCATGTCGCCCTTGCATCGAAGATCGGGCCGTTGGTCGCCGCCGCCTTGCGGGGCGGCACCGGCTCTTGCACCGGCGCGTCAAAGACGCCCAGGCAGACCAGCGGGGCGCGGCGCCCGGCCGGCAGCAACGGAACCAGCTTCGGCTCCAGCAGGTAGCCCGCCTCGTATGAGAAATAGCCGGCAAGCCATTTGCCGGCGTCATGCGCGGCCTGGGCCGCCTGCAGCGTGGCCGAGAAATCCCGGGCCTCGTGCGCCGTGATGATGTCGTCCGGTCGGTCGAAAACGAGCTGGCGCGCGCTTTCGTCATTGCGGAAAATTGCGGCGGGCAGGGGCATGGAACTCGGCGCGTGGATCGATGAAGCCAATGATGGCTCTATATGGGGGGCCAGCCGCGCGCAATCGAGGGAGCGGCACCTTGCCACTTAAAGCCGACCTCTGGCCCAACCTCTGGCCCGATCCGTGCGCAGACCTTGCGGCCAAAAGCAAACCGGCGGCGCTTCGTTCGCGCCGCCGGCCGCAATCGTCGGATCTGCCCTGTCGCTCAGGTGTTGCTGGCGGTTCCAGCCGACGGAAACTGCCTGGCGAATTCCGCCTCGTTGCCGGCGGCGAGCAGCTTGGCCTGCTCGATCCAGCGCTCGCGCGCGATACGGCCGTCGAAATTCATGACGTCCTCGATCCGCTTGATATCAGCGGCTGTCCAGGCGGCGATCTGGGCAAAGCTGGTGACGCCTTGTGCCCTGAGCAGCTTCTCGTTGACCGGGCCGATACCGATCAGCCGGCGCAGATTGTCGGGTTTGCCGGAAGCCACCTTGGCCGGCGCGGCCTTCGCCGGTGCCGCCTTCCTGGGCGCCGCGCTGGCCTTGGGAGAGGCTTTGGCGGCAGCGGCCTTCGGCGCGCCGGTCTTCGCGGCGCTGGAAGCGGCCTTGGCCGCAGCCGGCTTCCTGGGCGCCGGCTTGGCCGCCGGAGCGGATTTGGCAGGGGTGGGCGTCGACATCAAGGCGGCCGGCGCCGGCGCCGCCGCCTTTGCCGGGCCGGAGCCGGTCGAGGCCTCGCGCAGCCGGCGCTCGAGGTCGGCGCGGGTGCGCCCACAGGCATCCAACTCGCCGGTCAGGCGATCGCTGTCGGCCCGCAGCCGGTCGCGCTCGCTGCGTGTGCGGTCGAGATCGCCGCGCAAGCTGTCGAGTTCACCGCGCAAGCGTCCCCAGATGAACCAGCCAACCAGCACACCCACAAGGAACGCCAGGAGCATGTAGAAAAAAGTGCCCATTGTCTCTCTCCAGTCAGATCCGTCTGCCGCGGCATTGGACTTAATGACCTTCGGCGAAGGACTACTCGATGATGGTTCCGCCGCCTGCGGAACAGCCGGCCTCAGTCGAGCCGTCGGCATCGGCTTTGCAAGCCATGGCCAATGGCCGTCGTCGCGTGCACCGGAACGCCGCGGTCGGCTGAGACTTCCCCGCCCGACCCGCATGCTCCGGCTGAGCTTGGCGGGGAGGCTATCATAGAGCTTACGGAAAGCTATGGGAAAACTACGAAAGAGAGTTATTCAAGAACAGATATTTAGACCAAGAATAGTGTGGGCCCAATATGCATTCCGGCTAAACTGTTCTGAGCAGGTGGGGACGACGCACAGAAGACGCCTCAGTTGTCGAGCGCTTCCAGCTCGTCGATCAGGCCGCTGATCACGCCAAGCCCGATCTGCCAGAAGGCGGGATCGGTGGCATCGAGGCCGAAAGGCGCCAGAAGCTGCGAATGATGCTTGGTGCCGCCGGCGCGCAGCATCTCGAAATATTTGTCCTGGAAGCCGCGCTCTGCGTTCTGGTAGACCGCGTAGAGCGAGTTCACCAAACAGTCGCCGAACGCATAGGCGTAGACGTAGAAGGGCGAATGGATGAAGTGCGGGATGTAGGTCCAGAACACTTCGTAGCCGTCGCGCAACTTTATCGCCGGGCCCAGACTTTCCGCCTGCACCTCCAGCCAGAATTGACCGAGCCTGTCGGATGTCAGTTCGCCGTTGCGGCGCTCCGCATGCACCTTGCGCTCGAACTCGTAGAAGGCGATCTGGCGCACGACCGTGTTGATCATGTCCTCGACCTTCTGGGCGAGCATGGCCTTGCGCTCGCGCCTGTCGGTGGTCTGCTCGAGCAACGAGCGGAAGGTCAGCATCTCGCCGAAAACGGACGCCGTCTCGGCCAGCGTCAGCGGCGTCGAGGCCATCAGCGCGCCCTGGCCGCCGGCCAGCACCTGGTGCACGCCATGGCCAAGCTCATGCGCCAGCGTCATCACATCGCGCGGCTTGCCCATGTAGTTGAGCAGCACGTAGGGGTGCGCCGAAGGCACGGTCGGATGGGCGAAGGCGCCGGGGGATTTGCCTGGGCGCACCGGCGCGTCGATCCAGTTGCGGTCGAAGAAAGTCCGCGCGATCTCGGCCATCTCGGGCGAGAAGCGCTGATAGGCGGACAGCACCGTGTTCCTGGCCTCGTCCCAGCCAATCACCGCCTGCGGCGTCTCCGGCAACGGCGCGTTGCGGTCCCAGTGGTTCATCACCTCCATGCCCAGCCAGCGCGCCTTCATCCGGTAATAGCGGTGTGACAGGCGCGGATAGGCCTCGCGCACCGCCGAAGCCAGCGCATCGACCACACCGCGCTCGACGCGGTTGGCGAGATGGCGTGAATCGGCGATGTCCTCGAAACCGCGCCAGCGGTCCGAGATTTCCTTGTCCTTGGCCAGCGTGTTGGTGACCAGCGTGAAGGTGCGCAAATTCCTCCGGAAGGTCTGGGCGAGCGCCTCGGAGGCGCGGCGTCGCACCTCGCCGTCGGCATCCTGCAATCGGTTCAGGGCCGGTTCCAGCGTCAGCTCCTCGCCGTCGACGTCGAAGCGCAGGTCCGTCATCGTCTCGTCGAACAGCCGGTTCCAGGCGCCGCGCCCGGTGATCGACTTCTCGTGGAACAGCTGCTCGACGCGATCCTCGAGCTGATAGGGCTTGTCCAGGCGCAGATCGAGCACCCAGGGCCGGTAATGACCGAAGGCGGGGTCGGCGGCGAGCGCGCCCTCGATGGCCGCGTCGTCGATCAGGTTCAGTTCGAGCGCGAAGAACAGAAGATGCGCGCTGGCGTCGGTCATCTTCTCCTGGATGTCGCCATAGAGCTTGGCGCGCTGCGGATCGGCGGTGTTGCCGGCGTAGATGAGGCCGGCATAGGAGACGATGCGGCCGATCAGCTCTTCCAGAGCCTCATAGGCGACAAGCGCCTCGCCCAGCCTGCCTGCGCTGCCGCGCTCGGCCTCGGCGGACAGCGTGCCCTTCCAGCGGCTCTCGAAGGCGACCGCATCGGCGGCGGCTTTGGCGATGTCGCGCTTTAGCTCCGGCGCCTCCATGCCCGCATAGAGGTCGGCAAGATTCCATTCCGGCAGATCGCCAAGCTCGGCGGCGCCCTGACCGGAAGCTGGCGCCGCAGGCCGCCGATCAAACATCACGCGCATCGACAATACCTTCTTTTGAATCAAGTGGCCGGCCCAGGGCCAGAATCAAGGAGAACGGAGAAGCCGGTCAAATCCTAAGGAATTCGTTCACCGGGTTTTTTGAAACCTTATTTAGAACCCTGTGCCAAGATGGTCCATGGGGATATCAGGCGGGCGGCTCAAGACAGTCATGACAGGTTCCATACTCATAGTCGATGACGATCCCGTGCAGCGCCGGCTGCTCGAGGCGGCGGTGACGCGGTTCGGCCACACCGCAATCGTCGTCGACGGGGGCGCTGCCGGCCTCGACGCCCTCGACGGGCCCGGAGCCCGCGACGTGTCGGTGGTCATCCTCGATCTGGTCATGCCCGATCTCGATGGCATCGGCGTGCTCAAGGCGATGCGCGAGCGCGGCATCACCATCCCGGTCATCGTGCAGACCGCCCAGGGCGGCATCGAGACCGTGGTTTCGGCGATGCGCCACGGCGCCTTCGATTTCGTGGTCAAGCCGGCCTCTCCCGACAGGCTGCAGGCCTCGATCGCCAACGCGCTCAAGGTCGAGGCTGTCGAAGGCGAGGTCAAGCGCACGTCGCGCCGGCGCGGCGGGCTGCTGACCTTCAGGGACATGATCACGCACAGTCCGGCCATGGACAAGGTGATCCGCCTCGGCCAGAAAGCGGCGGCATCCAACATCCCGATCCTGATCGAGGGCGAATCCGGCGTCGGCAAGGAACTGGTGGCGCGCGCCATACAGGGCAGCGGCGACCGCCGCTCGAAACCTTTCGTCACCGTCAATTGCGGCGCCATTCCCGACAATCTGGTCGAATCGATCCTGTTCGGCCATGAGAAGGGCTCGTTCACCGGAGCCACGGAGAAGCACACCGGCAAATTCGTCGAAGCGCATTCGGGCACGCTGTTTCTGGACGAGATCGGCGACCTGCCGCTCGACGTGCAGGTCAAGCTGCTGCGCGCCGTCCAGGATGGCGAGGTCGATCCGGTCGGCGGCCGCGCCACGGTCCGGGTCGACATCAGGCTGATTTCGGCGACGCACCGCAATCTCCTG
Source organism: Mesorhizobium sp. B2-3-6 (assembly GCF_006442305.1). Taxonomy (NCBI): domain Bacteria; kingdom Pseudomonadati; phylum Pseudomonadota; class Alphaproteobacteria; order Hyphomicrobiales; family Phyllobacteriaceae; genus Mesorhizobium; species Mesorhizobium sp. B2-3-6. Next base: position 431,409 of record NZ_VFVW01000003.1, on the reverse strand, counting down.
CAGCAGGTCAAGGACGGCAAGTTCCGCGAGGACCTGTTCTACCGGCTCAACGTCTACCCGATCTATGTGCCGCCCCTGCGGAACCGCCGCGACGACATTCCCGATCTGGTCGCACATTTCATGGAGAAGGTGGCTCCGGCGGACCCGCGCCATCGCCTGCGGGGCATTTCGGCGGCGGCGCTCGCCGTGCTCCAGGCCTATGACTGGCCCGGCAATATCCGGCAGCTGGAAAATGCCGTCTTCCGCGCCTCGGTGCTGTGCGAAGGCGATGTGCTCGGCGTCGAGGATTTCCCGCAAATCCGCGCCCAGGTGGAGGGCACGGTCCGCCTCGATGTGGACATCGCGCCGGCCGCCCCGGCTTTGGCCGTAGAACCGCGCGATGAGCCGGCGCTGAGCGGTGAGGACGTTTCGGCTGCCGAACCCGAATCGCCGATGCGGCTTCAGCCACGCTTCGGCACGCTGCGCGCGCTCGACGAACGCGGCAATGTGCGCGCCCTGGCGGATGTCGAACTGGAGATGATCAAGCTCGCCATCGATCACTACAACGGCCAGATGAGCGAAGTCGCCCGCCGCCTCGGCATCGGCCGCTCGACGCTTTACCGCAAGCTCAAGGAATACGGCATCGATCCGGAAACCGGCAGGCTCGACCGGCTCGCTTCCTGAGGGCGCTATCGCGCACAGCCGCCCGATGTCCGGCCTGAGAGCGGTCGGCCCGAGTGCGGTCACGCAAGGCCGGGACCAGCTTGCGCTGCCATCATGTCGCCGGTGCATTGACTGGACCGGAGTGTGGCGCGCCGATGGCGACGTCCCCGACGGTCCCGTTCACGCATTAAGGCTAACGGTAACAGATCGTGTTTCGGCCAAACGAGGAATCATGATCTAAACCAGCGGTTTACCAAGAAACCTTGTGGACAATTTTTGGCGGGATATCGCCACGGTCTTACCGCATTTCGGCTTCAATAAGCGATGATTAACCATTAGGATCGATATTCGGATGTGACAACGACACGTCCGTTTGGGCAAATCCGGGGACAAACGGCAGCCTGCAAGGCCTTTTGATTTGAACAGAATCGAACGACACACAAACGGGCGGCACTATCATTTGAGCGTCTGGCCGAAGTGGCTGGCGGCCATGATTGTCGCATTTGGTTTTCTTGCCGCTGCCGCAACCGGCGCCAGGGCCGAAGTCCGTTCTCTGAAGCTCTACCACCTCCACACGCACGAGAAGGCGGAGATCGTCTACAAGCGCAACGGCCGTTACGATCAGGCCGGGCTGAGGAAGATCAACATCATCCTGCGCGACTGGCGCCGCAACGAGCCGACCAAGATGGACCCGCGCCTGCTGGACCTGGTCTGGGAAGCCTATCGGGAAAGCGGCGCCACCGACTATATCCAGGTGGTTTGCGGCTATCGCTCGCCGTCGACGAACTCGATGCTGCGCAGTCGCAGCAAGGGTGTCGCCGAGAAGAGCCAGCACATGCTCGGCAAGGCGATGGACTTCTACATTCCGGGCGTGCCGCTGAAGAAGCTGCGCAATATCGGGCTCAAGATGCAGGGCGGCGGCGTCGGCTACTATCCGAGATCCGGTTCGCCGTTCGTCCACATGGACGTCGGCAATGTGCGCCATTGGCCCGGCATCAGCCGACAGGAACTGGTGAGCCTGTTCCCGAACGGCAAGACGCTGCACGTGCCGAGCGACGGCCGGCCGCTGCCCGGCTTTGAGCAGGCGCTTGCCTCGTACAAGGCACGCAAGGGTTCCGGCGGCGCCGCCATCGAGCTGGCCAGCGCCGGCGGCGGTTCCAAGAGGTCCGGCGGACTGCTGGCTGCCTTCTTCGGCGGCGGCGACGACGAGGCCGACGACAGCGCCGATGTCGCATCGGCAGAGCCGGCGCCGAAGCCGAGAAGCGTGAAGCCGGTACCGGCGAGCACCGCCAAGAGCGGCACCCTGCCGGGGATCGCGATCGTGGCGCCCGAGAACGCCAAGCGCGCCGAGATCCCGCAGGTCGCCGAGGAGCAGGCCCCGGAGCCGGAAAAGGATACGCCCGAGACGATCATCGCGGCGTTGCCGGCACGCAGCATCCCGCTGCCCGATTTCGCGCCGCGGCCGAAAGTCGATGTCGGCGCGCAGCCGCCTGAAAATGTTCCCTTCGGCATGGCGGATGCGACGGCCAGCACCGAACAGACCGTGGCAACCGTGCAGACGCCGGCGAATATGCCTTTCGGCAAGGCTGATCCCTCGGCGGTCGCCGCCGATGCAGCGCAGGTTGCCGCCAACAACATACCTTTGCCGACATGGCGCCCCGAACACACGTTGCCGGCGGTGCTGGCGCCTGCGCCCAGCAAGGATGTGCTGATGGCGCTGGCCGAGACGGCCGAGCGTGGCAAGACCGCGACCGATGCCTTCTCGGTGCTGCCGAGCGCGCGGCCGGATATGACCAATATCGATGCGGCCAAGCCCGATGCGGTCAAGCCCGATGCGGTCAAGGCCGTGCTCGACGAGGCCGAGGCGCTTCCCGTGCAGGCTGACTATTATCGGGTTGCGTCGTTGTCCGAGCCTCGTTCGGCTTTCAACGACCCGTCCGGCGTCGATGCCGCATCGCCGCGCGAGGCCGTCGTCGCCCGCGCTGCCGGTTCCGATCCGGTCGCCGCGATCGGCGCCGGCGTGAAGACGACCCGCAAGGAGGCCAGAGCCACCGCCCGCGACCTGAAACCCGGTCCCAAGGCCATCGTGGTTGCCGCCGCACCGCAGGCCGCCCGCTGGGCGCTGACCAGCGGCGAGAATGTCGCGACGGTTTCGAGCGCCACGACGGCGCCGGGCTACGCCTACAACGTGGTCCACACGCCGCCGAGCGAGGTCTACACGGCCGGCTTCCAGCAGGGCGACCAGATGGCGGATGCCAACCGTTTCACCGGCAATGCCGTAAAATTCCTGTCCGTCGCGCGCTTCCAGACGAAGTAAAGACCGGGCATTCCGAAAGCCGCGCCGGGCAACCGGCGCGGCTTTTTTTGTGTGTGCCGGCTGTGTGCGGGCACAACCGGCATGCATGAAGCCGGCCCCGGCCCTGCGGGATCACGGGTGCCTGAACTTCTCGTGAAAACGTAAAAGCCGCCTGTTTCCCGGCTAGAATGGCTGCGTTCCAACCCGGGATATTCATGAAGAAGATTCTATTGGCATCCGTCCTGGCGCTGGTGGCGGCATCGGCGGCTATTGCGCCCTCGCAAGCCGAAACCGTGATCATCAAAAATGGCAAGCATCACTGCCGGACCAAGGTGGTCACGCATTGGAAGCATCACCACAAGGTGGTCGAGAAGGTCAGGGTCTGCAACTGACCGCCAAGGCTGACTGCCATGGCACCAAACTAGCCCGATCGGCGCAAGCCGGTCGGGCTTTTTCGTGCCGCCGGGATGGTTCAGTCGATATCCAGCGCGGCCGCTTCGCCCCGCGCCAGAAGCCGCGCGGCATCGCGTGCAGGCGGCAACCCGAACTGACGCGCATACTCCCGGCTGAACTGCGAAGCGCTTTCATAGCCCACGGTAAAGGCAACCCGCGCGGCGTTTCCCGGCTGGGCCAGCAGCAGGTGGCGGGCCTCCAGCAGGCGGACCTGCTTCTGGTACTGGATCGGGCTCATCGCCGTCGCCGCCTTGAAGTGGCGATGAAACGCAGCGCTGCTCATATTGGCGAGCTCGGCCAACCGCCGCACCTCGATAGGCTCGTCATAGTGAGCCCGGATCCAGGCGGTCGCCCGGCGGATCTGTGACAAGCGGCTGTCGGCGCCGGCGAGCTGGCGCAACTTCGCGCCTTGCGGGCCTTGCAACAGGCGAAACAATATCTCGCGCTCGAGCAGGGGAGCGAGCACGGGAATCTCGGCGGGCCTGTCGAGCAGCCGCAGCATCCGGCGCCACGCGTCGAGCAGGTCGTCATTGGCCAGGCAGGTCATGAAATCGTCGCCACCGACGGCCGGCTCGTGCTCGATGAGCAGGGCTGCGATCGCCTTGACATCGAGGGCGAAACCGATGGCCACATAGGGATGCGCGATACTCGCCTCGATCAGTTGGCTGGTGGCGGGTGTCTCGACCGCGTAGACGAAATAGCTGCCGGCTTGATAACGAAGCGTGCGCTCGCCGATCAGCACCGATTTCGTGCCTTGCAGCACGAACAGCGCCGTCGGCTGACAAAGCTCGGGCATCGGCGGCGTCGGGACCTCGCTGCGGCCGATCGTAACGCGAGGGATCGCCGTCCTTGTCCGCCGCCCATGCGCATGGCGGCCGGCGACGGCAATCAATTCCAGCAGCGCTTCTCTCATCGTTTCAGCATTGCCGATCCGCGTGGGCCGCGCAACCAGGTGAGAGGATCAGGCAAGAGCAAGAGAGTTTTCGGCGCGCGAGGCAGGCTGCAATCCGCCATCTCTAAGGCGCGTCGCGTTTGGCGACGCGCCTTGGGCCTTTGTTTATGCATGTCGTTCTCCCGGACCGGGGCCACTTCCAGGCGACATGCATCAGGCCTCCACAAAGGAGATTTGGATATGACGACATCGAAGCGCGCGCTGGTGACCGGCGCCAACAAGGGCATCGGCCTGGAGACCGCACGGCGCCTGGCGGCAACGGGATTCAAGGTCTGGCTCGGCGCCCGCGACGCCGAACGCGGCACCGCGGCGGCACAGGCGCTGCGCAGCGAAGGGCTCGACGTCGAGTGGCTCGAACTCGACGTCGCCGATGACGAAAGCGTGGCGGCCGCCGCCAGGACCGTCGCGGCGCGGGTAGCCAGCCTCGACGTGCTGGTCAACAATGCCGGCATTGCTCCTGGATATGTCGACGCGCTCGGCTCGAACGGGCGGTATGAGTTGCCGCCGAGCCGGGAGAATATCGCCGACATCAAGGCCACCTATGATGTCAACGTCTTCGGCCCGGTCCGCGTCACCCAGGCATTCCTGCCGCTCTTGCTGGCATCGCCCGCCGGCCGCATCGTCATGGTGAGCAGCTATATCGGCTCGATCGCACGCGCGCAGGACGCAACAGGCGAAAACCAGTCGCCCAACATAATGGGCTATGGCAGCTCCAAGACGGCGCTCAACGCGATTACGGTGGCGTTCGCCAGGGAGCTCGCGCCGCGCGGCATCAAGGTGAATGCCGCTGCTCCCGGCTACACCGCGACCGATCTCAACGGGCACAGGGGCGGTCGCACGGTGCAGCAGGCAGCCGAGATCATCGTGCGCCTGGCGACGCTCGATGCCGATGGTCCGACTGCCGGCTATTTCGACGAGAATGGCCCGCTGCGCTGGTGAACGCGAAAGCGCTTATCCGGCGAGCTTGCTCGCGGCGCGTGCGAGAGCTTCGATCTCGTCCCACCTGCCGGCCTTGACCATGTCGTCGGGGGCAACCCAGGAGCCGCCGACGCAGATGACATTGGGCAGGCTGAGGTAGTCGGCCGCGTTCTTGCCGGTGATACCGCCGGTCGGGCAGAATTTCACGTCGGCGAGCGGCGAGGCGAATGCCTTCAGCGAGGCGATGCCGCCGGACTGCTCGGCCGGGAAGAACTTCAGGAAGCGCAGCCCGGCTTCGCGCGCGGCCATGATCTCGCCGGGGGTGATGGCGCCGGGCAGCAGCGGAACCTCGCTGTCGGCGGCGCCTGCCAGAAGCTCGCGGGTTATGCCCGGGCTGACGATGAATTGCGAGCCGGCGGCGGCCGCCTCGTCGAACTGACGCGCATCCAGAATGGTGCCGGCACCGACGATGGCTTCCTCGACCTCGCCGGCCACGCGCCGGATCGCTTCCAGCGCATCCGCGGTCCTGAGCGTGATCTCGATCGCCGGCAGGCCGCCGCGCGCCAAAGCGCGGGCCAACGGCACCGCATTGGCAACATCAGCGATCTTCAACACCGGGATGACCGGCTGACCGTTGAGCAGCGACAGGAGTTTTTCGGTCTTGCTAGGCATCTTCTTCTCCATATCGTTGTCAATTCAACCGATTAGCAGACTGATATTTTCCTGTCCACGCAACCGGGCGTGTCGTGATGTCACGCACGCCAGGTAGCTTACGGGCTCTTCCGGAACAGGACCATGACAGGCCGTCAAACCCGTTTCACCTTGAAACGGCTTTTACGAGCGTCTAGTTGCTCTGGCAATGACACCGTCCGCGCCATCCCAGCCTGTCCGCGTCGCCGCGCTCTACAAATTTGCCCGGCTCGACGCCTTCCAGGCGCTGCGGGCGCCACTGGCTGCCTTCTGCTGTGGGCGCGGCATCAGGGGTACGCTGCTTCTGGCGCATGAAGGCATCAACGGCACGGTCGCCGGCAGCGATGCGGCGATTGCCGAACTGATCGAACATCTCGAAACCATCGACGGGCTGTCCGGCCTCGAGGTGAAATACAGCAGCGCCGCGCAAATGCCCTTCCACCGCATGAAGGTGCGGCTGAAACGCGAGATCGTCACCATGGGTGTCGAAGACATTGACCCGGCGAAGAGTGCCGGCACCTATGTCGCGCCGGCCGACTGGAACGCGCTGATTTCCCAACCCGACACGATCGTCATCGACACGCGCAACGCCTACGAAGTGTCGATCGGCACCTTCAAGGGCGCCATCGATCCGGCGACCGCGAGCTTTCGCGAATTCCCGGCCTGGGTGGAAGAGCACCGCGCGGAACTGGAAGGCCGCAAGGTCGCCATGTTCTGCACTGGCGGCATACGCTGCGAAAAGGCGACGGCCTATGTCAGGTCGCTCGGCTTCGAGGAGGTGTTCCATCTCAAGGGCGGCATCCTGAAATATCTCGAAGAGGTGCCGGCCGAAGACAGCCTGTGGCAAGGCGAATGCTTCGTCTTCGACGAACGGGTTTCGGTGTCGCACGGCCTCGCCGAGGGCGACGCCGAGCTGTGCCGCGCCTGCCGGCATCCACTGACCTTGGACGAGCTGACATCGCCGAAATTTGCCGCCGGCGTCTCCTGCCCGCATTGTTTCGACGCTCGGTCGGACGACGACCGCCAGCGCTATGCCGAGCGCCAGCGGCAGGTCGATCTGGCGCAGGCGCGGGGCAGGGGACCGCATATCGGGTCCTGATCAAGGCGCCTGGGCCGGGGCAAAGCGGCCGCCCGTCATTGCAATGCCAGGTTTCGGGACCTACGTCTTCGGCGTTCGAAACCTGCCCGTTCGGCCGGGCAATCCTGGAGGCATTGATGTTCGATCCCAAGAAGCTTCTCGACGATCTGCTCGGCTCGCAGATTCCCGGCACCGGCGGCACGGTCCGCGACAAGGCCGGACAGGCGGTGCAGATGGCCAAGGACAATCCTCTTGCGGCGGGCGCGCTGGCCGCGGTGCTGCTTGGAACCGGCGCCGGGCGCCAGGTCACCGGTGCCGCCGTCAAGCTCGGCGGGTTGGCAGCGATCGGTGGCCTCGCCTACAAGGCCTACCAGAACTACAAGGCCGGCAATGCACCCGAGCAGGCGCCGGCGGCCGGCGAACCGGAATTGCTGCCGCCGCCGAAGGACACTGCGTTCCACCCGTCGCAAGCGCCGCAGGGCGAGGACGAATTCACGCTGACCCTGGTGCGGGCGATGATCTCGGCGGCCAAGGCCGACGGCCATGTCGACGATGAGGAGCGCAAGAAGATCGCCGGCAAGCTGAGCCTCGCGGGGATCGGATCCGATGCGGAAAAATTCCTGTTGGCGGAGCTGGAGAGCCCGCTCGACCTCGACACGCTGGTGGCCGGCGCCAAGACCGACGCGCAGAAGCTTGAGCTCTACACCGCGTCGCGCCTTACAATCGATCCCGACACACGCGCCGAGCGCGGCTATCTCGATCTCCTCGCGGGCCGGCTCGGCCTGCCGGATGCGCTGATCGACCATGTCGAGGCAACGGTTTCGGCGGTCAAAGTGCCGGCTGCCAAGGCCGGGACCTCACCCAATCCACGCTGGTAGGCCAAAACGGAACAGGCGGGCCTTCGTGGCGTTAACCTCTCGTTAACCCAGGAAGCGCATGATTCTAGACAGTCGGATCGGCTTTCCTCCTCCCAAGTCCGGTCCAGATCAGGGCGGTCGCCAATGACCGCCCTTTTTGTCGGCCCTCCGGGCTTCTCCCAAGATGAGTTGTACTTTTCGGCACCCGGCCAGGCTCCGAACCTTTGATAGGAATTTTTTCCTTGACTGGGTGAAGGCAACTATGGTAGATATTTGGTTATGGTGCTGAGTTGCGCCAGGGACCCGCCGCACAGGCGGGTTTTCCGTTCAATTGCTCCCTCGACAGCGCGGGGTCGAAGGCCCGAAGAGACCTGTCAGCTTGGATTCGTTGCCCTGGATACCAGCGTCCCGCTTGCCATCGCCGCCGTCATTTGCGATGCCTTTTGCCCCTGGACCACCTGAAAATCAGTCGAGCCAAATGCGGCGCAGCCGGAGGATATCTGCCATGACCGAAAAAACCGCCATCGTCACCGGCGCCGGCACGGGCATCGGCAAGAGCGTCGCCACCGCGCTGCTCAAAGCCGGCTGGAACACCGTATTCTGCGGACGCCGGAAGGGGGTGCTGGACGAGGCGATCGCCGCGGCCGGGCAGACGGATGCCAAGGCACTGGCTGTCGCCTGCGACATCAGCAAGCCCGGCGAGGTCGATGATTTGTTCGAGACGGTGGCGGAGGCGTTCGGCCGCGTCGACCTGCTCTTCAACAATGCCGGCATGGGCTACAAGTCGGCGCCGATCGACGAGATCCCGGTCGAGGTGTGGAACGATATTGTGGGCGTAAATCTCACCGGTTCGTTCCTGTGCGCCCGCGCGGCCTTCCGCGCCATGCGCAAGCAGAAACCGATGGGCGGCCGCATCATCAACAACGGCTCCATCTCGGCCTACGCGCCGCGCCCGGGATCGGTGCCCTATACCGCGACCAAGCATGCCATCACCGGGCTGACCAAGACGCTGGCGCTCGACGGCCGCCCCTACGACATCGCCTGCGGCCAGATCGACATCGGCAATGCGCTGACCGACATGGCGCAACCGATGACGGTCGGCGTGCCACAGGCCAACGGCTCCATTGCCGCCGAAGCGGTGATGGACGTCCAGCACGTGGCCGACGCCGTCGTCCACATGGCCAGCCTGCCGCTCGAGGCCAATGTGCTGTTCATGACCGTGATGGCGACCAAGATGCCGTTCGTGGGCAGAGGCTGACCAAGCCTTTATTTTTGCGCAATTCCCAAGGGAAAGCGCTACGCGCTTTTCCCGGGAAAACCTCTACGCACTTTTTCTGGAGTTGCCTTAGGCCCCCGCCAGCGCCACGCCCGGCAGATAGAGCGCGATCGGGCGGATCTCGTAGACGGCGGTCGGGTTGACGCGGCGCAGATCGCGCGCGATGGCGATCGCGTCATCGCGCTTGGCGCAATCGACGACATAGAGGCCGAGAAGCTGTTCCTTGGTCTCGGCGAAGGGGCCGTCGATGACGATCCCGTCGCCGGGTCCGCGCAAGGTGCAGGCCGACTGGGTCGCTCCAAGCCGCGCCGAGGGGCCGAGGCTGCCGTTCGCATAGAGCCCGTCGTGGATATTGAGCAGGTCGGTCATCAGTGCCGCATCTTCCTGCGGCGTCAGTGCCTTGATCGCGTCTTCCACGTGATAGGCAAGAATTGCATAAAACATTCGGGATGCCCTCATCTTGGTCCTGATCCGGGGGAGTCGTAGCCGTTTTCGACATGGCCGCCCAGCCTTCTGGCAAATGCGGTCTTATGTAGCAAAACGCACCAAGCATTGGCCCGGGCTCGTTCCGACGGAAGGGCTTGTGACTACCCAAGAGGAAAGAATCCGGGCATTGTTCTCCAATGGGCTATTTGGGGAAGTGCTTTCACCGGGCTTTTTCCGGGTCGGTCCTATTCACCGACAAAGTGTCAGTTGTGGGCGGCGTTCTAGGCCCCGCGCTATTTTTTGCTCGCGGTGAAGCTATGGATGCCGCCTATCAAGGTTACCTAGCTTGGACAATTCTATCTGTTGTCGGCGGCGGTGTCGCGCTCCGCCTGGTGACCGCCCCGTATTTTATTTGGAAGGATGACCAGAAGGAGATTGCACGGCTACGTGAAGAGATCGCAGATACATCGCGCAAACGGCGGCAGTTCTTTGAGGAAAGGTTCCTCTCCGAGCGAGCCAATCTAGCCATCGCCATGTCGAAATTTACCGTCCTTGATTTCCCAATCACGCAACTTGCTACGATCAACCCGGACGCAGAATTGAAGCCAATAACGGAAATGGCATGCATCTTCTTTGCGGATGGAAATTTCAAACGATACTGGAACAATTTTTGCAGCGGGCTGCGCTGGTCTGTCGATGGGTCTAAGTTCGTTGTCGCTGCCGGCGACCATTTGGTAGAGCCACAAAAGGTCGAAGTGGTTGACCGGATTATCTATGATCTAGCAGCCATGAAGGCATCGGCTATGGCCTTGGTGGCAATCCTAACTGAAGATCTACAACATGCCGAAGATTACCAGAAAAAACTTGAATCAGTTCACGAGACTTACGCCCATCTAAATAAGGATATTCTGCCTAACGAGCGATGGAAAATACCGCCGTCCCTATCGCCTCCAGACACTGGAGCAGAAACGCCGCCGTAAACTTCCGCCGCCGCCAGCCTTCTCGGTGAAAAGAATGGCGACTTCTTCGCCGGCGATGCGATCTATCGCGGGCGGCTGGTCGACGATCTTCCGGGTTCGGACGTGCAGTCCTACCGCACGATGCAGAGGCTTTTGCAGATCGAATTCAGCCGTGCCTATTGCGGACATGACGAGGCGATCGACCAGGCCGAGCTTCGGTTGATCGCAAGAGCCTATCTGGACAGCACCAGCTGAGCCTCACTTGGCCAGGAACGCTCCGATCCTGTCCAGCGCGCGCAAAATGTTCTCCTCGGAATTGGCGTAGGAGAGCCTGACATAGCCCTCGCCGAGAATGCCGAAATCGGGGCCGCCGATCAGTGCCACGCCGGCGTCGTCGAGCAGGGCGGAGGCCAGTTGCTTCGCCTTCCAGCCGGTCTTCGACACGTTGGGGAAGGCATAGAAGGCGCCCTTGGGCGTGATGCAGGATATGTTTGGCAGGGCGTTCAGTCCCTCGACCACGATCTTCCTGCGGCGATCGAAGGCGCGCATCATCTTTTCGACGTCGTCCTGCGGGCCGTCTATGGCGGCGATGCCGGCGAATTGGCTGGGCGCGTTAACGCAGGACCAGCAATTGACCGCCAGCTTGCGCACCTTGTCGTAGAGATGGGCGCCCTTGTCGCCGTTCGGCCAGATCGACCAGCCCATGCGCCAGCCGGTCATCGCCCAGGTCTTCGACCAGCCGTTGAGCACGATCAGCCGGTCGCGGATTTCGGGAAACTCGAGCAGCGAGCAGTGTTTTTCGCCATCATAGGTCATCACGTCATAGATTTCGTCGGAGAGGATGGCCACTTGCGGATGTGCCTCCAGTCCCTTGACCAGCTTCTCGATCTCGGCCCGCGGCGTGACGCCGCCGGTCGGGTTGGCCGGCGAATTGAGGATCAGGAGCCGCGTCTTCGAGGTGATCAGCGCCAGCGTCTCATCGGCCGAGAAGGCAAAGCCGTTCTCCTCGCGCATCGGCACGGGGATGGGTGCCGCACCGGTGAACTCGATCATCGAGCGGTAGATGGGAAAACCGGGATCGGGATAGAGGATCTCGGCGCCGGGTTCGCCGAACATCAGGATGGCGGCGAACATGGTCGGCTTGCCGCCGGGCAGGATCATCACCGCCTCGGGCGATACCTCGACCCCGGTCGTGGTCAGCGTGCAGCGCACCACCGCCTCGCGCGTCGCCAACAGGCCGTTCGCCGGCGTGTAGCCGTGGTGGCCGTCGCGCAGCGCCTTGATCGCCGCCTCGACAATGTGCTGCGGCGTCTTGAAATCGGGCTGGCCGATGCCGAGATTGACGATGTCGCGGCCTTGTTGGGCGAGTGCCGTGGCCCTCGCGAGCACGGCGAAGGCGTTTTCCTCGCCGAGACGATCGAAGGCCGAAATCGTGTGGAGCATTTTTCCCGTCCGTGTGGTTCTTGCTATGCGGTTGCGTTTTTGTGAGCTTCGGCCCGCAAAAGTCAAACGGATTGGAGCTTTCGGTGTCGGAAAATCTCAAGGACTGGCAACCGCGTCCGCGCCCGGAGCGCAAGGTGCTGGAGGGCCGCTATGTCAGGCTTGAGCCGCTGAGCGCCGCGAAGCATGGCGATGGCCTCTATGAAGCGTCTTCCGTGGCCGACGTCGATGGCCGCTTCGCCTGGCTGCCCGACTATCCGCCGGAAACCCGCGCCGCCTTCCAGCCTTGGCTGGACAAGGTGGAGGCGAGCGAGGATCCGCTGTTCTTCGCCGTCATCGACAAACCGAGCGGCAAGGTCGCCGGGCGCCAGACGTTGATGCGCATCGATCCGGCCTATGGCGTCATCGAGATCGGCAACATCTATTGGGGGCCGCTCATCGCGCGCAAGCCGGCGGCGACCGAGGCGCAATTCCTGTTCATGAAATACATTTTCGACGAGCTCGGCTATCGCCGCTACGAATGGAAATGCAACAACCGCAACGAGCCGTCGAAGCGCGCAGCGGAACGGTTCGGCTTCAAGTTCGAGGGCATTTTCCGCCAGCACCTGATCGTCAAGGGTGAAAACCGCGACACCGCATGGTATTCGATCATCGACAAGGAATGGCCGGCCTTGCGCAAAGCCTACGAGGCGTGGCTCGATCCGGCCAATTTCGACGGTGCCGGCCAGCAGAAACGACGGCTCGAGGATTTTCGCGCGGAATTCGGCGCCTGAGCTGAATCCGGGCATGGGAGTTTGCCATTGGCGCACAGTGACGACGACAGCCGGCACGACGACAGCCGGCACGACCACAGCGGGCACGGCTACAGCGGGCACGGCCACAGCGCGCATAGTCATGGCTCGACCGACAAGAAGCGCGTTCTGATCGCGGCCTGCCTGACGGCGGGCTTCATGGTGGCGGAGGCGCTTGGCGGTCTTTTCACCGGCTCGCTGGCGCTGCTGGCCGATGCCGGCCACATGCTCGCCGACGCCATTGCGCTCGGCCTTGCCTGGTACGCGTTTCATCTTGCGGACCGGCCGGCGACCGTCCGCCTGACCTATGGCTTCGGCCGGGTCAAGACGCTGGTGGCCTACACCAACGGCATCGCCATCTTCGTCATCGCGCTGTGGATCGTCTACGAGGCGTGGGAGCGCCTGCAGACGCCGGCGCCGGTGCTGGGCGGGCCGATGCTGGTGGTGGCGATCCTCGGCCTGCTGGTAAACATCGGCTCCTTCCTGGTGCTGCATGGCGGCGACCGTGAGAGCCTCAACATGCGCGGCGCCATACTGCATGTGCTCGGCGACCTGCTCGGCTCGGCCGCGGCAATCGTGGCGGCGATCGTCATTCTGGCGACCGGCTGGACCCCGATCGATCCGATCCTGTCGGTGCTGGTCTCGCTGCTGATCCTGTCCACGGCATGGTCGCTGATGCGCGCGGCCGCCCACGTCCTGCTCGAAGGGGTGCCGCCGAGCCTCGACCGGGACCTGATCGCCAGCGACATCGCGACGACGGTCCAGGGGGTGCGCGAGGTGCACCACATGCATATCTGGTCGATCGACGGCACCAGCAGCATGGCGACGCTGCATGCCTGCCTCAACGAGGGCGTGGACGCGCACAAGGCGGTCAGCGCGATCAAGAAGCGGCTTGCGTCGGAGCATGGCATCAGCCATGCCACGGTGGAACCTGAATTCGGCCAGTGCGCCGACGACGGCGACGAGCACGACCATGGTCATGACCATGATCACCACCAGGGGCATGACGCGGCTTTGCATCATGGCCATCATCACTGACGCAGGGAATCCAAGCGCCTTGAATCCGAGCTCGACGACCCCTGGCCACGCAGGGACAGCATAATGGATCGCGATACCAAGAACGCCGCCATCGCCGCGCTGTCGATCATGCTGCTGTTCGGCATTGCCGTTTATTTCCTGCCAAACATCATGCTGGCCCTCGGCGGCCTTTCGACCGTGCTCGCCGGCATCTTCGGCACCGCGTTCGTGCTGGCGTTTTTCTTGGTGTTCTGGCTGCGCGCGCGCAGCCAACGCAAAAATCAGAGCAAATAAGGGAAGTTCGACATGCGCATTCTGATCACGGGCGCCGCCGGCATGGTCGGCCGCAAGCTCATTGCACGGCTGGCGAAGGACGGCAGGCTGCGCGGCCAGAAGATCACCGCGCTCGACCTGCACGACATCGTACCGCCACAGGCGCCGGCCATTGATGGCGTCAGCATCCACAGCCATACCGGCGATCTCGCCGAGGCGGGCGCCGCCGAGAGGCTGGTCGCGTCGCGGCCCGACGTCGTGTTCCATCTCGCCGGCATCGTGTCGGGCGAGGCGGAAGCCAATTTCGATCTCGGCTACCGCGTCAATCTCGACGGCACGCGCGCCTTGTTCGATGCCATCCGCCTGGCGGGGTTTGCGCCGCGCGTCGTGTTCACCTCGTCGATCGCGGTGTTCGGCGCGCCGTTCCCGGACGTCATTCCCGATGAATTCCACACTACGCCGCTGACCTCCTACGGCACGCAGAAGCAGATGAGCGAGGCGCTGCTGGCCGACTATTCCAGGCGCGGCTTCTTCGACGGCATCGGCATCCGGCTGCCGACCATCTGCGTGCGGCCGGGCAAGCCGAACAAGGCGGCCTCCGGCTTCTTCTCCGGCATCATCCGCGAGCCGCTGAACGGTCAGGAGGCGATCCTGCCGGTGCCGCGCACCGTCGTCCATACCCACGCCAGCCCGCGATCGGCGGTGAATTTCCTGATCCATGCGGCCGGGATCGACGGCGCCGCCGTCGGGCCGCGCCGCAACCTGACGATGCCAGGCGTCGCCGTCACCGTCGGCGAGCAGATCGAGGCGCTGGAACGCATCGCCGGGCCGAAGGCGGTGAGCCTGATCCGCGAGGAGCCGGACGAGACGATCTGGGCGATCGTCAAGGGCTGGCCGACGCGGTTCGAGGCGCGGCGGTCAAGGGAACTCGGCTTCAGTGCCGAGAAGAGCTTTGACGAGATTATCCGCGCTCATATCGAGGATGAACTCGGCGGCAAGGTGTATTGATATTCAGGTGATGCCGGCCTGCGAACGGCTGATACCTGCGCTTCCGGTGCTCACGTACTTTAAGTACGCTCCGCTCCGGTTCTCGATATCAACCGTTCTCGGCACGGCCTGACCTGAATCTCAACACACCTTGGGGCGCTACTTCCGGGTCAAACGCCACCCGTCAGGCTCGCCGACAGCAGCAGCAGTCCGAACAGGAACACGAAGGCGGCGCCGCCGATCTCGACGATCGAATGGATGCGGTTGCCCATGCGGCCGTCGCCGGCGAAATACACCGCCCAGTTCTTTGCGGTCACCGCGATCGTGGCCAGCGCCGAGACGGTTATGGCGGTGCCGATCGACATCGCCAGCACCGACAGCAGGCCGCCGAGCCACAGGCCATTGAGCAGGGCGAAGCTGAGCACGATCAGCGCGCCGGAGCAGGGGCGGATACCGACCGCGGCCACCGCCGTCCAGGCGGTGCGCCAGTCGAAGCGGTCGCCGGACAGCAGCGCCGGATCTGGCGCATGCGAGTGGCCGCAGGTCTCGCAGACCTCGCCCGCCGCGTGCGCGTGATCGTGCGCGCCATGATCGTGGTGATGGTCATGCGCGCCGTGGTCATGGTGATCGTGCGAATGGTCATCCCCATGGTCGTGATGTTCATGCCCATGCAGCGCGTTCGCCGAATGGCTGTGAGCGGCATGCGAATGGCCCGTGTGACCTGTATGACCGGCATGCGAATGGCCCGCATGGGAATGCCCCGCGTGAGCCGCCGACAGGCTGTAGGCGGGACCTCTGCCGAACAGGCGCAGGACGGAGGGGCCGAGCTTGCGCCACAGCAGCCAGGCGCCGAACAGGGTGACGAAGACGAAGCTCATGATCTCCATGAACCAGGCCGCGTCGGTCATCGAGACGGCGGTGCCGCGCAGGACGAAATAGGCGACTGCCATGACCGCGACCGCGGTCAGGCCCTGCAGCAGGGCCGAGACAAACGACAACAGGATGCCACGCCGCAGCGCCACTTCGTTGGCGACCATGTAGGACGAGATCACCGCCTTGCCGTGGCCGGGGCCGGCGGCGTGGAAAATGCCGTAGGCGAAGGACAGGCCGATGAGCACCCAGAGCTTGCTGTTGTCCTGGCGCATCGCCTTCATCGCCGTGGCGAGCGCGCGATAGAATTCCTGCTGCCGCAGATTGATCCACATCAGGATGTGGGCGAACGGGCCGGTGGTCGGCGCCATGCCATCGTTGACGCCGATGCCAAGCGAGCTCTGGGCATGAGCCGAGCCGGCGAAATGCACCATCGCGAAGCTGATGGCCAACAGGCCGAATGCCAAACGCAGGGACGGTCTCATCACCGGGTTCATCCTTCTGGCTGACAGGTCAGTTCGAGCTTGGTGGCAAAGATCTTGCTCATGTCGGTGCCTGTCGGGTCGTTGAAGAAGGCGTCCGTCAGGGTCTTCTGGTTTTCCTTGATGGCCTCATCCGGGTCGGGGCGGACCACCTTGTCGGTGCAGTTCGGGGGCAGGCCCTCGACCGTGATGTTGGCGTCCTCGGTGAAATCGATCGCCGTGTAGAAGGTCGGATCGTAGACGCCGATATCGATCTTGCCGGCGAGCTTGATCGGCGCCTTCGGTTCGGACTCGAACAGGATGATCAGCTGGTCGTTGTCGAAATTGGCCATCAGATGCGGCGGCGGCGTCATCGGCACGTCCTTGCCGTCCTGGGTGACGAGCTGGAAGTAGTTGAATTCGGCCAGCGAGGCGTGGACCGTGTCGGCGACCTCCTTCAACTCCTTGTCGTCAAGCTTCAGGTCGGAATTCTTGTCGAACTCCATCATGACAGTACTGGAAAACAGATCGTCGAAGCGCCAGAGATGGCGCAGCGCTTTCACGCTTTGGTGATCCGGGGAGAGGATCACGTCGAGGCGGGCCTCGGCGAAAACGTGCGGATGCACCTCGGCCGGTCCAACGGCGGCCAATGTCGCCGCCAGGGCCGAAGCCAGCATGATTGCGTGCCGTCTCAGATGCATTCGCGGTCGCGATTCCCTTGGCTTCGGAGAGAAGTGGACAGTTACCAGAAAGGGGGCGAAAATGGGACCGCGCCGCAATTGAAGGCGGTCATGCGGTTTCGCGCGTCCTGAACCACTGGACCAGGAAATCGACGAAGACACGCACCTTGGCGGGCAAATAGCGCCGGTGCGGATAGACGGCGAAAATGCCGGCACCCGACAGGGTGCGGTCATCCAGCACCGTCACCAGCCGGCCGCTCGCAATATCCGGCACGGCGATGAAATCCGGCAGGATGGCAAATCCCAACCCCGACAGGGCAGCAGCCCGCGCCGCCATCGGGCTGTTGACTTCGATCGGCCCGGAGACCGAGACGCTCACCGTATCCTCGCCGTCTCCCTTGAATTGCCAGTTGTTCAAGCCGCGGCCATTGGTGTCGACGATGCAGGGCATGCGGCCGAGATCCTGCGCCCGTACCGGCATGCCATGTTTTGCGATGAGTTCGGGAGATGCGCACAGCCGTGTGGAAAACGGCGCCAGACGCCTGGCGATCAGCGACGAGTTCTCCAGGCGCGAGATGCGCACCGCGAGATCGAAGCCTTCCTCGACGAGATCGACGAAGCGGTCGTCCAGCTGGATGTCGAGCACGATGTCGGGATATTGCTTGGCGAAGTCGATCAGCGACTGGCCGATCGGCGCGTCGGCGAAGGTGCGCGGCGCAGACAGCTTGATCCTGCCGCGCACGTCGCCGGACGATTCACGCACGGCGTCGGCAAGACTGTCGACCTCGCGCACGATCTCGGAGGCGCGGCGATAATAGGTGTGGCCGGCCTCGGTCATCGAGAACTGGCGGGTGGTGCGGTTGAGCAGCAGCGCGCCGAGCTCGTCCTCCAGCTCGCGCACATATTTCGACAGCAGCGCCTTGGAGCGGCCGATCTTGCGCGCCGCCGCCGAAAAGCCCTCGGCCTCGACCACGTCGATGAAGGCGCGCATGCGGGTCAGTGTGTCCATGAATCAGGCCTTTCGTGCGGCGTCGAGATTTCGGCCGAGCCGTATCAGGGCAATGTCGCCGCCGGAAGGGCCAGCGACAGGCCGGCCCACCGGTATCTTGCGAGGGTGCAGAAGGGGGTCGGGAGGGTCGTGCGTGCCTGTCATCGTTCGATATCCGGATACGGTGAAACCAACATTGTTCGATGCCGGAATTTTTACAACCTGCGATACGATTTTTATTGATTGTGAATCTCTCTGCCCCTATATCGCGCTTGCCCAAAGTCGCACGTGCCTGTGGGTGTCCGCCGATCCTCTGAATGGTGAGGGAAATCGGTAAGGTAACTGGAGCCAACCCCTCCAGTCGGTTTAGCGGCCAACCGCCAGACCGAGGACACCTTGAAGCAACGACGGTGCGGGCCTTTCTGGTTCTCTGCCGGTTGTCCAAAGACCGGGGTTACTGAAGAGGCACACCATCATTGCCGGCAGTGCGGAACGGGGTTCTCCCAATCCAAGCCAAGGCAGACAAAGCGAACCGAAGCCGGGCAAGGCCAAGGTTCATCGCCGCGAGACGGCGTTTCATGGTTCCGGGGTCTCCACCGGCTGGTTCCATGGATTTCCGTCCCGCCTTTGTCCACCGCGTGTTCGCGAGGCCGACAGCCCGCGTCCGCACCCTTGTGCGCGCCGAAAGGCGTGATGGAGAAACCCGATGGCCACGCAGCGCATCCTCGACTTCCTCGCCACCCGACGTCCGACCGGTCCTTGCCTCGTCGTCGACCTTGATGTCGTGCGCGACAATTTCCGCGCCTTCGAGAAGGCGCTGCCCGATTCCAGGATCTACTATGCGGTGAAAGCAAACCCGGCGCCGGAAATCCTGCGCCTCCTTGCTGCGATGGGCTCGTCCTTCGACACCGCTTCCGTTGCCGAAGTCGAGATGGCGATGGACGCCGGTGCGCCGGCGGACCGCATCTCCTTCGGCAACACCATCAAGAAGGAGCGCGACATCGCGCGCGCCTACCAGCTCGGTATCAAGCTGTTCGCCGTCGATTGCGTCGAGGAGGTCGAGAAGATCGCCCGCGCCGCTCCAGGCGCCCGCGTGTTCTGCCGCGTGCTGACCGATGGCGAGGGCGCCGAATGGCCGCTGTCGCGCAAGTTCGGCTGCGTGCCTGCGATGGCCGTCGACGTGCTGCGCCATGCCAAGGCGCTCGGGCTCGACGCCTATGGCGTGTCGTTCCATGTCGGCTCGCAGCAGACCGACCTGACGGCCTGGGATCGCGCGCTGGCCGACGCCAAGACCGTGTTTTCGACGCTCGCCGAGGAAGGCATCGTCTTGAAGATGGTCAATATGGGCGGCGGCTTCCCGACGCGCTACCTGCGCGACGTGCCGGCGGCCCAGGCTTACGGCCAGGCCATCTTCTCGGCGCTGCGCAAGCATTTCGGCAACGCCATTCCCGAGACCATCATCGAGCCGGGCCGCGGCATGGTCGGCAATGCCGGCGTCATCAAGTCGGAAGTCGTGCTGATCTCGAAGAAGGCGGACAACGACAATGTGCGCTGGGTGTTCCTCGATATCGGCAAATTCGGCGGCCTGGCCGAGACGATGGACGAGGCGATCCGCTATCCCCTAGTGACCGCGCATGACGGCTCAGAAACCGCGCCTTGCGTGCTCGCCGGCCCGACCTGCGATTCGGCCGACGTGATGTATGAGAAGACGCCCTATCCGCTGCCTCTGTCGCTGACCATCGGCGACGAGGTGCTGATCGAAGGCACCGGGGCT
The DNA here is from genome assembly GCF_006442305.1 of Mesorhizobium sp. B2-3-6. Classification (NCBI taxonomy): domain Bacteria; kingdom Pseudomonadati; phylum Pseudomonadota; class Alphaproteobacteria; order Hyphomicrobiales; family Phyllobacteriaceae; genus Mesorhizobium; species Mesorhizobium sp. B2-3-6. The sequence goes on along the minus strand of NZ_VFVW01000003.1, from coordinate 411,581 downwards.
TACACGACCACCTATTCGGCGGTCGCCTTCAACGGTTTCGAGCCTCTCCGATCCTACGTGATCTGACGGTCGAAAGAACCGTCGGATCATCCCAGGTGGGCGTTTGTCGCCCATCCGGGCTCGCCTGTGGAACAGTCTCCGCTCGTGAAGGGATCGCGGAAATGGACATTGCAAATTTCGTTGTCGAAGGCGCTGCGCGCGACATCTCCCCCTCAGATGGGGAGATGGGCGCGAAGTGGCCGGAGGGGTTTGTCTCAGCCGCCTCGACGTCTCTTGGACCGCGTGGGGCTAGCGCTTCACGCGCGGCGAACCCCTCTGTCGCCTTCGGCGACATCTCCCCCTCGAGGGGGGAGAGTGCCCGTGCTTTCGCCATCGTTGCCGAAACGCCTGATGACATCGCGGCGCGCGAGGCGTTGCTCGATGCCGCCATGGGGCCGAAGCGCAAGACGAAGTCGTCGGAGAAGCTGCGGCGGGGCCGGCGGCCCTCGGAAGGCCTGGCTTTCGTCGCGCGCGACGCATCGGGCGCCGTGATGGGCACGGTGCGGCTCTGGGACGTCACGCTGGGCGAGGGCGGTCCGGCAGCACTGTTGCTTGGGCCCCTGGCGGTCGCTCCTTCGCTCAAGAGTGCCGGCATCGGCTCGGCGCTGATGCGCCATGCGGTCGCCGAAGCCGCGCGTCTCGGCCACGCGGCGATCCTGCTCGTCGGCGACGCGCCCTATTACGGCCGCTTCGGCTTCTCAGCCGCAAAGACCGGTTCGCTGGCCATGCCGGGCCCGTATGAGCGGCATCGGCTGCTCGCGGTGGAACTGGTGGAGGGCGCGCTCGACGGCGTCCATGGCACGCTGAAGGCCGCGGGACGCAAGCTGAAGGCGCAGGCGCTGGCGGCCTGAGGCGCTGAGCCCCAAACGAACGAAAAACGCCGCCCGAAACGGCGGCGTTTTCGTTCCGAGAACAGTCTCGGCGGTCTTCTGTCTCAGCCGATCAACTGGCTGAGCGCCATGGCGACAGACATGTCGCCTTCGACCTTTATCTTGCCGGTCATGAACGCCATGGTCGGGTTGAGATCGCCCGATATCAGCGAGTCCAGATCGTCGAGCGAGAGCTTGATGGTGCAGTCGGCGGGGCCATCGGTGGTCGAGACATCGGCGCCGTCGATGACGATGACGCCGTCGCCGCCGGTGTCGAATTTCACGGAACGATCGAACCCGCTGCTGGCCACGCGCGACCTGATCTTGTCGGCAATCTCCTGAACGCTCACGCTATTCTCCTGTCTGGTTGCATCTGCCTGTTCCGTTGCATCTGCTTATCTGGTTGCATCTGTCGCGGCACGGCATGATCCGCCCGAGGGCCATGCATCTTCGCGGTCACGGTCGCTGCCGCATATAGCTTTGGATTGACGTTTACGTCAACGCGGATTGCAGGGCCTGGTTCCTATCGCCGCAGCCGGGCGAGGAGCCGATCACCGTCCCTGGCCAGTGGTATCCCGATGGCTCAATGCGACTTGAACGCCTTGGTCATCTCGGATGCCGTGGCGCCGGCCTCCTGCCGGCGGCGCAGCCAGTTGTCGCGAATCTCATCCTTGCTCAGGAAATTGACCTGATCGACCAGAACCTCATGCACCAGTGTGGCGCCGACGCGTGTGTTGACGGTATCGCGGATCGCGGCGCGGAAGGCGTCGAGGTCGATCGTCTCCTTCTTGGTGAAGTCGATCTGCGGATTGGAATACAGGTAGGAATAGACCTGGTCGGTGATCAGTGCCTCGGCCGGGATCGACAGTTTCTTGATCTGCTCGGGTTCGACCGTGTAGACCAACTTGGTCAGGAAATAACCGTCGATCCTGGCGTTGCGGATCAGCGGCACCGAGATGACCTCGGTCTTGACGTAGTCCAGCCCGCCCAGCATCGGCTTCGGCTTTTCGCCGACGCCGCGTTCGCCGGCGGCCTGGAACGAATAGAACACCGCGCCGAGCGTGGCGACGCAGATCCAGACCGCGATGGCGATGACCTTGACCATTCAGGCACCCGAGCCGGCGACCACCGCGCGCTAACCGCGCGCCCGGCCGAACTCGCCGGCGGAATAAGTGCCGTCGGTTTCGGCGCGCTGGATGGCGGTGCGCAACAGGCCAGCGACCTCGTTGACGGCGCTCAGATGCGCCAGGATCGCTGCCTCGTTCTTCGCAAGCTTCTGGCGAAGCCGGACAAGGCCTTCGCGGTGCTGTTCGAGGAACTCGGCTTCGCTGCCGCCGCGCATGGCACGGGTCAGTTCATAGAGATAGCGGCTCTTGCGCGCGTTCGATGCCTTGAGGTCGTAGCCGGTGTCGCTGCGCAGCCCGGCCGTTTCTTGCTCGACGACTTCCTCGATGCGGCCGATGATGGCGGCAAGGTTTCCGGGCCGCGCGAGTGCGACCGGGGCTTCCGATGTGGCCGTGCGCGCCGGCAGGTTGGCGGTGAATTCCGAAAAGTCGGCCATGGCGTTTCCCAGTCTAGATCTTGATGTCTGTCTTTGTGGTCGTTTCATCGCCGGTCATGGACCTGGCGGCCTTGCGCTGCAGCTCCTGGACGAGCGAGGTGGACAGACGGCTCTGCCGGTCGATCTCGGTCTTTTCAGGCCCGCCGGAGACCGGGCCGATCGGCACCTTGCGCTTGCCTTCGAGATAATGGTCGGCGAGCAGCGATTTGGCGATGCCGATGCCGCCGCGCTCGGCCATGACGTCGGCGACGCGCTCGGCGAGCTGCGATTTCCACATGTCGCCGGCCAGGCCCTTGCCGTACACGCCCTCGGTGTCCTTGGGCATCATGTTCTGGATGAAGGTCTGGAGCACCATGGCTTCGAATTTCTTGAACTTCTTGGATGAATCGGCCGCCACGGCCTGGTCGGCGGTGGCGCGCGACAGCATCGTCCCGGCCGAAGCGGCCTCGACCGAAAAGCTGCCGGCAACGCCGCCCGCATGCCTGGTCAGTGCGGCGCGCGCGGCCGCGAGATCCGCCGGCTCGGCTGCTCGGACAACATCCATCACGATGTCGCTGGGGGGAGAGATCGCCAAGAAAGTCCGCCTTTTGTCGGGTTTCCTTGGCCAGACCATGCCTCAACAAGCTTGTGGCAGGCTTGCGGGGGAGGAAGGAAGGTCAGGGTTCTCTGCATCCAGCCGCGCAGCCAGATTTCAACAACGCATGTCGGGTAAAAATGTGGCTTCCGGTTTTGGGAGAACGACCTGCAGAAAGCGTCTCGCCCGAATCCGTTCGAACGTGACGCGCTTCAGGACGGGGGAAGACCGGCCCTCGACAGCATTTCAAGGAACCGGGAATGGTGATGATCCTTCACATAGCGCGGCACAAAGCCAGGGCAGACATTGCTCAGATTGAGATGCGGAAGTTGTGACAGGCAATGATGGATGGCCCGCGACGCTTCATCGCGATTGCCGGTTGCGGCCGCGGCCGCGGCCCAATAAAGCGCGCCACGAACGAAGCCCGGCTTTGTCCTGACCACCTTGCGCGCGACCTCGAGCGCCCGCTGATCGTCTCCGCCGGCAAACAGCGCCATAACGAGCCCGTGGTGACGCCAGTAGTCGATGACGTCATGGGTTCCCAGCCGGATCGCCTCGTTCGCCTCGCGCACGGCTTCGCTGACCTGCCCGCGCAGCGCGAAGAGCATCGCAATATCGCCGTGGCCGCTCGGATAATTTGGGTTGAGGCTGATCGCGTGCCGGCATTCGACGATCGCCTCGTCGATACGACCGCAACTTTCGAGAGCGAATGACAAGATGCACCGGGCAATTTCATCGTCCGGCACCGCCCGCACCGCGGCCTCGGCAAGCGCCAGCGTATACTCGATATTGCCCTGCTCGCGGGGCAGCGCGCCAAACGCGATGCCCATGGAAATCATGATCGAGAGCGTCCGCTTCGCACGGGCGTTGTCGGGCCCTGTCGAGAGCGCCTTCGTCGCAAGTTCCATCCCGACCAGCAGCGAGTCGTGGGTCATCTCAAAATATTTCATGAGCGCCTCGTTCACCAACCTGCGCACTTCAGGGGGACCAGGCGGACTCTTGTCGCGGACCTTCCAGTTGGTCAGCTGAAGTTCGAGGATCACCGCCAGAACGACGGACTGGGCGATCCTGTCCTGGAATTCGAGCGCATTCTCGGAGTGGCCGTCGAACTTCTGGGCCCAGACATGATGACCGCCGACGGCATCGACAAGCTGGATGTTCACCCTCAGCCCATTGCCGGATCTCTGGATGCTGCCGCTGAGCACATATTGTGCCCGCAGCGCTCCCGGCGCTTTACCTTCTTGGCGCGGGCCGACCTTATCTGTCGGGGGAACCGCGGAGAGCACGACATAGTCGGCCACCTCGGAAAGAGCTGTCGTGATGTCCTGGACCAGTCCCTTGGAGAAAAAATTGTCGCCTTGTTTTCCGGTCAGATTGGTGAAGTCGGCAACGCCAATGGAAGGGTGTCCGAGGCGATGGCTGGCCGCAACACCACTTGCCGACGGCGCGTGTGACGCCGTGTCGGAAGCAAGCAGCAGGGACTGCCATAGTGCCCGCGTCTCTGGGCCGGCTTCGACGCCGAACTCCTTCTTCAGCATGCTTCTGCAGGCCTCGTATGTCCTGAGCGCCTTGTCGCGTTGACCACAAGCAAGGAGCAATTCCATCTTGAGCCGATAGGATTCTTCCCGCGCCGGATCCATGGCCAGGACGCGATCGGCCAGGACGAGGCCCGCTTCAGCGTCGACGAGGCGAGCCAGTTTCTCGAATGATTCAAGCGCACGACCGAGCAACCTGTCGCGTTCCGACGCGACCCAGTCGTCGAAGCCATTGCTTCCCACATGGAGACCGTCGAGAAACGGGCCAGTGTAGTTCGCCAGAGCCTTTTCGAGTTCCTGCGCGGAGCGGGCCGATAAACCCGTCTCGAACTCCTCCACATCGACCCGAAACGCCTCTGGCCTGAGGTGGATCAACTCTCCGGTGGAATGGATAAGATCGACACCCGAGAGATCGCGGCGCAGGACGCTGAGGGTTTGGCGAAGACTGTTGCGCGAATGTTCGCCATCGCTGTCGCCCCATAGCAGGTCAGCCAGTTTCTCCCGCGTTGCTGCCATGCCCGGACATCGGGCCAGATAAGCAACGATTGCCGGGCCGCGTTTCCCGACCAGTCGAAGCGGGCCAGTTGTTTCAATACGGAAGCCGCCGAAGAGTGAGATTCTATTTGCAGCGCCGCCGTCGTCACTTTGCATCTGCTGCCTCAGCCTGACGAAATTCTAACGCAAATCTAACGTTCCGCAATCGTCCGTCACCGCGCGTCAAGCGCCCCCGTGACGGCAGGTCATTTAGACTTCGCTAAATTAGGCGGCCAAGTCAACGCAATGCTTGGTTCAAGGGGGGCGCGTGTCCAGAACAAGAGCCAATTTGCTGCTGCTCTTTGCAGCCGCATTGTGGGGCTTCGGCAACGTCTCGCAAAAGACGGTACTGGTCCATCTCGACGCCATGAGCGCGGTAAGTCTGCGTTGCCTGATCGGCGGGCTGCTGGTGCTGCCCTTTGTCTTGACCGAAAGGCGAGTGGCGATCGGGGCGGGCTATTTTCCGAGCCTGGCCAGGGTGGGCGCGCTGTTCGCCATCTCCATCACGCTTCAGCAGCTTTGCTATGTCGGAGCCTCGGTCACCAATGCAAGCTTTCTGGTGAGCACGGCAACCGTAATGACACCTCTGGCCGCCTGGTTGCTCGTCGGCGAGCGTCCGACAGCGGGCCTCACGATCGCTGCCGGGCTGACCCTGGTCGGAGCCCTGCTTTTGTCGGATGGGATCGGCGGCCTCGGCAGCGGCGATCTCACCGCCATCCTGTCGGCTGCCTGCTATGCGCTCTGGGCGGTCGAGCTCGGCCGGCACATGCAGGCCCATGCGCGGCCGTTCACCGCCGCCGCCGCACAATTCCTCGGCGCCGCAGTCTTCGCCCTGCCGCTTGGGGCAATGCAAGGCAACCTGTCGCTGGCCGCCGCATTCGCAGCCGGTCCGGAATTGGCGATACTCGGCGTCTTCTCCACCGCGATAGCCTTCGGCATACAGACGGTTGCCCTGCGCTTCACGCCGGCCAGCCACGCCGCCGTGATCGTCAGTGCCGAAAGCGTTTTCGGGGCGCTGGGCGCGGCGATCTTTCTGGGCGAGCGGAGTTCGTGGCCGGGCGCCTTGGGAGCAGCGATCATTCTCGGTGCGATCCTTTCCGTCGCACGATCGAACCGAGCGCCGCAGGCACGTGCGTCCTTGCGGACCGCTTCGAACCAACGCTTCGACATTGCCCCTGCCTTTGCAACAGCGCCGGCAAGCGGGGCAGGCGAACGCCGCGTCAACAGTTCAGGTCCGGTGGAGGAATGCGATGACCACTGCCGCTGATGCGAACGTCGCCGTATCGAGCGCGGCCGGACAGGCCGCGGGGGCGCTGCGATGAACGCGTGGACAGTCCTTCTTCCGCTCGCACATTTGAGATCGGCCCTTGGTGCCCGCATGAAGGGACCCGGCGGCTATTACAACAGTGGCAACGCGCTTGGCCTCATCGTAGGTCTTGCAACCCAAATTGCGGCCGCGCCAGTCGGCCAGCATGAGGAAAGCGCTGTCATCGCGGCGGTGATGGACTATTTCGCGGGCAGCCATGGCACTGTTGCGCTCACCTTGGCTACCCTCGTCTTTTTCTGGGGCGGCGAAGCCTACCACCGGGCTTGGGCAAAGCCGGATGTTCCCGATCCCACCCTCAATCGTCTGGGCGACTTCCTCTCGGGATTAGGCGCAATCGGGCTCGGCATCGCGCTCTTGCTGCTCGGCGACCCGTTGCTTGCGGCGACCTCCGGCCTGCTGCATGCGCTCGGCAAGTTCGGCAGCACCTTTCACAGGCCGGGCAGGCCGGTTCCGGTGTGGCCGACCGCCTGGCCCGATCCGTTCCGCAGTGCGGTGCTCGCCAGCAGGTTGCCGGCAGTGGTGGCGACAACCGTCGCCCTCGGCCAGGCTTTGCCGGTGGTCTGGTCGGGCGAGTCCTTCGCGGTACTTATCATGCCGCTGACGTTACTCGGCTGTTATCTTTTGTGGACCAAGGCCGATCTGCTGCTGTTCGGCGTCGGGTCCAAGGTCCCTCGTCAAATTTCCACATGTTGAAAATGGGCGGCTTTGACAACGATCGGTTGTCGCGATGGAGAATGGCATGTTTATAGATATGTATCAGGACGCCGGTCCCTCTTCTGGAGCGGTCTCCTTTCGCGGGCGGGTGCAGCCGATAGGCGGGGCCAATCTTTTTTCGCCCACAAAGCCATCGGGAAGGGGGCTGGCAAGGCGAGCCAATTCACTCCTGAGACTGGCGGGGATACTTGCAGCTTCTGCGTTCTGGAATCTCCCGGCGCATGCAGCGAATGTCGACGTTGCCATCGTGTTCGCGGTCGACTTCTCGTCATCGATTGATCCAAAGATCGCCGATCTGCAACGCGAGGGACATGCCGCGGCACTCACGTCGCCCGAGATCATCGCCGCCATCGGCCGGAATTACGTCGGCTGCATCGGCGTGGCCTACTTTGAATGGTCGAGCCCCGGACACGCACGCACCATACTGCCGTGGACAAGCATCTGCGGACTGGAAGACGCAAGAGCGGCGGCGGCGGAGATCAGCAGGAAAGGGGATACCGGCGTCATCCGCCGGGGGCGAGCCGGAACATCGGTTTCCTCGGCTATCGACATTGGCAGTCTTCTGCTGGACCAGTTTCCTGGAAATGCCGCCAAGAAGGTCATCGATATCTCCTCCAATGGTGAGAACAACGACGGACTTCCTGTTCAGCCGAGCAGGCTGAACGCCATTGCCAAGGGATATACGATCAACGCGATCGCCATTCCCACCGAAGGCGACGATCCCGGCAATTTGCTGGCATCCTATTTTGCCAAATCGGTCATTGGCGGTTCCCAGGCCTTCGTCATGACGCCGAAAGGGCCAAACGATTACAGCACGGCGCTTCGCCGCAAGCTGGTTACGGAAGTAAGCATGAACAACGAAGGGCAATTCCCGCAACCGGCGGACGAGCGCTCTTCCCAACCGTAATTCCGGACAGTGGCGCATTGCTGCACGGACGCGTAAGGGCCGAGAGCAGACGGCGGCTCCTGGCATTAGCAAACACAGCTTCCAGGCTGCTCGGCTCGACGCGCCGAGCCGTCAACTGACCTGAATACGGCGGTCACCTGTCCGTTGCTCTCCCGACAGGTATGTTTCTTGGCGATCCACGGCCCCTCGTCGATCTTGACCTCGGCCCGGTCGATCGGCGGCGCACCCCAGGCGGCTCGACGATCCGACAATCGCTGCCGACAGGAGTCACCCGAGCCGGCGCCGATTTGAGGCCGGCTCAGCCGCGGCGACCCTCATGCCACCGCGGCGGTGGGACGCGGCTCATCCGATCGAGCGGAGCACACCACCGTCGACGCGCAACGCGGCGCCGGTGGTCGCCGAGGCCTGCTCGGAGCAGGTGTAGACGACCATGTTCGCGACTTCCTCGGTTGTCGCGAACCGGTTGATGAGCGTGGTCGGACGCAGCGATTTCAGGAAATTATGCTCGGCGTCCGTTTGCGTGATGCCCTGCTCTTTCGCGGTGGCCTTCATCCAGCCGCCGAGAATCTCGGAGTCGGTCGGCCCCGGCAGGACAGCGTTGACCGTGACGCCGGTGCCACCGACAAGTTCGGCCAGCCCGCGCGACACGGCCAGCAACGCGGTCTTGGTCATGCCGTAGTCGATCATCTCCTTGGGGATAGCGAGCGCGGACTCGCTGCTGATGAAGACGACCCGTCCCCACCCGCGCTCGACCATACCCGGCATATAGTGGCGCGCGGCGCGCACGCCGCTCATCACGTTGAGCTGGAAGAGGTCGAGCCATGCGGCGTCGTCCTGCTCGAAGAAGCCATTGGGACGTGCAGTGCCAACATTGTTGACGAGGATGTCGGCATCCGGCGCCTGCGCCGCGAGCGCCGCCGAGCCCTCGGCTGTCGCGAGATCGGCGGCAATGCCGGTGAGGTCGGCGTCAGGCAGCAGCGCGCGCAGTTCCCGGAGCGTCGCGGCGACCCGCTCTTCCGTACGTCCATTGACGACGACGGCGGAGCCTGCGCGCGCGAGCCCTTCGGCGATCGCGCGGCCGATGCCGGCGGTCGATCCGGTGACGATGGCCTTGCGGCCCTTGAGTTCGATGTTCATGCCCTTGATCTCCGATTATAGGTGGCCGGACGACCGGACGGATGGCCCGGAAGTCAGCTGATGCCGCTCAGCTAGATAAGCCGCGCGAGCGCACGCAGGCGTTCCGAATGCTAGTGCCGAAGGACGCCGAGCCCGGGCTCTTGCCACGGACACCGCCATTTCCTGGCGGCCGGATATACGGGCCAATGCCTGGCCAACAGCCCCAAATTTCGTGATGGAATAGCTCATCGCGCTTCTCCGTCGCGTGCGGACGCATCGCCGCTGCCTCACGCCAAGAGGTAGGCATGCCCAAGCGCGCCATGCAGTCGGAAGATACGCATTACGGTGGTGCGAAATTGCACCGGAAGCTTCACGTGACCACGCGAGCTTCTCGATGATCGACTGGGACGATTATCCGTTACTTCTTCGCAGTCGCGCGCGACGGTTCGGTCCGAGCGGCGAGCAATGGATCAGGCGCCGCTGCCCGCATCATTCAGATGGCGACTGTCTCGCGAACCTGATTGGCCGCCGCATCCAGAAAAGCCTGCGCGAGGTCGGGGTCGTTGACCACCCGCGAGAGCATGACCGCGCCGACCATTGTCGAGAGAACGGCCATTGCCTTGTCGCCGGCCTTTTCGCTGTCGTCCTCGCCAACCCAACTGCCGAGCATCTCGAGGTACTCCTTGATGCCGGCCTCGAATGAGGCCTTCACCTCGGCGCCTTGCCTGGCCGCATCCGAGCCGAGCGCGACGACCGGGCAGCCGTCCATCTTTTCCGCGCGATGATCCATACTGAGGTAGAATGAGATCACCCCGTCGAGCGGTTTCCCAGGGTTTGCCGCGGTCGCGGCCGACCACTTGTCGGCGGCGCTTTCCATCGCGCGCCTGGATGCCTGCGCCGCCAGGTCGTCCTTTGACTCGAACTGCTTGTAAAAGGCGCCCTGGGTCAGCCCGGCGCCCTTCATCAGATCCTTGAGGCCAATGCCGTCAAAACCTCGCTCCCGAAAAAGGCGGCTTGCCACATTGATCACGGTTTCGCGGTTTTCCGCGGCCTGAGTGCGACTTACGCGCATCGCCATCTCCTTTTTAGATTGCATTCGTAATCTATACATTATATAGAGGTCGAACGCAATCCAAAAAAGGAGATATGAGATGATCCGCAAAACCCTGAGTGCGTCCGTTCTGGCCGCGATGTTTCTTGCGAAACCGGCTTTTGCCGAGGAAGCGACCATCGGACGCCCGATCGAAGCTGCCAGCCTGCACGAGGGACAGCTCGACATGGTGGTCTACTACGTCCCGGTCAACGGCGACCTGCTGGAGGTCACCGCCACCTTCGCGCCGAAGATCGGAGGTGATCCGCTGCGCTTCGTCATGGGCCTTGCTGACGGCGACTCCGTGGCCTTTTCCATGCCGGGCCATCAGGATTCGCTTTATGCGTTCTCAAGGTCGGGCGAGGAGGTCACGATCTCGACCGAGACCGACACATACCTGCGAGCCGACGCGACAATGCGCTGACGCGCAGACCCTGCATGGTGTCGGCTGCGTCCGAACAGCTTGCCTTCGATCGCGCTACCGAATGAGTTGGAGGAGAGTGATATGCTATATAGTTATTTTGTCGAGAAATCGATCCGAAAGAGCTTCGATGACGTCAACAATCATCGCTGGGATGCGGCGGTGAAAGCACTCGCGCCGCATGTCCATCATCGGGTTGGCGGCGCCCACGCGCTTGGTGGAGAGCGCCACGACAAGGAAGCCCTGCGCCGCTGGTTTGAACGCCTCGGCCGTGTTCTGCCCACCCTCCGTCTCACGGTCAATCACATCTGGGTGGAGGGCTGGCCATGGCATACCACTGTGTTTGCCCAGTGGGATGGCACCGCGACCCTGCTCAACGGCGACACGTCGTACATCAACCGAGGTCTCCACGTGTTTACCCTGCGGTGGGGCAGGGTCCATGCGCTGGAGGAATTTTACGATTCACAGGCAGCGGCTCGCGGTCTTGCCCTCCAAGCGGCAGCGGGCCTCGAGGAAGCTGCCGCCGAACAGATAACAAGCTAGCTGAAAAGTCGCCTTTTTACGATCCTCCGCAATGCGGAGGCTCGGCACATTCTTCGACAGGCTGTACGGGCGGCTTCTGGGTAGACGCGAAATTGCATCCATAGCCCGTACGAGGCGCAAAGCGGTCAGTCAGGATTCCGCTGCGAAGGCTTGCTTTGCGTCCAGACCTCCTCCTCTACTCCTGTCCCCGCTTCTGCGCGATCAGATCGAGGCGTTCGCGGTCGGAGCGTTCGCGTTCGTCGCGGTTGCGCACGTCCTTGTAGGCGCGCTCGACCATGTTGGTGCGCGCGGTTGCCGACGCGACGAGGCCGGCCTCCTTCCTGGCGCTTTCGAGGTTCGCCTCCTGGCGCACGACGGCCTGGGCGATGCGGCGGTGGTAGAGATCGGGGAAAAGGCCGGAGAGGGAATTGTCCTTGTCGAAATGCTCGACCAGTTCCTTGGCCTCGGCTTCGGCGGCATTTGCGGCGGCGAGGAGGGTGGCGTGGCGCGTCTCGTGCAGCGCCTTCAACTGTTCCTGAACCTTGACCAGCTTCTTCAGGCGGTCCTTGCGCGTGCTCATGTCACCTCGCCAGCGTCAGGTCGACAAAGCCGTCGACGAACAGCGACAGCATGGAGCCGACGGCAAAATAGAAGATGAGCATGCCGCCGGCGATGACGAAGGGCTGAGAGATGAAATAGATCGGGATCTGCGGCGTCAGCTTGTTGACGAAGCCGATCGTCAGGTTGACGAGAATGGCATAGGCGACGAAAGGGCTGCCGAGGCGGATGACCAGGAAGAAGGTGTCCGACACCGTGTCGGCGACATCGACCAGTGCCGCCTGCGGGTTGAAGAAGACGTTGACCGGCGCGACCGTATAGGACGTCACCAGCGCGCGTATGATCTCATGGTCGAAGTCGAAGACGAACAGCAGCAGCAGTGCCGAGAACGAGATCATGGCGGCGAGCGCCGCCTGCGGTTCGGGCTCCTCGATCGCTGGCCCGCCCGAGCCGCCATAGCCGATCAGCATGGCGATGGCCGACCCCATGAAGCGCAGGGCTTCCATGTAGAGCCTGGTCATGGCGCCGATCAGACCGCCGACCAGGAGTTCGGAAACGATCATCGGCACCAGGATCTGCGGACGCGGATCGACGAAGGGAAAGATCTTGTCCCACAGGAAGGCGAGCAGGCCGGCGGTGGCGGCGACTGCAACGAACAGCCTGACCTGCACTGGGATGCGGGCGCTGGACAGGCCGGGCATCAGCATGAAGCAGGCGCCGATGCGGCAGAAGGCGAGGAACGCCGCGATGACGACCGCTTGCGAGAGAACGCTCACGATATGGTCCCGAGCACCCTGATCTCGACGCCCTTGGCGATTTCGACATGCGAGAGCACCGGCAGCGTGGTGAACAGCCGCTCGATGATCATGCGCACATAGGGGCGCGCGTCGGGCGCGGTGACGAGGACGAAACGCTCGCCGGCTTCGAGGAATTTCTTGATCGCCTTGGTGGCGTCCTGGCCGAATTCTTCCAGCTGGCGCGGATCGATATCGAACTCGCGCACCTCGCCCTTGGCGTCGCGCTTGAGGCTCTGGTGGAAGGCGAGGTCCCAGCGGTTGCCGAGACGCAACACCTTGAGCACGCCGCCCTCCGAAAGATCGCCGCAGATCTGCTGCGCCATGCGGATGCGGACATGCTCGACGATCTGCTCGGTGCGGCGCACATGCGGCGCGATCTCGGCGATGGCCTCGATGATCAGGTGCAGGTTGCGGATCGAGACACGCTCGGCCAGCAGCAGCTTCAACACTGCCTGCAGGCCGGGATAGGAGATGTGCGTGGTGCAGATCTCGTCGGCGAGCTTGCGGTATTCCTGATCCTGGCGCTCGAGCAGCGCCTTCATGTCCTTGTAGGACAGAAGCTGCGGCAGGTTGTTGCGGATGACCTCGGAGAGATGGGTGAGCAGCACCGACATGTTGTCGGCAAAGGTGTAGTTCTCGCGCTTCAGATCCTCGGCGAATGTTTCCATGACGGAATAGGCACGCATGCCGAAGGCCGGCTCGCGGATCTCCTCGCCCGGAATTTCGGGAACGTCGCGGTTGCCGAGCAGCACCATGATCTCCCCGACGCGCATCGAATATTCGGCGACCACCGTTCCGTGCACTTTGATCTGATAGCTTTTCGGCGGGATGGCGAAATCGTCGGCGACGCGCACTTCGGGCACGACGAAGCCATATTGCTGGGCGAACTTCTTGCGCATCTTGGCCATGCGGAAGACCAGCTCCTGATGCGAGACCAGCAGCCGGGTCGAAAGCTGCTTGCCGATCAGAAGCTCGATCTCGGCGGTGGCGAGCGAGGCCTTGACCGAGTTCTTCTCTTCCTCGGCCTTGGTCGCCTTCTCCTGGTTCTTCAGCGCCTCGGCCTCGGCCATGGCCCGGTTGTGGCGCATCGGAATGACATAGCCGAGGCCGGCCATGCCGCCGGCGAGCGCGAAGAAGGGGAAGAAGGGCAGGCCGGGCATCAGGCCGAGCAGCACCAGCAGCGCCGCCGCCACATAGAGCGCTCGCGGATGCGCGCCGAGCTGGCCGAACACGGCCTGGTTCGTCGAACCGCGTGTACCGCCCTTGGAAACCAGCAGGCCGGCGGCGAGCGAGACGATGAGCGCCGGGATCTGGGTGACCAGACCGTCGCCGACCGACAGCTTGATGAACACGTCGGCGGCCTCGCCCATGCCCATGCCGTGCCTGATATAGCCGATGGCGATGCCGCCGACGATGTTGATGGCGGTGATGATGAGGCCGGCGATGGCGTCGCCGCGGACGAATTTCGAGGCGCCGTCCATCGAGCCGAAGAAGGAGGATTCCTCTTCCAGCTCGCGGCGGCGCAACTGCGCTGTCTTGTCGTCGATCATGCCGGCGGAGAGGTCGGCGTCGATCGACATCTGCTTGCCGGGGATGGCGTCGAGGGTGAAACGGGCGCCGACCTCGGCGATACGGGTGGCGCCCTTGGTGATGACGATGAAGTTCACCACGATCAGGATCATGAAGACGATCAGGCCGATGACGAAATCGCTGGCCATGACCAGTTTGGAGAAGCCGGCGATGACGTAGCCGGCTGCATGCGTGCCTTCATTGCCGTGCGACAGGATCATGCGCGTGGTGGCGATGTTGAGCGACAGCCGCAGCATGGTAGCGATGAGCAGCACGGTCGGAAACGAGGAGAAGTCGAGCGGCCGCTGGATCCACAGTGCCACCATCAGGATCAGCACCGAAAGGGCGATCGAGAAGGCAAGGCCGACGTCGATGAGAAAGGCCGGGATCGGCAGGAACAGCACGGCCAGGATGATGACGATGCCCAGCGCGAAGAAGACGTCGCGACCGTTCTTGGCCACGGCGCCGGGCTGGATGCTTTCGCTTATCGCCATTCTAGTCCTCGAAAACCGTGGGGCTGCCGAGCATGCGACAGCCCGGCGAGGGTAGCTGGCCAAGCTTGCGCGAGGGTGGGAGAGTGGCCTGCCCAACCATCGAAAGGAAATCTCATGCTGCTGGTCATCGGCACGGTTCGTCTGCCACCCGACAAGCTCGAACAGGCAAGGCCAGCGATGGAACGCATGGTTGTCGCCAGCCGTGCCGAGCCCGGTTGCCTCGCATACTCCTATGCGCAGGATGTCCTCGATGCCGGGTTGATCCGGGTCACGGAAGTCTGGAGTGACAGGGCGGCGCTCGACGCACATTTCGCCGCGCCACACCTTGTGGACTGGCGCGCAAGCTGGCCGGCGCTCGGCATCGGCGAGCGCAATCTCGTGCTCTACGAGGCCGGCGACCCGAAGCCGACCTGACCATCGGCGGCCGGACGGGCTCCCTCCCAAAGGGCGCGCGGGCGCCGTCATTGTGGTTGCCATGCGGTGCCGCTCGGCGTATCAGCACGGCAGTGTTTTCAATGCCTTGCTGATGTCGGCGAGCCGCTCCGGTGCTTACCAAAAACCAATCGCCCAGGAATCAACCGCAAGTCTACGCTCGCCGGCTGCGCGCGGTGCTCATCAATTCGATCCCGCTGCTCGAAGCGCGAGGCATAGCGGTTGTCGTCCTTGCCGGCATCGTCGGCGTGATGGCGGGCATACTGGTCACCGCGATGAGCCAGATCGTGCAGGACCTGCACGGGCTGTTGTTCGGCGTGCAGGCCGGCGGCCGGCTTTCGGGCATGTTCTCCCTCGCCCACCCCATGCAGGCCCTGATCCCGGCGATCGGCGGCATCCTGCTCGGGCTGACGGTGATCTGGCTGAGAAAGCGGAGATTCCGCACGCCTGTCGACCCGATCGAGGCCAACGCGCTCTATGGCGGTCGCATGTCGCTGACCGATACGTTCATCATCGCCGGCCAGACCATGCTCTCCAGCGGTTTCGGCGCCTCCGTCGGGCTGGAGGCCGGCTACACGCAGGTCGGTTCCGGCCTGGCTTCGCGGCTGGCGCGGCTGTTCAAGCTGCGCCGCAACGATGTCCGCATCCTGGTCGGCTGCGGCGCCGCCGGCGCCATCGCGGCGGCTTTCGACGCGCCGCTGACCGGCGCTTTCTATGGTTTCGAACTGGTCATCGGCATCTATTCGGTCGCCAATGTGGTGCCTGTCATGACCGCGGCGATCTCCGCCTCGCTCACCGCCGAGATGTTCGGCGGCGTGCCGTTCCCGCTGGAGCTTGCGGGCCTGCCGGCACTCACGGCCAGCCAGTACGTGCCCTTCCTGCTGCTTGGGCTGCTTGGCGGGGCCGCCTCGATCGCCATCATGCATCTGGTGACGCTGGTCGAACGCGCCTTTGCCAAGCTGTCGGTCGATGCCTCGCTGCGTCCCGTCATCGGCGGCGTCATCGTCGGCCTGCTCGGGCTGGTCACGCCGCAGGTGCTGTCGAGCGGCCACGGCGCGCTGCATCGCGAATTCGCCATGAACTATGGGCTGAGCGTGGTGGCCAGCGTCTTCGTGCTGAAGCTGGCGGCTTCCGCGATCTCGCTGGGTTCGGGGTTTCGCGGCGGACTGTTCTTCGCTTCGCTGTTTCTTGGCGCCCTGCTCGGCAAGGCATTCGCCGATGTGATGGCTTTCATCTCACCGTCGACCGGCATCGATTCCGCCGTCGCTGCCGTCGTCGGCATGACATCGCTGGCGGTCGGCGTCGTCGGCGGGCCGCTGACGATGACGTTCCTGGCGCTGGAATCGACCCGCGACCTGACGCTAACCGGCGTCGTCCTGGCGGCCTCGATCATGGCGGCGATCCTGGTGCGCGAGACCTTCGGCTACTCCTTCTCGACGTGGCGCTTTCATCTGCGCGGCGAGACGATCCGCAGTGCCCATGACGTCGGCTGGATGCGCAGCCTGACCGTCGGCTCGATGATGCGCAAGGACATCAAGACCATCAATGCCGACACGACGCTTGCGGCCTTCCGCAAGCAGGTGCCGCTGGGTTCGGCCCAGCGCGTCATTGCCGTCGACGCCGGCGATCAGTATGTCGGCGTGCTGATCGTTGCCGAACTGCATAGCGACCTGTCCGACGGCGAGACGGCGGTGCGCGATCTGGCGCAATACAAGGATGCCGTCCTGGTGCCGAGCATGAACGTGCAGTCGGCCGCCGAGACCTTCCAGCGGGCCGGCGCCGAGGAGCTGGCCGTGGTCGAGGATTTCACCGACCACATCGTGCTCGGACTGCTGACCGAGGGTCATCTGATGCGGCGCTATGCCGAGGAGCTAGAAAAAGCGCGCCGGGACCTGTCGGGCGAAGGGTAGGTCGGGCGAAGGTAGGCTGCCGAGCCGGCCCGGCTGAGCTCGTGCAAGGCGAAGCTGCCGTGGCCAAGCTTGTTCTCCGCCCTACTTCAGCAAATCATGGCCGACCGCGCACCATATCCGCCGCTCAACACGTTAAAGCTGGTTTCGAAGGACATCTGGATCGTGGATGGCCCGGTCATCCGCTTCGGCATGCCTTGGCCGAAAATGCGGTTTCCGACGCGGATGACCGTCATCCGCGTCAACGACGGCGATTTGTTCGTCCATTCACCCACCTTGCTGACAGAGAGCCTCGAGGCCGAGATCGCTGGATTGGGCAAGGTCCGCTACATCATCGGGCCGAACCGGATCCACTATTGGTGGATTCCGATGTGGCGCAGGGCCTTTGCGGATGCGGGTATCTGGCTGGCACCGGGCATTCGCGAGCAGGCGGGCGACAGGATCGATTTCGAGGCGAACGAGCTTGGTGCCGAGAGGGGCTACCCGTGGGACGATGACCTCAAGTCGCTGCCGGTGGAAGGCAGCTTCATGACAGAGATGGTGTTCTTCCATTCCGTCAGCCGAACATTGATCCTGACAGACCTGATCGAGAACTTCGAACCGCGGAAGCTTGGCTGGCCGTGGCGCTGGGCTTGCCAGGGCGGCTGGTGTCGTTGATCCGGATGGCAAGACGCCGCGCGATTTGCGATTGACCTTCCCCAGGGGGCAACTCAAGGCGGCAGTCGAAAAGATGCTAGAATGGAATCCGGAACGCGTGATCATGGCGCACGGCCGTTGGTACGAACGCGATGGCGTCGCCGAACTGAAGCGCGCGTTCCGCTGGCTGGGTCCGCTCTAACGCTTTGTGTTGATGCAAGCCCGGACGAAAACGTCTTCGCGCTATCCTGCACTCCTAATGCTCGATCGGGCCCTTTGCCATGACCAGCGCCGTGCCCGCGGTTGTCGGGCGCTCGATCACGCGGCGCACCCGCGGCGGCTCGTCGCCGCTGTGCAGCGCCCGCAGGCGCTCGCCGACCATGGCGTCGGCTTGGGTGATGCGGCCGTTGTGCCTGACATATTCGAGCCAGGTCGGCGTGTGGTAGTGCTCGATCCAGATCGCCGGATTTTCGAGATCGCGCGCCAGCGTCCAGTTGCGGGCACCGTCGCGGCGGCGGATGCGGCCGCGCTCGGCCATGGTGGCCAGGAACTCCGGCACGTCCTCGTCGCGGATGATGTATTCGATCATGATGGCGATGGGGCCGCTGCGTGGCTTCAGGTCGAGCGCGAGATGCGGCTCCTTGAAGCGGTTGAGCGGATCGAGGTTCAGCACCTGCTGCTGCGGCAGCGGCAGCACGAGGCCGATGGCGCCGCCAGCCAGCATGGCGATGGCCGCCGCGATCAGCGCTGTCCCGGCGCCATGCGCGTCGGCGACGATGCCCCAGATCCAGCTGCCGAGCGCGATGCCGCCGAAGGTCGCGGTCTGATAGACCGACAGCACCCGGCCGACGACCCAGCGCGGCGTCGCCATCTGCACGGTGACGTTGAAATGCGAAAGCGCGATCACCCAGCACGCGCCGCCGACCAGCAGGCCGAGCGATGTCTGCCAGGCGTTGTGGCTGACGGCGGCATTGAAGGCGCAGACGGCGAAGCCGGCGAAGGCCGAGCGCACCATGGTCTCGCTGGACAAAAGCTGGCGCAGCCGCACGCTGATCAGCGCGCCGCCGACCGCGCCGATGCCGAAGGCGCCCAGCATGATGCCATAGGTCAAGGCATCGCCCTTGACGACGTCGCGCGCCACCAGCGGCAGGAGCGCCAGCACCGCGCCGGCGCTGAAGCCGAAGGCGGAGCCCCTGACCAGCACCTTGCCGATGTTGGGCGACATGGCGACATAGCGCAGGCCTGCGCCCATGGCCGCGCCAAGCGATTCGCGCGGCAGCGTCGATGGCTGAACCTGCGGCTTCCAGCGCGCCAGCACGACGATGAGACCGATATAGCTCACCGCGTTGGCCGCGAAGGCGGCCGCCGCCCCGGCTGCGGCGACGATGATGCCGCCGATCGCCGGACCGACGCTGCGGGTCAGGTTGAAGCCCATCGAGTTCAACGCGACGGCGGCCGGCACCTTGTTGCGGGGCACGATGTCGCCGACGGAGGCTTGCCAGGACGGGCTGTTCAGGGCCGTGCCGCTGTCGATCAGGAAGGTGAAGGCAAGCAGCGTCCACGGCGTCATCAAGCCGGAATAGGTGAACAGGGTCAGAAGCACCGAGACGACCAGCATGAAGGTCTGGGCGACCAGCATAACCTTGCGCCGGTCGAAGCTGTCGGCGATGGCGCCGGCGACGAGCGCGAACAGCATGATCGGCAAGGTGGTCGAGGCCTGCACCAGCGCGACCTGATAGGGCGAGGTGGCGATCGTGGTCATCATCCAGGCGGCGCCGACGCCCTGGATGAGGCCGCCGAAATTCGACACGAGGCTGGCCGACCACACGGCGCGGAAGATGCCGTGCCGGAACGGCGCCAGCGCCGAAACGCTCTCGCTCTCCGGCTTTTCGTCAATCATAGGAAAGGCCCTGTCATGGCTTGCCGATCGTTGCGGTGATCCGTTTCCGCGGATGGTTTGCCGAAACTATGGCATCGTGCCGCAAAGAGCGAACGTCCTGAAAAAAAGATCATGGTCCAACAAGAGGATAGAGGAGGACCACGCAGCCGTGCGGCGTTGCTTCGACGCCGCGCCGCGGATGCAGCCCTATGCCGTACACGGTCCGCATCGGCGACAGCAGGCTGCTGCCGGTAAGTCGTCGGGACAGAACGGGCCGGCTCGCCGCAAGCAGCTAGAACCCGTTTTCAATGCGCTCGAAGACGACGTTGGTGAAGGCCGATATCTGGCTGCCGATGAAGGGACCGGTCAGCGCCGCCACGAGCATGATGGCGACGATCTTCGGCACGAAGGTCAAGGTGATCTCCTGGACCTGCGTCAGGGCCTGGATCAAGGCGATGCCGATACCCACCGCCATGGCGACCAGCACCACCGGGGCGGATGCGGTCAGCACCGTCCACACCGCGTACTGGACGATGTCGAGTGCGTCGGCCTCGTTCATGGGGTCGGCCCGCCGGAGCCGTCAGCTTGCCGCCTTGACCGAGACGCCGGGGCCGACCGCGATCTCGGTGCCGTTGCCCAGCACGGCGATGAGGCCGCTGCTGGCAAGGCGCACGGACGCGACGGTGCCCGTCGTCTTGCCGTCGGCGGACGTTATCGAGCGCCCGATCAGCGCATCGGCCTGCGACAGCGCCGAGGACTGCATGATCTGGTCCAGCTTGGTATTGGTCTGCACAGACTGCTCGACCTGCGAGAAGGTGGCGAGCTGGGCGACGTACTGTGTCGAATCCATCGGCTTGGTCGGATCCTGGTTCTTCATCTCGGCGATCAGAAGCTTCAGGAAGGACTGGTAGTCGACAGCGGTCTTGGAGGTCTGCTGGCTGGCCTGATTGGTGCCAACCGGTATCGTCGTCGTCATGTCCACGGTCATCAGCGTGCTCCCACAGCCAGCGGACGCGAGGCGCCCGGAACGTCGTCATTGCCGCCCAGCGCGCGGCGTTCGAGCGGATAGAGCGACCGGATCGCCTTTAGCGCCTCGTAGATGTGGTCCTCGCCGACCATGCGGTCGATCTGTTTCAGCGCACTGCCGATCTCGGCGTCCTCGAAACTTGCAAGCAGCAGCGGTAGGGAGCGGCGGAACATTTCGCGCGCCTCGCCGGCGCCGGCCGGGTTCATGAGCATCACCTGGAGGATGAAATACAGCTGCTTGAGCGGCGTCGAGGCGTCATCGGCCTGGATCACATGGCTTTCGAGCAGGAACTGCACGTCGTTCATCAATTCGACGGTGACCTTGCGGTCGACGCGGATGACCGCACCGTTGATGTAGATCTTCTCGTTCGGCTTCAGCGATATCTTCAGCGTGTTGGTCATTGAATGCCGTCGCGGATGATCTGGGATACCTCGATCAGTCCCTCGAAATTCTGGGTGCGGCCCTGGCGGATGTCTTCCGCCTCGCGCAGCAGCCAAAGGCCGATCGAAATCAGGTTGGCGCGCAGTTCCTTGGGAAGCGCGTTGTCGTTGGAGCCGAGATCCTCGACAAAGGCGGTCCAGACGCGGTTGGTGAAATGCAGCGCCTCCACTGCCTCCATCGAAGCGGGGCCAAGGGCGGCGGCCGCCGCCAGCATGTCGATCGAGCGGGTCAGCAGCTCCCGTTCACGGTCCTTCGCATCGGCGACAGAGGTGCTCTGGATGTCGGCGTAGGAGAATTGGTACATCGTTGGCTCTACCGTTCCGGTTCAGAGTTGTCAGGTCAGGTAATTCAACAGGCTGAGCTGCTGGAGCCGCGCCGTCAATGCGAAGGAGGTCTCGATGTGCTGCGTCAGGTCGGCGACGCGGGTCGCGGCTTCGGCCGGGTCGACCGCTTCGAGATCGAGGATGTGGCGCTCGAACAGGTCGACCTGCGTCTTCATGCGGTCGACGGCGTCGGACACGCGCTTCTGGACGATACCGGTTTCGGACTGAACCTGGCCGATGCCGCTGAGCGCTTCGCCAACCAGCGACTGCGAGCGGCCGACGATGGTGTCCTTCGCCGCCTGGCTGATGTTGGTCGACATCAGGCTGGAGACCATGGCCGCCGCCATGGCGAGCTTCTTGATGCCGTCGCTGTTGGCGCTGGTCGAGGTCGCGGTGGTTTCGTTGAGCGCGATGCGGCTGACGATCTGCTGGTCGGTGGCGTTCGACCAGTTGGCCTGCCAGCCCGAACCGAAGAACTGCGGCTCGACGTCGTTGGTGATGAAATCGTCCATCTGGGCCGCGGTGATGTTTGCCGCGGCGGGGTCATCCGGCGTGAAACCGAAATTGGCGACGAAGGAGGCGTCGAAGGCAGCCTTGGCGGGTGATCCGGCCGCTGTGAAATCGTTGATCGGCTTGACGTCGGTGTTGGTGCCGGCAAACAGATACTCGCCGTTGACGCTGGTGTTGAGGATCGAGGCGAGCTGCTGGACGGCCGTCTTGCCGGCCGACTGGGTGAGGTTGGCGGAAGAATCGCCCGACGTTGAGGTGGTCAGGCTCGACAGCAAGGTCTGCGCGACGCTGGAGAGCTGGCCGAGCGAGGTCTGCGTCGAGGAGAGCCGGGCGGCCACCAGGCCGTTGGAATCGATAATGACATTGAGCCGGTCGAGATCGCGCGAGAAGGTTACGGACTGGGCGGTGCGTCCGCCCAGTGCCAGGCCGACATCGGCGACCCTGCCGGTGGAGGACTCCTTCGTGGCTTTGACGAGCTCGGCCTGCATGCGCATCTGCTGATAGCGCATGGCGTTCGAGAGAGCGGCCGAAGAGACTGAGGTCATGGATTATCCCACCGCGCTGAGCAGAGCCGCCAACATGTCGTCGACGGTTTTCATCATTCGGGCCGATGCCTGATAGGTATGTTCGAGATCGAGAAGCAGTGACATTTCCTGGTCGACATTGACGCCGGTCGCGTTGGACAGCGCCTCGGCGCTGCGCGACGCCAGGGCTTGCTTGGCGTCGGCTGCGGTCGAAGCCTGCTGGCGCACGCCCTGGAGCCAACCGATCGAATTGGCGGCATAGTCGGCAACGCTCGACGTCGCCGAAATCCCGGCGGCGGGGTCGAATGTCATCGGCTGATCGAGCCGGTCGCCATAGGCGACCAGAAGGCTGGAATAAGAGGCGCCGCCAGTGTTGACGACATAGGCCGCGCCGTTGGCGCCGCCGTCGCGCAGCAGTGCCGGATTGCCGCCGACACTTGGATCCATGGCGGCATTGACGCTGATCGTGCCGGCAAGGCCATTGACCAGCGTGCCAGCGGCCGGCACCGCCGGCGCGCCCGACCAGGTGAACAGCCCGGCGGCGTTGGGCATTGACGGCGCGGTCTCGGCGAAGGCCGTGATCAGGCCGCGCGCGGTCTCGTCGAGCTGGCTCTGCATGGTCGAGGCGACGCCATCGCGCAATTGCAGCAAACCGGCAAGCTTGCCGCTAGCGCTGGTGTTGCCGCCGGTTCCCGCCGAGATCGGCACATTATCGATGTAGAGGGCATTGCCGACGGTACCGGCGCTGTAGCCGGAGGATGGGGCGAAGCTGACCGTTCGCGGGATGGTTTCGAACAGCGTCGTGCCGTCACCCGTGGTGATGACCATGTCATTGTCGCCGCGCGTGAAGGTGGAGACCGGAACATAGTCCGAGATCTTCTTCAAAAGCGCGTCGCGCTGGTCCAGCGCATCGGACACGTCGGTGCCGGAGCGCGTGCCTGATATGACAGCCTGGTTGGCATCCTGGAACTGGCTGAGCAGCGAGTTAAGATCGTCTACCGCGGTGGCGATCTGGCCGTCGGTCTGGGTGCGAAAGTCCTGAATGGCCCTGGAGCCTTCGTTCAGGGAACGCACGACCTGCTTGGCTGCGTCGATGACGCTGGAGCCGAGATTCTGGTTCGAGGGCGAGGTGGCATAGAGCTGCAGCGCCTGCTGCAAATTGCCGATCGCGGTCGAGGGAGAGGACGCATTGTCAACGCCATTGACCGAAACATCCAGCTGATCCAGGCCGCTATAGAGCGCGTTTTGGCCGCTGTACGCCGACAGGGCGCTGAGATTCTGGCGGAAGAGCAGGTCGTTGGCTACGCGCTGGATATCAACCGAGCGCGCGCCCGGCGCCGTGCTGGTGACGACGGCGATGCGGCGCGTATAGTCCGGATTGGAAGCGTCGGCGACGTTGCGCGAGACAACGCTGGTCTGCCGAGCGGTGTTCATAAGCGCCGATTGGGCGATGCTCAATGCGGTGGAAAGCGACATGCGGGTCTTTCACGGGCGTTGCCCGGTTTTATCTCTTCAGGTTGACAAGGACGTCCATCAGGTCGGAACCGGTCTGGAAGACTTTCGAATTGGCGGTGTAGCTGCGTTGCGCCGCGATCATGTTGGTCAGTTCCTCGGCGATATCGACGTTCGAATTCTCGAGCGCGCCGGAGATGATGGAGCCGAGCTTGCCTTCATTGGCAAAGCCGACGCGGACCGCGCCGGATTCGGTGCCCTGCGAGTACACATTGCCGGGCAGCGCGGTGAGCTGGTCGGGACTCTGCACATCGGCCAGCGGGATCTTGTAGAGCGGCTTGGTGGAGCCGTCCTTGTACTGGGCGTAGATGGTGCCGTCCTTGCTGATCTGCACCTTGTCGATGGTGCTCGGCGCGTTGCCGTTGACCTGAGCGTCCGAAACCGTGAAGCCGGTGCCGAGCTGAGTCAATGCCGACAGATCCAACGAAAAGGCGCTGCCGTTGGGCACGGTGAGCGAGACGCTGTCGACGGCGCCGGTGAGCTTGCCCGTGGTCGTGTCGAAGGTCAGGTTGGCCGAGCCCAGCGCGCCGCCGGCGTAGGGGAATGACGTTCCGGCGGTCGCCTTCGACTGGTCGAAGACCGACACCTGCCAGGTGCCGGCGCCGGTGTTGGTGAAATAGACGTCGAGCAGCTTCTTGTTGCCGAGATTGTCATAGGCGACCATCGAGGATTTCGAGGTGTACTGCGCGCCTGCGGCGTTGGTGGTGGGCAGGTTGCCTGCCGCGACCGGCGTCGCGCCTGCGGGCAAGTTGCCGCTGTAGAGACCCTCGGTGCTCGGGGTCGCGGTCATTCCCTGGTCGGAGATGACGACCGGGACCAATCCTTCAAAACCGTTCACCGTCGCCGCCGGCACGCCATTTTCGTAGCTGTAGGCCATCAGCTGGAAGCCGGCCGAGTTGACGAGCCTGCCCTGTCCATCGGGAACGAAGGCGCCGGCGCGGGTCAGGAAAGGCGTACCGCTCGGGTCCTGGACGACAAAGAAGCCGTCGCCGCTGACGGCAAGATCGGAGACAGAGGTGGTGTATTGGAGCACGCCGGGATCGCTGACCGCCTGCCGGATCGTGGTGGTGATGCCGCCGGAATTATAGGCGCCGCCCGTCGAGGGCATGACCAGCGTTGAAAATTCGGCGGAGGACCGCTTGTAGCCGGTGGTATCGGAATTGGCGATGTTGTCGGCTGTCGTCGACAGACGGTTGGCCTGCGCGTTCATGCCGGAAACGCCGGTCCGCATCATCCCGTAGAGGCTCATCGAAATGTCTCCGCAATGTCCATGCCATTGGCAGCGAGGCTACGCGTCCTGTCTTGCGCGAGGCTGGCGCGGCGGTGCATCAGAACACCAGCCGGTAACCGAGGAAGCGCTTGGAATCGATCGGATCGGTGCCCAGCTTCTCGCGCAGCTTCTTGCGCAGCTTGCTGATGTGGCTTTCCACCACGTTCTCCTCGACCTCTTCGTCGAAGATGCCGTAGATGGCGTTGAATACTTGGGTCTTGGTGACGCGGCGGCCGCGATTGCTTGCCAGATATTCGAGAATGCGGCGCTCACGGCGCGGCAAGGGAAGCGGCTGGCCATTGATTTCGGGGTCGCGGCCATCCATGAAGATGCGCATGGCGCCGATCTCGGTAAAGGCGGCATCCTCGTTGGCGCGGCGGCGGATGGCTGTTATGCGAGCCAGGATCTCGCGGATATGGACCGGCTTGCGGATGACGTCATCGACACCGCTCTCGAACAGCCGCAACGTGTTCTCCAGCGAATGCTGCTCGCTGAGAGCAATCACCGGGGCTCCGGTGCGGTCGCGGATCTGGCGCGGAGAGATCGCGCCTTCGCGGCAGTCGCCGATGAGGAAGGCCCGGACCGAGCGCAGATCGGCATCGGCCGCCGAGTTCACCCACTCGCCGAATTCGCCGGAAGCGAAGCCCGCGCAGGCGATGCCCTCGCGGTCAAAAAGTGAATTGTATCCGTCTGTCACGAGCTCTCGCTCGTCAACGATAACGATCATCGGCCCCGCCTCCGAATCAGCTCATCTGCCCCGTGAGGGAAAGCCGTATCCGCTGGCAGGAATCCTGAACAACCGTCATTTCTTGTAACTAGTTTCTTGGGAGTCTGGAATCGCATCGGTTGCATTAGCATGGGGTGAGATATGCTTGGTGCTCCAAGTCCCGGCCAAGTCGAAGCGCAACGCCGAGACCTTGCGACTGATTGCATGAGATGCAACAATACACTCATGGGTTGCAGAACGTGCGGGCGTTGCCGGTCCATTTGCCGAAGCCGGTGGCCACCATGTTTGATATCACGCGGCAGACATAGACCTTCTGCGCCGGGTCGTTGTCGGGCCCCGCGTGATAGCGGGCGACGGCCATCGACCAGGTCACGTGACGGGCATGAAGGCTGGCCAGGAAACGCGCTGCATAGTCGACGTTCTGACGCGGATCTAGCATGTCCTCGACGCTGCGGAAATGCGCGCCGTGGTAGTGGTGATTGATTTGCATGCAGCCGAGATCGATCAGCGTCTTGCCCTCGCGTCGGGCATTGGCGAAGGTGGCAAGAGCTTCGGCGCGGCTTGTCGGGAAGACTGCTTTTCCTTCTATATTCAATGCGTTGGGCTGCAAGCTTCCCTTCTTGCCGGTCTCGGTCAAGCCGACGGCATAGAGGATGCCGGCCGGCACGCCATAGTGGTCGGCGGCGCGCAGGATCTCCGGTTCGCAAGCATTGGCGGCGGCAGCGGCGGCGCTCGCAAGACTAGATAAAGATATCGCCGCCAGCGCGCTCGCGAGAAGGCGAAGCGGGGCGGCCGTGTGCTTGCGCGTCATCATTGTGTCTTCCGGCGGATTGCTGGCCCGGTTGCTGGCCGCCGGCGCCGCTGTTGCCGCCGCCGGAATTCCCGGGTTGAAAGGACGACTGGTCGCGGCCCGCCGCCGTCTGCAAGGATGCGGTCGCATCAGTGCGGGTCGTTGCGGGGACCGCTACCGAAGGTTGTAGTATCGTGACCTTGTCAACCTCGAAGCCGAGTCCGCGCAGGGACTTGACGATGGCATCGCTATCAGAGGACAGCCGGTGGTAGGCGTCATGTGTTTGAGGCTTCAACTCAATCGAAAGTTGTTCTCCGGAGAGGCGAAGATTGGCGGTGACCATGCCAAGCTCGGCCGGATGAAGTTCGATCTTCAACACATGTGTCGCGGCGGCAACAGGGCCTGTCAGTTGCGCGGTTGCGGAGTGTGTCGAAAGCGTCGTTTTCGGGCCGCCATCGGCTGTTATGGCGCCGATCACGTTGAGGGCGGCCTGGCTCACCGGCGCCTGCGGCGGGGCAGGGAAGCTGCGCTCGGAAACCACGTCGATGCGTCCTGCCGCCGAAGGTTGTTTTCCGGGCTCGGACGGCAACGAGGACTGAACATCGGCGATGGACCTCAGCTGCGGTGCCGCGTGCTTCGGATCCACGCCCGGCACTTCGGCCGGCGCCGTCTGGGGCAGCGGCCCGGCCGCGATCGTATTATCGCGTTTTGGCGTGCCGGCGGCGTCGTTGACGGTCTGGCCATCGAGCTTGGTCAGCGCCCCATCGACGAGCGATGTCCGCTCGGGCTTCGACATCGGTTCGAGGTCATCATGCCCGGCGGCGGATTTCGGCCGGTAGGCCTTCGGCAGGAACTGCCCGTCGAGCGCCGGTTCCTGTCCGGTTTCGCTCGTATCGGCCGGTCTGGCCGATGTCGAGAAATGGCGCAGGTCATGGAACGCGATCAGCAACGGCAGATGGTCCTCGAGCGGCGTCGTACCTGTCTCGGCCGCTGCGCCATCGGCGTCCTTGTCCGTCTCGGCGGTCTTGTCGTCCCTGGCTGCTTTCGCGGCCAGCATTCCGCTGGATGGGATCCTTGCCTTGCCAGCCGGCAGTGGCTCGTCCTTCTGCCCGGCAGGACCGGCGGCAAGCCTGCTCCAGCGCTCATCGCGCGATTCGGCCCCGGCTGCCGGATGCTTGTCCGGGTGGGCCGGGCCGGCCTTGTCGTCCAGCATCTTGCCGAAACCCGTGTCGTCATTCTTTCCGGTCGCCGCCGGCTGTTCCGCCGTCGTGCGCGCGGTGGTGATTCCCGGCAGCGCCGGACCGAGGCTGGGGGTCATTTCGGAGCGGCTCCAAGCATCTGGTCGATCAGGTCGAGCTGTCGACGGGTTTTGACCATCGCGGCATCGGTCGGGTCTGACGTGTCGGTGCTGGCCGCGGCCGCCGGCGCCGATGCCGGCAGGACAGTTGCCGCATCGCCCGGAGCCGGCGGGTTCGGCGCAGCTGCCACTGTGTCGCCGGATGGCGCGACGGCCGGCTGTTCGGAGACAGCACCCTCGACGGGCGGCAATCCGGCGGCGTCGGTGGACTGCGCGGCGGCAGGCTCGGGCTCGTGCGATGGTATGACCTCTGCAGGTGCCGGGCTGGCGGTCGGAAGGGAAGCGGGCGGCGCCACCACTTCGCCGGCGATGGCCTCGGCGGCGTCGAGCAGCGCGCGGTCGCCGTCCGACAGCCGGCTGCGGTCGATCTTGCCCAGCTTGGCGCGCACGTCCTCGATGGTACCCGATGTCACGGTGGACAGGCTTGAGTAGAGCAGGGCGCGCGGATCGCCCTGATTGGTGTTGCCGTCGCGGCCTTGCTCGGCCCGCGCCGAGGCGAAGGCGGACAGTTCGTTCAGGCCGTCGATCGCGGCGCGGCGGGCGATGCGCAGATAAATGACCTTCTCGCGCTCGGGATCCATCATTGAGGTGATATCGGCCAATTTGTCCTGGCTGATCGACATGTGCAGCTCAATCACGCCCGAGACGAAGGAGTCGGCGAACTGGCTGGCATAGGGCGAATAGAGATAGCGCTCGACATATTGTGTGGAGGCAAGCGCAAAGCGCGCCGCGTCGCGCTGCGCGACCGCAATGCCGACCGAGCGGCGCAATGCCGCCTCCTCGACCAGTGTCCCGGGGCCGAGCAATTTCGCCTCGTCGAGCAGCACCAGCGCCGCGGCCGGCTGGTCGCTGGCGAGCAGCGAACCCTTGACCAGGGCAAGGAAGGCGGCGAGGTCGCTGGGCTCCGCCATCGGATCGACCGGCTTCAAGGCTTCGATGGCCTCGCCGGGGCGGCCGTTCAGGTAATCGATGACGCCCCTGGCAAGGGCTAGGTCCCGCGCATCGGCGGTGGCGCGCGACACGGCCGCCTCGACGGTCACCGGGTTGCCGCCGCTCATGCCGTAGACCAGCAGCGCGCGAAAATTCTTCGGATCCCTGAAATCGTCCTTGTCCGCCTCGCGCAAGCGCGTATCGATCATCTCCAGCAGCTTGGACTGCATCGGCAGCGCGGCGTGGTCGCCGACGGCGATACGGTCCTGAATAAGCTGCAGCGAGCGCACCAGCTGATAGGGTTGCAACGAATCCTGCGCGAGGGCGGCCGTAGGCTGGCCGGCCAACAGCAAAAGGCCCATCAAGCGGCTGGTGAAGACCGCCCGCCTCATCCGCCGGTCGCCATCAGTATCTCGATGCGGCGGTTCACCGCCGACAGCGGATCGGCGGGGTCCTTCGGCTGGCGGTCGGCGAAGCCGGCGACTTCGGTGATGCGGCGCTCGTCGACGCCGCCGCGCACCAGCATGTAGTACGCCGAATGCGCGCGCGCCGTCGACAGCCGCCAATTGTCGTAGCCGGCGCTGCGGAACGGCCGCGCGTCGGTGTGGCCGTTGATGCTGATCGTGCCCTTCTGGCTGTTGACGATGTGGCCGATCTTTTCCATCGCGAGCACCAGCTCACGGCGCGGCATCGCGGAGCCGACCTCGAACATGCCGAAGTCAAGCTGGTCGGTGATCGAGATGAGGACGCCCTTGTCGGTGGCTTCGACCGAGACGCCGTCGTGCAACTTGTCGCCAGGTTTGAAGGCCTCGGCCAGCTGCTGCCTGACATCGGCCGCAGCCTTAAGCGCGGCCGCGCCCGGCTTCTTTTCGCCGGCATCGGGCTTGGCCGCCTCCTGGGCGGCGGCAACCCTGGCGTCCGCGGGCCCGGCGGCGCCGGCTTTCGCATCACCCGCCTCGGCGATTGCCGTTGTGGCCTTGCCGTCCTTTGCCAGAGGTTCAAGCGGCGCCGCGATGACCGGCGGCGCAGGCGGCACGGCCTTGACCTTGGCGACCTGCGCCTCGGCGGCCTTGTCGCCGGGCTTCACCGGATCACCTTCGATCCTGGCGCGCTGCGCGCTGGCCTCGGCGCCCGGCGAGGCCACCTGCTGAGACCAGAAATCAGGCTCGAACGGATCGCGATAGGAGGCGCCGCCGGAAGCGCCCGTTGCCGGGCCGGCACTCTGCGCGCCGCCATCGCCCTTCTGGCTGACGTTCTGCATGATGCCGGTGTTGGTGGCGATTTCCGAAAGCACCGCGTAGGGATCGGCGAACAGGTGTTCGTCGGACTGCTCGGACTGCTGCGGCTCCTGCTTTTCCTTTTTGGGATCGGATGAACCCGCGCCGCCGGCTCCATCCTGTCCGGCCTTGGTGGCCGCCTCTTCCGGATTGTCGGCGGTCAGCCCGATGGCGCGCGGACCGTCGCCGAGATCCTCCAGGCCCTTGCGGCTCGACGTGCGGTCGACCAGCTTGACCGGATTGAAATAGCTGGCGACCGCCGCCTTGGTCTGTTCGTTGGCGGCGTTGATCAGCCACATGACCAGGAAGAAGCACATCATGGCCGTCATGAAGTCGGCGAAGGCGATCTTCCAGACGCCACCGTGATGGCCCTCCTCGTGGTCGTCATGGCCACGACGCACGATGATGATCTCGTGCCTGGCCTGATCGGCATCGGCGACGCTCATGCCAACACCTGGGAGAGCGTTGCCGACCATTCGGCCATGCGCGTCTCGAACACCGCTTCGTCGATGGAGACCGTGAGATCGAAGCCGGGAGCTTCGATGAAGTCGAGATTGGCGGCGCGCGCTCCGAGCGATGCCTTCAGCGCTTCGAAAAGGGAAAGCGGGCCGCGAACGACTATGCGCACCGCTTCGCCATCGCCGACCGCTTCGCGGACCGCACCGGCAAGCGCTTCAAGCGAGCGCTTTTGCAGGTCGTCACTGACGATGCCGCCGATGATGCGGGCGACCGTGGCGGCGACGAGGTCCGTCACGCGCGCCTCCATGGCATCAATGCGCAGCGAGACCGCCTCGCCGACATCGCCGCCGAAGCTCTCGAGAAAGGCCTTCGCTTCCTCGGCATTCGCCCGGCGTTCAGCGTCCATCGCTGCTTCGTGGGCAGCCGCAAGCCGCTCGCCAAGCGCTGCCTCCGCCTGGGCGACCGCTTCGGCGATCAGCGTGCCGATATCGGCTTGAGGCACGGCTGCTTCCGGCTCGTGCTCGGCGGCGGCCCTCGGCTGGCTGACACGTTGCGGGCGCGGGCCGAAATCCGGCAGGAGATCGAAAAGGGCTAGGGAAGGCATGGACTACACCGCGACTTCCTGGGCCGCCCATTTGCGCAGGATCTGCGCTGTGCGCTCCTCGTTGAGGTCGACCATGCGGGCAAGCCGCTCCTGCGGCGCGGGCCTGATCTTCTGGCGCAGGTCGTCGAGCGGCGTGGAGCCGGCCCGCACGCCCGGCAAGGCGCCGACGGCCGAGCCGGCTTCGGCGGAAGCCGTGCCCTCTGGCGTCGGCAGCGAGCGCTGGACCTCGTCGAAATTGGGACCGGCTATGGACGGCGTCGCCTTTGCTGTCAGGGCCGCCGCCATCGGGCGCAGGCCGAAGAAGGCCACCAGGAACACCACGACGATGAAGGCGCCGGCATTGATCAGCGTGCCGGCGTGCTGGCCGACGGAATCGAGCATTCCGGCCTGCGGGATCGCCTCGCCGTCGAGCCCGTCGATGAACTCGACCGCCGAGACGTCGATGACATCGCCGCGCTTGTCGTCGAAGCCGGTGGCAGAGGTCACCATCTTCTGGATGTCGGCGACGCGCTTGGCGATCTGTTCGGGCGTGGCGTCCTTGCCCAGGATCGCCTTCAGCCGATCCTGGTTGACGACCACGGCGATAGACATCTTGGTGAGGCTGTAGCCGTTGGAGACGGTGGCGATCTTCTTGGAGTTGATCTCGTAGTTGGTGATCTCTTCCCTGCGGTCGTTCTGCGAGGAGGATTGCGGACCCTCGGTGGCGGTCGTCTGCGTCTCGGGCAGGTTCTGCTCGACGCTGGCCGGGGTGGAGGCCTGCTTCTGGTTGTTGTTCTCGTTGGCGCGCACCGACTGCACCGAACGCTCGACGCGCGACTCCGGATCGAAGATCGTCTCCTCCGTCTGGCGGGTATCGGTGTTGACGTCGGCCTTGACGCTGGCGCGGAAATTGTCCGGGCCGAGATACGGGGTGAGGGCGCGCCGGATGTTGTCGCCGATCTGCGCCTCGACGGTTTGTTCGACGCCAAGCGTGCGGGCGGCACTTGTGTTGGAGGGATCATCTCCCGCCGCCAGCAGATTGCCGTTGGAATCGAGCACCGTCACCTTGTCGGCCGACAGGCCGGGAACGGCGGCGGCGACGAGATGGCGGATCGACATGGCGCTTTTCTCGGCGTCGATGCCGGCGTAGCGGATGACGACCGACGCGGAGGGCTGCTGCTCGTCGCGGCGGAAATTGGCACGCTCGGACATAACGATATGGACGCGCGCAGCCTTGACGCCCGCGATCGACTGGATGGTGCGCGATATTTCGCCCTCCAGCGCGCGCACACGCGTGATCTGCTGCATGAAGGAGGTCAGGCCGAGCGAGCCGACATTGTCGAACAGTTCATAGCCGGCATTGGCGCTGGTCGGCAGGCCCTTTTCGGCAAGCAGCATGCGGGCCTGCGCGGTGGTGCCGGCCGGGACCAGGACCGAGGTTCCGTCGGAGCCGACGTCGAAGCCGATGCCGGCCTCGCCCAGCACGAGGCCGATCTGGTTCACGTCGGCGCGGTCGAGCCCGACATAGAGCGTGTCGTAGGCCGGACGGTTGAGATAGACGGAAGCGACACCGATGACGCTCATCACCAATGCGGCGATGCCCGCCAGCATGGCCAGGCGCTTCACGCCAAACCCGCGGAGATTCGCGATGATGCTCTGGATCTGTTCCGGCACGGTCGACTACTCCCAGCATGACTGTCCGCTGGAACACTAGCCCTCGAAGCTTGTGCGAAAATGAAATCGGGCCGCGCTCGGCGCGCGGCCCGTCAACCTTGAGGTGAAGACGTCGAGTGGGCGGTTAGCTCTTGAACAGCGACAGGATCGACTGCGAGGAACTGTTGGCGATCGACAGCGACTGGATGCCGAGCTGCTGCTGCACCTGGAGCGCCTGAAGGCGGGTCGATTCCTTGTTCATGTCGGCGTCGACGAGCTGGCCGACACCGCGGTCGATGGAGTCCATCAGGCTCTGCGTGAAGGTCTTCTGCAGGTCGATGCTGCTCTTGGCCGAACCGAGGATGGTGGCGGAATCGGTCAGCTGGCTCATGACGTTGTCGATCTTGGTGATCATCTGGGTGATGATGTCGTCGGTCACGCCCGCCGCAGTGATGTCGAGATTGTAGGCGGAAATATTGTCGACCTTGGCAACCGCCCCCGCCGCGGTCTGGCCGGCGGTGTTGGCTGCGATATCCGTTGATCCACCCGCGATCGATGCCGCATAGGCGGTGTCATACAGGGTCTGCGCGGCCGCGGTCGAATAGACCGATGTCTTGCGGTCGAGAATGCCCTGGTTCTTGACCTCGCCGGCGAGACCGGAATCGAAAAGCTTGGTGCTCTCGACATCGATGTCAATCGTCCCGAGTTGGACGGCGCCGGACGAGGTGCGGTTGAACGAGGACACGATCTTGGAGTCGGGCTGGACGCCGTCATTGGCGGCCGACACCTGCTTGGAGATCACCGACAGGAAATTCGAACCGGAGAAGGTGGCGGCGTCGGCAAAGGATTTCATCTGCGCCTGAAGCGCCGTGATTTCGGTCTGCGTCTTTGCCTTGGCGGCATCCGTCTGGCCGACGGTCGAAAGCAGCTTGGTTTTGATCTTGCCGATCGTGTCCAGCACATTGTTCATGCCGGTATAGGCGGTGTCGACCTTCGAGGCGCCGAGGCCGAGCGCATCCTGCACGGTCGAGAGCGCCTGGTTGTCGGAGCGCATGGTGGTGGCGATCGACCAGTAGGCGGCGTTGTCGGAGGCTTCGGAGACGCGATAGCCCGTCGAGACGCGGGCCTGTGTCTGCTCGAGCGACTTGTTGGTGGCGTTGAGGCTTTGAAGTGCAGTCAACGCCGCAGCGTTCGTCATGATGCTCGCCAAGAAACTCGCTCCTTCTCTAAGCCGGCATGCCCACAGGCCTGGTCGGCCTGCCCATCGGCTGCGATCGTGCCGGTCGGGCCGATTCGACAACCTGTCGTAAGCTATTGGTTAACCATAGCTAGCGCGATATGGTTAACGCCCTGTTAAAAGTCAGCTTTCGACAGTTAAGGAACGAGGATTGCGCGGGGCTGGAGCAAACGCAATCGGGCCGCGCTTTTGGCGCGGCCCGATATCTTGGTGCTGTTCGTGGATGGTGAAGGCGATCAGCCGCGGAAGAGCGACAGGATCGACTGCGACGAACCGTTGGCGATCGACAGCGCCTGGATGCCGAGCTGCTGCTGAACCTGCAGGGCCTGGAGGCGGGTCGATTCCTTGTTCATGTCGGCATCGACGAGCTGGCCAACGCCGCGGTCGATGGAGTCCATCAGGCTCTGCGTGAACGTCTTCTGCAGGTCGATGCTGCTCTTGGCGGCGCCGAGCGTGGTGGCGGCGTTCGTCATGTCCTTGAGCGCGGCGTCGACGACGTTCATCATCCCCGAGATCTGGTCGTCGCTGAAGCCCTTGCCCGTTGCGGAGTCGAAGATCTTCAGGCTGGCGACCGAATAGGTGTCGCCGGCCGCAACGGTAGCACCAGCAGCCGGAGTAGCCGCCGTGGCGGTGACGCTGCCGTCGGTGCCCAGACGCGCGGCGTCGAGGATGCCCTTCGCGGTGCCGGCCGTGGTACCCGCCTCGTACAGCTTGGTGCTTTCCACGTTGACGTCGATCGTCGAGATCGATACCGCGCCGGAAGCGTCACGGTTGAAGGCCGAAACGATCTTGATGTCCGCCACGGACGTGCCCGTGCCGCTGTCCACGGACAGCATGTTGGTGCCGGAGAAGCTGGCGCCATCGGCATAGGCCTTCAGCTGCTTCTGAAGGGCGGCGATTTCGGTCTGGGTCTTTTCCTTGTCGGCATCCGTCTGGCCGTAAGAGGCGGTCAGCTTGGTCTTGATCTGGTTGATGGTGTCGATCGCGCTGTTCATGCCGGTGTAAGCGGTATCGACCTTCGAGGCGCCGAGGCCGAGCGCGTCCGAAACGGTCGACATCTGCTGGTTGTCGGAACGCATCGTGGTGGCGATCGACCAGTAAGCGGCGTTGTCCGAAGCCTGGGAAACGCGATAGCCCGTCGAGATGCGGGCCTGGGTGGTTTCGAGGTTCTTGTTGGTGGCGTTCAAGCTCTGCAGCGCGGTCAGCGCCGAGGCATTGGTCATGATACTGGCCATGTCTACTCGTACCTTACTTTTTACAGGTGTTTTTTGACATACCGGATTGGCCGGTATGACGGAGCGGCATCATGCCAATGATCTGTCTGAGACCCGATCACCCGCCATCTGCGGGGAATATGGCGGCAAGTCCCTACCAAAGGACTAAACCGGACGGTTAATCGAAAAATATTGTCGAAAAAAACGGGAGGGCGCGGTTCGGCGCCGGGCGCGATCAGTTGAAGGAGCGCACCAGGCTGCCGACGAGCAGGTTCCAGCCGTCGATCAGGACGAAGAACAGGATCTTGAAGGGCAGCGACACCACCGTCGGCGGCAGCATCATCATGCCCATCGCCATTGTGATGGTGGCGACGATCAGGTCGATGACCAGGAACGGCAGCACGATCAGGAAGCCGATCTCGAAGCCGCGCCTGATCTCGGAGATCATGAAGGCGGGCACCAGGATGCGCAGGTCGACGGTTTCCTTCGCAACGGTCTGGCCGCGTTCGCGCGCGAGGTCGGCGAACAGGTCGAAGTCCTTGTCGCGCACATTGTGCAGCATGAAGGTGCGGAAGGGATCGGAAATCTTCTCGAAGGCCTCGGTTTGGCTGATCTGGTTGTCCATCAGCGGCTTGACGCCGGTATTCCAGGCCTGGTCGAAGGTCGGCGCCATGACATAGAAGGTCATGAACAGTGACAGCGAAATGAGGATAAGGTTCGCCGGCGTCGACTGCAGGCCGATGCCGGCGCGCAGGATCGAGAAGGCGATGACGAAACGGGTGAAGCTCGTCACCATGATCAGCAGGCCCGGCGCCACCGAAAGCACGGTGAGCAGGCCGAACATCTGGATGATGTAGCCGACGGTGGTGCCGTCGGCCTTACCGATGCCGCCGAGGTCCAGTTGCTGGGCCGTCGCGATCGATGTGGCGGCGCCGAGCAGCGCCGCGGCAAGAAGAAATTTCTTCATTCGAGCAGCAACGTCCTGATGAGTACCTGCTTGGCATGCCCCTGGCTGCGGATCGAGGCGCGCTCCTCGATATCGGCCTTCAGGTGCTGATAGCCGCTGGCGCCTTCTATCTGGTGCATCTTCAGGGTGCGCACGAAGGCCAGAAGATCCTGATGGATCTCATCCGACATTGCCGGCGGCTGCGGCGCGTCGTAGACCACCGACACTTCCATCCTGATCCAGGTCTCGGCGGGCGAGGCGATGTTGGTGGTGATCGGCGCCAGCGCGACGAGTGACGGTCCCGTGCCGGGCTCTTGCGCGTCGGCGGGCTTGGGCACCTTGCCCTCGTTTTCCGGCGCGACGGGTACCGATGCCGGTGCCCCCACACCCTTGAGATAGCCGCCGGACAGCCAGCCCATGCCGATGGCGGCAGCCGTCACCAGGAGCAGCATGGCGCCCTGGACGGCAAGGGAAGGACCCTTGCGAGACGGAACCTGTTCGACGCTGGCCACGGTGCTGCGGTCTCCAATGCCTTAGAACGGAAGAACCTGGTCGAGGATCTGCTGGCCGTAGGCCGGCTGCTGGACCTCGCTGACGCGGCCGCGGCCGCCATAGGAGATGCGCGCCTCGGCGATGCGTTCATAGGAGATGGTGTTCTCCGCGCCGATATCCGACGGGCGCACCATGCCGGCGATGGTAAGCACCCTGAGCTCATAATTGACACGCACTTCCTGCGAGCCCCTGATCATCAAATTGCCATTGGGCAGGACTTCGGTGACGACGGCAGCGACGTTGAGCTCCAGGTTCTCCGAGCGCTTGATCTCGCCGTCCGCATTGGTTTCGGTGCTGGAGCTCAGGCCGGCGTCGCCCTTGCCGCTCGTGCTCTTGTCTTCCCATCCGAGCGTGACGTCGTAACCCAGCTTGCGCGAGGCGGTGCGGCTCCTGTCGTTCTGGTTCTTGAAGTTGGCCTTGTCGTTGAGCTTGATCCTGACGGTGAGAATGTCGCCTTCGCGCAACGCCCTGGGGTCGGTGAACAGCCGGCTCTGGCGATCGTCCCACAGCGAGAATTTCTTGACCGGCGCGGCAGGCGGCTCAGGATAGCTGTAGGGCGAAGCTCCTTCACTGCCGATGCCGGAACCGACCGGCGACAGTGAAGGCTCCCTGCCGATCTCCTTGAGATTGGTGCCGCAGCCGGACAAAGCTGCGACCGCGCACAGGATGAGCGTTCTGCGGATCATGACGGATCTACCCTTCGGGCTGCGCTGGCCATGATGCCGGTGAGCGTCGCCGCCGCCTTCTGGTCCATTTCGTTGAGGATGACGCCGGCCTTGCGCGAATCCAGCTTCATCAGGATGGCCGCGGCGAGATCGGCATTGACGATGGCCAGGCGCTCGGCCGCCGCGTCGGGCTTCATGCCGGCATAGATCTTGACGACGCTGTCCTCGGCCCGGGCCAGGAACACCTCGCGCCGCTTCAGCCAGGTCTCGTATTCGGCCCGCTTTTCGTCCAGTGCCTTCATGCGTTGGTCGATGCCGGCCTGGAGCTGTTTCAACTCCTCCGCCTGCAACACGTAGCGGCGGTCGCGGGCGGCGTCGGCTATGTTGGAGCAGAAGCGCTCGATCTCGCTTTGGTCGGGAGCCTTCTCCCGGGCCAACAGCTGCGGCGCGGGTGCGGGCGGCGCCCCCGGCAGGACCTGGCGGACGGCTTCCTCGGCATGCACGCCGCTGGAAAAGGCCGCCAGAGCGCAGGCCGCGAACAGGATCGCGGCGGGGCGGCATCCTTGATGGAATGAGGGGAAGAAGATCATCGGCATCGCCTATTGGAGAACCAGATCGGCTTGCAGGGCGCCGGCCGACTTGATGCCTTGCAGGATGGCAATGATGCCGTCGGGCTTCACGCCGAGGCGGTTGAGACCGGAAACAAGGGTTTGCAGGTCGGGGCCGTCGAGCACGGCGACGCGTGCGTCGGGCCGGCTGGCGTCGATGGCGGTAAACGGCTCGACGGCGGTTTCGCCCTTGGAGAAGGGTTCGGGCTGCACGACGCGTGGTGCTTCGGTGATGCGCACCGTCAGCGTGCCGTGGCTGATGGCCACGCGCGAGATCTTGACGTCGTTGCCGATGACTATGGTGCCGGTGCGCTCATCGATGACGACGCGGGCCGGCGTATCGGATTCGACCACCAGGTTCTCGATCTCAGCGTAGAAGCGGGCCGCCGAGACGCTTTTCGGCCGTCTGATCTGCACGGTGCGGGAATCGCGCTCGGCCGCCACGCGCATGCCGAAGCGCTGGCTGGTGTAGTCATTGATCGCGTCGGCGATGCGAATGGCGGTCGAGAAATCGGGATTGCGCAGCTGCAGCGTCAGTATCGGCTGGTCATCGAACTCGGCCTTCACGGCACGCTCGATGATGGCGCCGTTCGGCACGCGGCCCGCGGTCGGGACGCCTTGCGTCAACTGCTCGGCCTGACCCTGGGCGGTGAAGCCCGAAACGATGACCGCGCCCTGGCCGACGGCATAGATTTCGCCGTCCGCCGCCTTCAGCGGCGTCATGATCAGCGTGCCGCCGGCGAGCGAGGTGGCGTCGCCCATCGAGGAGACGTCGATGTCGATGCGCGCGCCCGACTGTACGTAGGGCGGCATGTTGGCGGTGACGATGACGGCGGCGACGTTCTTGGCGCGCGCTCTGCCGCCTTCGGTGGCGATGCCGAGATTCTCCAGCATGGCGCGGATCGACTGTTCGGTGAACGGCGAGTTGCGCAAGCTGTCGCCCGATCCGGCGAGGCCGATGACCAGGCCGTAGCCGACGAGCTGGTTGTCGCGCGAACTCTGCAGCTGCGCGATGTCCTTGATGCGCGAGGCGACCTGGCCCGGCGGCAGCGAGCTTGGCCCGGGCGAGACGCGGAACATGCGCGTGGTGGTGGCCGGATCATATTCAGGATCGTCATAGACGCCGCCATTCCTGGCGGCGAGTTCGCGCTTGGCCTTGGGCGTGAGGCCGTCGGCCAAGGCAGGCTGCAGGCCGAGCGCGGCTGCAAGCAGAAGAGCAAGCGGACGCATCATGAAGCGCTGACCTGGATGGTTCCGTCGGCCATCACCGTGCCGGAGAGAATCTTGCCGCTGTCGCTGTTGCGAACCTTGATGAGATCGCCGGCCGAGCCTGGCTGCAAGGTCACGGCGGTGGCCGATATCGTCAATCCGCCGGCGATGAAGAAGACCTGCACGGCTGCGCCCTGCTCGACCAGCCAGGCGTCGCGAATGGCGGCGGCGGGGATGTAGCGGCCGGGCAGCAGCGTGCGCTTGGCGATCTTGCCCTGGAGTTCCTCGGCAAGGGTGGCCACCGCGTCGGGCTTGTGCTTGCCGGGGATGAGGGTCACCTGCTTGAGGGCCGCGAGCTCGATGGTCTCGCCGGGATAAATGACCCGGTTTGGGATCAGCACGACCTCGCCGGCAGGCTGGCTGCTGGCGATCTGCGTTGCCGACCGGTTGGCCGCGTCCTGCGCGAAAGCCGGCATGCCGCCGGTCACCAGCGCAAGGACGAGCGCGGTGCGGCGGAACGCGGAGCAGGAGACCGGACCGGCCATTGTCGTTACCTGATGTTCTTGGAGACGACCGAGGCCATGTCGTCGGCGGCCTGGATGACCTTGGAATTCATCTCATAAGCGCGCTGCGCCGAGATCAGTTCGGTAATTTCCTTGACCGGGTCGACGTTGGAGGCCTCGAGATAGCCTTGCTGGATGGTGGCGAAGCCGGGATCGCCGGGCACGCCGGCATTGGCCGGGCCAGAGGCGGTCGTTTCCTGGAACAGATTGTCGCCGAGCGGCGCCAGTCCCGCTTCGTTGGCGAAGTTGACGATCTGGAGCTGGCCGAGATTCTGCAGGTCGGTCTGGCCATCGATGCGGGCGAAGACCTGGCCCGTCTTGTTGACGATGACCTCGACGGCGTCGACCGGGACGTTGATCGCTGGAATGACGCTGGCGCCGTCCACCGTCACCAGCTGGCCTGTGGCGTTGGTGTTGAAGGCGCCGGCGCGGGTGTAGAGCGTGCCGCCGTCGGCGCCTTCGATCTGGAACCAGCCCCTGCCGGTGAGCGCCATGTCGAAACTGTTGCCGGTGCTGGTCAGTTCGCCCTGGGTGTGGACGTTGCGCACGGCGGTGGTCTTGACGCCGAGGCCGATCGAGACGCCCTCCGGCACCAGCGAAGCGTTGGAGCGGTTGGGCACGCCTTGCGTGCGGTCGACCTGGTAGAGCAGGTCGGAGAATTCGGCCCGCGCCCGCTTGTAGCCGGTGGTGTTGATGTTGGCGATATTGTTGGCGATGACTTCCAGATTGGTCTGCTGGGCGTTCATGCCGGTGGCGGCGATGGCGAGTGCTTTCATGGCCGAACTCCTCAGATGCCCATGCGGCTGACTTCGAGATAGGCCGAAACGACCTTGTCGCGGATGGCGACGGCGGTCTGCAGCGCCTGCTGGGCGCTCATCACGGCATCGACGACCTGACGGGTGTCGGCGTCGCCCTTGAGCGCCTGGACCGAGACCTGCTCGGCGTTCTGCAGCGTGTTGACGGTCTTTGTGGCCGCCTGGCTCAGCGCCTCGGCGAAGGAGGTGCCGAGGTTGCCTGCGGTCGCGGGCGCAACGCCGCCCTGAAGCAGCTCAGTCGCCGTGTCGCCAAGTCCAGGCTTCAAGTTGAGCGCGCCGATGCCGTTCACGATCATTGGTTCCTCATCAGGTCGATGGTCATTGAAATGAGATCGCGCGCCTGCTTCACGACTTGCAGGTTGGCCTCGTAGGAGCGGTTGGCCTCGGTCATGTCGGCCATTTCGATCAGCACGTTGACGTTGGGCATCTTGACGTAGCCCTTGTCGTCGGCGGCCTCGTTGCCAGGCTGGAATTCCACGGGAAAATCGGTGGGATCGCGGTCGATCGAGTTCACTTCGACCGTTGAGCTGCCAGTGGTCCGGTCGAGCTCCGAGACGAAGCTGATGGTCTTGCGGCGATAGGGGTCGGAGCCGGGGGTGGTGCCGGTCGACTGGGCATTGGCGAGGTTTTCGGAAACCACGCGCAGCCGCTCCGACTGGGCGCCGAGGCCGGAGGCTGCTACTTTGAGGGCTGCTGTGAGCGCGTCCATGGTCAGCTCTTCACCGCCATCATCATCATCGAATGGAATGCCTTGACGATTGCCGTGTTGAGCTCGAAGGAGCGGCGCACCTCACCGGCCTTGAGAAGCTGGTCCTCGAGCACGACGGTGTTTTTGGACGGCATGACGACGCCGTCGTCTTCCTGTGGCTTGATCGCGAAACCGGCATTGGTCGCGGCGCTGCCGAGGTGTCCGGCCTGTGTCGTCTGCAACGACACCGCCGCGCGGTCGAGCACCTTTTCGAACGGCTCGACATCGTTTGCCGTATAGCCCGGCGTGTTGGCGTTGGCGATGTTGCCGGCGACCGCCGACTGACGCACGGCCAGCCATTGCGCCTGCTTGGCGGCGAGATCGAAAAGAGAAACGGGCTCCATGGGAATCTCCGGGCGTGTGCCCAAAGACTAAGCCGCCAGTCTTGCGCGGACCTTGCGGGCGGACGCAACCGGCAAGCGCGGCGAACTTATCTGGAAAGCTCGATCACCTGGTTGGCGCTGGTGACCATCACCCATTTGCCGTTGCGTTGCTCGATCGACGACACCTTGTTGGAATCCGGCAGTATCGAGCCGCGCTGGACCATCCACAGCCCGGTGTCGTCCTCGATCATGGCGCGGCCATTGGCGACGTGGACCATGCGGAATTTGGTGACGTCGGCCGGAAAGGGCTGGTCATCTGGTGCCGGGGCGGCGCTGGGATCGTCCTGCACGGTTCCGGTGGCAAGCAGGTCGATATTGGCATTCGGAACGTCCTTGGCCGTCAGCGGCGCGCTGCGCTCGGCAACCACGCCGCCGCCCTCGCGTCCAGAATTGGTGCCGGTGCCGCCGAACTTGATTGCCTGGACGCCGAACTGTTCCTGATTGAAGAAGATATACCAGGGGAACAGCGCGCAGATCAGGCCGAGCGTGATGCCGAGCGCGGCGATGACGAAATCGCTGCGCCGGCCGGCCTTCTTGCCCAGCCTGGGAAACGCGGCCTTGGGCGGCTGCGGCCATTGCGGCGCCGCGAAGAGCCCGTCGATGGCCGAGTTGCGGCTGGCTTCGATCTCTTCTTCGGCTTTCGCCTCAGCGATCATTTCGCGCAGGATACGCTCGGTATGCTGGAGCTCAGTCCCCTGGTTCGGCATTCTGCTTTCCCTTGAGATGGCGGGCGAGATCGGAGAACGGATCAGCGGACGGGCGGTCCTTGGGCGATTGCATCAGCGCCTCGTAGATCAGGGGTACCTGGCGCACCGCCATGTCGAGTTCCACGTCGGCGCCGCCCTGGTAGGCGCCAAGCAGGCGGATGTCGCGCGTGTCCTCGAAGCGGGAGATCATCGACTTCAGCCGCGTCACCAGCGCGCGCTGCTCGACGCTCCAAGCCTTGCCGGCCAGGCGTGATATGGACGACAGCGGATTGACCGGCGGATAGCGGCCCTGTTCGGCGATCGCGCGGTCGAGCACGACATGGCCGTCAAGGATGCCGCGCACGGAATCGGCCACCGGATCGTTGTGGTCGTCGCCGTCGACCAGCACGGAAATGATCGCGGTGATCGATCCTTTCCCTTCCACTCCCGGCCCGGCGCGTTCGAGCAGCTTCGGCAGCTCGGTGAAAACCGAAGCGGGATAGCCGCGCGCGACCGGCGGCTCACCCGTTCCCGTCGCCACTTCGCGCAGGGCGTGGGCAAAGCGGGTGATCGAATCCAGCACCAGAAGCACGCGGTGGCCCTGGTCGCGAAAATGTTCGGCGACGCGCATCGCGGTGTCCGGCGCGCGCCGGCGCATCATGGCGCTTTCGTCGCTCGTGGCGACGACGGCTACGGTCTTGGCCATGCTGTCGCCGATCGTGTCCTCGAGGAATTCGCGGACCTCGCGGCCGCGTTCGCCGATCAGCGCCACGACCACGGTGTCGAAGGCGTCTGCGCCGGCGAGCATGGCCAGCAGCGTCGACTTGCCGACACCGGAACCAGCAAAGACGCCCATGCGCTGGCCGAAACAGAGCGGCGTGAAAATGTCGATGATCTTGACCCCGGTCATGAAGGCGGTGCCGACGCGCTGGCGCGCCATGGCGCCGGGCGTGGCGGCCCCGGACATGCCGTCGCCCCTGATCAATGGCGGGCCACCGTCGATCGCCCGGGTGAGCGCGTCGATCGTGCGGCCGCGCCACGAGGCATGCGGCGCCACCGCGAGCGGACCGCGACGGAAAACGGCGTCGCCTATGCCGGCATCGGCACTGCGTTCGAAGGGGGCCACGACAATCTCGTCGCGGCTGATCTTGACGATCTCGCCGCGGCGCGTGCCGGCATGGCCGCGCTGTTCGACAAGATCGCCCAGCCTGGCGAAATCCGAAAGGCCGCGCACCTTGTAATGCGTCGATGTGACTTCGGTGACGAGACCGCCGCGTTTGAGCAGTCCCTCGGCATCGCTGAAGCGCCGCCATATCCGCTCCAG
This sequence comes from Mesorhizobium sp. B2-3-6, assembly GCF_006442305.1. NCBI lineage: Bacteria > Pseudomonadati > Pseudomonadota > Alphaproteobacteria > Hyphomicrobiales > Phyllobacteriaceae > Mesorhizobium > Mesorhizobium sp. B2-3-6. The sequence continues at coordinate 367,767 of NZ_VFVW01000003.1, read as the reverse complement.
CGCGGCAAGCCGGTCTTCCGGCGTCGGCTGGGGCAGTCTTTCGGGTGCGCGCAGGGTTGGCTGGTCGAGCGACATGCTACTTCGAGCCGAGCGTCTTGATCGCCTCGTCGGTTGAGGAATCAGTCTGCCGCATCAGGGCGGCGGTGTTCTCGAAGGCGCGCTGGACCATGATCAGCCGCGTCATCTCCAACACCGGATTGACGTTGGATTCCTCGACGAAGCCCTGGGCGACGCCGATATCGGCGCGATCGGTCACCGGCTCGGGCGTGCGCGCCGGCACGATGCCGGAATTGCCGTAGCGCACGAAATTCTCACCCGGATCGAAATTGTACAGGCCGATGGAGCCTACCAGCTGATCGTTCTGGCGCAACGATCCGTCGGCTCCGGCCTTGGGCGGGCCGTTGCGGGGGTCGAGCTGGATCGGTGCGCCGCCGGCGTCGAGCACGGGATGGCCCTCGACCGACATCAGCTCGCCATTCTCGTTCATCGAGAAGCGGCCATCGCGGGTCATGACGGTGCCGACCGGCGTCTCGATGGCGAACCAGGCGTCGCCCTGTATTGCGAAATCGAACGGATTGCCGGTCTCGGTCAGGGAGCCATGGGCGCCGGAAAGGTAGGTCTTGCCCGAGGAGGCGAAGGACACGGATTTCGGCCCGGTGCCGGACACCACGTCCTCGAACTTCACGCCGGTGGCGCGAAAGCCGACGGTCGAGGCGTTGGCGACATTGTCGGCGATCGTGTCGAGCCGACGCTCGAGCGCGATCTGCGAGGAAAGGGCGACGTAGAGACTGTCCCGCATGGTCAGAACTTCAACTTCTGCATGGCCATCATCAGGTCGGTGGAGATCCCCGCCGTGACCGGCTTGGCGAAGAGCACGCTGATCGACGACACGGCTGAAGAGGTCGGGTGGTTGATCTCGTACATGGAGGTGAAGCGGGTCAGGAACTTGCCGAGCTTTTCGGGGTCGGAGAAATCAGAAATGTCGAGCTTCTGCTCGAACAGCTGCGCCTGCTTGTCGACGTCGGAGGTGGCGAAGGAATCGGGCAAGCCGAGCACTGTGCGCACCACGCTGGCAAGAGCGGTGTCGGCGAGCACATCGTACCAGCTGGTGATATCAGGCGCCTTGCGCTGGAAATAGAGCGCCAGCCGTACGCCCTCGTTGGTTTGGCCGGCATCCTCCTCCAGCGTCTGGCGCATGTATTTGTCGACGGTCGGCTGCTGTGCCGGATTGGTCGTGGTGGCCGCTTCGCCGTATTGTTCGAAGTTGAACGCGGAGGCGAGCCCGGCATAGGCTTTGTTGGTCATCTTGTTGGCGACGCTGTCGGGGTCGCGGACGCCACCGGCCAGAACGCTGCGGATGAGATCCTTCCTCTCTGTCGCCGGATCGAGCGCGTAGGCCGAGAGGGCATAATTGTACAAGCGGCTGTTGGCCATCAGATCGTCGATGGATTTCACGTTCGTGATGTTGGCCAGATAATATGCGGTCTCCGACTTGATGTAGTCCGCATTTGGCTTGATCAGGCCAAGCGCCGACCCTGTCGTGTAGATTTTCGGCGTATCTTTCAGCACTGCGTCGCGCGTGGTCGTCTGATCGCCATATTGGGCAAAATCGAAGGCCGTGACGAAGTTGGCGTATCGTTTATCGGTCAGCTTGTTTGCAGGGCTGTTGGGATCGCTCACGCCGCCCTCGAGCATGGCGCGGATCTGCCGCGGGGTTTCGGTTGACGCATCCAGTCCATAGGACGCCATGGCGAATGTAAGCAGGCGCTTGTCCGCCATGAGGTCGTCAATCGACTTCACCTTGGAAATGTTTGCCGCGTAGTAGTCGGCCTCGCCCTTGACGTACTGCGCGCTCGGCTTGACCAACGTCAGCCCGGCTCCGGCCATGTAGCCCTTAGGCACCGCCTGCTGGACGTTGTCGCGCGTGGTCGTCTGATCGCCATACTGGGCGAAGTCGAACGCCGAGACGAAGTTGGCGTAACTCTTGTCGGCCAGCTTGTTGGCGGGACTGTTGGTATCGCTGACGCCACCTTCGAGCATCGCCCTGACCGTTGCGGCCGGTTCGGTTTCGGCGTCGAGCCCGAATGCGGCCATCGCGTATGTCAGCAGGCGGCTGTCGTCCATCAGGTCGTCGATCGACTTAACCTTGGAGATGTTGGTGACATAATAGGCGGTTTCGCTCTGATAGTAAGAGAAGCCCGCCTGCGAGGCGCCGATCTGGACTTGCAGCGCATAGTTGCCGGTCACCAGCTGCTGCGCCTTGTTGTAAACCGTGGTATTGGCGCCGTTGGCTGCGAAGTTGAAGGCGCTGACAAATTCGGCGTAGCGCTTGTCGGTCAGCTTGTTGGCGAAACTGTCGGGGTCGGAAACGCCTTCCTTGAGCGCCTTGACCATGAACGCCTTGGCGTAAGCCATGTCCTCCAGGCCGTAGGCCTTCATGGCATATTTGAACAAACGGTCATTGTTGACGAAATCGTCGATCGATTTCACCTTGGTGATGTTGTCCAGATAATATTTGGTGTCGCGATCGACCGTCGGCTGCTTTTCGATGCGGTCGATCGACTTGTCGATGTCCCTGGTGATCAACTGGTAGCTGGTATAGGTACTGAGCAAGGACGCGCCTCCGGCCGAAGCTATGCCAGCACAGTAGACTCACTTCCTTGCGCGAAACTGAATCGCGCCAATCGGCTCGATGCCGCTCCGATTCAAGCCTCACACAAGGCACGGGGACTATCCCTTGCAGCTGACTTGAAATGCGGAAGGACCTCTCGTGGGCATTCTGATTGGACTGGTGGTGACGCTCGGCTGCGTCCTTGGCGGCTTCATGGCCATGGGCGGGCATCTGCATGTGCTGATGCAGCCCTGGGAAGCGGTGGTCATCTGCGGCGCCGCACTCGGCACCTTCCTCGTCGCCAATCCGATGAAAACGGTCAAGGACACCGGCAGGGGCATCCTCGAAGCCTTCAAGCAGGCCGTGCCGAAGGAGCAGGATTATCTGGAAACGCTCGGCGTGCTGCACAGCCTGATGCGTGAACTGCGTTCGAAGTCGCGCAGCGAGGTCGAGGCGCATATCGACAATCCCGAGGAATCGGCGATCTTCCAGGCATTCCCTACCGTGCTGAAGAACCACGACCTGACGCATTTCATCTGCGACTATTGCCGGATCATCATCATCGGCAACGCCCGTTCGCACGAGATCGAGGCGCTGATGGATGAGGAAATCCAGACCATCAAGTCCGACAAGATGAAAGCCTACCACGCGCTGGTGGCGGTCGGCGACGGCCTGCCGGCGCTCGGGATCGTCGCCGCCGTGCTCGGCGTGGTCAAGGCGATGGGCGCGCTCGACCAGTCGCCGGAAATCCTTGGCGGCCTGATCGGCGCCGCCCTCGTCGGTACCTTCCTCGGCATCTTCCTGTCTTACGCGGTGGTCGGGCCCGTCGCCACCAAGATCAAGACGGTGCGCGAGAAGAAGAATCGCCTCTACATCATCGTCAAGCAGACGTTGCTCGCCTACATGAACGGCGCCCTGCCGCAGGTGGCGATCGAGTTCGGCCGCAAGACCATATCGTCCTATGAGCGGCCGACCATCGACGCCGTCGAGCAGAGCACGATGAACACCGGCTCCGCCGAGAAAAGGGCCGCCTGAGCGATGCGCGACAGATCGGTGCCGACATTGTCATGACCAGTCCCGGCAGTCCCTCACAAGCGCGCTCGCTGATCATCGAGCGCCTGGTCGGCGACAGCGGCGAGGCCGCCCAGGTCATCGGCACCGGCCGGGGCATGGCAGAGCGCGCTGCGCCGCTGCTGCAGAAGAGCCTGACCAGTGAGCTTGGAGTTCCGGTCACCGTCGATCTCAGGGGCGTCGAGGTCAGCCGCGTCGCGGAGGCCCGCTCCCGTGCCGGCGATACGTTTGCCATGACCATCGTTGCGTCAGCCACGTCCTCCGATGCCATGACCCTGGTGATCGATGCGCCGGCGATCGCGGTCACGCTTTGCACGCTGTTCGGCGGCGACCCGGAGATGCCGGCATCGCCGATAGAGCGTGATCTGTCGCAGATCGAGGTCGATGTTTCGACCATGATGTTCCAGCAGGTCGCGCAGGCACTGAACGGATCGGGACGACGGTCGCTCGACCTGCGCCTGCCAGTGCCGCGGGCGATGTCGGGCACCGAAGCCAAACGACACGTGTTGCGCGACGGCGCTGCAATCCGCATCGTCTTCGGCATCTCGACGCCGGCCGACAGCGGCACCGTCACGGTGACGATGCCGCAGCGTGTCGTGCTGGCCAGCCGAGACAGCGCTGCTGCCGGCGGCGAGAACGATCAGGGCGCCAGCTGGCGCGCGCGCTTTTCGGAAGAAGTGATGCGCTCCACGGTAGCGCTCGAGGCGACCATGCCGCTGGCCCGACTGACGCTCGGCGATCTTGCCGATTTCGAAATTGGCCAGATCATCGAATTCGAGGAAACGGCGCAATCGCAAGCGCGTCTCGGCGCGCGCGGCAAGACGCTGTTCGTATGCGAGTTCGGCAAGCTGGGACAGAATTACACCGTCCGGATCAAGCATCCCTATGATGCCGGACAGGATTTTATCGACGGGCTCATGCCGGCTGGTGCCGGGCACGCCTGAGCTTTTGGAGACGATGCATGGCCAAGACCAAGGCAGAAGCCGAAATCGACCAGCCGGACGAGCAGCTCGACCGCGCCATCGAGGAATTGCGCGGGGTTCTGCATGAAGAGGAACAGCGCCCCGATATCGCGTTCAAGGCCGCGTCCGCGGCCAATTCGAGCGTCATCATGAACATCCCAGTCGACGTCCAGATCATCCTCGGCAGCACCGAGATGCCGGTGTCCGACCTGATGGCGCTGCAGAAGGGCTCCACGGTGGCGCTCAACCGCCGCATCGGCGAACCGGTCGACGTGGTGGTCAACGGCCGCAGAATAGCGCGCGGCGAGATCACCGTGCTCGAAAGCGACCCGTCGCGCTTCGGCATCAGGCTGACCGAAATCATCGCCGGCACGAAGGGCGCGTGAAGATGCGTCGCGGGTCTTGCCGGCGGCAGCGGGAGCGAAAGGCATGACAACGTCCCTTTCCCTGACGCGTCCGCAGAAGGCGGCCGCCATACTGGTGGCGATGGGCAAGCCGTCGGCCAGCCGCCTCTTGAAATTCTTCAAGCAGGAAGAATTGAAGGCGCTCATCGAGGGCGCCCGGCTGCTCAGGACCATTCCGCAAGGCGATCTCGAGCGCATCGTCGCCGAGTTCGAGGCGGAGTTCACCGAAGGGGCGGGACTGCTCGATTCCGCCGACAGGATGGACACCATCCTCAATGAATCGCTGTCACCCGAAGAGATGAGCGCGATCATGGGCGACAAGAAATTCGAGGTTGCGCCGGAAGGTCCGCCGCCGATCTGGCCCGAGCTCGAGAAGCTCGAGCCGGTGCGGCTTGGTACTTTCCTGGCCGGTGAACATCCGCAGACTGCGGCCATGGTGCTGTCGAAGCTGGCGCCGCAGGCGGCGGCGAGCGTGCTGTTGACGTTGAGCAAGCCGACGCGCGGCGAGATCATCAAGCGCATGGTGACGATGGCCAATGTTCCCGACGCCGCCAGCAGGATCGTCGAAAATCGGCTGCGCACCAGCGTGCTGGCGGAAACCGCGACCAAGGATACATCGGCCGGACAGGCGCGCGTCGCCAGCGTTCTCAACGAATTGGACAAGCCGCTGCTCGAGGAGGTCATGCAGGACCTGGAGGCCGCCGGCACGCCCGATCTCGACGGCGTCCGGGCTCGGCTGTTCTCCTTCGACGATTTGCCGCTGCTTACCCAGAAAGCGCGCGTGCTTCTATTCGACGGGCTGTCGACCGAACTGGTCACGCTGGCGCTGCGCGGCACTTCGGCGATCCTTGCCGAAGCGGCGCTGTCGGCGATCGGCGCACGCTCGCGGCGCATGATCGAAGCCGAACTCGGACAAGGATCCGAAGGGGTTCCCCTCGCCGACATCATGGCGGCGCGCAAGACGATCGTGACGACGACAATCCGGCTGGCGCGCGAAGGCGCGTTCGAGCTTCCCGCGACCCAGAACGCCGCCGCCTAAGGCCGGATCATGGCAGAGGCGGTCGACAAGGATTCCAAAACCGAAGAAGCGACGGAAAAGAAGATCCGCGACACCATCGAACAGGGCAAGCTGCCCCATTCGAGGGAGACCGCGCTGCTGGCCTCCTTCGTCGCCATACTGGTGTTCACCGTCTTCTACGCCAAGGATGCCATTGTCGATCTCGGCATGTTCCTGTCGATGTTCCTGGAGAAGCCGGAAGCCTGGCCGATGGACACCGAGACCGACGTCATCGCGCTCTACAAGATCGTCATGCTGGAGGTGGGCCGTGCCATCCTCAGCCTGCTGGTGCTCCTGACCATCGCCGGCGTCGGTGCCTCGGTGTTCCAGAACATACCGCAATTCGTCGGCGACCGCATCAGGCCGCAGCTGTCGCGCATCTCGATCGTCAAGGGCTGGAACAGGCTGTTCGGGGTGCAGGGCTGGGTCGAGTTCCTGAAGGCGCTCGGCAAGGTGGGCTTCGCCATCGTCGTGCTCGCCTTCACGCTGTCCGAGGATCACCGCAAGCTGCTCGCCGGCATGATCACCAATCCCGTCGCCTTCGGCCTCGTCATCCGCGGCATCGCGGTCGACATACTGGTGGCGATCGTCTTCGTCATGGGCCTGATCGCGGCGATCGACATCGTCTGGTCGCGCTTCCACTGGAAGCAGGACCTGCGCATGAGCAAGCAGGAGGTCAAGGACGAGTTCAAGCAGTCCGAGGGTGACCCGATCGTTAAGTCGCGGCTGCGCTCGCTGGCGCGCGACCGCGCTCGCAAGCGGATGATGACGGCGGTGCCGCGCGCGACGTTGATCATCGCCAACCCGACGCACTTCTCGATCGCGCTTAAATATGTGCGCGACGAGGATTCGGCACCGCTGGTGCTGGCCAAGGGGCAGGATCTGGTGGCGCTCAAGATCCGCGAAATCGCGCGCGAGCACAACATCCCGATCTTCGAGGACGTGGCGCTCGCCCGCTCCATGTACAAGCAAGTTTCGGTCGATAGTGTGATCCCGTCGCAATTCTACCAGGCCGTCGCCGAACTGGTGCGGATCGTCTACTCGAAAAAGGCTGAGCGCAGACAGATTTCATGAACCGCCAACCGCACGCCAACTCCCGCGAGATCATCGTCGCCAGCGCCATCGAGCAAGTCGTGGCGGAGCTCAGGCTGATCGATGTCGCCGATTATATCGCCTTCATCCGGCTGGAGCATTTCGCCTGCCTGTCGGACCTGGTCGATTCCGCGGCGGAACTGTTCTTCAAGCCGGGCACGCTGAGGCTCGGCCATGGCGGCGAGGCGCATGTCGACTGGAGCGGTAGCCCGCGCATCGTGCTCGATCTCGAGCTTCGGCCGCCCGGCGTCGCCGTCTATTTCCAGCTGACGCTGAGCGAAAAAGGCGCCTCGGTCGCGGTCAACTACGTGTCGTTCGAAAAGCCCGGCGAGGACCCCGAGCACAACACCGCCCTGCTCGAGGCGGTGGTCGAACAGGCGCGTATCCGCAAGGTCGAGCCGCTGGCGTTCTAACTATTCGATCAGGCCGAGCCGCAGCGCCTTGGCGACCGCTTGGTTGCGGTTGACGGCGTTGAGCTTCTGGGTCGACTGGGTGAGATACTGGTTGGCAGTATGCACCGACAGTTTCAGCAGCCGCGCTATCTCCTCGCTGGTATTGCCGTTGGCGGTCAGCTTCAGGCATTCGAGCTCGCGTTTGGAGATCGCGCGCGTCTTGCCGACATCGCCCGGCCGCATGCGGGCGACAGCGGCGAACAGCGAAAAGCAACGGGCGTGGATTTCATAGAGCGCGTCCTGCGGCAGGGCGATCTCCGAGCCGAGGAAGACGACGAGGCCGCACTGGCCGCGATCGGCGTGGACGGGAAAGGCGATGCCGCTGCTGCCGGGCGCCAGCGGCGCCATCTGCTCGGTCCAAGCAAGGCCGCCGAACATCTCGCTCATGGCCGCCACACCGTCATCCGTCCACCAGCGCGGTTCGGTCGAGATCCTGCTATGGCGCACGATCTCCTCGCCATTGGCGCCCGAGATGAACTTGGTCGCCACCGATATGCCGGGATAGTCGGAATCGAAGCACGGCACCAGCCGCGCCCGCTCGAGCGACGGGCTGACGAAGAACAGGCCGAAGGCCGAGGCATTGATGTCGACGGCGATCCAACGGCAGCGCCGCACAGCATCGGGAATGGTCACGGCGTGATGCGTTTCGGAGCCGAGCGAGAAGGCACCGAACGGATTGCGCTGGTCGTTGAAAAGGGCCTCGGCGGCCTGCTTGACGTCGGCCTGTTTCAAATGATGCCGCTCCTGATCGCCGTGGCGATGGCCATCGCGCGGTTGCTGGCCGCGAATTTCTGGATGGCGTGGGTGATGTAGCTGTTGACGGTGTTGGAGGACACGCCAAGGATGACGGCAACCTCGTCCGTGGTCTTGCCTTCCGAGACCCAGAACAGGCATTCGCGCTCGCGGTCCGACAGCGGATCCTGCATGGCGGCGGCGGCGATCAGTTGCGGAATATGCGAGAGCGCGTAGCAGCACTTCAGCTGCGCCTTCATCAGCGCTGGCTGGTCGATCCGGCCGGCGGCTGCCGCCGAGAACAGCGCGAACAGGCGTTGGCGGCCGACATTCAGCCTGAGCGAATAGATCTCGGCGTGGCCGAGCACGTCGAGCAGACGTGCCTCTTCGCCGGAGACCAGCCCCTCGGCCTGTGGTGCCTGCGCCGACACCAGCGGCCTTGGACGCATGCCCGGCGCAACGGTGAGCGCGCCCTGGGCAAGGCCAGCGATCAGCCGCTTGCCGATCAGTTCGATGGCGTCGAAAATCCAATTGGACGAGACGATGCGCGCGTCGTTGCGGTCCTGATCGTGGACGATGGCGACCAGCATATAGCTGTCGGCACCGATCTCGGCGGTCAACTCCATGAAAAAGCTGGTGAGATCGCCGCGCGACGTCAGGCGCGAGCCCAATGTGTCGGATTGAAGAAGCGCGGCGGGACTGCTCATTGCTGTTTTTGGCCGGAATCGATGCTGATGTCCGGATGCTGGAGAGCCAGCCGCCGAACCTGAAAACGCGTTACATTTACGAGACACACACAAGCGCGGGGTCGCGCCCGATCAGACGGAATCCATTCAGGGAACGCGAAGCCGTCCGCGTCTGGCGCCAGAAAATTCCGGCACTTGAGACTTTGGGTGGTCGCCGCGCCCCCCGAGGACCGGCTGATTCGGGTCTAATTTACCCGTAGATGAATCTGACATCAAACGCGATTTGACAAAATCGAATCGAGTGGACTCAAGCTGCGACTCAGGCGCCGATTTTCGCGCGTTTCGGTGCGTGAAAATGTTCGAGCCGTGCAAGCCAGTCTTCTCGGCCGGGGCTGTTTCAGTCGCGCCCACCAAGGGGCTAGAGGATGTCAAAGAGCGGCTGACGCCGCCCTTTTTCGTGGTTTCCCTGAGAGCTGCCGCGCTTCGGGCAGCCGGTGTCACCGGCCCTCGAAGCCGGTCAGCACGCCGACGGCATTGATGCCGATTTCCTCGACGGCGTAGCCGCCTTCCATGACGAACAGCGTCGGCAGGCCGAGCCTGGCGATGCGGCGGCCGATCATGGGATAGTCCGACGACTTCAGCTTGAACTGGCTGATAGGATCCTTCTCGAACGTGTCGACGCCGAGCGAGACGATGACGACGTCTGGAGCGTAGGCGGCGAGCCTGGCGCAGGCGTCTTCCAGCGAGGCGCTCCAGGCGTCCCAGCCGGTGCCGAACGGCATGGGATAGTTGATGTTGAAACCTTCGCCCGCGCCGGCGCCACGCTCGTCGGCATGGCCGAGGAAGAACGGATATTCGACCATCGGGTCGCCGTGCAAATTGAGGACCTGCACGTCGGCGCGGTCGTAGAAGATCTCCTGTGTGCCGTTGCCGTGATGATAGTCGACATCGAGGATCGAGATGCGGCTGGCCCCCTGGTCGCGGAACCACTGCGCGGCAACGGCCGCGTTGTTGATGTAGCAATAGCCGCCCATGAAGCCGGCTCCGGCATGGTGGCCGGGCGGACGGCAGAGCGCGAAGGCGGAGGCTTCGCCGGCCTTGACCAGGCCCGCGGCGGTCAGCGCGACGTCGTAGGAGGACTTGATCGCATCCCATGTTCCTTCGACGAAGGTGGCGCCGCCGTCGAAGGAATAATAGCCGAGCAGGGCGTCGACGCGCTTGGGCGGCACGTCGCCGCGCAGGCCGCGTGTCGGCCAGGTGAAGGGCATGGCTGTGCCTGTGTGGCCCTCGGCGATCCATTGCGGCCAGACCGTCGGCAGGAAATCGACGTAGTCGGCCCTGTGGATGCGCTTGGCGGCGGCAAGATCATGCTCGGCCGGCGCGATGATCGGCCCGAGTTTCTCGCTGTCGACCCGCGCCTTGATGAACTCGGCGCGCGAGGGTTTTTCGAAACCCGGCACGATCGCCGATGTGACCAGTTCCATCTGGCCGGCGTGGCCGGCGTGAAGCGGCGAATAGACAGTCTTCATAAAATTCCTCTCGAAATGCGAAATCAGTCAAGGTTGAGGTAGGGGGTCACCAGAGCGAGCCACATGGTTTCGACATCGTCCTCGATGAGGTCGTATGTCCGGCGATCCCTTTTCAGGCCGACAAGACGGCAGGCGTGTCCGACCTCCATCATCAGCACGCCGAGCCGGTTGGCGACCTTGTCTTCGAGAGCCGGGTTCACGTGCCGCAGCCACGCCGCATAGAGGGCGATGATCTGGTCGTCATACTCGTTCTGGATCGGTCTCAGGTCGGCGTTGCCTGAAATCGCCTCGATCACCGGCATCAGGCTGGCATTGTCGAGATAAAGCCTGGAGGTATCGGTGAAGAGCCTGCGCACCTCCCGCCGAAACTCCTCGCGGTTGGTGGGCGGATCGACCCTGATGCGCCTCGCGATCACTTCGGGAAAGGATGACAGCCAGCGCCGGGCGAGGTCCAGGAGAATGGCTTCCTTGTTGGGAAAGTATTGGTAGACCGAACCGACCGACAGGCCCGCGCGCTGCGCTATGGCGAGCGTCGTCGGCGTCCTTGTCCCTTGCTCGCGGGTCAGGATCAGCGCCGCGTCGAGAATCCGGTCCACCACCTTGCTCGACCGTTGTTGCCGCGGCTGCTTGCGCGGTTCGAGCGCTATCCTGGTTTTGCGATCGAGATTGCGCTTCACGGCTTGATGTCCTCGTTCCCCGCCCGGTCCCAACATCGGGGCGGGGTTATCCACAATACATTGCAAATTCCGCATGTTGACAAACGCGAATGATTAGTCGCATTCTTTTATCCACGCTGCCTTGGGGATAACAAGGGGAATTTCGAAGACAGCGCGCCGGCATCATCTTTTCCCATCGCCCCTCCCGCGGAGCGGCAGCTCGTGGGCAGTGGTTGTCGGTCTCAGTCAAAAGCGCGGAGTCGCGATGTCTGTCATGGGTGCGGGTCACAAGGCGGATCTGATCGTCATCAATGGTCGTGTGTTGACCATGGACGATGACAATCCGACCGCCGAAGCCGTTGCCGTCAAGGATGGCGCCATCGTCGCTCTCGGCAGCCAAGCCTCCATCGAAGAGTTCAAGGGCCCGGCCACCAGGGTCATCGACGCCAGGGGCGGTTCGGTGATCCCGGGTTTCATCGAAGCCCACATGCATCTGTTTTCAGGCGCGGCCGAGCTTGCGCATCTGCAGCTGTCGGGCGTCCACGGTTTCGAGGCGCTGCAAAAGGCGATCCGCGACTACGCGTCGACGCACCCCGATGCCAAGATGCTGGTCGGACAGGGCGTCGACTACACCGTGCTCGATGACGAGCGAGTGACGCGCCATCATCTCGATGCGATCCTGCCGGACCGGCCCTTCGTCATGGCCGCGCCCGATCACCATACGATGTGGGCCAACAGCAGGGCGCTGGACATGGCCGGCATCCTGAATGGGCGCGCGCTTGGCCCCGGCAATGAGATCGTCATGGGCGACGACGGCCTGGCCAATGGCGAACTGCGCGAGGGCGAGGCTTTCGGCCCGGTTCTCGATCTTGCCGGTGAGAGCCGGGTGCGGCTCGGGCTGGCGACAGGCGGCGAACCGGACCCGATGCCATCGGCGGAAGAGCGCGCCGCCGACCGCGACATCATGCGGCGCGGGCTCGCCTGGTGCGCGCGCCACGGCATCACCTCGATCCAGAACATGGACGGCAATCTCTACCAGCTCGAATTGCTGGCCGAGATCGAGGCCGAGGAGGGTCTGTCCTGCCGGGTGCAGATACCCTTCCACTACAAGAATTTCATGACGCTCGACATACTCGACAAGGCCTCGGCGATGGCCGAGCGCTACAATGGCGAGTGGCTGTCGTCAGGCATGGTCAAGGTGTTCTACGACGGCGTGCTCGATTCCTGGACGGCCGTCATGATCGAGCCCTATGCCGACCGTCCCGACTGGGTGGGTGAACCACTGTTCACGCCCCAGCAATTCATCGATCTCGCCGTCGCCGTCGACAGGCGCGGCCTGCAGATCGCCGTGCATTCGATCGGCGACGGCGCGGTGCGCGCCGTGCTCGACGGCTACGAGGCGGCGCAAAAGGCCAATGGCAAGCGCGACAGCCGGCATCGTGTCGAACATATAGAGGTCATCGCTGCATCTGATGTGCCGCGTTTCGCCGAACTCGGCGTCATCGCCTCCATGCAGCCGCCGCATCCGCCCGGCGCCATGGATTTTCCGCTGGAGCCGACCGTCTCGCGCATCGGGCCGGCGCGCTGGCCGCTGAGCTATGCCTGGCGCACCCTGAAGAATGCCGGCGCGCATGTCGTGTTCGCGTCGGACTGGCCGGTGTCGCCGATCGATCCGATCCTGGGCATCCAGGCGGCAGTAATGCGCAAACCATGGGCATCAAGCGATCCGGACCAGAGCTTCTCGCTGCGTGAATCGCTTGCCGCCTACACGGTCGAGGGCGCCTATGCCGAATTCGCCGAGCACCGCAAGGGCACGCTGAAGCCAGGCTATATGGCCGATCTGGTGGTTTTGTCGGCCGACATCGAAAAAACGGCACCGGCCGACCTGCACAAGGTGCGCCCGGTAACGACGATCTGCGGCGGCAAAGTCACCTACCAGGCCTGACATGGCATGCGGCCTGCCTGCTGAAATGGCGGACTGAAATGACCGACTGAACTGTGATTCAATGCCGGACTTGCCAACCCACCGGCCGTGTGGTCACATCCAATAGGGGAAAAGCTCCGCCAGCAAGAGCGGGGTCAACAGTGAGGCGTAATCGTGCCGGACAAACCGGATCGGAATGCGATTGAAGTAGTAAACGTCAGCAAAATTTTCGGATCGGGTGAGGGGCAGGTCGCTGCCCTCGACACAGTCTCGGTATCCATCCGCGAGAACGAATTCTTCACACTGCTGGGACCATCCGGCTGCGGCAAGACCACCTTGCTGCGGCTGATCGCCGGCTTCGACTTTCCAACCGCCGGCGAAATCCTGCTTTACGGCCAGGACATCGCGCCATTGCCGCCCTTCAAGCGGCCGGTCAACACCGTCTTCCAGTCCTATGCGCTGTTCCCGCACATGACGGTGGCAGACAATATCGGCTTCGGCCTGGAGATGCTGGGCAAGCCCAAGGCGCAGATCAAGGCGCGCGTTGCCGAGATGCTGAAGCTGGTCAAGATGGAGGCGCTGGCGGGCCGGCGCACCGGCCAGATTTCCGGCGGCCAGCAGCAGCGCGTGGCGCTGGCCCGGGCGCTCGCGCCGCAACCGAAGGTGCTGCTGCTCGACGAACCGCTCTCCGCCCTCGACTACAAGCTGCGCAAGGAGATGCAAATCGAGTTGAAGCGGCTGCAGCACGAGACCGGCATAACCTTCATCTTCGTCACCCATGACCAGGAAGAAGCGCTGACGATGTCGGACCGCATCGCCGTGATGTCGTCGGGCAAGATCCTGCAGGTCGGCTCGCCCTGGGATATCTACGACAAGCCTGCCGAACGCTTCGTCGCCGACTTCATCGGCGAGACCAACTTTCTCACCGCGGCCATATCGGGCACCGGCAACGGCAAGGCGCGCGCGACGCTCAAATCCGGCACCACCATCGAGGCGACCGTCGCCGAAGGTTTCCAGCCGAAGGACAACGCCACCGTGGTGGTGAGGCCGGAGCATGCCAAGCTGACCAAGAGCAAGGGCGACCTGGCGGGCACGGTCGACAACATCGTCTATTTCGGCACCGACACGCATATCCATGTCCAGCTCGACAGCGGCGAAGCCTTCACCGTGCGCCAGCAGAACACGCGCAGCGCCGGCTGCGGTTTCGAGCGCGGCGACAAGGTCGGCATCCTGATCGGCAACGACGCCGCGCAAGTGCTGAGGGACTGATGGCCACCGCCGAAGAAGTCGCCAAGGCAGCGGAGCGGCGCGACGTCCGCGACCGCTGGTTGCTGTCAGCGCCGGCGCTGCTGGTCATTCTGCTCGCCGCGACCGGCCCGTTGCTAATCGTGCTCGTCTATTCGTTCCTGACGCCCGGCGCCTATGGCGACGTGAAGTGGCAATTTTCGCCGGAAGCCTGGGTGTCGGTGTTCATGGAACGCGACATTTTCGACGACACGCTGTCGCTCGCGGCCGCCCACGTCACCATCTTCCTGCGCTCGATCAAGCTCGCGGTGGTGACGACGCTGGCGACTTTGGCGCTCGGCTTCCCGACCGCCTATTTCATGGCGACGCGCAGTGAAAAGACCAGGGATCTCTGGCTATTCCTGATCACCATTCCGTTCTGGACCAACCTCCTTATCCGTACCTTCGCGGTGCTGCAGATCATCCGCAACGAAGGCATCGTCAATACCATCCTTCTGAAGCTCGGCATCGTCTCGGCGCCGGTGCAGATCCTCTACACCGACACGGCGATCCTGATCGGCATGGCCTATGTCTACCTGCCGCTGATGGTGCTGCCGATCTATGCAAGCATGGAAAAACTCGATTTCCGGCTGGTCGAGGCTGGCTACGATCTCTACGCGACGCGCTTCAAGGTGCTGCGCAAGATCATTTTCCCGCTGGTCAAACCCGGGGTCATCGCCGGCTCCATCCTGGTCTTCATTCCGGCCCTTGGCGCCTATGTGACGCCGAGCGTGCTTGGCGGCGGCAAGAACATGATGCTGTCCAACCTGATCGAATTGCAGTTCGGACAGGGCCGCAACTGGCCGCTTGGCTCGGCGCTGTCGATCACGGTCATGATCATCGTCATGGTGGCGCTGCTGGCCTATGTGCGCAACGCCGGCAAGTCGGGGGTGCGTCATGGCTAGCAATTTCTCCATCAAGCACCAGCCTGGCTTCACCGCCATCGCGGCAACCTGTTTCGTCGTGCTCTATTTGCCGATCATCGTGCTGGTCATCTACGCCTTCAACGCGGCGAGCTCGACCTCGGAATGGGGCGGGTTTTCGCTCAAATGGTTCCAGTCGGCCTGGCAGAACACGCAGGTCATCGATGCGACGATGCGTTCCTTCCAGATCGGCGCCATAGCGGCGGCCCTTGCCACCATCTTCGCCACCATGGCCGCGCTCGCCACCACGCGCACACCGCCCTATCCCGGGCTGACCTTCAAATACGCGGCCATCAACCAGCCGCTGATGGTGCCCGAAATCGTCACCGGCGTGGCGCTGCTGATCTTCTTCTCGCGCATCAAGATCTTCACCGGCTATTCCGGCCTTGGCTACCTGATCGCCGCGCATACGGCGTTCTGCATCCCGTTTGCCTACCTGCCGATCCGGGCGCGGCTGGAGAATATGGACCTGACGCTGGAACGCGCCGCCGCCGACCTCTATGCGACGCCGTGGAAGACCTTCCGCCGCATCACGCTGCCGCTTTTGTGGCCCGGCATCCTCGCCGGCCTGATGCTGGCTTTCGTCATCTCGCTCGATGACGTCGTCATCACCGAATTCGTCAAGTCGGGCGGCCAGGACACGCTGCCCACCTACATGCTCGGCCAGATCCGCCGCGGCATCACACCCGAGATCAACGCGATATCGACCGCCTTCCTGCTGCTTTCGGTCGCGATCGTCACGTTGTTTTTCTTTGTCAGCAGGAAACGAGACTGAAACCGATAATGGGAGTTAAAACGATGAACTGGAAGACAACGGCGTCCGCCATGGGGTTGGCGTTGCTCGCTTCGACGGGCCTTGCCCGCGCCGACGGCGTGCTCAACATCTACAATTGGGGCAATTACACCAGCCCCGACGTGATCAAGAAGTTCGAAGCCAAATACAACGTCAAGGTGACCATCACCGACTACGATTCCAACGATACCGCGCTTGCCAAGGTGCGCCAGGGCGGCACCGGTTTCGACATTGCCGTGCCTTCGCAGACCTATGTACCGATCTGGATCAAGGAAGGCCTCGTTCAGGAAACCGATCCGGGCAAGATGGAGAACTTCAAAAACGTGGCGCCGGAATGGGCCAATCCTGAGTTCGATCCGGGCCGCAAATACACGGTTCCGTGGGCCTGGGGCACGATCGGCGTCGTCGTCAATACCGACGCCTACAAGGGCCCGGCCAACACGTGGGGCATCATCTTCAACACGCCCGACGAGTTGAAGGGTAAGGTCAACGTCGTACCGGAGATGGGCGACGTGATGTTCGCCGCGATCAAGTATGTCGGCGGCCAGCAATGCACCAACGACAAGACGGTGCTGAAGAAAGTACGTGACCTGCTGGTGGCGGCCAAGCCGAACTGGATCGCCATGGAATACAACACTATTGAGAAGATGGGCGCCGGCGACTTCAAGGCAACCAGCGACTGGAATGGCTCGGCTTTGCGTCAGCGCCTCGCCAACCCGGCCATCCACTTCAACTACCCGAAGGAAGGCTATGGCCTGTGGAGCGACAACGTCGTCGTCCTGAAAGAGGCCAAGAATGTCGAGAACGCCAAGCTGTTCCAGAACTTCATCATGGATCCGGAAAACGCGGCCGGCCTCTCGGCCTTCCATCGTTACGCCAATGCCATCGCCGGTTCGGACAAGTACATGCCGGCCGACATGAAGGACGCGCCGGAAGTCGTCATTCCAGCCGACGCCAAGCCGCTTGGCGAACTGCAGCAGATGTGCGCGCCAGAGACGCAGGAACTCTACACCAAGATCTGGACCGAACTGCAGAAGTAATCGCCGCATGACGGACCCGGCGGCACATGCCGCCGGGTCTTTTCCGTTTCCGGGAATAGCTTTCATGGACTCCTATCGCAACAGCGATCCGCGGCCGCCGATCATGCAGGGCTCGCCGCCCGCCATGGTGCCACCAAGGCTCGACTGGGACAGGCCGCCCTGGAACCGCTGGGCTTTCCAGCACATCAGGGAAATTCTGCCGACCGTCGAAGTCTGGCGCGGCAACGGCCACCGTCACCGCCTCGAACGCGCCGAGGTCGATCTCGACGGGCTGCCGGTCGAGGACAGCACGGGACGGAAGACGACGCTCGCGGGCCTGCTGGACGAGACCTATACGGATGGCTTCCTGGTGCTCAAGGACCGCAAGATAGCCTATGAGCGTTACTTCAACGGCATGGACGAGCGCACGCTGCATCTGTCGCAGTCCATGGCCAAATCGGTCACCGGCTCGGTGTTCGGCATACTGGCCGGGCGCGGGCTGGTCGATCCGACAAAACCGCTTACCGACTACCTGCCGGAGCTGAAGGCAACCGGGTGGGCCGGCGCCAGCGTCCAGCACGTGCTCGACATGACGAGCGGAGTGCGCTTTTCCGAGGAATATACCGATCGCTATTCCGATATCGGCCAGGTCGATGTCGCCACCGGCTGGAAGCCGGTGCCGCCGGGCAGCGACCCGGACTTTCGCTGGCCCGCGCACATGTTCGAGCTGATCCTGGGCTTGAAGGACATTGTTCGGCCACATGGGGCGGCATTCGAGTACCGCTCGGTCGAAACCGATGTGCTCGCCTTCATCCTGGAGCGCGTCACCGGCAAGCGACTGGCACAGCTGGTTTCGGAAGAACTCTGGCAAAAGCTCGGCGCCGATGAAAGCGCCTGCTTCACCGTCGACAGCGCGGGCTACGCACTGGCCGATGGCGGCTTCAACGCGACGCTGCGCGATTATGCCCGCTTCGGCCAGCTGATCCTCGACAATGGCGGTGGCATCGTGCCTGCCGATTGGATCGAGGCGACGCGCAGCGGCAGCCACGGGCCGGGCTTTAGTCCGAGCCTGCCAGAGGGCAGCTATCGCAACCAGTTCTGGATCGAGAATCCGCATTCGCGGGCGCTGATGTGCCGGGGCGTGTTCGGGCAGATGATCCACATCGACTGGAATACGCGGATGGTCGTGGTCAAGCTTTCGAGCTGGCCGGATTTCAGCAACGTCGCCTATTCCATGGCGACGCTGAAGGCCGTGCATGCCATCGCCGCCGCGCTGAGCTGAACCCCCACAAGACACGACCTGGAAGGAAATGCCATGACCGGCAAGACCGCGTTCGAGACCCGTTACGGCTTCCGCCGCAACCAGGTGCTGCTCGCCAACTGGCGGGAAAATCCGTTCAACCGATGGTCATTCCAGAACGTCGGCGAGCTGGTGCCGAGCGCGCGTGTCGCCGCCCTGCCGGTCAACGAGGCGCCGGCCGAGGATTTCGGCGGATTGCTCGACGAAAAGATCGCGGTGGCGAGCACGCCGGAAACCGTCGCGGCTTTTCTCAGCCGCTCGCACACGGATGCGCTGACCGTCATGAGAGGCGGCAGGATCGTCGGCGACTGGTTTGCGCCGCATATGGATTTCGGCGCCCGCCACATCATCTTTTCGATCAGCAAGTCGGTGACCGCGATCATGGCCGGCATATTGGAAGGCGAGGGCGTGTTCGATCCGGAAGCGCCGGTGACGGCCTACATGCCGGAAGCCGGCGGTTCGGCCTATGGCGAGGCTACCGTGCGGCATGTGCTCGATATGAGTGTCAGCCTCGATTTCGAAGAAGCCTATCTCGATCCCGAAAGCGCCTTTGCCCGCTACCGGCGCGCCACCTTGTGGAACCCCGGCGGCGGCACGGAAAGCCTGCGTGAATTCCTCCTGACGCTGCAGCGTCTCGCCGAGCCGCATGGCCAGACCTTCCGCTACCGGTCGCCCAATTCCGACCTGCTTGGCCTGCTGCTCGAACGGGCGTCCGGCCAGCGCTTCGCCGACCTGATGTGCGAGAAACTGTGGCTGCCGCTGGGCGCCGCCAGCGAAGCTTCGGTGGCGGTCGACATGGAGGGCACGGCGCGCACTGCCGGCGGCATCTCGGTGACGCCGCGCGATCTGGCGCGCGTCGGCGAGATGATGCGGCAAGGAGGCACTGCGAATGGCCGCCGCATCGTGCCCGAGGCCTGGGTGCGCGACACCACGGTAACCGGCGGCAGTTCTGAAGCCTGGCAGCGTGGCGCCATGCTGCCGCTGTTTCCCAAGGGCCGCTACCGCAACAAATGGTACCAGACAGGACATGAGAACGGGGCCTATTGCGGCATCGGGATCCATGGCCAGTGGCTCTATGTCGACCCCCGGACGGAAGTGGTGATCGCCAAGATGTCGTCGCAGCCCGAGCCGGTCGACGATCCGCTCGATCTCGAGATCGTCGCATTCTTCGAAGCGCTGAGCCGGATGGTCTGAGCGGCCGCAACATTAGGGCGCGCTTTCCTGTGGACCTCTGTCGCCGGCGAAACCGCGAAGGTTGGCGGGCAGGATATCTGCGCCTATGGTCGCCGCTCTTTTCGAGAAGAGCAGGAACGGCATGGCATCCGACATCAAGCGCATCGCAGCCATTATCGCGACCGAGATTACAGCGCGGCCCGAACAGGCTGCCGCTGCCATCGGGCTGCTCGACGAAGGCGCGACCGTGCCGTTCGTGGCGCGCTACCGCAAAGAGGTGACGGGCGGGCTCGACGACACGCAACTGCGCCTGCTGTCGGAGCGTCTTGCCTATCTGCGCGAGCTCGACGCGCGGCGTGACACCATCCTTGGCTCGATCCGGGAGCAAGGCAAGCTGACCGACGAGCTTGAATCCAAGCTCGCCTCCGCCGTCACCAAGGCCGAGCTCGAAGACATCTACCTGCCCTACAAGCCCAAGCGCCGCACCAGGGCGGAGATCGCCCGGGAGCGTGGGCTGGGGCCGCTGGCGGAAGCCATCCTGGCCGACCGCTCGCTGGTGCCGGCGGAACTCGCACTGGCCTATCTGACCGAGGACGTGGCCGACGCCAAGGCGGCACTTGAGGGTGCGCGCGACATAGTGTCGGAGCAGTTCGCCGAGAATGCCGACCTGGTCGGCAAGCTGCGAAGCTACATGAAGGAACGCGCCTTCATGCGCGCCAGGGTGGTCGACGGCAAGCAGGAGGCGGGTGCGAAATTCTCCGATTATTTCGACCATGTCGAGCGCTGGGCCACCGTGCCGAGCCACCGCGCGCTGGCGATGCTGCGCGGCCGCAACGAGGAGGTGCTGTCGCTCGACATCGAGGTCGATGCCGACGACTCTTCGCCGGTGAAGCCGGTAGAGCGGATGATCGCCAATGCCTACGCCATCGGCGGCAGCCTGCCGGGCGATCGCTGGCTGATGGAGGTCGCAGGCTGGACCTGGCGCATAAAACTATCCCTGCACCTGACGCTCGATCTGATGCGCGACCTGCGCGAACGGGCCGAGGAAGAGGCGATCCACGTCTTCGCCCGCAATTTGAAGGATCTGCTGCTCGCCGCCCCCGCCGGATCGCGGCCGACGATGGGGCTCGACCCTGGCATCCGCACCGGCGTCAAGGTCGCGGTGGTCGACGGCACCGGCAAGCTGGTGGCGACGACAACGGTCTATCCGTTCCCGCCCAGGAACGATGTGCGTGGCACGCAGGCGGAGCTCGCCAAGCTCGTTCGCCTGCACAAGGTCGAGCTGATCTCGATCGGCAATGGCACCGGCAGCCGCGAAACCGAGAAGCTGGTGGCCGACATGCTGTCCGACATGCCTTCCGACGGCGGGCCGAAGCCGCTCAAGGTGATCGTCAGCGAGGCCGGCGCTTCGGTCTATTCGGCTTCGGCGACGGCGGCGGCGGAATTCCCCGGTCTCGACGTATCATTGCGCGGTGCGGTGTCGATCGCGCGCCGCTTGCAGGATCCGCTGGCCGAACTGGTCAAGATCGAGCCGAAATCGATCGGCGTCGGCCAGTATCAGCACGATGTCGACCAGTACCGGCTTGGCCGCTCGCTGGAGGCGGTGGTCGAGGACGCCGTCAACGCGGTTGGCGTCGATCTCAACACGGCTTCGGCGCCGCTTCTGGCGCGGGTTTCAGGGCTCGGGGCGTCGCTCGCAGACGCCATCGTCGCGCATCGCGATGCCACCGGCCCGTTCGCCAGCCGCAAGGATTTGCTCAAGGTCTCCCGCCTCGGGCCGCGTGCGTTCGAGCAATGCGCCGGCTTCCTGCGCATCCCGAACGGCTCCGAGCCGCTCGACGCCTCGGCCGTGCATCCGGAAGCCTACGGCGTGGCCAAAAAGATCGTCGCCGCCTGCGGGCGCGATGTGCGTTCGCTGATGGGCGACAGTGCGGCGCTGAAGGCGCTCGATCCGCGCGTTTTCGTGGACGAGCGGTTCGGCCTGCCGACGGTGCGCGACATTTTGGCTGAGCTGGAAAAGCCCGGCCGCGATCCGCGCCCCGGCTTCAAGACGGCAACCTTCGCCGATGGCATCGACGACATCAAGGATCTGAAGCCCGGCATGCTGCTGGAAGGCACCGTCACCAATGTCGCCGCCTTCGGCGCCTTCGTCGACATCGGCGTCCACCAGGACGGGCTGGTGCACGTTTCGCAACTGGCCGACCGTTTCATCAAGGACGCGCATGAGGTGGTCAAGGCCGGCGACGTGGTCAAGGTGCGGGTCGTCGACGTCGACATCAAGCGCAAGCGAATCGCGCTTTCCATGCGCAGGGATGGTGGCGAGGGCAGCGCATCGCGCGGCCCGCGAGACAATGGCGGCGGCAGGCCGGCGCCACGCTCGCCCGCGCCGCAGCGCCAGCCGGAGCGGCCGCCACAGCAAGGTGCGTTCGGCGCGGCGTTGGCGGATGCGTTGAAGCGGAAGTAGCTACCACGCCAGAACAGCCGGGTCCTTTTCAACCTGGCTCGTCAGCCAATCTCGAAAACTCGCGACCGGCGGATGGCCGCGCTTGTCGTGCGGGACGACTAGATAATAGGCGCTGCGGCTGTGCATAGGCTGGCCGGGCGCGGGCACCAGCTGGCCGCGCTGCAACTCGCCTGAGATGAGGATTTGCGGCAGCAGAGCCACGCCCAGACCCGCCATGCAGGCCTGGGCGGCGGTGCCGAACTGTTCGAACTGCATACCCGGTCCGGTCGGCGCGCTCAGGCCCTGATGCTCAAACCATTCTGTCCAGGCGCCAGACCGCGTCGCCATGTGCAGCAGCGGCAGACGGCCGATGTCGGCCGGCGTGGCGATGGAGCGCTCGGCGAGAAATTCGGGCGACACCACCGGGGCCACCACCTCCCGCACCAGCAGCGTCGAGTCTGCCTCGGGCCAGTCCGGCAGGCCATAATGGATGGCGGCGTCCAGCCGCTCTCTGGCGAAGTCGAAGCGGCCGACGCGGGTGACGAAGTTGATGGTGATGTCGGGATTGTTGTCGACGAAGTCTGGGATCATCGGCATCAGCCAGCGCGTGCCGAAGGTCGGCAGGATTGCGAGGTTCAGGATGCCGCTATGCCGATTACTCATCAATCCAAGCGCTGCGTCGCGCAATTGGCCAAGTGCCGAACGGACCACTTCGGCGTAGGTTTCGCCCGCCGCCGACAGCCGGACATTGCGGCTGTCGCGCTCGAACAGCCGGCGGCCAAACTGGTCCTCGATCAGCCTGATCTGCCGACTGACGGCGCCCTGGGTTAAATCCAGCTCCTGGGCTGCAGCGGTGAAACTGCCAAGCCGGGCCACCGCTTCGAAGGCGGCAAGCGCGTTGATGTTAGGCAAAAGACGACGTTGGACGCTCATGATCTATTCCTAACGCTCATTGATCGGTGAAGCAATTTCGTTTGATTTTTTCAGGCCGTGGGCCGATAAGCCGGACTTCACCCGTTTTTAAGGATCGAGACGCCATGGCTGCCGACAAGAATGCATTCGTCTGGGAAGACCCGTTCCTGATCGAGGACCAGCTTTCGGAAGACGAGCGCATGGTGCGGGATGGGGCGGCGGCCTTCGCCGCCGACAAGCTCGCGCCGCGCATCGAGGAGGCCTATCTCAACGAAACCTTCGACACGGCGATTTTTCGCGAGATGGGCGAGGCCGGCCTGCTCGGCATCAACATTCCGGAAGAATTCGGCGGCCTCGGCGCCAACTATGTCACCTACGGCCTGGTCGCCCGCGAAGTGGAGCGCGTCGATTCCGGCTATCGTTCGATGATGTCGGTGCAGTCGTCGCTGGTGATGTATCCCATTTATGCCTATGGCTCGGACGAACAGCGCAGGAAGTATCTACCCAAGCTCGCCAGCGGCGAGTGGATAGGCTGTTTCGGCCTGACCGAACCGGATGCCGGCTCCGACCCCGGCGGCATGAAGACGCGCGCCGAGAAGACCGCCAATGGTTACAAGCTTACCGGCTCCAAGATGTGGATCTCCAATGCGCCCGTCGCCGACGTGTTCGTCGTCTGGGCGAAGCTGAAGGGCGAGAACGGCAAGGATGAGATCCGTGGCTTCGTCCTGGAAAAGGGCATGAAGGGGCTTTCGGCGCCGAAGATCGGCGGCAAGCTGTCGCTGCGGGCGTCGATCACCGGCGAGGTGGTTATGGAAGGCGTCGAGGTCGGCGAGGATGCTCTGCTGCCCAACGTGTCGGGGCTGAAGGGGCCGTTCGGCTGCCTCAACCGGGCTCGCTACGGCATTTCCTGGGGCTCGATGGGCGCGGCCGAAGATTGTTGGCATCGCGCGCGCCAGTATGGCCTCGACCGCAAGCAGTTCGGCAAGCCGCTGGCCAGCACGCAGCTCTACCAGAAGAAGCTCGCCGACATGCAGACCGAGATCGCGCTCGGGCTGCAGGCCTCGTTGCGCGTCGGGCGGCTGCTCGACGAAGGCAAGATGGCGCCGGAGATGATCTCGATCGTCAAGCGCAACAATTGCGGCAAGGCGCTCGACATCGCCCGCCAGGCGCGCGACATGCATGGCGGCAACGGCATCCAGATCGGCTATCACGTGATGCGCCATGCGCAGAATCTGGAGACGGTCAACACCTATGAGGGCACGCATGACGTGCACGCGCTGATCCTGGGACGGGCGCAGACGGGGATCCAAGCGTTTTTCTGAGGTTCGGTAGCCGTTTAAGTTAGGTGCAGCGCAACATCCGCTTGGAGAATGACGGCCAGATGTGTCAGGGTTCGGCCAGCTAAACGCCGATCTTCCGGGGCTCCATGGCAATTCTGGCCGCCGTCTATCACCTGACCCATTACAAATACGACCGGCCGGTGGTTCTTGGTCCCCAGGTGATCAGGCTCCAGCCGGCGCCACATTCGCGCACCAAAGTGCTCAGCCATTCGTTGAAGGTCGAGCCGGCGAACCACTTCGTCAATCTCCAGCAGGACCCCTACGGCAATTTCCTCGCCCGTTTCGTCTTTCCCGACCCGGTGAGCGAACTCAAGATCGAGGTCGACCTCGTCGCCGACATGACGGTCTACAACCCGTTCGATTTCTTCGTGGAGGAGACGGCGGAAAATTTCCCGTTCGAGTATCCGGAAGAGACACGCAACGACCTCGCCATCTATCGCACACCGGAACCGGCAGGCCCGCTGCTGTCGGCGTTCCTGAAAACCATCGATACCAGCCCGAAAAACACGGTCAATTTTCTCGTCGACCTCAATGCCCGGCTGCAGCGCGAAATCGCCTATATCGTGCGCATGGAGACCGGCGTGTTCTCGCCGGAGGAAACGCTGGCGGCCGCCAAAGGGTCGTGCCGCGATTCAAGCTGGCTGCTGGTGCAGATCCTGCGCAATCTAGGCATCGCCGCGCGCTTTGTCTCGGGCTATCTGATCCAGCTCAAGCCCGACCTCGTCGCGCTCGATGGGCCGGCCGGTACATCAGTGGATTTCACTGACCTGCACGCCTGGTGCGAGGTCTATCTTCCCGGCGCTGGCTGGATCGGTTTCGACCCGACTTCGGGCCTGCTTACCGGCGAGAGCCATGTACCGCTTGCCGCCACCCCGCATTTTCGCAATGCAGCGCCCATTTCCGGCATGGCGAGCTTTGCCAATGTCGAGTTCGGCTTCGACATGCGGGTCGACCGCATCGCGGAGCATCCGCGCATCACCAAGCCGTTCTCGGATGAAAGCTGGCATGCGCTTGATGCGCTCGGCAACAAGGTCGATGCGGCGCTGGCGGACGGGGATGTACGGCTGACCATGGGCGGCGAGCCGACCTTCGTGTCGATCGACGATTTCGAGTCCGCCGAGTGGAACACCGCCGCCGTCGGCCCGACAAAACGCGAAAAGGCCGATGCGCTGATCCGGAGGCTGCGCGAGCGCTTCGCGCCTGGCGGCTTCCTCCATTATGGCCAAGGCAAATGGTACCCCGGCGAAAGCTTACCGCGCTGGACCTTTTCGCTCTACTGGCGCACCGACGGCCAGCCGGTGTGGAGCGACCCGTCGCTGATCGCGCGGGAGAAAAGCGAAGCCGATATCGGTCCGAAGCAGGCCGAGAGCCTGCTGACCGCGATCGCCGGCGAGCTCGGCATCGAAACGTCCATGGTCAGCGAAGCCTATGAGGATCCGGCCGAGTGGCTGCTCAAGGAAGGCAAGCTGCCGGAGAATGTCGATCCGTCCAATTCGAAGCTGGAGGATCCCGAAGAGCGCAGCCGCATGGCGACGGTGTTCGAACGCGGGCTGACCAAGCCGTCGGGCTATGTGCTGCCGGTGCAGCGCTGGAACAGCCAGGCGTCGGGCCAGCGCTGGCGCTCGGAAAAATGGACGACGCGGCGCGGGCGGCTGTTCCTGGTGCCGGGCGATTCACCGGTCGGCTACCGCCTGCCGCTCGGCACGCTGCCTCACGTGCCGCCGGAGCAGTTTCCCTATATCGTTCCGGTCGATCCTTCGCAGCCGCGCGGTGCGCTGCCCGTGCGGGAGGCGATCTTGCCCATGGCGGCTCCGGCCGAACCTCAGGGCGCCGATGAAATGGCACGCCGCCAGCAGGCGGCATCGTTCACGGCCGCGACCGCCCAGCAGGACCGGGTCGAGCAGGAGATCACCGAGATCGGCGGCGCGGTGCGTACCGCGCTTTCGGTCGAGCCGCGCGAGGGACGGCTCTGCGTGTTCATGCCGCCGGTCGAGGCGCTGGAGGATTATCTTGAGTTGGTGGCGGCAGCCGAGAACGCGGCCAAGGCGATCAGGTTGCCAGTGCATATCGAGGGCTACGGCCCGCCGCATGATCCGCGCCTCAACGTCATCCGCGTCGCGCCGGACCCTGGCGTCATCGAGGTCAACATCCACCCGGCTGCCAACTGGCAGGACTGCGTGGCGACGACCACGGCGATCTACGAGGAGGCGCGGCAAACGCGGCTTGGCGCGGATAAATTCATGATCGACGGCCGCCACACCGGCACCGGCGGCGGCAACCATGTTGTGGTCGGCGGCGCGACGCCCAATGACAGCCCGTTTCTGCGCCGCCCCGATCTTTTGAAGAGCCTGGTGCTGAAATGGCAGCGGCATCCCTCGCTGTCTTATCTCTTCTCCGGCCTGTTCATCGGCCCGACCAGCCAGGCGCCGCGCTTCGACGAGGCGCGCCACGATTCGCTCTACGAGCTGGAAATCGCCATGGCGCAGATGCCGCATCCGCACCACGGCAACGCGCCTTTGCCATGGCTGGTCGACCGGCTGTTCCGCAACCTTTTGACCGACGTCACCGGGAATACGCACCGCTCGGAAATCTGCATCGACAAGCTGTTTTCGCCTGACGGACCGACGGGACGGCTGGGGCTGGTGGAATTCCGCGGCTTCGAGATGCCGCCCAATGCGCGCATGAGCTTGGCGCAGCAACTGCTGGTCAGGGCGATCATCGCTCGCGCCTGGAAGAACCCGCTCTACGGCCGTTTCGTGCGCTGGGGCACGTCGCTGCACGACCGCTTCATGCTGCCGCATCATGTCTGGGCAGATTTTCTCGACGTTCTCGACGACCTCAAGCTCAACGGTTTCACGTTCCGCCCCGAATGGTTCGACGCGCAGCTCGAGTTCCGCTTTCCCTTCTGCGGCGAGGTCCAATATGCGGGCGTCAAGCTGGAACTGCGGCAGGCCCTGGAGCCGTGGCATGTTATGGGCGAGCAGGGGGCCATCGGCGGCACCGTGCGCTTCGTCGATTCCTCGGTCGAAAGGTTGCAGGTCAAGACCGAAGGTCTCAATCCGGAGCGCCATGCCGTCGTCTGCAACGGCCGCATCGTGCCGATGAAGGTTACCGACAACAGGGAAGTCGCGGTGGCGGGCGTGCGCTTCAAGGCGTGGCAGCCCGCTTCGGGCCTGCATCCGGCACTGCCGGTCAATACGCCGCTGGTGTTCGATATCTACGACCGTTGGTCGGGTCGGGCGGTTGGCGGCTGCGTCTATCATGTCGCGCATCCGGGCGGGCGCAGCTACGACACTTTTCCGGTCAACGGCAACGAGGCGGAAGCGCGCCGGCTCGCCCGCTTCGAAGCGCGCGGCCACACGCCGTCGGCCTATGTGTTGCGCGAGGAACAACCCACGGAAGATTTCCCCATGACGCTTGACCTTCGGCGTCCACCAAGATTCTGATCTGACATGGCAAAGGGGAATCACAAGCGGGTACGCGGCAAGGCGCAGATCCATTGCCTGCTGGAGCACTACCAGCCGATCGACGGCGTCGTCGACGAGATGGTCGACGCTTCGGGCAATCCCCGTCCGGCCTGGAAGCATTTCATCGAGGCGCTCGACGATCTCGGCGCCGAAGAACTCGCCCAGCGTTTTGCCCGTGCCGACCAGTATCTGCGCGACGCCGGCGTCTATTATCGCGTCTACGACAAGGCCGGCGCCAACGAGCGCGAATGGCCGCTGGCGCATGTCCCGGTGCTCATCGAGGACGCCGAGTGGGCAGCGATCAGCGCCGGCCTGGTGCAGCGCGCCGAGCTGTTCGAGGAGATCATCGCCGATATATACGGGCCGAACCGGCTGGTCGAAAAGGGCATCCTGCCGGCCGGTCTGATCGCGGCAAGCCCCGAATATTTGCGGCCGGTGGTCGGCACCAGGCCGGCCGACGGCCATTTCCTGCATTTCTGCGCCTTCGAACTCGGCCGCGGGCCGGACGGCCGCTGGTGGGTGTTGGGCGACCGTACTCAGGCACCATCCGGCGCCGGTTTCGCTCTGGAGAACCGCGTCGCCACGACCCGCGCGCTGTCGGACATCTATGGCGAGATGCATGTGCATCGCCTCGCCGGCTTCTTCCGGCGCTTTCGCGATGCGCTGATCGGCATGGCCAGGGAAGCCGACGGCCGCGTCGCCATTCTGACGCCTGGACCGCTCAACGAAACCTATTACGAACACGCCTATATCGCCCGCTATCTCGGCATCATGCTGCTCGAAGGCGAGGACCTGACCGTTTCCGGGGGCAGGCTGATGGTGCGCACCGTTTCCGGGCTGATGCCGATCAGCGTGCTGTGGCGACGGCTGGACGCGGCGTTCGCCGATCCGTTGGAACTGCGCTCGGAGTCGCAAATCGGTACGCCGGGCCTGGTCGAGGCGATCCGGCAAGGCAGCGTCTCCACCGTCAATGCGCTCGGCTCGGGCCTGATGGAAACGCGCGCGCTGCTTGCCTTCCTGCCCAAGATCGCGCGCGAATTGCGGGGCGAGGAACTCAAGCTGCCCACCGTCGCGACATGGTGGTGCGGTCAGGCATCCGACCGAGCGCATGTGCTCGCCAATATCGACCGCATGGTGATCGGGCCGGCGCTGTCGACGAGGCTGGCCTTCGAGGACGACGACCAGACTAGGCTTGGCTCCGCGCTGTCGGCCGGGGAGCGGGCGGACCTGGTGGCGCGCATCGAACGCGACGGCGACGCTTTCGTCGGCCAGGAAGCGGTGACGCTTTCGACGACGCCCGTCTATGTCGGCGGCTGGCTGGAGCCGCGGCCGGCAAGCCTGCGTGTCTACCTGGCGCGCACGCCCGAGGGCTGGACGGTGATGCCGGGCGGGTTCGCCCGCGTCGGCCTGTCGCTCGATCCGACCGCGATCGCCATGCAGCGCGGCGGCCAGGCGGCCGACGTATGGGTGGTCAGCGACCGGCCGGTGGAGCGCGAGACGCTGCTGCCACAAGAGGGTGACAGCTTCAGCCGCACCAGGCCGGGCAGCCTGCCCAGCCGCGCAGCGGAAAACCTGACCTGGCTGGGCCGCTACATCGAACGCTCGGAAGACACGGTGCGCATCCTGCGCGCCTATCATGTGCGGCTCGCCGAAACCTCCGACCCGGATATGCCGTTGCTGGCCGACATCAGGGATCATCTCGAACCGTTCGGCATCGATGTCGAAACAGCGATCCCATCGGGGCTGATCGGCACGCTGGACAGCGCCGTCTACAGCGCCGGCCAGATCCGCGACCGTTTCTCGCCGGATGGCTGGCTGGCCCTCAAGGACCTGTCGAAGACCATCCATCAGTTCGCGACGACGGTGGCGCCGGGGGATGATGCGACACGGGCCATGACCGTCATCCTGCGCAAGCTCGCCGGTTTTTCCGGCCTGCTGCACGAGAACATGTACCGCTTTGCGGGCTGGCGCTTCCTTGAGATCGGCCGGCGGCTGGAGCGCGGCATACAGATCGCCAGCACGCTCGCCCGGCTGACCAGTGACAAGGCGCCGGACGGCTCGCTCGACATGATGCTGGAGATCGGCGACAGCGTCATGACGCACCGGCGGCAGTACCCTGTGCAAGCCGGCCGCCGCACGGTGATCGACCTTCTTGCGCTCGATCCGCTCAACCCGCGTTCCATCCTGTTCCAGCTCGAACGGCTGAAGGCTGAGATCGGACTGCTGCCGGCGATCGGTGGCGAGGGGCACATGTCGCCTGCTGCCAAGGAAATCCTGCAGCTCAACACAGCCATCGCCATCAAGGAGCCAGCGGACATGACGGTGAAGGCGCTGAACGATCTCGCCGGCGAGATAGGCGGGCTCTACAGCAGCCTAGCCAAGGCCTATTTCGGATAAGGCGGCGCTCCGGCATGCTCTACGACATCAGGCTTCACCTTCACTATGACTACGCCGCCGTCGCCGGCGGCGGCCGTCACCAGGTGCGCGTGTTGCCGCCGACCATCGACGGCGTGCAGCGCGTCGTCGCAGCGTCGCTATCCTTCGCGCCGGCGCCAAACGAACGCTCGGATTTTTCCGATTTCTTCGGCAACAACATCACCTCGATCGCCTTCCGCGACGCGCATGACGCGCTCGACATCAGGATGAGCGCGCGCGTGGCGGTGTCGCGACCGGAACCCGGGCTCGACGTGTCGCCCGACCTTAGCCGGCTGCGCCGGGAGCTCGCCGCCGTGCGCTCGCTGGCACCGGATACACCGCACCATTTCCTGGCCCCCAGCGGTCACGCCTGCATCGATGCGGCGATCACCGCCTATGCGCGCGATAGCGTCGGCGGCTCGGCCGCCGGTACGGCGATGAACCTCTGCAATCGCATCCACCGCGATTTCACCTATGATGGCGAGGCGACAACCGTGCGGACCCTGGCTGGCGACGCATTCCGGCTGAAGCGCGGGGTGTGCCAGGATTTCTCGCATATCATGATCGCCGGCCTGCGCGGGCTTGGCATACCGGC
Source organism: Mesorhizobium sp. B2-3-6 (assembly GCF_006442305.1). NCBI lineage: Bacteria > Pseudomonadati > Pseudomonadota > Alphaproteobacteria > Hyphomicrobiales > Phyllobacteriaceae > Mesorhizobium > Mesorhizobium sp. B2-3-6. The sequence continues at coordinate 336,927 of NZ_VFVW01000003.1, read as the reverse complement.
CGGCTATGTCAGCGGCTTCCTGCGCACCATTCCGCCCAAGGGCAAGGCCAGGCTGGAGGGCGCCGACGCCATGCATGCATGGGTCAAGGTGTGGTGCGGGCGCGATGCCGGCTGGCAGGAGTTCGACCCGACCAACGGCATGCGGGCCTCCAACGATCACATCACCGTCGGCTATGGCCGTGACTATTCGGATGTCGCGCCGATCGTCGGCGTTCTCAAGACCACCGGCGGACAGGTCGGAGAGCAAGCCGTCGACGTTATTCCGGTGGTGCTGGAGAAGACCTGACGTCAGGCCTGCTTGCGCAAAGCGCCTTGCAGGGTTCCGCCCCGGCGTGGGTGGCCGCCGACTTTTCGGACAGGAATGGAACCAGTGCTCGGCCCAGAGGCTTATCTACGGGTGTTTCCGTGGGGCCAGCATGCTGCAGAAATCCGGATTGACTATCGACGGCGAGGCCGCACCAAAGAACGGCGCTCAGATCTCTGCCGAGGATGCCGCACTGAACTATGTCAGCGATACCGAGCCCGGTATCCGCCGACTGAAAGCGGGCAAGGGATTTTCCTACAGGGGACCTGACGGAAGGCCGGTCTCGGATGCCACCCGAGCGCGCATCGAGGCGATCGTTATCCCGCCGGCCTGGACGGATGTGTGGATCTCGCCCGAGGCGGACGGCCATATCCAGGCAACCGGCAGGGATCAGCGCGGGCGCAAGCAATATCGCTACCATCCGCGTTGGGCCGAGGAACGCGACAGCGCCAAATATTCGAGCCTTGTCGCTTTCGCCGAAAGCCTGCCGGAGCTTCGGCACAGGATCGACAGCGACCTGCGCCGCCATGGCCTGCCGCTCGAACGCGTCGTCGCCGCGATCGTCTGGCTGCTCGACAACACCATGATCCGAGTCGGCAACGCCGCTTACGCCCGCGACAACAAGAGCTTCGGCCTGACGACGCTGCGGGACCGCCATGTCGACATCAAGGGATCGAGCCTGCGGTTCGCCTTCAAGGGCAAATCGGGCAAGGAATGGAAATTGAAGCTGGTCGATCGCCGCATCGCGCGAATCGTGCGGGGCGCGCAGGACCTGCCGGGCCAAAAGCTGTTCCAGTATCTCGATGAGGACGGCAACAGACACCCGGTGCGCTCCGAGGACGTCAACCGCTACATCCGCGAGGCCATCGGCGATGCATTCAGCTCGAAACATTTCCGTACATGGGGCGGCACCATTCACGCCGCGTCGCTGTTCGCGCAAACGGTGCTGCCCGACAGCCAGGCACAGCAGAAACGGGCGATGAACAGCGTCATCGACAGGGTCGCCGAGCGGCTGGGCAACACGCGCGCCGTCTGCCGCCAATGCTATATCCATCCGCAAGTCTTCGAAGCATGGCTGCAGGGACGGCTGCTTGCCGAAATGGCGGAAGCCAACAAGCGCAAACGGTCGATAGACGGTCTCGATGACGAGGAAGCGCTCGTGCTGCGATGGCTGAAGACGCACGAAAGCGGACCCGCGGCAACCACCGGCCGCTGAATCCGTGGCTCCTCGATTTTTTTATCGACGCCGTGTCGGGATCGGTCCTAGTGTTTCGTCCTTTGACACAGAAGAGGACAAACCATGCTCTACGCGATCTTGTGCTATGCTTCCGAAGACGTCGTCTGCTCCTGGAGCAAGGAGCAGGATGACAAGGTCATGGCCAACATCCTCGATGTCCAGCAGAAATACGCGGACGCCGGCCGGCTTGGCCCGGTGGCGCGGCTTTTGCCGACGACGGCGGCGACGACGCTGAGGAAGGTCAAGGGCGAATCGATCGTCATCGACGGGCCGTTCGCCGAGACCAAGGAACAGTTCCTCGGCTTCTACACGCTCGAATGCGCCGATCTCGACGAGGCGGTGGAGTTCGCGCGCGAACTTTCCGAGGTCAATCCGAGCGGCGGCTCCTACGAAATCCGGCCGGTATCCATCTTCAATCCCACTAGGGTCGCCGTATGACCGAACTTGCCTGGATCAGCTCAGCGATCAGCGCCGCTCGCCCGCAGGCGATGGGTGCGCTGCTGCGCTATTTCCGCGACCTCGATACGGCGGAGGAAGCTTTCCAGGACGCTTGCCTCAGGGCGCTGAAGAACTGGCCGCAGAACGGTCCGCCGCGCGATCCGGCGGCCTGGCTGATCTTCGTCGGACGCAACAGCGGCATCGACGCGGTGCGCAAGCGCGCCAAGCAGGCGCCGATGCCGGAAGAGGACCAGATATCTGATCTCGAGGACGCAGAGAGCGACATCGCCGAGCGGCTCGATGGCGCGCACTACCGCGACGACATATTGCGGCTGCTGTTCATCTGCTGCCATCCCGACCTGCCGGCAACGCAGCAGATCGCGGTGGCGCTGCGCATCGTCTCCGGCCTTACGGTCAAGCAGATCGCGCGCGCCTTCCTGGTCGGCGAAAGCGCCATGGAGCAGCGCATCACCCGCGCCAAGGCACGTATCGCCGACGCAGGCGTGCCGTTCGAGACGCCGGGCGCGGTGGAGCGCTCGGAGCGGCTCGCCGCGGTCGCGGCCATGGTCTACCTGATCTTCAACGAGGGCTATTCGACCAACAGCGGCGAGGCGCCGGCCCGCGCGCCGCTGTGCGAGGAGGCGATCCGGCTGGCCCGGCTGCTGCTCAGGCTGTTCCAGACCGAGCCGGAGATCATGGGGCTGACGGCGCTGCTGCTGCTCCAGCATGCACGCGCACCGGCTCGTTTCGATGCGGACGGCGAGGTCGTGCTGCTCGAGGATCAGGACCGCAGCCTGTGGAGCCGCAAGATGATCGACGAGGGGCTGGCGCTGGTCGACAAGGCACTGCGCCACCGCAAGCCCGGCCCTTACCAGGTGCAGGCGGCGATTGCCGCGCTGCATGCGCGGGCCGCGAAGGCCGAGGACACGGACTGGGTGGAGATCGACCTGCTCTACGGCCTGCTCGAACAGATGCAGCCGTCGCCCGTCGTCACCCTCAACCGTGCGGTCGCGGCCTCCAAGGTGCGTGGCCCGGAGGCCGCGCTCGCCATGATCGAGCCGCTGGAGCAGAGGCTTTCCGGCTATTTTCATTTCTTCGGCCTCAAGGGCGGGCTTTTGATGCAGCTCGACCGGGGCGAGGAGGCGCGGGTGGCCTTCGACCGCGCCATCGCGCTTGCCAACACGGCGGCGGAAGCGGCCCATATACGCATGCATATCGACCGGCTGATGAAGGACAGCGCAGCGCGCACCGCAAGCTGACGCTGGTTCAATGGTCTGGCCCGGGCTTGGACCATGCCGGGGTGGCGATTTTTTCCTGAAACCGCTATTGGCACGCCAAGACAGCGCCACCCTGCGCCTCATCGCATAGGGAACGCACGGCGCAATGCTTTGACCACGCCACATGAATGGCGGGATCTGAAAGGGACAGACATGACGATAGCGAAGGAAACCGCCGAGCTGCTGGCGAAACTGGGTGTTGCCAAGGAGGTGCTTGCCGGCGGCGACCTGATCGTGCGCAGCCCGGTGACGGGCGAGCAGATCGCGGCATTGAGCACGATCTCACAGGCCGATGCGGCCAGGACCATCGATGCCGCGCACAAGGCGTTCCAGGCCTGGCGGCTGGTACCGGGCCCGAAGCGCGGCGAGCTGGTGCGGCTGCTCGGCGAAGAATTGCGCGCGCACAAGGCCGAACTTGGCCGGCTGGTGTCGATCGAGGTCGGCAAGATCCCCTCGGAAGGGCTCGGCGAAGTGCAGGAGATGATCGACATCTGCGACTTCGCCGTCGGTCTTTCCAGGCAATTGTACGGGCTGACCATCGCCACCGAGCGTCCGGGACATCGCATGATGGAAACCTGGCATCCGCTCGGCGTGGTCGGCGTCATCTCCGCCTTCAACTTCCCGGTCGCGGTGTGGTCGTGGAATGCGGCGCTGGCGCTGGTCTGCGGCGACGCGGTGGTATGGAAGCCTTCCGAAAAAACGCCGCTGACGGCGCTTGCCTGCGAGGCGATCTTCAAGCGCGCCGTCAAGCGCTTCGGCACTGATGCGCCGGAAGGGCTAGCGTCGGTGCTGATCGGCGACCGCGCCGTCGGCGAGATCCTGGTCGATCATCCCAAGGTGCCGCTGGTCTCCGCCACCGGCTCGACCCGCATGGGCCGCGACGTCGGCCCGCGCCTGGCCAAGCGTTTTGCACGCGCGGTGCTGGAGCTCGGCGGCAACAATGCCGGCATCGTCTGCCCGACCGCCGATCTCGACATGGCGTTGCGCGCGATTGCCTTTGGCGCGATGGGCACGGCGGGCCAGCGCTGCACGACGCTGAGGCGCCTGTTCGTGCATGACAGCGTCTACGACGCCTTGGTACCGCGGCTGAAGAAGGCCTATCAGAGCGTCTCTGTCGACAATCCGCTGGAGACGTCGGCGCTCGTTGGGCCGCTGATCGACAAGGCAGCCTACGAAGCCATGCAGAAGGCGCTGCAGGAAGCGTCCGCCCACGGCGGCAAGGTGACCGGCGGCACGCGGGTCGAGAATGGCCATCCGGACGCCTACTACGTGCATCCGGCGCTAGTCGAAATGCCCAGCCAAGTGTCGCCGGTGACCGAAGAGACGTTCGCGCCGATCCTCTATGTGATGAAGTATTCCGATTTCGACGCCGTGCTTGACGAGCACAATGCGGTGGGAGCGGGGCTGTCGTCGTCGATCTTCACCCGCGACCTGCAGGAGTCCGAGCGCTTTCTCGGCGTCGACGGCTCGGACTGCGGCATCGCCAATGTCAATATCGGCACGTCGGGCGCCGAGATCGGCGGCGCCTTCGGTGGTGAAAAGGAAACCGGCGGCGGCCGCGAGAGCGGCTCCGATGCGTGGAAAGCCTATATGCGCCGCGCCACCAACACGGTGAACTATTCCAAGGCGCTGCCGCTCGCCCAGGGTGTCTCCTTCGACATCGAGTGACATTGCGGGTTCCAGCTCGGGTGACCTTGCGCACCCGGGCCGTTCTGCGGCCTGAGGTTCACTGCTGAGGGCAGTTATGCTGTCATTCTTCGTATGGTGCTGACGTCCCGCCGCCGAGGCGGCTTTTTTGTTTCGAGGATACGCAGCGGCACGGACCGCCTTCATAGCCTGGGCAGCTGCGAGTCTCTCAGTGGTCGGTGGAAAAGCATGCTGCGAAGGCGGCATCCACGATGGCCAGCTTGGCGGCCTGGACGGTCATGTATTCCTGAAAGAAGCGGTGCGAGACCCACATCACGGAATTGCCGCGCTGGCCCAGCCAGCCGATGCTGCCGAGCGCCTCGGCATCGCGTAGTTTTCGGGCGAGGTGGGTGCGCGACAGTTTGAGCCAACTGGCGAATTCCGCCACCGAGACCACGCTGGTCGGAATCCGATCTAGGCCGGCATGGTCGGGGTCGATGCCGGACATGAGCCGATCCATGACGATGCCGCCATTGTTGAGCCAGATGAACAGGGAAAAGGTCTGGTTGGGTTCGCGCACCGGTTTGGACGAAAGCAGGCCGTCGGCCACGAGGGGCTGCAGGGCGGCGAGCATATCGGGCCGCTCCAGGTATTTCGCCAGCCTGTCCGCGCCGTCGAGTCGGTCAAGGGTGCTTAGATGTGCGTGCACCCATCCGGTGAATGTCCGCACCGTGTCCGCTGTCGGCTGCAACGGGTGGGTGCGCCCGTCTCCGCCCGCGACGTATTCGGCGATGCGGTAATTCAGCATCTCCTTGATGAAAGCGTCGGCGGTGTTGCGGCTGGCGACCTTGTGCTGATGCACGAACTCGATGAAGCGCGACACCGTCAACGCGGTGCGACGGTCGCCCGGGTCGCGCCTGAAATGCATGGCAAGGCCGACATGGCCCATCAGCCAGCGCTGCTGCGTGGCGAATATGGAAGCAAGCCGCGGGCTGGCTTCGTAGATGTGGATCAGCGCCAGCGACTGCTCCTGGACGTGGCGGTGCAGATCCGGATGAGCGGCTATGTCCTCGATGTCCAGCATCCGCCTCCTTCTGGTTGGCCAAGCTTACTGCGCTCCAAGAGCGGGTCGCGTCGAAGCGGATTCATGCGACGCGCTTTTGGCTTTTTTCGTGCATGTCGTCCTCCCAAAACCGAGGTTACTTTTGGGCGACATGCATTAAGACATTTTCAGCCTTGCGCTTTTGTGTCCAGATGAGACAGCTCGGACTAAAGTCCAGTTCTGTAGCCAATGATGGCGGCGAGACGTCGGCGGCAACCCACACGGCGGCAAGTACGGCGCGCTTAGCGATCTGGACAACCGCAGCTACGCCCCGGGTGTCGTTCTGCCGCCCGGCTATGATGGGCTGACGCGGGGTCCGCCGGCGCATACGCATCGGGAGGCCGCCGATGGCGGGTTCTGCCGCCTACTCGGCCGCCTGAACGCGATGTGCCTGGATGATGGCGCGGATCTCAGAGCGGCAGGAGCCGCAATTGGTGCCTGCCTTCAGCGCGGCGCCGATGGCTTCCACGTTCGTGCAGCCGGAAGCCACCGCCGCCGTGATCTGCTTGATCCCGACGTTGAAACAGGAGCAGACGGTCGCGCCGGCATCGGGCCGTTCGGCACCGGCGCGGCCGGCGACGATGCGGAAGCGCTCGCGTTGGCTGGCATGGGCCTCTTCGAGCTGCTGCGTTGCCCATCCGCGCGACACGGCGACCGGGCCGGGAGCGACGAACAGGGCGCCCGCGAGCTGTACGCCATCGAAGGCGGCGATGCGATGCTGGCCGGCATCGCGGTCGTGATAGGCGAGTATTTCGGCATCGGTCGAGGCGCCGAACAGGGATTGGGCAAAAGTCGTCCAGTCGATTTTGTCGTCTGCAAAGGCGAGCTCGACCCGCCAGCCATCCCTGCAGCGGGCCACGGCCCAATAGTCGCCGGCGACCGCTTCGGGCCTTTGTCGGGTCACGGCGAAGCCGAACGCCATCGCGGCGAATTTCTCGATGTGCACCGCGACGTGCTTCAGTGCCGGCTGGCCGGAAACCGGGTCGGTGAGCGGCGCCGTGAGCGTGTCGAGTCGGCCCTTGGCGGCGAACTGGTCCGTCCAGTGCATCGGCGCAAAAACGCTGCCACGGCGCTGGCGGGACGTGACCAGCGCGCGCACGAACACGGCGCCGCGCGGGCTGGAAATGCGCGCGATGTCGGCGTCGCCGATGCCGTATCGCACGGCGTCATCAGGATGGATCTCGACGAAGGGTTCGGCCATGTGCTGCGACAGACGCGGGCTTTTGCCGGTGCGCGTCATGGTGTGCCAATGGTCGCGGACACGGCCGGTGTTGAGGACGAGGGGGAATTTCTCGTCCGTGCGGGTTTCCGTGACAGGGCGGACGGCGATGAAGCGCGCCTTGCGGTCGGGCGTGTAGAAATTGCCGTCGGCGAAGAAGCGGGTGTTCGGTGGCCCTGCTTTATCGTTCTCCGGCTGGGGCTCAGCTTGAACGTTCCCCTCCGAGAGATGTCGAGCCCAGGCGCCCCCCTCTGTCCTGCCCGACATCTCCCCCTCTAGGGGGGAGATCGGCAGTTTTGTCGACGGCGCTCGTCCTGAGATATCGGCGATTGGCGAAGGCCGCCGTGGCATCCAATCTCCCCGCTTGAGGGGGAGATGGCCGGCAGGCCAGAGAGGGGTGGCCGGGCTCGGTGCTGGCCATTGGAAAGGCGCCAGCGCGTCGTATTCCTCCCCATCGAGGCCGGCATAAATCCCAATGTCGAAATCGCGCGCACCGTCGTTTTCAAATCCCGACAGCGCGGCATGCTCGCCAAAAACCTCCGCCGGGGACGCATGCGCGAACGCTTCGCCAAAACCCATCCGCTGCGCCACTTCGGCGATGATCCACCAATCCGGCCGCGCCTCGCCGGGCGCGGCCAGGAACGGGCGCTGGCGTGAGATGCGACGCTCGGAATTGCTGACGGTGCCGTCCTTCTCGCCCCAGGCGGTGGCCGGCAGCCGGACATGGGCATGGCGCACCGTGTCTGTGTCGGCCTGCACGTCCGACACCACCACAAACGGGCAGGCCTTGATCGCTGCTTCGACGGCGTCGGCATCGGGCATCGAATCGACAGGATTGGTGGCGAGGATCCACAGCGCCTTGATCCGCCCGTCGGCGACCGCCCGGAACATGTCGACCGCTTTCAGACCGGGCTTTTGCACGATGTCAGGTGCATTCCAGAAGCGCTTCACGCGTTCTCGATGCCCGGGATTTTCAATCTCCATGTGGGCGGCCAGCATGTTGGCCATGCCGCCGACCTCGCGTCCGCCCATGGCGTTGGGCTGGCCGGTGACCGAGAACGGCCCGGCGCCGGGCCTGCCGATGCGACCGGTGGCGAGGTGGCAATTGATGATGGCGTTGACCTTGTCGGTGCCGGACGACGACTGGTTCACGCCCTGGCTGTAGACCGTGACAGTCTTGGCGGTCGCGGCGAACAGGCCGTAGAAGCGGGCGAGCTCGTCCTCGCTCAGGCCCGTGGCGGCAGCGATGCCGGCAAGGTCGAGTGCCGAGGCGGCGAAAAGGGCTTGTCCGAAGCCGGTCGTGTGCGCCGTGATGTAGGCGCGGTCGAGCGCATTGTGCTGGCCGAGCCAGGCGAGCAGGCCGGTGAACAGGGCGACGTCGCCATCGGGCGCGATCGCCAGGTGCATGTCGGCGATATCGGATGTCATGGTGCGGCGCGGGTCCACCAGCACGATTTTCATCTCCGAGCGCTTCTCACGCGCGGCAGCTATGCGCTGGTAGAGCACGGGATGGCACCAGGCGAGATTCGAGCCGACCAGCACGATGAGATCGGCAAGCTCCAGATCCTCGTAGGTTCCGGGCACCGTGTCGGAGCCGAAGGCGCGGCGATGGCCGGCGACCGAGGAGGCCATGCAGAGGCGCGAATTGGTGTCGATATTGGCCGAGCCGATGAACCCCTTCATCAATTTGTTGGCGAGATAATAGTCCTCGGTCAGCAACTGGCCGGAGACATATAAGGCGACCGCATCCGGCCCATGTTCGGCAATGGTTTGCGAGAAGGTCGACGCGACAAGATCGAGTGCCTCATTCCAGGAGGCGCGGCGGCCGTGGATCTCGGGGTGGAGCAGCCTGCCGTCGAGGCCGATGGTCTCGGCAAGAGCAGAGCCCTTGGAGCAGAGCCGGCCGAGATTCGCGGGATGGTCGGGGTCGCCGCGGACCGACACCTGTCCGTCCGCGGCGACCTTCGCCAGCACGCCGCAGCCTACCCCGCAATAGGGGCAAGTGGTCCTCACCTCGCGTGCTTCGCCAATCTGCATGGGTCAGGCCGCGCGGCTTGCCAGCGCTTCGAGCGCGATGAACAAACGCTCGCCCTCGATCTTCACCGGAATGGTGCGCACCGCGCCCTCGTCGGCGCCGAGCGCCTTGCCGGTCTCCAGCGAGATGACCCAATTGTGCAGGGGGCAGGTGACCGCCGCGCCATGCACGATGCCCTGGCTCAGCGGCCCGCCTCTGTGCGGGCAATGATCGTCGATGGCGAAGACCTGGTCCTCGGCGGTGCGGAAGATAGCGATCTTGCCCTGCGGCGTGGCAACACAGCGCGCGCCCCGGCGGGGGATGTCGGACAGGGAGCCGATCGGTGTCCAGGTCATTGGGTCGCCTTTATTTGATACGAATGCGCCCAGGCGCCCCCCTCTGTCCTGCCGGACATCTCCCCCTCAAGGGGGGAGATCGGTAGTTTTGCTGATGGCGTCCGTTCTGCGAAGTTGGCGATTGGCAAAGGCCGTTGTGGCATCCAATCTCCCCCCTTGAGGGGGAGATGGCCGGCGGGACAGAGGGTGGCTCGCGCGAACATCTCCATCACTCCGCCGCCTCCGCGAACCCGACCGAGGCCATCGGCCGGAACTCGTGCTTGTCCTTGCCTGACACGCGTTCCGACCACGGATCGACCTGGGCGAATTTCTGGGAAAAGACGAAGCGGTCGTAGAAGGCCTTGCGCTTGTCGCCATCGTCCATGATCTGGCGCTTGATCTCGGCGATGCCGACGCGCTTGGCCCATTTGTAGATGCGTTCGAGATAGCGGGCCTGCTCGCGGTACATCTGCGTCAGCGCCACGATATGCTCCAGCGCTTCGTCCTCGGTCTTGACCAGGCCAAGCACTTCGGTGCCCTTGATGTCGAGGCCTGCCGCACCCGCGAAGTGGATCTCGTAGCCACTGTCGACGCAGATGACGCCGACGTCTTTGCAGGTCGCCTCGGCGCAGTTCCTCGGACAACCCGAAACCGCCATCTTGACCTTGGCCGGCGTCCACGAGCCCCACATGAATTTCTCGATGCGGATGCCGAGACCGGTGGAATCCTGCGTGCCGAAGCGGCACCAGTCGGAACCGACGCAGGTCTTCACCGTGCGCAGACCCTTGGCATAGGCGTGGCCGGAGACGAAGCCGGCCTGGCCGAGGTCGGCCCACACCGCTGGCAGGTCTTCCTTGCGGATGCCCAGCATGTCGATGCGCTGGCCGCCGGTGACCTTGACCATCGGGATATCGAACTTATCGACGACATCGGCGATGGCGCGCAGTTCGGCGGCATTGGTGACGCCGCCCCACATGCGCGGCACCACCGAATAGGTGCCGTCCTTCTGGATGTTGGCGTGGACGCGCTCGTTGATGACGCGTGACTGGTAGTCGTCCGCGTATTCGTCCGGCCAGTCGCAGACGAGATAATAGTTGAGTGCCGGCCGGCATTTGGCGCAGCCGCAGGAGGTTTTCCATTCCAGTTCCTGCATGATCGCGGGAATGGTCTTCAGCGCCTTGGCCTTGATCAGCCGGCGCACCTCGTCATGGCCGAGCGTCGTGCAGGAGCACATGGGCTGTACGGCGGCCGGGTTGTACTTGTCGCCGATGGTCAGCACCATCAGTTTTTCGACCAGCCCGGTGCAGGAGCCGCAGGAGGCCGACGCCTTGGTGTGCGCGCGCACGTCGTCGAGCGAAGTCAGCCCCTTGGCCGCGATCGCGCCCGTGATCTTGCCCTTGCAGACGCCGTTGCAGCCGCAGATTTCCGCATCATCCGGCAAGGCTGCAACGGCCGCCATAGGGTCCAGTGGGGCACCCCCCTGGTAGGACTGGCCGAAGATCAACGTATCGCGCATTTGCGATATGTCTGTTTGCTTCTTCTTGAGGTCGTTGAACCAGGCGCCGTCCGCGGTCTCGCCGTAGAGCACGGTGCCGATGATGCGGTCGTCCTTGAGCACGAGGCGCTTGTAGACGCCGGCCGCCGCGTCGCGCAGCACGATCTCCTGGCGGTCCTCGCCCTCTGCGAAGTCGCCGAGCGAGAACAGGTCGATGCCGGTGACCTTGAGCTTGGTCGGCGTGTCCATGTGGACAAAACCGGCCGCCTCGTCGCCGGCGAGCTGGCGGGCGGCGACGCGGGCCATCTCGTATAGGGGGGCGACCAGCCCATAGATCTGGCCGTTGACCTCGGCGCATTCGCCGAGCGCGTAGATGTCCGGGTCGTTGCTGCGCATGCCGGCATCGACGACGATGCCTCTGTTGACGGCGATGCCCGCCTCCTTCGCCAGCGCTGCGTTCGGCCGGATACCGACGGCCATCACCACCAGCGTCGCGGGGATGACGGTGCCGTCGACGAGTTCGACCTGCTCGGCCTTGCCGTTGCCCGTGATCGCCTTTGTATTGGCCTTGGTGACAACCTTGATCCCGCGCTGCTCGACGGCGCGCTGTAACAGATAGCCTGCCGCCGGATCGAGCTGGCGCTCCATCAGCGTCGGCATGACATGCAGCACGGTGACGTCCATGCCTTGCGCGTTGAGGCCCGCTGCTGCTTCCAGTCCGAGCAGTCCGCCGCCGATGACCACAGCCTTGGCGCGCGACTGGGCCGCGAGCATCATCGCCTGGACGTCGTCGAGGTCGCGATAGGTGAGAACGCCGGGCAGGTTGTGGCCGGGCACCGGGATGATGAACGGCACCGAGCCGGTGGCGATGACGAGCTTATCGTAGGGTTCGGTGACGCCGTGGTCCGACGTGACGGTCTTCGCTGCGCGGTCGATGGCGACGATCTTGTGGCCCTTGTAGAGGGTGATGTTGTTGGCGATGTACCAGCCGTCGCCATGGATGATGATTTCTTCGTAGGCCTTCTCGCCCGAGAGGACCGGTGACAGCATGATGCGGTCGTAATTGACGCGCGGTTCCGCGTTGAAGATGGTGACGCTGTAGCGGTCCGGCGCCTGTTCCAGCAGGTGCTCCAGCATGCGCCCGGGGGCCATGCCGTTGCCGATGATGACGAGTTTTTGGGTCATGTTCCTAATCCGCTCCGGTGTCACTCTGCAGCATAGGAAAGGGTCGACGCCTTGGTTGATGCGGCCCGCCCCATCCGCCTGACGCTGACATGCATCCAGGCAAAGCAGGCGACGACGAGGACGAAGAGCAGCATGAAGCAACTCGACCAGACGCCGGTGAGATCGTTCAGCGCGCCAAAGGCGATCGGCAGGATGAAGCCGCCAAGGCCGCCGATCATGCCCACGACGCCGCCAACGGCCCCGACGCTCTGCGGATAGTAAGCCGGGATATGTTTGTAGACGGCGGCCTTGCCGAGGCTCATGAAGAAGCCGAGCACGCAGGCGACGGCGATGAAGGCGAGCGGGCCGATCTCGAAATGGAAGGCGATCGGCCCGCTGATGCCGCGCACCACATAGTCTGCCGAGGGGAGAGACAGCACCAAGGTCGCGACGGCACAAACGGAGAAGGTCCAGTAGAGTACGGTACGAGCGCCGACGCGGTCGGAAAGCACTCCGCCATAGGCGCGGAAGATGCTCGCGGGAATCGAATAAGCCGCGCCGATCATGCCGGCGGTCGCCAGCCCGAAGCCGTAAACGCCGATCAGGTAGCGCGGCAGCCACAGCGACAGCGCCACGAACGCACCGAAGGAGAAGAAGTAATAGAAGGCGAAGCGCCAGACCTGCGGGTTCTTCAGCGGCGCGAATTCCTGCCAGAAGCTCCTCGCAGGCGTGGTCTTGCCGGCGCGGCGCTCGCGAATCACGGGATCGTCGCCGGTCGTGAACCAGAAGATGGCGGCCATGATGACGAGTGCTGCCGCCCAGATCAGCGCGACCGATTGCCAGCCCCAGGCGAGAAGCACGAAAGGCGCCAGGAATTTGGTGACAGCGGCGCCGACATTGCCGACACCGAAGATGCCGAGCGCCGTGCCCTGCCTGCCCGCCGGGAAGAAGCGCGAGACATAGGCGACGCCAACGGCGAAGGAGCCGCCGGCAAGCCCGACGCCGAGTGCAGCGATCAGCATCTGTCCGTAAGTGTGCGCAAAAGCGAGCAGGAAGGTCGCTACCGCCGCAGCGAGCATGGTGGCGGTGTAAACCAGCCGTCCGCCATAGCGGTCGGTCCAGACGCCGAGCACCATGCGCACGAGGGAGCCGGTGAGGATCGGCGTGCCGACGAGCAGGCCGAACTCCGTCTCGTTCAGCCCAAGTTCCTGCTTTATGCGCACGCCGATGATGGAAAAGATCGTCCACACCGCAAAGCAGACTGTGAACGCGATGGTGGACATCAGGAGCGCCTGCCGGGGGGCATTGTCCTGGCTGGGCGCGGCTGGGAGGATTGCGGTCATGTCAGGCTCCGGTTTGCGATGGAGAAGCACCGCGCGTGTTTTCTTGATCGATGGTCAGCGGCGCGGCATCAGCGCGGCGAGCTTGGCGCGTTCACTTGGGCACCTTTGCCCTCGGCCACGGCACCAACCGGGAACAGCATCTTCGCTGCGACGAACAGCGCCGCCGCCAGCGCGCTGCTGGCGACAAAATCGCGGCGCGTGAAATCCTTGAGGGTTGTTCCAGTTCCGATCCGTTTCGTCATCGTCGTCTCCGGTTGGGCGCTGCCTGGGACCAGCACCGTCGATTGCGTGTTCGGCCAAACAAAAAAGCCGCCGGCCAGGTCTTCGCGTCCGGGAATCCGGATCGCGTCTTGACCTGAGCGGCAGCTTTGCCTGTGGGCGCCCGCCATTGGACGCCTGTTCCGTGACCCACTAAGGGTCCGGTTATTTCAATGCAGGAACCGTGCCAGTCTCGCCTTAGAAAGGAATTTCGAATGAATTCAGCTGAATAGCCGATTCACGGGCAGATCCGGCCACCAGGTGACAAGGCCAAACATTGGTCAGCTACGCGATCAGTCCGCATAAATTTTGTGCAATGCACAAGAATGGCGCGGAAATGATCACCCTGGCCGCTGCGCCCCGATATAAGCGTCGATCTGGTCCGGATCGAAGATGCGGCCGTCGAAGAAACCGTCGGGGCCGAGCACCAGGCTTGCCCCGGCCGAGCCGACGGGCGTTGCGATCTTCAACGCCCCCTCGACCTTGGCATTGGCGCCCGGCAGCGCTACGCCGAGCGGCTTCAGCGCCGCCCGATAGAGGTCGGGCCGGTAGCAGTCGCGGGCGACGGCGAGGTTTTCAGGCGTGTGCGCGATATCGCCCCAGCGCACCATCTGGGTGTAGAACCACAGCGCATGGCTCTTCCAGGGAAAGTTCGCCGCCTTGTCGAACGGAACGAAGAAGTCCTCGACGTTCCGCTCGGCGGCGCTGCCGAGGCGGAGATGTCCGGTCAGGACCGGCATCTGGATCTCGGTGGACTGGCCAAGGAAGCCGGGCTGCGCCATCAATGCCGCCAGTTCGCCTCGATTGGCCGGGTCCTGGCACCAGCGGGCGGAGTGGTGCAATGCCCTGAGCAGCGCCGCCAGCGCCTCCGGCTGCGCTTCGGCCCAGGCCTTGCGCGCACCGATCACCTTTTCGGGGCTGTTGCGCCACAGCAGCGCCTTGACGGTGACGATATGGCCGGTGCCGGCCGAGACGGAGGCGCTGTTCCAGGGTTCGCCGACGCAATAGCCGTCGATGCGGCCGGCGGCCAGCGCGTCGGCCATGAAGGGCGGCGGCACGATGACGATCTCGATCTCGCCGTCCGGGTCGATGCCGCAGGCGGCGAGCCAGTAGCGCAGTTCGTAATTATGCCCGGAATGCGGATGCACGACGGCGAAGCGCAGCGGGTCGCGGCCGGCCGCCGCGCGTTCGCGGATAAACGCGCCGAGCGCCGCGCCGGCGCGGGCCGGATCGAGATCCGATACGGCGCCGTGCGCCGCCATGCCTTCCCAGACGGCGTTGGAGATGGTGACGCAATTGCCGCCGAGGCCGAGCGAAAAGGGCACGATCGTCTCGGATGCCAGCGGCGTGAGCCCGAGGTTGCAGGCGAGCGGCATCGGCCCAAGCATATGGGCAAGGTCGAAATGGCCAATGGCGATGCGGTCGCGGATGTTGGCCCAGGAGGTTTCGCGGTGGAGGACGAGATCGACGCCTTCGCGCGCGGCAAAGCCCATTTCGCCGGCCGCGACCAGCACGGCGCTGTCGAACAGGGGCATGAAGCCGGCGGTGATCTGATGCGCAGCTGTCATGCTCATTCATCCTCCAGCGGCCCGAGCAGCCCGGCTGTCGTCACCAGGCTATGGGCGATGTCGCTGATCTTGCGGTTCTGGCTCATCGCCGTCTTGCGCAGCAGCGTGTAGGCCGCGTCTTCGCTCAGACCCCGCGATTTCATCAATATCCCCTTGGCGCGGTCGATGACCTTGCGGTTCTCGAGTTCGCTGCGCGCTTCCTCCAGTTCGCGTGCCATGCGCGAAAAGGCGTTGAAGCGGCTGACGGCCATGTCGAGGATCGGCTTCACGCGTTCCTGCCTGAGGCCATCGACGACATAGGCGGACACGCCGGCATCGACCGCGGCCTCGATAGAGGCCTGGTCGGAACGGTCGACGAACATGGCGATCGGGCGCTTCACCGCGCGCGACAGCTGGAACATGTTCTCCAGCATGTCGCGGTTGGGGTTTTCGAGGTCGATGACAATCACGTCGGGTTCGATCTCGGCGATGCGGCGCGCAATGCCCGCCACGTCATGGACGACGGTCACCCGCTGATGGCCGGCCTCGCGCAGTCCCGCCTCGATGATCGAGGCGCGGATACGGTTTTCGTCGATCACCAGGACGGCTAGGGAGGATAGGACCATGCCCCGCATTGTGGGCAAGGTCGCGGAATTGTGCAATGCGGCATAGCCAGTGCAGCGGAAGGGGCGTGGCCGCAGCTTACCGCATTGCAATCAGGCCACGCAGATGCACTTCAGCGATCCTCGGGTCAGGTGCAGACACGAACCTCTTCGATCACCCTGTGATGGTGGCGCCAGTGTTTCACCAACTCGATGTGGCAGCGGTGGTGACGATGGTAGCGGCGGTATTCGCGGTCGCTGTAACGAACATCGCTGTCCTCGTCGTCGTTATAGCGATTGTCGATATAACGCTGGCGATCGTGATGGCGGCGCACGACGACCTCGCCATTGTCATAGTCGTCGTCGGGCGAATACTGGGGCTCGTCGCCGGACTGGATGGTGACGCTCGCGGCCTGCGTCGGCGCAATGACGGAAGCCGAAGCGGCCAACGCCATCATCGAGGCCAGGAAAAAGCTTCTCATGTCTCGTCCTCCTGTTGTCCAAGCCATATCAACTCGCAAAAGGAGCCGCCGTTCCGATACCGCCCTACACGCTTTCCAACGCGGTCGACATCAAGGCGTTATCGGCGCGTGGCTACAGGCGGACAAAGGCGGTCAGCGGCAGATGGTCGGAGGCGACCCGCGACAACGGCGTGTCATGCGCTTCGACGGCCGCGATCATTCCGTGCCGGTTGGCCATGATGCGGTCGAGCGCCAGCAGGGGCAGGTTCGAGGGGAAGGTGGGAACAGCCGGAGGCAACGGTCCAAACGTCAGATGCAGCGTGTTCAGCGCGGAGCGGTTTCCGAGGCGCCATTCGTTGAGGTCGCCGAGCAGCAGCGTCGGCTTCTCGTCGGGGCTGTTCATGATATCCAGTACGACCTGTGCCTGCTGCGACCGCGAACGGCGCAGCAGGCCCAAATGCGCCGCGATGACGCGCAGGGACTGGCTTCCGTCGAGGTCGATTTCCGCCACCAGAGCGCCACGCGGTTCCAGCCCGGGAAGCCTGATCTGATGCACGTCGCGCACGACGCCCTTTTTGAAAAGCAAGACGTTGCCGTGCCAGCCATGGCCCTTGCCGGTCGCCGAAATCGGCACCGGCACCAGGCCGGTTTCCAGTTCGAGCCGGGACAGGTCGAGAAGTCCGGTCCGGTCGCCGAAACGGTTGTCCGCTTCCTGCAGGGCGATGACATCCGGGTCGATCTCGCGGATGACGCGGCTGGTGCGGTCGGGATCGAACTTGCGGTCGACGCCGATGCATTTGTGGACATTGTAGGAGGCGACCAGCGTTCCGGTGGCGTCCGCCTTGTTTGTAGACGTGGCATTGGCCTTCCGCATCCGCTTGTCGCGAATGGACAAAAGCATGCTTGCCGGCAGGCTGCGCCCGTTCACCCGCATCGTTTGCCCGCCATTCCTGCTGCTTGCACCATGCACCTCAAAAAATAGAACCTTTCGGCATCTGTTCCATCATCGATTTCAAGCTATCTGGCAAACACGTCCTTTTGTTAAAGATAGGGCGAGCCCAGCCACAGGATGCGATCGAACAGACGGATGACGAATGGCCGCGCCCGCAATGCTTCCAGCGTGACAGGGACGGCCGTCTCGATCGCCGCCGCAATCCGCTTTTCGACCTCGCTGGCGAAGCCGGCGTCGAGTACCTCCAGGTCGATCTCGAAATTGAGCCGTAGCGACCTGGCGTCAAGGTTGGAAGACCCGATATAGGCCCATGCGCCATCGATCGAAAGCAGCTTCGAATGGTCGAAAGGTCCTTCCGTGCGCCAGACGCGGCAATAGTGCTTTAGAACCTGGTCGAATTGCGCCGTCATCGCACGGTCGACAAGGAAAAGATTGTTCACCGCCGGCACCACGATATCGATTTCGACACCGCGTCTTGCCGCGGTCGTCAGGGCGCTGATCAGTTCGCGGTCCGGCAGGAAATAGGGCGACATGAGGCGGATCGATTTGCGCGCGACGGAGAAGGCGCCGATCAGCAGCTTGTGATTGGTCTCGACGCTGGCGTCCGGGCCGGACGCGACCGCCCGCACCAGCATGGGCGTGGCGGGCGCCGGCGACAGCGGGGCAATTCGCCAGGCATCGCCCTTCAGCGCCTCGTTGCTGGCGAAACGCCAATCTTCGGCGGCAACCGAAAAGAGGTCGGCTACCACTGGACCGGTCACGCGAAAATGCGTGTCCCTGGAACTGTTGGAGCCGGCAAACTCGGCGGAAAAGCCCTTGCGAATGTTCATGCCGCCGGTAAAGGCAACCGTGCCGTCGACCACCAGGATCTTCCGGTGGGTCCTCAGATTGGCATAGGGCAGGTGCAGGCCCATGACGATGTTGCCGTTGAAGAGCCCGGCGGTGATGTCGGCGCCGCGCAGGTGGCCCAATATGCTGGGCACGGAATAGCGGGCGCCTACGGCGTCGATCAACACGCGCACGCTGACGCCGCGGCGGACCGCCCGGGCAAGGGATTCCACGAAGAGCAGGCCGACGGGGTCATTGTCGAAAATATAGGTTTCGAGCAGGACGCTGCGTTCGGCGCCGTCGATGGCCGCACACATCGCGGTGTAGGCTTCGTCGCCTGTTTCCAGGACCGTGATGGCATTTCCCGGATGAAGCGCGCGCCGCGCCACCCTATCGCCCAGCGTCCTGAGGCCGATGAAGCGCGGCCCGTATCGTTCGACGATCAGGGCCTCCTCGGCGGCAATGTCGCGGTCGTGCCTGGCGGACGCCAGATCGCCGGCAAGCGAGCGCTGTGCGCTGATCGAGGCGCGCCGGATGCGGTTGATGCCGGCCACGGCATAGATCAGCACGCCCAGGATCGGCGACAGCACCATCACGCCGACCCAGCCGGTGGCGGCCCGGACGTCCTCCTTGGTCATGACGGCATGGGCAATGCCAACGCTCGCGATCACCACCGAGATGATCGCCAGGATTTGAGGCCAGTGAGTCGCCAGGCTCTGCAGCATGGCCGGAACTATCCAGCGAGCGGGTACAGAAGGCAATGCGGCGGGTCATTCGCCCGTTCTCATGCTTCCGCGGGTTATCGCGTCCGCACGCCGGCTACGCGCTGGCCATTCCTGATCGCGTCAGACCGCGCGGCCCTCGCCGTCGAAGAAGTGCAGGTTCGTCGGGGCTGCGTCCAGGCCGATCTCGGCGCCGATCTCGGGCGCCGTCCCCTGATTGTGGATGACAAGGCATGTCTGGCCCGCGTTCAATTCCACGTGGATGAGCGTGACGGCGCCAGTGTATTCGGCAAGCTTTACCTTGCCGCGCAGCGTGGCGGACGAGGGCTGGGCCAGCGACAGGTGCTCGGGCCGAACGCCGATCGAGACGGCCGCCGCAGGCACGGACGCCCCGTGGGTGATTGGCCGTCCATCGGCGAGCGGCAGGATGTTCATCTTCGGGCTGCCGATGAACTGGGCGACGAAAATGGTTCGGGGGCTGTCGTAGAGCTCGCGCGGTGAGCCGACCTGTTCGATCTTTCCGTCGCGCAACACCACGATCTTGTCGGCAAGCGTCATGGCCTCGATCTGATCGTGGGTCACGTAGATCATCGTCGTCGACAGGCGCTGGTGGAGCGCGGCGATCTCGGAGCGCATGTGCACACGCAGTTCGGCGTCGAGGTTCGAAAGCGGTTCGTCGAAAAGGAAGACGTCGGGATTGGCGACGATGGCGCGGCCGATGGCCACGCGCTGGCGCTGCCCGCCCGACAGCTGACGCGGGAAACGGTCGAGCAACGGCTCGAGCTTCAGCGTCGCGGCGGCCTCCGAGACGCGCCGGGCGCGCTCGCCGGCCGGCACTTTGCGGACCTTGAGGCCGAAGCCCATATTGTCGCGGACGGTCAGGTGAGGGTAGAGCGCGTAGGACTGGAACACCATGGCCACGCCGCGCCTGGCCGCCGGAACCTCATTGACCAGACGGCCGCCAATGTGGAGTTCGCCCTCGCTGAGATGCTCGAGGCCGGAGATCAGCCGCAACAGCGTCGACTTCCCGCATCCCGACGGGCCGACGAAGACCACGAACTCGCCATCCTCGATCTCGAGATCGACGCCACGGATCACCTCGACCGTTCCGAACCGCTTGCGGATGTCCTTGAGCAGAAGCTTTGTCATGACTCCCCTTATCCCTTGACGCCGGAGAGGGCGAAGCTCTCGATGATCTGGCGCTGGGCGATCAGATAGATGATGAGGATGGGAACCACGGCCAGGCTCGTCGCCGCCAATTGCAGGTTCCACAAGGGCAGGCCGTAACTGTCGTTGAAGTTGGACAGCGCCAGCGGCAGCGTGAATTTTTCAAGCGAACTGAGGAAGATCAGCGGTTCGAGGAACAGGTTCCACGAATGCAGGAAGGTGATGATCGCAACCGCCGCAAGCGCCGGCCGCGCCATGGGCAGGGCGATCTTCAACCAGACGCCGAAGCGCGAGAGGCCGTCCATCTTGCCGGCCTCTTCGAGTTCCCTGGGCAGCGCCAGGAAGAACTGACGCATCAGGAAGGTCGCCACCACGCCCTGCGGGCCGAAGACCGGCAGAAGGATGAGCGGCCAGTGCGTGTCGATCAGGCCCATGGCGCGGATCAGGAAGAAATTAGGGATGATGGTGACCTCTTCCGGCACCATCAGTGCCATCATCAGGAACAGCATCAACAGCCCGGCGCCGGCAAAGCGGATGCGCGCCAGCGCGTAGCCCGCGAGCGAGGCGATGAACAAGGTCAGCACCGTCACCGTCGCGGCGATGTAGAGCGAGTTGAAATACTGCCGCGCGAAGGGCTGATAGGTGAACACTTCCGCGAAGTTCTCGAAGCGCCAGACGCGGGGAATCAAGGTCGGCGCGCCGAAGATTTCGGTGGTGCTCTTGAAGCCGCCGGAAATCATCCACAGGAACGGGAACACGAAGGGCACGGCCAAAAGCAGCAGCGCCATGGTCCAGCAGATGCGATAGAGAATCTCGGTCCGGCGCTGAGTCACTCCATCTCCTTCCGCCGCAACATCACCTGCACGAGGGTGAGCGCCATCACGATGACGAACATGATCAGGGCCAGCGCGGCCGCGTAGCCGACGTTGAAGAATTTGAAGCCTTGCTGATAGATGTAGAAGGCCAGCACCAGGGTGCCGTTTTCCGGGCCGCCGCCGGTCATCTGGTAGATGTGGTCGAACACCTTGAACGAGCCGATCGTCGTCAGAACCATGATGACCAGCGTCGTCGGCGCGAGCAGCGGCCAGGTGATCATGCGAAAGACCTGCCAGCGCGAGGCGCCTTCCAGCGCCGCTGCCTCCTCGTAGTCGCGCGGTATCGATTGGAGCGCGGCGATGTAGAGGATCATGTTGAGGCCGACCATCTTGATGACTCGGGTGACGATGACGGCCGCCATCGCCCAGTTGGGCTCGCGCAACCAATTCGGGCCATCGATGCCGATCCAGGCGAGCATCTGGTTCACGGCGCCGCCTTCGCCCTGCAGCATGAATTTCCAGACGATGGCCCAGGCGATTGCCGATGTGACCACCGGCGCGAAGAAGACCATGCGAAAGAAGACGACACCGAAGAACGGCCGCGAAAGCGCCAGCGCGAGGGAGAGCGCCAGCGCCATGTTCAGGGGAACGAGCCCCAGCGCGAAGATCACGGAATTGCGCACGACATGCCAGAAGTCGGGGTTCTCCAGCAGCGCATTCTGGAAATTGCGAAGCCCGACGAAGGCCGCCTGCTGGCTGAGCAGGTTCCACTCGGTCGTCGAATAATAGAAGATGGCGACCAGCGGCCCAAGGAAGAAGACCAGGAAGCCGATCAAGGTCGGGCTGACGAACAGCCACGCCTCCAGCATCTCCCTGGCCTTCAAGCTCAGCCACGGCGCGCCGGCAGGGCGCGCCGCATTGTCCGGGGATGCCATGCCGGCCATGAACCGAAATCCTGTCAGAGCAATGGCTGAATGGCGGCGCAGACGCCCTTCAGCGCCTCCTCGACATTGGCGTCGGCCCGCCACAGTGCGTCGACGCGCGGCGCCATCGCGGCGAATATCTGCGGCACATGCTCATGCGAAGGGTGAACGCGGCCGTTGACGATCGCTGCGGCGACGCTTTTCATCTGCTCGGGCGGGATCAGCTTGTTGGAGTTGACGAAGGCGTCGCTCTCCAGGACGCTCTTGCGGGCCGGCGGAAAGAACTGGGCCATGACAGCCACATTGTCCTTGCTGGTCATGTCGGCCACGAGTTGCGCGGCAAGCTCCTTGTTCTTGCCGGACGCAAAGACTGTCAGCGCGGCCTGGCCGATGACCGGAGCTTCGCCGGCGGGTCCCGAAGGCAAGGGGGCGATGCCCCATTTGAAGCCTGCCTCGGGCATCTTCGAGGCTCGCGAGATCTGGTTCACGGTCATCGCCGAATTGCCGGAGAAGTAGTCGCCCTGCTCTCCCGGCGGCACGATCGACCTGTCCTTGAACACCATATCATGGAGCTGCTTGATGGCAGCCACCGCTTCAGGCTTGTCGAGGCCGCACTGGCCGTCGGCCCACAGATCGCCGCCGTAAGCGCGCACGGGCGGCAGCAAGGCGTGCGTCATACGCGATGCGTAACCTTCGCCATCCTTGAATTCGAAGCCCCATTTGCCGGGATTAGCCTCGGTGATCTTCTTGGCGACCTCCTGGAATTTCTGCATGTTCCACTCGCCCTTCGCGGCGAGCTGGTTGGGATCTTCGACACCTGCTTTGTCGAACATGTCCTTGTTGTAGTAGATCAGGAAAGGCGAGGTGGAGAAGGGCACGCCGTAGACCTTGCCGTCCTTCTGCCAGAGCGCCATGGCGGGCTGGGAGAAATCGTCGAAATTGTATCCCTCGGTCGCCTTGAGCGTCGGGCCGATGTCCATCAGCAGCCCGGCGTTCTCGAAAGCGGGTGCGGCATCCTCCATCATCCAGGCGATGTCGGGGGCGTTGCCCCCGGCGACCTGGAAAGTGAGCTTCTGCGTGTAGTCGGCGACCGGAACGGTCTCGAATTTCACCGTGACGCCCGGATGCTTGGCGATGAAGCCCTGGGCGATGCCGTTCAGCATCTTGAGGTGGGCCTCGCTGCCCGTCCACACGGTCACTCGGAGTTCCTGGGCCAGCGAGTGCGCCGACAGGGCGCACAGCGCCAAGGTCGATAGTGCAAGTTTGATTGCGGTCTTCATGGTTTCCTCCCGAAACGCCGATGGTCCAATCAACAACTGCGGGCGCGCAACGAACGGGCCGGCAGGCGGCGGCGACTTGTCATGCTGTTGTCCCCGGCAGCGCGCTGGGCGCGTCGCCGATCGTCCAGCCGCCGTCGACGGGCAGGTCAGCCCCGGTGACGTAGCGGGCGGCGTCGCTGCACAGAAAAACGAAGGCGCCGACGAGGTCGTCGGCCTGGCCGTGGCGGCCGGCGGGAATCTTCGCCGCGACCGCTTGGCGGAAGGCTGCGTCCCGGTAGCGCTCGGCGGTTGCCTCCGTCTCGATCGCGCCGGGCGATACCACATTCATGGTGACGCCATGCGGCGCAACCTCGCGTGCCATGGCGCGCACCGCCGTAAGTTGCGCCGCCTTCAGCGAAGCATAGACGATCGTTTCCGCGCGCGGACGCCTCGCCATCACGCTGCCGGTCGCGACCACGCGTCCCCATCCGCGCTTGGCCATGGCGGGAACGAGCCGCGTGGCCAGGGTAAGCAGGGCCGTGAAGTTTGCCGCCACATGGGCCTGGATATGCGCTTCGTCGATCTCGCTCCATGCACGGCGCCGCTCGATCGCGCCGTTCGAGACGAGGATGTCGATGGGCCCGGCGCCGGCGGCTTCATCGGTAAAGGCCGACATTGACTTGCTATCGGTGAAATCGGCCTCGAGAACCGCGGTGCCCGGGCCGATAGCGGCAGCCGTTTCGCGCGCGCCGGCGGCGTCACCGAAGTGATGCAGCGCGACGCTGGCGCCATGCTGCGCCAGGGCGATCGCAACCGCGCGCCCGATGCCGGAGCTGGCGCCGGTCACCAGCGCCCGCCGTCCGGCAAGGGAAAAACGGTCCTTGCTCACGGCGACGGCTCCCCGAGCTTGCCGGCCACCTCGAACGAGGCGATGTCGGCGGCGTCGAAATGCTCGTGAATGCGCCGGTCCGCGAGATCGGTGTCGCCCGCCATGATCGCGTCGTAGATCGCCTGGTGCCGTTCGACGGTGGCCCTCCAATCCGTTTCCGTGCGGTTGGAGCGCTGGGAGAACAGTTCCGAAACCTCGCGTTGGACAGACCGCATCCCTTCCATCTGAATACGGATCATGGAGTTGCCCGTGGCCGTCGCGAGGCCGAGGTGGAACAGAATGTCGGCTTGCGTGAAATCGCCAGGCCTCCCGATGCCGGCGTGCATGTCGAGCACGGCCTGGCGCATCATTTCCAGGCCGCGCGGATCGCGGCGCTCGGCGGCCAGCCTGGCTATGCCAACCTCGATGACGCGGCGCATCTCGTTGGCTTCCTGAAGCCGCGTCAGGCTCGAACGGACCGCATAGGCGTAGATGCGCTCCATCGGCTCGCCGCTGAGTGCCTTGGCGCGGGCAACTTTTCCTTGCTGCGTCGAAACGAGGCCGGCGCTGGTCAACTGGCGCAGCGCCTCGCGTGCGATGGGCTTGGAGACGCCGAATTCCCGGGCGATCTCGCCTTCCGGCGGCAGCGCTTCGCCAGGCGCGATGCGTCCGTCGAACAACGCCGCGGCGATCGCATCCGAGACGCCGTCCGCGAGGCGGGAAGGGCTCGCGAGTTTCGCGGAGAAAATCGGCTTGCGTGCTTCGTCCAGGGGCATTCGGAATCCTTTCCGAGCTCACTAGCACGGTTTTCCCGAACATAGCAACTAAGTTTTTTGGTTGCTAAGTTTACAAGTGAAAGCTATGAAGGCGGTGCGAGAGGACCAAGGGAGAAATCTGGAGCCGATGCACGTGAGCGATCCAATCGCGGCGGGGCCGCTGAAGATTGCCGAGGTGATTGCCCATCCCCTCAGCCAGACATTGCCCCGGGCCACGGTCACGTCCTGGGGCGTCTATGAAAAGGTCTCGCTGGTCCTGGTCGAAGTGCGCACGAGCGAGGGCATTGTCGGCGTAGGCGAAACCCTGGCGCGGTTCTCGCCCAAGGCTTATGTCGAGCTGATCGAAAGCTCGCTCAAGCCGCGCCTGCTCGGCCAGGACGCGCGCAACATCGGCGCCCTATGGCAGTCCATGCGCCGCGTGCTTTCGGGCAGGGCGGGCGGCGTGCTGATCGAGGCCATCGCCGGCGTGGACATCGCGCTATGGGATATATTGGGCAAGGCGACCGGGCAGCCGATCGCGAAGCTTCTCGGCGGTGTCGGACGCGACCGCATCGACGTCTATGCCGCCGCGGTCAACTGGGTCGACGACGATGCCGCCGACGCTGAACTCGATCGTTATCTCGGCGAGGGCTTTACGCGCATCAAGGTTAAGATGGCGCGGCCCGTGCGCGAAGCCTGCAAACGGATCGAGCGCATCCGCAAGCGCGCCGGCGATGCGATCGGGCTCTGCGTCGATGCGAACTGGGCCTACAATCTGGACGAGGCGGTCGAGGTAGGTCATGCGCTTTCGGCAAACGGCTATTTCTGGTTCGAGGAGCCGCTGCAACCGGAAAACGAGCAGGGTTATGAGGAACTGCGCCGGCGCTGCGACGTGCCGCTGGCCGCGGGCGAGAGCAATTTCACGTTGGACCAGGCGCAGCGCCTGATCGCCAACCGGACGCTGTCCGTGCTGCAGCCCGACGTGGCGCGCGCGGGCGGCATCTCCGAGACGCGTCGCATGGCCGACTACGCCGCCGCGCATGATGTCCGCTACGCGCCGCATATCGGCATGTCGGGCATCGTCTGCGAGACCGCAAGCGTCCATCTGTCAGCCGCGATGCCGAACTTTGGCGTCATGGAGTGCGAGTGCGACGCCAGCCCGTTCAAGGCCAGCCTGGCCGATCTCGCGCCCGGTTGCGTCAGGCAGAAGAACGGCACGCTCGACGTCCCGCAGAAACCCGGGCTCGGCATCGAGATCGACTGGGACGCCGTCAAGAAACTGAAAGCCGGATGAGGCCGAGATGAAGAACCAGGTTCCAAACCAGGGCGCTGACCTCGCCGAGGCGATGCGGCTGGCGTTGTTGCGCGCGGACCCCGCGCTCAGCCGCTTCGACCCGCTGCCGCGGATATTGTCGTTCGACGATTTCGCGCGCGGCCATTGCGGCTGGTCGCAGCTTGTCGGCAACTATGAGAACGATCTGGACACCATGCTGCCGGGCTACGCGCAACATACCAGCGCGATGCTGTCGACGCTCGCGCACTGGGACGCCGGCTCACACGGGGGGATGGATTCATCCTATGCGTTGAAGGTTGCGACACGTCCCCTGCCGGGAGCCCGCAACGTCGCCATCAAACGCCACACATTCAGGAAGCGCGGACCGATCCGCTTCGAAATGTATTTCACCTTCAAGCCCGAGGCCAATGCGCTGAAGCTGTCCGAAACCGATGTGCGCTCCGTCGGCTTCCTGTTCGACCTGCAGGGCGGAGACCAGGATAGCAACAGCGATCGGGTCATGCCGCATCTGCGCTTTTTGAACGCGCTCGACGGCCAGCACTTGCAAAAATGGCAATACAAGCGTGAGACCGAGAAGATCATCCCGATCGGCAGCGACGACAAGACGATCAGCCACTATCACCTGTCGCCGGAGGGATGGCTCGACCTTCCCGGCGGATCGCAGCGCCTGTGCTACAACGAGATCCCCACCAAGGTGAACTGGACTTATCTGTGCTTCGATTTCGATCTGGAATCGATGACGGCGCTCGGGCTGCGCTGCAACGATCGCAGCTTCGATCTCTCGGGATTCGATTCGATCCGCATTCCGGCGATGAAGAACCTGTGGTGCATGCTCAATTTCGGCCTCTTCGCTGAAACCGACGTTGCCAAACGGGCCTTCCTCTATGTCGATTCCATCTGCATTTCCGGAGACTTCTGATGCTGCCCGAGAACATCACCGCGGTCGTCTCGCGCAACGAGCGCTGGCGCGGCGAGGCCGCCAGCGAGCCTTACGAGGCAGGATGGGCGCGCGAGGCGATCTTCTTCGTGCGCGCGTTGAAGCAACCTGTCGGCCCTGCGGCAACGGCGTGGATCGAGATCTCGCCGGATGGAATGCACTGGCTGCGCGAAGGCACCGAGTTTGTCATGCCGGCCGAGCGCGACGGCATGGCAATGGCGCGGCTTAGCCATTTTGGCAACTGGCTGCGCGTCGCGGCGCGTTTCGACAGCGGCGCGGAGTGCAGCGTGCTCGTGACGCTGCACCTGAAGGCCTGAACACGCCTCGCCAACCTTACCGCCGGCCAACCCTTACTGTTCACGGAGACATCATGATGGGCCCCTATGCGACGTTTGCCCAGGACAGTTTTGCTGGCAAGACCGTGCTGGTGACCGGTGCCGCGAGCGGCATGGGTTTCGAGACCGCCCGTGCCTTTCTCTCCAAGGGCGCCGAGGTCGTGATGTGCGACCGCGATACCGAGGGGTTGGCGAAGCGCCATGACGAATTGAGCGGAACGGCCGGGACACCACCGCACAAGGTGGTGGCCGACATGGGCGACCCCGACAGCATCGCGCGCATGTTCGACTATTGCGACGCCAAGCTGGCGCGGCTCGACAACGTCGTGACCTGCGCGGCGATCATTACTGCCAAGAGAATCGCGGAGCAGGATTGGGCGCACTGGCAGCGCGTCCTCGGCGTCAATCTGCTGGGCACCTTCTTCACCGTCCAGGGGGCGGTGCAGCGCATGCAAGGCAATGCCGGCGAGGGGAATATCGTGTGCGTGGCCTCCGACGCCGGTGTGCATGGCGGCGGCGGGCTCATCGCCGACACCGCCTATGCGGCGTCCAAGGCCGGCACGCTGTCGCTGGTGAAGTCGGTTGCGCGCGAATTGGCGGGAAAGAAGGTGCGCATCAACGCCCTCAATCCGGGGCCGACCGATTCGCCGATGCATTCCCATATCGACCAGGCTCTCAAGGACCGCATCGCGGCCAATTTGCCGATGCGCCGCATGGGCCGGCCCGACGACATGGCCGCCGCGATCCTATTTCTTTGCTCGGACGCCGCGAGCTTCGTCTATGGCGCGGCGCTCGACGTTGATGGCGGCTCGATGTTCCGCTGACCGGCACCGCCAAGCATGGTGACCGGCGTTAGCACCGGTCACCGCGCCCTGCCGGCGGCACGACCTACGGAATTAGGCGCTCTCCATGACTTTGCTCGGAACCTGACATACTTGAAACCGAAGGTTCGGCGAACGTTCTCCTCAGGCGGAAATGCCGCCTCTGCCCGTCTTGATCCCCGCCATCCAGGGTATGGAGGTCGAGACGTCTTCAAGGATCCTGGCCGAGCGCGCAAAGCCGGCAAAAGCATCGCGTGCCAGCGAGGCTGGGACATGGCCGTCATAGGCGCGTTGACACGCGCGCAGGGCGGTTTCGAAAATCGGGCCTCTGCGGTTCCGGGGCCAATTCTGCAGAAACTCGAATGCATCTTCGAGGCACGCTACTTCCTCGATCATGAAATCCCCGTTCTTCACCAGAACAGGCTGCTCGAACATTTTGTCATTCATGAACTTCCTCCATTGGCTGGATGCTTTTGAGGGGTTGGCCCCAACCCCTTCATTGGGGCAGTTCATCGTTTCACGAGACGCCGAACTGCTCTAACTGTTTGTTTCTACGTAATCTCCAGGGAAAAAGCGGTCTGCGCTTTTCCCGGGATTGCTCTAGGCTGCTTCAGGTTCCGGCAGGGAAAATGCCCCGCCACCGCCTGCCCTCGGCGGGATCGCCGCGCAGACCGGGCTCGGAGGTGGATCGTCATCGTCTTCACCTCGGGTGCCCGCGATCCAGCGGGACCAACTCCCTCGACGGAAGCGGCCGAAAGAACGCCGCTGGGACCGAGACGCCGCCCTGTGCGGCGGATGCCCTTGCTCGCGCTCATCCAGTGCCTTCAGCGCGCGAAGGATCTCATCCACATTCATGACCGAGCCGTCATCCAGCCTGCGCAGCGACGGAGCGTCGTCAACCGCATGCGCGTCCGAGGCCCATGAGGCAAGCAAGGCACGCTTCGCCTCAAGGCTCATGGTTGAGCAGTTGAGAACGTCGCCGGGGTTTTTCGGCACCGGCGAGACGTCGATGCGGGTCGGTTTTCTTGTGCCGGCTTGAAGAAAGATATCAGCTTCGCTTGTCATCTCCGTTCTCCGCAATCTTGGCTTCCCGGCGTTGCCGGGAGGCGGACCGCAGGTTGTTGCGACATTCTATGCCGCCTTGCGCGACACATCCTGGCTTATCGACTTCGTTGTATTTTCAGGGTCGCGGACGCCAATCTCGATGCGACGCGGCTTGAGTTCTTCGGGCACCTCACGCACGAGCTCGATGGCGAGCAAACCGCAGTTCAGCGTCGCAGCCTTCACCCTTACGTGGTCGGCCAGCCTGAAGGCCTGTCTGAAATTACCTATCGCAAGGCCTTGGTGGAGAACTTGCCGCTGTTCTGGATCTGGCTTCTTGCGTCCGGTAACGCACAGTTCGGCGCCGTTCTGCACGAGTTCGAGCTCGTCCAGGTCGTAGCCTGCTACCGCCATGGTGATGCGGTAATTGTTCTCATTCTTCTTTTCAATGTTGTAGGGAGGCCAGTCCGAGCGAATGCTGCTGTCGAGCATGTCGAAAAGACGGTCGAAGCCGACCGTCGTGCGGTAAAGGGGTGCAAAATCCACGCTTCTCATATCCATATCCTCCGAAAAGCAACATGGGACGCCGCAGGTGTCGCGACGCCTTTTTCATCGAGCCGAAGCCTCGACGCGAAACGATCTGGGAACGGCCAGAAATCTCTTCAAGAGGGGTCCCAAAAATTTTTTGATGCTAAGTTGCCATGCAAGAACAGTGGCTTGCGGTAGTTCTGCCGCACGACCCTTTCACTCTTGCAACAGCAGGATCTGCCCCGAAGCGGTACATGGCCCGAGACTTCCGCGATGGTCGGGGCGCCGATACCGATCCCACGGACTCGGCAGAAGTATCCCTATGCAGTGTCGCCGCGCACGTCGCCATCCGTCGCGGACGTGGGGCGAGATCGGCTGTGCCTACGCTTCCTCGGAAACTTCGTTCATCATGGACTTCAGCGGCTCCTCGCCGACATTGTCCTCGATCTGGTCGTGTCCAGGCGTGTCCGGCAGCGCCTTGCGGAAATTCCTCGCATAATCCGGCGGCATCCTGGGCGGCATCATTGGCTCATAGGCGTCCACGACGGCCTCGATGATCACCGGTCCCTGCGTGGCGAAGGCCGCCTCAAGCACGCCCTCGACCTCTTCCGGCCGCGAGACGCTGTAGCCGATGCCGCCCATGGCCTCGGCGGCCATGGCGAAATCGATGGGCTGCAGCTCGCAGCCGAATTGCGGATTGCCAAGGAACATCATCTGCTCCCAGGCGATCTGGTTCAGCATGCCGTTCTTGAGCACGAGGACCTTGAGGGGAATGCCGTGCCGTACCGCGGTCGAGAATTCGCCGAGTTGCATGGCAAGCCCACCATCGCCAACCACTGCGAAGATAGGCCGCCCCGGAAAGGCAATGCCGGCGGCAATCGCATAGGGAAGGCCGCAGGCCATAGAGGCGAGCGCTCCAGAAACCCCGAATGCCTGTCCGGCCTTCATGTCGATGTGCCTGGCAGCCATCTCGGTATTCTGTCCTGAATCGGCTGCCAGGATCGCGTTCTCAGGCATACGCCTGCCGAATGCCTTGACCACGAGTTGCGGCTTCAGCGGCACATCCGGCTTGGCTTCGGATAATGCCATTGCATCGCGCCAGCGGGTCATTTCCTGCCGCGCCTTTTCCAGGAAGGAGCGGTCGCTCTTGCGCTCGAGGCGTTCGTTGAGAAGACGCAAGGTGTCGGCGGCATCGCCTACGAGCCCTGCCTCGACGGGGTAGCGCAGGCCGATCCTCTGCGCGTCACGGTCGATCTGGACGCCGCGCGCCTTGCCGGGTTCGGGATAGTATTCGATGTAGGGGAACGTCGATCCGACAATCAGCAGGGCGTCGCATTTGCTCAGCGCATCCTGCGAGGCGCGGGTGCCGAGAATGCCGATGCCGCCGGTCGTATTCGGATGGTCGTCGGGCAGCACGGCTTTGCCGAGCAGCGCCTTGGCGACGGGCGCCGCCAGCAGGTCCGACGCGCGTTCAAGTTCTTCGCGCGCGCCGAGTGCGCCGCGCCCGGCCAGGATAGCGACTTTTTTCGCTGCATTGAGAATCTCAACCGCCTGGTCGAGCTGGTCGGCAGCCGGAAGCCGGCTGCCTTCGAACCATCGATCGGGGGTGTGCGAGGGCCGGTTTCGCTTCGAGCGGTCCGCCTCGGGCAACTCGTTTTCCTGTACATCGCTGGCAATCGACAGATGGGCGACGCCGCGCCGGGCAAGGGCCGAGCGGCAGGCGAGACCGGCCAGGTTTTCCATATGGGCGGCATCGGAGACCTGTGCGTTGAAGATCGCTACGTCGTTGAAGGCGCGGGTCAGGTCGACGTCCTGCTGCGTAAAAGTCTCGATAAGGTCGTGGAACTGCATGCCGGTGATGGCAAGCACGGGAGCCTGGTCGAGCTTGGCGTCATAGAGCCCGGTAAGGAGGTGTGTGCCCCCCGGTCCCGAGGTGGCCAGGCAGACGCCCAGCCTGCCGGTCCATTTGGCATAGGCGCACGCCATGAAGGCGGCAGATTCCTCGTGCCTGACCTGGACGAACCGGATGCGGTCCTGACGGGTGCGCAACGCCTCCATGATGCCGTTTATGCCGTCGCCCGGCAGGCCGAAGACGACCTCCACTTTCCAGTTGATCAGCGTGTCGACGAGGATTTCGGCGGCATTGGGCATGGCGGATTTCCTTTATTGAGCACGCCGGCCTCTCGAACCGGGAGGAGGTTCAGTGTTTCGTATCGGGATCGGGACAGAGCTGCCGTACGTCCTCAGGCAGCGAGGCGCGGACCTTTCTGATCTGGCCGGGGTCGATATGGTGAAAGAGGACCTTGAAGACCGATTGAACCGCGGCTTTCGGGTCGACGGGACGCGTATCGTCCATGCCCTGCTCAACGGGGCCGAGAAACTCTTCCAGGGAACGGCTCTTTTGCGGCATGCGTGACGGCTCGAACTGCTCATAGTAGGTGCCGCGCACGAGCAGCGGCAACTGCGCTCCAAGATGCGAAGCCATGTCGACCGGAAGCCGGTCCCTGACGGTGCGCAAGACGACGCCGAGCAGGTGCCAAGCGAACTGGCGATCCTGTCCGTGGTCGGCCATGATCTCGTCCAGCCAGACATTGGTGGTTTGGGTGGTCTTGTCGAAAATCTCGAGTCCGGTAGCGCTCATCGCCGCCTCCTCAATCGAATCGCTCACCCGCAAAACCCGTCGGCAAAACCATCGGTGGCAGGGAAAGTTTCATGCCCGGCCGAAATTTCTTCGCTTCGGCAGTTTACGCGAGACGCTGCACCGGCTGTCGCAGTCGCTGTCCGACAATCACAACGGCCGGAGCGTCCGCAACGTGATCGAATAGCGATGCTCTTTCACCGGCGGTATGCTGTGCTCCCACTCGGTCCGCGAGGCGCCCGCCATCAGATATGCGGATCTCGGCTCGACCGTGACGGTTTCGCGGTCCCATTTCGCACCGTTCCTGCGGCGCAGGCGGAAACTGCACGCAGCCAACAGCGACACTCCGGCGACAATGCCGAAGTGCGGCTTGTCGCGATGCCATCCGATGCCGGCGCCCGGCCGATATTCGTTGATCAGGACCTGCACGAAATCGGCGGCAGGCAGGCCGGCAAAGCCGGCTACCTTGTCCCTCAAGGGCAGCAAGAAACCTGGTATGGGCGGCGCCTCCATCACCTGGCGCCGCTCATAGTCGTAGCGCAGGCCGAAGCCTGCCACGCGCCTATTGGCGAGATAGCCGTGGAAATCGAATGGCTGGAAGGACAGGCTCTCGAGCTCCCGCACCAGTTCAGCTTCCTGCGCCGGCGTGATCAGTTCGGGCCGGTAACGAAATCCTTCCGGTAAGCTGTCGGGCGCACCAAAGAGGTCGTCCTGGCGAGGGTCCGTGGGATTGCTGGATCGGGGCGATGGCATCGCCTTTAGATGGTGAAATCCGCGGCTGAGGCAAGATTTCCCCGGCCGGCTGCGTGGGGCGGCTCGCATTTGATGGGAACCTCGACTTCGCTGTCGGATTATTCAATGCGGGCGGCACGCATCGTATTTCAACCAGCTTTGCCAAGGAGAAACTCGTGCGGGCAATGCGTAGCCGGCCTGAACAAGGAGAGCTCGATCTCATCGACCGTTATTGGCGGGCGGCGAATTTTCTGTCGGTCGGACAGATCTATCTGATCGACAATCCGCTGCTGAAGGAGCCGTTGCGGCCGGAGCACATCAAACCTCGCCTGCTTGGCCACTGGGGGACCACGCCCGGGCTGAATTTCATCTACGTCCATCTCAATCGCATCATCAGGCAGCGTGATGCCGACGTGATCTACATTTGCGGCCCAGGCCATGGTGGACCGGGGATGGTCGCCAATACCTATCTCGAAGGGACCTACAGCGAAATCTATCCCGAGGTCAGTCGCGACGAGGATGGGCTGCGCAAGCTCTTTCGCCAATTCTCCTTTCCGGGCGGCATCCCGAGCCATGCCGCCGCGGAAACGCCGGGGTCGATCCATGAGGGCGGCGAACTCGGCTATGCGCTGGCTCACGCCTATGGCGCCGCGTTTGACAACCCGGACCTCGTCGTGGCCTGCGTGATCGGCGACGGCGAGGCGGAAACGGGGGCGCTGGCAGCCTCCTGGCATTCGAACAAATTCCTCAATCCGGTCCATGACGGCGCTGTCCTGCCGATCCTTCATCTCAACGGCTACAAGATCGCGAATCCGACGGTGCTCGCCCGGATCGACGCGCAGGAGTTGCGAAGCTTGCTGGCTGGATATGGCTATGAACCTTTTTTCGTCGAAGGCGACGAACCGCGGGCGATGCACCGGCTGATGGCCGAAACGCTCGATACTGTCTTCGATCGGATCGATGAAATCCAGAAGGAAGCGCGCGAGACCGGCAGAGTGGATCATCGGCCCCGCTGGCCGATGATCGTGCTGAGAAGCCCGAAGGGCTGGACCGGCCCGAAGGAGCTGGATGGCAAGAAGGTCGAGGGTTTCTGGCGCGCGCACCAGGTGCCGATCACCGACCCGCGAAACGATGCAGGCCATCTCGCAGCTCTGGAAAATTGGATGCGCGGCTATCGGCCCGAGACGCTTTTCGATGAAGCGGGCAGGTTTCGAAACGAGCTACAGGCCCTGGCACCGGATGGCGAGCGGCGCATGGGCAGCAATCCACATGCCAATGGAGGGATGCTCAAGCAGGAGTTGCGATTGCCGGATTTCCGCCACTTCGGGGTCGCGGTCCCGAAACCCGGCGGCGCAAGGGCCGAGGCGACGAAGCTCATGGGAGCGTTCATCGAGGAGGTCATACGGCTGAATGCCGATGCCCGCAATTTCAGGCTCATGGGACCGGACGAGACATCGTCCAACAGGCTGGATGCGGTCTTCGACGCGACCGAGCGCGTCTGGATGGAAAAGATCGAGCCTTATGACGAGCATCTGGCGCGCGACGGCCGCGTCATGGAGGTGCTGAGCGAACATCTTTGCCAAGGCTGGCTGGAAGGATACCTGCTGACCGGCCGGCACGGCCTCTTCTCATGCTACGAGGCGTTCATCCACATAGTCGATTCCATGTTCAACCAGCACGCCAAATGGCTGAAGGTCTCGCGTGAACTTGTCTGGCGGCGGCCGATCGCGTCGCTCAACTATCTGTTGACCTCCCATGTGTGGAGGCAGGACCACAATGGTTTCAGCCACCAGGATCCCGGCTTCGTCGATCTCGTCGCCAACAAGAAGGCGGATATCGTGCGCATCTACTTCCCGCCGGACGCCAATACGCTGCTCTGGGTCACGGATCACTGCCTGCGAACCTACAATCGGGTCAACGTGATCGTCGCCGGCAAGCAGCCGGCTCCCCAGTGGCTGTCGATGGACGACGCCATACGTCATTGCGAGGCCGGCATCGGGATATGGGATTGGGCGGGAACCGAGCGTGGAGGAGAGGATCCCGACGTGGTGATGGCCTGCGCGGGAGACGTGCCGACGCTGGAGACGCTCGCGGCTGTCGACCTTCTTCGCCGGGCGATACCGGATCTCGCGATACGCGTCGTCAATGTGATGGATCTGATGGCGCTGCAGCCCAAGGAGCAGCATCCCCACGGCCTGGCGGACGCGGAATTCGACAGGCTGTTCACGACCGCCAGACCGGTGGTCTTCGCCTATCACGGCTATCCCTATCTCATTCACCGGCTGACCTACAAACGGGCCAATCACGACAACTTCCACGTTCGCGGCTTCAAAGAGGAGGGCACGACGACCACGCCCTTCGACATGGCGGTGCTCAACGAACTGGACCGTTTTCACCTTGCCATCGAGGCCATCGACCGGGTGCCGGGGCTGAGCGCCACGGCAGCCGATGCGAGGGCCCGATTTGCCGACGGCCTGAGCGAGCACACGCGTTATGTCCGCGAACATGGCGAGGACATGCCCGAGATCCGGAACTGGGCCTGGCGCGAGAAGGCGGGCGCGGCGGATGATTGAGGCCGCGCCCGCCGGGGAGCGCCGCTCGTGACCGGCGCAATACTCACCCTCAATGCGGGCTCGTCCAGCCTGAAGTTCGGTCTGTTCGAAGCCGGATCACAGGAGGGACCGGTGCTCACGGTGAGCGGTGCGTTCGAAGACCTGGATGACGAGCCAAGCCTCGTCGCCAAGGACGCGTCGGGCAAATCCATCTTCAAACGCGCCGTCAAGCCCGCAAGCCCGCCCGTAGAGGTTCTCCTGCGGGACTTGTTCGATGTCCTCGATCCGTATCTTGCGCAGGCTCCGCTGAGCGCGGTCGGCCATCGCATCGTCCATGGTGGCAAGCGGTTTTCGACTCCGGTCCTGCTGACCGGCGAGATCGTCGAGGCGCTCGACGCGCTGACGCCGATGGCACCGCTCCACCAGCCGGCCGGCCTAGCGCCGGTTCGTGCGATCTCCAAACTGCTGCCCGGCCTACCCCAGATCGGTTGCTTCGACACCGCCTTTCACCGCACGCTGGAGCCGCCCGTCAACCGCTATGCGCTGCCGCGCGAGTTCGAGGAAAGCGGGATCCGCCGTTACGGCTTCCACGGCCTTTCCTACGAATTCGTCGCAGGCCAGCTGCAGGCGCTTTCGCCCGGACTCCGGGGCAAGCGTTGCGTGGTCGCGCATCTCGGCAGCGGATGCAGCCTGTGCGCCATGCGCGAAGGCAGAAGTCTCGACACCACCATGGGGTTCACTGCGCTTGACGGGTTGATGATGGCCACGCGGCCGGGCGCCATCGACCCCGGCGTGCTTCTCTACCTTCAGCAGGCGCGCGGCATGTCCGTGAAAGAGTTGGAGACCTTGCTCTATCACAAGTCCGGCCTGCGCGGCGTTTCGGGAGTGTCGGCAGATGTGCGGACCTTGCTTGGCAGCAAGGATCCTCGTGCGGCGGAGGCGATCGATCTCTTCACGTTTCGGATCGCCCGCGAGATCGCGGCGATGGGAGCCACGCTCCAGGGTATCGAGGCGCTGGTGTTCACGGGAGGGATCGGAGAGCATTCCTGGCAGATCCGTGAAGCGGTTTGCGAGCGCCTGCGATGGCTGGACGTGTTGCTCGACGCGAATGCAAACCGGTCGGGAAAAGGGCGGATCACCGGCGAGGGCAGCTCGGTCGATGTTTACGCAATCGCCACTAACGAAGAATTGATCATCGCCCGCCAGGTGCTGGCGACCGTGCCGATCTGACCGCTGAACTCGGTCCGCGGCGACCCGCCGGGACCATCAGGCAGGAACCTCCGGCCTTGGGGATTGTTTATGGGCCAACCAAGAGTTGATATGGAAGGACTTCCTCATGGCAAGGGAGAATCCGGCTTCCACGGCCAGCATCGCCGGCCATCCCATCCATCCGATGCTCGTGCCCATTCCCATCGCCTGCTTCGTCGGCGCATTGCTGACGGACCTGAACTACTGGCGGACGGCGGAGATGATGTGGGCGAATTTCTCCGCCTGGCTGCTGACGGTCGGGGTGATCGTCGGCGTCCTAGCCGCCATTGCCGGCTTCACCGACTTCCTGGGCGATCGCCGGGTGCGCGCACATAAAACTGCGTGGCTGCACATGCTGGGCAATGCGCTGGCGGTCATACTCTCCTTCTTCAACATGCTCATACATACCCGTGATGCCTGGACCTCGGTCCTGCCGACAGGCCTGATCCTGTCGGCGCTGGTGGTACTCATCCTGATATTTACCGGCTGGCTGGGCTGGGCCCTTGTCTACCGCCACCACGTGGGAGTGGCCGATGAAACCGTTTGATCGATCCGGCAAGCGACGCGCTTATGGTACAGGGCTTGCGTTCCTTTGCTTTGCCACGCTCGGCGCCGCGGGCTGCAGCGACGACGCCGCCGACCCAAGCACTCAGATCGGCCCCAACCCGAATTTGCCGGAGATAAAGCAATATCTGTTCCCGCCGATGCATCTTGC
Source organism: Mesorhizobium sp. B2-3-6 (assembly GCF_006442305.1). NCBI lineage: Bacteria > Pseudomonadati > Pseudomonadota > Alphaproteobacteria > Hyphomicrobiales > Phyllobacteriaceae > Mesorhizobium > Mesorhizobium sp. B2-3-6. The sequence goes on along the minus strand of NZ_VFVW01000003.1, from coordinate 299,375 downwards.
ATCCGTCGTCGGTTGGAAGAAGGACGAAACGCCGACGGTAGCGCAGGGCCTGCAGATCCATGCGCTGGCGACCGGGCTTCAGCATCCGCGCTCGCTCTACATCCTGCCGAACGGCGATGTGCTGGTCGTCGAATCGAAGGCCCCGCCGGAACCGCCAGCCAAACGGCCGAAGGATATCGTGATGGGCCTGATCGAATCGCTTGTCACCTCGGGCGGCGATACGGGACCGAGCAACCGCATCACCTTGCTGCGTGACAGCAATGGCGACGGCGTGCCTGACGTCCGGGATGTGTTCCTCGATCACCTGAATTCGCCCTTCGGCGTCGCCCTGGTGGGAAACGACCTCTATGTTGCCAACACCGACGCGATCATGCGCTACCCCTACAAACCAGGCGACACCAAGATCACCGCGCCGGGTGTCAGGTTGACGGAATTGCCGGGCGGTCCGATCGATCATCATTGGACCAAAAGCCTCGTCGCCAGCCCGGACGGTTCGTTGCTCTATGTCGGCGTCGGTTCGAACAGCAACATTACCGAAAACGGCATCGGCGCGGAAAAGGACCGCGCCGCGATCTGGCAGGTGGACAGGGCCACCGGACGATCGCGCATTTTTGCCAGCGGATTGCGCAATCCGAACGGCTTGAGCTTCGAGCCGCAGACCGGAGCACTCTGGACTGTCGTCAACGAGCGCGATGAACTTGGGCCAAATCTGGTTCCAGACTACATGACATCGGTGAAGGACGGCGGCTTCTACGGCTGGCCGTACAGCTATTACGGCCAGCATGTCGATCCCCGGGTAATGCCGCAGCGCCCGGATCTGGTCGCCAAGGCGATCGTTCCCGATTATGCGCTGAGTTCGCATGTGGCACCGTTGGGCATGGCTTTCTACACCGGAACCAGCCTGCCGCAGATATATCGGGGCGGCGCCTTTGTCGGCGAGCACGGCAGCTGGGACCGTCCCGGGCTGAATGGCTACAAAGTCGTCTTCGTGCCGTTCAGCGGTGGCCGCCCCAGCGGCATGGCTCAAGACGTCGTCACAGGTTTCCTCAACGACCAGGAGGAGGCGCGTGGTCGGCCGGTCGGCGTTGCCATCGACAAAACCGGAGCGCTGCTGATCGCGGACGATGTCGGAAACACAGTGTGGCGCGTCACACCCTCGGGGTGATGATCGCTGCTTCAGGCATGTCGCTCTCCCGCCGGTCGGCATCAAGCTCGGTCCGCCTTCGTCCCCTTGGCAGGATGTCACGAAATATTACGTGAGGGAACGTCGGCGCCGAAATCTGCATTCTCCGGGGGAGACGACCGTCGTCTCGAAGTTGGATTGAAAGGAGAATTACCATGCCCAATCAAGGTGGTAGCCACGAGCAACATGTGAAGGCGGGCCAGCAGAGCCACAAGAACACGGAAAACAAGAACCGCCAGCAGCAACAGGCCGCAGGCAACAATGAGCGGCAACAGGGCGACGGCTCCAACATGCGGGGCGGCTCGCACGAACAACATGTAAGAGCGGGCCAACAGAGCCACAAAAACCGCTAGGCATTTCAGCCAGGCGCGCTGACGCTCGCTCCGTATCATGACATGAGAAAGGTCCATCCCGAGGAATCGGGATGGGCTTGTGTCTACCCCGGCTCAAGGTCAGTCCGCGGGAGCAGTGTAACGGCGGCCAATGGCCTCGGCGATGGCCGCGCGGCTCTCCTGCATGTCCGTGCCGGTATCCGTTTCTATGTCCGCCACCTCGTCGGCGAGGTTCTTGTCCTTGATCTTGCTGCGGAACCATTTCGAATAGTCGCCGGCGCGCAGGTGATGTTCCCAGGTGCGATCGTCGATGCCTTCTGCGATGTGAAGGAACATCATCAGATTCTGCGCTTTCAGGTTAAGCGCTCCGTCCGGCCCCCGGAAATAGAAGCTGTTGTCGCCAAGGTCGCCCTCGGCATATTTGCGCATGTGCCGCTTGCGAACCTGGCGGGGCCGTTCGACCTTGACCGTCCTGATCGGCTCGCCCGATGATCGTTTCCAAAACAGGACTTCGTCCTTTGGCGGCGGCACGGCGCCGTCGGGGACGTCGATGCCGGTGGCGGCACAGAAGCTTGCGACGATCTTGTCGGCTTCCGGTCCAAGCGCCAGGACGGTTTCGACGCCAGCCAGGACGTCGCGCGAAACCAGATCGGGGTGCACGGTGATCAGGATGGTCGCGGGGAGGCTCTTGGGCAGCGCGAAAGACGCGCCGTCACGGGCTTGGGGCAAGAGATGATGCGCCTCATCGATGATCAGCCAATGCGGTCGGCCGGTGCGCGCGCGAATGCTGGCCATGTCCGGCAGCAGCTTGGCAAAATTGCCGGGCCGTTCGGCGGTCTTCAGCCCCAGCATGTTAACAGCGACATTGTTGGTTGGCTTGGACAGAAAATCGAAGACCTCACGCGAGATCGGCGGGGTCTTGGCGTCGCCAACCACCACCACATTCTCGAGTTCCTGATAGTCGCCTTCGGGGTCGAGAACGCAAAACTGAAAACCCTTCTCGACAAAGCGCTCGGTCAACGCGGTGGCAAGCGTGGATTTGCCGATACCGGATGTGCCGGCCAGCAGCACGCCGCCGCCATGCGGTGAAAGGTGCACCTGCGCGCCCGATATGTCGGTTCCCACTTCCACATGTTGGCGAGCCGTCTCCACGAAGCCGGCATCGCGCGATATGAGCTGTTCGATCAGTTCCACCACGCCGGCACCTCGAGGGCTGGCTGTGACGAAATCCGCCGTCTCCTTAACGGTCGGCAATGCGTTGGCCACGGCGACGCCGAAGCCGACGGCGCGCAGGAATGCATGGTCGTTCTCGGCATCGCCGACACCGACGACGTTGTGGGCGGAAAACCCCAATTCCTCGAGTGCGCAGGCAAGGCCGGTGGCCTTGTTGACCCCGCTTGGCAGCACCATCACCGCGCCCTTGTTGAAGATGATCTCGAGCTCAAGTCCAAGCTCCTTGATTTCCGACAGCACGGCGGCTTCCTGTGGTTCCCAGGTGGCCACGACGCAGCGTCCGACCGACAGGGGCGCGACCCCGCGACGCTTCAGCCTGTCGACGAATTCAGCCGGGGGCGCCGGCGCCAAAAGCCGTTCCTTCTTCGAAGCGGGCGTATAGATCAACGCGCCGTTTTCGGCGACCACCCTGTCGAAGATGTCGAGTGCCGGAAAGACCCGCTCGAGATCGGCAAGCTCGCGGCCGGTCACCATGATCAGCTTGCGGCCCGTCTGCTTCAGCCGTTCGAGCGCAGCATAGGTCGCATCGGAGACGACCCCGTCTTCGGCGAGCGTGCCGTCATAGTCCGTCGCTAGGGCAAGAACATACATCCTGGATATCGTCTGCGCTTGAAACCAGACACCCCGATCGCCCGAAGGCAGCTCCGGCTGTTCGGGCTAACGATGCCGAATGGCGATGGTTCCATGCAGGGAAACGGCCCATGCAACCATATTGAAACCCAGGACTCTGCGGGTAATTTTGCCCGTCGCGCCCGATTTCCTTCAGGCCGCAACGCGACCATGGCGGAACCAGGCAGGGTTCCCGCTGTTAACAACGCGGGCGATCAATCGGTTGCCGATGTGTGGGAGCCATGCGTGCCATGATCAACGATCCGTTGCCGGGAACTGTTCCGGCATCCCTTCCCGCGATCGACGCAAAGGCCGCCCCGACGCTCAAGAACGCCGAGGCGGAGGTGTTCTATACCGAAGCCATTCGCGAACTCGCCGCCACCGACATTCCTTTCCTTGTCGCCGGAACCTACGCGGTAAGCGCCTACACCGGCGTCATCCGTCAGACCAAGGATCTCGATATCTTCTGCAAGGCAGGCGACTTCTCGCGCATCCTGGCCCATTTCAAGCAGCTCGGCTACGCGGTCGAAATCGAGGACGACCGGTGGCTTGGAAAGGTCTTCAAGGGCACGCATTTCTTCGACATCATATTCGCCTCGGCGAATGGAACGATGCCGGTAAGCGACCAGTGGATGGAGCATGCCCGCCAAACCGAACTGCTGGGAAGCCGGGTGAGGATCGTCGGCCCGACCGAGCTCATATGGTCCAAATGCTTCATCCAGGACCGAGGGCGTCATGACGGGGCGGACATCGCCCATACGATCCTCAAGGCGCAGGACCAGATCGACTGGCACAGGCTGCTCTCCTACCTGGAAGTCCACTGGGAAGTGCTGCTGATGCAGATTCTCAGTTTCAGATGGATCTATCCGAGCGAGCGCGACCGCATCCCCACATGGCTGCTTGACGAACTGCTCGACCGCCTTGCCAAGCAGCGCCAATTGCCTTCCCCCAGAATGAAGATCTGCCGCGGGCGCCTGCTTTCGCAGACCGACTACGAAATCGACGTCAAGGAATGGGGCTTCGCCGGCGTCGGCGGTACAGGAGAATTTCGTGATGGCTGAACGGACCGAAGACGCTCCGGCGATGGAGGGCACCGCCACGATCAAGGTGGCGGCCGTTGGCGACCTGCATGTGAAGGAGGACGCCCAGACATCGTATCGCGATCTCTTCGGCGAAATGTCGCGCGAGGCCGATATCCTCGTTCTTCCAGGCGATCTGACCAATCTGGGCAAGCCCCGCGAAGCCGAGATCCTCGCCGAAGACCTGCGCGCCTGCTCTATCCCGGTGGTCGGCGTGCTCGGCAACCATGATTATGAATCCGGCGCGGTCGAGGACGTCGCGGAAATCCTGCGTCAAGCGGGCGTCCATCTCCTCGACGGGCAGACGACCGAAATAGAGGAGGTCGGTTTTGTCGGCGTGAAAGGGTTCGTCGGGGGGTTCGGTTCACGCATGCTCGGCTCCTTCGGCGAGCCGGCCATCAAGTCGATGGTCGCCGAGAGCGTCAGCGAGGCCATGCGGCTTGAGAACGCGATGCGCCAGGTTCGCGCAAAACGCACGCTTGTCATTTTGCACTACGCTCCGATCGTCGAGACCATCGCCGGCGAACCCCTGGAGATATTTCCGTTTCTGGGCTCGTCGCGGCTGGCGGAAACGATCGACCGGTTCCAGGTCAGTGCTGTCGTGCACGGCCATGCGCATCGGGGAAGCTATGAGGGCCGCACGCCCGGCGGGGCGAGGGTCTACAACGTCGCCATGCACGTTTCCAAACCGACCGGCCGACCCTATGCCTTGCTTGAAATCTGACGGAGTCGGACGCCGTCCCGACGGTCAGCTTACCGCTTTGATAGATTTTGCCAGTTCTTCGAGCTTGTGCGGATCGTTGCCGTGACGGCGCACGAGCTCGCGTGCCTGATTGGACGGCAGATCGGCTGTCGCCACCAGTTGCCGGACCTGTTCACTGTCGACCGCGACTTGGGGCAAGTTGCTGCCGGAAATTCTCTCGTCACCAGCCATCGTCTTTCTCCTCGATCGATGCCGAGACAACGGATTGGAAAACCGTCCGGTTCCGAAAGACGGGGCTGAAGTCGACCGGCGGATCCGATCGGCAGCGCGCCGTCTCGATCCGTGGCGGCAAGGCCGGAGGCGACCGCGAATTGGCGATGGAACAAATGACGCCGGCCAGGAGTTGCGTCCCGAATGAAGGGAGGTGATCCCGATGCCAAACCCAGGAAAACCAGATCCCAATCGCGACGTGCCGATGCCGGCGCCGACCTGGAAGCCCGAACCGATCGAGGAGCCTGATCCGGAACAACTCCCGGACGAGACGCCTCTGCCCAATCCCGACGAGAACGAAGAATCGCCGATGCATGCCGGGAGCCGCGTCGTCTGAACGTGCGACGCATGAGATCCCGATCCCGTGGCAATGGAACGTCTTGGGCCGGCGCCATTGTCCCCCCATCGTGTTTCCATCGCAGCAACGGCAAGGGGCGCTTCAACCAAAGGAGAACATCATGAAAGTTGGCAACTGCATGACGCAAGGCGTTCAGGTCGCCAGTCCGGACCAGACCCTGCGGGAGGCCGCCGCCGCCATGGCCAGCCTCGATGCCGGCGCTCTGCCCGTAGGCGAGGACGACCGGCTGGTCGGAATGATCACTGATCGCGACATCGCCGTCCGTGGCGTCGCCCAGGGTAGGGGCCCGGATACGCGGATACGCGAAGTGATGAGTGCCGAGATCAGGTACTGTTACGACGACGAGGAGATCGAGGACGTGCTCCAGCAGATGGGGGACCTTCAGGTTAGACGGCTGCCGGTGATCAGCCGTGAAAAACGGCTGGTTGGCATCATCTCGCTTGGCGATCTCACGAAAAACGGCGAGGCAGCACGAGCCGGCGAAGCGCTGAACGGCATCTCACAGGCAGGCGGCGCGCATTCGCAGACGGCACACTGACCATCGATGACATTGCGAGAGCGCTGCCCGCGTCCCGCGGGCGGCGACGGCGGTTCAGCGATCGATCTCTCCAAAGACGATGTCGAGGGAGCCGATGATCGCCGAGACGTCGGCGATCATGTGCCCCCGGGACAGATAGTCCATCGCCTGCAGATGTGCGAAGGACGGCGCGCGAATCTTGCACCGGTAAGGAACATTGCCCCCATCCGAAACCAGATAGACGCCGAACTCGCCTTTCGGCGCCTCGACGGCGGCATAGACCTCGCCCTCGGGCACGTGATGGCCTTCCGTGTAAAGCTTGAAATGGTGAATGGTCGCTTCCATGGAGCGTTTCATCTCCGCGCGGCGTGGCGGCGTGATCTTCCGGTTGGGAATTGCGACCGGTCCTTGGCCTTGCGGCGACCGTAGCTTGTCAAGACATTGCCTCATGATCCGGACCGACTGGCGCATCTCCTCCATTCGTACGAGGTAGCGGTCATAGCAGTCGCCATTCTTGCCGATGGGAATATCGAATTCCATCTGCGGGTAGCATTCGTAAGGCTGCGCCTTGCGCAAATCCCATGCCGCGCCCGACCCACGCACCATTACGCCCGAAAACCCCCAAGCCCAGGCATCGTCGAGACCGATGACGCCGACGTCGACATTGCGTTGCTTGAATATGCGGTTTTCGGTGAGCAGTTCTTCGAGATTGTCGCAGACCTTGAGGAACGGATCGCAGAAATCCCAGATATCGTCCAACAGGTCCGGGGGAAGATCCTGATGTACGCCGCCGATCCTGAAATAGTTGGCATGCATGCGGGCGCCCGATGCCCGTTCATAAAACACCATCAGTTTCTCGCGTTCGGCGAAACCCCAGAGCGGCGGCGTGAGGGCGCCGATATCCATCGCCTGCGTGGTGACATTGAGCAGATGGGACAGCAGCCGGCCGATCTCGCAATACAGCACGCGAATGAGCTGGCCGCGCTGTGGAGCCGAGATCCCGAGCAGCTTCTCCGCCGCCAGGCAGAAGGCGTGCTCCTGATTCATCGGCGCCACATAGTCAAGCCTGTCGAAATAGGGCAGGGCCTGTAGGTAGTTCTTGTACTCGATCAACTTCTCCGTGCCCCGATGCAGCAGCCCGATATGCGGATCGACGCGTTCGACGACTTCGCCGTCGAGTTCGAGCACCAGCCGCAGGACGCCATGCGCCGCAGGGTGCTGCGGCCCGAAGTTTATCGTGAAATTGCGGACCGTCGCGTCAGCCATGACGCCCTCCTTCGACCGTTGCCGCCTGGCACCGGGAATGGGACATCCGCCGAAGCACCGGGTTCTGCCCCACGCCGTCAGGTCGTGGTCTGGATGATCAGCGTCAGCGTGCCGTCGCCGTCAATGTTGGCCGCCACCACTTCGGAGGCGTCAAGCCCATTCGCGGCCAGGACCGAGGAAGCTTCCGGCGATGCGCTGACCGAACGCTGCAGGATGTGAAGGTCTTCCTGGCTGGTCTGGGCAACCACGGTCTCGACCTTGGCCTTGAGGTCGGGTGGCAAGTCCGCCAATGCGACGATGGCTATGTTGGTGAATGTCTGTCCGGTGATGCCCTGGTCGGGGCCGGTCTGACCTGGCACGGCTTCCGGTGCCGGTGCGTCCGGGGGAAGGGGTGCGTTTCGGGACTGAGCATGGGCAGGCAAAGCCAGAGTGAGTGCCGCCAGGATGATGATTGCCTTATTCATGATATCTTCCTTCCTTGTTCGAGGAGGGTCGATCGGGATGACGCGCGACAGGGACAGCAAGCCATCGCCTCGAACAGTGTTGCGTGTTCAAAGCGCGAAGTCCGGATTTGTTCCGGCTCCGATCGAATCCAAGGCAGGGACGAGGACGCATCGCTGCCCTGCCTATGGTCGGGGACCTTTATCGCTGATCGCGTCAAACCGTTCGATGTCGTAGCGCGGACTGATCCGCGCCAGTATCTCGACGGAGGGTTTGGCCGCGTCGGGCTGTTTCCAGCTCAGCTCGAAGGAGAATACGAACCGGCCGCGCTCGATGTCGTGCTGCATTCCGAGAAAGCGCCAGCGATAGCCCAGCGGTTGAACCAGCGCGTCGAGGTCAGGCGGAACGCCGTTCGCCGACGAGATCGCCAGGATCGCATGATGGGTTCGTGGGACCCACAGATCGACCTGCTTCAGCACCTGAAGCGTTATCAACGTCAAAACCGTCCCCGCTGTGCCAAGTGCCAGTTGTCCGCCGCCGAAGGCGAGGCCGATTGCGGTCATGACCCACAAGGTGGCGGCCGTGGTGACACCTGTCACGAAGTCGCCGCGGCGGAGAATGGCTCCGCCGCCAATGAAGCCGACGCCCGTCAGCACGCCCAGCGGAAAACGCAGCACGTCCATCACACTGAACGAATCCGCATCCTTGCCACCCACCTCGAGCAGGATATTGGCCTGCATCATCGCGATCGCGGCCGCCAGGCCGACCAGGATGGTTGTTCTGAGCCCGGCGGTGTGGCCGCGGGCTTCCCTGTTCATTCCGATGATCACGCCGGCAACAAAAGCAAGAGCCAGGCGCAGGGCTAGGTCGGTCAAGGTTGGATGAAGCGGCATGGTCATAGCGGGGACGACTCACGCAATGGGCTCGTTCTCCAACACCGCAGAGCGTTCGATGGTTCCCTAGGTGGAAGGTGAAGCTTCTTGTCGGGTTCAGGCAACCCACGACGTCCCGGTGCGTTTGGCACAGAACGCACTCGGGAGATCTTTCCATGCCGCTCACCGCCTTTGCGCTCAATTGCACCTTGAAGGCCTCCGACGACGCCGAGAAATCGTCCACGGACCGCCTGCTGGCGGATCTGCTGGCGGCAATGGTGCCGCATGGGGTCCGCGGCGAGATTGTTCGCGCCCTCGACCATGACGTCAAACCCGGCGTGCTGTCGGACATGGGCGAGGGAGACGGTTGGCCGCAGCTCCGCAGGAAGATCCTCGACGCCGACATCTTCGTGCTAGGCCTGCCCATCTGGCTCGGCCAGCCGTCGAGTGTCGCCAAGCGCATCCTGGAGCGCATGGATGCGTTTCTATCGGAGACCGACAAACAAGGCCGGATGCCGGCCGCCGGCAAGGTCGCGATCGTGGCGATCGTCGGCAATGAAGACGGCGCTCACGCCTGTCACGCGGCGTGCTTTCAGGCGCTAAACGACGTCGGCTTCACGATTCCTGCCAATGGCGGCGTGTATTGGGTTGGGCAGGCTATGGGCGACGTCAACTATGTCGACCTGCCCGGAACGCCGGAAGCCGTGGTCGAGATGATCGAAATGACGGCTTCGAATGCGGCCCATCTGGCCAGCGTGCTGAAGGAAAGGCAGTATCCCGGCGTCGGAAAGTGAAGAGATTTTCGTGACGCACGGAGTGCCCGTTGCCCTGACACCCTCGGCCACTCGATGGTTGCCGGGCGCCAGCAAGATCAGTGTCGGCGCCCTTGGGGTCAGGGCTCGTCAAAAGGCCCGGCTCGCCTGGCCAGATCGCGCGATATGGCACCTTCCTCTTCGTCATCGGGCAATGCCTCGTCGCTGTTCTGGTAGGCGTTGTCATCGTCCTCCTCCGGCAGGTCGCCTTCCTTCTCGACGTCGACGACGGCGTCGACATTGTCGGACACCTTGTCTGGAAGAACCCTGCCGCCCTTGATTGCATCCCAGTCCGCCTGCTGGATTGCCGGGGCTTCAGTTTCGTCCCGTTGTTCGGATCGTTGCTTCTTGCGCGGTTCCATCTCATGTCTCCGATATGAACGGGTGCCTCATGTGGCCCCTTTGTCGCCAGTTGCGTCGCTTTCCGCCGCCAGAACTCGGCTATCCTGATGGATCGTGGAATCGGAAAGGCTAACGGATAACCGCCGACCCGGCCCGTTGTTCCTCTCAGTGGGATCGGTTGGTGTTCCGCCTTGGGCCTGGGATGCAGCATCGCGGGGTAGCCGCCGCATTCGCGCAACCAATCCCGCATTACCTCGTTTTGCCTTTGAGACCGGCCCTTGAACTTTACCAATTGGAAATCTCAGAGACACTCAAATGAACCCTTCAGCCGAGCCCCGATCACCGTCGGGAAACAATCTCCATATTCAGCCTTTCCATGGAACGGTGACTGTCAGATTCTCCGACGCCATCATCGCCTCCACCGAACATGCGCTGCAGGTCCAGGAAACGGGGAGGGATCCTGTGTTCTACATCCCGTTCCAGGACATCTATTTCGACCTGCTCGAGAAAACCGATACCACCTCGATATCGCCAAAAGGCACTGCGAGCTATTGGCGCGTGCATGCCGTTGGCGGATCGGCGGATGATTTCATGTGGGCGTATGAAGAGCCCGAGGCGCCTGTCCGGGTGCTTGCTCGCCACGCCGCCTTCGATCCCGGCAAGGCTCGCATAGACGCCGATCCCGCTGAAGACGAGCGCCACACGCCTCACATAGTGGAATAGCAGGACAGCGGCAGGATTTATCCAAGGGAACCGATTCCATTGGGTTGTCGTGCGATGACACCGGGCCCAGGTCGCCTTCACGCTGCGCGGTCTTCGTCGAGAATGCGCAGGCCCTCTTCAAATTTCGCGAGGGGAATCCCGGCCCGCCGCGCTTGCCACAGGTTGTCGGCCAGATCCGCACGCTTGACCGGCCGCGCCAGGGGATTTGACGCAGCCCGGCGCACGAAAGCGATTTCATTCTCGCCAGGCCTCTTCGTCAGCGCATCGACCGCAGCGACAATCGAGGGACCAAACCCCGCCGATTTCAGCCTTGTCCTTGTCCAGCCTTCCCCTTTTTCGAGGACGTCATGCAGATAAGCCACGATCTTCTGGTCAAGGGTTTCGACCGTGTCGACCACGCGCCTGCAGTGTTCGATATAGGGTTGCCCGGTCTTGTCGGTCTGCGATCGATGCGCGTCCTCGGCAATCTTGGCCGCGCGGTAGAGCATGCTCATTGCCAGCCTCCCTTCATTCAATCTGTTCGAACCCGCATTGCCGGGGCGCCTTGTCCGGCCGCCATCGCAGCAGTTTCGTTCCATGGCGAAACCGATTGCCGGTGACGTGATCGAAACGGACTTCGACCACCAACTCCGGCCGCACGGGCTCCCACTCCCCGCTGCGTTCGGTGCTCCAGCGGCTCGGCCCGCCGGGAGCCTTGCCGGTAAAGCCGGGTCCGCCTCTCAGGTTCTCGAGCTTCGCGGTAATTTCTGCCCTGTCGTCCTTGCCGATCGTCGACGTAAACCCGACATGGTCGAGTTTGCCGTGGTCGTCATAGAGACCGAGCAGCAGGGATCCGACCTGGCTGCTGCCCGTCAGGTAGCGGAACCCGCCGACGACACAGTCCGCGGTGCGCAGCCGCTTCACCTTGATCATGGTGCGCTCGCCCGGCCGATAAGGGTCCATCAGCAGTTTGGCGACAACTCCATCGGTGGAGCCGTGGCCGGCCTCGCCCAGCCAGCGCCTGGCGGTGGTCACGTCGGTGGTGCGCGGCGACAACCGCAACGAGGAAACGCCCGACCTCATGACGAAGCGCTCAATCGCGGCCCGTCGTTCCGTCAAGCTCTTGTCGAGCATGATCCCCCCGTCCGGATCGGCGAGAATATCGAACAGGACGAGACGGGCCGGGGTTTGCGCGCTCAGCATGCGAATCCTGCTTTCGGCAGGGTGAAGCCGCATCTGCAAGGCCTCGAAGGAAGGATCGCCATTCACTTCGATGACTATCTCGCCGTCAAGAACGAAAGACTGGGTATCGAGATCGCGCAACAGTGTCGTTATTTCCGGAAAATACCGGCCGAGCGGCTTGCCGGACTTGGCCCTGAGATCGACGCTTGCGGTGCCTTTGAAGGCCAGGCAGCGGAATCCGTCCCACTTCGGCTCATACTGCCAGAGACCGTCGTCGCCCGGCAGTGCGTCGGCCGCCTTGGCCTCCATGGGGCGGGTATCCAAAGGCAGCGGAAAAGCAGCGGCCACGGCTTCTACCACCGCTCTTCGGCGTCGTGGTGCGGCAGGTCCACACCGCAGCATGTCCATCCGAGCCGTTGCGCGGATCCGTAATTGTAGCGTGGCTCGAGATCGGCGGGATCGTCGAAGGTTCCGACATGCAGGGCGATCTCATCCGGCGATGCATCGTAGGCCAACGCGACGGGCGATCCGCAGTCGCGGCAGAAGCTTCTTTGTGCGATGGGTGATGACCTGCGGCAGAAAGGCTTGTTGGAAAGCCATTCCAAGCTGGCTGATGGTACCCACGCCAGGACTGCGAACGCACTGCCGGTCGAGCGTCGGCACATGTCGCAGTGGCAATAGTGAGTGCGCGGCCTGGAGATGGTGCGATAGCGGACGTTGCCGCACAGGCATCCCCCGGTTCGTTCTCTCATTTCTTGCTGCGCGACCATTGGCCGATCTCTCGAACCTCGATGCTGGTCAACGTTCCACCGATGATGTGGTTTCCGAGAGCCCGAGGGGAACGAGTTTCGCTGCCTCGCGTTTGGTCGGCACTCGAGAAACTGGGGACTAGCGCAAGGATGTCGACTTGAACGGAACCCCTATGCGGCTGGCATGTGCGTTCAGGTATCCGTCCCTGGCCGCCTTGTGCCGGCTCGACGCCGAAGACGACAAAGCGGGTCGCTGCTGATGTCGGCTCCGGGTCTGGCATATGGACCTCTGGGCGATCATTGTGCCCATCTGTGTGTCGACATGCAGCGGCTGTTCGCCGAGCCGTCGGAGTGGGCGACACCCTGGATCACCCGTGTCCTTCCCCGGATCGTCAGCCTTGCCGAAAGATATCCTTCACAAACGATCTTCACTCGCTTCCTTCCGGCGCGACGCCCGGGGCAGGGCACCGGCACCTGGAAGCGGTACTATGAACGCTGGGCATCGATGACCATCGACAGGATCGGCGAGGAGATGATCGAACTCCTGCCGCCGCTGGCGGCATGCTGCCCGCCGGCGATCGTTGTCGACAAGCACATCTACTCACCGTGGCCCGAAGGGCATCTGCACACGCTGCTTTCATCCCGCCGGATCGACACTCTCGTCATCACCGGCGGCGAGACCGACGTCTGCGTTCTGGCGACAGTGCTTGGCGCGATCGATATCGGCTACCGCGTGGTTCTGGTGACGGATGCCCTGTGCAGCTCTTCGGATGCAACACACGACGCGCTGATGACCGTCTATCATCAGCGGTTCGCGCAGCAGGTCGAAACGGTCGAGATGGAGACGGTTCTTTCCAACTGGACCTGATCTCGAAGCAATGTCCAGGTCAGGCGCTCAGGTCGATCAAGGCGATGCCGAGATCGGCGTGTTTCGTGCGGCGCAGATGAGCGGGGGACTCGACCAGTGTGACCTCCAGGGTCGGTCGCACCACGCCGCCCAGCAGATGTCCGCCCCGCGTCGCTCCGTCGCTCAGTCCGAGCACGGCATGCAGGTGGAGGCTGGGCTTGCCGTCATCGCCCAAGGCAATGTCGCCGATCGCGCTGAGAACCTCGCACTGCTCGTTGACCGGTATCTTGCGATAGTCCTTTGCCTCGAAATCGAACCAACCGACCGCTGCTCGCTCGAACGCGCCGAGCGCGGTCAGCGATGCGCCGTCGATCTGTTCTTCGCTGGCAAAGGCAGTGAGCACGCCAATCGCCTCTTCGCCAGGCTCGAGCACCACCACGAAGGTCCTCTGTCCCGCGACTTTCGAAACCAGTTTCGATTTCATTGCCGTTGTCCTGTGGCCAAGGTGCAGAAACCTTGGCGGTGAATTTTCAGGCCGGCCCACTTATTCGAACGAACCGTTCGCGTCCCGGTTCCATATTGCGGCAGGCGCGCGGCGTCGAAGCGGCCGGCAGTATCCGCCCGAACGCCTACCCCTCAGCCTTGAAGTTCTTGGCTTCCTTTTTCACCTCTTTCCTGTCGTTGTCGTGCTTGCGGATAAGATCTTTCGCCTGCTTGGGCGAGACGTCGGTCGTTTCGGCCAGATGCACGGCTTCGCGATCTTCGTCTTGTGGCCGGATCTTTTCCTTGGCCATCGGTCTGTCTCCTTTTTTCCGTGTCATGGGACGTAACCAGACAAGCGCCGCCCGGTTCCATGAAACTGCCTTGCTCGAAGGAGCGCCTGCCTCGGTAGAAGCTATTTCGCGGAGGAACTCGACTTGGGAGAGCGCAGCAAAAGTGCGAGCGGCACGAGCAGGGCGGTCGCGATCGCGGAGTAGCGAAACAAGTCCACGTAAGCCAGAAGCGTCGCCTGCCGGCCTATCGTCTGGCCAATCCAGCCGACCGCCTGGACTTTCGCCTCGACCGCGGGCGAGCCCTGAGCGACGAAATAGTCAGTCATGCGCCGAAGCATCTGCTGATAGACAGGCGAGGACTGCGCCGTGTTGCCGATCAGATGGGTCTGATGCAGTTGTGCGTTCTGCGCCACGACGGTGTTGGAGAGCGATACGCCGACGCTGCCGCCGATATTGCGGGCGACATTGATCAGCGCCGAGGCCTGGTTGGTCTTTTGCGGCGGCAGGCCGACATAGGCGGCCGTCGAAATGGGGATGAACAGGAAGGGAAGCCCTACCGTGATGAAAATGCGGGCATAGGTGAAATAGCTGAAACCGGCATTCGGCGACAGTGAAGTCAGGTGCCACAATCCCACGGCAACCGCCGACATGCCGATCATGATCAGGTATTTCGGCTGCACGAAGCCGGAGGCGAAGCCGGAAATCGGCATCAGCATCAGCATGGCGATGCCGCCAGGCATCATCGAAAGTCCCGAAAGCGTCGCGGTGTAGTCGAAGGTGGTCTGCTGGAGCTGCGGCAATATCTGCGTTGTGCTGAACAGCACCGCGCCGACCGCCATCATCACCAGGAAGGATGTGCCGAACTGGCGGGTGAAAACCAGCCGCATGTCGACGATCGGATCGCGATGGCGAAACTCCCAGGGGATCAGGAAAAAGAACGAGACGGCCGAGATCACGGCGAATGTCGTGATGAAGCCCGACGCAAACCAGTCGTTGCGCTGGCCCTCGTCAAGGAAGATCTCAAGGGATCCGAGCGCCAGCACGACGAAGATGAAGCCGATCCAGTCGATCTTGAGGCCATCCTTCAGCCTCTCCTGGCGCTCGCGCTCCAGCACGTCTGGCTCGACCAGCAGCCATTGCACAAGGGCCAACGACATGATGCCGAAGGGCACGTTGATGAAGAAGATCCAATGCCAGGAGAAATGGTCGGTCAGCCAGCCGCCGATGGTCGGCCCGACCGTCGGTGCAACGATGACGGCGATGCCGTAGAGCGCGAAGGCCTGCGAGCGTTTTTCGGGCGGGAAAGTATCGGCGAGGATCGATTGCTCGCTGGGCGCCATCCCACCGCCGCCCAGCCCCTGAAGGATGCGAAACAGGATCAGCATTTCCAGGTTCGGCGCGAGGCCGCAGAGCAGCGACGCGAGGGTGAAGGTAGCGACGCAGATCATGTAGTAGCGTTTGCGGCCGATCACGCCGGCGAGCCAGCCGCTGATCGGGATGATGACGGAATTGGCGACCAGATAGGTGGTGATGATCCAGGTGCTTTCGTCCATTCCGGCCGCGAGGCTGCCGGCTATGTTGCGCAGCGCCACATTGGCAATGGACGTATCGAGCACCAGCATGAAGGTGGCGATGGAGACGACGATGGCGATAAGCCAGGGATTGCGCCCGCCCGCGGCGGACCGGCTTTCGCCGGCTTGCGCGGTCGCCTGGCCGGTCATCGCACCTTGACCGTCGGCACGACGGACATGCCGGGCCCGAGCAGCAGGCCGGTCTTCTTGTCGAAGACGATCTTCACGGGCACGCGCTGCACCACCTTGACGAAATTGCCGGTCGCGTTCTCTGCGGGCAGCAGGCTGAAAGCGGTTCCGCTGCCGGCCTGGATGCTGTCGACGTGGCCCCTGAAGGTCTGCTCCGGGTAGGCGTCGATATCGATCTCGACGGGCTGGCCAGGCCGCATAAGGTCGAGTTGTGTTTCCTTGAAGTTGGCCTTCACCCACACGTCCTCGGGCACGAACATCATCAGCACTTGCCCCGGTTGGGCATATGCGCCCACGGCGGCGGATATGTTCGTCGCCCGTCCGGCCACCGGAGCGGTGATCGAGGTGCGGGAAAGCGCGGTGCGGGCCTGCTCTTCGCTGGCATGGGCCTGGTCGAGTTTTGCCGCCACGCTTTTGCGCTGGGCCTCGAGGACGGCGACTTGTCTCTGGGCCGCCACGACGTTCGCCTGCGAGCTGTCGAGCGTCGCCTGGGCCTGGCGAAGCGTCGAGGCAGCCTGTTGCGCCTGCTGCAGCGTTCCGGTTCCCTTGGCAAGCAATTCGCTGTTGCGCTGATTTTCGGCTTTCGCGAAATCAAGCGCTGCCCGGCCTTGCGACACCTGCTTCTGGGCTTGGTCCACCTTGGCCTGCTGCGCTTCGATCTGGGCTGCGATGTCAGCGGTTTCGGCGTCGGCCTGCGCCACCTGCGCCTGAACCTGCTTGAGGGATGCCTGATAATCCCTGTCATCGATGCGCAGCAGGACATCGCCGGCCTTTACGCTCTGATTGTCGGTCACCGCCACATCGGTGATGCGGCCGGCGATTTCGGCACCTATGGTTACGGTACGGGCGTCGATGAAGGCATCGTCGGTCCATTCATACTGTCGCGCCTGGAGCCACCAGATTATCGCTGCGGCCGATGCCAGCAGCAGAACAAGGATGACCGCCGCGGTGACGTAGGGGTGCCGCCTGAGCGAGCCGAACAGGCCCTCTTTGTTCCCGGCGGAAGCATCGAGGTCCTGTTTCGGTTGTGGGCGCGACGAGGCGCGCTTCGGTCGTGCATCGGGGCGACGTTTTGTTTGAGGTCTTTCGTCGACCGGTGCGACGTCTGGAGAATTCGTGTCCACGTTAGCGGTCCGCGGTAGGGTTGGTGCGGCAAAAGCCGCGTGCTGGAAGGACGTAAATCAACGGACCCGCGTCCGAAAAAGTTCCTGTTTCAGATTGAGGGTTTGTGGCCGGCCGCGCTAGGCGAAGTGCAGCAGCATCATCACCAGCACGATGCCGACAAGTCCCGCAATGAAGATGATACGGCGCGTTCGCGTTCGCAGGATAATCTCGCCTTGCCGCGCATCCTCTGCGGAAAAACAGGCCCCTCCTTGTCGGGATCGTTGCTCATGAGCTGCTCCTTCCGACGAATTTGGAGTGTCTCAGGCAGCTAAACCTGCTCATCCCGGCAAGGTTCCCCAGAAATCACGGGAGCTGACGGCCGGGGTCACGCTTTGCCAGCCGACAAGCGCAAGCCAGTCCGGGCCACGCCGGGCGCGCCATCAGTCGGCCGGCAACGCATAGGCGATCACGTCGTCGCCGACCTTCGTCTCCATGAAATGATGACCGCCGGGCGCGATGACGACATATTGCCGGCCGCCGACCTCATAGGTCATCGGGGTGGTCTGGCCGCCAGCGGGCAGATCCGTCTGCCAGACCACCTTGCCGGTCTTGATGTCGATGGCGCGCAGCTTGTCGTCCGTCGCCGCCGCGATGAAGATCAGGCCGCCGGCGGTCACGAGCGGCCCGCCATTGTTTGGCGTGCCGATATCCAGCGGCAGCATGGACGGGATGCGCCAGGGGCCATTCTCGACCGCCTCGCCGAGCGGCTTGTCCCAGAGCGTCTTGCCTGTCTTCAACTCGATGGCACGGATATGGCCGTAAGGCGGCTCGGAACAAAGCAGCCCCGTCGAGAGGCGCCAGCCCGCGTTGACGGCAATGGCGTACGGCGAACCCATCTGCGGGTCACCCATGTCCTTGGCCCTTTTCGAAGCGCCGCCCTGTTCGATCGACCTGAAGCCTATCTGGTCCGCCTTTTGGCGCGGTATCAACTGATCATAGTTGGGCATGTCGTTGTAATTGGCGACCAGGATGCCGGCATCGGTGTCGACGGCGACGCTTCCCCAGTCGGAGCCGCCATTGTAGCCGGGATATTCGATGAAAGGCTTGTCCACCGTGGGGGGCGTATATTCGCCCTGGTAGGAAGCCTGCCGGAACTGGATGCGGCAGTAGAGCTGGTCGAGCGGGCTCATGCCCCACATATCCTTCTCGGTCAGCACAGGCTGGTCGAGATGCGCATAGCCGGAATAAGGCTGCGTCCTGGACAATTTCTCTGGTTCGACGCCGCCCGACGGCACCGGCCGTTCTTCGACCGGGAACAGCGATTTTCCGGTCTTGCGGTCGAGCACATAGATCTGGCCCTGCTTGCTGGGCACGATGATTGCGGGAACCTTTCCATTGACTGACGGAAAATCGACGAGTGTCGGCTGCGAACCGAGGTCATAGTCCCAAAGGTCGTGATGGACGGTCTGAAAATGCCAGACCGGCTTGCCCGTCGTGACATCGATGGCGACGATTGAGGAATTGTATTGGTTTTCGAAGTCCTTGCGATCGACGCCGTAATAGTCGACGGCGGCGTTGCCGAGCGGCAGGAAGACATAGCCGAGCTGCGGATCGGCGGCGGCTACGGTCCACATGTTCGGCGTGCCGCGCGTGTAGGTATCGCCCTGGGGCGGTGCGCCCGTGCGGTCCGGATGGCCCATGTCCCAAGCCCAGACCAGTCTCCCCGACATCACGTCATAGCCGCGCACGACGCCTGACGGCGCATCCTCGGCCTGGCCGTCCTGCACCTGGGCGCCAAGCACGGCAATGCCGCGCACGACGGTCGGAGGCGCCGTCACCGAATACCAGCCGGGCACGGTCTTGCCGAGCCCCTGGGTGAGATCGACGACGCCCTGCTGGCCGAAATCGCCACATGCCTTCCCGGTCCTGGCGTCGATGGCAATCAGCCTTGCATCGAGCGTGCCCCACAAGATGCGTGTTGCGCATGGTCGATCGGCGCTTGCGCCTGGAACGGCGTAGTAGGCGACGCCCCGGCAACTGGCGCCGTATGGGATGGCGGCGTCGGATACCTTCGGATCATAGCGCCACTCCTCCTTGCCGGTTGCCGCGTTGGCCGAGATGACGATGCCCTTGGCCGAACATGCAAACAGGTGCCCGTCCACTTCGAGGGGGGTGTTTTCCGGGGAGTATTTGTCGGTCGCCGCCTTGCTTGGCATATCGCCCGTGTGGAAATCCCAAACTTTGGTCAGCTTCGCGACGTTGTCGGCGGTGATCTGTTTGAGAGGCGAATAGCGGGTGGCAAGTTCCGAGCCGCCATAGACGGGCCAATTCGGTCCAGCCTGGTGTATCGCGACATCGGGCTGAGGGCTGACCGGAGACTGACCAGATGCGCTTCCTGCGGCGGGTGGCGTGACCGGGGCAACCGGGGATGCCTCCTGGGATTGTGCCGAGGGCGTGAAATGCTGAAGCCCGATCGCGCAGCCGACAATGAAAAGGGCAGCGGATGCGGTCGCGCAGCCGCGGTCGCGAACCCGTTTCGCGTGCCCGGCGCGAAAGGCAGGCAAGGTCAAAAGAACGAAGATCAGGATGACCGTCGGCGCGAGCACCCGGGGCATCAACCCCCAGCCGTCCATGCCGACTTCCCAATAAGCCCAGGCGAGCGTCGCGATCCAGGTCAGGACGTAGAGCCAGACTCCGGCGGCATTGCCGCTCAAAAGCAAAACACCCGACGCCAGGAGAGCCACTCCGGTGGGCAAATAGTACCAGGAGCCGCCCAGCGCGACGAGCCAGGCGCCGCCTGCGCCGATCAGCAAACCAAGTATTGCCAGCAGCACACCCACGAACATGGTCCACCAGAAGGCGACGCCGGAGCGACGCCTGTCGGCGAGATTCGGATTGGCAGAGGTCATGACAGCATTTCCATTACGACAGGCTCATGATTGTTTCGAACGCTGGCCGTCCCGCATGGTTGCGATCGGCCGCGGTTTTCGAGGGTGCTCCTAACTCACCATTTTGTGAGCATTCCGCGCCGACGGAACCTTTGTCGCTTTGCCGCCGTTAGGCGCTCGATCCAAAAGCTTGTTCCAAGCGAAAAATCGGCGAGGATGCCGCAGGTCTTTTCCAGCAACGCCAATGGGATTGCCCGCTTCTTTCTGTGGGGTGTTTGCTGTTTCGCGCTTCTGGCGGCCGTCGGCGGCACGGCGTTTTTGCGTTCAGGGTTCGTTACCGGCGTGGGGCAACCGGTGGCCCAGGCCGTTCCGTTCAGCCACAAGCATCATGTCGGCGATATCGGACTGGACTGTCGTTATTGCCACAACGGGGTCGAGACATCAGCCTCGGCGGGGCTGCCGGCGACAGAAGTGTGCATGACCTGTCATTCGCAGCTCTTCACCAATGCCGAGATGTTGGCGCCGGTGCGCGCAAGTCTCGCTTCGGGACAGCCGCTGCAATGGCAGCGGGTCAATTCGGTGCCGGATTTCGTTTACTTCAACCACTCCATCCATATCGCGAAGGGCGTCGCCTGCGAGACCTGCCATGGCGCGGTCGACGACATGCCGCTGACGCGACGGGCGCATTCATTGTCGATGGAATGGTGCCTTGGCTGCCACCGGGACCCAGGTCCCAACCTTCGCCCGCCGCGGGACGTTTTCCTGATGCACTGGAAGCCGCCTGACGACATCGAGCAGATCCGGCGTTCCCTGATCGGCGTGCTCGACATTCATCCCGAGACCATGACGGATTGCTATGTCTGCCACCGTTGACCGAAATCCGGCTTTCGATCTTGCGGCATTGCGGCTCGCCGCGGCGGGGCGCGAGCCATGGCGAAGCATGGGCGAACTGGCTGACACGGCGGAGTTCCAGCGCTTTGTGGAGGCGGAATTCCCCGCGATGGCCGATCGCCTTCAGCCTGGCTTCGACCGGCGCACCGTCCTGAAACTGATGGGTGCATCGCTGTCGCTGGCCGGACTGGCCGCCTGCAGCGAGGCCGAGAGCATCGTGCCTTATGTCCGCCAGCCGGAGAACATCATTCCCGGCCGGCCGCTCTACTACGCGACAGCCCTCTCCAGCGACGGCTACGGCATCGGAGCCGTGATCGAGAGCCATGAGGGCCGGCCGACAAAGGTCGAGGGTAACCCGGATCATCCGGCATCGCGCGGCGCCACCGATGCCGTCATGCAGGCGGCGGTGTTGTCGCTGTTCGATCCCGAGCGATCTCGCACGCCGCTCAAGCTGGGCGAGCCCGCAAGTTACGATGAGTTCCTGAAAGATATCGCCGAACTGGCTGGTGGATTCCTCGCTTCAGGCGGGCAAGGGCTGGCATTGCTGCTCGAGGCGACGACATCGCCGACGACGAAGGCGCAGATCGCGGCGCTGAGGGTGCGCTATCCCAGACTTCGCGTCTTCCGCCACGATCCGCTTGCGGCCAATTCCGGTGAACAGGCAACGGGTACATTGTTCGGCAGGCCGTTGACGGCGATCTACCGTTTCGACCGCGCCGATGTGATCGTCAGCCTGGATGCCGATTTCCTGGGCGATGGGCCGGGGCGCCTGGCCTATGCTCGTGATTTCGCGCAGCGGCGGCGGGTGCGCAAATCGACGGACACGATGAGTCGCCTCTATGTCGTCGAGACGACTCCCACCATCACGGGTGCTGCCGCCGACCATCGCCGAGCTATCAGGTCAAGCGCCGTCGCAAGCGTTGCGGCGGCGATCAAGGCCGCCCTCGATGGCGACAATGCCGCGGCCGGCTTGTCGCCGCTCGATCCGGAGTGGATAAAGGCGCTTGCCGATGATCTGCACAGTGCCGGCCGCAATGCGCTTGTGGTGGCCGGAGCGCACCAGGCACCGATCGTGCATGCCTTGGCCCTAGCGATGAATGCCAGGCTTGGTGCCCTTGGCAACACGCTGCAATTGATCGAGCCGCCTGATGCCATGCCGGTGGATGGCGATCTTGCCACGCTCTGCCGGGCCATCACGGATGGTTCGATCGACAAGACCGTCGTGCTCGGCGCCAATCCCTTGCACACGGCGCCATCGGACATCGATGCGCGGAAGGCTCTTTCGAGCCTGAAGCTTCTTGTCCACTGGGGACTCTACCGCGATGAGACGGCGTTTCTGGCTCGCTGGCATATCCCAGCCGCGCACGAGTTGGAGAGCTGGAGCGATATCCGGGCCTATGACGGTACGGTCTCGATCGTGCAGCCGCTCATAGAGCCTCTGTTCGGTGGCAAGAGCCTGCATCAGTTGCTTGCCGCGCTGGGCGGTGAATTCGGCCCCAATGCGCAGGCACCGGTGCGCCGGACGTGGGCCGCCATGGACGAGGTGGCCTGGCGCAAGGCGCTGCGCGAGGGCATCGTGCCGAACACTGCTGCTGGTCCCGCTGCCGTTTCGGCACCGCCGGATAGCGATGGCTCGGCACCCAATGCCGCCACCAAGGGGTTGGAGGTTCGCTTCGTCGCCGATCCCTGGCTTCGCGACGGCCGCCACGCCAATTCATCCTGGCTTCAGGAATTGCCCCGGCCGTTAAGCAAGCTCGTCTGGGGCAATGCGGCGCTGGTCTCGCCAGCCACCGCGCAGCGCCTGAGGCTCGAAAACGGGCAGGTGGTCAACCTGGCGCGGGACGGCAGGACGCTGGACGCACCCGTCTGGATCACGCCGGGACAGCCTGACGACACAGTGACGCTGTCGCTCGGTTTTGGACGCAAGGCCGGCTCGGTGGCGGCACTCGCGGGCGGCTACGATGCC
This sequence comes from Mesorhizobium sp. B2-3-6, assembly GCF_006442305.1. NCBI lineage: Bacteria > Pseudomonadati > Pseudomonadota > Alphaproteobacteria > Hyphomicrobiales > Phyllobacteriaceae > Mesorhizobium > Mesorhizobium sp. B2-3-6. The sequence continues at coordinate 276,496 of NZ_VFVW01000003.1, read as the reverse complement.
TTCGCGATCCGGACCAGCGATGCGCCATGGTTTGCCGACGATGTCGTCCTGAGCCCGCGCGGCGGTTCGGCGCGTGTAGTCACGACCCAACATCATCAAGCGATGGAGGGCAGGGCGATCATCCGCCATGCTTCGCTCGATGCGTTCAGGGCAAATCCCCATTTCGTGCGCGACCACGCGCCCCCAGCGCCCGTGGAATCGCTCTACCCCGACTGGAGCTACGACCAGGAAGCCTGGGGCATGTCGATAGACCTGTCGGCCTGCATCGGCTGCATGGCCTGCGTGTCGGCCTGTCAGGCCGAGAACAACATCGCAACGGTGGGGCCGGACGAGGCGGCACTCGGACACGAAATGCACTGGCTGCGCGTCGACCGCTACTATGCGGGCGGGATCGACGATCCGGACATGTTCTTCCAGCCAGTGCCGTGCATGCATTGCGAGAAGGCCCCCTGCGAGGTCGTCTGTCCGGTCAATGCGACCATCCATACGCATGACGGTCTGAACGCGCAGGTGTACAACCGCTGCATCGGCACGCGCTACTGTTCGCAGAACTGTCCCTACAAGGTGCGGCGGTTCAATTTCCTGGAGTACCAGGAGTTCGACAATGACAGCGCGGGACCGGAGCAGGCCGTCCACAATCCCGATGTCACCGTGCGTTCGCGCGGCGTCATGGAAAAATGCAGCTACTGCGTACAGCGCATTTCGCAAAAACGGATCCGCGCCCAGATCGAGAACCGGGAGATCGAGGACGGTGAGATCGTCACCGCCTGCCAGCAGGCGTGCCCGACAAAAGCCATCACCTTCGGCGATCTCAACAGGAAGGATTCGCAGGTCGTCCAGGAAAAGGCCTCGCCACACAATTACGCGCTGCTCGAAGAACTGAACACAAGACCGCGCACCACCTATCTGGGCAAGGTCAGCAACCCTAACGACAGGCTCGCCGCGACATCCGGCTCGGAGGGCGGCGATGGCTGACGTGGCCGCCCGCAGGACGAGCAAAGGCATGACACCTGTGCTGCGCGGGCGTCACGATTTTCCAGAGATCAGCGGCCGTATCAGCGCGGTGGTCCTGCAAGGGAAGTTGCCGCGGTTCTTCTGGTCGGCGTTCTTCGTCTGCTTCGCATTCGTATTGCTGTTCCTCTATTCCATCACCTACCTGGTCTCGGTCGGCGTTGGCGCCTATGGGGTCAACATTCCCGTGGTCTGGGGCACGATGATCTCGAGTTTCGTGTGGTGGATCGGCATTGGCCATGCCGGTACGCTGATCTCAGCGGTGCTGCTGCTGCTGCGCCAGCCCTGGCGCGCCTCGATCAACCGCTTCGCCGAGGCGATGACGCTGTTTGCCGTGGCGATGGCCGGCCTCTACCCTATCCTGCATCTTGGCCGGCCGTGGTTCTTCTATTGGCTCCTGCCCCTGCCCAACACCCACATGCATTGGCCACAATGGCGCAGCCCGCTGGTCTGGGACTTCGCCGCGATTTCCACCTACGCCACCGTCTCGCTGCTGTTCTGGTACACGGGATTGCTGCCTGATCTCGGCGTGCTGCGCGACCGGGCGAAGTCGCGTGGCGGGCAACTTTTCTACGGCGTCCTCGCGCTGGGCTGGCGCGGCTCGGCCTATCATTGGGCGCGCTATCGGACGGTCTATTTCCTGATGGCGGCACTCGCAACACCGCTGGTCGTTTCGGTTCATTCGATCGTCGCTCTCGATTTCACCTTCGCCATCACGCCGGGCTTCCATTCGACGATCTTTCCGCCCTATTTCGTCGCCGGCGCGCTCCTCTCCGGCTTCGCCATGGTGCTGACCATAGCCATTCCCTTGCGCTGGGCATTCGCTGTGGAAGACCTGATCACGCCGCGCCACATGGACAACGCCGCCAAACTGATGATCGCGGCCGGCATGGTCGTCATTTACGGCTATGCATCGGAAGCGTTCTTCTCCTGGTATTCGGGTGAGCCTTACGAGCGCGCGATGATGGTCCAGCGCGCCGTCGGCCCTTATGCGCCGCTGTTCTGGACCATGCTCTTCTGCAATTGCGCGGTGCTGCAACTGCTTTGGTTTCGCCGTGTGCGATCCAATATGCCGCTGCTGTTTTCGATCGCTCTGGTCATCAACATCGGCATGTGGCTCGAACGCTACATCATCGTGGTGACCGGCCCGAGCCGCGACTACCTGCCGTCGTCCTGGGGCGAGCAGTCGCTGACCTGGCTCGATTTCGGCATCCTGTTCGGATCGATCGGCACCTTCTTCGCGCTGGTCTTCCTGTTTATCCGCATCCTGCCGGCGATAACCATCTTCGAGGTCGAGGAACTGGCCGAGCAGAAAGGCGGCGCGGCATGAGCGTCCATGGCGTCATCGCGGCTTTCGCCGATCCGGATGCGCTGACCAGGGCGGCGCAAGCGATGCGCGACAAGGGGTACCGGCATATGGATGCGTTCTCGCCGTTCGAGGTGCACGGCCTGACAGACATATTGGGCATGCGAAAGACACGGCTGCCATGGATCATGCTGGCGGGTGGCGTCGCCGGCGGCGTGCTGGTGTATGCATTGATCCTTTATTCCGTCGAGATCGACTATCCGGTCAATGTCGGCGGCCGGCCGCTGCATTCCTGGCCGCCGTTCACGGTCATCGCCTTCGAAGCCGCGATCCTGGCCAGCGTGTTCGCCGGCTTCTTCGGCATGCTGGCCGAGAACCGGCTGCCGCAATATTATCACCCCGTCTTCAACGCCGAGAGCTTCACCTACGCGAGCGGCGGCAAGTTCTACCTGCTGATCGAGGCCACCGACCCGAAATACCGCAAGGGCGTCACCAAGGGGCAGCTGACACGGCTTGGCGCCGAGACGGTCGAAGAGGTGGCGATATGAACCCGCGGCTGCTTTTGCCGGTTTGCCTGCTCCTCGGCGCCTGCAAGCAGGACATGGCCGACCAGCCTCGCTACGATCCGCTCGAAACCAGCAGAGAGTTCGCCGACGGCATGTCGGCAAGGACACCGGTCGAAGGCACGGTGACGCGCGACGCCGACCTGGCGGCGACGCCGGACAAATTCCCGTACCCGATCACCATGGCGCTGCTTCAGCGTGGGCAGCAACGCTTCGATATATTCTGCTCTCCCTGCCATGGCCGCACCGGCGACGGGCACGGGATGGTGGTCAGGCGTGGTTTCCCGCCGCCTCCGACCTACCATCAAGATGCGCTGCGCAAGGCGCCGGACCGGCATTTCTACGACGTCATCACCGACGGTTACGGTGCGATGTATCCCTATGCCGCGCGTGTCGAGCCGCGGGACCGCTGGGCGATCGTGGCCTATATCCGGGCGCTGCAATATTCGCGACATGCTGCGGCCGGCACGCTGCCCGAATCCGTTCGCGCGAAACTCGATGCCGAGGCGGCACGATGAAGCGCGCCGCCCGGCCCGACGACCACCTCGTCCTGCTGCTCGCAGCCGCCGCCGCAGGGCTCTCTCTGTGCGCGGCCGGGCTGTTCGTCGCCCCGCGCGCGACACTGGCCGGCTGGCTGATGACGGCGGTGTTCCTGCTCGGATTGCCGCTTGGCGCAATGACCCTGCTCATGGTGCACGGGCTGACCGGGGGGCGCTGGGGCGACGCGTTGCGGCCGCCGCTGCGGGCCGCCGTCGCGACCTTGCCTGTCGCGCTGCTGTTGATGCTGCCGGTGCTTGCGCGGCTCGATCTGGTCTTTCCCTGGGCAGGAGCCGACCCGGCGCTGACGGAAGCGGTGCGCCAGAAAATGACCTATCTCAACGTGCCATTCTTCGTCGTTCGTTTCATCGTCTATGCTGTCGTCTGGCTGGCGCTGGCCTGGCTTGTACTTGGCTGGACGGCGCCCGGTTCGGCCGCAAGCAGGACCGGCGGCGGCTACGCCATCGGGCTCGTCGCGCACGGCTTTGCCGTGACGGTGTTTGCCATCGATTGGATGATGTCGATAGAGCCGGATTTTTCCTCCACCATCTATGCGATGCTCGAAGCGGCGGCCGAGGTCGTCGGCGTGTGCGGGCTGGCGCTGGCGGTGCTCTCGGCCGGCCGTGCGATCGAGTCGGCGCCGGGTGGCGAGGAGGACGTGGCGCTCGGCGAAGACCTCGCCAACATGATGTTCGGCTTCATGCTCATCTGGGCCTATCTGGCATTCATGCAGTGGCTGGTCGTCTGGGGCGGCGACCTGCCCGACGAAATCCATTGGTATGTCATCCGTGGTCGAAATGGCTGGCAGTATCTGCTTTGGCTGCTGATCGCGCTGCAATTTGCCTTGCCCTTCGCCGGTTTCCTGAACCGCTCCGTCAAGCGCAGCCGCGTTGGCCTGATAGGGCTCGGCGCGTTCCTGCTGGCCGGACATTTCGACGATGTCGCCTGGCGCGTCCGGCCGGCTTTGTCCGCCCTCGGTGCAGGAGTGTCGTGGCCGGACCTCGCGGCAATGGTCGGCGCGGGCGGCATCTGGTTCGGGTGCTTCGTCTATATCTGGACCAGGCCTGATCGCATCGTCGTCTGGCGCGGGAGGCTGGCCCGTGGCTAAGGTCGTGCGTCATCCCGAAACACGCGATGTCTGGCCGAGGGCGCTCGTGCTCATTGGCCTCGGCCTGCTTGTCTTCCTGGCGCTCGCCGCGCTTGGGCTGAGACTGATTTTCGATACGGCCCCGTTCTGGCCACTTGCGGGCACGCAGATGAACGGCAGCGCCGCAGGTCCCGCCTTGCAGGATTTCCCCGGGGCCGATCTTGCCGCGTTCCGTCAGCAGGAAGATCGTGAACTCGGCATGCTTGCATGGGTCGACCGCAATGGTGGCATCGCGCGCATTCCGATCGACGACGCCATGAAGCTGATCGCCGCGCAGGGACTGCCGGAGGCGGTAACGCCCGCTGCGGCCGGTGAGGACTGCGCCTTGCTCGAAGGCCAGGTTCCGCGCGCGCCGCAGGCCGGCATTTGCCGCGCCCGAGCGGACGCGGCGCAGCCAAACGCCAGGGCGCCGCAGCAGGGCCAGGCCGCACCGGCCATGGGGGCGAGGCCATGAGGCGTTTGGTCCTGCCGCTCGTGCTCCTGGCTGCAATGACCGCCAGCGTGCGCGCGCGGCCGGTTTTCGAACCGCAGATCGGCGCGCAGCTCAGCCTCGATACAGTCTTCCGCGAGGCTTCGGGCGGACGGCAGACGCTTTCCGGCATTCTCGGCGGGCGGCCGGCGCTGCTCATCTTCGGTTACGACAAATGCCCCAACCTCTGCGGCGTGACCCAGCAGGCGGTTGCCTCGGATCTGAACAAGACCGGCCTCGATCCCGCGACCTACCACGCTCTCTTCGTCTCGATAGATGCTTCCGAGACCGTCGCGGATGCGGCGTCCATCCAAGCCGAAGTCGGGCGGTCCGCCGGTCAGGCAGGGTTGTCCGCGTGGCGCTTCCTGACCAGCGAGGATGGCGCTGGCGCCGCCCTTGCCGTGGAGGCCGGCATCACATTCGACCGGCGCGACCGGATCTCGCAATATGTCCACCCGATCGCGGTCATCGCGCTGACGCCGCAAGGCCGCATCGCGCAAGTACTTCCGGCGCTGAGTTTCGAGCCGCGAGATCTCAGGCTTGCCCTGGTCGAGGCGTCGGCCGGGCGGCTTGGCTCCATCGCCGATCACGTCTTTCTGCTGTGTGCCGGCTTCGATGCATCAAAGGGCCAGTACACGCCAGCGGTCTGGGCAGTCGTGAAGGTGACTGGCATGGCGACGCTGCTTGGCCTTGGCGCCACCATCCTCGTTCTGTCGCGAAGGAGGCCGATTTGACGTTCGGCATCCCTTTTACGCCGCCGCAGGCCTCCTCGATTGCCGGCAGTGTCGACGCCCTGTTCTACGTGCTGCTTGCCTTCACCGTCGCGCTGGGCGTCTTCCTGACCAGCCTGGTCGTTTTCTACGCCATCAAATATCGCGCCGGCTCCAAGGTGGAGCGAACGGGGGAGCGTGCGCGCAGCACGCCGCTCGAGGTGACCTGGACAGTCGCCAGCCTGCTGATCGCTTTCACCATCTTCGGATGGGGAGCCGTGCTGTTCCTGCGCCGCGAACACCCGCCCCTTGACGCACTCGAGATCGCCGGCCTTGGCAAGCAATGGATGTGGGAGTTCCGTCATCCTGGCGGCCAGCGTGAAATCAACGAACTGCATGTGCCGGTCGGCAAGGCGGTGATCGTGTCGCTGGCATCGCAGGACGTGATCCACTCATTCTTCGTACCTGCCTTCCGGGTCAAGCAGGACGCGGTGCCGGGGCGCACCACGCATGTCTGGTTCATCGCCAGCGAGCCCGGGCGGTATCATTTGTTCTGCGCGCAATATTGCGGCACCCAGCATTCGGAGATGGGCGGCTGGGTGACCGTGATGCCGCCGCAAGAATATGCGGCGTGGCTGGGCAACCAGGGCCAGGGTGAAACGCTTGCGGCCGACGGCGAAAAACTCTTCCGCGCGCTCGGCTGCTCCGGCTGCCATGGCAATTCCAGCAAGGTGAGGGCGCCGGATCTGGCTGGGGTCTTCGGACGGCCGGTGGCCTTGGACAATCAACAGACCGTCATCGCCGACGACCGCTATTTGCGCGATTCCATCCTCAATCCGAAGAAGGAGATCGCCGCCGGGTATGAACCCGTGATGCCGAGCTTTGACGGCCTTGTCGACGAGCAGGAGCTACAGATGCTGCTGGCATATCTCAAATCCCTGTCGCCGCGAGCAACCAGGGAAAGCGGGGCGACCCAATGAGCAGGCAAGCCTTGGCGCCTTCGAGCTATCTGCATGGGGAGGCCGGACCTGCCGCCTGGCTCTTGACCACCGACCACAAGCGCGTCGCCTGGCTCTACCTGATGTCGCTGACGGCGTTCTTTTTTCTTGGCGGTGCCTTTGCCGTGATGATCCGGATCGAACTCGCGTCGCCTGCGGGCGATCTGGTGTCGGACGATGTCTATAACAGGCTGTTTTCCCTGCATGGCATCATCATGGTGTGGTTCTTCCTGGTGCCGTCGATCCCCGCGACGCTCGGCAATTTCCTGCTGCCGCTGATGATCGGCGCGCGCGATCTCGCTTTTCCGCGGCTCAATCTCGCCAGCTGGTACGTGTTCATCTTCGGCAGCGCCTTTGCCCTGGCCGCGGTGCTCGCCGGCGGTGTCGACACGGGTTGGACCTTCTACACGCCGCTCTCGACGCTCTATGCCAACGGCTTCGTTTCGATGGCCGCGCTGGGTGTCTTCATCGTCGGCTTCTCGACGATCATGACCGGCATCAACTTCATCGTCACCGTCCACACGTTACGCGCGCCGGGGCTGACCTGGTTCAGACTGCCGATCTTCGTCTGGACGATGTATGCGACCGCGCTGGTCATGGTGCTGGCGACACCGGTGCTGGCCGCCTCGCTGATCCTGATCGTGCTGGAGCGTGCCTTCGGTATCGGCATCTTCAATCCCGCTCTGGGCGGCGACCCGCTGCTGTTCCAGCATCTGTTCTGGTTCTACTCACATCCCGCGGTCTACATCATGATCCTGCCCGGCATGGGCGTGGTTTCCGAAGTGCTGCCCTGCTTCAGCAAGCGCCCGCTGTTCGGCTACAAGGCGGTGGCGATGTCTTCGATGGCGATTGCCGTGTTCGGCTTCCTGGTCTGGGGTCACCATATGTTCGTATCAGGCCAGTCGGCCTATGCCGGCATCGTGTTCTCGTTCCTGTCGTTCTGCGTCGCGATCCCCTCGGCGATAAAGGTGTTCAACTGGACGCTGACGCTGCGCAAGGGCGAAATCACTTTCGAGACGCCCATGCTTTATGCGCTGTTTTTCCTGGCGCTGTTCACTTTCGGGGGGCTGGCCGGCCTGTTCCTGGCCGCTCTCGCCGTCGACGTCCACGTTCATGACACCTATTTCGTCGTGGCGCATTTCCATTACATCATGGTCGGCGGCATGGTGACGGCCTACATGGCGGGGTTGCATTTTTGGTGGCCGAAGATCACCGGTCGCGTCTATTCCGAAACCTGGGGCCGCATCGCCGCGACCGTGACCTTCCTCGGCTTCAACCTGACGTTCTTTCCGCAATTCGTGCTCGGTTTTCTCGGCATGCCGCGGCGCTATCACACCTATCCGCCGGAGTTTCAGTTCTGGCACGTATTGTCCTCGGCCGGCGCGGTCGTTCTGGCCGTCGGCTACCTTATGCCGCTGCTCTATCTCGGCTGGTCGCTGTTTCGCGGCGCGCGGGCGCCGGCCAATCCGTGGGGCGCGACCGGCCTTGAATGGCAGACGGCTTCGCCGCCGCCCCCGCACAATTTCGAAACCATGCCCGTGGTCAAGCGGCCGGCCTATGACTATGCCATGAAAGGCCTGAGGCACGAGACGTTCAGCCCGCACAGGGACGAAGCCTCATGAGCGGGCCGACCGAAAGCATTGCCTTCGATACACGGGCCCGCGAGAAGGCGGCCGATGCGTTCGGCATGTGGATTTTCATCGGCTCCGAGGCGATGCTGTTCGGCGCGATCGTGCTGGTGTTCCTCTACGCCCGATTGAGCTATGGCGCGGCATTCGCCGCGGCGTCGCAACATCTGTCATTGCCGCTCGGCACGCTGAATACGGCGGTTCTGATCACCAGCAGCTTCGCGATGGCGCTTGCCCATATGTTCACGGCTGCCCGGCGTTGGCGGCCCGCCTTCTGGGCCTTGATGTCCACGAGCCTGCTTGGCTGCATCTTTCTGGTGATCAAGGCCGTCGAATACAGCAAGGAATTCAGCGAGGGCCTGGCGCCGGTGCTCGGCGCGCCGTTCCGCTTCGCAGGCCCAGATCCGGCCCATGCCGAATTCTTCTTCGCGCTCTATTTCGCCATGACATCGCTGCACGCGCTGCATCTGATAGGCGGCATCGCGGTGATTGCCGGCATGCTGTTGCTCTGGCCGAGGACCGCGCAGGCGAGCCGGGCGCGCCGCGTGCAGGCGATCGGACTCTACTGGCATTTCGTCGACATCGTCTGGGTGTTCCTGTTCCCGGTCCTCTATCTGATCAACCGGGCCTGACGACGATGAGCGACCTCGCCAAGCTCACATTCGCCTATCTCGCGCTGCTCGCCTTGCTGGCGCTTACCGTCGGCTCTTCGTTTGTCGACCTCGGTGGGTTCAATTCCGCGATCAACCTTGCCGCGGCGGCTGCCAAGACAGTGGTGATCGCGCTGCTGTTCATGCATCTGGCGGGCGAGGGCATCCTCCCCAGGCTCGCGGTCGCGGCGGTGGGCCTGTGGCTGGCCATTCTCTTTGGCCTGACCCTGATCGGGCAATAGCCTGCGGGGCCTAGTGTGGCGCGCGTCATCAACGTTCGCGCGGATTGCCCAGGGCTGGATCACGGCGCCTCGTGTAGCCGTCGACGCGGGGCAAGCCGTCGGCCATGTCGATGAATGGCAGGTGCATATCCCAATAGGCCTGTGCCTGTGGCGGAAACCGCTCCGGCGCGTCCATGAAGCCGATCGAGACATAGAGTTCGTCACGCAGGCCTTCGTCGGCATAGAAGATCGAGGTACCGCAATCGGCGCAAAAGGAGCGGATGACCCCCTTCGTCTTCGAAAAGGTCTTCGGCTTCCCGGCGGTCAGCTCGACCTGGTGCGGGCGATAGCCGATCCAGATGGTCATCGGTCCGCCGGTCGCCCGCCGGCAATCGTCGTCATGATCGAAGCAGATCCAGAAAGGCTCTCCTTCCATCACCGCCATGACGGCACCGCAAAAACAATGTCCGCGCTCGATGCGAGCCATGTTGCTGTCCGTTGTCAGAGACTGTCGGTCGTCAGGACGGCGCTTCCGCTGCGGTCGAGCATGAATTTTCTCCGAAGCTGTTGGGGGATCTGATCCTGCGGGGTCAACGCAGCGCCGCCAAATTGGTTTCCGGCCATAGGAGCGGCGGCGGATTCAAATCTGCGCTTCCGGCCTAGCCGCTGGAACCTGCCGGTCGAAACCAGGTTATGACTGTGCCAAAGGAGGACCGGCCATGACTGGAAGCGAAAATCGCCGCGAGACTGGTGCCACCAAATATCCGGCCAGGAGCGACGGCGATCCCGCCGATTCATTCTCCCAGGACGCCGCAGGCAACAAGCCGCCGGCGTCCGGGCAAGGCCTGACGCGCCCTTCAGGCGAGGTGAATGAGAAAACGCATCAGTCCGAGGGGCAGAATCCATCCCGGCGGGCGCCCCCCGACCAGACGCCCAGAAAAGGCGCCGGCTCAGCCACTTCTGAGCACTCAAAAGACGGCCAAGTGCCGCCCGGAGGCCGGGAGCCTGGTGCGTTCGACAAGGAATGAACGATTCACAATTGACAAGCCGGCGGTGCTTGTGGATTAGTGAGAACGTTCTCAGAGAACGTTCTCACCGCTGCGGCGGACTTACCTTTTGGGAGGAGGTATGGGTACCGACGAGATCCGGCTGGCTGTTCGCATCGCGAATATTGCAAAATCCTACGGACCCACAGTCGCACTCGATTCCGTCTCCATTGATCTGCGGCCAGGGGAAGTCCATGCGCTGTTGGGCGAGAACGGCGCCGGCAAATCGACGCTCGTGAAAATCCTCAGCGGCGTCGTGACGCCTGACGGCGGATCCATGTCGATCTTCGGCAAGCCTTATGCGCCGCATGGCATCATCGATGCGCGGGCGCAGGGCGTGGCGACGGCCTTTCAGGAACTCAGCCTGCTGCCGAATCTCAGCATCGCCGAGAATCTCGTGCTGCCGAAAATGCCGAAGGGCAAGCTAGGTCTCGTCTCGCGCCGCACCGCCACGGCATCAGCTGGCAAGGTTCTTAACGACTACGCTCTCTCCCACTTTGATCCTGACACGCCCGTCGGCGTGCTTTCGCTTTCGGATCGTCAGCGGCTTGAGATCGTGCGCGCCTTCACCCATGCCTCGAAGCTCTTGATCCTCGATGAGCCGACGGCCGCGCTGGCGGACGTCGAATGGCTGTTTGAGCTCGTGCGCCGGCAGAAGAATCTGCAGACCGCCATCCTCTACATTTCCCACCGCCTCGGCGAGGTGCGCACCCTGTGTTCGCGCGCCACCATCCTGCGCAATGGCCGCAGCATCGGCACCGTCGAGTTGTCCGGCGCTTCGGACGAGAACATTTTCGAGATGATGGTCGGCCGAAGCGCGCGTGAGACGACCGCCTCGCAGCCTTTGGTCGCCGACACCGCGCCCGTCGCGCTCAGCGTTCGGGGCCTCTCCGGCGGCATTTTGCGGGACGTGTCGTTTGATGTCAGGCGAGGTGAGATCGTCGGCATCGCCGCGCTCGAGGGGCAGGGCCAACGCGACCTGTTCAGGACGATGATCGGCCTCTCCAAGGCGAAAAGCGGCGGCATCGAGATCGACGGCGTGCCCGCCCAGATCGCCAGCCCGGGCGCCGCGCTCCATTTCGGCAACGGCCTTGCCTACCTGCCGGAGGACCGCAAGTCGGAAGGGATTTTCGCCGGCCTCAGCACCGCCAGCAACATGGTGTTGCCTATCATTTCGCGTATCGCGCAGGGTGGCGTCGTCTGGCCGGCCAGCGAGCGTCGCATTGCGAAAAAAACCGCTGAGGCGGTCGAACTGCAGGAGCGCTATCTGCAGTTCAAGATCGATGAGCTTTCCGGTGGCAACCAGCAGAAGGCGCTTCTGGCGCGCGTCATGATGACGGGTGCGCGCACTCTACTGCTTTTCGATCCGACGCGTGGAGTCGATGTCGGAACCAAGCAGTCGATCTACGAGGCGATCCGGAAGTTCGCTGCCGATGGCGGCTCGGTGCTCTTTTACTCGTCCGAACTGCCGGAACTCGTCCATCTCGCGCATCGCTGCATGGTGCTCTATGGCGGCCGCGTCTTCGCCGAATATCAGGGCGATGCCATCGATGAGCCGACTATCGTCGGCGCGCTGATCGGCCACGCTGCGGGCGCGGTGAATGGAGTGGCCGCATGACCGCGGTCCAGGCAAATCCCGCGCCCCGCCGCTCCGCGTTATGGAGGGCTGTCATCAGCGGCACCGGCATCGTGGCGATGATCTATGTCCTGCTTTATGCGCTCTACGCGTTCTGGCAACCGGATGCGCTTTCGGTCTACACCTTCACCGATCTCGTCAACAACTCGACGCCATTGGCGCTCGCGGCAGCGGGCGAGACGCTGGTCGTCATCAGCCGCGGCTTCGACTTGTCCGTCGCAGGCGTCGTCTCGCTGACCAATGTGCTGATGGCGGTCTATCCGTTCGGTGGTCCGGGCGGTGCGCTGGCCAGCCTCCTGATGTGCTGTGCGATCGGCGGTGCCGTCGGCGCAATCAACGGCATTCTCGTGGCCAGGCTTGGACTGCAGACCATCGCGGCGACGCTCGGCACGATGATCGTCTGCCAGGGACTTGCGCTGGTTATCCTGGACGCGCCTGGCGGTATGGTTGCCGACTTCGTCACCTATACGCTGACCGACACCCTGTTCGGTATCATCCCGATCGCCGGGCTGTTTCTGGTTGCCGCCATCGCGCTTTGGCTTGCCTTCCGGCGGACCAATACCGGGATCGGCCTCTATGCGATCGGCGCCGACGAGCAGTCGGCTCGCTTCTCCGGCGTGTCCGTGGCAGGGGTACGCATCACGGCCTTTGTCGGCGCCGGCATCCTTTACGGCGTCGCCGGCTTCATGCTGAGCGCCCAGACGGCGACAGGAAATCCGACAGCCGGCACGCCATTCCTGATGCTCACCTTTGCCGCAGTGGCGCTCGGCGGCACGCCGTTGAGTGGCGGCCGGGGCAGCCTCGTTGGCTCGATCCTGGGCGCCGGTACGCTGATGCTTTTGCAGAAGGTGCTTTTCTCGGGTGGGGTCTCGTCCTTCTACACCGGCATATTCCAAGGTTTCGTGCTGGTGCTTGCGATCGTGTTCGGCAGCGCCGTGGCGCGCCTGCTCAAGAAGGAAGAGATCCGGTGAACGCGCATAAGGACGTTGCGACGCGTTTCGAGGCCAACTCCGACCGGCGCGGCAGGCAAAGGCTCGACCGGGAGGTGGTCAATACGCTTGTCGTATTTGGGCTGAGTATCGTGCTTGTGGTGTGCTCGCGCTTCATCAGTCCGGCGCTGGGTTCCTGGGATCAGGTGCTGACGGTTCTCATCCTCGCGTCCTTCCTGATCGTGTTGTCGTTTGGGCAAGGGCTCGTCATCCTGATCGGTGGGCTCGACCTATCGGTCCCCGCCCTCATCACGCTCGGCGGCGTGTTGACGACGACGTGGATTGGTAGCGGCGATGCCGGCATCTGGTACATGCTGCCGGCCATTCTGGTCATTTGCGCGCTGGTCGGCACGATCAGCGGACTGGGAATTGTCTGGCTGAAGGTTCCTCCCTTCATCATGACCATGGCGACCTCGATCGTCGTGGCATCGGTGGCGCTGGGCTACACCAGCGGGACGCCGCGCGGCGGTTCTCCGTCCGCCTTGCTGTGGCTGATGAAGGAATGGTTCCTCGGCGTGCCGCTGGTCATCTACTTCACCGTCGCTTTCATCCTGTTCGGCTGGTTCTTGCAGAATTTCACTGCGCTCGGCCGCCGGCTCTACGCCCTTGGCACCAACAGGAACGCCGCTCTCATCGCCGGCGTCGCTGTCAATCGGCTCGAGCTCGTCCCCTATGCGATCAGTGCCGCTTGCGCAGGCTTCGTCGGCATGATGCTGGTGGGCTATTCGAACGGGGCGACGCTGAGGATGGGCGACAGCTACATGCTGCCTTCCATCGCTGCCGTCGTGGTCGGCGGCTCCTCGATCCTCGGCGGCAGCGGAACTTTCATCGGGACGGTCGGCGGCGCAATTCTTCTGACGACGCTTGGCACCGTTATCTCCGCTATCGGCCTCAACGAAGGATGGCGCACCGTCATAGAGGGCGCAATCATTGTCGCCGCCCTGCTGGTGCTGCGCGGTGAATTCCTGGCCGATCTCGGAAATCGAATGCTGACGCGGAGGAAGTGACCATGCCTGTGCGTGAAATGCGTTTTGTCCAATTGTGAGAACGTTCTCACAAGCTCTGGTCCGGCACCTGCAAGGGCCAAATTCCAACGGGAGGTTGATCGAAATGAGGCTGTTAAAAAGACTGGGACTGGCCGCGTCGCTGACGCTTGCCACCGCCATAGGCGTTGGGGCGGTTGTCGACCATGCCCAAGCGCAGGACAAGAAGTTCAAGATATATCTGTCGCTGAGCTACAGCGGCAATTCGTGGCAGTCGGAGGCCGCGAACATCGTCAAGGCGTTGGCGCAGACGCCGCCCTACGACAAGACGGTGGAGCTGAAGGAAGTCATCTCGGGAACCGACCCCCAGGCTCAGATCTCGGCCTATGAAAGCATGATACAGGCTGGCGCCGACGGCATCATCAGCTTCCCGATTTCGTCGACGGCGCTGAACCGCACGGTCCATCGCGGCTGCCAGAAGGGCGTGCTCTTCTTCATGTACGACGCCACGGTGACCGAGCCTTGCGCCTACAATGTCAGCTATATCACCGCAGGCTTCGGCGAGAATACCGCCCAGGCCTTGGTCAACATCCTGGGAGGCAAGGGCAAGATCTTCCTGAGCCGTGGCGTCCCGGGCAACTCGGTGGATAAGCGCCACACCGACGGCGCGATGCACATTTTCAACCAGTATCCCGGCATCAAGGTCGTCGCGGAATACTACTCCTACTGGGATGACCGCACCACGCAGCAGGAGACAGCCAAGGCTCTCGCGGCGCATCCCGACGTCGACGGCATCTGGGCTCAGGCAGGCGAATATGGCGCCGTACAAGCGCTACTCGACAAGGGCAACAAACTGGTTCCGATGACCGGCGAGAACTCGGACGGTTTTCGTCTCGGACTGGCAGACCCGAAGATGCAAGGCATGGGTCTCAAGGGTGTATCCGCCGGTTCGCCGCCCGCTACGTCAGGCTATGCCCTCAAGCTGATGATGGAGATCCTGACTAAGAAGCGCGACCTGAAACCGATGAACATCGAGTACCCGTTGCCTTGGGTGCCAGCGGATCAAGTCAAGCCTTGCAAGGGCGATACCTTCGCCGACGGGTGCAACGTTTTCCCGTCCGACAAGGTTCCGAGTTCCTTCGTCACCGAGGTCTTCAATCCCGATTTGCTGCCGGAACTGTCGCTGCAGTCGGCGCTCGAGGGCAAGCCAACACCAGGAGCGACCATTCAGGCATTGCCCGCGGACGTGAAGCAGGCGCCCGATGCCCCTGGCATCAACTGCTCATCGTGCAAGGCTCCGGCCGACGAATACAAGCTCACCAAGATCGAGCCGACGGTAAAACCCTGACGATCAGCAATGCAACAGGTGGACGGCATCCTGCCGCCCACCTGACTCAACATAAGGATGAGAATATGCCGACTTTTCTGAAACGGGGCAGGGATCCCGAAGCTGTCGCCCAGAGCGATGCGGCCGTCCGGACGACCGTCGAGACGATCCTTGCCGACATAGAAAAGCGAGGCGATACCGCTGTCCGGGAGTTGTCGGAGCGTTTCGACAAATGGTCGCCGCCAAGCTTCCGGCTCAGCGACAGCGAGATCGAGCAGGCGATGTCCAAGGTGTCGGCAAGCGACATCGAGGATATTCGCTTCGCCCAGGCCCAGGTTCGCAATTTCGCCGAGAAGCAGCGCGCCTGCCTCCAGGACCTCGAAGTGGAAACGCTTCCCGGCGTTGTCCTCGGCCACAAGAACATTCCCGTGGAAACAGTCGGCTGCTACGTGCCGGGCGGGAAATACCCGATGGTCGCCTCCGCGCATATGAGCGTGGTGACGGCCAAGGTCGCCGGGGTGAAGAAGATCATTGCCTGCGCGCCGCCGTTCCAGGGCGGTCCGCATCCGGCTATCGTGGCCGCGATGCACATGGCCGGCGCGGACGAGATCTACGTTCTGGGCGGTGTGCAGGCCGTTGGCGCCATGGCGCTCGGAACCGAAACCATCGGGCGCGTCGACATGCTCGTCGGTCCTGGCAATGCCTTCGTCGCTGAAGCCAAGCGGCAATTGTACGGCCGTATCGGCATCGACCTGTTCGCCGGCCCGACCGAGACGCTGGTCATTGCCGACGACAGTGTCGACGGCGAGATCTGCGCGACCGATTTGCTCGGCCAGGCCGAGCACGGTCCGACCAGTCCCGCCGTGCTTCTGACAAATTCGGAGAAGCTCGCGCGCGACACCCTCACCGAGATCGAGCGGCAGCTGAAGGTCCTGCCGACCGCCGAGATCGCCGCCAAGGCATGGGCGGACTATGGCGAAGTGATCGTCTGCGCTTCCTATGAGGAGATGGTCGCCGAGGCCGACCGGATCGCATCCGAGCACGTCCAGGTCATGACGCGCGATCCGGACTACTTCCTCGACAACATGCACAATTACGGCGCTCTGTTTCTCGGAGCGCGTACGAATGTTGCCTATGGCGACAAGGTCATCGGCACCAACCATACGCTGCCGACCAAGAAGGCGGCCCGTTACACAGGCGGTTTGTGGGTTGGCAAGTTCATCAAGACCTGCACCTATCAGCGCGTCCTGACCGACGAAGCGAGCGCCATGATAGGCGAGTACTGTTCGCGCCTGTGTGTCCTCGAGGGATTCTATGGGCATGCCGAGCAGGCGAACATCCGGGTCCGCCGCTATGGAGGTCGCAACCAGGCCTAAGCCAGCGCGCCAACGGAGTTTTCATGTCGATCATCGCCCGCAACAAGAACAGCAAGCCCCGCCTGACCGTGAAGGATCTGGCGCGCGATCTCGGCATGTCTGTTTCGACCGTATCCAGGGCCTTTCACGCCGATGCCGTGATCGCCAAGAATACGCGGGACCTGGTGCTGAACCGTGCGAGGGAGATCGGCTATTCGCCGAACCCTTTCGCGCGCAGCCTCATCACGAAGAAGACGCGTATCGTGGGTATCGTCGTCGCGGACATCAAGAACCCGTTCTATCCGGAAGTGCTGACGCGGCTGACCACCGCCCTTCGTGCCATCGACATGAACGTGATGCTCGTCGCCGCCGACCAGTCGGGAGACGTCGACCAGGCGCTACGCCTGCTGCTCAACTACCAGCCAGATCTTGCCATCATCCTGGCGGCCACCCTGTCTTCGGCGGCCGCGCAGGAATGCCGTAGGGCCGGCACTCCGGTGATCTTTTTCAACCGACTCTCGGCCGACGACCACGCGTTCGGCATTTCCTGCGACAATATACTCGGCGGCCGCAGCATCGCCGACTATCTCGTCGATACCGGCCACCAGCGCCTGGCCTACATCGCCGCCTTGCCCGATGCCTCCACCAATGTCGCACGCCACAGGGGCTTCAGCGAACGCGCCGTCGAGCGTGGCCTCGCCGCGCCGATAGTTATCGAGGCAGGCCAGTTCAGCTATCACGCCGGCTACGAAGCGGCGCGCAAGCTGCGTGACCTGAAAGAGGTTCCCGACGGTGTCTTCTGCGCCAACGACATTCTCGCCATTGGCTTTCTCGACGGCGTGCGGCGAGAGCTGGCGCTCGGCGTGCCGGACGACATTTCGATCGTCGGCTTCGACGATATCGAGATGGCCCACTGGCCTTCGCACGGGCTGACGACCGTCCGGCAGCCCATTGACCAGATGCTCGAGGCCACGGTCAGCCTGGCGAAGGAATTGAGCACGAATTCCGGCCGGGAGCCGATCGTTCAACTAATCCCGCCCGGCGCGGTGATCGAGCGCGCGACGACGCGAAAAAGGCACCATGGCTGATATCCCGGGAAAGCGCTTCTTCGAGCGGGCGGTAAGCGTCCACCGCTATGACTGCGAGGTCGTCGCGGCGCCCCATGTCTCCGTCACCGGAAGCGAGGAACCCGTCGCCACCGTGAACGATGCCGCGTTGGCCGACGAAGCCATCGTCCGCTACGTCGTGGCAACCCGCCCCGTCTACGAAGGCCTGCGCCGGCTGATCGGCCAACTCGCTGGCCTGCTGGTCCTGGCTCAGGCCGGCGGACGCCGCGACGTGCTCGATCTGCCTGACATTCCGGTGGCCCGCGAACGGTGGACGGAGGTGGAGCAGCGGCTGGGCGCCTTGCACGCGCCGCATGGGCTCGAAAGCCATTGCGCGCGTCTGGGGGCCGCTCATGCAACGCTGGGCGAGGTCCTGGACGATTTCGGTTCGGCCCGACTGCGGCGCGACTGGCAGCAGGAGCTCGACCGGGCCGGGGAGAGGATCAAACGCGCCTACGCCGGGCTGCAGGCGGCGTCGGAACCGCGGGCCGGTATGACGCCGGTCGATTTCAATCACGCCTGCTGCAGCTGTGCGCAGCGTTGGCGACAACAGGGAGGAAGCAATGGGCCAATATTCGATCTGGGTGCTTGAGTACAGCTATGTCAGCAACTACCACAAGAGCGGGGTGCTCTACGGCGCCCACAACCAGGGCTACGTGAAACTTCCCTACTGCTACGCGCTGATCAAGGGCAACGGTCGCGTTGCCATGGTCGATGTCGGCTACAACAACAAGGATTACGGCAAGCATCTCGCCGACAAATTTGGCGTCGAGAACTGGCACTCGCCCGACGCCGTTCTTGGCGAAATCGGCCTCTCGCCCAAGAACGTCGACACAGTTTTCGTCACGCACGCGCATTTCGACCATTTCGGCAATGTCGAGGACTTCCCGAATGCGACCTTCTACATCCAGGAGAGGGAGATCGCGAAGTGGGTCTGGGCGATGTCGCTGCCGGACCGCATGCGCTGGATGAACGTAGCCGTCGACCCCGGCGACATCGTGCGCGGCGTCGATCTGGCCCGTCAGAAGCGGTTGGTAACGATCGACGGATCGAAACAGGACGTCCTGCCCGACATCGATCTCCATGCCGCTTTTGACAGCCATACCTACGGGTCGATGTGGGTCACCGTGCGCAACGGCAAGGACGACACCTGGGTGCTGGCTGGCGATCTGGTCTACGTCTTCGACAACATCGAGGGCTCGGGAGCTGCCGTCGATATCGAGACGCTCTACGTTCCGGTGGGGCTTGCGGTCGGCAGCCAGACCAATCTCGTTCTCGCTACCGAGGAGATGATGAAGCAGGTGGGCCACGAGGCACGGCGGGTTATTCCCATCCACGAAGAGCGGTTGAAGGACCGGTTCCCATCCCGCATCACTCAGGATGGCCTGCGGATCACCGAAATTTGCCTCGCGGACGGCGAGACGTCACGGGTGCAATGATGGATGCAATCCGCAAAGTCGCCATTGTCGGTGCCGGACTGGTCGGCCGTGGCTGGGCGATCGTCTTCGCCCGGGCCGGCCATGATGTGACCATCTATGACGGCAGCGCCGACATCCGCGCCGCGGTGCTCGACAAGATCCGGGCCAGCCTTGCCGATATGCAAGAGGCCGGGCTGGTAGATGCCGTCGATGCAGTCATGCGGCGGCTGAACGTTGTCGATACGCTGGAGGGTGCGGTAGCGGATGCCGACTACATCCAGGAGTCGGTGCTGGAAGTGCGCGACATCAAGGAGGCGGTCTGTCTGGAGATTGACCGGGCGATGCGGCCCGACGCGGTCGTAGGCAGCTCCAGCTCCGGCATTCCGGCCTCGGCCTTCACCGGGTCCTGTGCCAACCGCCGGCGTTTTCTCGTCGCTCATCCCGTCAATCCACCGCATTTGATCCCGTTGGTGGAACTGGTCCCGGCGCCCTGGACCGACGCGGAGGCCGTTGCGTGGCTGCGGGTGCAGATGGAGGCCGTAGGGCAGGCTGCCGTGATCGTGCGCAAGGAAGTCGAAGGGTTCGTCCTCAACCGGCTTCAGGGGGCATTGCTGAACGAAGCCTGGGCCCTGCTCGAGGAGGGCGTGGCAAGTGCCGCCGATATCGACCTTACGGTGTCGCATGGGCTCGGCTACCGGTGGTCCTTCATGGGGCCTTTCGAGACGATCGATCTGAATGCGCCCGGCGGGATCGCGGACTACGCGAGACGTCTGGGACCGCTCTACCATTCGATCGCCCTCGCCAGGCGCGATCCGGCCCCCTGGTCGGAAGGGCTGGTTGCCAAGGCCGAGGAAGCGCGCCGCGAAAAGTTGTCAGCATCCCAACTCGCCGAACGCAGCGCCTGGCGCGACCGCAATCTAATGGCGCTGGCCGCCCATAAGCGAAGCACCGGGGTTTGACACTCAGGAGACGGCCATGACAGCCACACTCACAGGCAAGGTTGCCCTGGTCACTGGAGCAACCGGCGGCATCGGCGCGCGGATCGTATCCAGGCTTGCTGCGGAAGGGGCTTCGGTTGTCATCGGCTACAACCGTTCGCGGCAGACGGCCGACGATCTGGTTTCGTCATTGGCGTACGGCGATCACTTCGTCGCCGAGGCGACCGTGACGGACAGCGATTGCCTCGCGCGCCTCGCTGGTCAGATCGAGAAAAGCTTTGGCCGGCTGGATGTCCTGGTCAATTGCGCCGGGACAACCCGCTTCGTGCCACATCCGGATCTCGACAGCCTGGACGATGAATTGATCGACCGCATCTTCAGCGTCAACGTGCGCGGTGTGATTGCTGCGACGCGGGCCATGCGGCCGCTGCTCGATCGCACCGGCAGCGGGGTTGTTGTCAACATCTCGTCGATCGCAGGGGTCACCGCCATGGGAAGCAACGTCGCCTGTGCGTCGAAAGCCGCTGTCGATAATCTGACCAAGTCGCTGGCGCGTGCCCTGGCCCCGAGAATCAGGGTCGTGTCGGTCTCGCCCGGCGTCGTCGACACCGACTTCATCAAGGGCCGTGACGAATCCTGGCGGGACGAACAGGCAAGCCGGACGCCGCTGGGGCGGCTGGGCACGCCCGACGATGTCGCCGAGGCGGTTTTGGCGGCTGCGACCCATCTCCGTTTCGTGACCGGCGTTATCATTCCGGTCGACGGCGGTCGGCCCCTGGCCTAGAGCCCGGGACAGGATCAGGTCGAACGGACCTCGTTTCTACGCGTGGCCGCCAATCATCGATCTGCGGTCAAGAAGTGCCCGCGCCCGCTGATCGATCTAATCCTCCAGCAGATAGCCTGTCCGGTGGGCGAGGGGCTTTTGGCCCACCACCTTGGCAATGACCTGATTGGCGGCGACAAGTTTCTTCAGCCTTCGCGTCACCACGAGCCCGTCGGTGCGCGCCCGTACCGTCACGCGCGCCTCGCGGCCCAGCGAAGAAGGCACGATGATGTCCGCGATCGGCTGTCCACAAGTGACGCGTTCACCCAGTTCGGCGCGGTAGACGATGACACCGAAAGCGGGCGTGCGAACCACATCGCACGCATCGAAGCCGGTGATCTCGCAAAGCGCGGCGGGCGGCAGGCCCGCTTGCCCCGCGACGTAGCCGCGGCGGCGAAGCACGTTGAGCAAGGCGGAAGCGTCAGCCGACGCCATCTCATCACTGATGTCGATGAAGCCGCGCAGTTCCACCGTCGCGGCGAGGCAGCCGATCGGGATCACCTTATCGGGAAGGGCAGCCGCAAGCCTGATCCAGGGCTCGACGCTTGCTTCGGCGAAGGTTGAGCCGCCCGACGAACCCTGTGAGAACACCGCCCGGCAACCGAGTTCCCGCGCAAGGTCGGACAATTCGGCCGAGATCTCGGGCCGCACGAACAGATGCATCAGCCCTTCGTCGTCGCAGTGCAGATCCAGCACAAGATCGGAATCGAAAGCCTCGCGTGCCAAGGCGGTGTAAAGGGAATCGACAGGCTGCCCTGCGCCGCGTTCGTCGAGAATTTCGCGAATCGTGCTGCGGATGAGCACCGTGTTGTCGTCGGCGCTGCTTCCGAGCCGATCGGCAAGTCGGATGGTCAATTCGCCGGCGACATCAGGCCATTTGCGGTTGAAATTCCGGCCGCTGGCCAGATCGTAACGCCCCAGATGATCGCCATTGACGAACTGCGCCAGGCCGAGCGGGTTGGCGTAGGGAACGACGACGATCTGGCCCCGGATTTCGCCGCGCGCGTCGGCGGCGTCAAGCTGCTCGACCAGATGGTGTAACACCAGCAGGCCGGGCGCTTCGTCGGCATGCAGCGCGGCATGTATGTAGGCTTTCGGGCGCGCGTCGGCGGCACCATACCGGATGATGCGCACGCTGTGTTGGCTGCCCGGCGTGCCGTTGGCAAGAGGAACATCGAGGATTTCACGAGACATTGGTGGCTCCGGCGAGCGCACGTTCCGATAGCGGGAAGTGGCAATTGAAGACATGGCGGGGATCTTCCCGGTCGGCTGCCCGGGACGGGAAGGCGCTTTTGCAGATGCCCTGCGCATAGCGGCAGCGGGTGTGAAACTCGCAGCCCGTTGGGCGCGTCATCAGGCTCGGCACCTCGCCGCTGAGCTCGACCCTGTCGAGCACGGCGTCCGGGTCGGGTTCCGGATTGGCCGACAGCAGCGCCTCCGTATAGGGGTGGCGCGGCTGCGCGAATATCCGCTCGGTCGAGCCGACCTCGATGAAGCGGCCGAGATACATGATCGCCATGCGATCGGTCATGTGGCGCACGACATTGAGATTATGCGTGATGATGAGAATGGCGATGCCGAGTTCGCCCTGCAAACGTCCAAGCAGATTGAGGACTTCACCCTGAACGGACACGTCCAGTCCCGCGGTCGGCTCGTCGGCGATGATAAGATCGGGTTGCAATGCAAGGGCCCGCGCCACGCCGACGCGGCGCGCTTGGCCTCCGGAAAGCTGGTGTGGATATCGCCGCCCGAAATCGGCGGGCAGGCCGACCATGTTGAGCAGGCGTTCCGCTTCGGCGGCGGGGTCGCGGCCGGTAACGCCGTGAATGCGGAAAGGCTCCATCAGCAGTGAGCGTACAGTGAGTCGCGGCGACAGCGATCCGACCGGATCCTGGAACATCATCGCCATGCGCCGAAGATGCGGCTTGCGCTCCGTCGGGGCGAGGCCGTTCAGCACCTGACCATCGAAGCGTATCGTGCCGCCCGTTGGCGGCCGCAGGCCCATGATGGCGCGGGCGATGGTGGATTTTCCCGAACCGCTTTCACCGACGAGGCCGAGCGTTTCGCCCTTGCGGATCTCGAAGGAAACGCCGCAGACGGCGTCCACGAACGGGTTCTTAACGCCGCTGGCGAGCGCCTTCAGCGCGCCCATGGTGCGGAAGCGTACGCGAAGATCCTCGACAGAAAGCAGGGGGCTCATACCGGCGCCACCAGCGTGTCGTCGAGACGATGGCAACGTGCGGTGTGCGTTGCGCCGATAGCGCACGGGACAGGACTGTCATCCACGCACCGGGTAAAGGCTTGCGGGCAGCGCCGACGGAAGATGCAACCCGCCTGGGTACCGAGGAGGCTCGGCACCTCGCCTGGGATCGTCGGCAACTGGCGGGTGCGTTGCCTGATGCGTCCGGGATCACATTCGAGCAGCGCGCGCGTATAGGGATGCCCCGGTCGGCGGAAGATGTCGCGCACGGTGCCGTATTCGACCACCTCGCCCGCATACATGACCGCCACCCGGTCGCAGAGCTCGGCGACAGCGCCGAGGTGGTGAGAGACGAACAGGATCGAGCAGCCGATCTCCTTTTGCAGCTCTTTCAACAGATGGATGATCTGCACCTCCAGCGTCGCGTCGAGCGCTGTGGTCGGTTCGTCCGCGATGAGCAGCGCCGGCTTCACCAGCAGCGCCATCGCGATGCAGATACGCTGGCGCATTCCGCCGGAAAACTCGTGCGGATAGCCGCCGATGCGGCTCTCCGGGTCCGGAATGCCGACCCGATGAAGCATACCCAGGGCGCGCTGGCGCTTGGTCCGGTGCGAGCCGCCCTCGTGATGCTGGATATCGATCATCTGGCTTTCGATGCTGCGCACCGGGTTCAACGCCGTCATCGGATCCTGGAAGATCATCGACATGCGGTTGCCGAGTAAGCCGCGCCGCTCCGCCGGAGCCATGCCGAGCAGGTCGCGCCCCTCGAACAGGATGGCGCCGTTCACCATCTCGGCATTTTCCGCCAGCAGCCCCGTCACGGCATAGGCGAGCGTCGATTTGCCCGAACCGCTTTCGCCGACGATGCCGACCACTTCGCCCGCCGGCACGTCGATATGGATATCGCGCAGTGCATGGGCGCGACCGCGCGGCGTGCCGAAATCGAGAGACAGACCACGGATCGCCAGAAGCGCGTCGCGGTTTGGAGAATGTCCTGCCTGAGCGCCGGGATTCATAGGTCTTTCCGAAGCTTGGGGTCGAAAATGTCGCGCAGCGCCTCGCCGAGGAAAGTGAAGCCCAGCGTGGTTATGACGATCGGGATGCCGCCGGCGATCACCAGCCACACCGTCTTGTGGATATAGCCATAGCCGTCACTGAGGATGGTTCCCCAGTCCGGCGTCGGCGGACGGACACCCATGCCTAGGAAGCTCATGCCGGCCTCCAGCGTGATGACCAGCGGAACATCCATGCTGACCAGGATCAGCAGCGGCCCGATCACATTGGGCAGCACGTGCACGGCAAGAATGCGCACGATGCCGGCGCCCATGGCGCGCTCCGCAGTGATGAACTCGCTCTCGCGCAGTGCGTGGGCCTGCGTGCGCACCACGCGCGCATAGATCGGCACAGACGTGATCGCGACGACGAAGATGACGCTGGCAAGGCTCGGCCCGAGCAGCGTCACCACTGCCAAGGCGAAGATGATGACCGGAAAGGAGCGGATCGTGTCGAAGACCAGCAGCAGCAGATTGTCCAGCCAGCGCGGACCGAAGGCGGCGATGAGGCCGAGCACAAGCCCTGCGCTGAGCGAGGCGCCCAACGAGACGAAGGCGACGAGCAGCGCGATCCTTCCGCCCATGACGACCCGCGAGAAGACATCGCGTCCCAACTGATCGGTGCCGAGAAGAAAATGCAAAGAGGGCGGCGCCAGCCGGGGCCCGACCATGATCTTGATCGGATCGTAAGGCACGATCCAGGTGGCGAAGACCGCAGTCACCACCATAAGCACGACCAGCACGGCGCCCATCATGCCGAGCGGAGACTTGCGCAATTGCCGCAGGAACATGGCGGCCGCGCCCGGCCCGCGGCGTTCATCGACCGCCTCGCGAATGAGTTGAACTTCGGACACGCTACAAATTCTCGCGGATTCTTGGATCGAGCGCCGCGTTGACGAGGTCGGCGAGCGTCGTGGAGATGACGAACAGAACGGTGGTGACGAGGACCGTGCCCATGACGATCGGATAGTTGCGCGAGTCCACCGCCTTGACGATCAGCGCGCCGATGCCGGGCCGGGCGAAGACCACCTCGACGAAAACCGCCGCCGAGAGCAGGTGCGCCATGCCGACGCCGATGATCGTCACTGTCGGCAGGATCGCGAGCGGCAGCGCGTAGCGCGCCACGATGCGCCGCTCTGAAAGACCGAAGGAGCGCGCCATGCGAATGTGGTTCTCGCCAAGAATCTCCAGCATGGAGGCGCGCACGATGCGTGAGATGTAGCCCACCCAGCCGATACCGACGACGAAGGCTGGAAGGATGAGATGGACGAACCCGTCGCGGAAGCCTGAGCCGGCGCCGATGGCAGGCAGCCAGCGCAGGCCGACCGAGAAGATCAACAGCGCATAGATCGCCATGACGAAGGACGGGATGGCGATGGTTCCGACCGCGAATACACCCACGACCTTGTCGATCACGGAGTTGCGGCGCAGCGCCGAATAGCAGCCGAGCGGCACGCCGACGATAACGGCCCAGGCGATCGAAACCAGGATGAGTTCGACGGTGTAAGGCAATTGCTCGAAAACGATGGCCGCGACAGGGCGCTGGGTAAAGACATCGGTGCCGAGATTACCGTGCAGCAGCCCCCCGAAGAATGAGACGATCTGCACGGGCAGCGGCTTGTCGAGGCCCATTTCCTCGTGCAATTGCGCCTTCAGTTCCGGCGTCGCACGCGGTCCGAGCAGGACCGCGGCGGGATCGCCGGGAACGGCCTGGATCATCAGGAACAGCAGCGTGACGGCAACGACGACAATTGCCGCCGCCAGCACGATACGCTTGCCAAGATATAACCACATGTTCTGACTCAGCCTGTCCCAGCGACCGCGTCAGAGCGGTTCAGCGTTTGATAGAATCGCCGACCCGCTCTAACCCTTTGTTTTTTCGCAATTCCGGACGGAAAACCGCTACGCACTTTTCCTAGAATGCCCTAGGCCGATTTCGGCTCAAAGCCGAGATAGAGCGGCCGCCCGTCTGGGCGCGTCTCGGCCTCGAGTTGCGTCGTTCGGTACATGATCGGCGAGCCTTCATGGGTGAGGAACCGGTAGGAGCCGGAATCTTCCATGATGTCCTGCATCTCATAATACATCTTGGCCCGTTCCTGCGGGTCTTCGACGGTTACCGCCTTGGCGTTGAGCTCGTCGAAGCGCTCGCTGCGGAAGCGCTCCCAGTTCCACACACCGACCTGGTCGCGCACGAAAAAGGTGGTGGCGTAATAGGGATCCGGCACCATCGAGAAACGCTGCACGATCAGCTGCATGTCCTTCCAACGTTCGCCTTCCGATTCCATGCCGATGGTCCAGAACGAACCGGAATCCTGAACATTGACCTCGACCGTGATGCCGATCTGCGACAGCTGCGCCTGGACCATTTCCGCGATCGTGGAGAAGGTGGTCACGTTGAGCGCGTCGATGGTGAGGCTGAGTTCGGTGATGCCGGCCTTCTCAAGATACTGCTTCGCCTTTTCGAGATCGCCCTCCGGCGGTATCAGCGCTTTTTCCCGGTGTCCCACCAAGCCCGGAGCGATAAGGCCGGTGGCGACCTGGGCCTGGCCTGAATAGGCCGCGTCCATGATCTGCGGCACATTGATGGCCCATTGAATCGCCTTGCGGACATTGACGTCCTTCAGCTTCGGATGGTCCGAGTTCATGCCGATATAGACATAGTAGAGCGAAGGCTTTTCTTCGATCTTGGTGTTTTCGGGCGGGCTGTCCTTCAAAGTGGCCAGCGAATCGAGGCTGAAATCGGTGAAGTCGATGTCGCCTGCCTGATAGGCGCGCTCGGCGGTCTTGATATCGCTCATGGGCAGGATATGAATTTCGTCGAAGCCCGGCCTAGGGCCTTTCCATTCGGGATTTCGGGTCAACAGGACGAGCTGGTTCGGCTTCCAGTCCGACAACACGTAGGGACCTGAATAGCAGGGCGGCTTCATGCCGAAATCGCCGCCGTCGGCAACTGCCTTCGTCACCGCTTTTTTCGAGACGATGTGGCCGCAACCATAGGGAAGAGTGATGTTCCAGAGCGGCACGAAAGGCGTCTTGAGCACGATCACGCCCGTATGGTCGTCCTCGATCTCGATGCGGTCGAGCGGACCCCAGTCGCCCTTGACCGGAGAATTGTGCTGGATGACGCGCTCGAACGAGAACTTCACGTCCTCGGCGGTCATTTCGCCAAATCCGCCAGTGAAGTTGATGCCCTTCTTCAGGCGGAAGCGGATGTGCGTCGGATCGATCTGCTCGACGGATTCGGCGGCCTCGAGTTCCCAGCCCCACTCCGAACCCGGTTTATAGCGCGTAAGCTTGGTGTAGATGCAGTTCATGACGTCGACATTGTACGCGTTCTGGTAGAAGCCAGGATCGAGCTTGTCGATATCGGAATAGGCGCGGGCCTTGAGTACCTTGCCTTCGGCCGCCCATACGGCCTGCGACAAGGGCAGACCGGAGGCGATGATCCCCGCGCCGAGGCCGGCGCCTGCCTGCAGGAAATGCCTGCGATTCAATTTCATTCCATTCACGGTTTCGTTCCCCTTTCAACTGAGCGGGTTTCCCGGCGATTGCCGGGATCCCTCTTTTTGGTACCGCGCCGCCTGATGGGGCCGCGAGTTCGGACGGCGCATTCTTCAATTCAGCCGGCAAGCCGGTCAATTTCGCTGCCGACGCAGATGTGAGCGAGATTAGCGTCAGTTCGCGAATGTCACAGCAGGCGACGCTCTATCGCCTCGGTCCATTTCTGTTCGTGGACAAGCTCGTCGCCTTCCCATGCCTCGAGATGCGCCTCGACGTGGAAGTGCGATGGCGTCGCGGTCATGGTCGTTTCGGTCACAGAACGCATGCGCCAATCAGCGCGCGAAAATTCGAACTCCCATTTCGCCTCGGCCCTGGCCGACCCGAAATCGTCGCCGCGGAAGGAATA
The DNA here is from genome assembly GCF_006442305.1 of Mesorhizobium sp. B2-3-6. NCBI lineage: Bacteria > Pseudomonadati > Pseudomonadota > Alphaproteobacteria > Hyphomicrobiales > Phyllobacteriaceae > Mesorhizobium > Mesorhizobium sp. B2-3-6. Next base: position 248,476 of record NZ_VFVW01000003.1, on the reverse strand, counting down.
GCGTTCGCGGCCGAGCGAGGTAATGGTTAGGTCGTTGTCGACGATGCGATAGGTGCCGGCGCCTTCGCCGATCTCAACGACGGTCGAAGCGACTGCCAGATTCTCCGTGATCGTCCAATCCTTTTGCGGCTTTGAGATCGTCTCCACCCGTAAGGGCGGCGCCCCTTCGGGTTCGGCAAAAGGCGCCGGTGCCGGATCTCCGGCGCCCCCGACGCGGACCGGAAGTTCAAGGCGGCAATCCGCCGGATGGACGGTGAGCGTGACCGGCTCGGGCGAAGGCCAAGCGATCGGGAAGTAATTTGTCGAGATGGCAAGGCGTATGCGGTGGCCCGCGCTGAAGCGCTGTGCTACGTGCTTGAAGGGGACAGAGGCGCGGTAGCGCCTTGCCGGTTCGAGCGGTTCGGGCCTCTCATGGCTATCGCGATGCGTCAGGTTCAAAAGGCCGTAGCTGACGCGCGTCGTCGCGCCATCGGGGGCGACATCCGAAAGACGGACGGCCACCATGGCGACGGGCCTGTCGCTTTCGAAGACAAGATCGAGCATTGCATCGCCGGCGATCTCAACATCGTGCGCCAGCTCTTGCGTCTCATAGACCAGACTGCCGGCATCGTCGCCGCGCTGGTCAGCCGGCTGGTCGCCGGGCACGGCATAGGAGCACCATTTGCCGCCGCGCAGGCCAACCGACAAGGGCGAGCGGACCGTCTGCGTTCCGGCCGCATCGTCTGCCCGGCGCAGGGACAGGCGCCCATTGCCGGAAAGGAAGAAGGACTGCCGCTCGATATTCGGCGATGGCCATGCCGGCTCCGTGACCCAGCGTCCGGCGCGCGTCTCGTAGGAAGTTTGCGGCGGGGCGCTATCCTGCATGAACAGGCGCAGCATCGGCTCGTCCATGATGCCGGTGTCACGGCCCTTCAGCCATTGATCCCACCAGCGGACGCATTCCTGCAGAAAGCCGATGGCAGGACCAGGCTTGCCGATATGGGGATAAGTGTGCGCCCATGGCCCCACCAGCCCCTTGCGCGGGCCCTGCAGCTTTTCCATCAGGCGGAAGACCGAGCGGCAATAACCATCGGCCCAGCCGCTGACGGCGTAGACCGGGCAGGTGATTGCACCGAAATCCTCGCAGACCGAACCGTGTTTCCAGAACTTGTCGCGGTGCTGGTGCTCCAGCCAGTTCTTCAGCCATAGCCCGCTTTCCTTCAATCGACTGTGCCACAAAGCGCGCCAATTGTGCGGCTTGTTGCGTGGGTCGGGCGGCAGCGTGTTGCGCCCGAACATGATCGCCGCCCAGGAGAGATTGTCGATGAGCAGCGTGCCACCCATGTGGTGGACATCGTCGGCGTAGCGGTCGTCGGTCGAGGCGCAACTGATCACCGCCTTCAGCGCAGGCGGCCGCATGGCCGCGATCTGCAATCCGTTGAAGCCGCCCCAGGAGATGCCGATCATGCCGACGTTGCCGTCGCACCAGGGCTGGGAGGCCAGCCATTCGATGACCGAGCAGCCGTCGTCCAGCTCCTGCTGAAGGTACTCGTCGAGCATCAGCCCTTCGGAATCGCCTGTTCCGCGCAGGTCGACGCGCACCACTGCGTAGCCGTGGCCGGCCACGTAGGGGTGCATGACGACATCACGCGCGGCGGTCAGATCGTTCTTGCGATAGGGGATGTATTCCAGGATAGCCGGCACCGGCTTTTGTTCGGCACCCTCGGGAAGCCACATGCGCGCCGCAAGCCGGCAGCCGTCCGGCATCGGAATCTCGAAATGGTCGACCGAGCGGATCGGATGGGGGAAGTTGGACACTGTGCGCATGACGAGGCCTCTGTTGGAGAGCGCCACCTTGGGCAAATCGGCGGTGCCGCACAATTTCGCGACCCTTCGCGACTTGACACTGTTCTGGCGTCAGTATGCATTAGGTCATGCAGACCGAACCGCTTCCCCAGAACCTCGCCTTCCTGTGCAGCTATTATCCGTCGATAGCCGCCGTGTGCCGACGCCTGCAGATCAACCGCCAGCAGTTCAACAAATATCTGAGCGGCCAGACCTGGCCGTCCCGCCGCAACATGCGCAAGATCTGCGATTTCTTCGGCGTGAGCGAAGGCGAGCTTTTGATGGACCAGCAGCGCTTTGCCGAGATCGTCGGCCTGCGCCGCCGCCCGCTCGGCGTCCACGCGCCGTCGGACATGCTGGTGCATATGGAGCAGCTCTATCAGCGTTCCGGCGATCTCGGGCGCTATGTCGGCTACTATTTCCGCTATTTCTACTCGTTCGGCTATGCCGGCAAGATCATCAAATGCCTGGTCGTGATCTATGAAAAGGAAGGCCGCTATTTCTGGAAATGCATGGAAAGGCTCGTCCATTTCGGCAAATATGGCGTGAAGACCTCGAAATATTCGGCCGCCCTGCTGCTGCTCGGCGATCGCATATTCGCGCTCGAATCCGAAACCCTGCTCAAGACCAGCATCACCCAGGTGATCCTCTATCCGAGCTACCAGACGAGCGTCGCCTATCTGGTCGGCATCCAGACGGGCATGCCCCTTTTACGAGGGCGGAGACCAGCGGCCTCGGTCGTGCTTCTGGAATATCTCGGCCGCTCCGTCGACCAGCGCAAGGCGCTGCAGGCCTGCGGCCTATTCGACGAAACTGACCCCGCCATCGATGCCGGCATCCGCGCCATGATCACCAACCGCATCCCCACTGGGACATTCGTGCTCGAGACGGAAGAGGTGTAGACGTTCCTCCCCACGCGACCCGCATCAGCGTGGGCCTGTCCAACCCGTTCAGGTTGTCACCCATGTCTTAGGTACACTCTGTTACCTATGTCTCCGGGCCGTACACAGGTGAGAGGTGGTAGCGGGAGAGGGACTTGAACCCCCGACCCCAGGATTATGATTCCCGTGCTCTAACCAACTGAGCTACCCCGCCAGGGCGGCGAAAGGCCCGAAATCTGCCTTAAATCACAAGGCATTTCGAGGCGTTCGCCAAGGTCGCGCGGATATAAGGTTGGGAGGGTGAGCCTGTCAAGCTTCGAACCGCTCGGCAGGGGCGCTTATTCTCGCTGCCGAAAAGCTTTGCCGCGCCGATAATTGGTTGCAGCCGCCGGGGTTGAGTTCGAAGAGGCACGTCGCTATGTCTCGGCCACGAGTTTTTAGAGTTTGAGAACAGATGAAGCCGCGCATTGCAGTCCTCGGTTGCGGATACTGGGGCTCCAACCACATCCGCACCCTCAAGGCGCTCGGCGCGCTGCACGCGGTCTCCGACGCCAACCGTGCCCGCGCCGAAGGCTTTGCAAGCGAACAGGACTGCCTCGCGATCGAACCGGACCAGTTGTTCGTCCGCAATGACATCGACGCCATCGTCATGGCGCTGCCGCCGCAATTTCATGCCGAGATGGCGGTGCGCGCCACCGAAAGCGGCAAGGACGTGCTGGTGGAGAAGCCGATCGCGTTGACGGTTGCCGATGCCGAGCGCTCGGTGCAGGCGGCGAAAGACAAGGGCCGCGTCTTCATGGTCGGCCACGTCTTGCGCTTCCATCCCGCGTTCGAGACGCTGAAGGCGCTCATCGACAAGGGCGAGCTCGGCGAGGTCCGCTACATCCATTCGCACCGGCTCGGCCTCGGCAAATTCCACACCGAGAACGATGCGCTATGGGACCTGGCGCCGCATGACCTGTCGATGATCCTGGCCATCACCGGCACCGAACCGATCGAGGTGCGCGGCGAAGGGGCGGCGCTGCTCGACAATCTCAGCGACTTCGCGCATCTGCACATGCGCTTTCCCAACGGTTTGCGCAGCCATCTCTTCGCCTCGCGGCTGAACCCTTACCGCGAACGGCGGCTGACCGTGGTCGGCACCAAGGCGATGGCTGTCTTCGACGATGTCGAACCATGGGAGCGCAAGCTCGCCGTCTATCGCCACGCGGTCTGGCAGGACAGCGGCCAATGGGCGTTCACCACCAATGAGCCCTCCTATGTCGCGGTTGGCCAAGGCATGCCGCTGACGCGCGAACTCGAGCACTTCATCCATTGCATCGAAACGCGGGCCGAACCGCGCACCAGCGGCGAGGAGGCAATCCGGGTGCTGCGCATCCTGACCGCGGGTACGGTCACGCACACCAAATCCAATCCCTGAAGAAGATCGGGCCGCGTCGCGGCGGAGAGATCGTTGCCTACTCGGCGGGAACCTGCGCCGGTGACGCGGCAAGTCGGCTCAACATCGCCTCGGCCTCGGCGCCGCGCTCGGAGCGTTCGATGAAGCCGCCGCCGAACACGCGGGCCTCGTTGCCGTCGTCGGAATAGAGCACGCAAGCCTGTCCAGGCGCGATACCGGACTCGCCATCGGCCAATTCGACCGATGTGACGCCCGCCTCGTGACGCAGCATCGCCGGGCGTGGCGGCCTGGTCGAGCGAACCTTGGCGAACAGTTCCAGCCCGCCCGCGGGCATGTCGGCCAGCGCGCCGTCACCAAGCCAGTTCATGTTGCGCAGGTAGATCTTGTGCGTCTCCAGCGCTTCGCGCGGCCCGACCACGACACGGGCGCGCTCGGCGTCGAGATGGACGACATAGAGCGGCTCGCCGGAGGCCACGCCGATGCCGCGGCGCTGGCCGATGGTGTAGCGCAGAATGCCTTCATGGCGGCCGAGCACCCGGCCGTCGATATGGACGATGTCACCCGGATTGGCGGCCGTCGGCTTCAGCTTGGCAATGATGTCGGAATATTTGCCCTGGGGCACGAAGCAGATGTCCTGGCTGTCCTGCTTGGCGGCTACCGTCAGGCCCATCTCCTCGGCAATGGCGCGAACCTGCGGCTTCGGCAGGCCGCCGAGCGGAAAGCGCAGATAATCTATCTGCGCCTGCGTGGTGGCGAAGAGGAAATAGCTCTGGTCGCGATCGGCGTCGACCGGCCTATAGAGCGCGCGATGGGCGCCATTGGCGCCGGAGCGAATGTAGTGGCCCGTGGCCAGCGCGTCGGCGCCGAGATCCTTGGCGGTGGCCAGCAGATCAGCGAACTTCACCGTCTGGTTGCAGGAAACGCAAGGGATCGGCGTCTCGCCGGCGACATAGCTCTCAGCGAAGGGATCGATGACCGCCTTGCGGAAGCGCTCTTCGTAGTCGAGCACATAATGCGGAATGCCGAGCGTCTCGGAAACGCGGCGGGCGTCATCGATATCCTGCCCGGCACAGCAGGACCCGGCCCGGTGCGTCGCGGCGCCATGATCGTAAAGCTGCAAGGTGACGCCGACGACATCATAACCCTCGCGCTTCAAGAGACCCGCGACGACGGACGAATCGACGCCGCCCGACATGGCGACGACGATACGGGTGTTTTCGGGACGTCCGGGAAGATCGAGGCTGTTCATGGTTCTTTCGTTCTGCGCGGCGCTTGCATGCCAATGACGCGAATATAGGTCAAGCTTGGCGGCTGCGCCAGCTTGCGGGAACCGATCGGCGGGCAACTGCCGGCCCGGTGACCGCGCAGATTTTTCGAGCGAATCCGGAACTTCCCGGCAGATATTTCAAATGTTTGCGAAAAGACTAACGCGGCGTTCATGATCATTACCTAGCTGTTAGGGTCTGCTTAGGCAATTTTTAAAGCTGTGGCGGTAACGTGGTGGGGATTGGGTCTTTGAGTTTTTTGTAGAGAGTACGATGACCGATCTGGTTAGACCGCGAGTCAAATATGTTATCGGGCCTGACGGCAGCCCTCTCACAATTGCCGATCTGCCGCCGACGAATACACGTCGCTGGGTTATCCGGCGCAAGGCGGAAGTGGTTGCAGCGGTGCGCGGCGGGCTTTTGAGCCTCGAGGAGGCATGCCAGCGCTACAAGCTGACCACCGAGGAGTTCCTGTCCTGGCAGGCCTCGATCGACGAATACGGCCTCGCCGGGCTGCGCACGACGCGCATCCAGCAATACCGGCACTGACGCTCAAGAATCTGCAAAAGGGCGCGAAGTTCGCGCCCTTTTGGTTTCTTGACAGCATTTGCGCGTTTCAGACCGTCAGCACCACCTTGCCGACCGGCTTGCTGGCGAGGAAAGCGTGCGCGGCGCCGGCCTGTTCTAGCGGGAAGGTCTTTGCCACATGCACGGTAAGCTTTCCCGCATCGACGAGCCTGCCAAGTTCCAGCAGGCCTTCGCGGTCGGGAACAACGGACATGCGTTCGACGCGGATGCTTCGCGCCTTGGCATCCGCCCTGGTCTTGTCGCTGATGTCGAGCAGTGACACCAGCACGCCGCCGTCCCTGAGCACCTTCAACGATTGATGGGCGTGCTCGCCGCCCACCGTCTCGAGCACCAGGTCGATGTCCTTCGCCTTGTCGGTAAAATCATCCTTGGTGTAGTCGATGACCTCGTCGGCGCCGAGCTTGTGGACGAAATCCAATTTTTCCGTGCTGGCGGTGGCGGCAACCCAGGCGCCGCCCGCCTTGGCGACCTGCACCGCCAGATGGCCGACGCCGCCGGCCCCGGCGTGGACCAGCACGCGCTGGCCGGCTTTTATCGCGCCATGACGCACGAGGCCTTGCCAGGCGGTGAGGCCGGCCAGCGGCAATGCGCCTGCCTGGACGTAATCGGCGTGCGCGGGCTTGCGCGCGATTTCATCGGCGGGCACCGCGGCCAGTTCGGCATAGGCTGCCGCCTGCTTTGGGAAGCGCGGCATGCCGAACACCGCGTCACCTGGATTCAGGCCGCTGACACCAGGCCCCAGCGCCTCGACGGTTCCCGAAAGGTCCCAGCCGAGGATGAAGGGTGGTTCGCCGAGCAGCGGGTAATAGCCGGCGCGCACGGCGCCATCGACCGGATTGATCCCGGCCGCCTTGATGCGGACCAGCACTTCGCCGGCGTTGGGCGAGGGCGCCGGGCGCTCGGCGATGACAAGGACATCGGGTCCGCCGACGGAATTCTGGATAATGGCACGCATAAGATTTCTCCTGATTGATCGGTCCCACTATCATTTGGAGAGTAATAGTCTCTTGTCCAGTATATACCTTTTTGATATATAGGCACCGTATGGATAGTGATCTCGACTCCCCCTACGGCTATGATGCATTCCGGCGGACCTGTCCCTCGCACACGGTGCTGGAGACGCTGGCCAGCAAGTGGGTTTACCTGGTTGTTTGTGCGCTGCGCCAAGGCCGGCAGCGCAATGGCGAGCTTGCCCGCAAGCTCGAAGGCATTACGCCGAAGATGCTGACGCAGACGTTGCGCGTGCTCGAGCGCGACGGCCTGGTGCGGCGCGAGGTGTTCGCGGTCGTCCCGCCTCGGGTCGAATATGAATTGACCGAACTTGGCCAGAATCTGGCGGGATTGCTCAACCAGATCAGATCCTGGTCGGAACAACACGTTCCCGACATCAAGGAGGCCCGGGCGCGAGCTGCGGCCGTGAATGAAGGGGAGTGGGCCGTTTAGCGCTCGCCCAATGCGTTGCGCGCCCGCTTGGACGTGCTCAAAGACGCGGATATCGGGCGGTTCAGCCGATCATCGCGCTACGACCGCCAGTTTCGGCCTCGCGAATCTTGGTGTCGCGCGATTCGAGCATTTCCGCCTTGGAAAGCTCCGCTTCAGCTTCGCCGAGTAATGATTCGGCGGCGCTTCGCTGCTGGGCGAGGTCGCCTTGCGAATTTCTGAGGTTGTCGCGGCGCAAACGGGCCGCCTTGGCGAAGGTCGGATAGGCGAAATGATTGATGTCGGTGATACCGGCCTTCTTTTCCTCGGCGCTGATCTGAAGCTCCAGCTCGGCGGCCATGCGTTCGAATTCGGCGATCATCATGTCGAGCTGCAGCAGCTGCCGCCGCTTCTCATTCACCTGAAACTGTTTCAGCCGAACGAGGTTTTCACGTGACTTCATGATTCGGTACTCCCGGAAACGCACACCTGCACATATCGTCCAAACCACTTGGAAAGGCCCAAGCGCTGCCCGTGTCCACCGGCTTTCCCCGCACTATGGGAAACAAAACCCTAAAGTTTTTTGCCGACGGTAACCATTCGTTTACGGGCATTGTTAATCATACGGGTCAGGACTTAAGGCCGGGTAAAAATCCGGCTGGCGACATGGAAGCGATGTCGATGAGTCCCTGGAGTCACTTAGTCCAGGTTTTTAATGTGTTGCATTAGCGGTTTGGTCCTGTGATTCGTCATTAAATTCAAGAGGGTGTAGAAAGTGGTTAAAAAATCTGGTACCGTCATCGACGCGGAATTAGGTTTTGTTAACCATTCCATGGCAGCCTCTGCACCAGGCAATCACTGCTCCGGTCCCGGATGGGTCGCAAGATGGTCCGGCAGCAGAAAAGGGGAATGAAATGCGTGTTCTGCTGATAGAAGATGACAGTGCAACCGCACAAAGCATCGAGCTGATGCTGAAATCGGAAAGCTTCAACGTCTATACGACCGACCTCGGCGAAGAGGGTGTCGATCTGGGCAAGCTCTACGACTACGACATCATCCTTCTCGACCTCAACCTACCCGATATGTCCGGCTACGAGGTCTTGAGAACGCTTCGTCTCTCCAAGGTGAAGACGCCGATCCTCATCCTTTCCGGCATGGCCGGCATCGAGGACAAGGTGCGCGGCCTCGGCTTCGGCGCAGACGATTACATGACCAAGCCTTTCCACAAGGACGAGCTGGTGGCGCGCATCCATGCCATCGTGCGCCGTTCGAAGGGACATGCCCAATCGGTCATCACCACCGGCGACCTGGTGGTCAATCTCGATGCCAAGACCGTCGAAGTCGGCGGCCAGCGCGTGCACCTTACCGGCAAGGAATACCAGATGCTGGAGCTGCTCTCGCTGCGCAAGGGCACCACGCTCACCAAGGAAATGTTCCTCAACCACCTCTATGGCGGCATGGACGAGCCGGAACTGAAGATCATCGACGTCTTCATCTGCAAGCTGCGCAAGAAGCTCGATGCGGCGTCCGGCGGCCAGAATTACATCGAGACGGTCTGGGGCCGCGGCTATGTGCTGCGCGAACCGGAAGACATCCGCGTCAGCGCCTGAGCGACGGCTGCCCGATCGAAATTCCAAACAAAAACCCGGCGTCAGCCGGGTTTTTGCGTCATAGACCGGTGGTAACCGCGGTCCGATGGATCAGGCAGCGATCTTCAGGGTGCGAAAACGCTCGAGTAGCTGCGGGCGGTTGAACGGCTTCAACAGATAGCCTTGGGCGCCGGCGCGTTTGGCTCGCATGATCGAGGCGATGTCCAGTTCGACCAGCGAGATCAGGATCTGCGGCTTGGTCGGGCTTTCCATGGCGCGCACGCGCCGGATCAGGTCGACCGCCTGTACATCCGGCAGTGCACCGTCGACGACGATGATATCAGGCATATCGGCGGCGCACATCTCCAGCGCGTCAAGCCCGCTGGCGGCTTCGATGACCATCATGTCGGAACCGCCCAGGATGCGCTTCGCAACTTTCCTGATGACGCTAGAATCGTCGACGAACATGCAGCGTTTCATTTCCGGGTCCTCTTTGCCTTGTGGCAATCCGGTCGCGTCGGGGTATCTGCCGCACAGCATAGGCCGATCTGGTAAAGAAGCCGAAAAGCCATTAGGTAAAATTTTTGCAAACATGCCGGTTTGCAAGCTTTTCCTTGCAGATGCTTTGGCCCGCGCTGTCAGGCGAAGTTGATCTTCCGTCCGCAGGTCCATTCAACCAATATTACAGAGCTGAAATACTTTGCTGCTGGTTTGTGCGGATCTCAGGCCGCCGAAAGCACGATCTCTTCCGCGGTCGCATGGATCGATATCGTCATGTTGGCCTCCCGCGCCAGAAGCAGCGTATAGTAAGGCTGCACCGAATGCGCGTCGATCGGTTCCTCCGGCTTGTGGCCGGAATGCAGTTCGAGGAATTTCGGCGGCACCCGCAACATGGGGCCGCTCGCCGAAAGCGCGAAGCGAGGCTCGGTCTCGAGATTCTCCAGCGTCACCGAAAGCTTGCCGCCGCGTGGAATGGCGGCGTTGGCGACCAGGATCAGGTTGAGCAGCAGCTTGACCTTGTTTTTGGGCAACAGTGCACGGGTTCCATTCCAGATGAGTTCCGGCTTCTCATTCTTGAGGAAGGCGATAGCGACGGCTTCGGCATCGCCGGTGTCGATCAGCATGCCGGCGGAACCAGCCGCGCCGAAGGCGATGCGGGCGAACTGCAGGCGCGCCGAGGCGTTGCGGGCGCTCTGGCGGATCAGCTTCATGGCGTCCTCGTCGGCGCCGCCTTCATCGAGCAGTTCAAGCCCGTTGTTGATCGCGCCGACAGGCGAGATGATGTCGTGGCAGACCCGGCTGCACAAAAGTGCCGCCAGATCGGGTGCGGAAAGGGTGAAAAGATCGGACATCGGCGAAAATCCCTGCAAAATCCCATAAATCATGGCCGCGCGATCGATCGTCGCCTGCCCATACGAATCACGCTCTCTTCCCAGGCTTTCTGAATACACAGCGCCCGTGCGTGCAGCAACAAACCCAAAATCGCCGTTGGGGCCTATGGCGCGTTCACGCAGGCTGCTTGCCTGTATGAACGACCCCAACAGCCTTCGAACCGCCATCTTCATGTGCGAGTTTAATGGTTGAAAAAGGATTACGGCATAGTTTGCCCCTAACAGCCATCCTTAACGGCCGCCTAAAGAGCCGTACGGGTGCGAGGCGTCGGCGAAAGTGCTCCCTGACGGAGATTGGAAGCATGTTTTCCCGATTCTACGGCCGGAGTTTTCTCCGTGTCCTCTCAATGGCGATCACGCTCCTGGGCGTTCTCGTCTTCTCGACATCGGCCCTGCGGGCCCAGGAGTACACCGCTCAGGAGATTGTCGATTCCGGTCACAAGTTCTTCGGCGCGACATCGGGCGGCCTTGCCACAGTCGTGGAGAAGATTTTTGCTTCCTATGGCTTGCCCAATGGCTATCTGCTTGGCGAGGAGGGATCCGGCGCGCTGATCGGCGGCCTGACCTATGGCGAAGGCACGCTCTACACCAAGAATGCCGGCGACCATAAAGTGTTCTGGCAAGGCCCGTCGCTCGGCTGGGATTTCGGCGGCGAGGGATCGCGGGTGATGATGCTCGTCTATAATCTCGATGACGTCGGCAATCTCTACAACCGTTATGGCGGCGTCGCCGGCTCGGCCTATGTGGTGGCGGGCGTCGGATTCAATGTGCTGAAGAACAACAATGTGCTGCTGGTGCCGATCCGCACCGGCGTCGGCGCCCGGCTCGGCGTCAATCTCGGCTACCTGAAGCTTACCGAACGGGCGACGTGGAATCCGTTCTGACCCGAGGTCACGACCGGAATGTGTATACGCTTCGATAAGAATCCAGATCCGATGACCCATATGCGCCGCGGCGAGCCCTTGCCGCAGCGCCGGATTTCCGTCATGCCAACAGAGTAGCGGTCAAAGGTCGCGACCGGCTTTTGATCCTCGTATTGTTGCATGTCGGCGCGCGATAACGGATAGTCACTTGGTTCAGTCGGTCCTGTTCTTTGCTCTCGGCTTTCTCTGCGCCGGCTTTCTGGCGCTGATGGTGGCTCCGGCCATCTGGCGGCGGGCGGTCGCTCTGACGCGCAAACGCATCGAAGCCTCGATCCCGCTGACGCAAGCCGAAATCGGGGCCGACAAGGACCGGATCCGGGCGGAGTTCGCCATGGCGACGCGCCGCCTCGAGATGAACGTCAAGGCGCTGCGCGAGAAATCGACCGAGCAGCTCATCGAGATCAATCGCGGCCGCGAGGCCCTGAAGGGGCTGGCGCTGGAGCGCATGGACAAGAACCAGGTGCTCGATGAACTGGCCGCCAAGAACGCGGCGCTGCACCAGCGCGAGGATGAACTGCACCGGCTGTCCGAGCGGCTCAAGGAGACCGAACGCAAACTGGAGAAGCGCGCGCTTGAGCTTGAGAAGCTGGAACGCATGTATGACGACGCCAGCTTCTCCTCCAGCAGCCGCCAGATCGAACTTGTGGCGCGCGAATCCGAGTTGCAGAAGCTCGCCAGCGATATCGCGCTGCTGCGCGGCCAGCGCAAGGAGGCGGACAGGCGCAACCAGGAGATCGCGGCCGAAAGCAAGGCCGCGCGTGAGGCGCTGAAGGCCGAGAGGAAAAAAACCGCCGAACTGGACAAGAAAGTCGAACGGTTGCTCGCCGCGCTTGCCGACCGAGAGGAGAAGCTCGAACGCCGCGAGAAAGATCTGGCGCGGCAGCGCGAAAAAGCGAAGGCCGGGGACGGCGCCTCGGCCTTGCGGTTGATCGGCGGGCAGGTACAGGCGGACAGGCGCGACGACGTCGAAACGGCGATCGCCAGGCTCGACGCCGACCGTGAGCGGCTGGAGGCCAGACTGACGGCACTGGCACGCGAGAACAAGCGGCTGAAGGCGGATCTGTCCGCTGCCGAGGCCGCCAGCCCGCAGGGCGATACACGCCACGCAAGTTCCATGTTGCGCGAACAGATGAATGACCTGGCGGCGGAAGTCGTCAACTTGACAGCCAAGCTCGAAGGGCCGGGATCGCCGATCGCCAAGGCGCTGGAGGCGCAGCAGGATGCGCGTCCGAACAGCGGCGGCCGCAGCCTTGCCGACCGCGTGCGGGCATTACAGAAGGCGGCTGCGGCAGATTGAATTCAGGCACCGCCGGCGCAGAAATGATGCAGGGCGATGGCGGATGCCGCCGCGACGTTCAGGCTGTCGAAGCCTTCCGACATGTTGATCCGAACAGTATTGAGACGGGCGAGCAGGCTTTCGGGCAGGCCTTGGCCCTCAGTCCCGAGGTAGAGTGCCAGGCGTTCGGCCGGTTTTGCATCGCGTATGTCTGATGTCCCGCGCGGCGACAGCGCAAATTGGGTAAAGCCACGCCGGTCGAGCGTCGCGGCGAACCGCGCGGTGTCGCTGAACGAGGCGAACGGGACCTTCAAGGCCGCGCCGACCGAAACGCGGATCGCCTTGCGATAGAGCGGATCGCAGCAGGTCGCATCCAAAAGGATCGCGTTGGCGCCGAACGCGGCGGCGTTGCGGAAAATCGAGCCCATGTTGTCATGGTTGGCGATGCCCACGAGCACCACGATCAATGCTCGGGCAGGCAAGCCGTCCAGCAGGGCCTCGGCCAGCTGGGGCGTCTCCTTGCGACCAATGGCAAGAATGCCGCGATGCATGTGAAACCCGGCAATGGCATCCATCACAGCCCCGGCGGCGACATAGACCGGCAGGTCAGGAGATGCCTTGTGCAGGATTTCTTCGAGGCCGGCCAAGCGGTTCTCCAGAACCAGCGCCGATTCGGCACGGAAGCGAGCGGCCGACAGTAGCATGTCGAGCACGACCTTGCCCTCGGCAATGAAGCGGCCCTGTCGGCCGGCGAGGTCACGCTCGCGGATGTCGAGATAGGCGGCGACGCGCGGATCCCGCGGATCGTCGATGTGGACAAGGATCATCTGAGCCTCGGCTGACAATCGGAATCGGTTGCCAAGAACATGATGCGCGGAGGCAGTGTCAAAGTGTATTTTGCGCGCCCGGGATGGACGCACATTGCCGAAGGCCGCTGGTGGCGTAAACGTTTACGCGACCAGCCGTTCAAGTTCCGGCGCGGCGCAGCCTTTGTGCCATCTGGGACAGATCATCCTTGCCGCTGCCGAAAATGCCGTCGAGCGTGGCAAGCAGTTCGCGCACGGCGTCGGATTTGCAGGAGTAGTAAATCATCTGGCGGTCGCGGCGGGTGTCCACAAGGTCCAGCGCCCGCAACTTTGCCAAATGCTGCGACAGGGCGGACTGGCTGAGCATCACCTTCTCGGCGATGGCTCCGACCGACATTTCACCGTCGATCAGATAACTCATGATCAAAAGCCGTTTTTCATTGCCCATCAGCATCAGAAATTCGGCCGCCGATCCAGCGTTGGCGATTAGCTTTGTCGAGATCATCGATCCCCCATGCTCTTTGCTCATCGAGGCACCATGGGGGCAATGGTGCCTGAATCCATAAACTCAGTTGTGAATGGTCGCCAACGAGTCAGCGCCACAGCCAAAGGGTAGAACATTTCATTCAAATCTCAAGCGTTGCTTTTGATCAAACGTAATTTAAGTGCGGTTATTTGGCGACGTTGCCGCCCGGCCGCTCTTGGCCATGTCGACCAAGACGTGCCTCAACTCATGCGCTGTGACCAAGGGCTGCGGAAAGAAGACCCTGCCGGCATCGTCGCCAGAGGCCAGATCCATGCCGTCGGCATCGAACCCGGCGATGACCCAGCCGTCGCCGGATGCCCGGGCAAAATGATGCGCGTAGAGGGCGACGGCGTCGAGATGGTCCGCATTCATGTGGTCGATCGCGGATTGCTCGCTGGCCGCCAGTTCCTCGACGATCGGCCCGTCGGTGATGAGATCGGTGCGATCAAGCAGGTAGGCCTTGCCGAAGCCGCCGTTCAGGCTGGCGCGCTGCGGTTCGAGACGAAAGATCGAAAAGTCGCCGAGGCCGGCATAGAGGCTGGCCTTCGGATTGTGGTTGAGATAGCGGCGTTCGGCGCGTGCATGCGCGTCCGATCCGCGCTCGATCCGCGCTGCCCGGCAGATCAGCGTCAACCGGGGATGCGCGAGCGGGTCGCCCTTGCCCGGCTCGCCGAGCAGCAGCGAACAGCGCGGGTCCGCAAGTATGGCGGGCGTATGGGCCGAAAGCTGCGACACCAGGATCAGCGGCGTGCCGTCGATGTCGGTGGCGACGCCGACCCGACTCGCCAGCGGCGAACCCGTTTGCGGCTCCAACACCGCCAAGGCGCCGAAGCGGGCGCGGCGCATGAGTGTCTTGGCCTGCCGGATCGCCTCGGCGTCGGTCTCGCGGATCACGTCCTTCGTTCGATCGGCCAAAATGCTCGCCCTGCTAAGTTGATTTGGCTATTCCACTTATCAGACGATGGCGCCAGGCTGGCAAGTGCTACTTCGGAGCCATGCGAATGGCGCCATCGAGACGAATGGTCTCGCCGTTGAGCATCTGGTTCTCGATGATGTGCAAGGCAAGGGCCGCATATTCCGACGGCTCGCCGAGGCGCGAGGGGAAGGGCACCGCGGCGCCCAGCGAATCCTGCACCTCCTGCGGCATGCCGGCCATCATCGGCGTCCTGAATATGCCGGGTGCGATGGTGCAGACCCGGATGCCGGAACGGGCAAGATCGCGCGCCACCGGCAGCGTCATGCCGACGACCCCGCCCTTTGATGCCGAATACGCGGCCTGGCCGATCTGGCCGTCATAGGCGGCGACGGATGCGGTGTTGACGACGACGCCGCGCTCGCCGCCCTGCAGCGGGTCGAGCTTCGCGGCGCCGTCGGCGACGAGGCGGATCATGTTGAAAGTGCCGATCAGATTGACTTCGATCACCTTGCGGTACTGATCGAGCGGATGGGGACCATCCTTGCCGATCGTCTTCACGCCGATGGCAATGCCGGCGCAATTGACCAGGATGCGCGGTTCGCCCAGCTTGGCCGCGACCTCGGCAAGCGCGGCAACACCGCTGTCGGCGCTGCCGACATCGCATTGGACGGCGATGCCGCCGATCTCGGCCGCCACCTTGGCCGCCCGATCGACGCCGACATCCAAGATGGCGACGCGGGCGCCCCTGGCGGCCAGCGCGCGCGCCGTCGCCTCGCCAAGGCCGGAGCCGCCGCCGGTAACAACCGCGACCTCGCCGTTTGGATTCATGGCGTCATCCTTTCACATGAGAGTCAGGCGTGGATCAGGCGCGCAATCGGCGCGAATGGTCAAGCCATCGCGGCAAAGTGCTCGGCGACCCTGGCCTGGTCGGCATGGCAGACCTCGCCCGTGAGCCTTGCAACCGCGCCCGGCATGATCTCGTGCGACAGCAGCCTGTCGAGATCGACGGGGCGTGGCATCGATATCTGGCCGCGCGGGATACGCTTGAAGCCGAGCGGTCCATAATAGGGCTCGTCGCCGACCAGCATGACGGCGGGCGCTCGGGCCTTGGCGGCCGCTTCCAGCGCGATCGCCACCAGCCGGCGGCCGATGCCGAGATTCTTGAAGGCTGGCCGCACCGCGAGCGGCCCGAGCATCAGCGCGCGTCCGGCGCCTGCGGCGATGCGGGTCATGCGAACTGATGCGACCACGAGATCGCCGTCCATGGCGACGAAGGACAGCGCGCGTTCATGCCCGCCGGCCTCGCGGATCTTGTAGGCGGCCAGCACAAAACGGCCGGGCCCGAAGGCTTCGTCATTGATGGCTTCGATCTGAGGGTCGTGCGCCGGAGTTTCCGGCAGGTATTCTACGTCGGCAAGGCTCATGGTCTTTGCGTTCCGGTACAGGAGGAAAGGTTTGCTGCAAACGGCAGCATTCGCCAATCAGCGCTTTATCAAGCGTGGGCGCCCTTTCGTCGTCGGTCGAACCGGATCAAAGCAAAATCGAACATGCGGAGTGTCCGCTAGCATCAATTTCCCGCCGCTGCAATCGGCGGTTTTGCAGGTAGAGAGCAACGGGCGCCGCGACGTGCTTGACGATCTGTTCAGCGCCCGGCGATTCCATGCAACGACTTGGAGCCCTACATGATGTCCTAGACAGGAAAGGACAAGCGATGGGATTGCTGGTCGAAGGCAAATGGCAGGACCGCTGGTACGACACCAAAGGCAGCGGCGGCAAATTCGTGCGGGCGCAGTCGCAATGGCGCGACTGGATCACTCGTGACGGGGCGCCTGCCGAAGGCCGCGGCCGCGGCCGCGGCTTCAAGGCGGAGCCCGGTCGCTATCACCTCTATGTCTCGCTTGCCTGTCCCTGGGCGCACCGAACGCTGATCTTCCGGGCGCTGAAGAAGCTTGAAGGCATCATCTCCGTGTCGGTCGTCCATCATTTCATGGGCGCCGATGGCTGGGCGTTCCTGGCGCAGGACGGAGCCACAGGTGACACGCTCTATGGCCTGGACTTCCTGCACCAGATCTACACCAGGGCCGACCCTAACTATTCCGGCCGGGTCACGGTGCCGGTGCTGTGGGATAAAAGGGATGAGACCATCGTCTCCAACGAATCCTCCGAAATCATCCGGATGCTGAATTCAGTTTTCGACGCTTGGGGTGACGCCAACCTCGACTTCTATCCGCAGGCGCTACGCGGCGAGATCGACGCGGTCAATGCACTGGTCTATCCTGCCATCAACAACGGCGTCTATCGCGCTGGCTTCGCCACCACGCAGGCCGCCTACGAGCAAGCGTTCGGGGAGTTGTTCGCCGCGCTCGACACGCTGGAGCATCGGCTGTCGAATCAGCGCTATCTCGTCGGCGAGCGGATCACCGAAGCCGACTGGCGGCTGTTCACCACGCTGGTGCGCTTCGACCCGGTCTATGTCGGCCATTTCAAATGCAATCGGCGCCGCATCGCCGACTATCCCAACCTGTCGAACTATCTGCGCGATCTTTACCAGGTGCCTGGCATAGCCGGCACGGTGAACCTCAATCATATCAAGTCGCACTATTACGGCAGCCACGAAACGATCAACCCGACGCGTATAGTGCCTGTGGGGCCGGAAATTGACTACGGCGCGGGGCATGACAGGGCACGGTTCGCCAAGGCGGCTGCCTGAACTACCAATAGGGTGATGGCGGCTTCCCGCCAAAAACCTCGGCGATGCGCCGCAGCGTTGCCGGGGTCGTACCCTGGGGCAAACGGTCGAGCGGAAAGAAACCGGCCTCGGCGATCTCGCGGTCCGGCAGTTTCGGGGCCGCCTGGCTGAATTTTTCGATCAGGTACAGGCCGACATGGTCGCGGCGGCTGGCGCGGCGGTTGAAATGCATCGAGCGCAGCACCGGCGGAGCGGTCAGCGTGATATTGCCCTCTTCCGCCAGTTCGCGCGCCAGCGCTTCGGCCATCGTCTCGCCGATCTCGACTCCGCCACCGGGAAGCTGCCAGCCCGGCACATAGGTGTGGCGGATGAGGAAGAGGGAGTTGGAGGCCGTTTCGTGGATGAGCCCGCGCACGCCAAGCGTCATTGGCCGCCGCAGCACGAAGTAGAGATGGAACAGCCTGGCTCGCAGCCCCGGCCAGCCGGTCTGGCGCAAAGTGCTCTCGGGATCGGTCGTCATCAGTCGCGAAACCGTGGGTGGAAAGCCGCGTGCGCGTCGCCTATGAAGGAGAAATGTTCAGGCTCGCACATATTTCCGATATCCATTTGGGGCCACTCCCTGAAGTAACCTATCGCGATCTCGCCTCCAAGCGGGTGCTGGGCTACGTCAACTGGCAGCGCAACCGTCGCCGGCACATGCACGATGCGGTGATCGACACCATCGTGGCCGATATCAAGGCCAGCGCGCCCGATCACCTCGCGGTCACCGGGGACCTCGTCAACCTGGCACTCGACGGCGAGATCGAGATGGCCAAGCACTGGCTGGAGACGCTCGGCTCGCCGCATGACGTGTCGGTGGTGCCGGGAAATCACGATGCCTATGTGCCTGGCGCCTTCGACAAGGTGTGCCGGTCCTGGGCGGCATGGATGACGGGCGACGGCGTCAACAGTCCGGTCGATCGCAATTCGTTTCCCTATCTGCGCGTGCGCGGCAATGTCGCGTTGATCGGCATCACCACGGCGCGTGCCACGGCACCCTTCATGGCCAACGGCTTCTTCATGGAAGGCCAGGCCGAGCGGCTGCGCAAAATACTCGATGCGACGGCGAAGCAAGGATTGTTCCGTGCGATCATGATCCATCATCCGCCGGTGCGGGGCGCCGTCCCGCAGCACAAGCGGCTGTTCGGCATCGCCCGCTTCCACAAAATCATTCGCCGGCACGGTGCCGAGCTCGTCCTGCATGGCCATTCACATCTGCCGTCGCTGTTTCAGATCGGCCCGCGCGACGCCAAGGTCCCGGTGGTTGGCGTCGCCGCGGCCGGCCAGGCTCCCGGCGGCAAGCCTCCGGCGGCGCAGTACAATCTGTTCGACATAGACGGTGAAAAAGGCGATTGGCGCATCCGCCTGACGCGGCGCGGCTTGACGGGGCCGGCGATACCACCTTCGGATCTGCAGACGCTCGAGCTCGGGGCGCAACCGGCTATGGCCGCAAGCTGAGCCCCAGCGCCACGATACGGTCCCAGAACAGCACGATCGAAACCGCCAGTCCCACCAGCGCGCCTGCGGCGATCAGGCCAAGGCCGGACAGGACGGCCGACCAGCCCTTGCTGCGCGGTGGCGATCGCAAAGGCGGCTCGGCTTCCGGCACCACGTGCCGCTTCATCCCGGGAACGGCAGCCTCGACGCCACCCTCCATCATTCTCTGACGTTCGACGATCCGCTCGGCGACATAGCGCGTCACGGAATCGGCAACCGGCTTCATCTCGCTCGATTCGGCCAGCACCACACGGCCGATGCGGGTGTCCTTCAGGAAACGGTAGGTGCGGCGGTCGCGCCCCATGGCGACATGGCTGACGGCGTCGATCCACAGGCGCGGCTGCAGACCGGACGAGACGACGAAGTCGAAACTGTCCATGTCGGCGGGAACGTCGGCAAAAACGGGCGCGAGTTCGGTGGCAAGAAGGTCGAGCCGCATGCGATGCGCCTCGCGCATGTCGACGACGACGTCGTCGCGATCGGCAAAGGCATTCTTTACATCGCGAATGGCATCGGACAATTTTCTCGACGGGTCGATGATCTTTTCGCCTGCATCCTTCATGGGCGTGGCCTCGCGGGTTTGGTTAACATGGAGTTAACACAGCCGCCGGCAAAATGCACTGGCGAGATCAATGCATCAAGGGTCGCCGTTGGCGGCGCAGACGGAAGAAGTCAGCTGGCCGCGGCGGACAGTTTCACCCGTTGCGGCCCGACGCGGCGATTGCTGTTGCGGCGAATGATCTCGGCGATCAGGTCGGGCGCTTCCTCGGCCAGCATATGGCCGGCCTCCAGCACATGGTGCACATGGAAGCGCTCCGGCGGGTCATCCACTTGGGTAAAGGGTAGAACGGCGTCATCCGATCCCCACGCCACCATCACCGGCATGTTCAGCGCATCGAGCCGCTCGCGCGGGATGACGCCCTGTCGATCGCTCCTGGTCATGGCGGCCGCGATCTCGACGAGCTTTTCGGTTTGTCCGGGGCGGCCGCGCATTTCGCACAGCAATTCGGCCATGCGACGCGAGGGCGCGGCTCGAGGGCCGGACATTTCGGCGAGGCAGGCCTGGACTTCGGCCAGGTCCTGCGCGCGGGCAAAGCGGCGCAACAACGGTCCATTGATTTCGGGGCCAAAACCGCCCGGCGCCAGGAGCGTCAGCGAGGCGACTTTTGCCGGCTCCGCCAACGCCATCAGCGCTGCAACCGCGCCGCCCATCGAATGGCCGACGAGGTGGACGCGCTTGATCGCGCGTGCGGAGAGGTCGGCAAGGATGGCGTTTGCCGCGACCTTGGCCGGTCCGGCCGACGGAAAGTCGAGCGACAGGCCGTGTCCCGGCAGATCATAGGCCAATGTGCGTACGGAAGGCGGCAGCAAGGAGATCACCTCGCGCCAGACATCGTGGCTGCCGCCAAAACCATGCAGCAGGACGATGGTCTTCGAACCCACACCCCGTTCGTCGGCATAAAGTGATGAAGTCATGAAAGATTGAGGCTTTATTCGAGAAGGCGCGATGGAAATGTGGCTGAATTGCTCCTAGTCCAGAGCATTCGCCAGTAAAATTTTCGCGATTAGGCGATTGGCCGAACAGCGAGCCGGCTGCTGGTGGATGCCGCTCCCAAAAGCGACCTCGATTTGGGCGAACGACACGCACGAGCAAAAAGACCTAAGGCGTGTCGCATGAATCCGTTTCGACGCGAAACGCTTTTGGGCCTTTCATTATTCGATGGACTCGCTGTCCGCTTGAAGTCCTCATTTTCACGCAACTCCGGAAGGGAACCCGGCACTAGCTGCCCTGGAATGGCTCACATCTAGCTCGCGTTGAAGAGCCCGGCGGCACGCAAGGCGTCGACCAGCCGCTCGGTCAGATCGGCGGGATATTTTCTGTCGATGAAGGTTGCGCGCGGATTGGCGGCGAATTTCGGAAATTCGGTTATCAGCTCATCAAGCAGCCTGCGTGCCTGGTTGTCCCGACCGGCGATCTTGGCGCCGATCAGACGGGCGGCGAGATAGTGCGATTTCGCCGCAGTGGTTCTCAGAGCGCTGCTGGCTATCGCTGCCTTGCTGGTATCGCCCAGCATTAATTCTCCGGCGAAAAGCCCAAAGTCCCACCAGGTCGGGTGGCCGCTCGAGGCATCCACGGCATGCGCCAGAAGAGGTGTTCCTTCGGCGTACCGGCCGGCGAAAACCAGCCCGTAGCCATAGGCGGCGGCCATGGCGAGATCGTAGGGGTTAAGATCATGGGCCTTGCGCATCCATCGCAGGGCCTCGTCGGCATTGCCGAGGCGCGAATTGATGTAGCCGTAGGAGCGATGTGCGTACGGGCTGGTCGGCCCCATCTGCACGGCGCGATGGGCAAACGTCATCGCCTTCTCGATCGTTGCGTCCGGCGGGTAGGCGTAGTGGTCGGTCACGGCCTCCAAATGCAATGAGGCGAGTTCCGAATAAACCAGTGACGATTTCGCGCCACTGTTGGCAAGGGCTTCGAGGCAACGATAGGCGGTCTCGTGAGTCCTGGCGTTCTGGTCGAGATAGTATTTGTCGTTGAGCAGCAGGCACTGCGTCAGGCCGGTCTCCGCGCCGGACTGCTCGATGTAATTGTAGATGGTGCCAGAAGCGGGAAGTGCCGCACTGAGAATGCCGGATATGCGATCCTCGACTACGGTTGGTGCGCTGTCGGCGGCGGTCAGGTTGCGCGACAACAGCACCCGTCCGGACGCCAAGCTTTGCAGTTCGATGGTAACGTCGCCCGCGTCTGGTCCAGGCAGGATATCGAAAATGAAACTCGTCGCATCGGCGACCGGATCGGCTTTGTTGACGGTGTTGCGACCGATGAAGTCGATCGTGTCAAAGCCGCTCAGGCCGGCACGCAGCGATGCGGCGACGCGACTGGCATTGGGAGTGTTGGCCCTGAGGGCGATGTAGACGAGCGGCAGCGCTTCGACCATGGGCGACGGCGTGATGCTGCCGGTTTCGCCGGCGGTCTCGAACGTTGCCGGGATGTCGCCTCCCGCCAGCAAGGCACCGCCGCCCTGGCGCAGGATCAGAACGCCCAACATGGCGATAACCACGGCGATCGCGATCCAGAAGAACCTGAGATGGCGCGTCACCGAGAGGCCCGCCGCAGGAACCTGGCCGAGCAAGGCCGCCATGGGTGCGGCATCATCGGCGGCACCGGACTGTTCGGGCAGGCTGGCTGTCGGCTCTGCGTGACTGGCGGCTTCCGCTGCTTGCGGCAGGCGGATGGCATTGAGTTCGTAGGCCGGGACGTAACCGCCGCGCGGAATGGCTATGCGGACCGGCTCGGCAATGCCTTCATTGGCGAAATAATGTTGCAGCAGTTCGCGCAGGCGGCCCGCCTGCACCCGCACGACGGCATCGGTGGACGGATCGAAATCGCCGTCCTTGCCGAAAACATCCATGGCGATGGAAAAGCCCTTGAGCCTGTCGGCTTCCCCGGCCTGCTCGCGCTCGACGAGATAGCGAAGCAATTTGCGCGCGCGCTCGGATCTCCCGAACGTTTCGCTGGCAAGCAGTCGCTCCAGTGTCTCGCGCACTGCGGGGGCGGCAGGCGTGGCATGCTGCAAGTGTCGATCCTCTCGAAGTCGGCACAGGTTGAGGCGCGATCATATCGTTACCGCACCACCGTACAAGCATACACGTATTATGCGATCGCGTACCACACCGGATAATTTCCCGGTGGTTAATGACACAAAAGTCGGGACCAATCGCTAAACGACGATGGTCCCGAATTCGTTCCAGGCCTGTATCAACCGGCTCTTTTGCCGATAATCCGGTTGGCGGCGGACACCACGGCCTCCAGCGAGGCAGCGACGATGTTGGTGTTGATGCCTGCGCCGAACAGCTTGCCGTCAGGATGTTCCATCTCGACATAGGAAATGGCCGAGGCGTTCGAACCGCGCTGCATCGAGTGCTCGGAATAGTCGAGCACCGACATATCGACGCCGACATGGCGCGACAGCGCATCGACGAAGCCGTCGATCGGGCCTGTGCCTGTGCCTAATATCGTCATCTCCTTGCCGTCGTCGATAATGACCGCCTCGACAACGCGCCGGCCCTTTACCTCGGTGTCCGGATAGGTGTGGTGATCGAGGAATTTCAGCCTGGCGCCCGGCTGGTCGACATAGGTATCGAGGAAGCGCTCATAGATGCGCCTGGCCGGCACTTCCTTGCCTTCGGCATCGGTGATCGCCTGGATTGCCTGGCTAAACTCGATCTGCAGGTTGCGCGGCAGGTTGAGCCCGTAATCCGCCTGCAGCACATAGGCGATGCCGCCCTTGCCGGACTGCGAGTTGATGCGGATGATGGCTTCGTAGCTGCGGCCGACGTCGGCCGGGTCAATCGGCAGATAGGGAACCTCCCACACTGGCGTGTTGGCCTTCTTCAGCGCCTTCATACCCTTGTTGATGGCATCCTGGTGCGAGCCGGAAAAGGCGGTGTAGACGAGTTCGCCCACATAGGGATGGCGCTCGGGAATCTTCAGCTGGTTCGAATATTCGTAGACATCCTTCATCCGGTTGATGTCGGAGCAGTCCAGCTTCGGATCGACGCCTTGCGTGTACATGTTGAGCGCCAGCGTGACGATGTCGACATTGCCGGTGCGCTCGCCATTGCCGAACAGCGTGCCTTCGACGCGATCGGCGCCGGCCATCAGGCCGAGCTCGGTGGTGGCGACGCCGGTGCCACGGTCATTATGCGGGTGCAGCGAAATGATCAGGTTCTCGCGCCTGTCGAGATTGCGGCACATCCACTCGATGCGGTCGGCATAGATATTGGGCGTCGACATCTCGACGGTCGACGGCAGGTTGATGATGAGTTTGTTGTCAGGCGTCGGCTTCACGATCTCGGTGACCGCGTTGCAGATCTCCAGCGCGACTTCGAGCTCGGTGCCGGTGAAGCTTTCGGGCGAGTATTCGAAACGGTAGCCGCCGCCGGCACTCGCTGCCATGTCGGTGATCATCTTGGCGGCATCGGTGGCGATGCGCTTGATGCCGGCAACGTCCTTCTCGAAGACGACGCGGCGCTGCAACTCGCTGGTCGAATTGTAGAAATGCACGATCGGGTTGGTGGCGCCTCTGAGCGCTTCGAAGGTGCGGGTGATCAGTTCGGGCCGGCACTGCACCAGCACCTGCAGCGAAACGTCGGCCGGTACGCTGCCCTCTTCGATGCACCAGCGGGCGAAGTCGAAATCGGTCTGCGAGGCCGAAGGGAAACCGATCTCGATCTCCTTGAAACCCATGTCGAGCAGCAGCGCGAACATGCGCGCCTTGCGTTCGTGGCCCATCGGGTCGATCAGCGCCTGGTTGCCGTCGCGCAGGTCGACCGAGCACCAGATTGGCGTCTTGTCGATCACTTTCGAGGGCCAGGTCCGGTCGGTGAGGCCGACGATTGGGTAGGGTTGGTACTTGCGGGCGGCGTCCGGCATGCCGCCGTTCTGCTGGCCCGCCGGGGCCTCGCTTACGCGGATTTCTTCTCGTGCGTTCATCGTCGTTTCTCCCGGCGACCCTCGAATCCGCCTTCAGGCGGATGGGTGGCGAGTGGCGCCTTTACCAGTTTTTCGTTCGCTTGATGTGACTGCCAAGGAGCATGCGCTTGCGCGGCGGCTCGACCGCCGGGCGCTCCTTCAGCGAACCCGGCGATCGCCGATAAGGCCGAGAAGAAGCAGCGTCGAGGCAAGCGCGCGCACGGTCTCGCCGGCAAAGCCGGTCTGACGGGAAGCGGTGGTGGCGCGCGTGTTCATGGCGGTTTTCATACAGGAGCGGCCAGCCGGAGGCAAGCCGTACCGAAAGCCATGCCGACAGTCGGGCGCGTGCCGGGCCACGTTCCGTCTGACGTCGTCGCCGACGTGCGTGCCCTTCCAACAGGCCGAGGCCGGACCTGGCCGCCAACGGGACGTAGCGGTTCAATATATAAGATGACCTATGTATTCAAGTTTCTGTGGAAACTTCGGAACGTCTATGGCATGCCGCTGCCGGCGCGGCCCTCCTGCGGCCGATTGCTTCAAACCGTTTCGAAAGACGCGAACGATGGACCAACTGCGAGCGCAAACCCGGATCAGCGATGCGGCGATCAGGTCGGTGATGGACCGGCTGCGCACCGAGCACAGCGAATTCGAGGTCGAGACCGGTGTTGCCGATCGATGGGAACTTCGCCTGTACTACGGTTCGCTGAGCGCGGCACTCGAGGGCGACTCCATGCTGATCCGCGTCTCGGCCGTAGACGAAACCTGCCTGTCCTACATGAAGATGACGGTCGCCGGCCACGTCGCGCAGCACCTTGGAACGACGAGCGGACTGCGCTGGCAAGGCGACGGCAGCGACACCGGCACCCCACTCTTCTTCCGCGAAATCACGGTTGTGTCGTCAACGCGGATTTCTCCGCATATGCAGCGCCTGCGCTTTGCAGGCGATGATCTTGGCCGGTTTACTCATGGCGGCCTGCACATCCGGCTGCTGCTGCCGCCGCGGGGCAGGCCGCCCGTTTGGCCCTCGATGGGCGCCGACGGCCTGCTTGTGTGGCCTGCCGGTGAGGATGCGCTCACCGTGCGCATCTACACGATCCGGGCGGTGGATCCGACAAGCGGTTGGCTCGATGTCGATTTCGTGCTGCACCCCGGCTATGACACGCCCGCCGCCACATTCGCGCAGAACGCGGTGGCGGGAGACGTCATCGGCATGATCGGGCCAAGCGGCGGCGAGACGCCGACGGCGCCGACCCTGCTGCTGGTCGGCGACGACACAGCGCTGCCGGCAATTGGCCGGATTCTGGAGGAACTGCGGCCGTCAACCCGCGTCGAGGCGCTCATCGAGGTCGATGGCCCGGACGACCGCATCGCGCTGGCGCAAGGCGACAACATCGAAATCACCTGGCTTTACCGGCACGACCGCGCGGCCGGCACCGCCGGCCTGCTGGCGGCCGCCCTGCGCGAGCGCAGCCACATGGCGCTTGCCGATAGCCTCTACGTCTGGGCCGGATGCGAGTTCACCGACTTCCGCGAGATCCGCAAGATCGTGCGCAAGGAGTGGGGCCTGGGCCGCGACCGGCACCTGGTAACGGCCTATTGGCGTCGCGACGCGCAGGCCGAGGGCGACGACGAGGATTAGGATCGATCCATAAGTATGCCGGCAGCCGGGGCGGAGCAGCCTATTCCTTCACCGCGCGCGCTACCAGCCGCGCGATGCTCGGGCCAACAAGCAGCACGATCAGGAAACGCGCCGACTGGAGCGCCATGATGAAGGAGATGTCGACGTTCTGGGCGGCGGCGGCGATGATGGCGACGCTGTCCATGCCGCCGGGGCTGGTCGCGAGATAGGCGGTCAGCGGATCGATGCCGAGCAGATGGCTGATCATGAAGGCGAGGCCGCCGCAAAAGGCGATCAGAGCCACGATCGAAGCGACGATCTGCGGCAGGGCACGTGTCGCATGGCGCAGGATCGGCCTTGTGAAGTTCAGCCCGATCGACCATCCGACCATGGCGTAACTGACAGCCAGCAGCCAAGGCGGCAATTGCATCGGCACGCCGAGGCCAAGGTGGATCACCGCGCCGAAGATGAAGGTGCCCAGAAAGGAGGGCGAAGGCAACCGGCAAAGCCTTCCCGCCAGCCCGCCGACCAGCGCGATGCCAATGGTTGCTGCTAAGGCTTGGGCATCGATCGGCGGAAACCAGATAATCGGCGGGATTTCGACGCCTGACGTGTCGACCCACATCTTGGCGACAATGGCCGCCGTCATCGAGACGAAGATGACACGCAGATACTGCATGAAGGCGACGAGGCGCTGGTCGGCGCCGAAGGCGCCGGCCATCAGCACCATTGCGGTGGCGGCGCCTGGGGAGGATCCCCAGACGGCGGTCGTGCCGGGCAAGATGCGCCACCGGCTGATCAGCCAGCCGAGCAGGCTGGACGCCGTGACGGTGGCTGTCACTGCGCCGAGGAACAGCGGCCATTCGGCATAGAAGACGCGAAAAATGTCGGCCGAGATCGAAGCGGCGATGAGGCAGCCGACGATCGCCTGGGCGGAGCCGAACAGAAGCCGCGGCACGCGCACGGTAGCGCCGTTGGTGCCGGCGACGATAGCCGCCAGCATCGGCCCGATGAGCAGCGCCGCCGGCAGCGCGGCCAGTTCGAGCGCACCGGCAAACAGCACGGAAATGACGAGGAGGGCCAGCCATTGCCAAGGCTTGCGCATGCGCGCCATGCGCTCGACGGCCGGCTGGCCAGGAGACGGCTGCTTGGGCGAGGAATCCATGTTCTGGTCTTAGACTGAGCGGTAAGGGATGCGAACCCCCGCTGCATCGAAAAGCGATCGCCTCAGATGTCTGTGCCGAACAGTTGCTCGATTTCTCCACCGCTCATGCGATCGAAACGGTCGGACACCGAAAACTGACCAGCCATAAAGCCAACCCGTCGCGATTGTACCGGCACCGATTGATCCATAGGAATGACCTTGACCAATGACTTGCCAGCCTTGGCGATAATGAAAGGTTCGCCGTTGGCGGCTCGCTGAACGAGACGTGAAAGATTGGCCTTCGCATCGCTAATGTTTACGATCTGCGTCGAGTCGTCCACCCGGATCAGCCCGTCTTGTCGTCAGCCAATCCAAAGCCGCCGACGGGGTTGGTTTCCACCTGGAACTCGAAGCCGGCGATGAAGGGCCTCGCCTTGGCGATGGCCGCCTGGACTTCGGGAAGCTGCAGCGAGGCTTTGTGGCTTGCCTGGTCAGTCCACACTTCTGTGACCCAGATGGCATCGGCATCGGCCGGGTCGGTGGCAACGATATAGCTCAGGCAGCCGGGCAGGGCGCCGGTGCTGGCGCGCAGGACGTCCATGACAGCGTCGCGCTGGCCGCGGGCCGCCCGCATCTTGCCGATCAGACCGTACATCCCTTCGTCTCCCTTCAGCGTTTTCGACAAGAGTATACCGTTCGTCAGTATGCAGGTCGCGGCTCAAGGCATCAACTGGCCACCATTCACCTCGATCACCTGGCCGGTGATGTAGCCGCTCAACAGATCGGAGGAGAGGAACAGATAAGCACCGACGCAATCTTCAGCCGTGCCGGCGCGCCCCTGCGGAATGGTGGCAACCATGCCCCTGATCTGCTCTTCGGTCGAGTAGCGTTCGTGGAACGGCGTGAGAATGGTGCCGGGTGCCACCGCGTTGACGCGAATGCCGAAGCCGATCAGTTCCTTGGCCATGCCGCGCGTGACGTTGGAGACGAAAGCCTTGGCCGAGCCGTAAAGCCCGGCGCCACCGCCGGCGCCGTTGCGGGCGGCGATCGAGGAGGTGTTGACGATGAAGCCGCCTTGTCTCTTCAGCCACGGCATCGCCTTGCGCGAGGCGGTCAGCACCGAACGCGCGTTGAGATCCATCACCGCGTCGTAATGCGCCTCTGTCTGCTCGGCGTAGGGCACGCGGCCGAGCATGCCGCCGGCATTGTTGACCAGCCCGTCGAGGCGGCCGAAATGTTGCGCGCTGTCCTCGACGACACGCTCGACATCGGCGGCCAGGGAAAAATCGCCCTGGACGAGAAGCACCTCGCCGCCACTGTCGCGAATGGCCTCGCCAAGCTTCTCGGCGGCGTCACGGCTGGAATTGTAGTGCAGTGCGACCAGACATTTCTGCGCCGCATAAGCCAAGGCGAGCGCCGCGCCGATGCCGGTCGAGGCGCCGGTGACCAGCACCGCCTTGCCGGCG
Organism: Mesorhizobium sp. B2-3-6; assembly: GCF_006442305.1. NCBI lineage: Bacteria > Pseudomonadati > Pseudomonadota > Alphaproteobacteria > Hyphomicrobiales > Phyllobacteriaceae > Mesorhizobium > Mesorhizobium sp. B2-3-6. The sequence goes on along the minus strand of NZ_VFVW01000003.1, from coordinate 219,741 downwards.
AGATCGGGAATGACAAGCCCGAGGGGAGTGGTCGTCGCTGGCACTGTCGTTCCTCCGGGATTTTCGCGGTTCTTCGCGGGGTCTTGCCACCCTTGCATTCAGTCCATGCGGCTTCAAGGCCTGAGATAGGCATAGCCCTGGCTTTGCAGCTCGGCGAGCTTGACGACGCCGCCGCTGTCGGCCGCGTGAAAACCGTCGAGCAGGTCGGCGAGCGAAATATCCATGCCGTGCATGGTGTTAGCGCAGGCATGCGGATCGAGCCCTTGCTGGACGAGACCGGTGAAACGACCGGAGATCGCCGCCGATATGCCCTTCGACTTGAAACCGGCAAGAGCCGGACCATGGACGACCAGCGCGATATCGACATTGCCGCCGGTGCCTTCGTAATGGTTCTTGATGTTGCCCAGCACGAAATTGACCTTGTCGAGGTCACTGAGATGATAGGCGACCTTCAATCTCGTGGCCTCGGTGGCCGCGGCTTGCGCCACCCGCAGTCCAATCAGCGTGCCGGCTCCGACGAGAATCGCGCGGAACATGTCGCGTCGACGCATTACAGTCGTCCCCGTTGAAAGATGGCCGCGAATTGCGTGGCCGCAGTGCCGAGTGTAGCATAAATTGATGTCGCGTCCTGCCGATGCGGAGGGGTCACATGGCGTTCGAACAGAGACTGGCAAGCGTCCTGTCCGGAGCGGCCTTGTTGAGCCTGCTGGGCGCGACAGCTTTCGCCGACGGGGCGACCAAGCTCACCGAACTCAGTCCCAACGGTCAGGACGCCTGTTTCGGCCGCATCTACGATGCCAACCACCTCAACACGCATCCGGAGCAGAAGGTGGCCCGGATCTTCTTCTACTACGGCCATGATCCGGTCAGCAGGCCGAACGAGGAACCGGCCGCGAATGCCGACACGTCCTACAATGGCTTCGTCACCACCACGGTGCGTGGCGCCAAGGCTCCGGAATGGGCCGGCGGCTGGTGTAATCATCCATCCGAGGATGGCGCATCAAACCCGATCCATTGCGGCATGGAATGCGACCGTACGCTGGCGTCGCTGAAAGTCGACGACAAGGGCCGGCTGATTCTTTCGGACCTGCAGCCCGATATCTATCTCGATGCCGGTTCCGAGGAGGAACTCGGCACGACTGAATACAATAGGCAGGCGCTGGGCTCGCAGGACGACAATTTCCGCCTCGACCCGATGCCGGCAGCGACCTGCAAGGCGGAGTTCGCCCGCATCGACCCGATTGACCCGGCGATGGGTCCGCCGCTGCGCGACCGGCTGAAGCCCGACCAGGCCTTCTGCTACGGACGCGACTACGATGCCGCGCATTTCGGTTCGCATCCCGACCAACTGACGCAGTCGATCCGCGTGTTCCGTGGGCCGGTCGAACTGGCTTCATTCGCGGCGGGCGGCGACCTTGCCAATTGGCCTGACGGCGCCGACATCGCCGTTTCGGTCACGACGCGACAAAAGTCGGGCAAGGCCACGCAGGTCTATTCCTGCCAGGGCGAGGCCGACCAGTGGCGCTGCGCGGCGAGCTCGAAGATGAGCGATTTCTCCTGCGATATCACGCAGAAGGAGATTTTCCTCAAGCGCGGCGCCAATGGCATGATGATGCTGGCCAATCCCAACAACAGCCTGGCGATCGTCGATTTCTGTTCACAGGCAGCCGACGGCAAGACGAAGTCGGACGACAAGATCTACCGGCTGGAACCGATGCCGCAATCGGCTTGCGCGCCTTGAGCGGAGCCCTGTTTAGGTCAGCGCGAAGGGATATATCTTTGCTATATCTCATTTGAGGATAGCACGATGGACAAAGCAAAAGTGTTCTGGTCAGGCAGGTCCCAAGCCGTGCGCCTGCCGAAGGAGTTCCGTTTCGACACAGAGGAGGTCTCGATACGCCGTCACGGGCAAACCGTCATCTTGGAACCGCTTGCGCAGGACTGGGCGTGGCTCGACCAAGTGATTGGACCGCTTGATAATGATTTCGCAGAGGCAGCGCTGGAACGTCAGGACGGGCAGGATCGAGCTGCCTTGGGCGACGTCTTCAAGTGATCTACCTGCTCGACACCAATGCCGTCATCGCGGTCATGAAGGGCGATGAGGGTCTGCTTGCCTGCTGAAACGGCATAGGCCGCAGGACTTTGCCGTCTCGCCTATCGTCGTGCACGAACTGTACTATGGTGCTGAAAAGAGCTAGCGACGGGTCGAAAATTTGGCGCGTATCGAGGCTCTGCAGTTTCCTGTGCTCGAATTCGATCGGGAAGACGCGAGACATGCCGGAGAAATTCGGGCAACGCTTGCCACATTGGGAACTCCAATTGGTCCCTACGATGCGTTGATTGGTGGGCAGGCGCGCGCGCGATCTTACGCTGATGACCCGCAATATCCGGGACTTCGAGCGGATCAAAGCTCTGTCAGTCGAGACGTGGTGAACTGCCTCACGCGAACGGCACCGCCGTCGTGCCCTTCGGCAGCTTGGCCTCATCATCGGGCTCGACATGGATGGTGACGCGCACGGAAGGGATTTCCGCCTGCAGCGCATCCTCGATGCGGTCGCAGATGACATGGCTGGCGCCGACCGACATGTCGGCATCGACGACGAGATGGAATTCGATGAAGGTGGCGCGGCCGGCGATGCGTGTCTTGAGGTCGTGCACTTCGAGCGCGCCTTTGCAATTGGCCGAAATGATGTCGCGGATGCGCATATGCTCCTGGGTGTCGACTGCGCGGTCCATCAGCCCGTTCATCGACGAGCCGATAACATGCCAGCCCTGCCAAAGAATGTTGAGCGCGACGATCACGGCCAGCGCCGGATCGAGGATCTGCCATCCGGTCAGCACCGCGCCGACAAGGCCGGCGAAGACGCCGACCGAGGTCACGACGTCGGTCATGATGTGTTGGCCGTCGGCGACCAGTGCCGGCGATCTTGCGTTGCGCCCTGTACGGATCAGCGCCCAGGCCCAGAAGGCGTTTATGACCGTCGCCACACCGTTGACGGCAAGCCCTTCCCAAGGCTGCTGGAGCGGGACGGGGTGGAGCCAGGATTGCCAGACCTCGTTCAGGATCAGGAGTGCCGCGACCACGATCAGCACGCCTTCCAGGACGGCCGAGAAATACTCGGCCTTGTGGTGGCCGAACGGATGGTCCTGGTCGGCAGGCTTGTAGCTGACCTGGATCGCCCAGAACGCGGCGGCCGAGGCGATGACGTTGACGATCGATTCCAGCGCGTCCGAATAAAGTGCGACGGAACCGGTGATGTACCAGGCGGCAAGCTTGAGTGCGAGCACCACACAAGCGACGACGATCGACCAGAAGGCAAGCCTTGCGACCTTGCGCCTGGTCGCGGCCTTCGCCGCGACCGCCATCGTGTCCCGCGTTTCGACCATCGTCTCTAGGCGGCCTTGTCCTTGGCCTTGCGCGGCAGGTGGGCGACGATGTTCTCGATGATGCGCATGCCGGCATTGTGGCCGAGCGTCATGATCGATTCCGGATGGAATTGCACCGCGGCGATCGGCTCCTTGCGGTGCTCGAAGGCCATGATGACGCCGTCTTCGGTCTCGGCGGTGACCACGAAATCGTCGGGTAGCCGCACCGGATCGGCGAAGATCGAATGGTAACGGCCGACGGTGACTTCCTTGGGCAGGCCGGAGAAGATGATGCCGGGCTTGGAGACGCGAATGCGCGACGGCTTGCCGTGCATCGGCACATGCAGCTGCCGCAATTCGCCGCCATAGGCCTCGGCCAGCGCCTGCAGGCCGAGGCAGACGCCGAAGATCGGCAGCTCGCGGGCGCGCGCTCGTCCGATGGTGGCGGCGCAGTCGAAATCCTTGGGCGTGCCGGGACCAGGCGACAGCACGACGAGATCCGGCTTCAGCCGGTCGAAAACTTCTTCCGGCACGGGGGTGCGCACGGTCGAGACATTGGCGCCGGTCTGACGGAAGTAATTGGCCAGCGTGTGGACGAAGCTGTCTTCATGGTCGACGAGCAGGATGTTGACGCCGTCGCCGACGCGCGCGGTGGTGCGCTCGGTGCTGGCGGCATTGCCCGTCTTGGCGTCGCGGATGGCGGAGAGCATGGCGGAGGCCTTCAGTTCGGTTTCGGCTTCTTCTTCCTCGGGAATGCTGTCGAACAGTAATGTGGCGCCGGCACGCACCTCGGCAATGCCGTCCTTGATGCGGATGGTGCGCAGTGTCAGGCCGGTGTTCATATCACCGTTGAAATTGACCATGCCGATGGCGCCGCCATACCAGGCGCGCGGGCTCTTCTCGTTCTGCTCGATGAAGCGCATGGCCCATAGTTTCGGCGCGCCGGTGACGGTCACCGCCCAGGCGTGCGAGAGAAACGCGTCGAAGGCGTCCATGCCTTCGCGCAGCCTGCCCTCGATATGGTCAACCGTGTGGATAAGCCGCGAATACATCTCGATCTGGCGGCGGCCGATGACGCGCACCGAACCCGGCTCGCAGACGCGCGACTTGTCGTTGCGGTCGACATCCGAGCACATTGTGAGCTCGGATTCGTCCTTCTTGGAATTGAGCAGCTTCAGGATCTGCTCTGAGTCGGAAATGGCGTCGTCGCCACGCTTGATCGTGCCCGAGATCGGGCAGGTCTCGACACGGCGGCCGTTGACGCGCACGAACATTTCGGGCGAAGCGCCGATCAGGTATTCGCCTTCACCCAGATTAATGAAGAAGGAATAGGGCGAGGGGTTGATTGACTTCAGCTTGCGCGAAATCTCGGAGGGTTGGGTCTCGCAGCGTTCGTAGAACATCTGCCCGGGTACGACCTCGAACAGGTCACCGCGCTTGAAGCTGTCCATCGCGCGGCGCACAAGATTGGCGTATTCGCCGGGTTCATGGTCGCCGCGCGGCGGGATACGGTCGGCAGTCTTGAACGGCTCGGCGATCTCGTCGCGCGGCAGGCCTTCGGTCGAAAAACCCTTGCCGGCGTAGTCATATCGATCGGTCCAGGCCTTGGCCGAATAATGATCGACGACCAGGATCTCGTCGGGCAGGAACAGCACGAGATCGCGCTGGCTTGGCTTGCGTTCGAGCTTGTAGTCGACCGGATCGAACTGGAAGGCGAGGTCGTAGCCGAAGGCGCCGTAAAGGCCGAGATTGGCGTCTTCGGCGGTCTTGAACAAGGCGGTGATGGCGCGCAGAACCGTGAAGACGGAAGGAACGCGGCTGCGTTCTTCTTCGGTGAAGACGCGGCCCGGCTTGGCGACGTCGAGGCGGATCAGCTTTTTCGACGCCTCGGCGATCGTGATCTCGGCGATATCGCCGAGCGTCTTGACGATGACCGGCAGAAGCACCTCGCCCCGCCGGTTCAGCGCCTCGATGCGCATGGACCGGCCACGCGCCGAGATCACCAAAGGCGGGTCGATGATGGCGGTGTCCCAACGCGTATAGCGGCCGGGATATTCATAGTTCGAAGAAAACACCGCGCCCCGGCGCGCATTCAGCCCGTCAACATAGGCGTCGATGGCGCCTTCATAGGGCCGGTCGTGGCGCTCGCGGGTGATGGTGATGCCACCCCCGGTCACAAAACTCTCTGCGCCGTTGTCCAGAACCTTCATCGTCATTGCCGTCTCCATCAGCTTCTTGGGCAACGGACCCGGGAATGGCTTGGAAAAAACAAATGGCCGCCCGGACATTCCGCTGCGGCCACCCTCTCTTTTCACGCGCACGCGTTCGAACAGGCCGCTGTCAGCAGGCCCACCACCAAACGGTCTTGATCGAACGCATGTTCATGGCGATTCCCATAGCGGCGATTGAGCGACCGCGCAACTGGATTCGGTGGAGGCTCAATCTTCCAGGGTGCCGGACCTTGCGTCGGCGCTCTTCCTGTCGCCCACCAGTTTCAACAGATCCTCGCCGGCGCGGATGATGCGGCGCGAGCGCCGGGTCAGGACGATGCCGGCCTGCGGCGCGAACACCTCGGTGCGGCCATCGGCTTCGCCCGGTGCGTGGACGATGACGGCAAGCCGCGTGTCCTTGGCGACGCGGTCGCCGGGCTCCACGTCATAGAGCACGGCACCCGCCCGGGGCGCCGGCATCATGTCGATGTTTTCGAGCGGCGCGACAACCCCGGTGAAGGCACCGGGTGAGGGCAGGGCCGGGTCGGCGACCACGCCGCGCGCCACCAGCAGCCGGTAGAGCCCCGCGGCGTCCGACGCCGCGAACGCGCCATCGACATCGAGGATGCCGCGATATTCGACCGTCGTGACGACGCGCCGGTCGAGCTTCGCCACATCCGCGGGAACGTTCTGATAGGGCATGATCGAGGCGCCCTCGAAAGTGCCGTCCGTGTCTTCACTCCACAGCACCACCGCCTCGACGCCCATGGCGGCGGCGCAGTCGGCCATTGCCGGCCACAGGCTGGTGTGGACATACAGGTAGGAAAGACCCTCGTCGTCGCAATGCAGGTCGAGCACGATGTCGTGGCCGAGCGAAAGCTGCACCAGTCTCGTCTTCAGCCGCTGGTCGGGCGTGCCATGCGCGGTGTCGGGCAGGAGTGCCGTGTCGGGCGCGGCGAGCAGCGGGAAACCGCGGTTGAAGTTGGTGCGCGTGCCCAGATGAAAACGGCCCTGATGTTCGCCGAAATGATACTGGGCGCGGCCGATCGGATTGGCCCAGGGCACGATGGTGATGTCGCCCTTGATGCGCCCCTCCGCCTCGGCCCTGGCCAGCATCGGCATCAGCGCGTCAATGGCGACTACTCCGGGCAGTTCGCCGGCATGGAGTGCTGCCTGCAGATAGGCCGAAGGCGCGGATTCGTCGGTTCCAGCGAAGCGAAACAGCGGGAATTCATAGGAAACGCCCTCGCTGTCGCCGGCTATGCGTTCGATCGATTTCTGCATGGGGTCTTTCTCCGTCGAGAGGCGAGAAGACATTCCTCTTCGACTGTGCGCTTGTCGATTGGTCCAGGCTGTCGCGCTATGGGCGCAAGCAGCTACTGCGCGGCAGGTTGAAGAGTGACGACCGGAGCGCGCTGGTCCAGTGCCCGCGAGGCAACGGCTACGGCGACCGCCAGCAGAGCTAGTGCCGCGCCCACCAGCGGCAGGTTGGCATAGGAAACGCCCCAGGAGAGCGCCACGCCGCCGATCCAGGCGCCGCTGGCGTTGCCGACATTGAAGGCGCCCTGGTTCAGCGTGGCGGCAAGGTTCGGTCCCTCGGAAGCGGCTTCCACGACACGGATCTGCAACGGCGGCACGACGACGAAGACGAGCATGCCCCACAAGAAGACGATGCCTATGGCGACACTGGCGATAGCGCCGAACTGCATGAAGCCGACAAACAGGACCGCCAGCAGCAGCAGCGTGCCGATGACCGTCGGCATCAGCTTCCAGTCGGCCAGCCGGCCGCCGATGATGTTGCCGATGGTCATGCCGGCGCCGAACAGCAAGAGCACCCAGGTGACCGCTGAAGTCGAGAGGCCGGACACGTCGGTGAGATAGGGTTTGATGTAGGTGAAGACGGCAAACAGGCTGGCTGAGGCGAGCGCCGCGATCAGCATGGCCAGCCACACCTGCAGCTTGCCGAGCACGCGCAATTCGCCGCGCAAGCCGTCGCCGCTTGGTTCAGTGACATCCGGCGGCACTAGCCAAGCGATCGCCGCGACCGAGATCAGCCCGATGCCGACCACCGCCAGGAAGGTGGCGCGCCAGCCGAAGGCTTCGCCAAGCGCCGTTCCGGCGGGAACGCCGAGGATGTTAGCCAGCGTCAGGCCGGCGAACATCAGCGCGATGGCGCTGGCACGCTTGTTGCGGGGCACCAGGCTGGCGGCGACGACCGAACCGATGCCGAAGAAGGCGCCGTGGCCGAAGGCGGTGAAGACGCGCGCGCCCATCAGCATCCAGTAATTGGGCGCGATGGCGCAGAGCAGGTTGCCGACGACGAACAGTGCGGCCAGTCCGACCAGCACCGGCTTGCGCGGCAGATGCGCGGTGGCCATCGCCACGATCGGTGCGCCGAAGACCACGCCCAGCGCATAGCCCGTGACCAGCAGCCCGGCCGCGGGAATGGTCACGCCAAGGTCGGCGGCGACCTCCGGCAGCAGACCCATGATGACGAATTCGGTGGTGCCGATGCAGAAGGACGCAATGGCAAGCGCAAGGATCGGCAAAGGCATGGGAGGTCCAGACTGAATCGGTTCAAATGGAAACTGCGCGAGCGCCCCATGGCGCACAAGCGCCATTGCCGCAATGCAGCAATGCAGAAAACGGAGAGCAAAGAGGCACTGGCAGCGGTGCTTATGCCGTGCTGCCTAAACGACCCTGACCGAACCCGGCCGAGCGGCCGAACCGACCGCTGAAGCCGGAGTTCAGACCAGCGGCTTCAACTCCTGGGCGATGGTTGGCAGCAGTTCCGAGACATTGGGGTGGATGTGCATGGCGCGCGCCAGCGTGTCCACAGGCGCCTTGGCATACATCAGGTCAAGCACGCAATGCACGGCTTCATCGCCGCCGGGGCCAAGCACGCAGCAGCCGAGGATTTCCCTTGTGTCGGCGTCGACGAGGATCTTCATGAAGCCTTGCGTCTCGCCTTTCTCGACGGCGCGGCCGACGCGGGTCATCGGTCGCTGGCCGACCAGCGCGCGGCGTCCCGACTTCTTCACCGACGCCTCGGTCATGCCGCAGCGGCCGAGCGGCGGGTCGATGTAGAGAGCGTAGGCCTCGATGCGGTCGCTGACCTTGCGCGGATCATTGTCGAGCAAATTGGCCGCGACGATCTCGTAATCGTTGTAGGACGTGTGGGTGAAGGCGCCCTTGCCATTGCAGTCGCCCATCGCCCAGATGCCGGGCACGCTGGTGCGCAACTGGTCGTCGACGGTGATGAAGCCGCGTTTGTCGACTTCGATGCCGGCCTTGTCGAGGCCGAGATCGTCGGTATTGGGCGTTCGCCCCAGAGCCAGGAGCACATGCGAGCCGACGGCCGGCGGCTTGCCGGCGGAGAAGGCAACGGCAATATCCTCGCCCTGCCTAGCAAAGCTTATGGCGTCGGCGCCGAGATGGACCGCGATGCCTTCGTTTTCGAGGATCGACAGGATGGCGTCGGACACATCCTCGTCTTCGCGGCCGATCAGCCGCGAGCCCTTTTCGACAATCGTGACCTCCGCGCCGAAGCGGCGGAACATCTGCGCGAATTCGAGCGAGATGTAGCTGCCGCCGACCACCACGAGGTGGCGCGGCAACACGTCGAGGTCCATCATCGAAGAGTTGGTGAGAAAGTCGATGTCGTGAATGCCGGGCAGATCCGGTACCGATGCGCGGCCGCCGGTGTTGAGAAAGATCTTGCCGGCGGTCAGGAGATCATCGCCGACGCGCACCATGTTGGCGGATTCGAAACGCGCATGGCCGCGATAGAGCGTGCATTTATCCATGTCGGCGATCCAGGTTTCCAGATTGCCGCGGGCGTCGTTCGACACCTTGTCCTTGCGCGCCTTGACCCTGGCATAGTCGACGCCGACCGGGCCGGAGAGGGTCACGCCATAGTCCGCGGCGCGCCGCGCCAGATGCGCGGCATAGGCGCTGGCGACCATGGCCTTGGTCGGCATGCAGCCGGTGTTGACGCAGGTGCCGCCGACCAGCTTGCGCTCGATCAGCGCCACGCTCATGCCGGCCGCGGTCAGCCGGCCGGCCAGCGAAGGGCCGGCCTGGCCGGCACCGATGACGATGGCATCGAAGGTTTTCGCCGTCATGCCACCGCCGCCACGATCAAGAGGCCGCCGACGATTGCGACCGCATCCTCAATGAAGGCCGCGGGCTGGTCCTTGCCGAAGGCGGCCGCCAGCCGGCCGCGCGCCTCCGCGCCGCCGAGCGTGCCGATGACGGCCCCTATGGCGCCGGCGATCAGGCAGACGATGGTGGCGCCGCCAGTGGCGCCGATCACGGCGCCGCTGAAGGCGCCGAGCAGGATGCGGGCGCCGAATTGCTGCGGCACCTTGCGGCTCGGCGTCGACGGCAACTGATCGGTGACCAGCTCGACGATGGCCAGGATAGTGAAAATGCCGACAGCGGCCCAGTGGCTCATGAAGCTTGCCCAGGTGCCGGCAACCGGCAGCCAGCCGAGCCAGGCGCCCCAGGCGACGGCGGCCGGCGCGGTCATGGCGCGCAGGCCGGCAATGACCCCGATCAGAAGTGCAAGAATGTAAAGCATGTTGATCCCCCTCGATCCCGGGCCGGGACAGCCCTGAAAAGGCAGGCTACCATAGGTCCGGTATTTGGCCAGTACTTGCATAGGCGCTCTCTTACGCCGCAACGGTGCGTGGCAATGATGACGGAGGCACCGCATGGCTGAGAGCGAACGCGCAAAAATGGCGGCGGGCGAGTGGTATACGTGCATGGATGACGAACTGGAGGCGCTGCGTGGCGTGGCTGCGGGCGCCGTATTCGAGCACAATTCGCTTGCGCCCCGTCAGCGCGGCAACATCGGGCCTGCCTTGCGGGATCTGCTCGGCGGCGCGGGCGAGGGCGCCCGCATCGAGGCGCCGGTCCACTGTGCCTATGGCTTCAACATCTTTCTCGGGGACGGCGTCTTTCTCAATGCCGGCTGCATCATTCTCGACACGGCAAGCGTGCGCATCGGCAAGGGAACGCTGCTCGGCCCCAATGTGCAGATCTATTGCGCCGAGCATCACAGGGAGGCCGCGGGGCGACAAGCCGGGCTGGAAATCGCCAGGCCGGTCGAGATCGGTGCCGATGCCTGGATCGGCGGCAGTGCCGTCATCCTCGGCGGCGTCAGCATCGGCGAGGGCGCCATCGTCGGCGCCGGCGCCGTGGTGACGCGCGACGTGCCCGCGAACATGACGGTGGTCGGCAATCCGGCGCGGGCGGTCAAACGCGGTTGAGTGCCCGGCGGGCGCTCAGTGCGAAAGCGCGTGCGGCGACCGGTCGCCCTGGTCGGCCCGCCTGGAAAATTCACGCCGGTATTGCGCCGGGGAGGTCCTGAGACGCGCCGAAAAATGCTGGCGTAGCGAAGCGGCGCTGCCGAAGCCGGCCTCGAAGGCCACGACGTCCATCGATTTTTCCGTCGCCTCGAGCAGACGCTGCGCCAGTTCAAGCCGTTGCTCGATCAGCCAATCGCCGAAACTGGTGCCGATCGATTTCTGGAAGCGGCGGGTGAAGGTGCGCCGGGTCAGGCCGGCGGCTTCGGCGACGCGGTCCAGGCTGTGCGCATCGCCGAGCGTCGCACGCACCGCGTCGAGTGCTTGTGTGAACCTGTCGGTATCGGCGCTCCTCGCCAGCGGGCGCTCGATGAACTGCGCCTGTCCGCCTTGCCGGTGCGGGGAGAGCACGATCTGCCGCGCGAGCCGCAGTGCTGCCTCGGCGCCGTAGCGGGCGCGAACGATATGGAGGCAGCAGTCGAGCCCGGCCGCGACGCCGGCCGACGTCACCACGTCGCCATTGTCGACATAGAGCACCTCGGCATCCACCGCGATGTCGGGATGAAGCTTCTGAAGCCGCTCGGCGTAGGCCCAATGCGTGGCCGCACGCCGACCGCCAAGCAGTCCGGCAGCAGCGACTGCGAACGTTCCCAGGCAAAGGCCGACGATCAGGGCACCATTGCGGTGGGCCCGCCGCAGTGCCTGCGTCAGCAGTTCCGGCAGCGGGTCTTCGAGATCCCGCCAGCTCGGCACGATGACGATGTCGGCGCCGTCGAGCCCCTCAAGCCCATGCGGCGCGGCGACGCTCAGCCCGGCCTCGGTGTGGACGGGCCCGGCCTCGATCGCGCAGATGCGGAAGTCGAAGCGCGGCAGGCCGAACGATGTGCGATCCTCGCCGAACACCAGGCAAGGGACGGAGAGATGGAACGGGCTGATGCCGTCGAAGGCGAGGACGGCGACGATCGGGTGGGTCATGTCTTTGCCAGGGATTTCTGCGCGGGTTATGGCGGATTGTCCCAATTCTTTCGAATGATGTCAATCGGGCCACTTTCGTCCGATGGTGGCGGACCTATGCTCGGGCATCACATCAAGCCTCAAAGGAATGCATCATGTCCGAACCAGCCAGCAAGACGCCGCGCCGCGCGCTCGTCGTCGTGGACGTCCAGAATGACTATGACGGCGGCAATCTCGCCATCCAGCATCCGCCGTTCCGCGACAGCGTCGTCAACGTGGCGCGCGCAATGGACGCGGCAGCAGCGGCCGGCATCAAGGTGGTGGTCGTCAAGCAGATGGCGCCGGAGACGTCGCCAATCTTCGCCAAGGGCAGCCATGGCGCGGAATTGCATCCCGAGATATCGAGGCGGCCACGCGACCACTATGTCGAGAAGACGCTGCCTTCCGCCTTCACCGGCACCGATCTCGAAGAGTGGCTGCGCGCCAACGCCATCGATACGATCGTGGTGGTCGGCTACATGACGCATAATTGCGACCTGTCGACCATCATCCACGCCGTGCATATGGGCTTTGCCGTCGAGTTCCTGTCCGACGCGACCGGCTCGGTGCCTTACGCCAACAGCGCGGGCTATGCCTCGGCCGAGGAGATCCACCGCGTGGTGACAATCATCCTGCAGTCGCGCTTCGCCGCCGTGCTCAAGACCGCCGAATGGATCGAGTGCCTGAAGACCGGCACCTTGCCGGAACGCGATACGATCTTCGGCTCCAACCAGCGGGCGCTGGCTCGCAACGCTGCGTAGTCGTCTGCGGAAATACAAAGGGCGCCGCATCGCTGCGGCGCCCTTTGCACTTTTTGGAATTGAGGATTTCTAGAACAGGCCTTCGATCTGGCCGGCTTCGTTGAGGAAGATCTTTTCCGACGACGGCGCCCTGGGCAGGCCGGGCATGGTCATGACCTCGCCGCAGACAATGACGACGAAGCCGGCACCCGCCGAAAGCCTGACCTCGCGCACCGGGACGGTGTGGCCGGTTGGCGCACCGCGCAGGTTCGGGTCGGTCGAGAAGGAATACTGCGTCTTGGCCATGCACACCGGCAAGTGGCCGTAGCCGGCCTGCTCCCAGGCGTGCAACTGGTCGCGCACCGACTTGTCGGCGATCGCTTCCGAGCCGCGATAGATGCGCTGGACGATGGTGTTGATCTTCTCGAACAGCGGCATGGCGTCGGGATAGAGCGGCGCGAACTGCGAGGCACCGGATTCGGCCAGCGCCACCACTTTCTTGGCGAGATCCTCGATGCCGGCCGAGCCGTTGGCCCAGTGCTTGCACAGGATCGCCTCTTCGCCCATCGAGGCGACATAATCCTTCATCGCCTGGATTTCGCCATCCGTGTCGGAGTAGAAGTGGTTGATGGCAACTACCGCCGGCACGCCGAACTGCCTGATGTTCTCGATGTGGCGGCCGAGATTGGCGCAGCCCTTCTTCACCGCCTCGATGTTTTCCTTGCCGAGGTCTTCCTTCTTGACGCCGCCATTCATTTTCATGGCGCGTACGGTGGCGACGATGACCGCCGCCGCCGGCTTCAGCCCGGCCTTGCGGCACTTGATGTCGAAGAATTTTTCCGCGCCGAGGTCGGCGCCGAAGCCGGCTTCCGTGACGACGTAGTCGGCAAGCTTGAGCGCCGTCGTGGTGGCGACCACCGAGTTGCAGCCATGCGCGATGTTGGCGAACGGGCCGCCGTGCACGAAGGCCGGATTGTTCTCCAGCGTCTGCACCAGATTCGGCTGCATGGCGTCCTTGAGCAGCACGGCCATGGCGCCGTCGGCCTTGAGGTCGCGGGCATAGACCGGCGACTTGTCGCGGCGATAGGCGACGATGATGTCGCCCAGGCGCTTCTCCAGGTCCTTCAGGTCGGTGGCGAGGCACAGGATGGCCATGACCTCCGAGGCGACGGTGATGTCGAACCCGGCCTCGCGCGGATAGCCGTTGGCGACGCCGCCGAGCGAGCAGATGATCTCGCGCAGCGCCCGATCGTTCATGTCCATGACGCGGCGCCAGGCGACGCGGCGGGTGTCGATGCCGAGCTCATTGCCCCAGTAAATGTGGTTGTCGATCAACGCCGACAGGAGGTTGTGCGCGGTGGTGATGGCATGAAAGTCGCCGGTGAAATGGAGATTCATGTCCTCCATCGGCACGACCTGCGCGTAGCCGCCGCCGGCCGCACCGCCCTTGACGCCGAAATTCGGACCGAGCGAGGCTTCGCGGATGCAGATGATCGCTTTCTTGCCGATGCGGTTCAGGCCGTCGCCGAGGCCGACGGTGGTGGTCGTCTTGCCTTCGCCGGCCGGGGTCGGGTTGATGGCGGTGACCAGGATCAGCTTGCCGTCCTTGTTGCCCTTCACCGATTTGATGAATTCGGCGGAGACCTTCGCCTTGTCATGGCCATAGGGCAAAAGGTGTTCGGTCGGGATGCCGATCTTGGCGCCGATCTCCTGGATCTGTTTTTTCTTCGCACCGCGGGCGATCTCGATGTCGGACTTCACTTCTGCCATGACGGCTTTCCTCTGGATTGGACGGTGGAGGGGACGGGTTGATCACTGGTGCATGTTCGATACGCCGCGCGGGCAAGGGCATGTTCTAGCCCTCTCGCTGCCGTGGCGTCAACTTTCATGCAACTATGTTTCCTATGAAGAAAATTCCTCTGCGGCGGGCCGACCTGCCTCCGGTTCTTTCTGGCTCCGCTTGCCGCGCCGTATAGAAGCCAGAGCGGGGACGCGTCCGCCGTCTCAAAACAGCCGCGCAATGCACGGAATGCGACAGACAAGGCGGCGCAAATCCGCCATCGCCGGCCTAAAGCGCATCGCGCTTCAGGCATTTGTCTCCATGCATGTCGTTCTCCCCAGGCCGGACCACTTTTGAGCCACATGCATTGGGCCGACCAGCCCTACTGCGTCAGCACGTTGCTGATTTCGACCATGTTGGAACGCACCCTGAGCACATAGAAGCCCATGGTCGTCAGATGCGTGGGCAGGAGCCAGCCGTCCTCGCGGCCATTGGCGATGATGAAGGGCTGGATGCGCAGCGCCGAGACGAACTGCGCGTCCATCGTATCCCACAGGCTCTGCAGGTGCTTTTCCTTGATGACGTCCTCGAAGTCGGCCTGCGCGCCCTTCATCAGTCCGTAATAGGCGTAGAGCTGGCCATAGGCGAACCAGTAGCGGTCGTCGGCGCGGAAATCGAACCAGCCATTGTTATGGTTTTCGGCACGTTCCTTGAGGATGGCCGAGGTCGAGCCGATATCGCTGGCGATACGGTCGATATATTGCTTCAGATTGTCGGCACGGGCATCAAAGGTGGCCTGGCAGGTGGCGAGGCGGGCGTTGAAGGAGCGCAGCTTGCGCACGGCGTCGCGATAATAGCTCGGGGTCGGCGTCTTCGGGCCGAACGGGCTTACACCGAAATACCAGGTGTACTCGTCGAACTGCAGATTGCCGCGCGCATCCTGCAGGTCGGCGTCGATCTGCGATGTCGTGCGCACACGGCCGAGATTGTCGGCGAGCTCGGTCGCGGTGCGGCGCACCGCCTGGTTGATGCCGCGCTGGAACGAGGCCTTGTTGTCCATCCACGGCGTGTTGTCCCAGCTGATGCCGAACAGGCCGAGCTTGTAGAGGATCATCGACGAGATCCAGGCATTCTGGTTAACGTTGAAGTCGGTCAAATCGGCGGCAATCTGGGCGATGCCGGAGTTGCCGCAGGTCCTGGCAGTGTCGGCACCGGCACCGGCGGCTACCTGTTCGCCCGCCGAGATGTTGCGCTTCTCGAACGTGTAGGTGTCGGGATAGTTCGGGTTGAAATTGTTCCACCACTGTGTGGCGTAGAAGAAATTGGCATAGAGGCCGAGCAGCACGAGCAAGGCGAGGCCGAGCACGGCCTTGAGGATCCAACCGCGCTGCGTATACCAGCGCCCGGCCCAGATGAACGGCCACAAGATGACGCCGATCAGAAGCCCGATGCCGCGGCCGATCCATTGGAAAATCCTGACGAAGAAGTTCACGATCGGATCGAGCATGGCTGTGTCACCCCCTCAAAGCATAATGTCAAAAAGTTGCGGACTTTTTGGATAACATCATGCGCCAAAACAACAAGTTAGAACGAAATGACGGCCGGTTTCGTTCTAGTCAGTCAGGCCGTAAAGGCGCGTGCGGAACGCCACCTTGTCCTTCAGATATGTGGTTTTCAGAATGTCCACAACATGCGATCGCCAGGCGTCGCTGAAGTCCTCATAGTCCTTGTAGAAGCCCTGCTTGTTGAAGACGTAGCGCGAGACGAAGTCCGACGGCACGAAATCCGAGATCAGCCGGTTGGTCAGCCAGGCGTCGGGATGGTCGGGCTTGGCGCGGACCACCAGGAAGCGCTGCTGCGGGAACACATCCTCGATCTTGAGATGGCCGAGCTGGGCAATCTCGCGCTTGGCGGCGTTGAGGAAGGGGAAATTGCCGTCCCTGGTGATCAGGTCGGCATGACCCTGGATCCAGGTCTGCAGCCAGACCTTGTCGACGTCGGTCAGATTGCGGTTCGGCTCGGCGTCGCGGATCAGCGCACGCACCACCATCTCGGCGCGGTGCTCGAGATAGCCCGAGGCTTCGATCCAGGAGGCGCGCGGCAGTTCGATGCGGCCGGTGGCGGCGAGGAACTTGAACACCTTGTCGGCGTCCTTGATCGAGAGATAGCTTACCTGCCACGGCCGCGAGCGGCGGAAACCGGGGGCCGCCGGATCGCTGATGACGGTCGTCATGTCGGGGTCGACGAACACGTAAAGCCCGCCAAAATGACTGGTCCAGTAGGCGTTGTGGCGGAAGATTACCTGGTCGGGCACCAGCGCGTTCTCGCGGATGTCGCCGCAGATCTTGGCCAGTTCCACCATGCGGGTGAGCATGGCGTTGTCGCGCCAGGCGTCAGGCTCCTGTTTCAGGCGGTCGACGAGCTTGCCGAGCTCCGCGGCCTTGCCCAGCACATCTTCGGCCGACAGCACCTTGAACTCGACCTGGTTGATCGACAGCAGATCCTCGATATCGTTGACCTTGGGAATGGAATCCTCGATCTCGCCGTAGATGACATCCTTGATGGTCAGCGCGTCGATGGCGCGCTGATTCCTGGACATGAACTCGAACATCAGCTGCGAGGTGTTGGAGAAGGCGGTGTGCACCACCGGCAGGTCGATCTGCGACGGCGTCAGGATGATGAAGCGGCGGTTGACCTCATTGGGATCGAGGTAGCCGTGGTCGCCGCATTCCTCCGCCACTTCCGGCGAAAAACCGGTGCGGTCGATCTGGAAGCTCTTCAGCTTGGTGGGCTCGAGGCCAAAGGCGGCAAGCGCCTTGTTGTAGCGCTCGATGAGATGCGGCTCGTCGACGACGAGCAGCCGGCCGTAAATGAGCTCGTTGTCGCGCAGGAGATCGGGTTTGCGGGCCATTATTCCTTCTCCCACAAGGGGAGAAGGAAAGGCCGGAGCGCATCACGCATTCCACAGCCCCTTTTTCTTCATCTCCTCCATCTCACGCGCTGCCCGTTCGCGCAGCCGCGCGTCACGCAGCAGCTTTTCCACGGCGGAGTCGTCGGACTTGTCGGAGTAGCGGAACTCGCTGTCGGCGTAGCGGTTGATCTCCTGCATGACCATGTCCATCGAGAACGGGCCGCGCAGTTGCTCGATCATCACTTTCTTCTCGTCATAGCTCTTGTGCATGAAAACCTCTGGTTTTTCGAACCAGTCGTCGGGAAGCTCGATGTCCATGGCGCGCATCTTGATGGCGTCGGTGACGTTCTTGATGGCGCGGCCGGTGAAGCGCGGCTCGGCCTGCTTGATCAGGTGCAGATAGGTGCCGATGTCGGCCATGGTCTTGGGCGCGCCATTCTCCTTCATGTAGCGCTCATGGACCCGCATCAGCCCGTCCTCCTGCGGCTTCTCGTGCTCCTCATAGGCTTCGGCCACGGCGCGCTGGATCTCCTGCGCGGCGTAGAGTTCGTGGTCGCCGAGCGGGATCTTGTGGTTCTTGCCGGCGAGCAGCACGAAAATGTCGATGTAATCGTCACGCGTCTGCGGCCCGTCGACCAGCCAGCGGGCGCCGGCGCGCTGGCGCAGCGCATCGTCGACATTTTCGGGATAGTTGGAGAACATGCCGAACGAGCAGTTGCCGCGCACCACTGTGGCGGCACCGGCGAAGGCGTCCATCAGCACGCCGGTGATCTCCTGCTGGCCGGCCGAGGCGCGGTCGTCGGAACGGCGCGCCGCCACCTGGTCGATGTCGTCGATGGTGCCGAAGCCGATGACGCGCGGGTTCAATACATTGTTGATGAACTGGCGGCAGTTCTGGCCGGACTTGCCCTGATATGACGAGATCTGGTCGACGCCGAAATTCTCGTAGGCGAAGGGATAACCGGCGACCTGGCAGTAACCATTGACAAGACCGGCAATCATCTGGATCAGGGTCGTCTTGCCGGTGCCCGGCGCGCCGTCGCCGATGAAGGTGAACAGGAAGCCGCCGAGCTCGACGAACGGGTTCAGCTCGCGCTCGAAATCATAGGCCATCAGCATCTTTGCGAGCTTGACCGACTGATATTTGGCGATGTGGTTGCCGACGACCTCTTCCGGCTTCTTGAAGGACATCACCAGCGGCTTGGAACGCTTGCCCGGCGCGACGTCGAAGCCGTCGAGCGTGAAATCGTCGGCATCGATGCGGATATGCGCGTTCTCGAATGGGCCGATGCCGTCGAAGCGGCCTTTTCGCGCCAGGAGGCCGTCAATGGCGACACGGGCGAAGGCGCGCGCCCTGGTCATCAGGTCGGCATCGTCGGATGCACCCGAAATCGCCTTGTCTAGGCCGGCCAGGATCGACTTCACCGCGTCCTGCGGCGTGTCGAAGAGGAAATCCGGCTCGGGAATGTCGTTGGGCGCCTCGCTATCGCTGTCGATGAGCTGGAACAGGTAGGAGGACAGGCTGAAGGCGGAAATGTAAGCCGAGGCCGACAGAAGCTTCTTGAAGGTGGTGGCCTCGTCGCCTTCGAGGGGAGCGCGGGTGTTCCTGGCCTGCAGGCTTTCGAGATCCGAGCCTTCGGCGAAAACATCCGATATGGCGAGCGCGAGCGCCGTACCGCGCCGGGCACGAAACAAAAGTGTGTGCTGCGGGATGGTCAGCAACTGGTCGTCGGGGTGAACGGCGCCGACGGTCTTCGCCAGCTCGACCTCGCGCGTGCGGCGCACCGAACCGACAGAGACGGTGGAGACGAAGCGGCGCTTGGTGCCGGCAAGCGCGGTGCCGGAGGAGCTGGACGGGTCTTCCAGCACGACGATGCGGGTGATGAAGCTCTGCGCGATGGCGCGGTGCTTCTCGATCGCCGCTTCCGGGATGGTGGTCAGGCCGGTATCCATGAAGGTTGCTCCGTGGTGTGACGGTCAGACGTCCGAGATGACCTGTCCGTTGGACAGGATATGGACCTTGTAGCCGGAAAAGATCTTCTGCGCCTCGCCGGCGGCATAGAGCGCCTGGTAGGCCTCGTGCGGGATCAATGCGTGGTTTTCGTAGCTCGACACGCCCTGGCGCGCGGCCTCGAGGTCGTCGGTGTTGATGAAGAACTCCTGCGTCGTCTTCTCGCTCGAAAACAGCCCCTTGCGGCCGGGTTTTTCGCCCTTGGAGTAGACCTCCTGGATGGTCCAGGTCAGCAGCCAGGCGTTCTCCGGCTTGCGCACCTTGGCCAGAACCTCGGTCACCGTAGAATTGTTGTCGGTGATCCCGGCCGAATAGAAGGGGCCGAGCACGACGCGCCGAAGCTGCTTGGGGTGCAGCGGCTCGAAGTCCTTGTCGAGATTGACGGCGATCGTTGCCGGCGACAGCGTATAGGCCGAGTTCTTCTCGGTGAAATCGTCGAAGCGATGGGCAAGCTCGGGATTGAGCAGGCCATCGACTGGCAATGGAATGTCGATCTGGTCGTTGAGCTTGCCATTGCGGTCGACGAGCTGGCGGATCATGTCTTCGGAGGAATCTTCCACCGTCACCATGTAGACCAGCGGCAGGTTGGCGCTGCCGTCGAAGGTCGCCCAATGGACCAGGTAGTAGGGCCGCGCCGTCTTCGGATTGACGGAAACCTTGGCCGTCTGCGCCAGGGTGAAGGGGCCGAAGGTCTGCTCGCTCTTGACGTCCTCGAGATAAAGCCTCTCGGCCATCGACTTCTGCAGCGCTTGGGGGAATTCCTTGTGGCGCAGGATGAAGTCGGCCATCTCCTCGCGCAATTCGTCGGCCAGTGGGATGTTGGCGAGCCGCGTGTCAGCCTGGCGGCGGTCGTTTTCGAGCTCGAGCAGGTTCTGGAACACCGGGAATCCGCTTTCGGCGCGCGAAATGCGGAACGTGTCCATGAAGCCCAGCCGGTTGCGCCAGCAGGAGAACGACTTGTCGAGCCGGGCGATGTATTCGGCGACGATCTTGGCGACGATGCCGTGCCGGTAGAGCGGCGAGCGATCGTCGCGCATGAACACTTCCAGCCCGCTGAGCGCTGCCGTGATTGCCGAGAAATACCGCGCCGCCGCGTCGTTTTCGGAGGTCATGCTATTGGCCATGGCATTGTCGCACCGGTGCGGGCGGCAATTACGACTGCACGTAATTGGCCGAATTGTGCTTCTTCAGCACTTCGTCGAAACGGCGGGCGAAGGCGTCGTCGGCCAGCTTCTTGCGGCGCTGGATGTCGGCGGTGGCCACCATGTTCTTCTCGTGCATCTCGAGCAGGTCGCCAATGTGCTTCTGCGAGGCGGCACCAATGCCGGCCATGGTCTCCTCGGCGGTGTTGTCGACCTGGCTGCCCAGCGTGTTGATCTTGTGGGCGACGTCCTGCTGAGCCGCGGTCTTCAGCGAATCCTCCAGCGCCTTGTAGAGAACGATGCGCTGCTCGGTGTCGATGGTCAGCTTGTTGATCAGGGTCGACTGTGCGGCGATCTGGTTGTTGAGCGAATCGACGAAGGTCTGGAACATCGAGGTGTAGCGCTCCAGCGTCTGGCTCTCGGCCAGCAACTCCTGTTCCTTGGCCTGCTTCTCATTGTATTCCGTGGCGAGCTTGGAACGTTCGCCTTCGAGCTGCGTGCGTTCCTTCTGGCTGGTGGAGGCCGCGATCTTGTTTTCGATGTCGAGCAGCATCGGATTGAGCTCCTCGATGCGCTTCTGCACGGTTTCCAGGTTGGACATGGTGGCCTTGCGGCGCTCGATAACCTGCGACAGGCTGGTCTCGGAGGTCTTGTAGCGCTGGTCGAGGACTTCTTTCTGCGCCTTCAATATGCCGACGATGGTGTCGGACTTGGCCAGCAATTCCTGCAGGTTGCCCGCCAGTGACATGTTGCGGACGCGGTCGGTGCGCAGACGCTGCTTGCGCTGGCTGGAGAAGATGCCGATGAAGTTTTCCCAGCCGGTGTAGTTCTTCATGCTCTCGAACTCGGCGCCGAAAACGTTGGTGGCGTCCTCCAGCCCGATGATCAGGTCGGCAATATTGCCTTCCATCACCTTCTGTTGCTTCAGCACGTCTTCGATGCGGGCGTTCTCGATATCGAAATTGGCGTCGCCGATCTTCTTGTCGGCGGTGGCAAGTTTGTCGAGCACGGCGCCGGACTGATCTATCTTGGTGCGCATGTCCTGGACGACCTGCTTGGTCCTGGCAATTTCGGCATCGAAATTCTGCAATGTCGCCATAAGGGCCTCCCGCTCCGGCATCAGGTCGCTGATTGCGAACAGCGGCGAATATATGTGGGGCTTCAGGGGATTGAAAGACGTGAAGACAGGGGCGCTTCGAAAACAAAAACCTTGCCCACGCCCTTGAAACGCAATCGATCCGCGATCATGGCGAAAGGATCGTTTGGAATACGCGTGGTTCAACTGTCATTGAACTTCAACGTCGGCGGATGTCGGCCAGGCATTCAGTCCCCCGCTGCCACGAATGCCTGAAATCCGACGGAGCATTGAGCGCGGTGAGGACGGTGGCAGCTCGGCGTCCATCGCGGGGACGGAATAATCCTGGCTCAGGGCTTGGGATCGGCCTTCAGATAAGCGATGACATTGGCGATGTCCTCGTCGTTGTTCAGGCCGGCAAAGGCCATCTTGTTACCGGGCACTTTTTGCCGCGGCGCCTTCAGATACTCGGCGAGGTTGGCCTCGTCCCAGACGAGACCGGCGGCGCCTGCACTCTTCATCGCTTCGGAGTAATGGCCGAGGAAGCTCTCGGCACTGCCGGCGGCGCGGCCGACGACACCCATCAGATGCGGGCCGACCTTGTCGCGGTCGCTCGCTGCTTCATGGCAGGCCATGCATCGGTTGAAGACCCTCTTGCCCAGTGCCGGATCGCCGCCGGCATGGGCGGCAAGGACGCCGGCAAGCAGAAAGGCTGCGGCAGACGAAGCGGCTCGAAACATGGCTATCCCCGACGAGTTCTGGCTGGAACGAGAGGACGCAGAATAGGACCGGGGCCTTAACAAACGCTGCATCGTGGCGGGATCGCGAAAGCCGATCGATGGCGGCAAGTGTGGCGGCCGTGATGCCACAGCCCGGTCAAGGCGCGACAAAGCCGATGAAATCGTCGGGGGCGGCGCGACCCATTTCTTCTTCCCAGTGGCGACGGCAGAGCGAGACATAGACGTCCTTGCCGATCGCCACCTGTTCGCCCTGCCGAGCGACCTTGCCGTCGGGGCCGAGGCGCACCACCATCGTCGCCTTGCGGCCGCAGCGGCAGATGGTGCGCACTTCGCGCAGCTCATCGGCTATGGCCAGCAACGCGCGCGAGCCGGAAAACAGCTTGCCCTGGAAATCCGTGCGCAGGCCATAGCACATGACCGGGATGTCGAGCCGGTCGGCGATCCGGGCGAGCTGCCAGACCTGCTCCTCCTCGAGGAACTGCGCCTCGTCGACGAAGACGCAATGCACGGCACCGTGCTGATGATGTTCGGCGACGCGGGCGAACAGGTCGTCGCCGTCACGAAACATCTCGGCTTCCGTTTCCAGTCCGATGCGTGACGAAATCAGGCCGGTGTCGCCCTTGCGGTAGTGGCCGGCGACGAACAGCATCGTCGTCATGCCGCGCTCGCGGTAATTGTACGACGCCTGCAGGAGCATCGTCGTCTTGCCCGCATTCATCGTCGCGTAGTGGAAATACAGTTTGGCCATGGCGCCCTTTTAAGCCCACTTGGCCGGGCCCGGGGAAGGCCCCTGGCAGGCCTTCCACCAAAAAAGCCGGCTTGCATGGAAAAAGCGGCAGACGTGTCGCTGATCGGCCAGCCAGCGCCGTTGATCGTGATTGCCTTAATGCTTGAAACCGCACGAGAATGGTGTTTGGCTGACGAAACAAGGCGGGCACAAAAACCGTGACTTCGCCTCGCCAAAGAATCGAAATGGGAGAAAGTTCATGTCGCGTATGAATTCCTTCGTCGCAGGCCTCGGCCTTGCGGCTTTCTTGTCGACGAGCGCTGCCTTCGCCGGGGATCCGGCTAGCTGCAAGGCGGTACGCCTTTCCGATGTCGGATGGACCGATATCCAGGCGACGACCGGCATCGCCTCGGTGCTGCTCACGGCGCTCGGCTACGAGCCGCAGGTAATCCAGCTATCGGTGCCGGTGACGATGGCGTCGCTGAAGAACAAGGACCTCGATGTCTTCCTGGGCAACTGGATGCCGTCGATGACCAACGACATCAAGGACTACACGGCCGACGGTTCGGTGGAGACCATCAGCACGAACTTGACCGGCGCCGGCTACGGCATCGTCGTGCCGACCTATGTGGCGGATGCCGGCGTCAAGACACTCACCGACCTCGGCAAGTTCAAGGACAAGTTCGACGGCAAGATCTACGGCATCGAGGCCGGCAATGACGGCAACCGCATCATCCTCGACATGATCAAGAACCCGAAGGACAATCTCGAAGGCTTCGAACTGGTCGAATCCTCGGAGGCCGGCATGCTGACGCAGGCCGAGCAGTCGATGAAGAACAATGAGTGGATCGCCTTCCTCGGCTGGACGCCGCACCCGGTGATGGGCGCCATGAAGATCACCTATCTCGACGGCATGGGCGACAGCGGCTTCGGTGCCGCCACCGTCCACACCAATGTGCGCAAGGGCTACACCACCGAGTGCCCGAACGCCGGCAAGCTCATTGCCAACCTCAAGTTCAACCTGGACATGGAAGGCCAGTTGATGGACGCCATCCTCAAGGGCGGCGACGCCCAGACTGTCGCCACCGACTGGCTGAAGAAAAATCCGGATGCCGTGACACCCTGGATCGCCGGCGTGACCACCTTCGACGGCGGCGATGCGGCAGCGGCCATCAAGACCGCACTGGGGAGCTGAGCCGACTGACTTCGGCATGCACGCGTGAGAACAAAAGGGCAGCCACTGGAAAAGGCTGCCCTTTTTCATATGCTGTGAGAAGATGACGTGACGACAGCGGACACCGCGGCAAAGCGATGCCGGTAGGAGAGGGGGCAAGATGGATCCGATTTCCAAATTCCTGGTCAGCTACAAGATTCCCATCGGCCCATGGGGCAAGGCGTTCTTCGGGTTTCTCACCGACAATTTCGACACCGTCTTCAGGGCCTTTTCCAACGGCCTGAACTTCATCCTCGACGGCCTGGTCGACCTCCTGCTGGTGGTGCCGCCGGTGCTGCTGGCGCTCATCATCGCCATCATTGCCTGGCTGCTGCAGCGTTCGCGCCCGCTCGCGATCGGCGTCTTCCTCGGGCTGATCTTCATCATCAACCAGAACCTGTGGAAACAGACGGTGCAGACGCTGGTGCTGGTCGTGGCCGCCGCCGCCATGGCAATGGCCATCGGCGTGCCGCTCGGCATCTGGGCGGCGCACAAGCCGAAGGTCTACCGCTTCATGCTGCCGGTGCTCGACCTGATGCAGACGCTGCCGACCTTCGTCTACCTGATCCCGGTGCTGACCCTGTTCGGCCTTGGCAACGCGCCCGGCCTCATCGTCACCATCATCTTCGTCATCCCGACCGCGGTCCGGCTCACGCATCTCGGCGTCGTCTCGGTGCCCAAATCGATCATCGAGGCCGGCGAGGCCTTCGGCGCCACCAGGAGCCAGCTGCTGTGGAAGGTCGAGCTGCCCTCGGCGCTGCCCACCATCATGGCGGGCCTGACCCAGTCGATCATGCTGTCGCTGTCGATGGTGGTGTTCGCGGCGCTGATCGGCGCCGGCGGGCTCGGCACCGAGATCAACCGCGCGCTCGGTTCGCGCCGCATCGATCTCGGCCTCGAGGCCGGGCTCGCCATTGTCGTGCTCGCCATCGTGCTCGACCGCATGACCCGCATTGGCGTTGGAGGCAAGAAATGACCGTCGCCGTCGATTTCAGGAACGTCGATATCGTCTTCGGCGCCGACCAGGCGGGTTCGCTGGCGCTGATCGACAAGGGTGCGACGCGCGCCGAGATCCTCGAGCAGACCGGCAATGTGCTCGGTTGTGCCGGGGCCAGCCTTACCGTGCATGAGGGCGAGATTTCCGTCCTCATGGGTCTGTCCGGCTCGGGCAAGTCGACACTGCTGAGAGCGGTCAATCGCCTGAACGTCGTCTCGCGCGGCCAGGTTCTGGTCAAGGATGGCGACCGCACCGTCGATGTCGTCACCTGCGACGAGGCTACCTTGCGGCGCCTGCGGCAGAAGCAGGTTGCCATGGTGTTCCAGCAGTTCGGCCTGCTGCCGTGGCGGACGGTGGAAGAGAATGTCGGGCTTGGCCTCGAACTTGCCGGCGTGCCGGACGCCGAGCGCAAGGAGCGCGTGCACAGGCAGCTCAAGCTGGTCAATCTCGAGCAGTGGTCGAAGAAATACGCGCATGAGCTTTCGGGTGGCATGCAGCAGCGCGTCGGGTTGGCGCGCGCCTTCGCCACCGAGGCGCCGATCCTTCTGATGGACGAGCCGTTCTCGGCGCTCGACCCGCTGATCCGCACCAAGCTGCAAGACGAGTTGCTGCAGCTGCAGGCCGAACTGAAGAAGACCATCATCTTCGTCAGCCACGACCTCGAGGAAGCGCTGAAGATCGGCAGCCACATCACAATCATGGAGGGCGGACGCATCGTGCAGACCGGCGCGGCGGAGGACATCGTGCTCAAGCCCGCTAACGATTATGTCCGCGACTTCATCGCCAATGTGAATCCGCTGTCGGTGCTCACCGCCTGGAACGTGATGCGCGACCGCCGCGATCTCGAACAGGGCAAGGACGGCTGGGTGTGGCTCGACCGGCGCAAGACGACGCGCTTCAAGATCGACGACCATGGCCTCGTGGCGGCGGCTGAGCGTGACGGCAAGCCGGCGGTATGGGTGTCCTGCGCCGAGGTCGAAGGCCAGCCCGAGGAAGCGGCCCAGGTGTTCTGGGCCAATCCCGGAACGTCGCTGAAGACCGTGATGCTGGCCATGCACCGGTCGCAGACTGCGCCCGTGGCGCTGTTCGATGACCAGTCGCGCTTCGTCGGCGCGATCGGCATCAGGGACGTGCTGAGCGCGGTGCTGCGGCGGTAATCCCTCAGTCGCGTCTCAAGTCGCCAGCGGCAGACGCAGCTCCGTCAGCAGGCCGCCGTCCGGATGGTTGGACAGGCGGATCTCGCCGCCGGCGGCACGCGCGATGTTGCGGGCGATGGTGAGGCCGAGGCCGAGGCCGCCGGTCTGGCGGTTGCGGGACTGTTCCAGGCGCACGAAAGATCCGAACACGGCGTCGATCTGGGCTTGCGGAATACCCGGCCCTTCGTCGCGTATGGCCAGCGTGATCATGTCGCCCGACCGGTACAGGCTGAGATGCGCCTTCTTGCCGTAGGTGACTGCATTTTGCACAAGATTGGTGACGCAGCGCTTGAGCGCGACCGGCCGCGCCATGCAGATCAGACCGCGCGAGCGCGTATCATCATTGTCGAAGGAGACCTCGGCGTAGCCGTCGGCGATCGATTCCACCAGCGACCAGAAGTCGATGCGCTCGCTCTTTTCCTCGTTCACCTCGAAAGTGGCAAAGTCGATCACCGAGCTGGCGATGCTCTCGACATCGGCGAGATCGTGCGCCAGCGCCTCGCGAACCGCCGACTTGCGCAACAGTTCCAGGCGCAGCCGCATCCTGGTCATCGGCGTGCGCAGGTCGTGCGCCAGCGCGGCGGCCAGGTGCTCACGGTCCTCGACATATTCACGCAGTCTCGCCTGCATGGCGTTGATCGCCTTGGCGGCGGCGCGCACCTCGCGGCTGCCGCTTTCGGCGATCGGCGGGCTCTTGAGGTCATTGCCGATCCGGTTCACGGCGGTTTCCATCATTCGGTAGGGCGCGGTCAGCCGGCGCAGCGACCAGATCGACATGATCACCACCAGCCCCGCTATCAGCGAATAGAGCGGCAGGCTGTCGAAGCTCAGGATCGGGCCGACCGGCGTGATCGGCTCGGTGAAGTTCAGCCATTGGCCGTCGGCGAAGCGCAGCGAGGCGGTCAGCTTGTCACTCTGGGCGAAATTCGCCGCCAGCACCAGGAGATCGCGTTCCACCT
The DNA here is from genome assembly GCF_006442305.1 of Mesorhizobium sp. B2-3-6. Taxonomy (NCBI): domain Bacteria; kingdom Pseudomonadati; phylum Pseudomonadota; class Alphaproteobacteria; order Hyphomicrobiales; family Phyllobacteriaceae; genus Mesorhizobium; species Mesorhizobium sp. B2-3-6. The sequence goes on along the minus strand of NZ_VFVW01000003.1, from coordinate 192,372 downwards.
GGCCGACGTCCCTGTTCATGACCTCGCCACCGGGGCTGTCGGATTCCTGCGTCGCCGGATCGCGCCGGACGCGCGCGTCGGTGACGCCGAACTTCGACAGCCGTCCAACGAGAATGTCTTCCAACTCGGCGAGTTCATCGTCGCCGGCGATCGACGAGGTGACCGCGGGGGTGTCTGAAACCGTGAGAGCATAGGTGGCGTTGAACAGGCCGGATGCGGTCGCCTTGCGTTCCTCGGGCGTGGCGGCATGCATCAGCTGCACCAGCGAATAGGCGCGGTCGTTGAGGCGGTAGAGATCGACCACGTCATTGGCGGCCGCGCGGTCGCGCGACACGATGTAGAGCGTCGCGACCTGACTGATCAGCAGGCCGGCAATGACGATCAGCAGCACCCAGACAGGCAGGGTCTGCGGCAGGAAACGTCTCATTCGGAAGTCGTTTCGGGGAGGAACTGATAGCCGCCGCTGCGCACCGTCAGGATCAGCTTGGGCGTCTTGGGATCATCTTCCATCTTGCGCCGCAGCCGGCTGACCAGGATGTCGATGCTGCGGTCGAAGGAATAATCGCTGTCGCCGCCGGAGAGTTCGATGAGCTGGTCGCGGGTCAGCACGCGCTGTGCGCTCTTGACGAAGGTCTGCAACAGGTTGAACTCCGCCATGGTCAGTTCGACCCTGACATCGTCGGGCGCGGTCAGCCGGCGCCGCGAACAATCCATCGTCCAGCCGGCGAAGCGGTAGATCTGCTTCGATGTGGCGCGCTTGGGCTCGGGGGCGCCGTTGCGCCGCAGCACGGCGCGTATGCGGGCCAGCAATTCGCGGGGGTCGAAAGGTTTGGGCACATAGTCGTCGGCGCCCATCTCGAGGCCAACCACGCGGTCTGTCGTCTCGGTGACGGCGGTCAACATGATGATCGGCGTCGAATACTGGGCCCGGATGTCACGGCACAGTTCCAGCCCGCTCCTGCCGGGCAGCATGACGTCGAGCACGATGAGATCGACCTGTGCACGGCGCAGGATCGTTTCCATCTCGGTGCCGTCGGCGGCAACCGATGTGTGCAGACCGCGCTTCTGGAAGAACTCCTGCAGCAGGTCGCGAATGCCCTTGTCGTCGTCGACGATCAGTATGTGTGCGTCGGATTTCACGGGGATCCTGTCTTCGTTGACCTGCCAAGCCGGCAGGCGGCCACCCACACGATAGAATTCGGGCCATATGTTGGCCAGTGCCTTGGATTTCAAGGCAAGGTAAATCCGGCAATCTCCACACTGAATGCGCTGGAAGCCTCCCGCCGGGGCGCACAGACACAATCCAGAAACAAAATTCTACAATCGGGAAAAACTCCTGAAAAACTAGGCCGGCATAACGGTGCCGTGGCGGTCAGGTCATTTGGCCGCGACGCAAGTCTCCGGGTTCACGGATTAACCGATGCCAAGGTTGTCGATCAGTTTGTTGGGTGCGTTGATGGGCATTTCGCTCGTCACAGCCGCTGCTGGACAATCGGATGCAAAAGTGACGCCCACCACCCGGACCGAGCGGTGTGCCAATCTCAGCCACCAATTCGACGAAGCCCTCGAAACCCATGCCACGGCAACGCAGGTCACCGCGGCAAAGGCACTTCAGAGAAAGGGCAACCGGTACTGCGCCGCCAAGAAACAGGCACAGGGCATCCGGATGCTCGCCAACGCTTTGAAGTTGCTGGGGGTGACACCGAACGACCCGGTTCAGTGACACTCGAAACCCGACCCGCATGAAAAGGAAATGAAGCCATGAAAAAGTCCATCCTCTCCGCCACCGGTCTCGCCGTTGCTCTCGCCTTCGCCATGCCGGCTCTCGGCAACGCCGCTGCCACCACGACCGCCGCTCCGGCTGCTTCCTCGACGACCACCGCTCCGGCGACCACGACCGCCAAGCCTCCGGTGAAGAAGGTCGTTGCCAAGAAGCACAAGAAGGCGAAGAAGACTGTCAAGAAGACCGACAAGAAGGTCGCTCCGAAGGCTTAATCCAGGTCGGGCACACTGCCTGCCTTATGACAAGGCCGCTCCAGTCGCGTTTTGCTGGAGCGGCCTTCTTCCTGTCCGAAAAAGCCGAAGGCCGTGTATCGGCAGTGAAGCGAACGGACAGGTCCGAACGATGTGGCCGAAGCCGGCGCCGGCGGTTTTGTCTCGATCGGCCTTAACCCGATTGCAAGGCCGGCGCCGTAGGACAATCCGCATGAAGAGGCGGCTTTCGTCCATTCTGCGCTCGATCGTGTTCGGCGGCCTGGTCGCCACCGGCGCCGCCCGGCTTATGATCCTGCTCACCGCCAGTCCCGTGCCGGATCCGGCCAGCGGCCGCACCGAGCCGTCACTGTTCGCGCCTGTGATTTCCACCGACTGGGATTACATCACGCCCGCGCAGACCTGGCTGCTCATCGCACTTGCCAGCGTGACGCTGATCTGCGTCGTCGCCTGGCCGGTCGCATCCTGGATGGAACGCCGGTCGGATGCTGCCGGAAACTTGCCCTCCCGGAGCGGCTTCGGCCGCCAGGGCCGTTGAACCGCGGGCCGCACTTCCCACATAGCTCTGTGATTGGACGCTCGCTTTCGCCCGTGCGAAAATAGGGGCGTAGCCGAGGCTCGCGCAATTGCCGGTTCCCATGCCTGAAATCACGACAAAACCCCGTACGCAGACCCTACCCAAGACTGAGCGGCCGAAGCTCTACAAGGTCATCCTGCTCAATGACGATTTCACGCCGCGTGAATTCGTGGTGACGGTGCTGAAGGGCGAGTTCAAGCTCAGCGAAGACCAGGCGCATCGGGTGATGATCACGGCGCATCGGCGCGGCGTCTGCGTCGTCGCCGTCTTCACCAAGGACGTCGCCGAGACAAAGGCGACACGGGCCACCGACGCCGGCAAGGCCAAGGGCTATCCGCTAATGTTCACGACGGAGCCGGAGGAGTAGAGCAGGTTTCTTACCTTCTCCCACAAGGGGAGGAGGGAAAATGCTCCTATCGTCCCTCGCGGTACCACATCGAACCCATCGCCAGCAGCAGCAGGCCGAGGCCGAGGAAGCCGCTGAACAGCGGCACGCGCGAGACCGCCTTGAGCACGCTGTCGTCGGTGGTGCGCAGGCCGATCCAGTCGGCGCCGGACGCTTCTCCCGAGGACCGTACGGGGACGATCGAGGGCAAGGTCACGTCGCCGCCTCCCAGGGTCGATCCCGCAAGCCTGCGAACGCTGCCGCCGGTGGCTTCGGCGGGAGCCTTCAGCCGGTCCTGCGTGGAAACGACGTCGGCGAATTCGGGTGCGTTGACCGGCCCGACATGGGCGAGCGCGGTAAGGTCGCCATTGCCGACCTGGTAAAGGCCGATCTCGGAGGTCTGGGCGCTGCCCAGGAAGACACCGGGTTCGGATTTCTCGAGCTTGACGGTGATGGTCTTGCCGGAGGGCGTGATGATCTGGGCCGGGCCGGGATCGTCGGCCATGGTCTGGCGGCGAATTTCCAGCACCATGCCGCGCCCGTCGGCGGTCAGCCGTTCCTCCTCGAGTTCTGGCTCCTTCATCAGCCAGTGGGCGATTCGGCGGTAGAGCTGGACATGCGGGCCGCCGCCTTCGAAGCCGCGCGCCCACAGCCAGCCCTGGTCGGACAGAAGCATGCCGACGCGGCCTTCTCCCTTGCGGTCGAGCAGGAGCAGCGGCCGGTTGTCGGCTCCCTTCATCACCACCTCGCCTTCGGGATTCTGCACGCCTATGGTGCGGAACCAGCGGCTCCAGTGCGGCGGCTCGCTGGCAGAGCCGTCGAGACCGCGCGTCACCGGATGGCGCTGGCCGATGTCGGTGAGGCGAGGGTAGAACGCCTTGTCGACGACCTCGCCGGTCGGCATCGCCGGCAGCGCCGACATCAGAGGCGTACGCGCGATCGAGCTTTCACCGGCATATTCGGGTCCGGCCGCAATCAGCAGCGCGCCGCCCTTTTCGACATATTCGGAGATGTAGTCGTAATAGAGGATCGGCAGCACGTCGCGGTGCTGGTAGCGGTCGAAGATGATCAGGTCGAAATCCTTGATCTTCTCGACGAACAGTTCCCGCGTCGGGAAGGCGATCAGCGACAATTCATTGATCGGCGTGCCGTCCTGCTTCTCCGGTGGCCGCAGGATGGTAAAATGGACGAGATCGACCGAGGCGTCGGATTTCAACAGATTGCGCCAGGTGCGCTCGCCCGCGTGCGGCTCACCGGAGACGAGCAGCACGCGCAGGTTCTCGCGAATGCCGTCGACCAGCGCGATGGCGCGGTTGTTGGTGTCGGTGAGCTCGCCCGGCTCGCGATCGATGGCGAGTTCGATGATGTTGCGCCCGGCGCTGGGAATGGTCACGTGCAGCGGCATGGCCTGCCCGACGGTGGCATGCTCGACCGCGACCTGCTCGCCATTGACCGAAACGCGCACATCGACCGGCCCGGTCTCGTTGCTGGTTGAAATCACGCGATAGGTCATATCGAGCGGCTTGCCGACGAGGGCGAAGCGGGGCGCGTTCTCGAAACGTATGCGGCGATCCTTCTCGTGGTCGTTGCCGGTGATCAAGGCGTGCAGCGGGGCATTGAAATCAGGCGCGCCGGCGGGTGCGTCATGCACTTCGCCATCGGTGATCATGACGGCGCCGCCGATGCGCGAGGGCGGCACGTCGCGGAAGGCGTTTTCGAGCGCGCCGAACAGCCGCGTTTCCGTGCGTTCCTCGGCGGCTTCCGACTTGCCGGCCTCGACGACGCGGACGTCGAACTGCTTGAAGCGGCCGAGGCGCTGCTCAAGCCCGGCCAGCGCCTCGTTGGTCTGTTTGGTCCGTTCACCGATGTCCTGGCTCTGGCTGCGGTCGACGATCAGGGCAACCACGCTTTGCTGCGGCTCGCGCTCCTCGTTGAGGAACACCGGATTGAAGAGAGCGGCGGCGAGCGCCAGCAATGCGACGAGGCGCAGGACCGCGCCGCGCTGGCGAAACCACAGGCCGACGGCCGCGAGCAGGGCCAGCGGCACCAGCACCAGGGCCAGCAGCGGCCAGGAGATCAGCGGTTCGAAGGAGATCGACCAGTTCACGTCTTACCCTCCCCCTTGCAGGGAGGGCCGATCCGGGGAGCGAGCGCAAGAAGGAGCGTCATCTTACTGGCCCAACCGTTCAAGCAATATGGGCACGTGCACCTGGTCGGATTTGTAGTTGCCGGTCAGCATGTACATCATGATGTTGACCCCGGCGCGCAGCGCATAGATGCGCTGCATCGGATCGTTGGGCACGGTCGGCAGCAGCGGGTCGCCATTCTCGTCGACGGCCCAGGCGCCAGCAAAATCATTGGCGGTGATCATGATCGGCGAGACGCCGTCACCGGTACGCACCGGCCGGTTTTCGGCATTGCTGGCGTCGAGCGATGCCTCGACCCAGAGCGGGCTGCCGGCGAAGCGGCCAGGGAATTCGGGCAGGATGAAGAAGGATTTGGTCAGAACATGATCCGACGGCACCGGCTCCAGCGGCGGCACGTTGAGGTTGCCGAGGATGTCGCGCAGCCGCTCGGTGGCGGGGCTGGTCGAGTCGGCGCCGATGCCGTTGGCGAACTGGTCGCGCGTGTCGAACAGCACGGTGCCGCCCTGCTGCATATAGGCATCGATACGGGCAATCGCGGCCTGGCTGGGCATGGCTGCGGCCGGATCGATCGGCCAATAGATGAGGGGAAAGAACGAAAGCTCGTCCTTGGAGATGTCGACGCCGGCCGGCGCGCCCGGCTCGAGCGCGGTCTTCTCAATGAGGAAGCGGGTCAGGCCCTCGAGCCCGGCGCGACTGATCGAATCGTCGCCGGGCACGCCAGTCAGCACATAGGCTATCCGGGTCTTGGAGATGTCCTCTATCGCGGCGGTGTCGCCAGGCTTGGCATCGTCGGCGCGCGCGGGGCCGACATGGCCGAACAGCGCGCCGAGCCCGATCAGAATGGCCGCCATGGTGGTTACGGCCGCAGCGCGGCGCGGCCTGCGCGTCAACAGGCCGCCCATCCAGAACACCGCCAGCGTATCGAGCACCATCAGCGCCAGCGCGGCGGCCACCAGCGCGCCCTTCAAATTACGCGATTCGTCAAAGGCATACTGAATTGTGGTGACCGGGACAGTGATTTGCGGGCGCGCCAGCGGCGCAAGCGTGCTTGTCGCATCGAGCAAATTGTGGGCGAAAACGCCGGCTTCCGAGCCATAGAGGCCGGGCGGGTTTTCGAAGGTCACCGGCAGTGTACCGGCGCCCGGCACCAGCGGGCGCGCATCCGGCGTCGGCGGCACCAGCATTCCGTCGGCCGCTATCATGCGGTAGGGCGCCAGCGAGGTGGCGGCGGCTTCGGCATTGGCGATGGCGGCTCCCTGGTTGCGCGACAGCTGCACGATGCGGCGCAGCATCTCGACGAAGCTGCCTGAGATCGGCAGGTTCGACCAGGTTGCTTCGGGCGTGACGTGGAACAGCACGAGCGTGCCCTTGCCCTTCTTCAGGCCGGTGACCAGAGGCGTGCCGTCGGCAAGCGCTGCCCAGGTGCGCTCGACGATATCGGGCGTCGGTTCGGCCAGCACCTGCCTGGAAACGGTCACCTCGGTCGGCGGCGCCAGATCGGCGAAGGGGCCAGCCTTGGGGAATTCGGTGACCGGCTGCGGCGTGGTCCATGACAATGCGCCGCCGAGCGAGCGTTCGCCGGTGCGCAGACGCACCGGCAGCAGGTCGTCGTCATTGCCGGCGGCGGCCAGCCGCGACCCGGCGAAACGCACCAGGGTGCCGCCCTTTTCAACCCAGTCGACGAGCCTTGGCCTGATCTGTGCGGGAATGGTACCGATATCGGCCATGACGATCATCGCCGGCTTCTGGTCGAGGATCTGCGGAATGGCGTCGGCCAGGTCGGCGCTGGAAGGTTCGACCAGGTCGGCGAAGGGCTGGAGCGCGCGCCTGATATAGTAGAGCGGCGATAGCAGCGGCTGCGCCTGGTCGGCCTCGGCCTGCGACAGGAGCCCGACACGGCGGCGCTTGGAGCTTTCGTCCAGCACGCGCACCGCGCCCGCCTGACGCTCGCCGTCGAGCGCGATCGAGGCGAAATCGTTGCGCAACTCGAACGGCACCGCCATGGTGCCGGTGGCGGTTGATTGGCCGGGTGCGAAAGTCAGCGTCGCATCAGCGATGCGGCGGCCCTTGTCGTCGAAGGCGCCAGCGGTGACTTGCGCCGGGGCCGCATCGCCGGGCGCGCGGATGGCGGTGAGGGCAAAACCGTCGACGTCGTTCTCGGCGCCTGTCAGGCCGGTCAGCGACATCCGGTCGGCAACGGCCCACACGACGCGGGCGGCGTTTTTGGACAGGAGCGTGTTGAAGGCGGCCTCGTCGCCCTTCGCCGCCAGTCCGTCGGCCAGCACGGCGACGCTGGCGCCCGGCAGGCGCTCCAGGGCGGCGGCGACGCGGGCGTAGACCGCCGGCCGGTCGGTCGGGATCGGCCGCGGCTTTGCCGCGCGCAGGCGGTCGAGCGCCGCGGCCGCATCGAAGGGGCCGATCTCGGCATTGGGTTTTTCGGCGGTGAAGGCGATGATGACCGGCACGCCGTTCGAACCGGCGTCGGCGATCAGCCGCTCGGCGGTTGCGATGCGCTTGTTCCAGTCGGCGGCGCTTGCCCAGCCATTGTCGACGACCAGCGCCAGGGCCGCGCCCTCGGCCGGCAGTTTCTCGCGCGGATTGAAGACCGGTTCGGCAAGGGCGGCGACGATGAGCGCCGCCATCAGCAGCCTGAGCAGCGTCAGCCACCAGGGGCTCTGCTGCGGGGTTTCCTCGCGCTTCAGCACGCGCGCCAGGATCTTCAGCGGCGGAAACACCTCGGTCTGCGGCCTGGGCGGGGTCAGCCTGAGCAGCCACCAGATCACCGGCAGCGCCAAAAGACCCCACAGCAGCATGGGCGCGCCAAAGGAAAGCGGCAGCCAGCTCATGCGACGGCCTTTCCTGGCTGATCGCCACCAGCGATCATGCCGCCACGATCGCCAGCGATCGGCCTGGGCTGATCGCCACCGGCGATTATGCCGACGTGGCCAATAGCGGTCAGCCCGGGCTGACCGCCATCCGTCATCGCCATGTGCAGGCGTACCAGGGCGTCGGAAGCCAGTCGATCGGTGTGGTTGACGGTGAAGCTCCAGCCAAGCCGCTTGCACCAGCTGGCCAGTTCCTGGCGTCGGGCGCCATAGAGCAGGCGATACTCATCGGCCAGCATCTCGGCGCGGCCGGCGGTCAGCTTCTCGCCGCTCTCCGGGTCGGTGAATTCGGTGCGGCCGGCATAGGGGAATGTCTCCTCGGCCGGGTCGGCGACCTCGATCAGATGCGCGCGCACGCCATGGCGGGCGAGCACGTCGAGCCAGGCCATGGTTTCCTCGACCGGGTCGAGGAAATCACTGGCGATGACGATGTCGCAGAAGCGGCGGATGCCGGAGAGATCGGGCTTGGCCGGCAAGTCGCCGGCATGCATGAGCTGGGCGGCGATGCGCTCGGCGCCGTTGCGGGCGGTGAACGGATCGGTAAGGCCGGGCCAGGCGATGCGCTCACCGCTACGGGACAGCAGCTCGGCCATGGCCAGCGCCAGCACCAGGCCGCGCGATTGCTTGGAAACGGCGGCACCGGTCGATTTGTAGAGCATGGACGGCGAGGGGTCGGCCCACAGCCACACCGTATGGGCCGCTTCCCATTCGCGGTCGCGCACATAGGTGTGGTCGTCGCGAGCCGAGCGGCGCCAGTCGATGCGCGAGGAATCGCCTTCGACATAGGGCCGGAACTGCCAGAAATTCTCGCCGATGCCGCGCTTGCGGCGGCCATGCCAGCCGGCGATCACGGTGTTGACGATGCGGCGCGCCTCGACCAGCAAGTCGGGCACGAGCGAAGCCCGCAACCGGCCGCGGGCGAGCGCGTCGCGCGTCGCTGCCGGAGCCTGGAGCTCGCCGATGCGCGCCATCAAATCCCTTTCACGAGCTTGGCCACCACATCGCGCACGCTGGTGCCTTCGGCGCGGGCGGCGAAGGTCAGCGCCATGCGGTGCTGGAGCACCGGCTCGGCCAGAGCCCGCACATCGTCGACCGACGGCGCCAGCCGCCCATCATAGAGCGCGCGCGCCCTCGTGCACAGCATCAGTGCCTGGCTGGCGCGGGGACCCGGGCCCCAGGCGACATGCCTGTCGGTTTCGGCGTTGCCCTGGCCGGGGCGCGCCGAGCGCACCAGGGCCAGGATTGCCTCGACCACGCTTTCAGGCACCGGCATGCGGCGGATCAGCGTCTGGATATCCCTCAGCCGCGCCGGCTGCAGCACATTCTGTGCCTTCGCGTCCTCGACCCCAGTGGTTTCCAAAAGGATGCGGCGCTCGGCCTCGAGTTCGGGATAGAGGATGTCGACCTGCATCAAAAAACGGTCGAGCTGTGCCTCGGGCAGCGGATAGGTGCCTTCCTGTTCCAGCGGGTTTTGCGTCGCGAGCACATGGAAAGGCGAGGGCAGGTCGTGGCGGGCACCGGCAATGGTGACGTGATACTCCTGCATGGCCTGCAGCAGCGCCGACTGGGTGCGCGGCGAGGCGCGGTTGATCTCGTCGGCCATCAGCAACTGCGCGAAGATCGGCCCGGAAATGAAGCGGAAGGAGCGCTTGCCGAATTCGTCCTGCTCCATCACCTCGGAGCCGAGAATGTCCGAGGGCATCAGGTCGGGGGTGAATTGGATGCGGCGCGAATCGAGGCCGAGCACGATGCCCAGCGTCTCGACCAGCTTGGTCTTGGCGAGGCCCGGCACGCCGACCAGCAGCGCGTGGCCGCCGGCCAGAAGCGCCACCAGAGCGCGTTCGACGACACTTTCCTGGCCGAAGATGATGCGACCGACCCCGTCGCGGACCCTAGAAATGTCGGCCAGCGCCTTCTCGGCCTCGGCGATCATGTCTTTTTCGCTGATCGGGCTTTCCTTGACCATCACGCTCATGCAGCATCGATCCTTGTGGTTGGAAATACCAGCTTGACGCAGAATGCCGCGATTCGGCTCCGTCTGGCGCCTGCCTTCAAATTTAAATCACAGAGTTAGGCTGACAAGCGCAACAACAGTGACTATTTCGTGACGATGGCAGAGGGCTCCGAACAAAGACAGCAAAGCCTGGCGGCCGCGACCGAGGCGCGCGGCCTCGAGGCGCTGATCTCGCGTGCGGCCCGCGCCGGCAAGGGGCCGGCCCCGGTGGAGCGCTGGAATCCCGACTTCTGCGGCGATTTGGATATGGAAATCAAGGCTGACGGCACCTGGTTCTATCTCGGCACGCCGATCGGCCGCATGCCGCTGGTACAGCTTTTTTCCTCGGTGCTGCGCAAGGACGCGGACGGCAGGACCTATCTGGTGACGCCGGTGGAAAAGGTCGGCATCCGCGTCGCCGACGCACCCTTCATCGCCGTCGAGATGGATGTCTCGGGCAGCGGCGAGGGCCAGATCATCACGTTCCGCACCAATGTCGGCGACGTCGTCGAGGCCGGACCGGAGCGGCCGCTGCGCTTCGTCGACGAGCACGAGACCGGCGGGCTGAAGCCTTATGTGCTGGTGCGCGGGCGGCTGGAGGCGCTGGTGGCGCGGCCGGTGATGTACGAACTGGTCGAGCATGGCGAGGAGATCGAGATCGGCGGCAGGTTGATGTTTGCCGTTCGTTCGAAAGGCCAGGCCTATCCGATCATGCCGGCCGACAGGCTGAGGCAGCTGAGCGCGTGACGGACAGTTCATGATGGACCAGGTGACGCCGACGCCCTTTTCCATTGCCGATTTGCGCGCGCGCTTTGCCGCGCAGCCGCAGGCGCATGCCGGCGACGACTATGGCGATCATCGCTTCAATCCAGGCCATCCGCGCCTCCACCGGGCGAAACCGCTGCGCGAAGCGGCGGTGCTGATCCCGATCGTCGATCACCAGGACGATGCCACGGTTCTTTTGACCAAGCGGGCCGAGACGCTGCGCAACCATTCCGGGCAGGTGGCCTTTCCCGGCGGGACGATCGATCCGACCGACGCCAGTCCGGAAGCGGCGGCGCTGCGCGAGGCTTTCGAGGAAATCGGCCTTGGCCGGGACCATATCGAGGTCATCGGCCGCATGCCCGATTATGTCGCGGGCAGCGGTTACAGGATCGCGCCGGTGCTGGGCATCGTGCGGCCGCCTTTCCAGTTGACACTCAATGCCGAGGAGGTCGACTTGGCCTTCGAAGTGCCGCTGCGCTTCCTCATGGATCCGGCCAACCACATCAGGGACAGCCGCATTTGGAACGATCTCGAATGGTTCTTCTACGATATGCCCTATGGCGACCGGCGCATCTGGGGCGTCACCGCCGGCATCATCCGCACGCTCTATGAAAGGCTCTATGGGTGAAGGTCTCGATCGCTGACAGGGCCGACTGGCTCGGCGACAAGCATCTGCAGCGCCTGCTTGCCATTCTGGCGAGCGGCGGCGAGGCAGCGCGGGTCGCCGGCGGCGCGGTGCGCAACACGCTGATCGGCCAGCCCGTCGCCGACATCGACATCGCCACCACCTGCCTACCGCAGGAGACAATCCGCCGCGCCGAGGCGGCGAGGTTCAAGACGGTTCCGACCGGCATAGAGCACGGCACGATCACCGTGATTGCCGGCGGCAAGCCTTATGAAATCACCACGCTGCGCGCGGATATCGAGACCGACGGCCGCCGCGCCAAGGTGTCGTTCGGGCGAGACTGGAAGCTTGATGCCGAACGGCGCGACTTCACCATCAATGCGCTCTACGCGGAAGCCGACGGCACGGTCGTCGATCTGGTCGGCGGCGTCGCCGACATAGAGGGGCGCCGGCTGCGCTTCATCGGCGATCCGGAAGCGCGTATCCGCGAGGACTATCTGCGTATCCTGCGCTTTTTCCGCTTCTTCGCCTGGTATGGCGAAGGCCGGCCGGACGCCGAGGGGCTGAAGGCTTGCGCCCGGCTGAAGGGAGGGCTCGTGCAGCTCTCGGCCGAGCGCGTCTGGTCCGAACTCAAGAAACTGTTGTCGGCGGCCGATCCGTCCCGCGCGCTGTTGTGGATGCGGCAGGCGAGCGTTTTGACCAGCGTGCTGCCGGAAAGCGAGAAATGGGGCATCGACGCGATCCACGGCCTGGCCAGAGCCGAGAAGGATCTGGGCTGGACCGCGGACCCGCTGCTCAGGCTGGAGGCGATCGTGCCGCCGGATGCGGCGCGCATGAAGACGCTGGTCGAGCGGCTGAGACTGTCGACGGCGGAAGCAAACCGTTTGCGCGACTGGGCGCTTACGCCGGGGATCGCGCCGAAAACGACCGAAGGCGAACTGGCCAAGACGCTCTACCGCGGCGACCGGCAGGGGGTCGTCGACCGGCTTCGCCTGTCACTCGCAGCGGCACGGGTGCGCGCGGTGGACCAGACCGATGCGCTCATCGAGGCAGGCGGCTTTTCCCGACTTCTCGCCTTCGCATTGAGATGGGAAAGGCCCGTGTTTCCGCTCAAGGGCGCCGATCTGACGGCGATCGGGGGGATGCCCGGGCCAAAACTCGGCGCGATCCTCAGGAATCTCGAAGCGGAATGGGTCGATGCCGGGTTTGGGCCCGATCGCGACGCGCTGCTCAAGCGCGCCGCGCACGCCCTGAAGGCCGGATAAAGCATCAGTCAACGCAATCCGGGCGGAAATCGCCGCGATTTCCGGAACTTGCTCCAAATCAGGCGGCGTCGCGGACCTTCTCGATGCGCGAGCGGATCGCTTCGATCATCGTTTCGCGGATGATCGTCTCGCCATGCGTCTCGCGCATATGTTCGACGGCACGGCGCATGACCTCGGCTTCCTCTTCGGCGCGCGTGTGCCATTCACAACCTGGAACGAGCGAGCCGCAGTGGAATTCCTTCATGGGATTTCTCCTTTTCCTCCATGGAGTCCGGTCGACCGCCCTGCAAAAGGCGGCAGGGACTCCGCATCTTCTTGGCGCGTTGTCCGACCTTGAGACCGGTTGGACCACGAGCGGGTGAAACCATAACACAGATGGGGTGGCATTGATTGCCGTCAACGACAAAAAGGCGGAGCAGCGCTGCTCCGCCCTCTTACGCCAGCCCTATGGGCAGGTCATCACTTCATGATCTTGACTGCCTCGGCAACCTTATCCTTGCCGCTCATGTCCCATGAAACTCTGACCTTCTCGCCGACCTTCAGGCCAGGATCCTTGAAGGTCCGGGGAAGCGTAAAAGACGATCCATTGTCGAGAACCAGGCTTTTGGACGCCGTATCAAAGGTCTTGATCGTGCCGGTGGTGTGCTTGACGGCGGCGAATGCCACCGAACCGGAAGCAAGAATGGCAACCGCTGCGGCCGAAACAATGATCTTGCGCATTGCGAAGTACTCCTGGAAAGCGCGGGCACCCTTTTGGCAGAGGTGTCCCGCATCGTCCTGGGCCGTCCGGTTGCGTCGAGTCGCGATCCGCTTCGTTCTGACGCAATTCCGAACGGAGAACCGCTCTGCACTCCTGGAATTGCGCAGGCGAACCGCCGGCGCTTCCCGACCCGTCCCGACAAATAGCCTAGTCTTTTCCGATGCCTATTAGACGAAAAAGAAACTTTGCGACGGCTCCCGCGCCACATTCGGTGCCCATTTCGCAGCGAATGGGACATCAATGCGGCTCACGGCGCGCTCACCATCTTTTTACGGCCAGCGAGCCTCCGGCGGCAGGCTGGAGAGGATCGAGGCGACGTTTCCGCCGGTTTTCAGGCCGAAGATGGTGCCGCGATCGTGAAGCAGGTTGAACTCGACGTAACGGCCGCGACGGATGAGCTGTTCGTCGCGGTCGCCATCGGTCCAGTTCTCGTTAAAATTACCCCGCACCAGATGGCCGTAGACCACGAGAAAAGCGCGCCCGACATCCTGGACGAAGTTGAAATCGGCATTCCAGCCGCCTTTGTCCTCGCCCGAATGCAGCCAGTCGAAAAAGATGCCGCCGGTGCCGCGCGGCTCGTTGCGATGCGGAAGGAAGAAATACTCGTCGCACCAGGCCTTGAATTTCGCATGGTCGGCGATGCCGGCGTTCTTCTCGCAGGCGAACTGCATGGCGCGGTGGAAGGCCATTGTGTCAGGGTCGTCCTGTGTGCGGCGTCGGTCGAGCACCGGGGTGAGGTCGGCGCCGCCGCCGAACCAGTGGCGCGAGGTGACGACCATGCGCGTATTCATGTGCACGGCCGGAACGTTGGGGTTCCAAGGGTGCGCGATCAGCGAAATGCCGGATGCCCAGAAGCGCGGGTCCTCCTCGGCGCCGGGCATCTGCTTCCTGAATTCGGGCGAGAACTCGCCGTAAACCGTCGAGGTGTGGACGCCAACCTTCTCGAAGACTCGGCCGTGCATCATCGACATGGTTCCGCCACCACCCTTGCCGGAATCACGCTCCCACGGCGTCCTTTCGAACCGGCCCGGCGACCACGAAGCGAGCGGGCCCTGGAGATCCTGCTCGATCTGCTCGAAGGCGCCGCAGATGCGTTCGCGCAATGCCTCGAACCACAGCCGTGCCTTCATCTTCTTTTCTTCGATGTCGGCGGGCAAGCCAGCCGGTATTTCAGGTCGTTCCAAGTGCTGTCTCCGGTTTCGGGGCGGCCGGCCCCTACAAATGACTCGTCTTTTGCCGGCGCGATCCCTAATCTCTTAGGGGAAAGGGTCAAGTCTGATCTGATCGGAGCAAGGAGACCTTCGTGCGCACCCCGGCAAGACCGCCGCTGGATGGCCTGAAGAAAAGGCTCGATCAAAGCCGGGCTGAACGCGCGCGCATGCCGCGCGACGGATTTTTGCGCGAAACCTTCGTCCTGCCGCGTTCGGACGCTCGCCTCAAGGCAAAGGAATGGTTCGAGCGCTTCCCCAAGCAGGCTTACTGGACCGAGATCGAAAGCTGGTTCGAACGGCCGGGCGATTTGATCGAATTCACCATAAGGCGCCTGCCGGCGGCGGATTAGGATTTCCTCGCCCTGTTTACGGGGACAACCCAATACAGGCGCCGCCCCTCGTATCCGCCTTCACTACGCTCAGGCACCGTCTCTCCGTGAATGGGCAGAAGGAAGAACCAGCCTTCTCGCCCCTGTTCCTTCCCTGGCCAGCCGGTCATCCTTGTTGCGGAGCGGACATTTGTCGATCGACATGCAGCCGCAGCCGATGCAGTCGGTCAGCCCGTCGCGCAATTTCTTCAATTGACCGATCTTGCGGTCGAGCCCGTCGCGCCAGGCGGTCGACAGCAGGCTCCAGTCGTCGCGCGTCGGGGTGCGGCCCTCGGGCAGGGATTGAAGCGCCGTCGCTATCTCGGCCAGCGAAATGCCGACCTCCTGCGCGATCTTGATGATGGCAACGCGCCTTAGCACGTCGCGGCCGTAGCGGCGCTGGTTGCCTGACGTGCGGTGGCTGCGGATCAGGCCGCGAGCTTCGTAGAAATGCAGCGCCGACACCGCGACACCGCTGCGCGCGGCCACTTGGCCAACCGTTAATTCCGCTGCTGGCGCCATCTCGCACTTTTCCGCTTGACCTCAAGTTAAGTTGAGCTTGTAGCGAAGAAGCCATCGACATGCAAACGACAGGAGATGGCGATGTGCGCCTGGGTGAGGATGACGGGCGAGGGCCGTGTCGCGGGCGCCGGCGGGACCGTGGCCGCCGCTTCAGCGGATGGCATTCTGGCCCAGTTGTCGCGTGGCTTCGCCGGCCACCATGGCGGCGGAGAGCGCCACATTGATGCTGCGCGCACCGGCCTGCATCGGGATCGTCAGCCGCGCGTCCGCCGCCTCATGGACCGGATCCGGCACGCCTGCGGATTCACGGCCGAACAAAAGGATGTCGCCAGTGGCGAAGTTGAAGCTGGTGTATGGGGTCGCGGCCTTGGTCGACAGCAGCACCAGCCGGTGCGCGCGGGCCTTGCGCCACTCCTCGAAGGCGTGCCAGTCGACATGCCGGGTCAGGGCAGCCATTTCGAGGTAGTCCATGCCGGCGCGCCTGAGCGCTTTATCGGAGAGCGGAAAGCCGGCCGGTTCGATGATGTCGACGCCGATCCCGAGGCAGGCGGCGAAGCGCAGGATTGTGCCGGTGTTGCCGGCGATGTCAGGCTGGTAGAGGGCGATGCGGAGACGGTCGTTCATTTCCGCATCCTTCTATTAAGTGGCAAATCGGCCACAGCGGCTTCGCGGTTTTGGAAATTGCTGGACCTGCGGGTGGCCATTTTCTGCGAAGTCGGGTATACAGCGTACATTGTCAACCCGAACCGAAGGAGGGGTAATTCATGATGACCATGCACATCCAGCACCCTCTCCGTGGGCTTACATGCCCGGTGGCGGTTTCGGTACGACGGTTCTCCTGATCTCTTAGACGCTTCCGCACCGATTTCCGCCGAAACCATTCCCTGGTCTTCGAAGGAATCCTGCGATGTTTTTCAAGCTGCCGAAGGGGCCGATGGCCCCGCCCCAACGCGTCTCGACTGATCAGCCGCCGATCCCGCGGCAGGACGTCGAGCACCCTTTTTATCTCTATTTTCACACGGAGGACGGACCGATGTTCGATCCCTACAGAATACCGGGCTCGAGGAGCCTGCATATCCACCGGCTGCCGACCTGGGCGCTGCTGATCGGCGAAACCTATTCGTCGGCGGTCCACGCCGAGGTTCGCCGGCGTCCGCATCGCGGCATGCTGCCCGATGTCGATTTCTCGCGCGCGGTTCCCGACCCGAGCCGGCCCTCGTTGGTGCGCCGTATCATCCGGGCGATCCGGCCGGGCGCGAAGATTCGCCTTGTCGACACCGCACCGTCAGGATCAACAAAAGAGCCTGTCGGCGAAAAGCCTGCGAACCCCTATATAGCGCGAAGCAGGGCCGACGGTCCGGATGATTCCGGACCGTCGGCCCTCGGCGCCATGCGGTCCGAGGACTTCGTACGTTCACGCGCCGCGTGAGCGGAAACAGATTTCATGAGCATGACCTATGTTGTTGTTTAGCTGGTTTGAAAAAAGGCTCGATCCGTTCCCGGGCGCGGAGCCGGTCGAGCCGCCCAAGACGCTGGTTGCCTTCTGCCTGCATTACACGCGCGGCGCATGGCCCTATATCCTGGTCGATGCGGTGCTGGTGGCGGCAATCGCCATCGCGGAAGTGTGGATGTTCGGCTTCCTCGGCCGCATCGTCGACTGGCTTTCGGCGCAGAACCGCGAAACCTTCCTGCAGACGGAGGGCTGGAAGCTCGCCAGCATGGCCTTTATCGTGCTGTTCGCGCTGCCTGGCACGGTATGGCTGCATTCGCTGCTCAACCAGCAGACGCTGATGGGCAACTATCCCATGCGTATCCGCTGGCAGGTGCATCGCTATCTGCTCAAGCAGTCGATGAGCTTCTACCAGGACGAATTCGCAGGCCGCATCGCCACCAAGCTGATGCAGACGGCACTCGCCGTGCGCGAATGCGTGATCAAGGTGATCGACGTCCTGAACTACGTCATCGTCTATTTCCTCGGCATGCTGCTCATCGTCGGCTCGGCCGACTGGCGGCTGGCCGCACCGCTCGGCGTCTGGATGGTCGGCTACATCCTTCTGCTGCGCTATTTCATTCCTCGGCTGGGCAAGGTCGGCGAGGAACAGGCCAATGCGCGCTCGGTCATGACCGGCCGCGTTGTCGACAGCTACTCCAACATCCAGACGGTCAAGCTGTTCAGCCATGCCCGCCGCGAGGCCTCCTTCGCCAAGGAGGGCATGATGGGCTTCCTCGACACGGTCTACCGGTCGATGCGGCTGGTGACGGTGCTGTTCGGCTCGCTCTACATCCTGAATGCGCTTCTCCTGTTCTCGGTTACCGCCATCTCGTTGTGGCTGTGGCTGGGCCAGGCGGTGACGATCGGCGCGGTCGCCGTGGTCATCGGCCTGGTTCTGCGGATGTGGGGCATGTCGCAGTGGATCATGTGGGAAATGTCGGGCCTGTTCGAGAATATCGGCACGGTGCAGGACGGCATCGCCTCGATTTCGCTGCCGCGCCTTGTCGAGGACAGGCCCGGTGCGAAGGAGATCACGGTCTCCAAAGGCGAGATACGCTTCGAGGACATCCGCTTCCACTATGGCAAGCAGAAGGGCGTCATCGAGAACCTGTCGCTGGTGGTGAAACCGGGCGAGAAGGTCGGCATTGTCGGCCGCTCCGGCGCCGGCAAGTCGACGCTGGTCAACCTTTTGCTGCGATTCTACGACCTCGAAGCCGGCCGTATCCTGATCGACGGCCAGGAGATCGCAGCGGTGAAACAGGATTCGCTGCGCGCCCAGATCGGCATGGTCACGCAGGACACCTCGCTGCTGCATCGTTCGGTGCGCGAAAACATCCTCTATGGCCGGCCCGACGCCAGCGACGACATGCTTGTCGAGGCTGCGCGGCGCGCCGAGGCGCTGGACTTCATCGCCGGGCTTTCGGACCATAGCGGCCGCAAGGGATTCGACGCCTATGTCGGCGACCGCGGCGTCAAACTGTCCGGCGGCCAGCGGCAACGCATCGCCATCGCTCGCGTTATGTTGAAGGACGCGCCCATACTTATCCTTGACGAGGCGACGTCGGCGCTGGATTCCGAGGCGGAAGCGGCCATCCAGGAGAACCTCTACAAGCTCATGCAAGGCAAGACCGTCATCGCCATCGCCCACCGGCTGTCGACCATCGCGGCGATGGACAGGCTTGTGGTGATGGACCAGGGACGCGTCATCGAGGAAGGTTCGCACGAGGAATTGGTGGCCAAGGGCGGGCTCTACGCGCAGCTCTGGCAGCGCCAGTCGGGCGGTTTCCTGCTGGATGACGGCCCGATCGGTGCCGCAAGCGACGTTGTTGCCAATGACGTTGGCGCAAAGGGACAAGCCGCTGAATGATGGCCGCCGCCGCATGATGACAGCCGTCTATCGCTGGTTCGAGAACTGGGTCTATCCGTTCAGGGAGCCCACGAATCTTCGGCCGCCGTCCGGCGTCGCCGGTTTTCTCTGGCACTATGTCGGCCAGGCCAAGTTCGCCTTCTTCGCCATGCTGGTCATCGGCGGCATCGCGCCGCTGGTCGAGGCCGGGCTGTTCTACTTTGTCGGGCGGCTGGTCGACATCCTTGACCAGCTTCCCGGCGAACGCAGCTGGCATGCGCTGTGGACGGCCGCCGGGCCGGAACTTGTGTTCATGATCGTCGTGGTGCTGGTCGTCCGCACCATCGTCGTCGGCCTGTCGGCCCTGGTCGACGAGCAGACGATCACGCCTGGCTTCTACAATCTGGTGCGTTGGCAGGCGCACCGGCACGTGTCGCGCCAGTCCTACTCCTTCTTCCAGAACGATTTCGCCGGCCGCATCGCGACAAAAGTCTGGCAGGCTGGGCAAGCGACCGGCGACCTGATGGAAAGCTTCATCGAGGTCGTCTGGTTCATGATCGTCTATACGGTGACGACGCTGGCGCTGGTCGCGGGGCTCGATATCAGGCTCGCAGTGCTGGTGGTGATCTGGATCGCGGCCTTCGCCTGGCTGGCCAGGCTCTATCTGCCGGCAATCCGCAAACATGCCGAGGCGACCGCCGAGGCGGGGTCGATGATCACCGGCCGCATCGTCGATTCCTACTCCAACGTACAGACGCTGAAACTGTTCTCCGCCGATGGCGACGACCGCTACATCAGGAGCGGCTTCGACATCTATCTCGACGCGTTGCGCCCGTTCACGCGCCGGCTGACCGGCGTGCGCATGGCGCTGACGACGCTGTCGGGCATCATGATCACGGCGATCGGCTGCTTTGCCGTCTATCTCTGGGTCGAGGGCTCGATTACCGTCGGCGCGGTCGCCTTCACGCTGTCGCTGGTGCTGCGGCTCAACATGCTGCTTGGCCGGCTGATGATGCAGCTCAACAGCATCCTGCGCAATCTCGGCGTGCTGGAGAATTCCAAGGCGCTGATCTCGCAGCCGCTCGGTCTGGTCGACGCACCCGACGCCCGGGAACTGGTCGTGGCCGGCGGGCGCATCGAGGTGAAGAATGTCGAGTTCCACTACGGCAAGGGGTTCGGCGTGCTCAACGGCATCGATCTCGTGGTGCGGCCGGGCGAGAAGGTCGGGCTGGTCGGGCCGTCCGGCGCCGGCAAGACCACGCTCGCCAACCTTATCCTGCGGCTGTACGAACTCGAAGGCGGAAAGATCGCCATCGACGGCCAGGATGTCTCGCAGGTGACGCAAAATTCGCTGCGCGCCAATATCGGCGTCGTCAGTCAGGACACAGCACTTTTCCACCGTTCGCTGCGCGACAATATCAAACTCGGCATGCCCAACGCCACCGACGCGCAGGTGATCGCGGCGGCCAGGAAAGCCGAGGCGCATGATTTCATCCTGACCTTGCGCGACAATCGCGACCGACAGGGCTACGAGGCCTATGTCGGCGAGCGCGGCGTCAAACTGTCGGGCGGCCAGCGCCAGCGCGTGGCGATCGCGCGTGTCTTCCTCAAGGATGCGCCGATCCTGATATTGGACGAGGCGACCTCGGCACTTGATTCCGACATCGAGGCGGCGATCCAGGAAAACCTGACGCGGCTGATGGAAGGCAAGACGGTCATAGCCATCGCCCACCGGCTGTCGACGATCGCCGCGCTTGACCGCCTCGTCGTGCTCGACGGCGGCCGCATTGTCGAACAAGGCACGCATGATGAACTGGTGGCGCTCGACGGGCTCTACGCGCGGCTGTGGAAGCGTCAGTCCGGCGGCTTCCTCTATCATGAGGAAGCCGTGCTGGAAGAGACGCGGCCGGCGGAGTAGCGGCATGGGCGCGACGCATGAGACCGACTATCTGCTGAAACGGCTGCGGCCGACGACACCGGCCTTCGATGGGCTGATGGAAGAGAGCCGGCGGGAAGGCTACTGGATGCTGGTGCGGCTTCGCGACGGCTGGACAAGCGGCCGCAACAAGTTCCTGAAACACGGCGAGGCACTGTTCGGAGCATGGCACGGCGGCGAACTCGCCGGCGTGTGCGGGCTGAACATCGATCCCTATTTCGAGGGCAGGAACCATGGCCGGGTCCGGCATCTGTTCGTCGGCGCGCGCCATCGGCGCACCGGCCTTGGCCGCATGCTGGTTGAGACCGTTGTCGACAGGGCACGCCACTATTTCACCGTGCTCAACACCCGTGCGCCGCAGGAAGCCTTCGGCTTCTATGAGCGGCTTGGCTTCGCGCCGGTGGCGGGCGAAGAATTCGTCACGCACCGGATGATTTTCGCGAAAGGAGGCTGAAATGTCCCTGCGTCCGCCGTCCCGTCTGACCAATGCCTCTGCCGCCGAAGCCGCCTTCGACGCGCTCGGCCATGAAGTCCTTGCCGAGAAGGCGGCGGCACTCGGCCGCGCCGGACAACGCGTCGAAGAAACGCTGGCCCGACTGCGCAACAATGGCGACGAGCAGTTGCGTCCCCAGCTGCTCAAGGAGGCGGCGGTGGCGGTGCATGGCTACTTCATCCAGCGCGAACTGTGCGGCCTTCGAAAGCATGATGCCGTCATCCGCGAATACAACATCCCGAAGGCGGTGCTGGTCAGGCTCGGCGCCATGTAGGGTTGGCGCTTGCCGCGCCGATCTCCCTGTGGAATCTCGCCAGGCGGCTGGCGAGCGCTTCGGGGTTCTCATCGGGGACGAAGTGCCCGCTGTCGGCAATGATGTCGCCCTCGACATTCGACAGCCCGGCGGCCCTAAGGCCCTCGACATAGTCGCCGATGTCGCCGGACTCGGCCGAGCTCCTGAGATACAGCACCGGAATCGCTGTCGGCGTCGCGGGCCGTGCAGCATTGGCTTTGGCATCTTCGGGGAAGGCGCGATACCAATCGAAACCGGCCTGGAGGCTTTCAGGCCGGGAATAGGCTCTCGCATAGATTTCCCTGGCCTGCGCCGGGATCGATGTCCGATCCTTCGAAAGCACATTGAAGAAGAAGTCGAAATAGGTGCTTTGGTGGCCGCTCACCAGCGTTTCCGGCAGCGCCGGGACGGCATGGAAGGCAAAGTGCCAGATCCGCGGATTGCGAATGACCTCTTCCCATGGCGCGACACCCGGAACAGCGACATCCATGATCGCCGCGCCGGAAAGGATCTCGGGATGGTCGCGCAGCAGGGCGAACACGATCTGGCCGCCGACATCATGACCGGCCGCCACGAGGTGCCGCAGCCCGCAGGCCTCGGCAACGCCTCTCATCAGCCTCGCCAGGGTTCTCTTGTCGCCCGCCTCAGGCATGCCTTGCGAGCCGCCGATGCAGGGCAGGTCGGGTGCGACGACCCGGTAGTCGGCAGTCAGCCGGCCGATCACCCCTTCGAACGCATAGGAGCTTTGCGGCCAGCCATGCAGCAGCAGGAATGCAGGCGCTTCAGCCGGGCCCGCCTCACGGATCGCTATGCTCAGCCCTTCGATTTCGATGTTCGAGGTTTGCATGTCCTGACCCTGCCGGCTGCCTATGCCATAGATCTAGGCGGCGATCGGAAGACCGACAGGGCTGGATTGTTTTGACGCGGTTGCGGACGGAAACCGTTTCATACTTTTCCAGGAACCACCTGGGCCTGGATCACTCCAGCCACTGGGTAATGAAAGTGCCGTTCTCGTGGATGTCGGTCGTTTCCAGCGGGCCGGGGCCGAGATTGGTGAATTTGTGCGGCGTGCCGGGCGGTACGATGACGATCTGGCCGGCGGAGGCCTCGATCTCCTCACCGCCGACCGTGAACAGGCCGATGCCCTGGCGGATGATGAAGATCTCGGCGTAGGGATGGGAATGCAGGCGCGGTCCGCCGCCGGTCTCCGGCAGGTAGTTGAAGATCAGGCAGGAGTTGGAACCGTAGGGGGCACATTGCAACTCGCCCTTTCAGCGGTCGGGGCGAACAGCCCATTCCTCGCGGTCTATGACATGCGCCATGGGGGCAGGATAGCCCCCCCGGAGCCAGGTGTCGAGGCGAAGCTGGCCCCCGGATTCGCTACTGTTTCCCAGCTGTTTGGCGGTGTTTCACGGTCATCCGCCGCCTTGTCGCGCGGTGCCGGATTTCGTCCCCGCGACAATCTGCCCTTGTGCCTTCACCCGTCTGGACAAAAACGGGCTTCACGCATAAACCGAAGTCCAAATGCCGGAGGAATTCGCTAGCCTGTTCGCCATGCGCTGTCGGGTTGGCGTGAATGAGCGGGGAACAAGGCTCGCCCACCGGCACGGAAGAGGCGAAAGGATCAGGCACCCGTGAGCGCAACCGACACCCAGGATCCCAACCGTCGAGATTTTCTCTACGTCGCCACCGGCATGGCCGCCGTGGTCGGCGCGGGCGCCGTCGCGTGGCCGTTCATCGACCAGATGCGCCCCGATGCCTCGACGCTGGCGCTCGCCTCGGTCGAGGTCGACGTCTCCTCGCTGACGCCGGGCATGTCGCTGATCGTCAAGTGGCGCGGCAAGCCGGTCGTGGTGCGCAACCGCACCGAGAAGGAGATGAAGGACGGCGAGGCCGTCAATCTCGCCGATCTCAAGGATCCGATCGCCCGCAACGCCAACCTGCCGGCCGACGCGCCGGCGACCGACGCCAACCGCACCACGCCCGGCAAGGAAGCCTGGATGGTGATGGTTCAGGTCTGCACGCATCTGGGCTGCATTCCGCTCGGCCAGGAAGGTGATTTCGGCGGCTGGTTCTGCCCTTGCCACGGTTCGCAATACGACACAGCCGGGCGCATCCGCAAAGGCCCGGCGCCCGAGAACATGGCTGTGCCGGTATTCAAGTTCATTTCCGATACCAAGATCCTTATCGGTTGAGGCAGGGGATATTTCGATGAGCGAGGGACACTCGACCTATACGCCCAAGACCGGTATCGAGCGCTGGTTCGATGCGCGCATGCCTCTGCCGCGGCTGATCTATGACAGCTTCGTCGCCTATCCGGTGCCGCGCAACCTCAACTATGCCTGGACCTTCGGCGGCATCCTGTCGATCATGCTGGTGGCGCAGATCCTGACCGGGATCGTGCTGGCCATGCACTACACGTCCGACACCAATCTCGCCTTCGATTCGGTCGAAAAGATCATGCGCGACGTGAATTCCGGCTGGCTGCTGCGCTACATGCATGCCAACGGCGCGTCGTTCTTCTTCGTCGCGGTCTACATCCATATCTTCCGCGGCCTCTATTACGGCTCCTACAAGGCGCCGCGCGAGCTGCTGTGGATCCTCGGCTGCATCATCTACCTCCTGATGATGGCGACCGGCTTCATGGGCTACGTGCTGCCGTGGGGCCAGATGAGCTTCTGGGGCGCCACCGTCATCACCGGCTTCTTCAGCGCCATTCCACTGGTCGGCGACTGGATCCAGCAGCTTCTGCTCGGCGGTTTCGCGGTCGACAATCCGACCCTCAATCGCTTCTTCGCGCTGCATTACCTGCTGCCGTTCATGATCGCCGGCGTCGTCGTGCTGCACATCTGGGCGCTGCATGTCGTGGGCCAGTCGAACCCGACCGGCATCGAGGTGAAGTCGAAGACCGACACCGTCGCCTTCACCCCTTACGCGACCATCAAGGACGCGTTCGGCATGATCGTGTTCCTGTTCTTCTTCGCCTATTTCGTCTTCTACCTGCCGAACTATCTCGGCCACCCCGACAACTACACGGTCGCCAACCCGCTGAAGACGCCGGCCCACATCGTTCCGGAATGGTACTTCCTGCCGTTCTACGCGATCCTGCGCGCCATCACCTTCAACATCGGGCCGATCAACTCCAAGCTCGGCGGCGTGCTGTGCATGTTCGGCGCCATCGCCATGCTGTTCCTGGTGCCGTGGCTCGACACCTCCAAGGTGCGCTCGGCGGTCTACCGGCCCTGGTACAAGCTGTTCTTCTGGCTGTTCGTGGCCGATGCCATCCTGCTTGGCTGGCTGGGCTCGCAGCCGGCGGAAGGCAGCTACGTGTTCATGGCGCAGATGGCGACGCTGTTCTACTTCGCCTTCTTCCTGATCATCATGCCGGTGCTCGGCCTGATCGAGACGCCACGCAGGCTGCCGAACTCGATCACCGAGGCGGTGCTCGAGAAGAACAAGAGCGGCAGCGGGCATCCGGCGGGCGCCACGGCCGCACCTGAGACCAAGGGCTGAGCGGTAGAGAATCTAAGGGGATTTGGCATGAAAAAGATTCTCACCTCGCTTGCGCTGATCGGCCTTGTGGCCGCCGGCCTTGGGGCCACGGGCACCTGGGCGACCGCGGCCGAAGAGGCGCATAACGCGGCGGCGCCGACGCATTTCCCGATCAACGAACCGAAGGAAATGGACTGGAGCTTCACCGGCCCGTTCGGCACCTACGACAAGGCGCAGCTGCAGCGCGGCCTCAAGGTCTACAAGGAAGTCTGCTCGGCCTGCCATTCGATGAACCTGGTGGCATTCCGCACGCTTTCGGACCTCGGCTATTCCGACGCACAGATCAAGACGCTGGCGGCCGAGTACACCATCCATGACGGCCCCAACGACGCCGGCGACATGTTCGACCGTCCCGGCAAGCCGTCCGACCATTTCCCGGCGCCGTTCGCCAATGAGGAAGCCGCGGCAGCCTCGAATGGCGGCGCAGCCCCGCCCGACATGTCGCTGCTGGCCAAGGCGCGCGGCGTGGAGCGCGGCTTTCCGCAGTTCGTCTTCGACATCTTCACCCAGTATGATGCCGGCGGCCCCGACTACATCCACTCGCTGCTGACCGGCTACGACCAGACGCCTCCGGCTGGAATGGTCATCCCGGAAGGCACGCACTACAATCCGTACTTCATGTCCGGCGTGTCGCTGAAGATGCCCAAGCCGCTTTCCGACGGCCAGGTGACTTATGACGACGGCGCGCCGCAGACCGTCGACCAGTACTCCCGCGACGTCGCCGCTTTCCTGGCGTGGGCGGCTGAGCCGCATATGGAAGCCCGTAAGAAAACCGGCTTCCGGGTGCTGGTGTTCCTGCTCCTGTTCGGCGCACTGGTCTACATGACCAAGCGCAAGGTTTGGGAAGCAGTCGCGCACTAAGCCGCGCGGCCGGAGATTGAAGAAAGGGCGCCCGCGAAGCGCCCTTTTGCTTGCCGAAGAGGCTGGCGCGTGAGGTGATCGCTTTGTTGTCGAACAAGCCGGTTGGCAGCGCGGCAGGCGATTGCTATTCGACGCCCCGACGGCGGCGAAAGCTTTGCCGCCTATAGGGCGTTTGGGGTTCCATGATGCGGCTCAGCGACTGCCACAACTTCTCCGATTTCCGCCGCATGGCGCAGCGGCGGCTGCCGGGGCCGATCTTCAACTACATCGACGGCGCGGCGGACGACGAGATCACCTATCGCCGCAACACCGAGAGCTTCGAAACCTGCGATCTCGTTCCCAACGTGCTGCGCGGGGTGAGCGAGATCGACATGTCGGTGACCGTCATGGGCCAGAAGCTGGCGATGCCGTTCTACTGTTCGCCGACCGCTCTCCAGCGGCTGTTCCACCATCACGGCGAACGGGCGGTCGCCAGGGCCGCTGCAAAATACGGCACCATGTTCGGAGTTTCCTCGCTCGGCACGGTCAGCCTCGAGGAAGTCCGAAAAATCAGCAGCGGCCCGCAGGTCTATCAGTTCTACTTCCATCGCGATCGCGGCCTCAACCGGGCGATGATGCAGCGGGCACGGGAGATCGGCGTCGAAGTGATGATGCTGACCGTCGACAGCATCACCGGGGGAAACCGCGAGCGCGACAAGCGCACCGGTTTTGCGATTCCCTTCAAGCTCAACCTGGCGGGAATGGCGCAGTTCGCGATGAAACCTGCCTGGGCGATCAACTATTTCACGCATGAGGCGTTCAAGCTGCCGCAGCTGGACGAGCATGTCGACATGGGCGGCGGCACGATGTCGATCAGCCGCTACTTCACCGAAATGCTCGATCCGTCGATGACGTGGGACGACGTCGCCGAGATGGTGAGGCTTTGGCCGGGACCGTTCTGCCTCAAGGGCGTCATGTCGGTGGAGGATGCCAGGCGCGCCGTCGAGATCGGCTGCAAGGGCATCGTGCTGTCGAACCATGGCGGCCGGCAGCTGGATGGTTCACGCGCGGCTTTCGACCAGCTCGCCGAGATCGTCGATGCGGTCGGCGACCAGATCGACGTCATCATGGATGGCGGCGTGCAGCGCGGCACGCATGTGCTGAAGGCGCTGTCGCTCGGCGCCAAGGCCGTCGGCGTCGGACGCTACTATCTGTTTCCGCTGGCGGCGGCGGGCCAGCCGGGCGTCGAACGCGCACTCGAGCAGATGCGCATCGAGATCGAACGCGGCATGAAGCTGATGGGGTGCAGCTCGATCGAACAGTTGACCCGCCGGAATTTGCGTTTTCGGTGATGGCCATTGCTTCGATGCGAAAGATCGCAGCGCCGGCAGAGGCAAGCCTTTGGATGTATGCGCTCCTTTTGCCGGATGCGCTTGTCTCGGCCGCCACATCGCGCTAGCCGTTGTCGGTCGCGCCGGGATAGGATTTGGCGCTGCGCCATTTCACGCCTTTCCGCCGAAACTGGACCACCCGGAGCCGCCTCATGAAACCTTCGCTCGAAGACACGCTGCTGGCGGCGATCCGCACTATCCCGGACTATCCCAAGCCCGGCATATTGTTCCGCGACATCACCACGCTGCTCGGCAACGCGCGCGCTTTCCGCCGCGCCATCGATGAGCTGGTGCATCCCTATGCCGGCGAGAAGATCGACAAGATCGCCGGCATCGAAGCGCGCGGCTTCATCCTCGGCGGCGCCGTCGCCCATCAGCTCTCGGCCGGCTTCGTGCCGATCCGCAAGAAGGGCAAGCTGCCTTACGAGACGGTGCGCGTCGCCTACAGCCTGGAATACGGGCTGGACGAGATGGAGATGCACAAGGACGGCGTGTCGCCGGGCGAGAAAGTAATTCTGGTCGACGACCTGATCGCCACCGGCGGCACGGCGGAGGCGGCGGTGAATCTCCTGCGCCAGATCGGCGCCGACATCCTCGCCGCCTGCTTCGTCATCGACCTGCCGGATCTCGGCGGCCGCGCCAAGCTGGAAGCGCTCGACGTGCCGGTGCGGACGCTGATCGGGTTCGAGGGGCATTGAGAGAACAGTTCTTCCTTCTCCCCCTGGGGAGAAGGAAGAGGCGCCTACTCCACCTTGACCAGCACGGCGCTCTCGAACTCCAGTACCTTGTCGCCGGTCGAATCGAAGGCTTCCGAGCGCAAGGTCAGCACCCGCCAGCCCGGACGTGAGGCGATCGGGCGGTGGGAAAGGGCGGTGCGGGTGAAGGTCACGGTCTGCCCGGCATAGACCGGCTTCAGCCATTTCAGGTTCTTGAAGCCAGGCGAGGGCCCGAATTCGGGCGTCGGGCCAGGGCCGGTCCACTCGGCGTCCATGCGGGTTTCGAGGTTGAGCTTCATCCAGGTGGCGGCGGTATGCCAGCCGGACGCACACAGCCCGCCCAGCACGCTCTTCTTCGCGGCATCCTCATCGACGTGGAAGACCTGGGGGTCGTATTTGCGGGCGAAGGCCTTGATCGCCTCGGCTTCGAACGTATGCGAGCCCAGCGTGACGGTGGTGCCGACGCGGAAGAATTCGTCCAGCATCATGCAAGGCTCCCTGCGGCATTGCGCGTGAGGAACATGACGGAATTCTCGAGCTCGAAGACGCTTTCGCCGCGTTGGTTGAGCAGCTCGCTGCGCATGGTCACGAAGCCGAGCTGCGGCTTCGATTTCGAAGGACGCTTGGCCAGGACGACGAGGCTGCCCTTGAGCGTGTCGCCGGCCAGCACCGGCTTCTTCCATTTGACCTGATCGACGCCGGGCGCGCCCTGGCAGGTCGAGTCCAGCAGGAAGGCATCGCATAGCATGCGCATGAACATGGCGCAGGTATGCCAGCCCGAGGCCGAGAGGCCGCCCAGGATGCTTGCCTTGCCGGCCTCCTCGTCGAGATGCATCGGCTGGGCATCGAATTCGCTGGCGAACTCGATGATCTCGGCCGCGCTCACCTGTTTGGTGCCGAGGTCGAACGAGGCTCCTTCGACGAAGTCCTCATAGGCCCATCTCTTTCCAGTCATGGCGTGGAATCCGGTTGCAGAACGTGCGATCCACATGGATCGGCAAACCCGGATGCAGGCCGGACGGCGTTTGGTCAAGCCCTTTCTGGTGAGCCAGCCGCGGGCGCCCGGCCGGCCGTTGCGATCATAACCAGCCGCGGCGGCGGAAATACCAGAAGGGCAGGATCGCCGACAGAACCATCATGGCGATCGCGAACGGATAGCCGAGCTCCCATTTGAGCTCGGGGATGACGTCGAAATTCATGCCGTAGATCGAGGCGACCAGCGTTGGCGGCAGGAAGATGACGGCGGCGACCGAGAAGATCTTGATGATGGCGTTCTGCTCGATCGAGATCATGCCGAGCGTGGCGTCGAGCAGGAAGGAGATCTTCTGCGACAGGAAGGTGGCGTGGTCGGCAAGAGAAAGCACGTCGCGCGACAAGGTCTTGATGCGGGCGCGGACGTCCTTGCTCATCTTGGCCTGGGTCGCGACATGGGCGAGGAAGCCGGCCAGCCGCTGCAAGGAGATCAGGCTGTCGCGCACGGAGGAAGCGATGTCCTCCTTGCGGCCGATGCCCTTCAAGAGTTCCTGGAAATCACGGTTGCGCTTCGACACCTTGGTCGATCGCGCCTCGAAAATGTCGCGCGAGATCGCTTCGACGTCGCGGCCGGCGCGCTCGAGGATGTCGGCGAGCCGGTCGACGATCGCTTCCAGCAGGCCGATCAGGATGGTGTCGCCGCTGGTGCAGCCGGTCGCCACCTTCTCGGCGCGCAAAGGGAAGGTCTTGAACGCTTTCGGTTCGTGATAGCGCACGGTGACCAGCCTATTGCCGGCGAGCGCGAAGGTGACCGGCGAGATCAGGGGATCGTCGACGTCGGTCTGGGCGGGCAAGGTGGCGGTCATGAAGTAGGCGCCGTCCTCGATATAGAGGCGGCTGGAAATCTCGATCTCCTCCATCTCCTCGCGGGTCGGAATGGCGATGCCGAGCCAATTCTCGATTGTTGCCTCTTCGTCCTTGGTCGGATTGAAGAGATCGGCCCAGACGACCTTGTCGCCATTGCCCAGGAGATCGTCTGTGAGACGCAGGCGATCATTGTCCACGACGAAAGCCTTGATCATCGCCAGATCTCCCTGCCGGAAAGCGTTCGGATTGCTGCGTCGCATCGGATCGCACGGCTCTTCGTGCGCCGAGCCTGTGCCCGCCGCTTAGACTTGCCGCATGACAAAATCAAGACAAGCCGGACTTGGGGCCGACACCAAGGGCGCTCAGAAAAATTCGTCGAGCAGCCGGCAGCATGAAAGCTTCGACGGGTCGGGTCATCGACCGCGCTTCGGGCTTATCGTGGAGAGCAGGCCGGACCCGCGGGGGTCGGCCTGCGAATGCCCCTATCGGGCGCTCGGCAGGATCTGGTGCAGCACGATGGCCCAGACGGCGCCGAAGGCGATGGACGAGCCCAGAATGTACTGCACGATATCGGGAAGCGTCTTGACGAAATCCGGCGGCGCAAGCGTGGCAAACAGGGCCATCAGGATCGGCAGGCCGACGACCAGCATGTTCCTTTCCGTCAGCGGCGTGCCGCGCACGACGCGGAACCCGTTCATGGCGATGACGACGCAGAGCACGCCGAACACGCCGCCGATGACCGGGCCCGGGATCGAGGCGATGACCGCCGACAGTTTGCCGACCAGTCCGAACAGGACCAGGAAGATGCCTGCCGCGGCGAAGGCGGCGCGGCTGGCGATGCCGGTGATGGCGATGATGCCGGCATTCGACGAATAGCCGGTGACCGGGGTGCTGCAAAGCAGTGCGCTGACCAGGCAGCCGAGGCCTTCGCCGGTGGCGCCCCTGTCGAGATGTTCGTTCGACAGGGGCTTGTCGATGACGGCGCCGACCGCGAACCAGGTGCCGGTGGTTTCGGCGAGGACCACGATATAGACGATGAGCATCGTGAGCGTCGCCGAGAGCGAGAACGTCACGTCGAGGTTGAGGAATGCGACGCGCGGCATCGAAAACCAGGTCGCCTCGGAGACCGCTCCCATGTTGAGTTGGCTCATGGAGGCGGCGGCCACGCAGCCGGCCACAAGTGCGATGATTACGGAGAGCAGGCGCAGCCAGGCGCCCTTCGCGCCGAGCGCCATGCCGGTCAGCATACAGCCGACGAGCACCGCCGCCGCAACAAAGGCAAGGATGATATTGCCGCCGACGGTGGCAGTGCCGTGGACCGCGAACACGCTTTCGCGGAGTGCGACCGGCATCAGCGCGATGCCGACGACGATGATGATGGCGCCGCCGACGATGGGCGGGACAAAGCGGTCTACCAAGCGATGGAAGATTCCCGTGGGCGAACCGAGCAGCATGACCAGTATGGCGCCGGGAATGAGCGCTCCGATCACCGCGGAAAGACCGGCAATGCCGCCGCCGGCGCCGAAGGCGATAGCCAGCACCGCGCCGATCGGCACAAAGGACGGCCCCTGCACCACCGGCAGGCGCATCAGAAGCTGCGACTGGATCAGGGTGGCGATGCCCGCCGCGACGAAGGCCGACTGGATGAAGGCGCCGGCATCGCCCGCGCTGAAGGCCAGGACCGATGCGATGATGAACGGCACGATGTAAACATCCATCGCCAGCACGTGCTGGAGGCCGAGCAGGGCGGCCTTGCCCAGTGGCAGCGGATCGTCCGGCTGAGCAATCAAAGTGATTTCCGGTGCAGTGCGTTCCATGATGTCCCCTCTGGAATTTCCCGGCCGATCATGGGATCAGTCGGCGCCAAAGGACAGCGGCGCAAAGGTTTGCCAACTGTTTTCTTGCGCGCCATGCAATAACGGCCACACGCGCCAGCGCAACCGGAGCGATCCATGACAAGAGAGGCCTTCACGCTGCTTGGCACCGCCTTCCACACGCCGGAGCGCGGCCGGCTGGAGGTGCTGGAGGACCATCTGTTCAGCATCGATGCACAGGGACGGATCGCGGAGATTCTCGCACCCGGCCATCCCGAATACGCGGCGAGGAAGACCGATGCCCGCCAGGCGGGCAGCCTAGTGGAGCTCGGCGAAGGCCAGTTCCTGCTGCCCGGCCTGATCGACCTGCACATCCACGCGCCGCAATGGCCCCAAATGGGCAAGGCACTGGACGTGCCGCTCGAGGTCTGGCTGCAAAAATATACGTTTCCGCTCGAGGCGCGCTATGCCGACACCGGCTACGCCCGCGAGGTCTATGCCGACCTGATCGACAATCTTCTCGCCAACGGCACCACCACGGCGCTCTATTTTGCCACCGTCCATGTCGAGGCCAGCTTGGCGCTTGCCGAGATATGCCTCGAAAAGGGCCAGCGCGCTTTGGTCGGCAAGGTGGCGATGGACGATCCCGAGCAGTGCCCGTGTTTCTATCGCGATGCCGACGCGGCAAGCGCCATTTCCGACACCAGACGCTTCATCGAGGCGGTCAGATCCTTGGATACCGGCGAAAGACCGCTGGTCCGGCCGGTGATCACGCCGCGCTTCATCCCAAGCTGCACGGATGCGGCGCTGCAAGGCCTGGGCGAACTCGCAACGGAATTTAGCTGCCACGTGCAGACACATTGCTCGGAGAGCGATTGGGCAAGGCAATTCGTCGAGACGCGCTTTGGCTGCACCGACGCGGCGAGCCTCGACGGTTTCGGCCTGCTGACGCGCCACACCATCCTGGCGCATTCGAACTTCATCGACGGGCGGGATATGGACCTCATCAAGGGGAAGGGGGCTGGGGTTGCGCATTGCCCGCTGTCCAACTTCTATTTCGCCAATGCGGTGTTTCCGCTGCGCGACGCGCTTGACCGGCACATGCATGTCGGGCTCGGGACGGACATTTCCGGCGGCTACAGCCCGTCGCTCTTCGACGGCTGCCGGCATGCGCTGTCAGCCTCGAGGACCCTGCAGAGCGGCGTCCATGCCGGCATGGACGCAGCGCAGCGCGGCGCGCCCGGCGCGCCGATCACGCATCAGGAGGCGTTCTGGCTGGCCACCGCCGGCGGTGCCGAAGCGCTCGACCTGCCGACGGGCAGCTTTCGCGTCGGCCATGAATTCGACGCGCTGCTGATCGACACGACGGCGAAGGCCTCGAACATCCACATCATCCCGGCGGACGACACGCTCGACGATGTCTTCCAGAAGATCGTGCTCAACGCGGCACGCGCCAACATCGCCACGGTGTGGGTGAGCGGAAGGACGGTGGCCGGGCAGTAGCCACGTCGCAGTCGCAGATCTGGCCCTATGCGCGCGATGGTTCCTCGGTAAGAGATTGTTTTTGCACCTTCAGCAACATGTCCTTGGCAGCGATCACCGCGCCGACCGTGATCAGGACGCAAGCGAGCGCAACAGACCAGTGAAAGATACCGAATCCGGCCAGCAGCAGCACGATCACCGAGAACAGCGGCGCGGCATAGGAAAGCGCGCCCAGGATCATGATGTCTCCATGCTTGCAGCCATAGTCCCATGCGTAGAAGCCGGCGCCGAGCGGTATCACGCCTAGAATGACGATAGCGCTCCATTGCGTCATTGTCTGCGGCCAGACAGTGATCT
This sequence comes from Mesorhizobium sp. B2-3-6, assembly GCF_006442305.1. Lineage (NCBI taxonomy): Bacteria > Pseudomonadati > Pseudomonadota > Alphaproteobacteria > Hyphomicrobiales > Phyllobacteriaceae > Mesorhizobium > Mesorhizobium sp. B2-3-6. Next base: position 158,827 of record NZ_VFVW01000003.1, on the reverse strand, counting down.
CGAGCGCGAGATGGAGAGTGAAGGCGACGGCCGCGGTGATCAGGCAGTACACCGCCACCACATCGGTCGGCACCTGGCCGAAACGGCGCGACAGGACGGAATAACCGGACCAGACGAAGGCGCAGAACAGGGCAATGACGTGGCCCGGCTTCACGCCGTCAGCAAGGCCCACGCTGCCGCCTTTGGTGATGACGACGATGGCACCCGCCAGGCCGAGCATCACACCGGCTATGTGGTGAGACCTCAGCCGCTCTCCCGGCAGGAAAGCGGCGAAGACGACGATCAGCAATGGCCAGAGATAAGCAATCAGGCTCACCTCGACCGGCGGGGCGGACTGGATGGCGAAAAAGTACGCGCAGTGATAGATGCACAGCCCTGCCGTGCCGATTGCCCAGACCTGCCATGGCTGCCGCAGCGACTTGAGCGCCGACGGGCGGACAATCCAGCTGGCCGCCCCGACTGAGCCTCCCAGCAGAAACGTCATTGCCGCCAATTGAAAGGGCGGGATCGGCCCCGCGGCGGTCGAAAGCAGCGCGAGGAACGACCAGGTCAGAATGGCCGAGAAACCGATCAGGGTCGGGATGGTCCTTTTCATATGGTCCCCTTCCGCGTTCACTGAGCCAATAGCGGAAAAGCCTAGCGAGGGCAGCCCGTGCACGGCCTTACCCTGTCGGGAATGCGACCCGGCCTGGTCTGTTCACACTCTGGCCTGTGGTCCCTGCGGAGATGACCGAAGGATCACGTATTAAACTTGAACAGCATGATGTCGCCGTCCTGGACGACATACTCCTTGCCTTCGTCGCGCGCCTTGCCGGCTTCCTTGGCCGCTACTTCGCCGCCCAGCGTGACGAAATCATTGTAGGCGATGGTCTGGGCGCGGATGAAGCCGCGCTCGAAATCGGTGTGGATGACGCCGGCGGCCTGCGGCGCCTTGGCGCCCTTGTGCACAGTCCAGGCGCGCGTCTCCTTCGGCCCGACGGTGAAATAGGTGATGAGCTGCAACAATTCGTAGCCGGCGCGGATCACCTTGTTCAGGCCGGGCTCGTCGAGGCCGAGCGAGGACAGGAATTCCATCTCTTCCTCGTCGGAGAGCTGCGCAACCTCGGCTTCGATCGCGGCCGAAATAACGACGGTGCGTGCGCCCTGCGCGGCGGCCATCTGCTCCACGGCCCTGGTGTGCTCGTTGCCGGTGGCCGCGTCAGCCTCGGCGACGTTGCAGACGTAGAGCACGGGATGTGAGGTCAGAAGGTTCAAGCCTTGCAGAATGCGCAGGTCTTCCGCCGAGATGCCGTCGAGCAGGATGCGGGTCGGCTTGCCTGCCTGCAGAAGCTCAAGCGCTGCCTCCATCATCGGCAGCACGGTCAAGGCTTCCTTGTCCTTGCCGGACGCGCGCTTGCGGAATTGCGCGATGCGGCGTTCGAGGCTCTCGAGGTCGGCGAGCATCAGCTCGGTCTCGACCGTCTCGGCGTCGGCGACCGGGTCGATGCGGCCCTCGACATGGGTGATGTCGTCATCCTCGAAGCAGCGCAGCACATGCACGATGGCATCGACCTCGCGGATGTTGGCGAGGAACTGGTTGCCCAGGCCTTCGCCCTTCGAGGCGCCGCGCACCAGGCCGGCGATGTCGACAAAGGAGATGCGGGTCGGGATGATCTCCTTCGACTTGCCGATCGCGGCGATCTTCTGCAGGCGCGGATCGGGCACCGCCACCTCGCCGGTGTTCGGTTCGATGGTGCAGAACGGGTAGTTGGCGGCCTGCGCGGCGGCCGTCCTCGTCAGCGCGTTGAAAAGCGTCGACTTGCCGACATTGGGCAAGCCAACGATGCCGCATTTGAAACCCATTTTGTCCGGTCCTATCGGGAATTTGAGATTTGGTGAGGGCTATGGGCGATAGGGGTGATGAACGTCAAGCCCTGTAACGCCGTATGGACCCGAGCTCAGTCCTTGTTGCCGAACAGCTTCTTCAGCATGGCGGCCATCGGGCCGCTCTCCGGCAGCTTGGCGGGCGCCTGTTGCGGCCGTGCCTGGCGGATGTGGCTTTGCTGCTTGGGCGCCGGCTTTTCCGGTTCCACGCCGGCCTTGCCCTGAACGGCGAGGGCGGCCTTGTTCATGAAGCCGGATTCGTCGCCCTTGACGATCATCGCCGCGTTGTCGGCGACCGCGTCGAGCAGCGGGTCCAGCCAGTCGCGGTCGGTCTTGCCGAAATCGCCGAGTACATGATGCTGCACCATCTCCTTGACGCCGGGATGGCCGACACCGATGCGCACACGCCGATACGCGTTGCCGACATGGCCGTCGATCGAGCGGATGCCGTTGTGGCCGCCGGCGCCGCCGCCGGTCTTGATGCGCAGCTTACCTTCGGCAAGGTCGATCTCGTCGTAGAAGACGGTCAGCGCCCCGGGGCCGAGCTTGTAGAAGCGCAGCGCTTCGCCGACCGACTGGCCGGACAGGTTCATGAAGGTCTGCGGCTTGATCAGGATGATCTTTTCACCGCCGAGCGTGCCATCGGCGATCAATCCCTGGAATTTCTTAGACCAGGGCGAAAAGGAGTGGCGGCGGGCGATCGCGTCCACCGCCATGAAGCCGACATTGTGCCGGTTGGCGGCATATTTCGCGCCCGGATTGCCGAGGCCTGCAAAGACAAGCGGCATCGTCAGCTCCGGGCGTGAAAAAGTTACTTCTCTTCGGCGGCGGGAGCCGCCTCAGGTGCAGCCTCGACCGTCTCTTCCGTCTCCGGCTTCATCGCCGACGAACCGGCGACGGTCGCGATGGTGAAGTCGCGGTCGGAGATGACGGGCTTGACGCCGGCCGGCAGCTTGACCGACGAGATATGGATCGAATCGCCAATGTCGGCGCCGGTGAGATCGACGGTAATGAATTCCGGGATCGCATTGGCCGGGCAGTGGAACTCGACCTCGTGACGCACGATGTTGAGCACGCCGCCGCGCTTGATGCCGGGCGACTTGTCCTCGTTGATGAAGTGGACAGGCACGTCGACATTGACCTCGGTGTCCTTGCCGATGCGCAGGAAGTCGACATGGACAGGGAAATCCTTGACGGGGTCGAGTTGGAAGTCCTTCGGCAGGACCTGGATCTTCTTGCCGTCGACATCGATCGTGGCGATCGTGGTCAGGAACCCGCCGCCGTGGATCTTGTAGTAGATGTCCTTGTAGGTGAGAGCGATCGCCAGGGGAGGCTGCTTGTCACCGTAAATTACTGCAGGCACTTTACCGTTGCGGCGAACTGCACGGGCGGACCCCTTACCGACCTGTTCGCGCGCTTCGGCCTTGAGCTCGTAAGTATCGTGGCTCATGGCACTTCCTTTCGCGTTGTTCTGGAGCGTTTGCGGTTGGCAATGGGCCTGGACCGTAAACGTCGAAAGCCGCCGGGTGAGGCGGCCTTCCGCCGCGTTGCCTCCAAGGGTGTCTACGCGGGTGGCGGCTCTATAGCGGAAGGCGGCGGGAGGTGCAAGCCAAAGGCAGTCATCCAAAGGCAATGGTCCGGGACGGGACGCCTCTCCCGGCCGAAAGCGCTCGAGGCTTCACGCCGGCGCCGGTCCAAGGTTGTCACTGGAGCGGTTCAGCGTCGATAGGATCGCCGACCCGCTCCAGTTCTTTGTCTTAGGCAATTGCCCGGGAAGGCGCTACGCACTTTCTCCGGGAAAACCGCTGCACATTTTTCCTGGAATTGCCCTATCCGCGCTTTTCGATGACGCCATACAGCACGTTGCGGTTTTCGCCAAAGAACACCTGCGCCTCGACGGTGTTGCGGTCGACGCTGGCATTGATGATGTTCCACATGTCGGCCTCGGAGCGCAGCAGCAACACCCAGTCCATGAACGTTTCCCTATAGCCGGCGTCGGGATTGCCCTCGGCGTAGTTGGCAAAAAGGAACCTGCCGTTCGGCTTCAGCATCTGCAGGCAAGTCTTCGTGAGTTTCACGGCGACGTTGTGCTGGAGGTAGTCGTAAAGGCCGGAGGCGTAGATGAGGTCGAACTTACCCAGCTTGTGGCCCCTGGTGAGCACGGTCCGCACCGAGCCGTCGACGGCCTCGACCGCGGTGCCCTGGAAGTCTCGCGCGATCAATCCAACGCTCTGGGGATCCTGATCAAGCGCAACCCAACGCTTGAGGCGGCCCTCAGCCAAGGCGGTCGAACGATTGGCCTCGCGCAAATGACCGGCGGCGATCGCCAGGACCTCGGCTTGCGGTCCGCTCTTGTCCGCCGTCTCGTCGACATACCGGGTCAAGAGATCGCGCCGTTCCCGCGCCGCCACGCAGGACGGTACGTCCTTGGTATGGCTGTAGAGTGCCTTCCCTGTGTCCGAGGCGCTCGCCACGCTTTCGGCCACGTGCGGATCACAATAGATGTAGTCAAGCAACTGCGCGTCGCCGGAATAGCCCCTGGGCTTGGTGAATGACCACCGGGTGAGCGGGTCCTGGAGAAAGTAGTCAAGGATCGGATGGTTCTGCGCCACCGGGATCAACGACTGCCAAACGTCGGGGTGAACCTTGGCCCGCAGGGCGTTGAGATAGGACAGCAGGCGACGAACGATCTCGGCAGGGTCTTTCTCTTCCTCGACCTGCTGGCGTGTCGCGTGGAGAATGAGCGCGAGTTCCGCGCGGGCGGTTTCGAACGCCTCGCCGTGATGCTCGGGCTTTCTTCGAGGAAAACTGCCGGCAATCATCTCGGCAGTAATCAGGCTTTTGCCATCAAAGACACTTTGCACTCGAGCACTCCATAGTTAACAGTCAGTTAACTTATTGCGTACAATGCTCGATTTGCCAATGTCGTCCCGAACGCATTTTAACGGTATGCTTAATTTCCCGCCAACCATGTTCGCGCGTTAAAACCCACCGCATTGGATTCACGGCCTGAATTAACCGAAATTTGTTTCGCGCCGTTGCATTGTCGTGCGAGGTGCGCAGTCGCCGTCGCGTCCAAGGAGTTGGCCCGCGTGGGGGCAGAAGCCAAAAAAGAACTTGGAACGCAAAATCCCCTTCAACCAGGATTTGTCGAGAGCGAACGCGTGTCATCCAGACTGGCCGACATGGCGCATGTAGAGCCGTACGAAGCCCGCTACGAGCCGGGGCCCGACGAGCTTCGCGTCCTTTACCGGAGGGAAGCCCAGGCGAAGCGAAGACTGGAAGCCCGGCCTGGGCTTTGGATCGCCGTGGCCATCTATCTCCTGTTTTCGGCAACGGATCTGCTGCTGATCCCGGACGTGGCGGCCTATACGATCATGGCGCGCTTCGCCGTCGGCGTGACCGCGCTGTCGATCCTGGAGGCGCAACTTCGCCGGGGAGTGGCCACGGAATGGCTCGACGTGACTTGCGCCGGGGCCATCATTTTCGGCTATATCGGCTGGTTGTTCCCGGCCTTTATGAGCGCGGACAAGGAAAGCGTCGCCTACTATATGGTATTCGGCACCATTTTCATGATGAGTGCGAATCTATTCTTTACATTCAGTTTTAATTTATCGATCGTGACATCAACCATCATTATGTGTGTCTTGTATGCCGTGAATTACTTTGTGCCTGCCACGGTAACATACAAGATGGTATTTGGCGCCTTCTACGTTTCGTGCTTCACATTCACGTCCTATGTGAACTGGAAGCTGAACGAGGAGCGCTACAACGTCTTCCTGAACGCGCTGGAGGCCAAAATCCAGCACAAGGAAGCCACCGAACGCGGCAAGGCCCTGCTGCGGCTGTCGCGGACCGATCCGCTTACGGGTCTGGAGAATCGACGGGCGATCGACGAAAAGCTCAGGGACTACTGGGGGGAGTGGCAAAGGGTCGGCACCAGTTTCGTGGCGATGCTCATCGACGTGGACTTCTTCAAGAAGTTCAATGACTGCTACGGCCACCAGGAAGGCGACCGTTGCCTTATCCATGTCGCCAATGCCCTCCGGGATATGATCAGGGAATACAATGGCTCGATCGGCCGCTACGGCGGTGAAGAATTCATCGTCCTGGCCCGCATGGAGAACAAGGATCAGATCATAGATATCGCGGAAGCCATCTGCCGCACCGTCGAGAATCTGGCGCTTACCCACGAACTGCGGCGCGACGGTATCTCGGTTGTGACGGTAAGCGTTGGCGCCGCATTCACCAGGAGGCAGACCGGTGCCAAGCTGGAGAAGATCATCCACGAGGCCGATCGCGCACTCTATCTGGCAAAGGCAGGCGGTCGAAACTGTGCCCGGCTGTTCGACCCAACCGATCCCCAGAGCAGCGACGAGAGCGAGAACATTGCGGCTTTGCTGAAGATCGCGATCGGCCAGGATCTCGTTTCACTCGTCTATCAACCGATCCAGGATGTCGCGACGGACCGGGTTGAAGCGGTGGAGGCCCTGATGCGCCTCAAAATGCTGGACGGCACATCGGTTCCGCCGAGCCTGTTCATCCCTGTAGCGGAGCGAACCGGCGCCATCCTGGAACTCGGGCGCTGGGCCATCAGGACTGTGTGCGCCGAGCTCCTGGCGCACGATCATGTGCGCGTGGTCAGCGTCAACGTCTCTCCGATCCAGCTCAAGACGCCCGGCTTCGCGGCGTCGGTCGCGACCATCCTGGGCGAGACCGGCGTAACCGGCAACAGGCTGGCCTTCGAGATCACCGAGGGGCTGGAGATGGAGATGCATTCGGACATTCTTCGCTGCATCAGCGACCTGAAGCTGCTGGGGATCAAGATCTGGCTTGATGATTTCGGCACCGGCTTCGCTGGCCTCTCGTGGCTTCGCCTGATCGATTTCGATACGGTGAAGATCGACCGCTCCTTCCTTCACGACTGCGCCACCCCGAACGGCAAGGCAATGCTCCAGGACATTGTCGCCCTGGTCCGAAACCGCGGCCACAAAATCCTGGTCGAAGGGGTGGAAACGGACGAGCAGATGGCTCTCATGCGCGAATTCGGCATCGACAAGGTCCAGGGTTTTCATGTCGGCCGTCCCGCTCCGGCCGGGAGTTTCCAGGCCAAGCGGACCGTCAAGCGCCCATTCACCGTGCTGAAATCCGCCTGATCAGGCTTGGCTCAGGTCCCGCCGACCCGCACGGCGGGCCGTCGATTTGATCCTCGCCCCGCACAATCCATCCTTCGGGACGGCTGCCAGGCGCGGGTGTGGCTAACGATCGCTCGTCAACGCCGCGCACAGCGGCTGGATCTCTCGGTTCAGGCATCGAGTTCGGCCAGCGTCCGGTCGGGGTCTCATTCGAGCGTTGCAGTGGACGGGCAGCTTGCGGCGGCGGTCGGGTCGACCTGGATCTGTCGCTCGTCGGCCTGGCGTCCGAGAATGGCGACGCCCTTGGCCGGAACCGCGCATCTGCCGAACCACTGAAGGGCGCTGCGGCGCAAACTCAATCTCCCTATTCCGCCAGTTTTGAAATCTTCTCGCTCATTTAATTCTACAAAATCGGTAGTCTTAATGAATAAGGACCGCGAGGAGAGCCCGATGACGAACAAGCTGGTGGTGGGAATATCCGGCAACCTGACCCGCCCATCGAAGACCAAGGCCTTTATCAGCCATATCGCCGGCGAGGCGGCGAACCGCATCGGGGCGACCTCGGCTATATACGACATTGAAAATCTCGGTCCGTCGCTGCCGGCGGCAAGGCGCCTCGGCGATCTCGATCCTGCGGCCCGCGCCATCATCGAACAACTGGTCGGCGCCGACGTGCTGGTCGCGGGGTCGCCGACCTTCAAAGGCAGCTATACCGGGCTCTTCAAGCATTTGTTCGATCTGCTCGATCCGTCGTCGCTGCGCGGAAAACCGGTCATCCTTGCCGCGACGGGGGGCGGCGAACGCCACTCGCTGATCGTCGAACATCAGCTGCGGCCGCTGTTCGGTTTTTTCGAGGCGCTGACCGTGCCGACCGCGATCTACGCATCGGACAGGGATTTCGCCGACGGCGTCCTGGTGTCGGAGGCCATCCATGCCCGCGCCCGGCAGGCGGTTGCCGAGGTTTCCCGCGTCGTCGGGACGGCACGCAGCGTCGGCCTCGCCGCCTGAACTCCAAATGGTTTTCGAACAAAGGGACCCAGCCATGACCATCAAATCAAGACAGATCAAGCTCGGCGCCTTTCTACCCGGTGGCGGCCAGCATGTCGCCGCCTGGCGCCATCCCGACGCTCCGGCCGACGGCGCGACCAATTTCGAGTTTCACAAGCAGCTCGCGCTGACCGCCGAACGGGGCCTGTTCGATGCCTATTTCCTCGCCGACAACCTGACGGTCGGGCTTGGCGCCCGCGAAGGCGGCAACGCCAAGATCGCGGGTTTCGAACCGGTGACGTTGTTTGCGGCGCTGGCGCCGCTGACGACGCATCTCGGATTCATCGCCACGGCCTCGACCACCTATGAGGAGCCCTACACGCTTGCCCGTAAATTCGCCTCGCTCGACCTCTTGTCGAATGGCCGGGCAGGCTGGAACGTCGTCACCTCGGCGGGCGACGACACGGCGCGCAACTTCAACCGCGACATCCAGCCCAACCATGCCGAGCGCTACGCACGAGCGCATGAGCATGTCGAGACGGTCAAGGCGCTGTGGGACAGCTGGGAGGACGACGCCTTTATCCGCGACAAGAAAACGGGCCGCTTCTACGACAAGGACAAGCTTCACGACATCGACCACAAGGGTGAGCATTTCAGTGTCAAAGGGCCGCTCAACGTGCCCCGCCCGGTGCAGGGCCACCCCGTGGTCGTGCAGGCGGGCCAGTCCGAGGATGGGCGCAAGCTCGCGGCCGCCTCGGCCGAGGTCATCTTCACCGCGCATCAGAACCTTGCCTCCGCGCAGGAATTCTATCGCGACATCAAGGCCCGCGTGGCGGCGGCCGGCCGCGATCCCGAACAGGTGCTGATCATGCCGGGCGTGGCGCCCTTTGTCGGCCGCACCGAAGAAGAGGCGCGAGCCAAGTATCAGCAATTGAACGACCTGATCCTGCCCGAGGACGGCGTCGCGCTGCTCAACGGACTTGCCGGGCAGACGCTCGATCTCAGGGGCTATCCGCTCGACGGACCGCTGCCGCCGAGCCGCGAAACCGAAGGCATGAAGAGCCGCCAGGCGCTGATCCGCCAGATCGCCGACGAGCACAACTTCTCCATCCGCCAGCTCTATCAATGGGTCGCGACCGCACGAGGCCACTACACCGTGATCGGCAGCGCCATTCAGGTCGCCGACCAGCTGGAGGAATGGTTCAGCAACGAAGCCGCCGACGGGTTCAACATCCTGCCGCCATGGCTGCCCGGCGCGCTAGACGATTTCGTCGACCTGGTGGTCCCCGAATTACAGCGGCGCGGCCTGTTTCGTACCGCTTACGAGGGCAGGACGCTGCGCGAGCATCTTGGCCTCAAGCGGCCGCAGAACCCCTGGACGGTTGCCCGTTCGACCGTGCTCGCCGCCGAATGATGCGTTGAAGCGAAAGGCATGACGATGACTTTGCAGCACATTGAACGGCCGACGGGCATCGGCGCGCATGAAAACGGCAACGGGCTCGGCGCCGATATTCTGAGCCTGGCTGGCCGAACCCTCACGCGTCTGCTGTCGCGCTATGGCGTGCTTTTGGGGTTCCTGGCGCTTTGGCAGGCGGCGGCGAGCGGCGGCTGGGTCAATGCCGCGGTGTTGCCGCCGATCGACATGATCGTCGTAGCGCTCTGGAAGGGCCTCGCCGGGGGCAGCCTGCTCGGCGACATCGCCATCAGCCTGCAGCGCGCCGGCCTCGCCTTCGCCGCGGCGGCTACGGTCGCCATCCCGCTCGGCCTCGTCATGGGTCAGACCCGCAGCGTCGAGACGGCGCTCGATCCGATCCTGCAACTGTTCCGGCAGACCTCGGCCCTGGCGCTCTATCCCGTCTTCATCCTGCTTCTGGGGCTAGGCGAAGCCTCCAAAGTGTTCGTCATCTTCTGGGCAACGCTGTTTCCGCTGCTGCTCAACACGATCAGCGGCGTCAAGGAGGTCGATCCGAAGCTGCTCGAAATGGCGCGCGTCTACGGCGCCCGGCGGCTGACCATATTCCGGCGCGTCGTGCTGCCGGGCGCCGTGCCTTCGATCTTCGTCGGGTTGAGGCTCGGCGCGACCACCGCGCTGCTGCTGCTGATTGCCTCGGAAATGATCGGCGCCAACAAAGGCATCGGCTTCCAGGTGATGAACGCGCAGTACAATTTCCAGATCCCGCTGATGTTCGCGTCGATCGTCATCCTGGCCGCGCTCGGCCTGATCGCGAACCAGGTGCTGGTCAGCCTGCAGCGGCGGCTTTGCCGCTGGAGCAGTTCCGCCGGCTGAACAGCCGCCCCCATCATCGTCATTTTTGAAAAGTGAAAGGCCGGATCATGACCATCACACGCCGCTCGCTGCTTCTGCGCGCCCCTCTTGCCGCCGGCATCATCGCCGTCGGGCTACCATCGATCGCGCGCTCGCAGGCCGCTTCCGTCAAGATACGCTATCTCGCAAGCCGCGGCAGCATCTCGCCGCATGAGCTTGCCGACCAACTCGGCTACTTCAAGGGCCTCGGCATCGAGCTCGAGAATGTCGGCTATGCCGGCGGCGGCCCGGAATCGCTGTTTGCGCTCGCCTCCGGCAGCGTCGACCTGGGTTCGGCCGCCACGCCGGCCGTGATCAACTCGATCGCCGGCGGCAACGACTTCGTCGCCGCCTATCCGAGCAACGGCATCAACAGCCAGGTCAAAAGCGTTTTCTATGTGCTGGAGGACAGCCCGATCAGGTCGATCGCGGACGTCGCCGGCAAGACGATCTCGGTCAACACGCTCGGCGCCCATCTCGACTACGCGGTGCGTGAAGCGCTGCACAGCGTCGGCCTGCCGCCGGACGCCGCCAAGCTCGTCGTGGTGCCCGGGCCGCAACTCGAGCAGACGTTGCGCTCGCATCAGGTCGATGTCGCCGGGCTCGGCTACTGGCAGGCGACTTTCGCCGGTGCCCTGGTGGCCAATGGCGGTGTGCGCGGCGTGTTCAACGACGCCGACGTGCTGGGCGAGATCGCGGGCGGCTTCATCGTGCTGCGGCGGGATTTCATCGCCGCCAATCGCGACGCCGCCAAGAACTTGGTCGAACAGTCCGCGCGTGCGGCCGACTGGTCGCGGCAGAATCCCGACGAGGCCCGCAAGGTGCTGGCCGAAATCCTCGACAAACGCGGCGAGAACGGCGAACTGGCGCGCTACTGGACGGGTTTCGGCCTGCGTGAGAAGGCGGTGGCGACCGACCGCGACATCGACTTCTGGGTGGCTGTGCTCGAGCGCGACGGCCGCCTGCCGAAGGGCAAGCTCAAGGCTGCCGACATCCTCTACCGGCCAGGCGAAAGCAAGACCAATTGAGCAAGGAGGCACCCAGCATGGCCACAGCACGCGGCGAGGTCACGATCCGCGACCTGTCGAAGTCCTTTGCACTCGGCGGGCGCTCGCTCGCCGTGCTGCGTTCGCTCAATCTCGACATCCGCTCCGGCGAGTGCCTGGTCATTGTCGGCGCCAGCGGATCGGGCAAGACGACATTGCTGCGCATCCTTGCCGGGTTGGAAACCGCCGACGAAGGCGCCGTTGCGATCGATGGCAAGCAAATAAAAGGCGTCGGCGCGGAGCGGGCGGTGATCTTCCAGGAACCGCGCTTGCTGCCCTGGCTGAGCGTGCTTGGCAACGTCGCCTTCGGCCTCGAAGTTCGCGGCGTGCCCAAGGTGCAGGCCGAGCGGAGGGCGCGCTTCTACATAGCGCTGGTCGGTCTTGCCGAGTTCAGCGATGCCTACCCGCGGCAGCTTTCGGGCGGCATGGCGCAACGCGTCGGCATCGCCCGGGCGCTGACGGTGCAGCCCGAAATTCTGCTGCTCGATGAGCCGCTCGGCGCCCTCGACGCCATGACCAAGATCTCCATGCAGGAGGAACTGGCGCGCATCTGGAGCGAGGAAAACGTCACCATGGTCATGGTCACCCACGATCTGGAGGAGGCGATCTATCTCGCCGACAGAGTGCTGATCCTGCCCAAGGAGAAAGGCGGCGCGGCGCGTCTGATCACCGTCGACCTGCCGCGCCCCCGTGATCGCAGCGAAAGCCGCTTCGTGCGCCACCGTGAGGAGTTGCTGCGCGAATTCGGCCTGCACTGAGGCCTCGACGCGCTCGCACGTGTCGAGGCGCTTTCCCAGGTTAGGCCTTCCGTGCTTCCTTCATATTGGGCAGGAACACCGTCAACAGGCCCAGGAACGGCAAATACGAACAGATCTGGAAGACGAAGTCGATGCCCTTCATGTCAGCGACGATACCGAGCACGGCGGCGGCGATACCGCCGACGCCGAAGGCGAAGCCGAAGAAGATGCCGGCGATCATGCCGACGCGGCCCGGCACCAGTTCCTGCGCAAAGACGACGATGTTGGAGAAGGCCGACGACAGGATCAGGCCGATCAGCACCGTCAGCACCATCGTCCATTCCATGTTGGCGTAAGGCAGCGCCAGCGTGAAGGGCAGCACGCCGACGATGGAAAACCAGATCATCGCCTTCTGTCCGTAGCGGTCGCCGAACGGACCGCCGAGCAGGATGCCCAGCGCCGAGGCGCCGAGGAACAGGAACAGCATGACCTGCGACATCTGCACCGAAACGCCGAACTTATGGATGGCGTAGAAGGTGTAGTAGCTGGATAGGCTGGCGATGTAGGCGTTCTTGGTCAGCACCAGCAGCGTCAGCACGGCCAGGGCCCCCATCACCTTGCGGCGCGGGAAGGGCGAGACGAAACTGGACGTCTTGCGGTTCGCCTGTGTGGCGCGCAAGCGGCTGTACCACCCGCCGACCTGCCACAACACGACGATGCCGATAAGCGAGCCGACGGCGAACCATGAAATGCTGGTCTGGCCGAAAGGCACGACGATAAATGCCGCCAGCAGCGGTCCCATGGACTGGCCGAAATTGCCACCGACCTGGAACAGCGACTGCGCCAGGCCGAAGCGGCCGCCTGAGGCGAAGCGGGCGATGCGCGAGGATTCCGGATGGAAGATCGCCGAGCCGATGCCGATCAGCGAAGCGCCGATCAGGAGCAGCGTGTAGTGGCCGGCATAGGCAAGCACGATCAGGCCGATCAGCGAAGAGGCCATGCCGTAGGGCAGGGAATAGGGCATTGGCCGCTTGTCGGTGATCATGCCGATCACCGGCTGCAGCAACGACGCAGTCACCTGGAAGGTGAAGGTCAGAAGGCCGATCTGCCAGAAATCGAGGCCGTAATTCTCCTTCAACAGGGGATAGATGGCCGATAGCAGCGACTGCATGATGTCGTTGATGCAATGGCAAAAACTCACCGCCAGGATGACGGTGAAGGCCGTCGCCTGGGCTGAAGCATGGCTGGCGGTCGCGGGAGGGGCGACGGCTGTCGTATCGGTCAAGGCAGGCTCCGTAGTCTTTTTGGCGGGCATACCCGCGGGCAAGCTGGCGGACGCTCCTGCGGCCGCCTTGGGAACGGATGGCTTATAGGCCGCTTGCGGGACGACTTCTTTCGTGGTTTGGTCCAATAGTTTCGCAAGTGGGCCATAGCTTATGCCGCATGGCAGGGAAATTTTTCACGCTGGCAATGCCGACCTCGAGCAGTTGCACGAGCGTCGCTGGCTATGGCTGGAGCAAGTGGCCGGGCCGGCGGTGGCGTTGCCGACCGAATATCCCGACGGCTACCATGTGCCGCGGCACCGCCACAGCCGCAGCCAGTTGCTGCATGCGCTGGTCGGCGTCGTGCTGGTGACGACGCGGCACGGGCGCTGGATGGTGCCGCCCGATCACGCCATGTGGATCCCCGCGGGCACCGAGCATTCCGTCGAGATGCTGGGCGATGTCTCGATGCGCTCGGTCTATGTCATGCCGGGAGCGATCCCCGGACTGCCGGAAGGCTTGCGCGTCGTCGGCGTCACCGACCTGATGCACAGCCTGATCGTTGAATCGGAAAAACTGCCGCAAGGCGGCGTGCTGGAAGGGCGTGGCGGGCTGATCATGAATCTCCTGCTGCACGAAATTCCGACTTTGCCGGAGCGGCCGCTTGGCCTGCCGTTCCCCTCCGATCCCAGGCTGGCGGCGCTGTGCCGGCGTTTCGTGGCGGCACCGTCGCCGCGCGCGACGATCGACGAGTGGGCGGACGCCGCCGGCATGAGCCGACGCTCCTTCACGCGCGCCTTTCATCGCCAGACCGGACTGTCGCTGTCGACATGGCGCCAGCAAGCATGCCTGTTCGCGGCGCTGCCGAGGCTCGCCGATGGGGAGCCGATCACCCGGGTGGCGCTCGATCTCGGCTATGACAGCGTGCCGGCCTTCATCACCATGTTCAAGCGCATGCTGGGCGCCTCGCCGCGCGGCTATATGCGCGGTGCGCGAGATGCCGGCGAAAACCCGCGGCGCATAGGCGGTCCGATCGCCGCTTGAGGCATGCCGATGGCATCAAGCTGATGCGCCAACCTTCGGTCTAAGGTCCATTTGCAGGAGCACTGATTGCACGTTGTAATCGGTTTTGCTGCGCTACGCGCCCGCCGGGATCGACAATTAGTCGAACAGGCTCGACACCGATTCCTCGGTTGCCGTGCGCGAGATGGCTTCGCCCATCAGGTCGGCGATCGAGATGACGCGGATATTGGGGGCGTCGAGCACGCCCTGGGTCGGCTGGATGGAATCGGTGATCACCAGTTCCTGCAGCTTGGAGCCACTGATGCGGGTGACCGCGCCGCCCGACAGCACACCATGAGTGATATAGGCGGTGACGCTGGTGGCGCCGTTGGCCAGCAGCGCATCGGCGGCGTTGCACAGCGTGCCGCCGGAATCGACGATGTCGTCGATCAGCAGGCAGTCCTTGCCGGCGACCGCGCCGATGATGTTCATGACCTCCGATTCGCCGGGACGCTCGCGGCGTTTGTCGACGATGGCGAGCTGTGCGTCGAAGCGCTTGGCCAGCGCGCGTGCACGCACCACGCCACCAATGTCGGGCGACACCACGACGACGTTGCCGAGCTGCTTGTATTTCGCCTTCACATCGCGGGCCATGACCGGCACCGAGAACAGATTGTCGGTCGGAATATCGAAGAAGCCCTGGATCTGGCCGGCGTGGAGGTCGAGCGTGAGCACGCGGTCGACCCCGGCGCGGGTGATCATGTTGGCGACCAGCTTGGCCGAGATCGGCGTGCGGCCGGAGGCGCGGCGGTCCTGCCTGGCATAGCCGAAATAGGGGATCACCGCCGTGATGCGCTTGGCCGACGAGCGCATGAAGGCGTCGATCATGATGAGCAGTTCCATCAGGTGATCGTTGGTCGGAAAGGAAGTCGACTGCAGGATGAAGACATCCTCGCCGCGCACGTTTTCCTGGATCTCGACGAAGATTTCCTGGTCGGCGAAGCGCCTGACGCTGGCCTTGCCCAGCGGGATGTTGAGATAGCGGGCGACCGCCTCGGCCAGCACCCTGTTGGAATTGCCCGCGAAGAGTTTCATGCACCGTTCCTGGTGGAGGATGGAGAGCCCCAACAGACTCGCCTACGCCCTTTAACCGGGCTTTTAGCGGCCCGCGCGGCTATTGCAAGCACCGTGATTGGAAATCCGCCGGCTAATCCTGGGAAATGTTCGCGCCATCGCGTATGGGCAACACCGGGCAGCGGGTCCGGCGCCGCTGCTCCTTCCCTTTGTTCGAGCATCGGTTTTCCCCGCGGCCGTTTCCATTCGGGTCCGATAGTCTAGCCCGCCTTGCCGCCGAGCCATGCCGCGAACTGGTCGATGGTCTGGTCGGCGATCGCCTGCATGGTGGCTGGCGCCACCGCTTTCCAACTGTCGCCGCCCGCGCTGGCGCCGGAATTGGCCGAAGCCGCCTTCTGCTGGCCGTTGATGCGATGCAGGCGGTTGCCCGAGGGATCGTAGACGTCCCACACATAGATGACGGTGGTGTCCTTGCCTTCGGAGATCACCGAGAAATAGCCTTTGAGCACATGGGTCGCGGTCTGGTCGGCGCTGCCGGCCAGCGTGATGCCGCGCTGCCTAGCGCGCGTCTGCAACTCCGCCGTCAGCGGCGTCGCCGCTTCCACCGAAGCGCCGACGATCGGCGCGATCTGCAGGCGCGTCCTGGCAAGGATTGCGGCGGTCTGTGCGGGCGTGGCTGACGTCGTGGTCGTTGCTGGAGCGCCCGCCGTGGTCGTGGCAGGGCCAGCGGGCGCCGGGGTGGCGGCGCTGCCCTGGGCTGCCGGCGTGGCCGGCGCCGCGGCCGTGGGCGGGGTGATGGCGGAGGGTTCGAGGACGTCTTTTGCGTTGGTGCAGGCGGCGAGCGCCAGGACCACGAGCAATGACACGGTCGTCAGCTGCGATCGTCTCATTTGCCTTCTAACTCCTTGGCGAAGAACGCCTCCCATCGTGGATTCACTGTACGATCAAGTCGAGATCATGGCGGGAAAGCGGCTTCGGCTGTGATTCGGTCGTGAGATAGGTGCGGCCAAGCGTCATCGCCGTCTCGGTTTCGGAATCCATGATGATCATGTGGGCGAACAACGTCATGTTCGGCGCGATCGGCTCGGGATTGCCCTGGTAGAACATCGGCATGTCCATCCAGGACGGGGTGAAGCGGGCGCCGACCGAGTAGCCGCAGGCATTCAGCCGATGCTTGGTCAGTCCACGCGCCTCCATGACACGGGCATGCGCGTCGAACACGTCGCCGAAACTGTTGCCCGGCGTCATCGCCTTCTCGACCGCCAGCAGCGCGGCACGGGCCGCGTCGAACAAGTCCTGGTGACGCTTCGAGGCCTTGCCGGTCAGCACCGTGCGCATCATCGGCGCATGATAGTGATGAAAGACTCCCGCCCATTCGAGCGTCAACTGGTCGTTCTTGGTGAGCTTGCGGCGACCGGCCTTGTAGCGGCACAGCAGCGCGTCGACGCCGGAGCCGATGATGAATTCGTTGGCCGGATAGTCGCCGCCACCGGCAAAGATCGCGCCTTGCATGGCGGCAAGGATCAGCGCCTCGTCACCGCCCTGCTTGATCAGCGGCAAGGCCGCATCCAGCGCGTCGTCGGCCAGGTTCGCCGCCTTCTCGGCCTTGGCGATCTCGGCCGGGCTCTTGAACAGGCGCAGCCGACCGACGATGCCGGACGCATCGGCGATCTGGCCGAAGGTCTGCAGCTGCTCGTCGAGGCGGCGGCCATTATAGGCGGTCAGCCCATGAGTGTCGTATTCGACCCCGATGCGGGCGCCGAGCAGGTCGAGCTCGTTCAGCAGATTGCGCAGGTCGACGGCCGGATTGGCGCCATCGCGATCGGTCCACAGCACGATGTTGTCGATGATTGAGGTGTGGCGCGCCTGACGCAGGTCGGCCGAGCGGGTCAGCAACACCATGGACCCGTCGGCTTTCACCACCAAGCACTGGAAGAAGCAGAAACCGAACGTGTCGTAGCCGGTCAGCCAATACATGCTTTCCTGTGCGAAGAGCAGGATTGCGTCGAGCTTCTTCTCGGCCATCTCGATCACCAGCCGGTCGCGGCGCGCGTCGAATTCGGATCGTTCAAAATGCAGCGCCATCATTCACTCTCCAAAACGATTGCCGACACCTGACGGCCGTAATCGGGTTCCTTGCGGTGCGTCGTGCGCCGGTAGGAGTAAAACAGATCTTCCTCGGCATAGGTGCAGCGGCCGAGACCTTGCGCGGTCACACCCGCCCTGTCGAGCCGGTCCAGCGTGTAGCGGTTGAGGTCGAACATCGAACGACCGGGATTCGCCGAAGGCGCGAAATATCTGTCATTTTCGCCATCGGCCTCGACGAAGCGGGCGACGAATTCAGGCCCGACCTCGTAGTTTTCCGGGCCGATCGAGGGGCCGAGCACGGCGACGATGTTTTCACGCCTGGCGCCGAGACTTTCCATGGCGGCAATGGTGTTCTCGAGCACCCCCGTGAAGGCGCCTTTCCAGCCGGCATGCGCCGCGCCGATGATACGCGCCGCGGCATCCGCGAACAGCACAGGGCCGCAATCGGCGGTCGAGGCGCCGATGGCGATGCCCGGCCGGTCGGTGACGATGGCGTCGGCCTTGGGACGCTCGCCTGCAAAGGGTCCCCTGGCGACGACGACATCAGGCGAATGGACTTGCCAGGCGGTCAGGAGATGGTCCGCCGGCACGCCCATCCAGGCGGCGACACGGCGGCGGTTCTCGGCGACCAGCGCCTGGTCGTCATCCGAGCCGGTGCCGATGTTGAGGCCCTGATAGATGCCGGGCGAGACGCCGCCGACGCGGGTGAAATAACCGTGGCGGATGCCTTGTGCCTGCGCCAGGTCCAGCAGCGGCGACCGCACGGGATCCAGTTTGGTCTGATTCAGCATGTGGGCGTTGTTGTCCGTGTGGGCGGTTTCGTCAAGAAAAAGTCCGAAGCGAGACGGCCGGCGTTCAGCCGCTCTTTTACCGGACGGGAGATTGGGAGGGGTGACGGTGAAAAGTCAATCCGGCGTGGCGAAGGGGCAACGCAACCAATCCGGGGTAACGGTTCCTTCGCCGCTGCGCGGTGAGGGAGCATTGAACGGAAAAACCCGCCTGTGCGGCGGGTCCCTGGCGCAACTCAGCACCATAACCAAATATCTACCATAGTTGCCTTCACCCTGTCAAGAAAAAATTCCTATCATGAGAAGTTGTCGGCCATGAAAAGCTACCGACACAACCGGACTGGCCGTCGTCACGCCTTGTCAATCCGAGCTCGGAGCCTGGGCAAAGGGGCGAACGGCAACGCCGCGCGGCACTATGGCAAGCACCTTGAACAGGTCGCCCATGGCCTGCGGCCCGGCGAGGCGTTCGACATCGCCAGCGATCTTGTCGCGAGCCGCCTGGCTGGCATCGGCGCCAAGCCGGCCGGCGCGCTCCAGAATGCCCAGGCCGAGCAGGAAATCGCCCTGCGTCGACAGATGGGCGTCGAGACCATGCGCGCGCACCACCCCGGCAAGGGCGGCGAAATCGACATGGGAGGTGAGATCGGCTTCGCCGGGATTGGCCAGCACATCTTCGTGATCATGACGACGCAAGGCCTGCAACGTGTCGCCGACACCCGGCCGCAGATGGCCATAGTCGACAAACAGGCCGGAGCCGCCGTGAGCCGCTATGCGCTCGGCGATGGTCGCCATCAGGGCGCTGCGCGCCGGCGCCACTTCGACGATCGCGCCTTGCGGCGCCTCGCCGGCATCGGCGGGCAGCAGCGTCGGGTCGAGCGAGCCGGCGCCGGCGAAGAAGCAAAGATTGTCAGCGCCGTCGAGGCCGATCACGCGCTCGCGCCAGCCGGTGCCGGTGCGGACGAACTGGCGGATGGGGATGGCGTCGAACAATTCGTTGCCGACGATGAAAAGCGGCTGTGGCGGCAGCGTGTCGATGGTCTCGTGCCAGCGAATGGAGAACGGTGTGGCGCCGAGCGTCTGTTTCTGCACCTCGGTCAGGCGCGGGCTGGTCTCGATCATGGCGAACGCAGCGTCGTTGGCCAGTGCCGGTTCGAGCCGCGACAGGGTGCGCAGCACGTCCTTCATCAGCGTGCCGCGGCCGGCGCCGATCTCGCCGATAGTGACCGGCGTCGGCCGGCCGACCGCCAGCCAGGCCTGGTAGAGCCAGACGGCGACGAGCTCGCCGAACATCTGGCTGATCTCCGGCGCGGTGACGAAATCCCCGGCGGCGCCGAACGGTTCGCGCGTGGTGTAGTAGCCCGCCTCGGGATCGAACAGGCACAATGCCATGTATTCGTTGACGGGGATCGGCCCTGTCGCCTCGATCAGATCGACGATGCGTGCCTTCAGCCGCGTCATGTCGCCTGCGGCCGTGACTGCGGCACCGGCTTGGCTGTCGTCATCGCCCAAATGCCGGCCAGCACCATCGGCGAGGACAGGATCATGCCCATGGTCAGCCAGTTGGTGCCAAGGAGATAGCCGAGCTGCTGGTCGGGCTCGCGGAAGAATTCGACTGCTATGCGCGACAGGCCATAGCCGCAGATGAAGGCGCCGCCGACGAAGCGCGGCGTCTTCAGCTTGAGGCGCGAATGGGTGAGGAAGCGCAGCACGAGAAAGAGCACCAGGCCTTCAAGCAGGGCCTCGTAAAGCTGGCTCGGATGGCGGGTAAACGGCCCGCCATTGGGAAACTCGATCGCCCACGGCACGTCGGTTGGCCGGCCCCAGAGCTCGGAGTTGATGAAGTTGGCGACGCGCACGAGGCCAAGACCGACCGGCACGCCAGCGGCCACGACGTCGAACAGCGACCAGGTGCGGATGCCGCGCTTGATCGAAAACAGCGTCATGGCGAGGATGACGCCGAGCAGGCCGCCATGGAACGACATGCCGCCCTGCCAGACGGCGAAGATGTCGAGCGGATGCGCGATATAGCGCGGCAGCTCATAGAACAGCACGTAGCCGGTGCGCCCGCCCAGCACGACGCCGATGGCCGCCCAGATGATGAAATCATCGAGGTCCTCCGGCTTCATCGGCAGGATGCCGTCGGGCCAGAGTTTCGGATTGGCGGCGAGCCGCTTGGCGTACCACCAGGCGAACAGGATGCCGACGATGTAGCCGACGCCGTACCAGTGCACCGCCAGCGGCCCGATCTGAATCAGCACCGGGTCGATGTCGGGAAAGGGCAACGAGGCCAGCGGCAGCAGGAAATATTCGTTCAACGGGGAGCTCTCGGTTGCGTTTGGCGCGGACCATGCGGCAGGGTTTTGGCGGGGTCAAGGCAAGGTGGTCGGCCTCAAAGATCGGATCGGATCACCGCTTGCAGGCCCATCGCGCCGTGCGGGCGGTGAGCTCAATCCCTTGGCTTGGCGGCCACCAACTGCCGCAACGCGTCGTTGATCCTGTCCTGCCAGCCGGGGCCATCTTCCTGGAAATGATCGAGCACGGCCCGGTCGATCCGGATCGAAACAAGCTCGCGGACGTTCGGCGCGGCCGAAGCTTCGCGAATTGGCGGTGCCGGCTTCTTCACCGGTTTGAAGGCAGCTTCGGCGGCTGCCATCGGATTGGTCGGTCGGCGCGGAGGGGTTGCCATTGGTGACCCTGACTGAAGTGTGCTTGAGGCAATGCGAGACGAGAACACAATAGGCGAGCTGGCGCCCTCAAGTACAGCTCTGGCGCCCGTCTGAGAGCTTCTTACAGGAATGCTACGGCCATGCGCCACAGCAACGCAGACAGCGCGGCAACCCTCAACGTTCTTGCATTCGGCGCGCCGTACTACTAACTCAATTCCAGCAACCGAGGATTTGCCATGTCGACCGGACCGAACCGCATTCTCGATGAATTCGCCAAGCTGATGACCGATGCCGCGGGCGCCGCGCAGGGCGTGCGGCGCGAGGTGGAGACCGCCTTCAAGGGACAGGCCGAACGCATCCTGAATTCGATGGACGTGGTGCAGCGCGAGGAATTCGAGGCCGCGCGCGAAATGGCCGCCAAGGCCAGGGAAGAGAATGCTCGCCTTGTCGACCGCATCGAGGCGCTCGAGGCCAGGCTTGCCGAACTGACCGGGCAGGCCACACCTGCGGCTTCCGCAAAGCCCAGGCCGAAAAAATAATTCGTTAAACTTTTCCACAAAGCACCAGCCTGAAAAGCGCTTTGCCGTGAATCGCTTACCGGCATTGCGTGACTCTGTGTGACAGCGCCTTTCCACATGCGAATGACGCAGCGCGAAAAATTGGGCTGTTCACGCGACTCCCGATCAATAGACTGAATTTGTTGCATGATTCGGAGCAGGGTCATGCGCCGGGCGGTGGGGTCCGGTCTGGGGTCTTTGCGTCGAGAAGTCCTGGCCGTCCGAGTTCTAGATCAGATTGTTCGTCGTGTGTGCCCCGCGGAGCGTGTGGCGCTCCCCTGAACACAGGAAGCATTCCATGGAACTTCTCGAACTCGAATTCTCCCGCGAAATCCATCCGGTGGATGTCATTGAGCAGGTGGCCCACAACAATGACTGGTCCTTCGAACGGGCCGGCGACGACGAAATCTCGATCTCGGTCGCCGGAAGCTGGACCGACTATCACGTCTCCTTCTCGTGGATGGAGGATTTCGAGGCGCTGCATCTGGCCTGCGCCTTCGACATCAAGGTGCCGGAGGCGCGCGCGCTGGAAGTGATGCGGCTGTTGTCGCTGATCAACGAACAGATGCTGTTCGGCCATTTCGACCTGTGGGAGCAGGAAGGCGCGATCATGTTCCGCCAGTCGCTGCTTCTGGCGGGCGGGGTCGAGCCATCGAGCCAGCAGGTCGAGGTGCTGCTGTCGTCGGCGCTGGAGGCCTGCGAATGCTACTTCCAGGCGTTCCAGTTCGTCGTCTGGTCCGGCACATCGGCCAAGGACGCGCTGGCGGGGGTGCTGTTCGAGACTTTCGGCAACGCCTGACCAAGATGTTTTCGACATGAGTTCAAGCAGCGAGCGCAAGCCCGAGATCAGTTTCGCCGATTTCGATCGTGTCGACATCCGCGCCGGCACGATCCTCGAGGCCGAACCGTTTCCGCAGGCACGCAAGCCGGCGTTCAAGCTCAAGATCGATTTCGGCCCCGAGATCGGGGTGAAGAAATCGTCGGCACAGATCACCAAATATTATACGCCCGAGACGCTCATCGGCCGGCAGGTGTTCGCGGTGGTCAATTTTCCGCCGCGCCAGATCGGGCCGTTCATGTCGGAAGTGCTGACGCTCGGCTTTCCCGACGAGGAGGGCGCCGTGGTGCTCGGCGCCATCGAGCGCAAGGTGCCGGACGGCGGGCGGCTGTTTTAGCCGAGAGGTAGCGTCAGGCTGCCAGCTTCCGCGTCGTGCCCAGCGCCTCCTGGACCGTATCGAGAAACATTTCCGCACAGGCTTTCCAGCTGTAGCGCATGGCGCGTTCTCGCGCCTGGGCGCGGTCGACATCGAGGGCGGCGAGCGATGCCGCGCGCAGGTCGTTGGAGATCGCGCCGCCGAAGCCGTCGCCGACGATGTCGATCGGTCCCGTGACCGGAAAGGCGGCGACCGGCGTGCCGCTGGCGAGCGCTTCGATGATGACGTTGCCGAAGGTGTCGGTGCGGCTCGGAAAGACGAAGACGTCGGCCGAGGCGTAGATTTCGGCCAGTTCGTCGTTGGGGCGGTGGCCAAGGAAATGCGCGGCGGGGTAGCGCGCCTTGAGCTTCGCCAGTTCCGGGCCCTCGCCGACAATCACCTTGCTGCCGGGAAGGTCGAGATCGAGGAAGGCGGAGAGGTTCTTCTCGATGGCGACGCGGCCGACACAGAGGAACAACGGGCCGGGGAAGCCGAGATCCTTCCTCTTGTCGGGCCGGAAATGATCGGTATCGACGCCGCGCGTCCATGGCCTCAGCTTGTTGAAGCCGCGCGCTGCAAGATCATCCGCCAGCGACTGCGTCGCGACCAGCGTGCCTTGGCCGGAATTGTGGAAATCGCGCAGCCAGCGATAGGCCCAGCTTTCCGGCACCGGCAGCCGGGCGCTGAGATATTCGGGAAAGCGTGTGTGGTAGCTGGTGGTAAACGGCCGGCCGGCATTGCGGCAGTAGCGCCGCGCCATGATGCCGAGCGGACCTTCGGTGACGATGTGGATGTGGTCTGCCTTGTAGGCCTCGATCAGGCGCGCGACATGACCTGGCGTGGTCAGCGCCAGGCGGATATCGGGATAGGTCGGCAAGGGCAAAGTGTGAAAGATGTTGGGCGTCAGGAAATCCACCGCGACGTCGAACGATTTCAGCGTCTCGGTGAGCCGCTCCAGCGTGTGGACGACGCCATTGACCTGCGGGCGCCAGGCGTCGGTGACCATCAATATGCGCATGGCGGGCCTTTGCTCGAAAGGTCGGCGGTTGCCTCGGTATGATGCCGGGACGGCGACCAGCCTGCGGCCCTCGCTTCGCTCCAGCGCACCCGGGCGGGCACGGGATCGAAGTGAGACGGGGGGCTCGAATCAAGTGAGGTCGCGCGCTTCATGCGCGCTCTTCAGCATGGTTTCATGACGCGCCAATGAAATCGGCCGAACATGACCTCGTCCGGAAACGGTTTCCGCTTCCCGCGATTAAGTCCCTGTCAGGCCGGAACCTTGATCACGGCGCGCAAGCCGCCGAGCGGGCTGACATCGAGCGTGATGTCGCCGCCATGGCTGCGGGCGATGTCGCGGGCGATCGACAGGCCGAGGCCAGTGCCGCTGGCATCGAGATTGCGGGCCTCGTCGAGCCGCATGAAGGGTTTGAACACCTCTTCGCGCTTTTCGGCCGGAATGCCCGGACCGTCATCGTCGATGGTGACCACGAGCGAGCCGCGGCCATGATTGGCGGCCACCTCCACCGTCTTGGCGTAGCGGAAGGCGTTGCCGATGACATTCGACATCAGCCGGGCGAAGGCGTTCGGCCGCACATGCACGGTCGGATCGCCGGAAAGCGTCGTCGACAATTTGCATTTGCGCAACCGAGCTTCCTCGCTCAGCTTCTGGAAATAGGCTTCGAGATCGAAGCGCCCGGTGTCTTCCGAGGCCTCGCCGCGGGCGAAGGCAAGATAGCCTTCGAGCATCGACTGCATGTCGTCGATGTCCTGGTTGAGCGCGGCCTTCGTCTCGGCCTTGCCGCCCGCCAGCGCCAGCTGCAGCTTGAAGCGGGTGAGGATGGTTCTGAGGTCATGGCTGACGCCGGTGAGCATGGCGGTGCGCTGTTCGATCTGGCGCTCGATGCGCTCGCGCATCTGGATGAAGGCAAAGCCGGCGCGGCGGACCTCCTCCGCGCCGCGCGGGCGGAAATCACGCGGCATCGGCCGGCCCTTGCCGAAGCTTTCGGCGGCTTCGGCCAGCGTCAGGATCGGCCGGATCTGGTTGCGCAGGAAGGGAATGGCGATCATCAGCAGCACCAGCGAGGTACCGACCATCCAGATCAGGAAGATGTGCGTGTTCGAAGCATAGGCCTGGCTGCGGCGCACGAAGACGCGCAACACCTTGCCTTCGAGCTGGACGCGGACCTCGATGATGTTGGAGTTGCCGACCGTATCGATCCAGAACGGCCGGTTGATCTGGCGGGTGATCTCGGCGGAGAGAACGTCGTCGAGGATGGAGAAGAACGGCTTCGGCCCGGGCGGCGGCAGCGGGTCGGGCGGCAGGAGGTCGACCTTCAACTGCATGCGGTCCTGGGCGATGCGGATGATGTTGGCGTAGTCGGCGTCGTGCGGATAGGTCTCGATCAGGTCGATGATGGCGGCGATGTCGCGCACGGTCGCCTGCGACAGGCGCTGCGTCACGGTCGCCCAATGCCGCTCCATGAAGACGAAAGCGACCACCGATTGCAGCAGGATCATCGGCGCGATGACGATGATCAGCGAGCGCGCGTAGAGGCGCTTGGGCATATAGAGCGAAACGAGGCGCCAGAACCGGTTCCAGACGCGCGGAACCCTCTTGAGCAGCCGGGTGGAGCGCATGCTCAAGCCGTCAGATTCCGGCTGTTCCAGTTCCGTGGTCGCCATTCACCTTTCGCTCGCTCCGTGGCCGTCAGGCAGGCCGAAGGCGGTAGTCTATTCGACGCTGAGCCGATACCCAATACCGCGGACCGTCTGCAGCCAGACCGGATTGGAGGGATCGCGCTCGATCTTGCGGCGCAGCCGATTGATCTGGACGTCGATGGTGCGCTCGCCGACATCCGATTCGTCGCCGACCAGTTCGTGGCGCGGGATGGTTTCGCCGGCGCGCGCGGCGAATATCGCCAGGATCTCCTGCTCGCGATCGGTCAGCTTCAGCGCCTCGCCGCCACGCTTCAATTCGCGCCTGGCGATCTGGAATGTGTAGGGACCGAAGACGAGCTGCTCCACCTTGGGCGTGGTCGCAGGGCCGCCGCGGCGCAGGATGTTGTTTATGCGCAGGATCAATTCGCGCGGATCGAAGGGCTTTGGCAGGTAATCGTCGGCGCCGGCCTCCAGGCCGGTGATGCGGCTGTCGGTTTCCGATAGCGCCGTCAGCATCAGGATCGGCACGTTCTTCTCGGCCCGCAGCGCCTTGGTCAGGTCGACGCCGTTTTCGCCGGGCATCATCACATCCAGCACAAGAAGATCGAAGTCGAGGCCGGCGAGCTTGCGCCGGGCTTCGCCCGAATTGCCGGCGACGGTGACGCGAAAACCGTTTTCGGTCAGATATTGCTTGAGCAGGTTGCGGATGCGGGTGTCGTCATCGACCACAAGCAGATGCGGCGCATCGTCGTCCGGTGCGGCCGCGTGATCAGCGCGTTCAGTGCTCTCCATGGCTTTTCCCTGACATTTTTGCGGACCCAACGTCGATCTGGGCTCTCAGTTCCGGATTGACCATTGCTTCGAGGAAGCGTTCCACCTGGGTCCGTTCGGCGGCTCCGGAATCTTCCAATGCAGCATGGATGCGGCGCGACTGTGGCCGTGCCAGCGCCAGCGCCAGCGCGCGGCCCTTGGCGGTCGGATACAGTTCGCGCTGGCGACGGTCGCGCGGCCCTTGCAACTGCACGACATGGTCGGTGTCGATCAGCTGCTTCAGCACGCGCGCCAGGCTCTGCTTGGTGATCTTCAAGACATCGAGCAGTTCGGCGACCGTCAGGCCCGGCCTGCGGTTGACGAAATGCAGCACCCTGTGGTGGGCGCGGCCGAAGCCATAGTCGGCCAGGATCTGATCGGGATCCGAGGTGAAATCGCGATAGGCGAAGAAAAACAGCTCGATGAGGGCGAAATCAATGCCATCCTCGATTGACATCGCGGTCCTGATCGGTGTCCCGGCTGCTCGGCTTCGATCCGTCATCTTTTCTCCATGGGCAGGGAAGATTATGTCAGTACTATTGACGTAATTTCCCTGCAATGGTAATTTTTGACAAGGTTTTGGGCGGATTGCGAACGAAAAGGCAAGGCAGGCCGGGTTTTCCGGAACTTCCTGAGTTTGCCAGAGCACGATTATCCGCCTACCTTTCTAGACAGCGGCAGGCGCCCCAACCAGATGGCGCGGCCGACAAGAGCACGCAACGAACAACGATATGCGGGCTGCCGCCCGCGGGAGGTTACCATGGCATCCGTTCCCTTTGATCAACTGGACGGCTTCATCTGGATGAATGGCGAGTTCGTGCAATGGGGCGAGGCCAAGATCCATGTGCTGACCCACGGCCTGCACTATGCCAGCGCGGTGTTCGAGGGCGAGCGCGCCTATGGTGGCGAGATCTTCAAGCTCAACGAGCATACCGAGCGCCTGCATGAATCGGCGCGGCTGCTCGGCTTCAAGATCCCCTATTCGGTGGCCGAGCTCAACGACGCCTCCAGCACCCTGCTGAAGAAGCAGGGCTTCAAGGATGCCTATGTCAGGCCGATCGCCTGGCGCGGCAGCGAGCAGATGGGCGTTTCGGCGCAGAACAACCGCATCAATTGCGCCATCGCCATCTGGCAGTGGCCTAGCTACTTCGATCCGGCGCAGAAGCTGAAAGGCATACGTCTCGATATGGCTGAATGGCGCCGGCCCGACCCGCGCACGGCGCCGTCCAAATCGAAGGCTGCAGGCCTCTATATGATCTGCACCATGTCCAAGCATGCCGCCGAGGCCAAGGGCTATGCCGACGCCATGATGCTCGACTGGCGCGGCCAGGTCGCGGAAGCCACCGGCGCCAACATCTTCTTCGTCAAGGACGGCAGGATCCACACGCCAAAGCCGGACTGCTTCCTCGACGGCATCACCCGCCGCACGGTCATCGGCCTCGCCAAGGACCGCGGCCTGGAGGTGGTGGAGCGCGCCATCATGCCGGAAGAACTCGAGGGCTTCGAGCAGTGCTTCCTGACTGGAACGGCAGCGGAAGTGACCCCGGTTTCGGAGATCGGGCCGTACCGATTCGAGGTCGGCGAGATCGCCAAGACTCTGATGAATGACTATTCTGCGGCCGTTCAGCCGAAGCACGCGATCGCCGCAGAATAACGAAAGTCACAGCTTTTCACGCAAGCAGGGGCGGTTTTCGGGCCGCCCCTTTTATTTCAGCGTTTCTGCATTTGACTTTCGCCGAATTCAGCGTCTCCATGATGGTGTCGGCCCGGGAGGCTGGCAGCTATGGAGGGACTGGTAAGATGGACATGAATACGCTTCTTCCGATCATCGTTCAGATCATTACAGGCATCATCGGTGGTCAGGCGGTCGGCGCGGCGATCAAGACGGCGGCGCTGGGGCAGCTTCCCAAGATCCTGGGCGGCGCCATTGGCGGCGTCGGCGGCGCGGCGATCCTCGGCAGCCTGCTCGGCGGCACAGTCGATCCGGCAGCGGCTGCGGCAGCGACGAGTGGTCTGGGCAGCGCGCTCAACCTGCAGAACATCGTCGGCGGCGCCGGCGGCGGCGCGATCCTGACCGGCATTATCGGCGCGGTCATGGGCGCCATGAAGAAGTAAGCCTGCGATCTCGGGCTGGCCAAATGGGCGGCTTCGGCCGCCCATTTCTGTTTCCAGAGCGCGCCGCATGAATGCGTTTCGACGCGACGCGCTTTGGAACGACCGATCCCAAGGGTGGACGCCCTTCGCTCGCGCCTCTACATCACGGCGTGAACATCGAAAGGACGATCATGGGTCAGCTCAATGCCGGCATCGTGCCGGTCACGCCTTTCCAGCAGAATTGCACGATCCTGTTCGACATGGACGACAAGCACGGTGTCGTCGTCGATCCGGGCGGCGATATCGACAAGGTGCTGGCGGCGCTGAAGGACAATGCGATATCGGCCGGCGCGATCTGGATCACGCATGGTCATATCGACCATGCCGGCGGCGCGATGGAGTTGAAGGAAGCGCTCGGCGTCGAGATCATCGGCCCGCACGAGGCCGACAGGATGTTGCTCGACAATCTCGAGAACCAGGGCGAGCGCTATGGCATTGCCGGCGTGCGCAACTGCGTGCCCGACCGGTTTCTCACCGAAGGCGAGACGGTCTCGTTCGGCTCGCATCTCTTCGAGGTGCTGCATTGCCCCGGCCACGCGCCCGGCCATGTCGTCTATTACAACCGCGCGGCCAAGTTCGCCCATGTCGGGGACGTGCTGTTTCGCGGCTCGATCGGGCGCACCGACCTGCCGGGCGGCGATCATGCGGCACTCATCGCCTCGATCAAGGACAAGCTTTTGCCGCTCGGCGACGACATCGGCTTCATCTGCGGCCACGGTCCGGGCGGGCGTTTCGGCGAGGAGCGGCGGAGCAATCCGTTTTTGACGTGAAGCGCGTCGCGCCGAAGCCGGTGCCGGCTTGACAAAAAAGCGCCGGCCTTGCGGTCAGCGCTTTTGTTGAGGCAGGGAAGCCCTTGATCAGTTAGCAGTGCAGAAATGCTGCTCGCCGTCATTGCCGGTGAAGGTGCCGGTGCGGGCGTTGAAGGTGCGGTACCGGTCGGAGCAATAGTCGTACCAGCCGCGCGTCCACGGTTCGGCATAGCGGTCGGCGTAGACCACTTGCGGTTCGGCATAGTAGCGGCGGACCGGCGCCGGGCGAATCCGCACATCGCGATCGTAATAGCCATCATCGTAGTAGTCGCGGGGCGGCGGCTGCTGGTTGGCCAACGCACCGCCGATCAGCGCGCCGGCCGCGAGGCCGAGGACGCCGGCGGCAATGGCATCGCCATGGTCATGATGGTGGCGGTGACGCCAATCGCCCGCATTGGCCGCGGGCAAGGCCGCGAACGTGGTGGCAACCACTGCGGCGGACAGCACGGCTGTCTTGAAAATTCGGTTCATGTCGATCTCCTTCGTGCCGGCCCGTAAGAATTCCGGGGATGCGGTCCGGCTTTACGAAAGATTAATATGAGACCGTGGCTGAACGGGGGCTGAACGAATTTTTGCCTGACCGGAGGGCACGGGCATCAACTATCGAACGCTCCAGGGAGCGAAGCTGTCCTGCCAGAACAGCCGCCGTTCCGGAGCAGGCTCAGCCGATCGACAGGTTGACGGCCTTGGGACCCTTGCCGCGCTTGTCAGGCTCGGTGTCGAATGTCACTTTCTGCCCATCCTCAAGACCGGGAAGACCCGACGCCTGCACGGCCGAAATATGAACGAAGACATCCTTCGCGCCATCATCCGGTGTGATGAAGCCGAACCCTTTGGCATGGTTGAAGAATTTGACGGTGCCGGTCTGCGGCATGGGAAGCTCCTTTGATCCCATAAACTCCAGTCTCGGGCCGGCAAATGCCCGAATGGAAATTTGTCCTTTATTTTAGCGTCATCGGCAAGAGAAAGTTTTGCGGGCACTTAAAGCGCGTCGCGCTTTAAGTTTTCATTATGATGCATGTCGTTGACCCGACACCGGATCCACTTTGGGGCGACAGCATTTTTGCTGCGCTGCGACATGAAAAAGGCGCGACGAAAATCGCCGCGCCTTCAAAATTCGTTTGCCTCTTCCGAAGTCATTCAAGCTTCGGAGCCTCAGTCGCACGGCCAGGAAGGGCGTGCTGCTGGCCGATGGCTCAGGCGGCGCGGAGGTTGACGGCCTTGGGGCCTTTGCCCATGCGATCCGGCTCGACGTCGAAGGTGACCTTCTGGCCGTCGACGAGCGTGCGCAGGCCCGAGGCCTCGATCGCGGAAATGTGGACGAATACGTCCTTGGCGCCACCGTCGGGCGTGATGAAACCGAAGCCTTTGGTCGCGTTGAAGAATTTAACGGTGCCGGTCTGGGCCATTGGGGAAACTCCTTCACCCGTTCAGTCTTGATGGTCCTGCCCGCCACCTCGCGTCGAGGGCAGTTCCCGGTGGTAGCTTTCGGCAGTCATGCATTGGCGCATGGTCAAACCCCCCGCCGAAAAACGGGGCCGTCAGAGATTCACAGTATCGGGGAAAGGTCGTCCAAAACGTTCCGCTCTCCGGGTCGCAAATGCCCGAACACGGAATTTATCGCACGGAAAAGTGAAGGTTGCAAGATAGCGCCGCGGGCCGCCCCCGATGGGCGCGTCCCGACGCATGAATCGACCAATCCGAGCATCGACGCGCCGCAAATAGGCCTCGTTGCCTGAGGGGTCATCGGCCACAGCCCCGTCACGCATGGGCCAGCGGCGGCGACGGCTGGCGGTGCGAGGCGCCGGGATAATCCAGGCGACGTTCTTTTTAGCAGCCGGCTGCAAACGAGGGTTGCAATCGGCGATGGAATGCGGAGGATCGCAACAGCGCGACTGGTTTGAGCCTTTGCTTCGTGAATATCATTGTCCCGAACAGCTGCGTATTTGGAGCGGCACGCAGCGAGGCGAGGATCGAGGGAGAGACGATCATGAGGTTTCTTGCGGCAATCTTCTCGCGACAGGGTTTTGTCGTCCTGTTCCTATCGGCTGTTCTTGCCGCCTGTACAGTGGTCGTCGACGACGGCCCGGGACCGCGGCCACGGCCGCCGCGGCCGGGACCGCAATTCTGCACCAAACAGTACGAGCCCGTCTGCGCCCGGCGCGGTGGCGACCGCCAGACCTTCGCCAATGCCTGTCTTGCCGACCGGGCGGGTTATGGCATCGTGCGCGACGGTCCCTGCCGTGACGGCGGCGAGGGTGGCGGCGAGCAGACCTTCTGCACCCGCGAATACGCGCCGGTCTGCGCCCGGCGCGGCGGCGAGTTGCGAACCTTCCCCAACGCCTGCGAGGCACGCGCCGCCGACTACCGCATCGTTGGCGGGGGGCGCTGCTGAAAGGCCGGGTGTTCGTCTTTTCCGCACTTTGGGAAACGCGGATGCCGTCTAAAACAAATTTCGGGGACGTGTGACGGTCACAACGCGGATGGATAGGCGCCGTCGGCCGGCCCGGAGTAAAGCTCGCTGCCGTGCTCATCGCAGATGCGCACGCGGTCGGGGATTTGCGGCATTGCGAGCGTATGGAAGAGCGCGGTGGCGCCCTGCCAGGCTGCGCGCAGGGTAGGGGCTTCCAGCGACACCTTGTCGAGCGTCGCTTCCTCGGCTTCGCGCGATCGGTAAAACTCGATGACGAAATTCAAGGACGCCTCCATGATGCGTTGTTCCGCCAGGGAGATTCTCCGGCAGGAGATTCTGCGGCAGGGATGGGCGCGGAAGAAGTCGTCCGCGATCAGCTCTTCGATTTCGGCTTCAGGCCGCTCTCGGCCTGCTTGACCGACGAGCCGAACGGGGAGGCGGGCTTGGCCACCACCTTATCCTTCTTGGGCTTGCGTGTTTCGCGGTTGCTGCGCTGTTGACCCTTGGCCATCTTGTCTGCTCCTCGTGCTGGTGGTCTGGCGTCGCCGGGGTCTCAGACCGCCGGATCGTTGCCAACGATCGGATTGTCGGTACCAATCGGATTGTCGGCTGGTTCGAGATTGTCTTCCGTGGTGACCCGCTCGTGGGTCTCCTGCTCGCTGCGGATGCGGTACTGCGGGGAGCCGTCCTTGACCGGCAGCCTGCTCTTGATCTCGAACAGCTCCGCAGTCTTGTTGAGGAGCCCTGTGCGGCTCTTCATGCGCACGGTCTGGCCGACCGCGAAGAGATGCGAGGGCGTGTCGGTGCGCGGACGCGCATTCTGCTGGAAACGGATCATGCTGCATTCTCCCTGTCGCGCTTCAGCGCTGTTTCGAGGTCCAGGTAATCGATGGCGACGAGTTGACTGGTGGTCGGGTTTTTCACCGCTCTTGCCGGCAAATGGATGAAGGTGGCGACGCGGCGCCAGGCAAGCCGCGACATGCCCTCGATCAGCTCTTCGTCGTGATCGATGTCGTAGTCGCCCGCCGGCAGTTGCCCTTCCAGCCCGCCGAGTACGAAAGGAGCCATGAAATGTGCGACGGAATGGGTCGTGCGGTCCGGCATTGTCCTGCCTTGATGTTTTAAGCCCTGTGGCGACATGCGAGGCGGAGAGCCTCAAAGCAAAAAAGCGGGGACGAGCCCCGCTTTCCTATTTCCGGCAATCGCTGGAAATAAGCCATTTTCGAGAGCTGCCAGTACATCCGTGGTCAGCGGTCATCGAATTCGGCCGGATCAGATCAGTTGCAAATTGGCGGCCGACTCGCGGCCCTTGGCATCACGCTCCAACTCGAATTGCAGCTTCTGGCCTTCGGCGAGGCCAGGAAAGCCCGCGCGTTCCAATGCGCTGACGTGGACGAAAACGTCCTTGCCGCCGTCGGTTGGTTGAATGAAGCCAAAACCCTTCTGGCCATTGTAGAATTTCACGGTTCCGGTGTTCATGGGTGTCTTTCGAAGAATGAGAACGGTCGCGGAGCAAATGCGCCGCGCTGCCGATATCGATGATTTGGAGTGAGATTGGCGGGTCGAGAACCTCTGACGCCGCGAAATGCCAATTCTGGCCCAAACGCTCGTATATATCTAGCTCGACTTTGCATGGTTTTCAAGAAGATTTGGAAAAATAAGTAAGCCAAAGGAAAAAGATTGCTGCGTTCATTTGAAAAACTCTGCTATGGTTTGATGATATTTTCCAAAAATTCTCAAAAAATCATTTCGGGGTCCACTCCCGAAATTTGCGTTTTATTTCTCCAAAAAGGACAAAAACCATGGTTTCTGCGAGAAGCTCAAGAGGTAATACCACAGCGATCAACCCGCCCATCAGGCCGGCCACCGCATATGCCGTCGCCATCGGGCGTACCGGCAAACCTATGATCGTCAAGTCGGCGCGGCTGACCATCAGAAGCGACGAGGCTGAAAGGCGGACGATCGCCGATACTGACGGAACGGTTCGGCGCGCCAGGCAGACGGCCGAGACCAACCGGCTGATTTGATCTTGTCCGCGCCGATGGCAAGCGCAAGAAACCAAGCAAAGCCTTGAACCCGCCGCGCCAATGGCCTAGATCGCGGCAGGCGGACAAACACGGCAGGTTTCCCATTAACAGAGATCAGAGACGAGCGGCGGGTGCTGGCGCCAACTCCGGCTCGGGCGGACAGCCGCCGTCGAGTCTCGACCAGCATGTGCAGAGGGCGCTGCAACTGCATCAGGCGGGGCGGCGGCAAGAGGCCGAGGCGCTCTATCGGCAAGTGCTGACGCACAAGGTCAACCATGCGGCGGCTGCGCATTTTCTCGGTCTTTTGCTGCACCAGACCGGGCGCAGCGCCGAGGGGCTCGGTCTCCTCGAGCAATCGGTGCGCTTGCAGCCGAAGAATCCGGATTTCCTCAACAACCTCGGCACGGTGATGCGCGATCTCGGCCGTGTTGCGGCGGCCGCCGACTTCTTCCGCGGCGCGGTGGCGCTGCGGCCGGACCAACTCGCGGCGCGCGACAATCTCGGCTCGTCACTGAAACAGCTTGGGCAGTTCGAGGGCGCCGAGGAGATCTATCGCGGCACGGTCGCGCGCAATCCCTTCCATTTCCGCGCCCGCATCGGGCTTGCCGAAACCTTGCAGGAAGCGGGGCGCCTGGACGAGGCGCTGGCCGTCTTCCGCGAGGCGCTGTCGATCCGTCCGAAGGACGCCGAACTGCTGCACGGGCTGGGCGTCGGGTTGATGGAAAAAGGCGAGCTCGACGAGGCGGCCGACCTGTTCCGGCAGGCGCTGGCGGCCGATCCCGGCATGGCGCGCGCCTGGCTGATGCTGACGCAGGTCAAGCGTCAGAAGGAGCGCGATGCCGAATTGACCGGGATGGAGGCACAGCACGCCAAGGCGCTGCCGGACAGCCTGGCGCGCATGCAGCTTGCCTTCGGCCTCGGCAAGGTCAACGACGATCTGAAGGATTATAACAGAGCCTTCGACTATTTCGCCGAAGGCAATGCCATCCGCCGCAAGGGCATCGACTACGACGCGGAAAGGACACGCGCCGAATTCGAGGCTATGAAAACGGTGTTCGACAGGGATTTCTTCCAGAAGCACAGGCCCAGCGCGATCTCCGACGATACGCCGATCTTCGTCGTCGGCATGCCTCGTTCGGGCACGACCCTGGTCGAGCAGATCATCGCCAGCCATCCGCAGGTCTACGGCGCCGGCGAGCTCGGCATCCTGAAGACGGCGGTCGGCAGGCAGTTCCCGGCGACCATGCCCGGCGGCTTCCCCTGGGGCGTTTCGGATGCGCCCGATACGGATTTTGCCGAGGCGGGACGCGCCTATCTCGACATGCTGCATGCCCGCTATCCGCACATGCGCCACGTCACCGACAAGATGCCGGGCAACTTCCTGCTTGTCGGCTTCATCCACATGATGATGCCAAAGGCCAGGATCATCCATTGCGCCCGCGATGCGGCGGCAACCTGCCTTTCGATCTACAAGGTGCATTTCCGCGGCGACAGCCACCGCTACGGCTATGATCTGGGCGAACTCGCCGATTTCCACAATCTCTACACGGACATCATGGCGCATTGGCACAAGGTGCTGCCTGGCGTCGTGCACGATGTGCGCTACGAGGATTTCGTCGCCGACCAGGAAGGCCAGAGCCGGGCGCTGATCAACTATCTCGGGCTGCCATGGGACGATGCCGTGCTGTCGTTCCACCAGACCGACCGGCCGGTGCGCACGGCTTCCGCCGCGCAGGTGCGCCAGCCGATGTATCAAGGCTCGGTCGACCTGTGGAAGCGCTACGGCGACAGGCTGAAGCCTCTGCTGGACAGACTGGCTTAATGCGGCTCGGCATTTCCGGCGGAGCGCTCCCGCTCCGCCCAAGTGCGTTGCCTACAATTCCATGAACGTCTGGAATCCGCCGAAGATCATGCGCTTGCCGTCGAACGGCATTGTCGACATATCCGGCTGCAATCGTGGATCGGCCATCACCTTGGCCATGACCGCGTCGCGGTCCTGCCTGGATTTGTAGACGATCCAGGAAAAGACGACGACTTCGTCGTCCTTGGCCTGCACGGCGCGTGGAAACGACGTGACCTCGCCATAAGGCACATCGTCGCCGACGCACTCGACATAGGCGAGCGCGCCGTGTTCCTTCCAGACGGCGCCGGCGGTGTTGGCCAGCTTCTTGTAATCGTCGAGTTTTGCCTTTGGCACGGCAAGCACGAAACCGTCGACATAGGACATGGCAATCTCCTTGTTTGCTGCATCCGGCGCCGGGCCGGCAGGGATGCGACCCGGGGCAGGTGGGCGCGCACTTCTCGCCGAGAGTGCTGACGCCCGCTATCGAATTGCGACGGTTATTGCTCCACTGGAGCGTTCATCGCCCATGCGACTCCGAAAGGGTCCTTCACCTGGCCCCAGCGGTCGCCCCAGAACATCACCTGCAGCGGCGTCACGATCTCGCAGCCGGCGTCGACCGCGCGCTGCCACCAGCCGTCGATCTCGTCGCTGCCGAGATGAAGCTGGAGCGTATAGCCCTGCGGCGCCTGGTGCGGGTGGCCGTGCTCGGGATAGGCGTCGCCCAACATCAGCGTCGAGCCGTTGATGTGGAGGTGGACATGCATCGTGCGGCCTTTTTCGTCCGCGGGGTAGGCAAAGACCTGTTCGGCGCCGAACGCCTTCTGGTAGAATTCGGCAGCCTTGAAGGCGCCGTCCACCTGCAGATAGGGGGTCAATCCGCCGAGCACTTTCGCCTTGGGCTGAACAGGGGGCTGGTCGGTCATTGCGTGTTCCTCTTCACGTTTGATTTGGCCTTGCGGACATAGGACGCGTGAGGTGACGGCGGTCCTAGATGGGCTTGAAATTTTTCTCGTGGGCCGGGCCCGGACTGGCCGGGCGACCGGCGAACTCCAGCAATAGACGCATGGCTCGGCCGCTCATATGACCTTGGCCGAGACGGCGGCTGAGCGGCGGCTGTTCTGCGCGTCGAAGAGCTCCGGAAAGCCAACGTCCTTGCGCAGTTCGGCGGGGAGCGAAAGCAGGATGCGCTCGCTGCGATGGCGGGCACGCGCCGCCGCATATCGGGTTGCGATGCGGCCGATGGAGGAAAGGACGGACATGATGCATTCTCCCTGGGTTGGCGCCGACATCATCGTGTCGGCATCCCAAGGACGAGGCAGGTTCAGGCGATCCGACAGGTCGTCGTTTTTTTTCTCGCAGCGTTTAATTTCTCATTCGAGCGCCACGGCCTACGCAACCTTGAGCGTCGGAATAGCCGAAACATCCACCTCACGTTCGGCATGCCAGGCATCGAAAGCTGCCTGCATGCGAAGCCAGATCGCGGCTCCATCGCCGAACAGCTTCCCAAGGCGGGCGGCCACAGCCGGTGAAACCGGCTTCTTTTCGCGGATGATATCATAGAGCTGCTGCCGGGAGATGCCGAGCAGGTTTGCAATTTCCACCTTGGTCTTTCCAGTTGCCGGGATAATGTCCCCAAGCAGCGCTCCCGGGTGGGAGGGACAGCGCTCGATAGGACGCGTCGGCTCGTGCACGCTCATTGGTCGAACTTCTCCAATCTGGCCGCCTCAGTGGTATTGCTCGAAATCGACGCGGGCGGCGTCCTTGCCGTCGAATTCAAACGTGATGCACCACGGGCCGTTGACGTGGACCGTGTAACGGATGGGATCGAAGCCTCTCAGCGCATGGAAGGCAAAGCCAGGAAGGTTCATCTCCTCCGGCTTTTCTGAAGCTTCCAGGCGGTCAAGCCGGACAAGAACGCGCTTGTGCATCTTGGTGTCGATCTTGCCGGTTTTCCCGGCTTGAAAGAGCTCTGACAGGGCCTTGTTCCTGAAAGGCTTGATCATGACGTATGTAAACAGATCGCTTACAAGATTCAAGGACCTGTAAGCGGATAACTTACAATCCGATCTATCCCGCCCCTTCAGCCACTGAGCGGAAGAACTCCTCGGGATCGTCGACTTCGGTCAGCCGCCGCCTCTCGATCAGCCAGAAGCGGTTGCCGATGGCACGGATGAAGGAGCGATCGTGCGAGGCGAGCACGCAACTTGCCTGGTGCTTGAGCAATTCCTCCTCCAGCGCTTCCTGGCCGTCGATGTCGAGATGGTTGGTCGGCTCGTCGAGCAGGTAGAAGTTGGGGTTGGCGAGCCTGAGCGCCAGCATCATCAGCCGAGCTTTCTGCCCGCCGGACAAGACGCCGATCTTTCTCTCCTGCATCTCGATGCCGACGCCGGCGCCAGCGAGCAGCGAGCGGGCGCGCTGTTCGCCGACATCGTAACGGCGCGACACCATGGCCAGTGGCGTATCGTCGCCGCCGATGCCGGACAGCGCCTGGTCGCTGTGGCCGAGCACCGTCGACGGCGTCACCTTCACGTTCTGAACCGTGTCGGGTTCGATAATGGCGTTGCGGATCAGCGTGACGAAGCGCGACTTGCCAACGCCGTTGCGGCCAAGCAGCACGATGCGGTCGCCCTGGCAGATGTGGCGCTTGCCGGTCCTGAACAAGAGCGTGCCGTCAGGCGTTTCCACCGCCGCGTCGTCGAGCGTGATCAGCACCTTGGCGTGCGTGCCGCGATTGGCCAGCCGGATCGCCCCCGCCGATTTCTCGTGATGCGCCGGGGCCGCCGCGTCCTCAAGTCGCTCCGCGCGCTGCTTGAGCTGCTTGGTCTTGACCGTGAGAAGGTCGCTGCCCGAATTGATGCCGATATTGTTGAGCTTGGCGGCCTGGCGTCGCAAGTGCTGCGCCACCTTCATGTCGCGCTGGAATTTTCGCTCCGTCGAGGCATCGACCTCATCGAGGGCCTGCCGGGCGCGGGAGTAGGGAAGGGAAAACACCGGCGACTGGTCCGGGCGCAGGAACAACGTGCGGTTGGTGGCGGCGTCGAGAAAGGCGCGGTCGTGGCTGGCGATCACCACCGGCACCTCTCGCGGTAGCGCGTTCAGCCAAGTTTCGAGCTGGCTGATGCGGGCAAGGTCGAGATGGTTGGTCGGTTCGTCGAGCAGCAGCATGTCGGGATCGGTGACCCAGACACGCGCGATCAGTGCCAGCCTCTGCCAGCCGCCGCTCAGCGCCTGCATCTCTCGCTCGCGCATCGCCTCAGGAACGTCGAGCGAATCCAGCACCACATTGACACGCCATAGTTCGCTTTCGGCTTGCTCGGGCGGCAAAGCGTCAGCCACCACCTGATGAAAGCTGCGGCCAAGCAGGGCAGCAGGAACGGACTGCTCGACATGGCCGACGCGCAAGCCGCGCGTGCGGGTAATGTCGCCGCAGGTCGGCTCCATCTCGCCGGCCAGGCATTTGAGCAAGGTCGACTTGCCGCGACCGTTGGCGGCAACGATGCCGAGCCGGTCGCCGCTGCCGATGGTGAGGTCGAGATTGGAAAAGAGCGGCGCACTCATCGTGACGCCGAGGGATTTGAGGCTGATCAGGGCCATGTCGATTTCTCTGGTCTATCCGGAAAGTCCGGCTCAATGCACTTTGTCAGTGCGCAAGCGGCCATCAGGCTCGGCAATGCGCACCACGAAGGGCAGACCAAAAAATCGAAGCGGGAAAAACCCGGACCGTCCCTGGTCAGCCCTGCAAGCAAGCTCGCAGGGCGGAAATCGGGCCACGCTGACGATGGTGATCGATAAACACGCAGCCCTCCTTTCAAGACGTTTGAGTGTGGGGACTGAGTACACCAAAGGTCATGCGCTGGGCAAGAGGAGGGTAGTGTCGAGCGGGGCGCTGAAGCTGCCAATCTCCCCACTCGTGGGGAGATGTCCGGTCCACCCTCCGCAGCTGCAGCGCAGCTGCTGCGGAGGACGGGCAGGACAGTGGGGGCGCCGTCCCGCCGGCATTTCGAACGAACTACTTTCCGGGCCGTCCTGTCTTCGCGGGCCGGCGCTTTTCGCGGCGGGCGTCGCCGGGGTCTTCATAAGAACCAATGCCGGCGCGTTGGCGCACGACGGGTTTGTCCTCGCGTTCCTTCGCGCCCCCGTCTGTCCTGCCGGCCCCAACAACGGGGGAGATCGGCTGAGGCTTCGCCGGCACTTTTCCCTCGACCGGTTTCTCGGTGCGGCGCACGGTCATCTCGTCGAGAGAGTTTTTCTTGAACAGCGGTTTGGTCGGCTCGCCGGGAATGCCGAAATCCGAGCCGTGTGCTTCGGACGCCGATTGTTTCTTGAACAGCGAGCGCGACACCGCACCGGCCGGCGTCGGCATGTCGGTGCCGGGACCCATATCGTCGATCGACGGT
Organism: Mesorhizobium sp. B2-3-6; assembly: GCF_006442305.1. Lineage (NCBI taxonomy): Bacteria > Pseudomonadati > Pseudomonadota > Alphaproteobacteria > Hyphomicrobiales > Phyllobacteriaceae > Mesorhizobium > Mesorhizobium sp. B2-3-6. The sequence continues at coordinate 119,013 of NZ_VFVW01000003.1, read as the reverse complement.
TTGGCGAACAGCGGCTTCTTCACCGGCACCGCGCCATCGGCACCCATCTCGTCGAGATCGGGCTTGCGGAAGAGGTTGGGCCGGGCAGCCTTGGCTGCCTCTTCGGCGGCGCGTGCTTCGTCGAGCTTGCGGAAACGCTCCTGTTCCTCCGATGTACGATGCCTGGCCACGCCCTTGTTGTGCTTGCCTTTTTCGCGGCCCGAGACCGGACTTTCCATATCGGCGTATTTGGCCAGCGGATCGTCGGAGATCGACATCTCCATCTCACGCAGCCGCTTGATCTCGTCGCGAATGCGGGCCGCCTTCTCGAAATCGAGGTTGGCGGCGGCGTCGCGCATCTGCTTCTCCAGCGCGTCCAGATGGGCCTTGAGGTTGTTGCCCATCATGGCGCCGGCGCTGTCGGTGAACTGTGAGATGTCGGCGCGGACATGGTCCTTCTCGTAGACCGAATCCAGAATGTCGGAGATGCGCGACTTGACCGATTCCGGCGTGATGCCGTTGGCGGCGTTCCACTCCATCTGCTTTTCGCGACGGCGATTGGTCTCGGCCATGGCGCGTTCCATCGAGCCGGTGACCTGGTCGGCATAGAGGATAACCTTGCCATCGACATTGCGGGCGGCGCGGCCGATGGTCTGGATCAGCGACGTCTCCGAGCGCAAAAAACCTTCCTTGTCGGCGTCGAGTATGGCGACGAAGCCGCATTCGGGGATGTCGAGGCCTTCGCGCAAAAGGTTGATGCCGACCAGCACGTCGAAGGCGCCGAGGCGCAAATCGCGCAGGATTTCGATACGCTCCAGCGTGTCGATGTCGGAGTGCATGTAGCGCACGCGCACGCCTTGCTCGTGCAGATATTCGGTGAGGTCCTCGGCCATGCGCTTGGTCAGCACGGTGACCAGCGTGCGGTAGCCGGCCTTGGTCGTCTCGCGGATCTCGCCGACGACATCGTCGACCTGGCTCTTGGCCGGACGCACCTCGACCGGCGGATCGATCAGGCCGGTCGGGCGGATGACCTGCTCGGCGAAGACGCCGCCGGACTGCTCCATCTCCCAGCCGCCGGGCGTCGCCGAAACGGCGATCGAAGACGGGCGCATGGCGTCCCATTCCTCGAAGCGAAGTGGCCGGTTGTCCATGCAGGACGGCAGCCGGAAACCGTATTCGGCCAGCGTCGCCTTGCGCCGGAAGTCGCCGCGATACATGCCGCCGATCTGCGGCACGGTGACGTGGCTCTCGTCGATGAAGACCAGCGCGTTATCGGGAATGTATTCGAACAGCGTCGGCGGCGGATCGCCCGGCTGGCGGCCGGTCAGATAGCGCGAATAGTTCTCGATACCGGCGCAGGAGCCGGTGGCTTCCAGCATCTCGAGGTCGAAACGGGTGCGCTGTTCCAGGCGCTGTGCTTCGAGCAGACGGCCGGCCCGTTCGAGTTCCGCCAGCCGGTGCTTGAGCTCTTCCTTGATCGACTTGATCGCCTGGTTCAGCGTCGGGCGCGGCGTCACATAGTGCGAATTGGCGTAGATCTTGACGCTTTTCAGCTCGCCTGTCTTCTGGCCGGTCAGCGGGTCGAATTCGGTGATCGCCTCGATCTCGTCGCCGAACATGGAGATGCGCCAGGCGCGATCCTCAAGGTGGGCCGGGAAGATCTCGATCGTGTCGCCGCGCACGCGGAACGAGCCGCGCACGAAATTGATGTCCTGGCGCTTGTATTGCTGGGCGACGAGGTCGGCGAGCAGAGCGCGCTGGTCGAGCCGGTCGCCGATCTGCATCTGGAAGGTCATAGCCGTATAGGTCTCGACCGAGCCGATACCGTAGATGCAGGAGACCGAAGCGACGATGATGACGTCGTCGCGTTCGAGCAGCGAGCGCGTCGCCGAGTGGCGCATCCGGTCGATCTGCTCGTTGATGGAGGATTCCTTCTCGATGAAGGTGTCGGTGCGCGGAACGTAGGCTTCCGGCTGGTAATAGTCGTAGTAGGAGACGAAATACTCCACCGCATTGTCGGGGAAGAATTTCTTGAACTCGGAATAAAGCTGCGCCGCCAGCGTCTTGTTCGGCGCCAGGATCAAGGCGGGACGCTGCGTCTCCTCGATCACCTTGGCCATGGTGAAGGTCTTGCCCGAGCCGGTGACGCCGAGCAGCACCTGCGTGCGGTCGTTGTTTTGGACGCCCTCGACCAAGTCCTTGATGGCGGTCGGCTGGTCGCCGGCCGGCTCGAAATCCGACACCATCTTGATGATGATCCCGCCCTCGGACTTTTCCGGCCGGGCAGGCCGGTGCGGCGTCCACAGCACGCCGTCCTTGTGCAGCGGATTGCCGGATTCAATCAATGCCGAGAGAGCCGCCACCGTCGCGGTGACGCCGCTCGACGTCATCGTCTCGGCTTCCTCGAGCGAGACGTCGAGGCCGGCGACGGGATTGAGGCCGGCCGCCGCGCGCTCGCGGGCTGTCGCCGCGCCGCCCATCGAGGTGCCACGCGCCGTGCGCCCGGGCGCTGCGGAGCGCTCGGGGATCTTCTTCGACGGCTTCGGCGACTTGCCGCCGTCCTTGCCGGCCTGGCGCCCTTCGCGTTCGGCTTCCTGCTCGATCTGCTCGGCCCAGTCCGCGACCGAACCGGTGAGCGGCGTGCCCGACAGTTCGGGCTGCGGCATCTCGGCGAAGCCGCCTTTGTGCAGCGGTTCCGAGGCGTCGAGGAAATCGGTCAGCGGGCTGCGCCGCTTGGGCGCGGCGCGGTCGTCATTCGCCGTCGACGGCGTTCTCTTTTCGGTGGATTTGACCATGGCCGGAATATGGGAGGTCTTGGCGAAAATGGAAAGAGCGCGATCAGCCGAGGCGCATCTCCAGATGCAGCTCCTGACAGAAGGCTGTCAGGAGGAGGCAAGTGCCGGTGATGCCTGCCTATTGCGGTCAGGCGCCGCGTGCGTTGTCCGCCACGCGTGTCGGCGATCCGTTCAGGCGCGGCACTACGACGAGGCGCTTGATTTTGCCCTTCTTGAAGGCGGCGAGGAAGCGCGCATAGTCCTTGAAGGCGACGCATCCACTGGACTGTGCGTAGCGGCCCCGAAGCAGGTAGGTGTGGGCCAGCAGCCCGTCGCGGTTGTATTTATTGCGGCCATCGACGGGTGTCAGACGCAAAGCCTCGACACCATGAAAGCGCGACTCGCGCAAGGACAGATTGTAGGTGTTGGGCGGTGTCGGTCCGCGGTTCTTCTGATCGGCATAGCGCGGCTGGTCCGCCATGGCGCCGATGCCCGAATGCGCTTCGAGCCTCGAACCGTCGGGCATGTAGACGGTCTTGGCGCTGATGTCATAGATGGCGACACCGCTGCCGGCTCCGCTCCTGGAGCCGCCCGGCGCGTTGAACAGGTTCCTGAACGCCTGGCCGAGGCCGCCCGAAGGCGTGTCTGGCTTTGCATAGGCCAACGCGTCGCCGCCATCCGCCGGCCGGCCCTGCCGGGCCGGCTTTGCCGGCTGGGCTTGCTGGATCGGCTTTGCCGGCTGGGCTTGCTGGACCGGCTTTGTCTGAGGTGCCGGCTTCTGCTGCACGACCTTGGGCTGTTGAGTCGGCTTTTCCTGCTCCACGGACTTCAACGGCTCCGGCGCGTCGAATTGCGGCCGACGGGTCGGCAGCGGCACGTCATCGGTGAGCGCGTCGGGCAAGGCCGCGGCATCGCCCGGCTGTTCCTGCTGGGTTTCGACAGGCGAAACCGCGACATCGGCCGAAGAGTCCGTCATCGGCAATGGCGAGGCGAATGCCTCGTCCTCGACAGGCAGCGAGCGGGCAAGCGCGAGGGCCAGTTGCGAATTGTCCGGCGTGCCGGCATCCGGCTGGGCAAAATGCATCGGCTGCGGCGCTGTCTGGACAACCACCGAGCCGGTGTCGATCCGGGCGAAGCGCTCCGCCGCGGGTGCCGGCAAGTCTTCAGACAGGCTGGCGACGAGCTTGGCGCCCGGCACCAGCGATGCCTCGGCGACCTGTGGAGCGGAGGTCGAGATGATAGGACGGGCGGGTGCGCCGGCCGTGGCCACGGGCTTGGCCGCGTTGGCGAAGGCGGCGGCGAGCTTGCTTGGCGAGAGAGATGCTTCCATGCGCTCGAAGCGCTCCTGCGAGGTCGTCTTGGCGACCGGGACAGGGTGTGCCGTGGACGCGGCCACGAGGCGCGCCGACTTTTCCGCCCGAGGAGCGAGCGCGGCCAGCCTGAAGCATCCGGAGCCGCATTGCACGGCGTGGTTCTGCAGCGCCTGCGTGCCGCCATCGGCGTTGGCCAGTGCGAATGGCGCAGCGGGCATCAGGAAATGCTGTTTCAGCGGATCGGCAAGAGCGAGCGAGCCCGGCATGGCCAGCCTCTGCGGCAGGACACTCGACGTCGACCACAGCGAAGCGCCGACTGAGCTCAGACCAGCCATTGTCCCGACCAGCCACAGGCCAACGGCAGCGCTGACGCCGGGCACGGCGACCCAGCGGACGATCCGCTTAGAGTTGAAGGATGAGGCACGTGACGCGTTGTCGGCAGCTTCGCCGTCCCAACGCCTGTCCCCGACAATTTTCTTACTCAAGAACGCCATTCAACCAATCTTGCTCCAATCGGCTCCCACGTCCGCGGCTGTGATAGCCGCGACGACCATTCTGTGAGTGATCCCAGGTGGTCCCCGACGCGTTTGCCGCGCCTGTCTTTGGTTGCCGATTGCTTCAAAATATGGACAAAGTTGGTTAACCAATCCCTCTCAAAACCAACCGAGAGACGTGGACTTTGTGCCAAAAAAGGCTCGTCCACGACCATGAACGCGGTATTGCAGCCCTTCCAAGAGTATTTTGCTGCCTGCTTTTAACGGCCGAGTCAAGCAAAACAGCTCTCGCTAATTGAAGCGAATGGCCGTTTCAGCGGGGCCGCGACGGTGGCGCGTGTCATTCCGTACTCCCGAGAAGGCCCAGCGCGTCGCCCCAAAACTGCTACCCGCCCGCCGCAGATAACCGGCCCGTACCGCGGTTTCGCGGCGACCATTGATCGGCCACCGTGTTGGCGCGGCGGTTCGCGCCGGAGGAGGCGGAAGCGGTGCTGTACCAAGGCGCGATTTTCTAGGGTTTGCAATGGAGCTTCTACCTCCCCCTTGTGGGGAGGTTGGACCGCAGGTCCGGTTGGGGGGCTGGCGCTGACCGCCCAGGAACGCAGCCCTCTTGGGCCCTCAGTTGAACCACAGCGCAAACGTCAGGAAGCCACCGCCGCCGAACTCGCTCTGGATCTGGTCGAAATCGTCGCTGGTCAGGATCCTGCCGCTTTCGAGATAGGGCGCGATGGCCGGGCCGGTGATCGACAGCACCAGGTCGAAGGGTTTCGGCTCGTCGAAGAAGCGCTTCATGTTGATGCCCTTGCCGGTGATGCGGAAATGCGGCAGCAGCACGCGGCCTTCGAGCAGGTCCTCGGCCATGGTCAAGGTGGCGAGCCAGGCCGCGACCTGCTGCTCTCCGACTTCGAGGCCGGTGAGCGGGTTTTCGCCCTTCTGTTGCGGTCCCGGCAGCCATTCGCGGTCATTGTCGGTCTCGGCGCGGATCGCCTTCCAGTCCTCGCGCGACAGCCGGATCATCTCCAGCAGGTGACGGCGCGCCGCCTGCCGCCGCTCGGGCTCGACCACCGGCCAGTTGACGAGATGCACCAGCGAGATGAAATCGGCGATGCGCCATTCCGAGGAGAAGATGCTGCTGCCCATGTCGCCAGCCGGCGGAACGAGGATGTCCTGCAACGGCAGTTTTGCGCGCGGGAAGAGCATGTGGAAGGAACCGTCGAACGTGCTCCTGAAATCATGCGCCAGCCAGAAATCGGCCTGCGCCATCAGGAACTCGGCATAGCCCTGCAGCCAATAACCGTCGGCGCGGTCGAAGCGGAAGGTGAGCGCAGGCGCGGCATCGTCGGGCGCCACGCCGCGCGACAGCGAGGCCATTATGGCGGCAATGCTTTCGTCCGGCGCGATCGTGCCGTCCTCGTTAAGGTCGATGCCGACTTGGGTGAGGTCAATGACAATGCCGATATCGGCATCGGCAGGCACCGAGCCCAGCGTGGCTGCGGATTTCTCGAGCCGGTTGCGGAAGGCGACCAATATGGCGCGGAACTGTTCGTAGGTCAGCGGTTCGGGGTTCGGGTTTTCCGGCACAGGCAGCCGCATCAGCGGCAGCATGAAGGATCGCGGGCTCTCGAAGCCGTGGCGGTGCAGGCCGCTGGCCAGCAATTCCAGCGCGGTGAAGAATTCGCCGGCGCCGGCGGCATAGGCGGATGCCGGGTCGGTGGATGCGGCTGCCTCCAGCGTCGAGAGCGCCGTGTCGCGCGCGACCACGGTTTTGGCCTCGAACAGAGCGGCCGCGGTTTCGGGCATGGCGGCCTGCGCCGAAGACATCGGCAGAACCAGAGCAAGTGCCAATGCCAGCAGGCTTGCCAGTGGTGTCATTTTCCCCCTCCCATGCGCGTCGTGCCGGCAATCATACACGCATTTGCAATGCCGCGTCTGCCGGGCGCTGATGCATGATTGCCATTGGCTGGCTTCAACGCGCCCGGCAGACGGTCTACACAGGGCAAACGATTGGACATCGCGTGTCGAACTATCCGCTCTCCTACAAACTGTCGTGGCTGCCGCGATTCCTGAAACCGTCGCTGTCCGGTGGTGTGCAAGGCTTCGCGCCCCTGGCCGGAACGATGGTGGATCGGGCGCCGAAACGGACGGTGCGGCTCGCCTTCGTCGGCGACATTTCGGCGGTGGCCAACCGCAGCGCGCCCGACTGTGATCCGGTGATCAAAACGCTGCTTGGCGCGGCCGACCTGGTGATCGGCAATTGCGAAAGCCCGATCGTGGACAAGCCAAGCGCCGTGCTCGGCACCAGGCTCGGCACCCATCACGCGATGAGCGAGCGCTTTCTCGGCGACGCGTTGGCGGCAGTCGGCATCTCGCGTGAAAGACTGGTGCTGTCGCTGGCCAACAACCATGTGCTCGACCAGGGCGTCGCCGGTTTCGATGAGACCGTGGCGGCGCTGAAGCGGCTCGGTATCGGCACTATTGGCCTCGCCGGCAACAGCCCGGTGCAGCCTGTCGAAGTCGGGCCGCTGACTGTCGGGTTCGCCGCCTTCACGCTGTGGCGCAATGCGGGCGAGGACCTGTTCGCCGGCCGCGTTTCGATGGAAAGCGATATTGCCCGCCGGCGAGGTGACGGGTTCGATCTCCTCTGCGCCGTGCCGCATTGGGATTGGGAGTTCCGCCACTTTCCGCGCGCCGAAACGCGGACACTGGCGAAGCGCCTGGCAGGGCAGGGCGTCGGGCTGATTGCCGGCCACCATGCCCATGTCGTGCAGCCGGTGGAGCGGATCGGCGATACGATCGTCGCCTATGGACTTGGCGATTTCCTCGGCACCGCCCTTGTCCGCCAACCTTGGCCGGGACGCATTGGCGGGATTCTTGTCGCCGACGTCAGCGCCGATGCGGGAACGCAGGGGTCAGTCGTTTCCTACCGGATGCATCCCTTTGTGCGGCTGCGCGCCGGGGATCATGAGCGGCTGGCGCCAGTGGAGGGATTGGAGGCCCGCATGCGTGACAAGGTGGAGAGGCGGTTGAGCGCGGTCTTTCCGTAACTACAGGTGGTGGACACCGGCCAAGATCGCCATGTCGGCGCTTTTCCAAGCGCTGATGATTGGAGAAATGAGGGGCCGCGCAAGCATCTGTTGAAGAGGCGCCACAGTCGATACTTCAGACAAAACCGGCTATCATGAACCGGTCCAGGCAAGCAGGGGGTGGCGGTGGAAACAGCGGATTTCATGCCTGGCGACGCCGTGATTGCCGGCATCCGGAAAAACGTCGAGGCTTATGAAGCGGCGCGGGCCTCCGTGGTGCGGCAGGTACGCTGGCGGGTGCCGCTGTTCGTCGGTTTGGTGCTGGCGACGGTGGTGCTGATCGCCTGGCTGTTCAACAAGGTCGCCGATCCCAACGAGCAATGGTTCTCGACGCCGCACGTATTCCTCTATGTCGCCGGCTTCGCGGTTTCGATCCTGCTCTATTTCCAGGCGATGAAGCCGGCGACGCGGCTGCAGCAATCATTTCGGCAAACACTGCTGCCCATCATCTTCGGCTTCATCCGCGACGTGCGTTACGCGCATGGCGGGGGGCCAAATTCCTTCGACCGGCTGCCGCGTGAGGCGGTCGGGCCGTTCAACCGGCAGTCGTTCGACGATGTCGTTTCCGGCCGCTACGAAGAGTTTCCGTTCGAGCTCTACGAAGCGGAACTGCGGGAAGGGACAGGCAAGGGCCCATCGACGGCCTTCAAAGGCGTGATCGTCGCCTTCGAAGCCATCGAACCGTTTCCGGGAATATTGGTGGCGACGCGGCGCACCAACGCGGTCGTCGGCTTCTTCCGTGGCATGTTCGCCAGCAAGATGCAGGAACTGTCATCCGGCGTGCCGGAACTCGATGCCTCCTATGAGTTCCGCACCGACAATGCCGAGGCGGCGCAGCCATTGGTGAGCGGCCGGTTGGCGCAAGCGCTGAAATGGCTGGGCGAAACCTGGCCGGAGGAACCGGCGCGCGTGGCCCTCAACGGCAGCGACGGTTTTCTGCTCCTGCCGCAGGCGAAGAATTTCTTCGAACTGCCCGCCATTTCGGTGCCACTGGACTACCAAGCCCATGTCGAGCCGGTGATATCGGACATGGGCGCGATGCTGGCGACGGCAGCGCTGGTGCGCAAGATCGGCGCCAGGGACGAAGCGGCTTGATCAGCCGGCGTTCCCGTCAGCAATCGAAGCCGTACTTTCCGCGCATATTGTCCGCCTCTTCTTTCGACATTCGCTTGAACATTACGCAGATCGTGAAGCTGCCGACCTGACGGCCGTCCCGCGTATATCCCCAGTCGGAAATGTCGTCCCTGGTGAATTCTATGTTCTGACCGAGCACGACATTGTGCACTGCCTCCGGCTCATTGGCTAATATGCCGACAAACCCTGTCCCGGCACGGCGGAACGGTATGACCCAGAAGTGCTCGGTGACTTGCCCCTCCCGCACCTTGACCTTCAATTTGAACCTGCCTGTGCCGGAGGGAGGCATTTCGGACAATGCCAGGAATTCATCCAGGCCAGCGAGCGCCTGCTTGGTCGCCGCAGCCATGTCGGGATCGCCCGGAGCGAAGATGATCCCCTTGTCGTCACCCGGATCCACGCCTTGCGCGCCGACCGATCCCGGAGCAAGCGCCAGCATCAAGGCTGCCGCAGTTCGGACCGCTGGTTTCATGGAAGGCCCCCCTTCATCATTGCGGTCGACACAATGCTGCATCGCTATCCGATTTGCAACCTTGGCGCGAGTTTGCCTCTTCAGGTCCAAAGGTGGCGGCGGCCGTCGATGACAAGACCGGCATGGTGACGTCGGTGAAGAAGGCTTCGTCCCTACAGCTTACTCGGCACCAGGCCAGCCAGCCAGTTGGCCGACCGCTTGGCCATGTCGGCGGTCGCCGATACAGCGCGGCCAAGATCGGTCTTGACGACGGCATAGCCGTTTTTCGTACGATAGAGCACGCCGGTGCCGCCATCGACCACCTGTTCATAGGCGACCGGCCGCGCGGCGGCCGCTTCCATCGCCGTCGTCGGCGAGCCGACCGGGACCGTCGGCCTGTGGCTCAGCTCGGGCGGCAGCGTCGGTTCAACGGCGCGGCTGGCGGGCCTCAGCTCCGGGCGCGAAGCCGTCGCGGCCAGTTGCGAGGAGGGCGCGGAACCTTTCGCGCGGCAGATGCCAGAGACGAGCGGATAGTTAAAATTGCGCTCGTGCAGCATCTGGCTCTTCATCGCCGCTTCGCACTCGGCGATGGTCGACCACTTGGCCGGCGTCTCGCCGATATATTCGCAAAGCTTGGCGTCGCAGTCGCAGCCGACGATGGTCATGGCGACAAGGGCGGTCTTGATCACGGTCTCGTCCCCTCGATGTGCCCCTCGGCAGCCCATTCAGGTGCATGTCGCTGTCCAAACCGGTCCCTGAGCGGAGCCCGCGGGCACGCTTTGGGCGACATGCGACAGTCCATCGCCCGCGAACAAGGCGGGATTTGGCCGCGATTGTGAAATGAGCGTGGCGTGGCGCTCCAGACTGCGGTTCTCGGCGGAGCGAGGCGGAAAGGCCTCAGTAGTCGTAGACGTGCTCCAGCCTGGCGCCTGACTTGATCAGCGCCGGCAATACCAGATGCAGCCTGGGTACGGCTACGACCATGCCGGTGCGGCGTGTCGATGGATCGGCCGGCAGCGGATAGCTGAACAGGATGCGCATGCCTTCGGGGACGGCGATCGAATCCGTGGAGAGCACGGTGATCATGATCTCGTCGTTGCCGCCGATCTCGACGAATGAGACGCCCTTGTCGATCAGGCGCGGAATCATGTCGGTGAACATCTGGTAGCGCTTGGTGACGAAAACGGTGCCGTCGGGGCCGTAGTCGCGTTCGAGCAAGGTGTCGGCTTCGTTGCGCGTCGCTTCGCCGACCGGTCCCTTGGCCCAGACGTGGATGTCGAGCAAGGCCGGATCGGACGTTGCCGCGAGTGCCTGCCTGATCAGGCTGGCATAGAACTGCTTGATCGTGTCGGCGAGGCCGAAGGCAAGCTTTCGTTCGCTGGAGCGCACGGCGCTGTCGCCCGGCGCCGGCTGGACCGCGAAAAGCCCGGCGCGCTTCTCGGCATAGGGAAACTGGTACCACGGCCCCTGGTCGAGGAAGGCGGCGTATTCGGCCGCCACCTTGCCCTGGTAGATGTCAGTCGCCGTGCGCCTGCCCGCAATCGCCTCGGTGATGCGGCCGACCGTGTTTTCATAAGCCCATTGCACGGCATGCTCGATCGTGTGGCTGGTGCCGATGACGACCGGCATCTGGTGGTTGGCGTAGTTGAACTTGTAGGCGGAGCTGGCGCGGATCACCATGGCGTAGTCCTGCCAGAAGCGGCCGACATAGGCGAAATAGGGAAAGCCGCTCGGCTGGTCCTTGGCGACGAAGCCGGCATATTCGCGCGCGGCATAGACGATGGCCCATTCCGGGTAGGTGAGGAAGGTCGATTCCTCAGGTCGCTGGTAGCCGGGGATTTCGGCGCGCACCCTGGCGGCGAGCGCCGGCTGCGGTGCACCTTCGGCGATACCCGGCAACGGTGTCTTGTCCAGCGACGGCGTCGTCAGGAAACCGTAGGCCAGCCCGGCGATCGGGATCAAGACAATGATGACGATCAGCCAGAGGATCGTCCTGATGATACGCTTCATGAAGCGAAACAGGACCATGGCCGGTCAGGCCATGGCGGCGGCAAGCTTCTGGATCAATGTCATGAAGTATCCCCCTTCAGCGAACCCGCCAGCAAACGCAAACGGACTCTGACAGGGCGATACTAACCGATTTTGGCGCGCGGTGAAGCGGCGCCCGCAACTTCGCCGGGAAGGCGCTTGAGCGGGAAGCAAAAAGACAGTCGGCGCCGGGATTTCTCCCAGCGCCTCCCTGTCAGACCAGGACACGGTCACGGCAGCAACTCCCCTAAAGTCGTCGCACCAAGCCGGCCTTGATTTTGACGGTCCTGCCAGTCGCCGCCCGAAGGCCGCGCCCGTTCCAGACCACGCCGGTCTCCACCCTTGCGGGCTTTGCCCTGCGGCCATCGAAGGTTTTTGCCGTCCTTCATGGCAGCATCGGTCCGCCGTCGGCGTTGGCACGCTTTCCGCGGCCCCGTAGGTCTCGGCTTCCGTCCCTCGAAGCAGGCGAGCCTGCTCTCGCTTCGGGCCGTACGGGCCTCAGGAAATCCGCCTTTCAGCTTCGCCTTTCGGCTGGGCGATCGGTAGCCGCCTGAGATGGGTTAAACTTACGCCGGCCAAGGATGTTGGGGAATGCCCGCGGGCCTGTGGATAGCGGGATTATCGGGGACCATTGCCAGAAGCCTCGGAATTTCAGGCACCAAGGCCTTAGACAGCCTGCCCTGCTTTTTCGGCACGCGAACCGAGAGCGCCTATTGCTCCGCCAACGGGCGCGGGCTTCAATGCCGGCAAAGGATCGGGCAGTGCGTGCCCGGCGCCTTGCGGGGAGGGATGCGCATTGAAGGTCGGGGTGGTGCTCAATCCGATTGCCGGCGGCGGCTGGCTGAAACGGCACTGGTCCGAGGTCGCCGCCTCGTTGAACAATCACTTCGGCGATTTCGAACTGCGCGAAACGCAGGCCGAAGGCGATGCCGAAAGGCTGGCGCTCGACCTCGCGGCAAACGGGTTCGACCTGGTGATCGCGGCCGGTGGCGACGGCACGGCCAGCGAGGTGGCCGACGGCCTGTTGCAGGCGTCCAAGGAAAACGGCCGCGCGTCCGAACTCGGTCTGCTGCCGTGCGGCACGGGTATCGATTTCGCGCGCGGGCTCGGCCTGCCGAAGGAGGTGGACGCGACGCTGAAGCGGATCGCCGGGGCCAAGGGCAGGGCGGTCGATGCAGGGCGCATCTGCTATATCGACGACCATGGCGCGCTGGCCAGCCGGCACTTCGTCAACATTGCGAGCCTGGGCCTCTCGGGCGCTACCGATCGCGCCGTCAACGCCGACAAGCGTAAAGGCAAGGTTGCGGCCAAGACGTTGTTCCTGTGTCGCACCGTGGTCGAATTCGCCCGCTACCGGTTCCAGGATGTAACGATTTCAGTCGATGACGGCGCGCCGGTCGAGGCGCGCATGGCGCTGGTCGCGGTAGCCAATGGCAAATTCTTCGGCGGCGGCATGATGATCGCGCCGGACGCCGAACTGACCGACGGCCAATTCGACATCGTCATCCTGCGCGCGGCCAGCAAGCTGAAGCTGATCTGGGATATCCGCCTGCTCTATGGCGGCAGGCATCGCAACCATCCGGCCATCACCATCCTGCGCGGCAAGAAAGTGGTTGTCGAACCGCTCGGCGACGTGGAAAGGAACGGCGCGCTGGTCGACATCGACGGCGAGTCGCCCGGGCGCATACCAGCGACCTTCGAGATCCTGCCCGGCGCTCTGACGCTCAGATATTGAATCAAGACGTTGCGGCTTTGATTCAGGTCGCTCCGGTCCTGATTCCAGATGAACGCTCAACCTTTTGAAACCGCTTCAAGTTTCCCGGATTCAGATTTCCAGTTTGGACGGAAAACCGGGCGCGCGCAGGTCGGCGCCGACAGCGTCCTCGAGCAATTTGACGATCTGGGTCGACCAGGCGCCGCCGCCGTAAGCCGCCTTGCCCTGCTCGAAAATCGCATTGACGCGCGATGCCAGTTCCACCGGCACACCGAAATCCCGACCCATGCCCAGCGCGAAGCCGAGATCCTTCAGCGCCAGGTCCATGGTGAAGCCGATGTCGTAGGAGCCGTTCAGGATGAGTTGGCTTTCGGTTTCGTGGACGAAGCTGTTGCCGGAGGAGGCAACGATGGCGTGATAGGCTTGGGCGAGGTCGAGCCCGCCTTGCCTGGCCAGCATCAGCGCCTCACCGGCGGCGACGAGATGGATGAAGGCCAGCATGTTGGTGATGACCTTGATCACCGCCGCCGAGCCGATCGGGCCCATCAGGAACGACTTCGCGCACAACGCATCGATGGCAGGGCGATGACGCTCGTAGAGGGCGGCATCGCCACCGACCAGCGCGGTGATTTTCCCGGCCGCCGCCAGATGCACGCCACCGGTGACCGGGCATTCCAAGGTCTCGATTCCCCTGGCCGAGGCAAGGCCCGCGAGGCGCACGATCTCGTCGCGGCCATTGGTCGACATCTCAATCCAGGTGCCGCCGGCGGGGAGGCCGTTGAGCAGTCCAACAGGCCCGGCGAGAACCGCCTCGCTGGCCTTCGGCGATGGCAGGCAAGTTATGGCATTGCCCGCCCGCTCAGCCGCCTCGGCGGGGCTGCCGGCAGCAATAGCGCCGAGCGCCACGAGGCGCTGGACGGCGGTGGGCTCCCGGTCGAACACGGTGACGGCAAAACCGTTGCGCACCAGGCTGGCGGCAAGCTTGCCGCCGAGATGGCCAAGGCCGATGAAGGCGTAGCGTTCGCTCACGGCATCAGCGGCGTTTGCATCATCTGCAAATGCAGGTCCTTGCCGGTGTAGGGGTGAGCGTCGCAGACGTCTTCGTTGAGTTCGACGCCGAGGCCAGGTTCCTTCGACGGGATGACGTTGCCGTCCTGCCACTCGATCTTCTTCTTGAGCAACGTGGCGTGGAAACCGTCCCACTGCTTCAGCGATTCCAGGATCAGGAAGTTGGGCAGCGTCACCGCCAGCTGGATGTTGGCGGCGCCGACGATCGGTCCGCAATAGCAATGCGGCGCGATCTGGATGTGGTAGGCCTCGGCCATGGCGGCGATCTTCTTGGTTTCCAGAATCCCGCCGGAGCGGCCGAGGTCCGGCTGCAATATGGTCGCGGCACGGTTCTCGATGACGCGGGCGAATTCGAACTTGGTCGTCAGGCGCTCGCCGGTGGCGATCGGGATCGAGGTCGCGCGGGCAACTTGTGCCATCACTTCGGGCATGTCGGGCGGCACCGGCTCCTCGAACCACAAGGGGTCATAGGGCTCGATGGCGCGCGCCAGGCGCAGGGCGCCGGAGGCGGTGAACTGGCCGTGCGTGCCGAACAATATGTCGGCACGCGTGCCGACCGCCTCGCGGATCGCCTTGATCATGCGGGTCGAGACATCAATGTCGAGCAGGCGCGGCTGGTGGCCGTCAAAGGCGGTGTAGGGACCGGCCGGGTCGAGCTTGACGGCATTGAAACCCTGCTCGACATATTCGAGCGCGCAGGCCGCCGCCATTTCGGGGTCGTTGTAGACATTCCTGCCGTCCGGGGCGTCCTCGGAATGGACGCTGCCGGTATGCGGATAGAGGTAAGTGTAGGAGCGCAGCGTCTCGTGCACCTGGCCGCCGAGCAGCTTGTAGACGGGTTTGTCCGCTTCCTTGCCAATAATGTCCCAGCAGGCCATTTCCAGCGCCGAGAAGCAGCCCATGCCGGACACGTCTGGCCGCTGCGTGAAGCCGGAGGAATAGGCGCGGCGAAAGAAATTCTCGATGTCGTGCGGATCGCGGCCGACGAGATAGCGCTCGGCCATGTCCTCGACCATCCTGGCCGTGACATGGGCGGAGAAGGTGGCGTTGTAGGCCTCGCCGTAACCCACCACACCGCCATCGGTGGTAAGCTTGACGAAGATGAAATACTTGCCGCCGATGCCGGGCGGCGGATTGCCGACAACCCAGGTCTTGACGTCGGTGATCTTCATTCTTGGTCCTCCAGAACCAGTTCGGCGCCTTTCCATCCGGTCAGGATCGAGGCGGCGTTGGTGTTGCCGGTTATGTTGTCGGGAAAGATCGAGGCGTCGATCACGCGCAAGCCTTCTAGCCCATGTACCTTGAGCCGCGGATCGACCACGGCGCGCGCGGGATCGGGTCCCATGCGGCAGGTCGAAACCGGATGATAGACGGTGCCGGAGCGTTTCCTGAAATCCGTGATCAGGTCGGCGTCCGAAGTGATTGATGGGCCTGGCAAAACCTCCTCCGCGATGATCTCGGCCATAGCCGGCATCGAGGCGATCTTGCGCACGAATTTCACCGCCGCCAGCATCTCCTCGACATCGGCATTGGTCGAATAGGCGTTGGCGACGATCTTGGGATGGTCCAACGGATTGCTGGAGCGGATCATGATCTCGCCGCGGCTCGACGGGCGGCAGTTGGACAAGCCGATGGAGAAGCCAGGCCAAGGGTCCGGCGTCAGGATCGGGCGCTCGCCACTCTTCGGGATGACGGTCGAAAACGCCTGGAAATAGAGCTGCATGTTGGGGCGCGAAAAGGCCGGGTCGGTGCGGAAGAAGCCACCGCCGTGGTTCATCGACAGCGACAGCGGGCCGGAACGCGTCAGGATGTACTGCATGCCGACCATGAGCTTGCCCCACCAGGGACGCAGGATCTGGTTCAGCGTCGGCAACCTGCCCTTGAAGGTGTAGTTGATGCCGACATGGTCCTGCAGATTGGCGCCGACATTCTCGTTGGCGTGAATGACCGGGATGCCCAGCCCGTGGAGCAGCGCCGCCGGACCGACGCCGGAGAGTTGCAGAAGCTGCGGCGAGTTGATCGAGCCGGCGGACAGGATGATTTCGCGGCCGGCGCGGGCCGTCTTCGTCTGGCCCTTCTGCAGATATTCGATGCCGACCGCACGCTTGCCTTCGAAAAGGATGCGGCTTGCCAGCGCGTTGGTCTCGACACGGACGTTTGCGCGCTTCATCGCCGGGCGCAGGAAGGCGCGCGCGGCCGACATGCGGCGGCCGTTGCGGGTCGAGATCTGGTAGACGCCGACGCCTTCCTGGGCAGCGCCATTGAAATCGGAGTTGAACGGCAGTCCGGCCTGCTGGCCGGCGGCGAGGTAGCGCTTCGTCAGCGGGTGGACGGCATCAGACGTATCGCTGATGTGCAGCGGGCCACCTCTGCCACGCCATCTATCGGCCCCGGCTTCATTGTCCTCCAGCGCCTTGAAGGCCGGCAGCAGGTCGTCATAGCCCCAGCCGGGATTGCCCGCGTCGCGCCAGTCGTCGAAATCCTCGCGCGCGCCGCGGATCCACACCATGGCGTTGATCGAGCTGGACCCGCCAAGCAACTTGCCGCGCGGCCAGTGGTCGACATTGCCGCCAAGACCGGGATCCGGCTCGGTCTTGTAGTTCCAGTTGACCGTGGGATCGAAGAAGGTCTTGCCGTAGCCGAGCGGCATCTGCACGTAGAAGCGGCGGTCGCTGCCGCCGGCTTCGAGCACAAGCACCGAAAAGCGGCCCGAGGCCGACAATTTATCGGCGAGCACCGAACCGGCCGAGCCGGAGCCGACGATGATGAAGTCGTAGGTCTGCATGATGGGTATGGCCGGCTCCGGAAATCTGGCCGCAGCCTAGACGGGGCGGGCTTGCCGCGTCGCTGGGCCTTCCGGCATGCGTTGTGAAAAAAGCGACCGCGATGCCGGATCCAGTTGCGGGGAACCCTTAACAATCCCGCTTGATACGCATGGGGTCGACAGCTTATGCGAGGACATCGGCCAATCTGCGCAAGGCAGGAGATCCCATGCGTGTCCTGTCGGATGCTTTCATTCCCGAACTGCCGGGTCACTACAAGGGCAAGGTCCGCGAGAATTACGACCTCCCGGACGGGAGGCGCATCATCATCGCCACAGACCGCCTCAGCGCCTTCGACACCATCCTGACCTCGATCCCGTTCAAGGGCGAGGTCCTGACGCAGACGGCGCGGTACTGGTTCGAGGAAACCGCCGATATCTGCCCGAACCATGTTCTCGAATATCCCGACCCGAATGTCGTCGTCGGCACCAGGCTCGACATCCTGCCGGTCGAGGTCGTCGTGCGCGGCTATCTGGCGGGCACCACCAGCACCTCGATCCTGACCCGCTATCGTCGCGGCGAACGGGACATGTATGGCATGCGGCTGCCGGACGGCCTGCGCGACAATGAGAAGCTGGCCGAACCGATCATCACGCCGACCAGCAAGGCCGCGCATGGCGGCCATGACGAGCCGCTGTCCAGGACCGAGATCATCGAACAGGGCCTGCTCACCCAGGCGCAGTGGGACACCGTCTCGGATTACGCCTTGAACCTGTTCGCCCGCGGCCAGGCGCGTGCCGCCGAACGCGGCCTGATCCTCGCCGACACGAAATACGAATTCGGCATCGACCAAAACAGGACGATCATCCTGGCCGACGAAATCCACACGCCCGACAGCAGCCGGTACTGGATCGCCGGGAGTTACGAACAGGCCCTGGCGAACGGCACTCGGCCGGAAAGTTTCGACAAGGATTTCATCCGATCGTGGGTGACGGCGCGCTGCGATCCCTACAGGGAGCCTATTCCGGAAATCCCGGATGAGATCGTCGAACAGGCCTCCAAAGTCTATGCGCAGGCTTACGAGGCCATCACCGGCAAGACGTTCGTCCCCGACGTTTCCGGGCATACTGTTCTCGATCGCATTCGAGCGAACCTCGAGCGCTATTTCTAGAAGGCCGCGAGCCCTTGCGGGGGACTCGAAATGAAGGTCCGAGCCGTGGATCGCGATCGTCTCGCGTTGACGCGTTGGCGCCTTGACGGTACGGGATCAGGGCAGTCAATCTCTGGGGATAACTCGCATGGTGCATTACGCGGACGGGCGGCCGATCGGCGATCTGACGCTGCGCACGCTGGCCATGCCTTCGGACGCCAATGCCGCCGGCGACATTTTCGGCGGCTGGGTGATGGCGCAGATGGACCTGGCCTGCGGCATACGCGCCGCCGAGCGCGCCAAGGGCCGCGTGGTGACGGCGGCGGTCAAGGAGATGTCCTTCGCCAAGCCGATGAAGATCGGCGATACGCTGTGCATCTACACCCATGTCGAGCGCGTCGGCCGCACCTCGATGACGCTCAAGGTCGAGGCCTGGGCGCAGCGCTATCTCTCCGACCTGATGGAAAAGGTCACGCACGCCGATTTCGTCATGGTGGCGCTGGACGGCGAGGGCAAGCCGAAGGCCGTTCCGGCCGAAAGCTAAAGCCTGGGACCGCTGTGAAACTGTCTTTCAGCCCTGCGGCGGCGGTGCGGACACGAAGACAATCAGTCAATGATTGCTGAACGACTGTAGAATTTCAGCCATGCAGGCCATCGAATTTCGCACGCGCGGCCCGTACGCGCGTGGTGTTCCTGCGCGCCCATTCGCCGAGCGCGCTGACGGGGACCAGCAGTTCATGGCCGAGTTCGGTCAGCTCGTAGTCGACGCGCGGCGGAATGGTCGGGAACACGGTGCGGGTGACGAAACCGTCGCGTTCCAGCCCTCGCAAGGTGGTGGTCAGCATCTTCTGCGAGATGCCGCCGACAGCCGCGCGCAGCTCATTGAAGCGCAGCGGTCCGTCGCCGAGCTTGCCGACGACGAGCACGGTCCACTTGTCGCCGACGCGCTGCAGGATTTCCGAAACGGCACGGCAGTCTTCGGTGTTGTGCGGGTTCCTCAGTAACAAAAAGGTGCCTCCTTGCGCATGAAGTTGACAGGAACTCATATAGCCCCGGTATCCAAATGATACCAGTCTTACCTGCCCAGGAATTGCTTACCAGGAGAGCCCCTATGTCCAAACCCAAGATCGCCATCATCGTCGGTTCGACACGCGCCGCGCGCTTCGCCGACGTGCCCACCCAATGGATCGCCAAGATCGCCAAATCGCATGCCGATATCGAGGTCGATGTCGTTGACCTGCGCGATTTCCCGATGCCCTTCTTCGACGAGGTCGCATCCTCCGCCTGGGTGCCATCGACCAACGAGGTGGCGCAGCGCTGGCAGAAGAAGGTCGCCGAATATGACGGCTTCATCTTCACCGCCGCCGAGTACAATCACGGCCCGACGGCCGTGCTGAAGAACGCCATCGACTACGCCGCCAATGAATGGAACAAGAAGCCGGCCGGCTTCGTCGGCTATGGCAGCGTCGGCGGTGCCCGCGCTGTCGAGCAGCTGCGCCTCCACGCGGTCGAATTGCAGATGGCGCCGGTCAAGTCGGCCGTCCATATCGCCTGGGGCGATTTCCTCGCGGTGCGCCAGGGCGAGAAGAAGCTCGAGGAGATCGAGCACCTGAACCAGGCCGCGACCGCGCTCGTCAACGACGTCGCCTGGTGGGCCAAGGCGCTCAAGACCGCGCGCCAGGCCGACGCCATAGACGAGGAAATCAAGGCGGCCTGACCGCCTCGAAATCATCCTCCCAAGGATGTGGGGCGGCGCTTGCGCCGCCCTTTTCAATTGCGAAAGGCTGCTTGCTCGTCCCGCCCTGGTCGTGGCCGGATGACGCAGTCGGCAAGACGATGCTTTTCGTTCAGTTCGTCGGCGTGGTGCTGGCCCCATTGGCACAGCGCCAGCAGGATGGGCTCGAGGCTGAGGCCGAGCGGGGTGGCCGAATATTCTACCCGCACGGGCACTTCGGCGAAGATGTCGCGGCTGACGAGACCGTGCTCCTCCATTTCGCGGAGCTGCTGGATCAGCACTTTCTGGGTGATGCCCGGCATCAGCGCCTTGAGTGCGGTCAGCCGCCTTGGGCCGTCGAAGAGATGGTAGAGGATGACCGCCTTCCAGCGCCCTGCGATCACTTTCAGGGCACGCTCCGCCGGCAGCAACGGCAGTCTCTTGGTTATTCCGGCCATGGTCACCACCTGGTCAGCAGGGGACAAATGAGTGTGTAGTCGAGGCCCCGCAGATAGTGGCAAACCGCGGCCGATGCCATAGCGATCGGAGTTTGCCATGAAAGCCGTACAATTCAGCCGTTTCGGCGGCCCCCAGGTGCTGGAGATTGTCGACCTGCCGACGCCGGAGCCGCAGGCCGGCGAGGTGCTGATCCGCGTTCATGCCGCCGGCATCAACTTTTTCGAGGTGCTGATGCGCGCGGATGGCTATGCGGTGACGCCGCAATTGCCGATGGTTCCCGGCGTCGAGGCGGCGGGCGTCGTCGAGGCCGTCGGGCAAGGGGTGGACGGTGCGCTGATCGGGACCCGGATCGCCGCGCCCTTGTTTGCCTCGACACGCCCCTTTGGCGGCTATGCCGAGTATGTGACGATCGACGCAGGCTTGGGCCTTCCCCTACCGGCTCCGCTTTCGTCCGAGGAGGCGACGGCGTTGATGGTGCAGGGGCTGACCGCCTTTCATCTGTTGCGGCAAAGTCCGCCGGCGAACAGGACGGTTTTGGTTCCCGCCGCCGCGGGCGGGGTCGGTTCGCTGCTCGTCCAGTTGGCGAAGCGCCAAGGCGCGCGCCGGGTCATTGGGCTCGCCGGCGGCAAGGCCAAGCTCGACGTCGCCATGTCGCATGGTGCCGACATCGCCATCGATCGTCATTCCGGAGACTGGGTGGCCGAAACCAGAGACGCGGCGCAGGGTGGTCTCGATACGATCTATGACACCGTCGGCGGAGCGATGACCGGGGACTTCCTCGATATCCTGGCGCCCGGTGGCGAGCTCGTGTTTGCAGCACTTGGCCGCTATGCGCTTGGCGTTGCCCGGCTTGAGGCGATGATCGGCAGGAATCAGTCGTTGAAGGGCTTCGCGCTGCTCCCGCTGCTGTCCCCTGGAGTGCTGAGAGCGAGCCTTTCGGAGCTTTTCGATCTGGCTGCCAGCGGCGACATTGTCGTCACGACTGGCGGGCGCTTTCCGCTCGACCAAGCCGGCGAGGCGCATCGCCTGCTCGAAGAGCACCGCTCGATCGGCAAGGTCGTGCTGATGCCTTAGTGTCGGGCTGCCGGGCAATCCGCTGGGGATGGAAATAGCCTTCGGCCCAAAATCGTGCGTGTCAAACGCCCGCGATCGCGAACAGCCAGGCGAGGATATCGAACAACAAAAGAACCAGCGCGATCTGCAATGCTACCCGAAGCCGCTGGATGATGCGCCAGTTGCTGGCCATGTCGGCCTTGATGCGAAGGGCAAGCGCGCGCTGCATGGCCGATATCTTCAGCGGCCTGTCGCCATCGACATATTGATGGAGCAGCTCTTCCGGATCGAAGCGGAACGTGTATTTGTGATAGGGCCAAAGCAGGAAGACGATCAGTCCGCCGATGCCGAACAGCAGGGCCACTGCGATCCAATCCCAGAGCCCGAGCCCGTCGGAAAGCGCCCTTGCGCCAAGCAACGAGTTTACAAACGCGGTGGCGAAGATGAGGCTGCCCGCGCGCGTGTTCATGTTCTCGACGAGATTCTGCTGATGATTGAGGCCTCGCACCGCCTCCTGATAGATAAATGCCAGGCGAGGATCGTCGTCGGCAGGATCGCTTGCGACTGCCGTGTTGCTGCCTCCGGCGCCGGTACGTTCAGTCATGAGAATGCTCTATGCCGCATCGGTGATGCGTCACCTTAGCTCAAAATCCCTTGGCGCTAAAACGTGCCGGAGCATCAGTGGCGAGGTGAAACCACTTGGCGTCGCAGAAAAGCCGAACCAGGCGGGAAACGCCATGCACGTTTCCTGGAGTTGTTCTAGCCACCCCATGAAAGCGCGAAGCGCCGATCATTGTAGTCTTTGAGATATCGGGAGTGGATCGGCGCGGCGAGATGCCGGGATTTCATGTAGACATATGCCGAGACAGGCGGCCCGCCATCGACAGGCTCTGCTTCGATCAGCACGCGCAAATTTCCGGGCTTGCTAACGGATTCGATCCTGTCGAGGTTTGCCAAGGCGCGATCGTCCACGACGTAGAGTTCGCCGCCGACCTGGAAGCCGACGCCTGGTTCATTGAACATCATCGGAGCGAAGCGAGGTCCAGCGATCAGCATCGGGAAGCGCTCTCGCGTCCTGTAGGCGCCCAGAAATGCGGCTTCGGACAAACCCTCGCCGTGAAGGGGAAAGCCTTTCTTCAAGGTACCAAACACGAAGAGTTTCCGCATCATGCGCGGGGAACGCCGGCCAAGCTTGGAAGTTCATCTGTTTTCATCGGCGTTCGGGGCAGCGGAAGTGAGCAAGACAGCGGATTCAGCATCGTATCTGGGCTGAGGCTTGGAGCTGTGAAGGTTGCTTTCGCGCGATGCCGGACCGATACGGGTTGGCCCTCCATGTGTGCGGAGCTGCCATCTGGCTCGGCCGTTCTGCCCTGATATATCCGGCGCGATCCATCACATGAGCAAAGCCCCGTGAAGTCATCCAGCCTGGCAGGCGTCGTTTCCCCCATGATCCCGGTGCTGGTGTGCGCGCTCGGCATCTTCCTTCTGTCGGGGATGGATGCGGCGATGAAGGTTCTAGTCATTGCCGTGGGCGTCTACAACACGGTGCTATGGCGCAGCATGCTGGCGACCGTGGTCGCGGGCGCCGGCTGGTCGGCAGGGTCGCGTTCATTTCCCGCCCTTTCCGTGTTGAGGCTGCATGCGCTGCGTGCCGTTGTTGTCGGCATTGTCTTGCTGTCGTTCTTCTGGGGGCTTGCCAGGCTGCCGCTGGCGGAGGCGATCGGCCTCAGTTTCGTGGCGCCGCTGTTTGCGCTCCTGCTGGCCGCGCTGTTGTTGGGCGAACGGATACAACGGCAGGCGATCTGGGCATCGCTGGCCGGCATTGCCGGTGTCGCAATCATAATAGCCGGGCAGTTCGGGCATGCGACCTATGCCGAGGATGCCCTGCTCGGCACGGCCGCCGTGCTGGTATCGACGGTGTTCTACGCCTACAACCTGATCCTTGCGCGGCAACAGGCGCTGCTGGCCAAGCCGATCGAAATCATGCTGTTCCAAAACCTTTGCGTTGCCGTCATCCTCGGTCTCGCGGCACCCTGGCTTGCCATTGCGCTGCCAAGCGAGCTCTGGCTTCCTCTCGCCGGGGTGACGGCGCTTTCGCTCGCCGGCCAATTCCTGATGAGCTGGGCCTACGCGCGCGCCGAAGCGCAATATCTGATCCCGACCGAATACTCCGCCTTTATCTGGGCGATCGCGCTTGGGTGGTTCTTCTTCGACGAGGCGGTGACCTGGACCACGCTGGCGGGAGCGGGCCTCATCGTGGCCAGCTGCCTGATCGCCTCGCGCTCGAACCCGAAGCTTTCCGAACCGATCGAAGCCGCGGTTTGACGGTGTTCCCCTGCGACAAATAGCAGGCACTGCGCCGCCGGCCCGAGGCCTGTTCCCTCGCTCGATGCGCCAGCCCTCGAATTCGCCCATCGCTCCAGAGCGGCAATGTTACGGCCCGCCAGAAAGCCGGAATCGCTTTTTTGTGACCTACGCCAGGCGTGGCAGCAAGTATATCGCCGTTTTCTCGGTATAAGCGAAAATTTTATTAAAAGTTTTACTGACTTCATTACGATTTATAGACCATTTCTTGGCCTCTAGTGCTTTCGTTTCGAAAAATGTCACCCAACAGTCGATGTAATGCTGAACTGTGTGGCAAGCTCCTGGAACGACATCGTGCATGGCAACGTTGCTCCGTAAGCGGTTGCCGTTTCGAATGACCTGAACAGGCGCGAGGAAAGGATTTCCTGATGAGCACCGTCGTGAACGCCAAAGGCATCCCTCTCCCCTACACGGGCACGTCCACCCATTGGTTCTCGGCGACCGGATCCGGGCCGGAATTGCACGGCACCTCCGGCAACGACTCCTTCTGGGGGGACGCCAGCGTCAACGTCACCATCTATGGCGGCGCGGGCGACGACTACTATCACCTCTATTCCACCAACAACAAGGTGGTGGAGGATCCCGGGGCTGGCATCGACACGATCGACACATGGATGAGCTACAAGCTCCCCGACAATTTCGAGAATCTCGTCGTCACCGGCAACAATCGCTATGCGTTCGGAAATGCGTTGGACAACATCATCAAGGGTGGCTCGGGCCATCAGACGCTGGATGGCGGTCAGGGCAACGACGTGCTGATCGGCGGCAGCGGCGCCGACACTTTCATCATCACCAAGGGCAATGGAAGCGACCTGATCACCGATTTCGGCGCGGACGACACGGTCCGCCTCAATGGCTACGACTTCATGTCTTTCGACGACGTCAAGGCACATATGACCCAGGCAGGAGCGAACCTTCTGCTGAACCTCGGATCCGACGAGGTGCTGGTCTTCAACAACACGACGGTGGACAAGCTGGCGCCCAGCCAGTTCGAACTGCCGATCGACAAGTCCGGAATGACGCTGTCCTTTTCCGACGACTTCAACACGCTCAGCCTTTGGAACGGCCATGATGGCACCTGGAATTCCAACTTCTGGTGGGGAGCGCCGAACGGAAGCACGTTGAGCAGCAATGGGGAGCTGCAATGGTACATCGACGCCAATTACGGCCCGACCAGCTCAGTCCACCCGTTCAGCGTGGAAAACGGGGTGCTCACCATCACCGCGGCGCAAGCGCCCGAAGACATCAAGCCACTGATCAACAATTACGAATACACCTCGGGCATCCTGACGACCCACGAAAGCTTCTCGCAAACCTACGGCTATTTCGAAATGCGGGCGGACCTGCCCGAAACGGCCGGAGCCTGGCCGGCCTTCTGGCTGCTGCCGGAAGACGGCTCGTGGCCGCCGGAACTGGACGTACTGGAAGCGCGCGGGCAGGATCCGAACACGCTCATCATGACGGCGCACACGAACGAGACGGGACAGCACACCAAGGTCTCTTCCTCGGTGAATGTTTCGGACACCGACGGCTTCCATACCTATGGCCTGCTGTGGACACCGGATACGCTCGTCTGGACCTATGACGGCGTAAAGGTCGCCGAAGCCGCGACGCCGTCCGACATGCACACGCCCATGTACATGCTGGCCGATCTAGCCGTCGGCGGTTTTGCCGGCGCGCCTCCCGACCATCTCGCCACGCCGGCGGAGATGAAGATCGACTATATCCGCGCCTATACGCTGGATGACCTGCAGCACCACCCCCTGGACGTTGCGGGCGACCACTCGGTCTGAGCGCCGATGTCTCGGGACATGAGCCGCCAAGGGAGCGCGGGAACGATGGGACAGTCAGGTCTGCGGGCGGTCTTGTGGCGCGCCATCGCCGATGTCGGCGTTTTCTCGTTGCTGATCAACGTCCTGCTGCTGGTGATCCCGCTCTATCTGTTGCAGGTGTATGATCGGGTCCTGCCTTCCTCCAATGTCGAGACGCTTGTCTACCTGTCGGTCATCGCGGTTCTCGCGCTGGTCTTTCTGGGCTTTCTGGACGCGGTGCGCTCCATTTACACGCAGCGCGTCGCGGCCAGCATCGACAGCAAGCTCGGGGCGGAGACGTTCGCCGCTTCGCTTGGCGCCGACCACGCCTCCGCAGGCCTGTCGCCATTGCGTGATCTCGCCTCGGTATGCGCCTTCATCAGGTCGCGCGGCGTGGCGGTCCTGTTCGACCTGCCGTTTGCTCCGTTCTTCCTCGGACTGCTCTACCTGATCCATCCCGTCCTGTTCTGGCTCACCCTGGCTGGCGTGGCGATGCTGCTTGCACTGGTCCTGGCAACCCAGCTTGCCATCGGCAGGAACGACGCTTTGTTTTCACGACGTTCGGCGGTCGCCAGCCAGTCGGAGCAGGCCTTTGCCCGCGACGCCGAGACGCTGCGCGCCATGGGCATGGTCCAGAACGCCGCGCGGGCTTGGGGAAAGCACGTCGCCGAAGCGCTGATCGTTCACGACCGCGCGTCGACGGCTAATGCGATCTTCAGCGGAACGTCGCGGGCCGTGCGCATGATGCTGCAGCTGGCGATACTGGGCGTGGGTGCGTGGCTGGTCCTGCAAGGCAAGATGACGGCCGGGATGATATTCGCGTCTTCCCTGGTATCGTCGCGCGCGCTGCAGCCGCTCGACCAACTGATCGGCTCGTGGCGGCAGATCGTCGACGCCAGGCGATCGTGGAAACGGCTGGAGGCAACCCTTTCGGCACGTCCGTCCGCGGTGCAAAAACTGGCCTTGCCTGATCCGTCAGGCGCGATTTCGGCGCAGGATCTGATCTACGTCGCGCCGAATAGGCCCGGCGGTCCGCCCATCGTCAAGAGGCTGAATTTCCACATCGGGGCCGGCGAGGCGGTGGCGATCGTCGGCCCGAGCGGAGCCGGCAAATCGACGCTCGCCAGATTGCTTGTCGGTGCGCTCCAACCGGTCAGCGGCTCGGTCAGGATCGACGGTGCCGATCTCAGGACCTGGGACGAAAAGCAGCTTGGAAGGCATATCGGCTATCTCGCGCAGGAGGTGGAACTGTTCCCGGGATCGATCGCGGAGAACGTCGGCCGCTTCGACCCCGACGCGGATGACGCCTCGATCGTCGAGGCGGCAAAGCGTGCCCAGGCCCATGAACTGATTTTGACGCAGCGCGACGGCTACCAGACGATGATCGGTCTCTCTGACAGGGCGCTGTCGGGCGGCGAGCGCCAAAGGATCGGGCTGGCGCGCGCCCTGTACGGCAACCCCAGAATTCTCGTCCTGGACGAGCCCAACGCTCATCTCGACGGCGCCGGCGAAGCGGCGCTCGAAGCGGTGCTCTCGGATGCGCGGTCGGCGGGGATTACCTTGATCGTGATCACGCACCGCCCTTCGATCGCAGCGGCCTGCGACCGCGTGATGCTGCTGCGCGACGGCGCGATCGAAGCCTTCGGCCCGAGCAGCGATTTGCTGCGGCAGCCGCTCGCCGGCAATTCTTCCCGGCAGAATACAGTGGTGACGGGGTCGTTCGCCACGACCCTCCGCAGCGCCCCGCAAAAAACCCGCTTTGGATCGTAGATGATGGCAGTGCACAGCCTCGCCGGGGAACGCAATCCACGCACCGACACAGGGCGCGTGGCATTCGGCGGCTATGCGGCGATAGCGATATTTGCAGGTTGCTTCGGCTATTGGGCGGCCTATGCCCCCTTGTCCGGCGCGGTGATCACGCAAGGCACGATCTCGGCGATGGGCGGGAACATCCTCATCCAGCACCCCGAGGGCGGCATCGTCCAAGAGTTGCTGGTCCACGAAGGCGATCGCGTGCAGCAGGCGCAGGATCTGATAGTGCTGGATCCAACCGCCGCGCAGGCCGAGCTCAACCGGCTGACGAGGCAGTCGATCGC
Organism: Mesorhizobium sp. B2-3-6; assembly: GCF_006442305.1. Classification (NCBI taxonomy): domain Bacteria; kingdom Pseudomonadati; phylum Pseudomonadota; class Alphaproteobacteria; order Hyphomicrobiales; family Phyllobacteriaceae; genus Mesorhizobium; species Mesorhizobium sp. B2-3-6. Next base: position 91,566 of record NZ_VFVW01000003.1, on the reverse strand, counting down.
GCTCAGGGCAAGCGCGGCGCGGCTGGAGGCGGAGCGGGACGGGCTGGACAGGCTGGCGCCGATCACAACAGCGGCGCCGGCGCCGCTTCAGCACGATTTCGAAATGCTGGTTCGGGAACAGCAGAAGGAGTTCGACGCCAGGCTCGCCCGGTTCCGGTCGGAACGATCGATCCTCCAGCAGCGGGTCGTCATGCATCGGCAGTCCGTCGTGGGATTGGACGCCCAGAAACAAGCCATCCAGCAGCAGGTCGAGGTGGTGAAGAAGGAGCTCGGCATCAAGACCAGCCTTTTGGACAAAGGCCTGACCAACCGCACCGAATACTCCCAGCTTCTGCGCAGCGAAGCCGACCTCGTCGGCCAGGCGGGAGCGCTGGAGGCCAGTCTTGCATCGGCCAGCACCCAGATCGTCGAGGCGCAGGAGCAGACCGAGCGCTTGACCACGCAACGGGTGGAGGAGGCGCTGACGAAGCTGGACGAGGTTCGCTCCAACCTGGCCGACGTCGAGGAACAGATCAGGGCGGCCGCGGCGGTGCTGCGGCGCACGACAATCAAGGCGCCGGCAGCGGGCATCGTGGTGTCGTCGACCTACAATTTCAAGGGCAGCGTAATTGCCCCGGGCGAAAAGATCATGGAAATCCTGCCGACGGCATCGGGGTTGGTCGTGGACACGAAGCTGCGGCCGAAGGACATCGATCAGGTACGCGTCGGCCAGCCGGCGAAACTGCGATTGTCCGCCTTGAACGCGCGGCTCACGCCCGAGGTTCCAGCCACCGTGACACAGGTTTCCGCGGATCGGCTGATCGACGAGGCTACGCGTGAACCCTATTTCCGGGCGAAGCTGAAGATCGACGCCCTGCCATCCCGCGTGAAGCCCGAGCAGCTCTATCCCGGGACGCCGGTCGAGGCGTTCATCAGCACCGGCGACCGGACTTTCCTGGAATATCTCGCGCGGCCGATGCTCGATTCGTTCGCCCGCGCCTTCACGGAGCAGTAGGCGCGGACGGACGGCCAATGACCGCTTGACTCGAGGCAACGTTCGAACAGTCAGCGCACCACTTCGCGGTGGCCGCTGGGCAGGCGCGTGGCGATCAGCTTGTCGATGCGGCGGCCGTCGAGATCGACCACCTCGAAACGCCAGCCTTGCGCGTCGACGCATTCGCCGGTCGCCGGCAGATGGTGCATGTGTGACAGCACATAGCCGGCGACGGTCTCGTAGTCGCGGTTTTCCGGCAGGTCGATGCCCAGCACCTCGGCCATCTCGTCGGCCTGCATATAGCCGGCAAGCAGCCATGAGCCGTCGTCGCGCTTGACGGCATTCTCCTCCTCGCCGGCTTCGAGGTCGGAACGGAAGACACCGGTGATGGCCTCCAGGATGTCGGCGGGGGTGACGATGCCTTCGAAATGGCCGTATTCGTCGTGCACCAGCGCCATCGGCACGTCGGATTCCTTCAGCGTCTGCAGCACGTCGAGCGCGTCGGCCTGATCGTGCACGATGGGCGCGGTGCGCACGTGCCGACGCGGGTCGAGCGCGCGGCCGCCCAGCAATGCCGCCAGCACATCACGTGTCTGGACGACACCGATCATGGCGTCGACGCCGCCGTCGCCGGCGGGCAAGCGCGAATGCTGCGTATCCATCAGGAGCTTGCGGGTGGTCGCATCGTCGGACTGGAGGTTGATCCAGTCGACCTCGGTGCGCGGCGTCATGACGGCGCGCACGGCGCGGTCGCCAAGCCGCATGACGCCGGCGATCATGCGGCGCTCGTCGGACTCGATGGTGCCGTGATGCTCGGCCTCGGCGACCAGCATCTTGATCTCCTCGTCGGTAACCTTCTCCTCGCTCTCGCCGCGCTGGCCGAGCAGCCAAAGCACGGCGCGGCCCGAGATATCGAGCAGGAAGACCAGCGGCGCCGAGACGGTGGCGAGGACGGTCATGGCCGGGGCGGCGCGCACGGCGACCCGCTCGGGGTCGCGCAGCGCGATCTGCTTGGGCACGAGCTCACCGATGATCAGCGAGGCATAGGTGATGATGGCCACGACGATGCCGACGCCGAGCGGATCGGCGATGTTTTCGCGGATGCCGTTCGAGGCCAGGAACTGCGCCAGCCTTTCGCCGAGCGTGGCGCCGGAAAAGGCGCCGGACAGCACGCCGACCAGGGTGATGCCGATCTGTACCGAGGACAGGAACTTGCCGGGGTTGGAGCCAAGCGCAAGCGCCCGGCCGGCGCCCTTAACCTCGCGATCGATCATTGCCTTGAGGCGGGCCGGCCGCGACGAGACGATGGCAAGCTCGGACATTGCCAGAAGGCCGTTCACGCAGATGAGGACGACCACGGTGGCGATTTCAACATATAGCATCAGGGGTCAATAGCATTGCCATGCTGGATTGGAAAATAGTCAGCAGCCGTTTTCAGGAAGATGACAGCGCATGCGGCCCCGTCAGGCGGCATCCCAGGGCGGCGCCGAAAAATGCTCGACCAGCGCATCGACTACGACGCGGACCTTCGGCGTCACTGCTCGCGTCACCGGCCAAACGGCGTGGACGGCAATGTTTTCGACGAGGCGGTCCGACAGCACCATTTCGAGCGCACCGCTCCTGAGGCTGTCCGCCGCCAACCATGTCGGCAGGAAGGTGATGCCGCAGCCGGCAAGGGCGGCGTCGAGCATCGGCTCGCCATTGTCGAGGACCAGCCTTGCCCGCGGTGTGAACTTTCCGATTTGGCCGTCGGCGTGCCTTATGGTCCAGGGATGGGCGACGCCGTTACGGGTGTAGCCGATCAGCTTATGAGCGGCGAGCTCCTCGATCGTTCGCGGCCTGCCGTGCTCCTCGAGGTAGGCGGGGGCGGCCAATACGCACGAGCGTTGGACATAGAGCCGCCGCGCCGCGAGCGACAGGCTGTCGTCGAGCTCGCCCATGCGAACTGCCAGGTCGATGCTTTCTTCGATGAGATCGACGCGACGGTCGTTGAAGGAGATCTCCATCGCCAGATCGGGGAAGCGCTTGGAAATGTCGAACAAAACTGGGGCAACGCAGCGCTGGCCGAAGGCCGACGGCAAATCGACCCGAAGCCGGCCCGAGGGCACTTGCCGGTGCGAGGCAAGCAGCGACTGGGCGGCTTCGATTTCGGACAGCGCCCTGACGCAGGCTTCGTAATAGCTGAGGCCTTCGCTTGTCGGGCTCAGGCTGCGGGTGGTGCGATTGAGCAGACGCACGCCAAGCCGATGCTCCAGCTGTGCGATCGATTTGCCGACCGCCGATTTCGTCACGCGCAGCCGTTCTCCCGCACTGGTGAAGCTGCCGGCTTCGATCGTTTGAACGAAGGCGACAATGCCCTGCAGATCGGCGGATTCCATGGCTGTGCCCCTATTGTAGAATAATGATCTTCAATTCGTTTCCAATTATGCCGCATAGAAGCACTTTTTTCCATAGTGGAATGACGTAAAGATCTCGCCAGCAACTCAATCCGGAGCAGACGAGATGAACAGAGACATCAACAGATCCTGGCAAATGACCGGTTTTGGCCTGTCCAAGCTGCAACCGGCGCGGGGAAAGGTACCCGCACCCGGGCCTCGTGAGCTGCTGGTGCGGATCAAGACTATATCGCTGAATTACAAGGATCGAATGATCCTAGACGGGGTGCTGATCCCGGACCTCGTCTTCCCCTTCGTGCCGACATCGGATGCGGTGGGCGAGGTCGTGGCGGTCGGCGGTGGCGTCAGCCGCTTCCAGGCCGGGCAACGCGTGCTGGGCCAAGTGATCGCCGACTGGCCTGACGGCGATGCGCCGCCGGTGCTTCACCAGCACACGCTGGGATTGTCACTGCCCGGCACCTTGTCCGACTACGTGCTGCTTCACGAGGATGCCGTCGTGCTGGCGCCGCCTTCGCTCAGCGACGCCGAGGCATCGACGCTGCCGATCGCGGCGCTGACGGCGTGGTTTGCCTTGGCGGAGGCGACGAAGCCGGTGCCCGGCCAGACCATTCTTATCCAGGGTACCGGCGGCGTGTCGCTGTTTGCACTGCAATTCGCGGCCGCTTTCGGCCTGCGTGCCATCGTCACCTCGAGCAGCGACGACAAGCTCGAGCGGGCCAGGAAACTCGGCGCCTGGCAAGTGATCAACTACCGCACCCAGCCGGCATGGGACGAAGCCGCGCGTGACCTGACGGGTGGAACCGGCGTCAACCATATCCTGGAGATGGTCGGCGGCGACAATGCGCGGCGATCGCTCGATGCCCTGGCCGCCGACGGCCGCCTGTCGGTCATCGGCCTGCTGGGCTCGATGGAACTCAGCTTTCCGATCGTGCCGTTCCTGCGCAATCGCATCGTCGTGCAGGGCATATCGATCGGCCATCGCCGCGCCTTCGAGCGGATGAACCAGGCGATCGAGGTGCTCGGCATCCGGCCGGTGGTCGACAAGGTCTTCGGCTTCGAGGAGGTGGAGCAGGCCTTCCAGCATCTGGAGAAGGGACCGTTCGGCAAGGTCGTGGTCGCCACGAGCTGACTTCAGGCATCACGGCAGTTGCTTCAGCACGCCGAGCACGGCCTTGCCGTCGGTGAAATAGGGGTCGCCGCCGCCATTGCGCCCGTGCGTGGTGGCGCCGATGCCTTCCAGGTCGCTGGTTGAGATCAGCATTCCGGCGGCGGTCAAATCCTGCATAAGAAAGTCGCGTTCGGCGTCGATGTCGGGGCCGATATGATGGGTGATGGCGCCGGTGTCGTGGCTCAGGCCCACGCCACGGTCGAAACTGGCCGAGCCCAGCCACAGCGGACGGCCATCGTCGCCCGTGGCATCAGTCTGCCAGAAGCGCACATGGTGACGGCGGTCGGCGCTGCCGCCGACCGGCTTCTCGAAAGCAAGATCCTGGGCGCGGCCTTCGAACAGCAGCCGGCTGACGGGCGCGTCCGGATAGGGGCGCGAAAACAAGACGCTTTCGCCAATATCGATCGCGGTTCTCAGCGTCACGGCGTCGGCCGTGTCCCAGCCAGCGACGGCGAAGGCATGGACAACCTCCTTTTGCGTGCCGATCAGGCCGACATTGATCGGGTCGCCCGGAATGCCTTGCGGGGTGTGCGTCACCATCTCGAAGCTTTGGCTGCGAAAGCCGCGATCGCGAAACGTCCAGAATTCCGGCGCGGCGACATAGGCCAGCACCAGATAGGTCGCCAGAAGCAACACCAGCCAGGTCGCAGCGCGTCGTCGGAAGCTTCGTTGGCTCATCGATGCCGCTCGAGTTCTACGACGTCACTGTACGCGGCGAAGCAGCCGCCAGGCAAAGGGATCAGCGGCAGGCGCGATAGCCGCTCTTGCGGTTCTTGATGTCGAAGTGGAAATGGTTGCGGTGGTCGTAATTGTAGCCGGGGCCGAGCACGGTGGTGAAATACTGGCAGCCGTCGGCGCGCACATTGTTGAGGAAGCCGCGGGTGCGGAAGGCGAACAGGCCGGGCTTGCGCACGTCGATGTCGTCGCCATTGTTGAGTTCGATGCTCATCACGTCGAGCGCGTTGCCCTTGCCGTGTTCCGACAGCACGCCTTCGCCGGCGATGTTGCGGCAGGAATAGCTGGAACCCTGGTGGATGGTCCTGACGCCGGAGAAGTAGCGCCAGCGGGCGGAAGGAACGAGCTCGTTCTTCGTCCACGCGGCGAAGCTGGCGGCCATGTCGCAGGTCAGCGTCGCGGCGGGCTTCATCTCGACGCTGCCGATGGCCGAAACCTTCACCGGATAGTCGATGCCGCACTGGCCTTCATGGATCGGCGCCAGGTCGGTGAAGGTGACGCCGAGGCGCCTCAGCTGCTGACGGCAGTCGGTCTCGCTGGCCGGCATCTGCTCGACCGGCGACATCGGCTCGTCCATGCGTGGATAGGCGGCCTGCGTCATGTAGGGATTGGAAGGAACCAGCCGCTGCATGCCTGAATATTGCGGCACGGCCGCGGTCTGCGCGCCGACATCGACGGCCGGCTCCAGTGCCAGCACGTTGCCGGTGTTGCAGGCCGACACCGCGGCCAGCGCAAGCAGGGCGGCCACCCCGCCGGCAGCGGCGCGCGCGCGTTTCGATTGCCGCGCAAGCGCCAGCGCGGCACGAAATATCCCGTCCATCGGCAGTCCCTTTCCCGATAGGCGGGATTTTAACGATCAACGGTAAAGGAAAAATCAGCGCCGGCGTTCATGCCTGCGGCCGAATTGCGGCATCGCTTCTGAGCCGGCCCTACTGGCAGAAGGTACCGCCGTGGCGGCGCGGCTCGAGGTCGAGGTGCAAATGCAGCGAATGATCGGCATCGCTGCCCGGGCCCAGCACGGTCTTGAACGGCCCGCAGGCGGCCTTGCGCACCGCGTCGAGGAATTTGGCGTCCTTGTCCGGTGGCGCCGGGCCGACCTCGATCGTCCTGCCGTCCGCAAGTGTGAAGCTGGCAATATCGAGCGCATTGCCGAAGGCATGTTCGGACAGTTTGCGCGTGCCGTTGCGTGGCCGGCACACAAAGGCCGATGCCTGGCCGATCGATTTCAGGTCGGTGCCGAATTCGGCTTTCGCCGCCGGCTGGATGACGTTGCCGGCAAAGCGTGCCGCCGCCTCGGCCATTGCGCAATTGAGCTCGGCGCCCGGGGCAATGGCGATCGACTTGCCAAGGCTCTTCAGCACCAGGGGATAGGGGATCGAACAGCCGATATCGCGATCGCTTTCAGCCTTGTGCTCCTCGAATTCGACACCGAGACCCCTCAGCCGCTCGCGGCAGGCGACTTCCTCGGCAGGCATTTTCGCGTCTGGCAGGTCAGCCGAACGCGGATCGGGAAGCATCTCCTTTTTGTCCGCGTCCGCCGGCTTTGGCGGCGGTGGCGGGGCGAGGGCCGGCGGCTCAACCTCCGGTTCCGCAGTCTCAGGCCTTTGTGTCGGCGTCGGCGCCACGGCTGGCGGCTCCGGTTCGCCTTTCGCATCGGCTGGCGGCTCGGGCCGGGCTTGTTGCTTCCGAGGGGATCCTTCCTCCTGAAACCGGTCGGATGTTGCGGCTGGATTTTGCGTGTTCGGTTCTGTCGCCTCTGGCGCGTCAGCGGGGCGCGGTTCAGGCACTGGGACATCCGCACGTACCGGCTTCGGATTTTGCGTCCTCTGCCGTGCCGGCTTCGGCTTGCGATGCCTTTCGCCGCGCGGTTTCAGCGGCCGGTCAACCCGCGGCGTCAGCGGCTGTTCCACCCGTGGTAAAAGCGGCTCGTGATGCCTGTGACGATGCCTGGCATCGGCCGGCGTCACCAGCAGTGCTGTCACGACCATGACCAATGCAATCCTGTATTTTCGGGAAAAGCTCAGTGTTGCCATCGCCTCGAAACGGTGCCGGGATGCTCGAAGTTGCCTGGAAGGCGCTTAGGCCCGATCACAATCGATTACCGGCGCGTTACGCACCGATCGCTTCCAGCCCTTCCTCCAGCCAATCGGCGAGCAACGGCAAGCCGAGCAGGTATTTGGCCGTGTGCTTGTTGGCGCGCTCGCGCGCGGCGGCGACGGCGTCGGCCCATTCCGAGGCATCGTAGTCGCCACGGCCGACCCAAGCGAGCGCGACGAGCTCGGCCGCCTCGTCGACATTGAGGTCGTTGATCAGCTCGCGCAGTTCCTCTTCGGTCAGGTTTTCCGAGCTTTCCTCGGCGAGTCCGTCATGATGATGATTGTCACGGGTGTTTCCATCGAACTCGATTTCGTGTTCGGCGCCGTCGGCATAGTCTTCATTGATGGCGGCGCTCAACGCCTTGCATTTGAGGATGAACAGCCGCACGGTGTCGGGCCCGATCGTCAAATCCCAGTTCTTTTCAAGCCGTCGCTGCACTGGCGGTCTCCGCTGGCTCAGCTTTCATCGCCGCCGATGATAGCGGATTTCGAGCATCCGTCACCTCATGTTAGCCCCTTGCTTTTTTCCGGGATGAAACCGCCGACACGCTGCGTTAGTGTTGCATTCTCACCCCTCCAGGAGGCTCCGATGCATAAAAGAGTGCTGATCCAGGCGGCGAGCGCGCTTCTCGCTCTGCAGTTCCTTGCCGTTCCGGTGTTTGCCGCAGGCAGCGGTGACGACACCAGTACGACCACCAAATGCAAGAAAGGCATGGTCTGGGACAAGAAGAAGAACAAGTGCGTCGCACCCCAGGAAGGCATGCTGGACGACGACAGCATCTATGATGCCGGGCATGACCTGGCGATGGCCGGCCGCTATGACGAGGCGATCGCCGTGCTCAGCCTCGCCGCCAACAAGCAGGACCCGCGCATCCTCAACTATCTCGGCTATTCGCACCGCCATTCCGGCCGCGTCGCCGTTGGCCTCGGCTATTACGAGGAAGCGCTGCGCATCGATCCCAACTACACGCTGGTGCGCGAATATCTCGGCGAAGCCCATCTCCAGATCGGCGACCTGGCCGGCGCCCAGCAACAGCTGATGGAGATCGAAAAGCGAACCGGCAAGGGTTCACGCGAATACGGCATGCTGGCCGAACAGATCGACCATTTCATGAGGAGCTGACCCCCCTCGATGCCTTTTCGAACCGGCCGCGAGCAATCACGGCCGGTTTTTTGTTGCCATGCCGGCTCCTGCGACGGCGCGGGCGAAAACGGTGATGATTTCTTCAGAAACCGATTTTTGGGCGTGAAAAGCCCGCAAAGATTGCTATATTCAGGGAAATTGCGGTGAACGGTTCCGTTAGCCCGAGGCTGCCGGACCGTTTTCTTTTTGCACCATCGATAAGGCTTTCCCCGAAATGCGGGGGTGGCGGCAGGAAAGGTCAGGTATCATGAACAAGGTCCCGATGACAGGCGAGGGGTTCGCGTCATTGAAGGAAGAACTGCGCTGGCGCCAGCAGGAGGAGCGGCCGCGCATCATCGAGGCGATCTCCGAAGCGCGCTCGCACGGCGACCTATCCGAAAATGCCGAATACCATGCCGCCAAAGAGGCGCAGAGCCTCAATGAGGGCCGTGTCAACGAGCTCGAGGATCTCATCGCCCGGGCCGAAGTCATCGATGTCACCAAGCTCAGCGGCGACAAGGTCAAGTTCGGCGCCACCGTGGTGCTGGTCGACGAGGACACCGAGGAGAAGAAGACCTACCAGATCGTCGGCGATCAGGAGGCGGACGTGAAGTCCGGCCGCATCTCGATCTCCTCGCCGATCGCGCGGGCGCTCATCGGCAAGGAAGTCGGCGACGCCATCGAGGTCAACGCGCCGGGTGGTGCAAGGGGCTACGAGATCGTCCAGGTGCAGTTTATCTAAGGAGTTCGAGGGGCGCTGATCTGCGCGTTTTTAGCCAAGGTTGGCGCCGCCCCTCATCCGCCTGCCGGCACCTTCTCCCCGTATAGTGACGGGGAGAAGACGGCTGAACGCGAAGTCGGCGTCTATTCTGCAAACGCTTAAAATTGGCGCAGTCATCGGTGAAGGTGTCCTTCTCCCCGGCAGGGCGATGAGGGGCAGCGCCAGCTTTCCGATTGAATAGATCAGTTCTTGCCAGCGCCGGCCTGGCCATGCGTCTGGTGCTCCAGCAGCCTCTCAGCCTCAGCCACCACCCTCGCGGGCGACACTCGCTCACCGGGCGCGGCCTGCAGCGTCAATGCATAGGGGCCGCGCGGACCGGTCAAACCCGGCTCCGTGGCCAAAAACACCGCGACCGTCGGCAGGCCGAAGGCGCTGGCGAGATGCGTGAGCCCCGTGTCGGCGCCGATTACCAGCCTCGAGTTGCCCAGGATCGCCGCGATGTCGGCCAATGGTGATTTTGGCACGATGCTCGTCGATGGAACTGCCCGGGCGATCGCTTCGGCCACCGCCTGTTCGCGCTCGTCCGACCAGGTCGTGACCGGCGTCATGCCGCGCTCAACCAGCAGGCGGCCGGTTTCGATCCAGTCTTCAACAGGCCACTTCTTGTCCTCGCGGCTGGTGCCGTGCAGCAGGAAGGCCGTGTTGCCGGCTATGCCGGTCAGATTGCCGGGCGGCGGCACAATGCCCGAATCCAGTATCGAAAGATCGGGCCGGTAACCCAACGCCTGCCCGAAAAGCCGTCGCGTCCGCTCGATGGCGTGCAGGTTGCGGGGGACGGCGTGGCCGACGTCGTAAAGCAGCGTTGCCGAAGGCTCGCGCGCGCTTGAGCGGTCGAAGCCGGCGATCGGCGCCTTCGCCTGCCTGGCCACCAGCGCCGATTTCAACAGGCCTTGCGCATCGATGACCAGATCATAGCGGCACGCACGCAAGGCGCGTCGCAAGGCGGTCGCCTCGCGCCAGGTGGCCTTGTCGAAGAGATGTTTTCGCCAACGCCGGATGGCGACCGTGTGGATGGTTCCGACTGCGGGGTGCAGCGCGACGATGCCGGCGAAAGCCTCCTCGACGCACCAGTCGAAGGCAATATCGGGCCGTGCGCGGCGCGCATCCTGGAGCGCCGGAAAAGTGTGGATGACATCGCCCATCGACGAGGTCTTGACGATCAGCACCTTCATGCGGCGGCCGGGATGTCCAGCAGGCGGTCCGCCGCCGCCATGACCCGTGCGACCTCGAGCGTCTTCAGGCAATTGAGGTGGCCGAGCGGACAGATCTTGCGGTGGCAAGGCGAGCAGGAGAGGCCGAGCCAGACCAGTTCGCGCCGTTCGGCCAGCGGCGGCGTATTCTGTGGCGAGGTCGAACCATAGACGGCGACAACCGGCGTGCCGACCGCCGCCGCAACATGCATCAGCCCGCTGTCGTTGGAGACCGCCAGCCCGGCGGCCGCGATCAGGTCGATGGCGTCCTCCAGCCGCGTCTGGCCGGCCAGGTCGACCACGCCAGGAGCGAGGGCTGCGATCTCCGCGGTCACGTCGCGGTCGTTCTTCGACCCGAACAGCGCGACCTTGAACCTTCTGGCCATGAACTCCCGGGCAAGGCCGGCATAGCGTTCGCTCGGCCAGCGCTTGGCCGGGCCGAACTCGGCACCTGGCATCAACGCCACGAATTTCTGCGACTCCAGGCCGAAACGGTCGAGCAGCGTAGCCTGGTTATTGGCGTCCACCGTCAGATGAGGCGCCCGGAAACCGCCACCCTGTGCAAGGCCGAAATAGGCCTGCGCCGTGCGCCGTTTTACGGCCTCCGGCAGCGGAACGATATCGGTCAACAGGCCGTAGCGCATTTCCCTGAGATGGCCGAAACGGCGTGGAATGCGGGCAAAGAACGGGATCAGCGCCGACTTCCAACTGCCGGGCAGGATATAGGCCCTGTCGTAACGGCCGCGCAGCAGACGGCCGAAGCGGCGCCGATGTGCGAATTCGAGCGCGCCGGGTTTCAGCGGGAAATCGATCTGCTGGCGGACCTCAGGCATGCGCTTGACCAAAGGAGCCGCCCAGGCCGGCGCCAGCACGTCGATGGCTGCATTTGGATGAAGCTCCTTCAGCGCCGAGAACAGGCACTGCGCCATCACCATATCGCCCACCCAGCGTGGGCCGATCACGAGGATCGCTGGGCTTTCAGCCATTCGACATAGTCTCTGACGCCGGTTTCGACGCTGCGGAATTGCCCGTTATAACCGGCGGCGCGCAGACGCGACATATCAGCTTGCGTGAAGCTCTGGTAGCTGCCCTTGAGGTGGTCGGGAAAGGGGATGTACTCGATCTCGCCCTTGCCCAGCGCGTCGATGACGGTTTCGGCAATGGTGCGGAAGGGTTGCGCCCGGCCGGTGCCGCAGTTGAAAATGCCGCTCGCGCCGCGCTTCCACAGCCACAGATTGACATCGGCGACATCGCCGACATGGATGAAGTCGCGGCTTTGCTCGCCCGGACCAAAGCCGTCATGGGCGCCGAACAGCTTTGGATTCTCGCCACGCCCGACCTGGTTGAACAGATGAAAGGCGACCGAGGCCATGGCGTCCTTGTGCGCCTCGCGCGGCCCATAGACGTTGAAGTAGCGCAGGCCCGCGACCTGCGAATGATCGGTATCGAAGACATTGCGCCTGACATAGTCATCGAACAGCTTTTTTGAATAGGCGTAGACGTTGAGCGGCCGCTCAAGCTCCGCGTCCTCGCGGAACTCGGAGCCGCCGCCATAGACCGATGCCGAGGAGGCGTAGAGGAAGGGCACGCGCAGCGCCAGGCAGGCATGCAGCAGCCGCTTCGAATAGGCGTAGTTCACCTCCATCATGAACTTGCCGTTCCATTCGGTGGTGGTCGAGCAGGCGCCCTGATGGAAGACGGCCTCGATGCGGCCGAGCCCGCCGTCCTCGAGGCGGGCCAGGAAATCGTCCCTGTCGAGATAGTCGGCGATCCGCAAGTCAGCAAGGTTGGCGATCTTGTGGCCATCGCTCAGGTCGTCGACGACCAAAATGTCGTCGTGGCCCTCCGAATTGAGCGCGGCGACGATGTTGGAGCCGATCATGCCGGCGCCGCCCGTGACGATGATCATGAACGCCTCTGGTTGCTTGCGATTCCGGTCCTTATAAGGGAGGCTTGCGAAGCTGTCGACAAAGCAGCGTTGCCGGGCGGCACTGGGATCCGCAAGAACAATCGAGGGGTGGACCCGTCCGCGATTGCCCTGCGCGGGGCAGCGCGCCACAGTGGCGCCGCAAAGCTGCCGCTTCAGTCGGCTCGCGCCGCCGGGCGCGATCATGAGGGACCAGGAATGCCGTCGACAGAGCTGCTCGTCGCGTTTTTCGCCACCACGGCGATCTTCGCCTATATTCCAGGCCCGGCCATGCTCTATGCCGCCGCGCAGACGATGGCGCGCGGCCGCTGGTCCGGCCTGACTGCGGCGCTCGGCATTCATCTGGGCGGCTATGTTCACGTCTTTGCCGCTGCCGCCGGCCTGTCCGTGCTTTTCCACGCCGTGCCGCCGCTCTACATGGCGGTCAAGCTCGTCGGCGCGCTCTACCTGATCTGGCTCGGTGTGGCGCTGTTCCGCAAGCGCGCGGAAGGCGACATGGCACTGCCGGCGATCGAGCGGAAATCGGCTTGCCGCGCCTTTTTCGAGAGCATCGCCGTCGAGGTGCTCAATCCGAAGACCGCGATCTTCTTCATGGCCTTCCTGCCCCAGTTCATCGATGCCTCTGCCGCATTCCCGGTCTGGCTGCAATTCGTCGTGCTGGGCACGACAGTCAACCTGATGTTCTCCTCGGCCGATATCGTCTGCGTGTTCCTGGCTGGTGCCGTGATCGGCAGGCTGCGCCGCTCCAGCAGCGCCCAGCGCATGATGCAGCGAGCCGGCGGCGCGGTGCTGGTCGGGCTTGGCGTCCATGTCGCCTTGCAGAAGAGTTGACGAGGCCAGCCGGCGTTGCGCTGGCTCGAATTGCGGTATATCGGCATCGCCATGAACGACCGATCCCGGCCAATTTGTCCTCCATGCATCTTCAAAACCGGTTTTTGCGCGTTGCCAGTGACATGACCAAGCACGACCCACTTTCCCCCGAGCCCTTGCACCGCGCCATCGCGCACTTCGGCCAGGCCACCGTGCTGGTGGTCGGCGATCTCATCCTTGACCGGTTCGTCAACGGCATCATCGAGCGGATTTCGCCTGAAGCGCCGATCCCGGTGCTCCATGGGCGCGGCGAGAGCCTGGCGATGGGCGGCGCCGGCAATGTCGTGGCCAACATCATCTCGCTCGGCGCCGCCGCCATTCCGGTCTCGGTGATCGGCTCTGATACGGCAGGCGACAGCCTGGTGCGCATGCTCGGCGAGCTTGGCGCCGACACGACAGGCCTGGCGCGGGAGCGCGGCCGCATGACGTCGTCCAAGAGCCGCTTCAGCGCGCTCAACCAGCAGGTGCTGCGCTTCGACGAGGAAGAGATCAAGCCGCTCGGCGCGGCGGAGCGCGCGGCGCTGGTCCGGCATTTCCGCGCCGCGCTGGCGCACGCCGACATCGTCATCCTGTCGGATTACGGCAAGGGCATCCTGCTCGACGGCGTCGCCGGCGAATTGATCGCGATCTGCCGCGAGGCGGGAAAGCCGGTGCTGGTCGATCCGAAGGGCCGGGATTATGCACGCTATGCCGGCGCGACCGCCATCACGCCCAACCGCAAGGAACTCGGCGAAGCGGTCGAACGGCCGGTGTTCAGCGATGACGAGATCGTGGCCGCGGCGCGCGAGCTGCTTGCGGCGCATGGCTTCGACTTCGTCGTCGCCACGCGCAGCGAAAAGGGCATGAGCGTCGTCGGTCCGACGGAGGCGCGCCACATCGCCACGCAGGCGCGCGAAGTGTTCGATGTGTCGGGCGCCGGCGATACGGTGATCGCGACCTTCGCGCTGGCGCTTGCCGCCGGCGCCGATCCGGCCGCGGCCGCCTCGATCGCCAATGCAGCCGGCGGCGTTGTGGTGGGCAAGCGAGGCACGGCGCGGCTGACGGTCGAGGAACTCAACGGCGCGCTGTTTCGATCGCACGGTCTGAGCGTCCCCAGGGATGCCATCCTCGACGCCAAATCGGCCGCACGGCTGGTGTCGGCGTGGAAGGAGGAGGGCCTCAGCGTCGGCTTCACCAATGGCTGTTTCGACATCCTGCATGCCGGCCATGTCAGCCTGCTGCACGCGGCGCGCAGCCAGTGCGACCGGCTGGTGCTCGGCCTCAACAGCGACGCTTCGGTGCGCCGGCTGAAGGGGCCGGAACGGCCTGTCAACGACCAGCACGACCGCGCCTGCGTGTTGGCGGCACTCGCGTCTGTCGACGCGGTGGTGGTCTTCGACGAGGACACGCCGCTGGCGCTGATCGAGGCGCTTCTGCCCGACATACTGGTCAAGGGCGCCGACTACACTGTCGACACCGTGGTCGGCGCGGACGTGGTGCAGAAAGCCGGCGGGCGCGTGGTCCTGGTCGATCTCGTCGCCGGCAAGAGCACGACCGGCACCATCGGCAGGTTGCGCTCGGCCGGTAATAAGAATTGAGGGTTTCATGTCCGAACTGAACGATTACCTGGTCCGCTCGGCGGCCGCGATCACGGCGCTGGTCGAGCGCGATCTAACAGGCGCGATGGAACGTGCGGCGAGCGCGATCGTCGCCGCCCTTTCGTCGGGCAAGGCGCTGCTGATCTGCGGCAATGGCGGTTCGGCCAGCGACGCCATTCACATCGCCGGCGAACTGGTCGGCCGCTTTCTCAAGGAGCGCAAGGGCTACAATGTCATCGCGCTGCCGGCCAATGCCGCGGTGCTGACCG
Source organism: Mesorhizobium sp. B2-3-6 (assembly GCF_006442305.1). NCBI lineage: Bacteria > Pseudomonadati > Pseudomonadota > Alphaproteobacteria > Hyphomicrobiales > Phyllobacteriaceae > Mesorhizobium > Mesorhizobium sp. B2-3-6. The sequence goes on along the minus strand of NZ_VFVW01000003.1, from coordinate 76,461 downwards.
CCTGGGGCAATGATTACGGCTTCGACACCGTTTTTTCGCGCCAGGTCGAGGCGCATGGCGCGGCCGGCGGCGTGCTTCTGGCGATCTCGACCAGCGGCAATTCGCCGAGCATCCTGGCGGCCGCCGAACAGGCGCGGACCATGGGCATGACGGTGATCAGCCTGACAGGCGACACAGGCGGCAAGCTCGCGCCGCTGACCGACATCCTGCTCAACGTGCCCTCGACCTCGACGCCGATCATCCAGCAGGGGCATCTGTGCCTCTACCATCACCTGTGCGAGGTGGTGGAAGCGCGCCTCAGCAATGGCTGACAAGGCGCCGCACCCGTTGGCCGAGCCGGGCCTGTGGGTGGAGCGGATCGGCGGCAGGGTTTTTCCCGCCGGCCAGCCGGCGCTGTTCCTCGATCGCGACGGCACCATCAATGTCGATACCGACTATCCCAGCGATCCGGCCGAGATCGAGCTCCGGCCGCAGATGTTGCCGGCGATCGCCGCCGCCAACAATGCCGGCATCCCGGTCGTGGTGGTGACCAACCAGTCCGGCATCGCGCGCGGCTATTTCGGTTGGAGTGCCTTCGCCGATGTGAACCGCCGCGTGCTCGACCTGTTGCGCGATCAGGGCGTTGTCGTGGACATGGTGCTGGCCTGCGCCTACCACGAGGCTGGCGTGGGGCCGCTGGGCATATCGGATCACCCGATGCGCAAACCCAATCCCGGCATGCTCTTCGAGGCGGCGAGACGCCTCGATCTCGATCTCCGGCGGTCCGTGATCGTCGGCGACAAGCTGGCCGACATGGAGGCAGGCCTGGGCGCCGGCCTGCCGCAGGGCTGGCTCGTCGACGGCGAGGCGCAGCTTCGCTCCGGCTTCGTCATCAGGCCCTTGCGGGACAGCAGCGACCTCGACGGCCTGCTCGCCGCCATAGGGCGGCTCGATGGCCGGGATAAGCGGTCTTGATCCGGACCTGACCGCTCACGCCGGTTCGCTGCCTTGCGAGGCCTCATACAGTTTGGCCTCGGTGGCGAAGGAATAGATCATCACCGACATCGAATAGACGAAGCCGTGCCGGCCGCACAGGAAGTAGCGCTTGGCCAGATAGAATTTCAGGAAGTTGCCGAGCGGCGAAAGCACCAGCCGCACCAGGCCCGGCTTCTTGCCTTTCTCGACCAGGGTGGCCGCCTTGAGGCTGGAATAGGCATTTGCCCGGGCCAGATCCTCCTCGACCGATATTTCGCGGCGATGCAGCAGCACGCCGCTTTCGATCGTGCTGGTCTCGCCGGGAACGCCGAAGGATTCATGGACCCGCGCGGTCACGTCCATGGTCGCACCTTCCCGGCGGAAAAGCCGCAACAGCCTGTTGTGCAGCACCCAGCGATGGGCATAGCCGTAGCCCTTCAGCCAGTCGCGGCGGCGGATGTACCATCCGCTGATGCCGGCATTCGCCGTCTCGACTGCCGCCACGATCGACTGCCGCAGCCGGTCGTCGACGCGTTCGTCCGGGTCGATCGAAAGACACCAGGGCTGCGTGGCGTGGTCGAGCGCGAATTGCCGCTGATGCGGAAAACCCGGCCAGCCATTGTGCAGCAGCTTTATCGGATAGCCCTCAGCGACAAACTGCCGAACGATGTCCAACGTGGCGTCGGTGGAGCCTGAATCGACGATGACGATCTCGGCGCAAAAATCGATGCTTTCGAGGCACGGGCCGATCATATCGGCCTCGTTCATGCAGATGATGAGCGCCGAAATCGGGCTTGCAAACCTGGTCATGGTCCCTTCCACGGCGGATCGTCCTTGGAACTTACGCTGCTTGGGCAAGGAAACCAATCAGGCGCCAAATCGCACAGGACGATCCGGCTGCCTGCGCCTGTCCGTTATCAACGCGGCGGCGATGTGGCGAAATTCCGGAATTCGCTTTGGCCGGGCGCCGCAATCGATCGGCGTCACGGCCGCTCGAACGAGACCAACCCTTCATCCTTGACCCGGCGGATGGTGAGGGCTGTGCGCACCGTGTCGACGTTCGGCGTGGAGGTCAGTTCCTCGATGACAAAGGTCTGGAAGGCGCCGAGGTCGCTTGCCACGCAGTGCAGGAGGAAATCGGATTCGCCCGACACCATCCAGGCATCGCGTACGACCGGCCAGCCGCGCGTGCGCTCGGCGAAGATGCGAAGCTCGGCATCGGCCTGATGGTGCAGGCCGACCAGGCAGAAGGCGACCACGTCGAGACCGAGCGCCGGCGCGTTGAGCAGCGCCCGATAGCCGCGAATGATGCCGGCTTCCTCCAGTCGCTTGACGCGGCGCAGGCAAGGTGGTGCCGAAATGCCGACGCGGTTCGACAGTTCGACATTGGTCATGCGTCCATCTGCCTGCAATTCGCGCAGGATCTTCCAGTCGATTGCGTCGAGGTCGGCCTTGAGCGGCATTTCGGGGCTTTCGATGATTGCGGATGGCGAAAGAATCTTGCGGGATTTGTAATTAAACGACTTTGCTGTCCACGCCATCCCCCACGGGGAAATCCGCGCCGCACCAGAGCGGTTCGCCCGGTGCGACAAAGCTTTCCGGGGACGAACGCCAACCTGCCTTGCTGGCATCGTGGGCAACACTTACATTACGCGCGACATCGACGAGTTTCCATGCCGCAAACGCCGGCAGCCCTCCGCAGAGGCTTTTCATGACCACCAAGCACGCGCCTGTCCTCATCATCGGTTCCGGCCCGGCCGGTTATACCGCGGCGATCTATGCCGCCCGCGCCATGCTGAAGCCGATGCTGGTCGCCGGCCTGCAGCAGGGGGGCCAGCTGATGATCACCACCGACGTCGAGAACTATCCCGGTTTCGGCGAACCCATCCAGGGTCCGTGGTTGATGAGCGAGATGCTCAGGCAGGCAGAACATGTCGGCACCGACATCATCGCCGACATCATCACCGAGGTCGATCTCAACGTGCGGCCGTTCCGCGCAACGGGCGATTCCGGCACCGTCTACACGGCCGATGCCCTGATCATCGCCACCGGCGCGCAGGCCAAATGGCTTGGCATTCCGACCGAACAGGCGTTCATGGGCTTCGGCGTATCGGCTTGCGCCACATGCGACGGCTTCTTCTACCGCGGCAAGGATGTCGCGGTGGTCGGCGGCGGCAATTCGGCGGTGGAAGAAGCACTCTATCTGTCGAACCTCGCCAAGAGCGTGACGGTCATCCACAGGCGCTCGGACTTCCGCGCCGAACGCATCCTGCGCGAGCGGCTCTTGAAGAAGGACAATGTCCGCGTCATCTGGGACACGGTTGTCGACGAGATCACCGGCCGTCCGGGCAAGACGCCACTGCCGCCTTCGGTCGAAGGGTTGAAGCTGCGCAACGTGGTGACGGGTGTCGAGACGCAGCTCGAGGTCGACGGCGTGTTCGTCGCGATCGGCCATGCGCCGGCGGTCGAGTTGTTCGTCGGCAAGCTGAAGCAGAAGCCGAACGGCTATCTGTGGACGGCGCCGGATTCGACCCGCACCGACGTGCCCGGCGTGTTCGCCGCCGGCGACGTGACCGACGATATCTACCGCCAGGCGGTGACTGCGGCGGGGCTGGGCTGCATGGCGGCGCTCGAGGCCGAGAAATACCTGGCCGGTATCGAGGTGCATCGCGAGGCGGCCGAATAGCGGTTCGCAAACTGTTGAAAGAACGGCTTAGAAACGCCGTGTAAAAGCCTGATTTTTCATTCAGACGCCAAACAGGAACGAGGGGAATCATGGCGTTGGACTGGGACAAGCTACGCGTGTTTCACGCTGCGGCGGAAGCAGGGTCGTTTACACATGCGGCCGAGACACTGCACCTGTCGCAATCGGCGATTTCGCGCCAGGTCAGCGCGCTCGAGCATGATGTCGGCGTGCCGCTGTTCAACCGCCACGCCCGCGGCCTGGTGCTGACCGAACAGGGCGAGATGCTGTTCCGCACGGCGCATGACGTGCTGATGAAGCTCGAGACCATCAAGTCGCGGCTGACCGAGACCAAGGACCGCCCCTCCGGCGTGCTCCGGGTCACGACCACGGTCGGGCTCGGCGCCGGCTGGCTGACCGAACGCGTGCAGGAGTTCATCGAGCTCTATCCTGAAATCAGCCTGCAGCTGATCCTCGCCAACGAGGAGCTCGACCTGACCATGCGCCAGGCCGATTGCGCCATCCGGCTGCGCCAGCCGCAGCAGCCGGACCTTATCCAGCGCCGCCTGTTCACGGTGCATTTCCACCTCTATGCTTCGCCAGGCTATATCGCCAAGCATGGCAGGCCGGCTTCGGTGGCCGAGCTCAAGGCGCATCGCATCGTCACTTTCGGCGTGCCGGTGCCCGCGCATCTGTCGGAGCTGAACTGGCTGGAAACGGTCGGCGATTTCGAGGGCGGCCAGCGCGTGCCGACGCTGCAGATCAACGACATATTGTCGATCAAGCGCGCGGTGCAGGGCGGCGCCGGCATCGCCATGCTGCCCGACTATGTCATCTCCAAGGATTCCGGCCTGGTGCAGCTCCTGCCGGAAACGGAGGTGCCTTCTTTCGACACCTATTTCGCCTACCCGGACGCGATGAAGAACCAGGCGAAGCTGCACGTATTTCGCGACTTCATCATCGCCAAGGCGCGGAGCTGGTCGTATTGACCGGAGATCGTGCAGACCCTCACCCCCGCCAGCGCGTCAGGCGGGGCAGCCAGGCGGGCACGTTGCGGCGGTAGGTTTCGTATTCATCGCCATAGCGGCGTGCGAGCGTCGGCTCCTCGTACAGCTTGACGAAGGTGGCCATGGCCGCGGCTGCCATGGCGGCGTAGGCGACAAGCGTCCAGCTTGAAAACAGCAGTGCCTGGCCGATGATGATCGACAGCACCGCCACATACATCGGATTGCGGACATGGCGGTAGAGCCCGCCGACCACCAGTCTCTCGGTCGGAGCGACCGGAGCAGGCGTGCCGAGGCCTTCAAGCGCAAAGCAGGCGAATGCATGCAGCAGCGCCGCCACGGCGACGGCGATGAGGATCCAGCCGAGCGGGGCAAGACCCGGCAGGCTCGACCATGGCCGGTCCCAGCGATCCGTCAGCAGCCACGGCACGAGGCCGGCGACGATACAGGGTGCCGCGATGAAGAACGCAGCACTGCCGGCGATCGCCGAAAAGGTCCGCATTGCTTGTCTCCCGCCTGAAGCATGTCACGCCCAAACCGATTCCCGCGACGCGCTCAAGTCTTTGTTGTTCACGTCGCTGCCGAACCGAGGACACTTTGCGCGACATGCATTAGTTGCCTCGGAAATAAACGCCTGCTGCCTCATTCCACGCCATTGCGCATTTTTGACATTTCGGGATGAAAACCGAGCGTGATTCGCGATTCCGCCGTGACAATTGTCTCATTGCGGGTTCCGCTTCGGTGATTCTGCTGGTCCTATTGGGTCCAGAAATGGCTTAGACCACAGCCTGCGTCTTTTTGCATGCGTGTGTTGCAAAATAGATGCTTGTTTCTTGGGCATGATGAGCACATATATAATTCATCTCCTGGGCGCGTTCTCCTCCCATTAGCGCCCTCGAGTGTTCCCCTCTGGAGGTTAGCCTTAACAGGCACTTCCAATCAAACTCAGCCGGATCTTCATTGATCCGGCTTTTTTGTTGCCCGGACGCTGCCGGAAGGGCGGGAAAATCCACCGAAATAGCCACGTAACAGTGACATGTAACCTCTGGTAACATGTCAAAGGCGCTCGGCTCCTGCTAAGCAGATCATAGGACGCGGTGTGGTCGGACGGGAGATGGGGGCATCACTCGGACGATCCGGGCTCAGGCGGCTACCGCGTCCGAACCTTCTTCCGCCGAAGCGGCGACTTCAAGATGCGGCGGACCTGCCGTTTCTCCTCCCAAGAAAACGGTCCGCAAACAAAACGGCGTCCGGCCCCCCCCGGGCGTCGTTTTTTGTTTGCGCCCTCTCGAACAAGGTCGAGAGGGCACTCACCCAAATCTTTGTGGATGTCGATGTCCCAAAGCCGAGATCACTTTAGACGACATGCATCAGTATCAGGCTGCCTTGCCGTTGGCATTCATCGCTTCGTCGGCGAGCCGGCCGGTGAGTTCGGCCATGTGGTCGAAGACGGCGCGGTAGCTGGCGACGCCCGAGGTGGCCGAGCGCAGCTCGATGATCAGATCGCCGATCTCGGATTGCGGCATGGTCGCCTCGACGACATCCCATCCTGGCCAGCCGGGCCGCGCGTCGTAGCCGAGGATCTGGCCGCGCCGCTGCGGGATCAGCGCGATGATCTTCGAGGTCGCATCGGAGGGCGTCACGATCTCGACCTTCATCACTGGCTCCAGGAGCACGGGCGAACAGCCCGCCATGCCTTCCTTCATGGCAAGCTTGGCCGCCATCTGGAAGGCCATGTCGGAGGAATCGACCGCGTGGTAGGAGCCGTCCGACAGGTTGACGGCGACGTCGACGACGGGAAAGCCGAGCGGGCCCGACTTCAGGTAATCGCGTATACCGCTTTCGACCGACTGGATGTAGGTCTTGGGCACCACGCCGCCGGTGATGGTATCGGTGAACTGGAAACCTGCGCCGCGCGGCAGCGGCTTTATCTCGATCACCACATCGCCGAACTGGCCGTGGCCGCCGGACTGCTTCTTGTGGCGGCCGCGTTGCTGCGCCGATTTGCGGATAGTCTCGCGGTAGGGCACCGCCGGCGGATGGCCTTCGACCGGAATCTGGTTCTTGCCCTCGAGCCGTTCGCGTACGACGCGCAGGTGCATTTCTCCATGGCCCGACAGCACGGTCTCGGCCGAGTCCTGGTTATGATGCAGGCTGAGCGAGGGATCTTCTTCGGCCAGCCGTTGGATGGCGGCCGACATCTTCACCTCGTCCTTGCGCTCCTTCGGCCGCAAGGCGAAAGCGAAGACAGGCTGCGGCGGCTCGAACTGGAGCAGCGGCTTCATGCCGCCCTTGGCCGAGGTCAGCGTCTGGCCGGTCTTGACCGCGTCCAGCTTGCCGAGCGCGACCGTGTCGCCGGTCTTCGCCGCGGTGAGCTTCGACTGGTCCTTGCCAAGCATCCTGTAGATGCCGGACACCTTTGCCATGTCGCCGCCGGGCAGCCAGAGCTCGGAGCCATCGGCGACCTGTCCCGAAAGGATGCGCGACACCGACAATTTGCCTCCATGCGGTGTATGGATGGTCTTCATCACCTGAACCACGGTCGCGTTGCCTTCGGGGGCGCCGAGCCGTTTGCGGGTCGCGTCGATGTCGGGCGCATCATGGCGGATCGCCTTCAGGAGACGCAGCACGCCATTGCCTTTCTCTGCGGTGCCGATCAGCACCGGCGTGACGGCGCCGTCGCGCAGATCCGCGGCAAGATCGTCGAAGACCGCGTCCTTGGGCGGCTCGATCTCCTCGAGCAGCTGTTCCATCAACTGGTCGTCATGGTCGGCCAGCCGTTCCAGCATCGAAAAACGGGCTTCCAGCTCACGCGCCTTTTCGTCGCCGGGTATCTGGGCCACCTCGCTCTCGGCATATTCGCGGTAGATGTAGGCGCGTTCCAGCGCCAGGTCGATCGAGCCAATGACGACGCCGTCCTTGCGCAGCGGTATCTGGCGCAGAAGCAACGGCACCGCACTTGCCGGCTGCAGCATCTTCAACGTGTCGCGCACGCCGGCAATCGCCTTGTCGACCTTGTTGAGAAACAGGATGCGCGGCACGCCGAGATCGTCGAGCTTGCGCATGATGAGCTGGAGGGCGGGGATCTTCTTCTCGTCGGCCTCGGCGACGACCACCGCGAGGTCGCAGGCGGCCAGCACCGGTTCGGCCTCGAAGGAGAATTCGATCGATCCGGGACAGTCGACGAAAGTGAACTGCTCGCCCATGAATTCCGTGGTGGCGAAGGTCGCCTCGACGCTCATGGCGTGCGCGCGCGCCTCGGGCGAATGATCTGAAACGGTGTTTCCCGAGGAAACCGGGTTCTGGCGGGGAATGGTGCCCGTGCGGGCCAATATGGCTTCGAGAAGTGTCGTCTTACCGCTTGCGAAGGGACCGACTATGGCAATGCATTTCGGTCCCGTGCGTCGTCCTCCGGCGCGATTACCCATGACTGACCTCCACTCAGGCGTTTCCCTGGAGACCGACTGGCATTCATGGTTCAGGCCAAGGTCAGTCGGTCCTGAGCGGCGGCCGGCCTGTTCGACCGTCGCGGGCGGGCTTGTCTTCAACCGGCCCAAAGGTATCGTCCCACTTGTTTGCCGGCAGGGCAAGGAAAATAGGTAGCCTCAAGGGCCGAGCGCGCGGTGCGGTTGCCGCTGATTTGCAAGCCGAACAGACCGGTTGCGTCGACGGCCATATCGGCCGAAACTAGGGTCTCGAAAGAAGAGCGGCGTCGCCGCCGCCCGCATCGCCACCAGTTCCAGGGATCGAACGATGAAGATCATTGCTTGCGGCAGCACGCCGACCGTCATCGCGCCGGAAAAGTACTTCACCGGGCGGGTGCTGCAGACGCCGATCATCGAGAAGGAGGCTCCGGCACGGCTGCGGGCGACATTGGTCAGCTTCGAGCCGGGCGCGCGGACTCACTGGCACACGCATCCGCTTGGCCAGACGCTGTACGTCACGTCGGGCGCCGGCCTCGCCCAGACCTGGGGCGGTCTCATCCAGGAGATCAGGGCAGGGGACGTCATCTCGTTCGCGCCAGGCGAAAAGCACTGGCATGGCGCCGGGCCGAAAACGGCCATGACGCATATAGCCATGCAGGAAGCGCTCGAGGGCGTGCATGCCGACTGGCTGGAAGCGGTGACGCCGGCCCAATATGGCGGCTGAGTACCGTGTCGAGCCGATCTAAAAACCCGGCGTTTGGCCGGGTTTTGTTTTCACGATCAGGTCAGTGATGCCGTAAAGCGCTGGATGCGCGTGCACGCCTCCTCCAGCAGCGTCTCCGACGTGGCGTAGGAGATGCGGAAGTTCGGACCGAGGCCGAAGGCCGAACCGAATACCACCGCCACGCCCTCGGCCTCGAGCAGCTCCGAGCAGAAGGCCTCGTCAGTGTCGATCACCTTGCCGGCCTTGGTCTTCTTGCCGATCAGCTGGGCGCAGGACGGATAGACGTAGAAGGCGCCTTCCGGCGACGGACAAGAGATGCCGCGCGCCTGGTTGAGCATCGAGACGACGAGATCGCGGCGCCCCTGGAAGATCGCCTTGTTCTTGGCGATGAAGTCCTGCGGGCCGTTCAGCGCTTCGACCGAGGCCCATTGCGCGATGGTGCAGGCGCCCGACGTCTGCTGGCCCTGGATCATGTCCATCGCCTTGATCAGCTGGATGGGACCCGCGGCGTAGCCAATGCGCCAGCCGGTCATGGCATAGGCTTTTGACACGCCGTTCATGGTCAGCGTGCGCTCATAGAGCTTCGGCTCGACCTCGGCGATGGTCTTGAAGACGAAGTCGCCGTAGGTCAGATGCTCGTACATGTCGTCGGTCAGCGTCCAAACATGCGGATGCCTGAGCAGCACGTCGGCGAGCGACCGAAGCTCGGCCTCGGTGTAGGCGGCGCCCGACGGGTTCGACGGCGAGTTCATCAGCAGCCACTTTGTGCGCGGCGTGATGGCCTTTTCCAGCACAGCGGCAGTGAGCTTGAAGCCATTGTCGATCGAAGTGTCGGCGAACACCGAGGTGCCGCCGCAGATCGCCACCATCTCGGGATAGCTGACCCAATAGGGGCGTGGGATGATGACCTCGTCGCCGGGATTCAGCGTCGCCATGAAGGCGTTGAACAGGATCTGCTTGCCGCCAGTACCGACGATTGTCTGTTCGGGCTTGTAGTCGAGATTGTTCTCGCGCTTGAATTTCTTCGCGATCGCTTCGCGCAGCGGTGCGATGCCAGACACCGGCGGATATTTGGTCTCACCACGGCGGATGGCCTCGATCGCCGCATTCTTGATGTTGTCGGGCGTATCGAAATCCGGTTCGCCTGCACCCAGGCCGATGACGTCGCGGCCGGCATTTTTCAGCTCGCGGGCTTTCTGCGTCACCGCGATGGTGGCGGAAGGCTTCACGCGTGAAAGGGTGTCGGCAAGGAAGGCCATGACCTTTTTCTCTCCAGAAAGGATCAGCGCGGCCAGGAGCGGCCGCGGCGCTTCTCATGTCGCATCATTCCCGTGAGTGCAAGCATTGTCGGCTGGGCCAGTGCCGCAAGGAGGTCAATGAGCCGTGATCGACAACAGAAAGTTCATTAACGGGCGGTAGAGGCTTGCGTGGCAGGATCGCAACCCAATTGCGCCAGTTCGCGGAGCGAGGAACCTTGTCGCGCAGCATCGGGCTTGCCCATATCATCCGTCATGATGACGGCACCTCGTCAGGTGTCTGGGGCATTTATACGCTGCAAAGCGCCTTCCAGCCGATCTTCGCCTTCAGGGAAGGCAAGCTGTCGGTTGCCGCCTTCGAGGGCTTGATCCGGCCGTTCCGCGACGGCGAGCCGCAATCGCCAATGAGCTTCTTCAGCACCTGCCCGGCCGCCGACCGGCTCCATGTCGAGGCGCTGACCAGGACGCTGCATCTGCTGAATGCCGGCGCCTGCCTGCCGCAGGAAGCGTCGATCTTCGTCAATTTCGATCCATCGGTGTTCACCGAGCGCGCCGTTGCCGACAATGCCTTGCGCGAAATGCGCCTGGTGCTGCACGAGGCCGGCATCGATCCGGGCCGTGTCGTGTGCGAGGTGACCGAGCAGCGTCCAGCCTCGCAGGAGACCCTGCACGGTTTCGTCGCGGCGTTGAAGGGCAACGGCTTTCGCATTGCCGTCGATGACTATGGCGCCGACGATTCCGACATCAACCGCATCAAGGAGTTGAAACCCGACATCGTCAAGTTCGATGCCCACTGGATCACGCAGTTGATGGAGTCCGGCGCCGGCTTTGCGCTGCTGACGTCCATGGTGAAAAGCTTTGAGGCGCAAGGCATCCGCACCGTGTTCGAGGGCATCGAGGAAGGCTGGCAGTTGGAGCTGGCCGAGAAATCCGGGGCTTCGATGGTCCAGGGTTTCGTGCTGGCGCGGCCGGAGCTGGCGCCGACCAGCTTCCGCGTCTTCGGCAAGGACGGGCCGTCGCCTGCCGCCGACAATGCCTCTTCCGTCCCGGCCGCCGCGCCGCATACCGCGCGGGCGGTGAAAGTCTTTGGGCGCAGGAGCACACGATGAGGCCCGAACGGCGGCGAGATGTCGGCGATGCGATCTTCATGGACGAGGTCGGTATCGAATATGGCGTTTATGGCGACTTTCGCCTGCGCAGCGCCTACCAGCCGATCTTCGCGCCGCGCGGCCGCTTCCTGCACGCAATCGCCGTCGAGGGCTTGATCGAGCCGCATCGCGCCGGCCGGCCGGGCGCCGCACGGGCGTTCTTCGAAGGCGTCGCGGCCCAGGACCGGCTGTTCGTCGAAACCATGTGCCGGGTGCTGCATCTCAGGAATTTCCGCAACATCGGCGTCGATGGGCTCGATCTGTTCTTCAACTACAATCCATTGGTCAACGCCCATCGGGGCCGGGCCTTGGCCGAAATCCGGCTGATGAGCAGGCATCTCGGCGAGCTCGGCCTGGCCCCCGGCATGCTGGTCTGCGAAATCACCGAACAGGCGGCCGACGACACGCTGCTGGCCAGGCTGGTGCGCGAGATGCGCCGCGACGGCATCCGCATCGCCATCGACGATTTCGGCACCGGCCACTCGACCGAGGAGCGGGTCAGCCTGCTCAAGCCCGATATCGTCAAGATCGACGGTGGCTGGTTCGCGCAATTCTGCCGCCACGCCGCCGCCGAACGGTTCTTCCGCCCGCTGGTCTCCAGCCTGCACGACCGCGGCGCCAAGGTCCTGGTCGAGGGCATCGAACAGCCCACCCATCTGCGCGTCGCGCTCGATGGCGGCGTCGACCTGCTGCAAGGTTTTCTACTCGCCCGGCCGGCGCTGGCCGGGGTGATCTTCGACGAGCGACCGCTCGCCATCGACGCGCTGCTGGGCAGGGACAGCAAGGTGGTGCCGCTGTTCGGGTAGCGCCGTGTGCTACACATCAGCGGCGCTGATCGTCGCGCCAAAACTAATCATTGGTGAGGACGGCGCGGCTACGATAATCGCGTCTGCACATGGCAGCGCTCGGGGGACCAGCGATGATACTTTACAGCATGATCGACAGCGGCAACTGCTACAAGCCGCGCCTGCTGATGGCCAAGCTCGGCCTCCCTTTCACCACTGTCGAGGTGAGTTCGCACACGGGCGATACGCGAAAAGCGGATTTCGTCGCCAAGAATCCGAACGCCATGGTGCCGCTGCTGGAGCTCGACGACGGAAGGCGGATCGCTGAATCCAACGCCATCCTGCTCTACCTCGCGGAGGGCACGCGCTTCCTGCCCGCGGACAAGTATGAGCGCGGGCTCGCCTATCAATGGCTGTTCTTCGAACAGTACAGCCACGAGCCCTATATCGCCGTGCGCAAGGCGCTGCTGACCTTTCCCGAAAGGGCCAAGGACGCGACGCCGGAGCGGCTGGCGGTGACACTGGAGCGCGGCAACAAGGCGCTCGGTGTCATGAATAAATACCTGGAGAACAACGCGTTCTTCGCCGGAAACGCCTACAGCGTCGCCGATATCGCGCTCTACGCTTATACGCATACGGCGGAGCAGGGCGGCTTCCAGCTCGACGCCTATCCGGCGGTGGCTGCGTGGCTTGACCGCATGGTGGCGGATCCGGGGCACGTCTCTATGGAGTGGGTAGGGTAATTTTATCCTCAACCTCGCCACCGCCCCGCGGCTCTTTTGGGCGAGGCGCGCCAAACAGGCGCGAGGCCCGGCCACCCATCGTCCGAGAAGCTGCGCGGGAGCTATTTCAACAAATGGTCGTAGTAGGCATGGGTGCCGATCCAGAACCAGATCACATCTTCATTGTTGCGTATGGCAACAGCCCGGTAGTTTCGTCGACCCGCGCCGACCAATAGCAACCTACCTGCTTGAAATGTAAGGAGGGATGAAAAGGATCGGAGCGCAGTATGACAAAACGCCTGTCCGCCTTTGCTTTGTTCGACGACGACAGTTTTTCATAAGCCTTCCAGAATGATGGAGAGGCGCCGTGATTCACAGAGGGCGAGTCCGGCCGGCGCGATGGTCAGCCAATGCCTGTTCGGCAAGCTTGTCCAATCGCCCCGCCCTCACGTCGGTCTCGATCTGCCGATCCCACAGGTCCGCCTGGAGCGCCTCGAACCATGCGGCAAACGCCTTCAGCTCCTCGGGGCTCAGTTCGGTGATGGACTTTTCGATTTGCTCAAGCTTGGTCATGGCCGGATAATACCACTCTAGTGGTACCACAGGTGGGACTCCAGGTTCGGCTTTACATGCCTGGAATCCAGGCAAATAAAAAGGCGGGACAATGCCCGCCTTCCCATTTCGGTAGCCTGATCGGGAGCGTCCGGTCCGGGCTGGCAGCTATCTGCTGATCCGGCTTGTCGGGTCTTTCCGCTCCGGCGCGCTTCTCGCGCGACCGTCAGTACATCCGTGACTTGCCGCGCGCCCCGGGCTGTCGCCCGGCGCGCGCCATTTTCAAAATCAGGCTGCCTTGCTCAGAGATCCAGCGGACGACTTGCCAGTGCGGCGGTCCTGCTCGATCTCGAAGTTGATCTTCTGGCCTTCGACCAGGGTCGACAGCCCAGCGCGCTCGACAGCGGAGATGTGGACGAAAACGTCCGCGCCGCCCGCGTCAGGCTGGATGAAGCCGAAGCCCTTGGTGGCGTTGAACCACTTGACCGTTCCAGTTGCCATAAAAATAGTCCTTCACATTTGCTTTGGTTTGACCGAACCGAGGTCCAGCCGGTGTGCATCGAGATTTTGGAGATAGACGTCAGCAAACGCGAAGATCGCGAGGCCCGGATCGATCGGCCGAAATATCAATGGGGCTGATATAGGCTGCTTTCGCACGAAATACAAGACTGCGTGAGAAAGCCGTGATCGAGGGACCGCCCAACGGCCGCCCCAATCCGGTGAAACCGTTGCGTCAGATGGCGCTGTCCGTGGGCCGCGCATCAGGGGAGAGGACCATGAAGACCATTCTGCTGGCAGCATGCCTGACGCTGATTGCCGCCGAGGCGCAGGCGATCTCGCGCTACGATCCGACGCGGATGGGGTGTGGCCGCGTGCAGGCGACGATCGCGCGGCAGGGCGCCGTCATCCTGCGTTACCAGTCGAGGCGGGTACCGGGACTGCCACTCTACGACCGCTATGTGCAGAGCCAGCAATTCTGCACCATGGGCGAGGTGAGGACACGCGCCTATGTGCCGAGCGCCGATACGAAATCCTGCCCGGTCTACAATTGCAAGCGACCGGACAACGACCGGCGTTTCCGCCGGCGTTTCTTTCACAGCGACTAGGTAGTCGCTCGGCGCGGCCGCTATCGCTTCAAAATCCGAATGAGACCTGCGCGGGCGGCGGCGGGCCGACGCGCACGCCTTCCATGGCCAGCATCTTTTCCTTGGTGGTCGAACCGCCGGGCGCCGAAAAGCCGCCGATCTTGCCGCCGGCCGCGAGGATACGGTGGCAGGGAATGACCAGCGGCACCGGATTGGCGCCAAGCGCGGCACCGGTTTCGCGCGGCAGGCCGGCATGGCCGGCGCGCTTGGCCAGTTCTCCATAGGTGGTGGTTTCGCCATAGGCTAGCTTTCGCGCCGCGCCATAGATGGCGAGGCGGAAATCGTCGATGCCGTCGAGATCGACCGGCACGGAGGAGAAATCGACGTCCTCGCCTGCCGCATAGGCCTTGATCGAGGCGATCAGTTCGACCACCCACGGCGGCTGCACGGTAGCGGCCGAAACGCCGGCATGGCGCAGCAGCCGCCGTTCCACTGCCTCGCGGCTGCGTTCGGGCAGGCAGAGCCGGATCAGGCCCTTTTCGCTCCAGGCAATCCCCATGAAGCCGATCACTGTTTCTAACACTGCGTGGCCGGCTGTGATCTGCGACGGCGTTTGCATGGCGTGCTCCTTTCGCAAAATGGCCAGAAACCGGCATTCATGCCGGTACATATCAGGAACAATATGGCATTTCGGCCCGAGTCTCGCCACCCGAAAACCACCTGAGCGCCCCGATTGCTCGCTAGGAATCGCTGGTGTAAGGGATTTCTTAACATCCGACGAACCGGACCCGAACGCGGCTTGCCAGCAAAACAAACCCTTATCGCGCTCGGCGTGATCGCGGCCATGGCCTGCGTCAGCGGTTGCACGTCGACATCGCAGATGAAATCCGCGTCTTCCCTGACCGAAACAGCGACCGTCGCCGGCACCGATGCCGGCTTCACCATACCGTTGCCGGAGACGGCTTCGGTGCTGCCGGAATCGTCGGGGATTACGCCCGTTCAAACCGCTGAGTTGTCCGCCGGCCCGACCACACAGGCGGCCGCGGCAACCGCGGCCTTTGCCGGAGCGACCCCAACCGCACCGGCCGTGCCGGCGGTGATGACCGCCAATGCCTGGCAGGCGCCGCCGCCGGCTGGCGCCGGCGCACCAATCAAGGCGGCAGCCACCTACGCCACCGCCGGGCTCATCGTGCCGGCGATCGCCAGGAACGATCAGAAAGCCATGCCCGGCGTGCAGCAGGCGGCCTATGTTGTGCCGCAGAATCCGGCTGCCCTCGTCCAGTTTCCTGCCGCTCCGGTGCAGGAAGAGCATGCGACCGGCGTGCGCGGCGATATCGACCGGCTGATCGTAAAATACGCCGCGTTTTATCAGGTGCCGGTCGACCTTGTGCGCCATGTCGTCAACCGCGAAAGCACCTTCAATCCCAAGGCCTACAACAACGGCCATTGGGGGCTGATGCAGATCAAGCACGCGACGGCGCGCGGCATGGGCTATGACGGACCGGCCAGGGGCCTGTTCGATGCCGAAACCAACCTGAAATACGCCGTCAAATACCTGCGTGGCGCCTGGCTGGTGTCGGACGGCAACGCCAAGCGCGCCGACTGGCTCTATCAGACCGGCTACTATTTCGACGCCAAGCGCAAAGGCCTGCTCGAGGCGACCGGCCTCGGCGTCGACCGCAAGCGGCGCCGCCTGCTGCCCGACGCCTGAGCGAAATGCCCGAACCGCGCCCGCCGGCTCCGAACGACATCCGGCTGCGCAAGATCCTCGACGAGACGCTGGTTCCCGCGCACTGGTCGGATGGCTTTGTCATGCGCACCCTCGAGCCCGGCGATGCGCCGGCCTTGCATGCGCTGCTGACCGAAGTGTTCGACGATGGCGCCGACGGCCCGTTCGACGAATGGTGGCCACGCATCTCAGGCGACCCCGAATTCGATTCTGCGCTCTGTTTCCTCGTCATCGACGCCAAGGGCCTGCTGGTGGCGGCGGCGCTGTGCTGGACGAGCGCCTTCGTCAGGGATCTCGCCGTGCATCCGCAGGCGCGCGGCAGGGGCATCGGCGAGGCGCTGATGTGGCACGCCTTCGCCGTCTTTCGCGAACGCGGCGCAGACCATGTCGACCTCAAGACCAACACGGTGGAAAACGCCGCCGCTGTCAGGCTCTATCAGCGGCTTGGGATGAGCCCTGTCGCCTGGGAAGGCTGAAGCCGCGGCCCGGCCCACCGCCGCTCGCGGGCATCGCTCGGGAACCCAGAGCGCCGCTCCGCATTCAAAGAATGGTGGAGGGGTCCGACGAGCTTCCGGAGCCTCGAAGGCTTGCGTCGCCGTTCCGAAAGGAGATCCTCCGCCGCCATGAGGCTCTTTCACGCATTTGCCACGTTGGTCGCTGCCGCGATGATTGCGGCTGTGCCTGCGCGAGCCGCCGAATTGTCGATCGTATCGGGCGACACAGGAATCGGCATCAAGGTGCTGCGTGAAATCCTCGACCGCTATGAGAAGGACAGCGGCAACAAGGTCAGCATCGTCGTCATGCCGGCATCCGGGACCGACCAGTTCGGCCAGTACAGGCTGTGGCTTGCCGCCGGCAATAGCGATATCGACGTCTACCAGACCGATGTGATCTGGGCGCCGCAGCTCGCCAGCCAGCTCGTCGACCTGACCGCGGCGACCAAGGATGTCGTCGGCGCCCATTTCCCCTCGATCATCCAGTCGCAGACCGTCAACGGAAGGCTGGTGGCGCTGCCGATCTTCACCGATGCGCCGGCGCTCTACTACCGCAAGGACCTGCTCGACAAATACGGCGCCAAGGTGCCTGCCACCTGGAAGGAGCTGGCCGACACCGCCAGGCTGGTCATGGACAAGGAACGGGCTTCCGGCAACAAGGACATCTGGGGCTTCGTCTTCCAGGGCAATGCCTATGAGGGGCTGACCTGCGACGCGCTGGAATGGGTGATGTCGAACGGCGGCGGCCAGATCATCGAGCCGGACGGCACCATCTCGATCAACAATCCAAAAGCGGCGGCAGCGCTCGACACGGCCAAAGGCTGGGTCGGAACCATCGCGCCACCCGGCGTGCTGGCCTATCAGGAAGAGGAATCGCGCGGCGTGTGGCAGACCGGCAATGCGGTCTTCATGCGCAACTGGCCCTACGCCTATGCACTAGGCAATTCCGAAGGCTCGCCGATCAAGGGCAAGTTCGACGTAGCGCCGCTGCCGGCCGGCACCGGCGAAGGCGCGCGTCCGGCGGCGGTGCTGGGTGGCTGGAATCTTGCCGTGTCCAAATATTCCAAGCACCCGGACGCTGCGATCGGGCTCGTCAAATTCATCGCCTCGCCCGCGATGCAGAAATACCGCGCGCTGAGGAACTCCAGCCTGCCGACCATCCAGGCGCTCTATGACGATACCGACATCGCCAGACAACAGCCGATCGTTCCGCGCTGGAAGCAGATCTTCCTCAATGCGGTGCCGCGTCCCTCGGCCGCGGCCAGGATCAAGTACAACGAGGCGTCGAGCCAATTCTGGAACGCCGTCCACAAGACGCTGTCGGGCGATGGCACCGCGGGCGACAATCTGGCCGACCTCGAAGCCATGCTGACCAGGCTGAAGGGGCGTGGCTGGTGACGCCACAACGCGCCTCCATGTCCCGCCCGGCGCGAGGGATGACAGAAGCGGAGCCGCGGCCTGAAGCCGTGGCGACCCACCGCCCGCGCTCGCGGCTGATGCGCCAGCGCGTGCGTTCGGCCTGGCTGTTCCTGGCGCCGATGCTCCTGGTGCTCGCCGCCGCTGCCGGCTGGCCGCTCGCCCGCACGGTCTATTTCAGTTTCACCGACGCTTCGCTGGCCGATCTCGACGCCCGCCAGTGGGCAGGTTTCGCCAATTACTTCTCGGTGCTGCGCATGCCGAGCGGCCGGGTGCTCTATGATGGTGTGCTGGCCGATCCGATCTGGTGGAGCGCCGTCTGGAACACGGTGCGCTTCGCGGTGATTTCGGTGACTTGCGAGACGATCCTCGGCATCGTCGTCGCGCTGGTGCTCAATGCCGAATTCCCGGGCCGCGGCATCGTCAGGGCGGCGATCCTCATCCCCTGGGCGATCCCGACCATCGTCTCGGCCAAGATGTGGCAGTGGATGCTCAACGACCAGTTCGGCATCATCAATGTGGTTCTGCTCAATCTCGGCCTGATCGACACCAAGATCGCCTGGACGGCCAACGCCGACACGGCGATGGCGGCCGTGCTGGTCGTCGACATCTGGAAGACGACGCCGTTCATGGCGCTGCTCATCCTTGCCGCGCTGCAGATGCTGCCGCGCGAGATCATCGAGGTCGCCAGGCTCGACGGCGCCAATCCGTGGCAGATATTCTGGCGGGTGACCTTGCCGCTGATCCGGCCTGCGGTGATGGTGGCGGTGATCTTCCGCGCGCTCGACGCGCTGCGCATCTTCGACCTCATCTATGTGCTGACGCCCAACAATGTGCACACCAAGTCGATGTCGGTGTTCACCCGCGAGAACCTGTTCGAGTTCGACAAATTCGCCTACGGCTCGGCCGCCTCGACGCTGCTGTTCCTCATTCTTGCCCTTCTCACCATGGCCTATATCCGGATCGGCCGGATCAGCCTCGAGGGGGGCCGCTGAGATGTGGATCCTGAAGCGGACGGCTTTCTACCTGCTGGTCGCGGTCATCGTGCTGGTCGCGGTATTCCCCTTCTATTACGCCATCGTCACCAGCCTGAAATCGGGGACCGAACTGTTCCAGGCCGACCTCTGGCCGAAGACGTTCAGCCTCGGAAATTACAGGAATGTGCTGACAGAAGGCGCTTTCGTGCGCAATCTCATCAACTCGCTGGTGGTCTCCGGCGCGGTCGTTGCGCTCTCGCTGTTGCTCGGTGTCACTGCGGCTTACGCGCTGGCGCGCGTGCGCTTCCGCGGCCGCTCGGCGCTGATGCTTACCATCCTGTCGGTGTCGATGTTTCCGCAGGTGGCGGTGCTGGCCGGGCTGTTCGAACTGGTGCGGATGTTCGGCCTCTACAATTCGCTTGTCGCGCTGATCTTCTCCTACATGATCTTCACCTTGCCGTTCACCGTCTGGGTGCTGACCGCCTTCGTGCGCGACCTGCCGGTCGAGGTCGAGGAGGCGGCGATCCTTGACGGCGCGACGCCGTGGATCATCATCACGCGCATCTTCCTGCCGTTGATGTGGCCGGCGCTGGCGACCACCGGGCTTTTGGCGTTCATCAGCGCGTGGAACGAGTTCCTGTTTGCGCTGACATTCACCTCCAACAACGCGCAGCGGACCGTGCCGGTGGCGATCGCGCTGCTGTCGGGCAATTCGCAGTTCGAGATTCCATGGGGCAACATCATGGCCGCATCGGTGATCGTCACCGTGCCGCTGGTGGTGCTGGTGCTGATCTTCCAGCGCAAGATCGTTTCGGGCCTCACCGCCGGCGGCGTGAAGGGGTGAGGGGAAAATTGTCGGAACCGGCCGCAGCGGCGCGTCCTTAGGTCTTAGAGCAACCGCGCCGGGACGCCGGCGCTGTGACCCAAGGAGCCGATCATGATCACCTTCCCCAACGAATCCGCCAGATACCGCGCCGCCCGCGAAAAGCTGCTGAAGAAGGAAATCGCGCTGCGCCGCGCCATGGAGGATGTGGCCGTGGCGCGCCGCGCGTTGCCGCCGGGCGGGCTGGTGCCACAGGATTACGTGTTCGATGGGCTGGATGCCGAGGGCAGGGCGGCTGAGATAAAGCTGTCGGAACTGTTCGCACCCGGCAAGGACACGCTGATCCTCTACCAGATGATGTTTCCGCGCCATCCGCAGGAGACGCGCGACGTGGCAATGACGGGCGGCACGGCGAAGCTGGCACGGCCGGACCAGCCATGCCCGTCCTGCACGGCGCTGCTCGACCAGTTCGACGGCGCCGTCGGCCATCTCCAGGCGGCCGGGTTCAACTTCGCCGTGGTGGCGAAAACCGCGCTCGAAAACCTCGTCACGCTCGGCCGCGACCGTGGCTGGAAGAACATGCGGCTGGTGTCGTCGGCCAACAACAGCTTCAAGCGCGACTACAATGCCGAGGATGCAGACCGCGCGCAGATCCCGCTTTTGTCGGTGTTCAACCGCGACGCTGACGGCATCAGGCATTTCTGGTCGTCAGAGCTGGGCTTCGCCCCGCCCGAGCCCGGCCAGGACCCGCGCGCCATCGGCACCTGCGAGATCCTGTGGAACCTGATGGATTTCACCCCGGAGGGCCGGCCGAACTGGCACGAGCAGCTGCAATATGGCGAGGCATGCTGCCATTGACGGCAAGGTGCCCCGGCGCAACTTCCGCTCATCTGCGGCGTTGGAATCCCGAGGGAACCATTCCGACCGGAGATTGCAGATGAAAACGCTTCTGACCATGACCGCCGCGGCCTTGCTCGCCGCCGCGCCCGCCGCGCTTGCCCAATCCACCGCCCAAACGACGCCGCTGGCGGCCGACAGCAAGGTCGACACGCAGACCTTCATCAAGACGGTGCCCGGCGCCAACGAGTTCGAGATCCAGTCGAGCAAGCTCGCCGAGCAGAAATCGGCGTCGGCCGACGTCAAGGCCTTCGCCAAACAGATGATCAAGGACCACACGAAGGCCGGCGAGGACTTCAAGGCGGCGCTCGCGCAGGGCCAGACCACCGCCTCGACCAAGCCGGCCGGCCCCGCGCTGCAGCCGAAAGAACAGGGCCAGCTCGACGAGCTCAAGGCCGCCAGCGGCAAGGACTTCGACACCAAATACATCATGATGCAGACAGCCGCCCACAAGGACGCCGTCGCGCTCTTCAGCACCTACGCCCAATCGGGCGACGACCCGGCGATGAAGGAATTCGCCAAGAAGACGCTGCCGACGCTGAAGATGCACGAGAAGCACGTGAAGGAACTGGGCGCGGCGCATCAGGGGTGAGGGCGGTCGAGAGGGAGCTGAACCGCAGACGACAGCACTCTACGGCGCCCCCCTCTGTCCTGCCGGACATCTCCCCCACAGGTGGGGAGATCGGCAGCTTGGGCGTCGGGGCTCTTTCTGCCCACGCCGAAAATTTGCCGAAAGCATTCGCGACAGCCAATCTCCCCCCTTGAGGGGGAGATGTCCGGCAGGACAGAGGGGGGGCGCCGTAGGGCGGCGCGACGGCCAGGGTTCTTCCCAGGCCTGCGTGGGACTACACTGCCGCACCACCACCCCGAGAGCACCCATGCCCAAACTCGACCTCGCATCCCTGCCCATCCGCAAGGGCTCGGGCTATCCCGCGCCCTTCGATGGCCCTTGCGCCGGCCGCACGCGCCGCCGGCTTGGCGATGCCGGCGGGCTCACCGATTTCGGCGTCAACCTGATGACGCTGCCGCCCGGCGGCTGGTCAAGCCAGCGTCACTGGCACAGCCATGAGGACGAGTTCGTCTATGTGCTGGAAGGCGAGGTAACGCTGGTCGAGGATGGCGGCGAGACGCTGCTCAGCGCCGGCGACTGCGCCACCTTCGCCAAGAACAGCGGCAATGGCCACCACCTCATCAACCGCTCGTCCACGACGGCGCTCTATCTCGAGGTCGGCTCGCGCAACCCTGACGATGTCATCACCTGCTCCGACATCGACATGATGAGCCCGAGTTCGGACGGACGCTTCCTGCACAAGGATGGCACACCCTATCCGGGGCAGGGGTGAGCGCTGGACAACGCGTCGGCGCCAGGGGGAGCGCCCTACGAGATTTCGCAGGCGAGGGACGAGTTCCGGCTCTGGACTGCGGGTCGGCGCTGGCGTTCCCCGGCCGGCACTATAAGCTCCCCCAAACCCAGGGAGCACCACCATGAAGAAAGAAATCATCGAAGTGCCCGTCATGTCGGACAAGGTGCGGGCGCTCGGCCTGCCCTGTTCGACGGCGGTGAAGGCCAACGGATTCGTGTTCATCTCGGCGACGCCGCCGGTGGACATGGTGACCGGCGAGATGGTGCGCGGCGACATCGAGGTGCAGACCGAGGCGTCGCTCAAGGCGCTGAAACACTGCCTGGAAGCGGCCGGCACCTCGCTGGACAATGTCGTGATGGTGCGCATCTACGCCGTCAATTCCGGCTTCTACAACGCGATTAACCGGGTTTATGCCAGGTACTTCTCGACCAACCCGCCGGCGCGGAGTTTCGTGCCGGTGGCGTCTTGGCCGATGGAGTCTGATATCGAGATTGAGTGTGTGGCTGTGGGGTGAGGGGTGAGAAGCACGCGGGTAGCGGACGAAAGCTGATTGTTTGGCGGTTCGAGTTTCGAATGCTCTGAGCCCGCCAAGGGCGGGAATCCTTAGCGCAAGTTTTTACTTGTCTTTCAAGTAAACTCGTCCTCAACTCACTTCGGGGATAGGGAGGGCGAGTCATTGAACAAATTACCGAAAAAATTCGTCGAACGGGTTGCGTTGAATCTCAAGAAGTATCAGGGGATCACGCTCGCTCAGCAAAAATCGGATGTCGCGGAAGCCGACACAGTTACCTTAGTCAAAGACATCCTGGCTGATGTCTTTGGCTATGATAAATATGATGAACTGACATCGGAACATCAGATTAAGGCCACATATTGTGATCTCGCGATCAAGATCGCAGGGAAACTGCGATTGCTTGTCGAAGTGAAATCAGCAGGCAGCAGCTTGGCCGAGAATCACCTGAGGCAGGTTATTGACTATGGGGCTCACCAAGGCATTCACTGGGTGATCCTGACCAATGCGGTCGAATGGCGGCTGGTCCGCATCTACGTAGCAAACCAGATCAGCCACGAAGAAGTTTGCCGCATCGTACTTGCCGACATGAATCCCAAGAATGAGGATCATCTGCAATGCCTCTTCCTATATGCCAAGGAAGGGCTGACCACCGATGCGATGGATGCCTTCCATCAGCAGGCCCAGTTGTTCAACAAGTTTACGGTTTCGGCGGTCATCCGGTCCGAAGCAGTAACTTCGGTGGTACGTCGCGAAATCCGGAAGCTCTTTCCAGACCTCAAAGTCGGTAACGAGAACCTATCGCAGTTGGTCGAAAATGAGGTGATCAAGCGGGACACGATCGAAGGCGACAAGGCGAAGGAAGCGGTCGCTAGGATGCGAAAAGCCGCGAGCAAATTGGAAAGAGCGAAAGCTAAGGCGTCGAAGCCAATTGCTATTAATGTTGAGACCTGACGTCTCAGTTGAATCGTAACACCTTTGCCGGTACCTCACGCCAGTCAGCTGCGGTTTTTGTCCGTGACGGTGCCAAAATGCCTTTCAATTGCTCAGGACAAGTATGAGTGCTTTTGACGCAATAATCACTACCAAAAATGCTCGCCCAATTTGGAAAAAACTTAGTGAGAGTATCGTTCCAATCATCGGCGCAAAAGAACTAAAAGAAATTGTTGCATCGATCGACCAATTAAAATCAGATATTAAGCAACATAAGTACATTCCATCAATAGGGCATGGCTACCTTGGTTATCTGAAATCTGCTGGCTGTACCCGGTTTGTCCCGATTTTGACAGCTGAAGATATGACTGTATATTACTTAATTGTGCTCGCCCTCCAAGAGTACCTCATTGAGGATTTCGAGGGAGTGTATGGCGCATACCGGTCCGTTCCGAAATTGGCCAAGAAGGTAAGGGACCCGGAGAAAGAAGATGACATAATCGATCCTTATTTTCGCGACACCTTTTCTAGGAGAGCTTGGTTCAAGGATTGGTCTCAGTTTACCGATCTTCTCATTGAGACTTGTAACGATTCTACTGTTGGAAATTACGTTCTTGTGTCTGATGTTGCTAACTTTTATGACACGATCGACATAGGTCGCCTGATAAATAACATCAGAAGCAAGGTTCCTGGAAACGACGAGATTGTCTCTCTGCTTGGGTATTTTTTAAATTATTGGGACAGGCGTATAAAGGGGTACAGCCCCTCATCAAAGGGAATACCTCAGGAAATAATTTCAGACGCGTCTAGAATTGTTTCAAATTTTTATCTGAATCAATTCAACAGAAATTTTATTGAATATTGTAAAAGTGAAGGAATATTATATCTAAGGTGGGCTGACGACATAGTCCTGTTCGGAAAGTCAAGGATTCACCTTGAAGCTACCATGCATCAAGCATCTAGGTTCTTACTAAACTTGGGTCTAAATTTTAATGCCTCTAAGACAAGGCATTTTTCAAAGCGTGAGTTCAAAGAGTATAGGGCTCTTTCATTACTTAGTGCTGTCTCGAAGAAAAATATAGGTGCATTCGATAGAGAGTTAAGGAGATTTTCTGCAAGGTATCCGTTGAAAGGCGGTCGAATCGATACCGTAGTTAAAGCCTCGCTCAACCTTCTTTCTGCCGAACCGAGAGCTAGAACCTTATTTTCGATGAATTACTTACGCGAAAGGTTGCGTGAGTATGAGTTTTTGTCAGGGTTGAACGAGAGCCAACTATTAAAGAAGTATCTTCTTTATGGAAATATCGGAACTGAGCTTAAAAAGGATATAGAAATTATCCTTAGGCATCCATACGCGGCGCCGCGTGCGACATTTCTGTCTTTTATTAGAAAATACAGAGCTAGACTTCTTAAAGAAGCGTTTCTGTATCTAATTTGAAGAAATTTGTCGAGCGAATCGAAGTGGAATCGCAGGACAGTGAAATTAACCTGTCAATATGCGTTCCTGCGGCGAAGGCCGCTATCTGATTCGACGGATGAACTCATGCTTGCTGCCGGCTCCCCTCTCGTGTGGAAGTAGATGCCTCAAGCAAAATACTCCTGCAGCGGCCGCACCTCCAAGCTCCCAGCCTTCAGCGCCGCGATCGCTTCGGCCACCGCGGCGGCACCCGACAGAGTCGTGTAATACGGCACCTTCTGCATCAGCGTCGCTCGCCGCAACGACTTCGAGTCCGACACCGCCTTCTGGCCATCCGTGGTGTTGAAGACGATCTGGACCTGACGGTTGCGGATGGCGTCTTCGATGTGGGGGCGGCCTTCGAGCACCTTGTTGATTTTCTCGGCGACGACGCCGTTTTCGGCGAGGAAGCGGGCGGTGCCTGACGTGGCCATCACCTTGAAGCCGAGGCCGGCGAGGCGCTTGACCGCCGGCAATATGCCTTTCTTGTCCTCGTCGCGCACCGAGACGAACAGCGTGCCGGAGCGCGGCAGGTCGACGCCGGCGCCCAACTGGCTCTTGGCGAAGGCAAGCGCGAAATCGCGGTCGAGGCCCATGACCTCGCCGGTCGAGCGCATTTCCGGGCCGAGCAGGATGTCGACGCCGGGGAAGCGGGCGAAGGGGAAGACGGCTTCCTTGACCGCGATGTGGCCGGGATTGCGCGGGTCGGGCATGGCGCCGTAATGGGCGAAGGCGTCTTCCAGGCTCTCGCCGGCCATGATGCGGGCGGCGATCTTGGCAATGGGGCGGCCGATGGTCTTGGCGACGAAGGGCACGGTGCGGGATGCGCGCGGGTTGACCTCCAGCACATAGACCGTGCCGTCCTTGATCGCGTACTGCACGTTCATCAACCCGCCGACATTTAGCGCGCGGGCAAGGGCTGCCGTCTGGCGCTCCAACTCGTCGACCAGCTCCGAAGGCAGCGAGTGCACCGGGAGCGAGCAGGCCGAGTCGCCCGAATGGATGCCGGCCTCCTCGATGTGCTCCAATATGCCCGACACGAAGGTCGCCTTGCCGTCGCAGAGGCAGTCGACATCGACCTCGATGGCGCCGGAGAGATAGGTGTCGAACAGCAGCGGGTTCTTGCCCAGCAGCGTGTTGATCTGGCCGGTCTTGTCGTTGGGGTATTTCTGCTTGATGTCCTCCGGCACCAGGCCGGGCACGGTGTCGAGCAAATAGGATTGCAGCATGCCCTCGTCATGGATGATCTGCATGGCGCGGCCGCCCAGCACATAGGAGGGGCGCACCACCAGGGGGAAGCCGAGCTCGCCGGCGACGAGGCGGGCCTGCTCGACCGAATAGGCAATGCCGTTCTTCGGCTGGCTGAGATTGAGCTTGTGCAGCAGCTTCTGGAAGCGGTCGCGGTCCTCCGCCAGATCGATCATGTCGGGCGAGGTGCCGAGGATCGGGATGCCGGCCTTCTCCAGCGCATCGGCGAGCTTCAGCGGCGTCTGGCCGCCGAACTGGACGATGACGCCGACCAGCTCGCCCGAGACCTGCTCGGCGCGCAGGATCTCCAGCACGTCCTCCGCCGTCAGGGGATCGAAATAGAGCCGGTCCGACGTGTCGTAGTCGGTCGACACGGTCTCCGGGTTGCAGTTGATCATGATCGCTTCATAGCCGGCGTCGCGCAGCGCAAACGCGGCATGGCAGCAGCAATAGTCGAATTCGATGCCCTGGCCGATGCGGTTCGGACCGCCGCCGAGGATAACCACCTTCTTGCGCGACGACACCTGCGCCTCGTTGGCGAGCGCGCCGGCGAAGGGCACTTCATAAGTGGAGTACATGTAGGCGGTGGGCGACGCGAACTCGGCCGCACAGGTGTCGATGCGCTTATAAACTGGATGAACGTCGAGCTTTTCGCGAATCTTCTGAACGACTTCCACGTCGGTCCTCGTCAGTGACGCGAGGCGGGCGTCCGAAAAGCCCATGGCCTTCAACATGCGCAGATTGGCGGCATCCTCAGGCAGGCCGTGCTCGCGGATGCGGGCTTCCATGGCGAGGATGCCCGCGATCTGCTCTAGGAACCAGGGGTCGATCTTGCACATTGCGTGCACGTCTTCGAGCGAGGTGCCCATGCGGATCGCCTGCGCCACCATGCGCAGCCGGTCGGGCGTCGGGGTGCCGAGTGCGGCGCGGATGGCATTGCGGTCGTCGACATGGCTGGCGGGCGTCGTCCCATGGCCAAGGCCGGGGATCTCGATCTCGTCGAGGCCGGTGAGGCCGGTCTCCAGACCGCGCAAAGCCTTCTGCAAGGATTCCTGGAAGGTGCGGCCGATGGCCATGACTTCGCCGACCGACTTCATGGCGGTGGTCAGCACCGGCTCGGCGCCGGGGAATTTTTCGAAGGCGAAGCGCGGGATTTTCGTGACGACGTAGTCGATGCTGGGCTCGAACGAGGCGGGCGTGGCGCCGCCGGTGATGTCGTTCTCCAGCTCGTCCAGCGTGTAGCCGACGGCAAGCTTGGCGGCGATCTTGGCGATCGGGAAACCGGTCGCCTTGGAGGCCAGTGCGGATGAGCGCGAGACGCGCGGGTTCATCTCGATGACGACAAGGCGGCCATCGGCCGGGTTGACGGCGAACTGCACGTTGGAGCCGCCGGTCTCGACGCCGATCTCGCGCAGCACCGCGATCGAGGCGTTGCGCATCATCTGGTATTCCTTGTCGGTCAAGGTCAGCGCCGGCGCGACGGTGATCGAATCGCCCGTGTGCACGCCCATCGGATCGATGTTCTCGATGGAGCAGACGATGATGCAATTGTCCGCTCTGTCGCGGACGACCTCCATTTCGTATTCCTTCCAGCCGAGCACGCTTTCCTCGATCAGCACCTCGGTGGTCGGCGAGGCGTCGAGGCCGGACTGGACGATGTCGAAGAATTCGGCCCTGTTGTAGGCGATGCCGCCGCCGGTGCCGCCCATGGTGAAGGAGGGGCGGATGATGGCGGGCAGGCCGACATGGTCGAGCGCCTGGGCGGCGATCGCCATGGCATGGCTGATGTAGCGCTGCTTGCGGTCGCCTTCGCCGAGGTTCCAGCTTGTCTCCAGCGCGTCGAGCGCGGCGTCGAGATTGTCGGGCTTTTCGGCCTTCAGCGCCGCGCGCTCGGCCTCATGCGTCTTGCGGTCGGCATTCTTGACGTCGGTGGCGTTGGCCAGCATCGACTTCGGCGTTTCCAGGCCGATCTTCTTCATCGCCTCGCGGAACAGCGCCCGGTCCTCGGCCTTGTCGATGGCCGTGGCGTCGGCGCCGATCATCTCGACATTATAGCGTTCCAGCACGCCCATGCGGCGCAGCGAGAGCGCGGTGTTGAGCGCGGTCTGGCCGCCCATAGTCGGCAGCAGCGCGTCGGGTCGCTCCTTGGCGATGATCTTGGCCACGACCTCGGGGGTGATCGGCTCGATGTAGGTGGCGTCGGCCAGTTCCGGGTCGGTCATGATGGTGGCCGGGTTGGAATTGACCAGGATGACGCGGAAACCCTCTTCCTTCAGCGCCTTGCAGGCCTGCGTGCCGGAATAGTCGAATTCGCAGGCCTGGCCGATGACGATGGGGCCGGCCCCGATGATCAGGATCGACTTGATGTCGGTGCGTCTTGGCATCTTTATGAATTCCGTTCGGCGAGCGGCTTGCACGAAAAACCGGGACGGGAGACCCGGCCGGTTGTGCTTGCGATTCTGGTATCAGGCTAGGAGGGCCTTATAGGGAAGAGTTTTGCCTGATGTAACCCCGAAAATGAGGGCAGTAGGGCAGTAGGGCAGTAGGGCAGTAGGGCAGTAGGGCAGTAGGGCAGTAGGGCAGTCACTCCAGGCACTTCACATATTGCCTTACTGCCCTACTGCCCTATTGCCTTCCAAACTAATCCCCAAACGCCACCGCGTCCGTAATCTCGAATCGCTCCGAGATGCCGACGCGGATCATGCTGAGGCTGCCTTCGCGGGTGAAGCGGAAATCGCTGTCGCCGTCGGAACCTGCGGGCAGGCCGCCGTAGAAGGAGATGACGCGGCTGCCGCCGTCCGGCCAGGTCACGGTGACGTCGGCCTTGTCGCTGCCCTTGTGCTCGACACTTGCCGCGCAAAGGGTCATCGGCTGGCCAACATTGCGCGCACAGGGAATTTCAATGGCGGCGCCTCCGGCGCTGGCCTCCGCCTGAGCCGGATTCTCCCCAGTGGACGGCGGTTCATTCGCCACCAGCGCCAGGCCGTAGGCATCCTGCATGGCGATTACCGCGGCGGATTTCGGCGTGGTTGCGGGGGCAGCCGCATTGTCGGCTCCGCCCAGCCGCGCCGTCAGGTCGGGCGGCAAGGCGGGCGGCGGCGCGGCAGCGGGGCTGACCGTTGCGGCGCCGAGCGCCTGGCCTGCATCGTTGGTCGCGGCGG
Source organism: Mesorhizobium sp. B2-3-6 (assembly GCF_006442305.1). Lineage (NCBI taxonomy): Bacteria > Pseudomonadati > Pseudomonadota > Alphaproteobacteria > Hyphomicrobiales > Phyllobacteriaceae > Mesorhizobium > Mesorhizobium sp. B2-3-6. The sequence goes on along the minus strand of NZ_VFVW01000003.1, from coordinate 47,114 downwards.
CGGCCGCATCCGCCTGATCCGGATCGGGCGGCGAAGCCGGATTGACGGGGTTCAGGTAACGCGCGGGGGTCCAGCCGCTGATTTTCGGGTTCTCGGCCTCGACCTTGCACCATTGGCGGCCATCGACATCGATGCAGCCGAGATTGTTCACGCTGGCGCCGTTGGCCAGACGCGCCTCGGTCTTGCCGATCGGCGATGGCTGGGCGCGGACGTTGAGGAGATCGTCGGGCGCGAGGCCGGTGACGATGGAGATGAACGGCCCATCCTCGGCATGGGCCACCGTCAGAAGCAAAGGAGCGGCGATCAGCGCGAAGAGCGTCGTTCGGAGCATAGACCGGCGCTTCATCGCTTCGCCGTGGCCGATAGATTGCATTACCAAAGGCACCGCCAGATACGAAAACGCCGCCACACGCGAAGCCGATTTTATAGGCGACGACGCTGCGCCATGTCCAGAAGCGAGATTTTCTTCCGGCAGGGACGGAGCTGCGTGAGGGCGATGATCGGAGAGCGGGGAGAGAGCAGCCTGGCGGCATGAATGCGAAGAGCATTCAGCCGGGCATGAAGCCGGTTCGCAGCGCATGGGCCCATTCGGGCCGTCCCGCCTGTTCGGCCTGGCTGGCGGCCGCCTCGTGATCGTAGTCGACGGCGATGGCCTCGAAACGGTCGGGCCGGCCGGGCTCGCCTGAAGTGACGATGCCATAGCGCGCATGCGGCGCGCCCTGCTCGGAGGAATGCGCCGGCGGCGTCGAGTCTTCATAGGCGGGACAGCCGACGCTGCCCGGGTTGAAGATCACCGGACCGCGGGGCAAGCGGATCAGTTCGGCCCGGTGGCTATGGCCGCACAGGGCCAGGCGGCAGGCCGGATCGAGCGCCTTCAACCGCCGCCGGATCGCCGCCAGCGGCGCACGCACCAGCCGGCCATCGGTGATCGCATCGAGCAGGTATTTCTCGTCATGATCGGGCCTGGCATGGAAAGCGATCACGCCGGGCGCGATCTCCAGCGTCAGAGGCTGGGCGAACAGCACCTCGCGCTGCGCCCCGGTCAGCCGTTCCCGCGCGTAGACGTCGGAGGCCCACATGGTCTCATCGGCCGGATCGGCGGCGACGCGGCGGTCATGATTGCCGCGCACGGTCGGCAGGTCCAGCGCTTCCAGCCGCGCAAACGTCTCGCGCGGCCAGAGCGGACCCGAAACGCTGTCGCCGAGATTGACCGTGATATCCGCGCCGCCGCGCCGCTCGAGGTCGGCGAGCACGGCGTCAAGCGCCAGCACATTGCCATGGATATCGGCGAGGACAGCGATGCGCATGGGGAACTCCGGTTGTGAGGCAGCGTTTCCTCTCCCCACTTCCGTGGGGGCGAGAACCCAGATCCCGCGAGTCAGGCCGTCACTTCGATATCATGGCCGCCGACCGCCGGCAGCGCCGGATCTTCGCCTGCGGCGGCAATAATGCTGTCGAGCAGGCCGGGGAAGCGGGCATCGAGATCGGCGCGGCGCAGCGTGATCATGCGGTTGGTGCCGGCCACTTCTGCGCGGGTCACGCCGGCCTCGCGCAGCTTTGCCAGGTGGTAGCTCAGATTGGTCTTGGAGGCGAGATCGAGGAATTTGCTGCAGTTCAGCGGCACGCCTTCCTTGCTGGCGAGATAACGCACGATCGCCAGCCGCGTCGGGTCGCCGAGCACGGCGAGCACGATCGGCAGGCTGATCTGGTCCGTATTAGGATGTGGCAGGCTCATGGCTGCAACCTAAGCACAGTTCCGGCCGATTTCAACGCACCCGCTCCGCGTCTGCCGTGCACACCGCTCTCCCTTTCACGACCGTGCTGACACAGGGCTGTCAGGATGGTTGTGCTATTTTTCCCTGGCTTCATTGACATCCTGCCGGGTTATGTCCAATTGTTCAATAACTTTTGAACTAAGGACACATCGCCATGGACAAGCGGATTTTCTGGCTTGCGCTCGGATCGTTTGCGATCTCGACCGAAGGCTTCGTCATCTCCAGCCTTCTGCCCGACATCGCCAGGGATGCCGGCATCTCCGTTCCGCTCGCCGGCACGCTGATCACCGCCTTCGCGCTCGCCTATGCGGTCGGCACGCCGATCCTGGCGACGCTGACCGGCGAATGGGACCGGCGCCGCGTCATCCTGTGGACGCTGGTGTTCTTCGTCATCGGCAATGTTGCCGCGGCCTTGAGTTCCTCCTTCGAAGTGCTGCTCGCCGCGCGCATCATCATGGCGCTGTCTTCTGGCCTGTTCGCGGCGACCGCGCAAGGCACGGCGGTGGCGCTGGTCGATGATCATCACCGGGCCCGCGCCATTGCCGTCGTCGTCGGCGGCACCACGGTGGCGGTGGCGGTGGGCGCCCCGCTCGGTGCGCTGGTCGCGGCGATAGCCGGCTGGCGCGGCACGTTCTATGCCATCGCAGGCCTCGGCGCGCTCGCCGGTGCCATCCTCTGGTATCGGCTGCCGCGCGGCATCATCGGCACCAAGCTGCCGCTGAAGCGTCGGCTGGCGGCGGCAATGCGTCCCGGCGTGATGCCGATCCTGGTGACGACCACACTTGCCCTCATCGGCGCCTTCACCGTGTTCAGCTTCATCGCGCCGCTGGCCATCGAAGCCAGCGGGCTCTCCCCGATAGCGCTGCCCGGCATGCTGCTCGCCTTCGGCGTCGGCGCCGTCATCGGCAACATCGCCGGCGGCCAGGCCGCAGACCGCTTCGGCGCTACGCGCACCGTCGGCTGGTCGCTGGCGCTGAGCGCTGCCATGCTCGTCACCTTCTCGCTGATCCCGGCCTTTCTGCCGCATCATCTCGCCGGGCCGGCGCTGATGGGCATGATGGTGCCATGGGGCATCGTCGGCTGGGCCTTCCCGCCGGCGCAGGCGAGCCGCATCATCAAGCTCGCCCCGGACGCTGCCCCGATCGTGCTGTCGCTCAACGCCTCCGCGCTCTATCTCGGCGTGGCGCTCGGCGCGGTGGTTGGCGGCGCCGTGCTGCGCTATGGCGGTCCGGCCGATCTCGGCCTCATCGCGGCCGTCTTCCCCGTTGTCGGGCTCGGCATCGTGCTGGCCGGCCGGATGCTGGCGCGGCCGGTCGCCATGCCGGCGGAGTAGAGGGCGCCAAGCTTTTCGTCGCTGGTTCTTTCGCGGCCGCTTCAGCTGGAGGGAGCGGCCGCCGGCGTTTCGAGGTCCAGAGAGGCCACATCATCCAGCGTCGCACGCAGCTTCGCGGCTTGCTCCGCGCCGATCATCTCCTCGAAGCGCTGCTGGGCGACACTCCACAGCCTGATCGCCTCTTCGAGCTTGGCCTGGCCGTGCGGCGTCAGCCGGACGCGCTTGACGCGGCGATCGTCCTTATCGGGGAAGGTTTCGACATAGCCGTCGCGGACCAGCGGCTTCAGCGTATGGCCGAGCGCCGAGAGATCCATGATCAGCGCCTCGGCAACGGTCCCCATCGCCGGTTCGCTGCTGGCACTGATCTGAAAGAGCAGGCCAAATTGCGTGCCTTTCAGCCCGGAAGGCGCAAGCGCGTCGTCGTAGAAGCGGCCGAGCCTGCGCGCGGTGCGCCGCAAGGTGGCATTGTTGCATCGGCTGAATCCCGGTTGCTGAAGATCGGTCATGTCAACTCCTCGCTGGCAAAGCCTGTGCCAGCCTGCCGCAGAAATAGTTTTCGCGGCCGCCGTTGACAAGATAGTGGCATATACCTACTTCGCCGAAAGTGGCATATGCCACCAATTGACGATCGAGAAGCTCGGCAGCCGGCGCATCCGTCGAAGCCGAACCAGAGCGAAGAGCGCGAAAGGAACAGGACAATGAGCAAGAATGAGAACAAGGGCACCGCCGTCATCACCGGCGCTTCCTCCGGCATCGGCGCTGTCTATGCCGACCGGCTGGCGGGGCAGGGCTATGACCTGGTGCTGGTGGCGCGCCGCGCGGACCGGCTCGAGGAATTGGCTGAAAGGCTGCGCTATGCCTACAGCCGCAAGGTCAGCGTGATCAGTGCCGATCTGGCCAACGACGATGATGTGCGGCGGGTGGAGCGGACGGTGTCGACGGATGACAGCGTCACGCTGTTGGTCAACAATGCCGGGCTTGGTGGTGCGCAGGTGGTTGCGACGGCGGACGCCGATGCGGCTGAACGCATGATCAAGGTCAATGTGATCGCCCTGACGCGGTTGACGCGTGCTGTGCTGCCGGGATTTCTCGCGCGCAACCGCGGCGCTATCGTCAACATCGCCTCGGTGCTGGCCTTTGACACCTCGTTCGGCGGCATCTACAGCGGCACCAAGGCCTATGTCGTCAACTTCACCGAAGCCCTGCAGCGCGAGGTTGCCGGCACCCATGTCCAGGCGCAGGTGGTGCTGCCGGGGGCGACCCGGACCGATTTCTGGGAAGTCGCGGGAAGCGATATCGACCAGCTTCCGAAGGAAATCATCATGACCGCCGACGATATGGTCGATGCTGCCCTTGTCGGCCTGGCCAGGGGCGAAGCCGTCACCGTGCCCGCGCTTGCCGATACGGCCAAGCTGGACGCCTTCCTTGGCGCCCGGCAGACCTTCTACGGCAGCCTGCACGCCGACAAGCCAGCCGCACGCTACGCGGCTTGACAGGATTCGGGTTCCTCGCCTCGCCTTGCGGGGGCGAGGAACCCAGGTTCTGCAGGCCCATCTTACGCCTGCCGCCACATCGGAATGATCGATGCCGCCAGCACCAGGCCGAGCAGGATATTGAGCGCGCGCCATTGCTGCTCGGTCTTCAGCAGCCGGGCGAGCAGCATGCCGGCCACACACCATAGCGACAGCGAGAAGGCGGCGGTGAGGCCGAAGGTGGAGCCGAGCAGCAGGGCCAGCCGCGCCGGCCCGTCGGCGAGTGCGGCGAAGGATGCCGCGGCTCCAAGCCCCATCGCCCAGCCCTTGGGGTTCAGCCACTGAATGCCGGCACCGCCGAGAAAACTGTTCGGTTTGATCATCGTCACATCGAGCTTGGGGGCCCCCGCACGGCCGATCTTGAGCGCCAGCCAGACGAGGTAGAGCGAGCCGGCGATCTTCATGGCAAGCTGCAAGGACGGCATGGCGAGAAGCAGGCCGGCCAGCCCGGCGGCCGCCGCCCCGGTGACGGTGGCCAAGCCGGCCGCGCTGCCGACCACCAGCGGGATGGAGCGGCGAAAGCCGAACTGCGCGCCCGACGCCGTCGACAAGGTGGTGGCGATGCCGGGCGTGCTGGTCGCCACCAGGGCGAACAGGATCAGGGGGATGACGGGTTGGAGCATGCGGCGTCCTCAGTCGGAGGCCCCATGGTAGATGCAGCCGAATATCAGTAAATGCAATATTTGCGATGACGGGCATTAGCATCTATAATGCAGGCATGATCCGCAACCTCGATACGACGCTCATGCGCACCTTCGTCACCGTCGCCGACAAGGCCAGCATGACGGCGGCGGCCAATGCGCTGCACCTGACGCAAGGCGCCGTCAGCCAGCAAGTCCGGCGGCTGGAGGAGGCGCTCGGCCGCAGCCTGTTCGAGCGCGACCGGCGCGGCTTGCGGCTGACCTCTTCCGGCGAGCGGCTGTTCGGCAAGGCAAAGCGGCTGCTCAGCCTCAACGACGAGATCTGGGCCGAAATGGCTGCCAATGTCGTGGCCGGCCAGGTGCGGTTCGGCGTGCCTTACGACCTTGTCGGCACGACGCTGGCGCCGGTGCTGAAAGCCTATGCGCAAACCTATCCGCAGGTCGAGATATCGCTGGTCTGCGCCTCCTCACCGGAATTGGCCGCGGCGCTCGCGGCCGGCACTATCGACCTGGCGGTCATCGAGGAGCGGGTGGGGGCATCGGATGGCGAGTGCCTCGCCATCGATCGGCTGGTGTGGGTCGGCGCCAAGGGCGGTGTCGCGCGCGCCAAGCGCCCCCTGCCGGTCTCGATGGTCGCCGACAGCTGCGCCTTCCGGCCGGTGGTGCTTTCGGCGCTCCACGAGCATGGGCTGGAATGGCGCACCGTGTTCGAGAACGGCAATATCGACGCGACGACCGCAACGGTGCGTTCCGATCTGGCCGTCACCACCTGGCTGGCCTCCACGGTGCCGGCCGATCTCGACATATTGCCGTCCGAGTCCGGCCTGCCGCCGCTGCCGAATTTCTCGATCAACCTGCATCTGCCGAGGCACGGCGTCGGCCCGGCGGCGCAAGCGTTCGCACGGCATATACGCGACGGGCTGGCGCGCCGGCCGCAGGCGGCTTGAGGGAATTTTCAGAACCTGGTTTCCTCTCCTCCACGTTCGTGGAGGAGAGGAAAAGAAGCGTTTACTTCCAGGTCCTGCGCCGCTCGAGCTCGGCGTCGGATGGCTCCCCCGTGACAAAGGAACCGGTCTTGATTTCGCCGGCGCGCTCGTAGGTCGCCATGATGACGCCGGTGCTGGAAGCCTGCGAGCGGGTCAGCTTGAAGGCGGCCGGCATCGCGTCATCGCCGAACAGCCGCTTGCCCTTGCCCAGCAACAGCGGGAAGATCATCAGCCGAATCTCGTCGATCAGCCCATTGGCGAGCAGGGTCTGGATCAGATTGGCCGATCCCTGGATGAGCAGGTCAGGTCCATCTTCCTGTTTGAGGCGGCGCAACGCCGGGACGATATCAGGCCCAAGCGATTGCGTGTTCTGCCAGGTGAGCGAATCCGGACGATGCGTCGCTACGTATTTGGTCGCAGGGTTGAAGGCATCCGCGATCGGATCTTTCTGATACGGCCAGTATGCGGCGAATATGTCGTAGGTTCTGCGGCCGAGCAACAGGGCGAAGGGTTTGGAGAATAGTTCATCCATCGCCGCGCCCGCCACTTCGTCAAAATAGTGGAACGTCCAGCCGCCGAACTTGAAGCCGCCGACGGGATCCTCCTCCGGGCCGCCCGGCGCTTGCATGACGCCGTCGAGGCTGACGAATGTCGCCGCTATGATCTTTCTCATGGGATGCTCCTCCTGTTTCGATCCATGCCGTCAGGGCCGGACTTCAGTCCAAGGACGGATGACTGGCTGGCCGTCCGACAGGCCCTGCCGAATTTCGGTTCGTCAGCCCCGAGGCCGCGCATCGAGGCTGCGTGACGAAAACCAGACATGCTCAAAGATCGCGGTGGCGGTGCGGTCCGGCAACTTGTCCGCCGTCAGCCAGATCGAGCGGCTGCGCGCGGCCTGGTCGCGCGTCGGGATTTTTGCCGCGGGGCTTGCAATCGACGCGCCGGAGCAAGGGATGAACCAGGAGCGCATGAAAGGGTCGCAGGCAAAACCTTTTTCGGTGCGGGTCACCAGAACGGCCAGGGGAACGCGCTCGGCCGGGCGCCACGGGAAGATCATGCGGCCGTCCGGCTTCAGCGCCTTGAGCCAGCCGGGTGGAGGTGCCGCGACGCCGGCATTGACATAGATGGCATCCGATGGCGGCAAGTCCGATGTGACGGCATCGCCAGGAATGACAGTGACATTCTCGTAGGCCGCAAGGTTTGCCTTTGCCCGCGAGGCAAGATCGGCGTCCAGTTCGAAGGCGGCAACGGTGCCACCAGGTGAAACCAACCTGGCCAGCAAAGCGGTGTAGTAGCCGGTGCCGGCGCCGATGTGAGTGACAGCCTCGCCGGGCCTGGGCGCGAGTTTCCCGATCCACATGGCGTGCAGGAACGGCTCGCCATTGTTGATGCCCTTGTCGGCATCGAGCACCACCAGCACGTTCTGGTAGATGAAGCGCGGGTCGGCGCTCGGCGTCTCGATAACGCCTTTGCCGGCGACGATCGTCCATGGGCCGGGACCGAGAAACGCCTCGCGCGGCACGGCCGCGAACACCTCTTCAAGACGCGGATCGGCGGAATGCGCCTGGGCAGCCATCAGCTTGGCATAGAAGCTTCGGGATTGGGCTATCGTCGTCATGACAGACCGAAAAATAGCGCGGGTCGCGTCTTTGTCGCGGCCGATCTCAGCCGATCCCGAATAGCGTGTCGTAGAGCAGCTTGAAGTTGAGCACCAGGATGATGGCGGCGACCACCCAGGCGAGCGCCGCAACGCCGCGCGGAATGGCGAGATTGCCCATCTTCTTCCCGTCGGAGACGAACTGGACCAGCGGGATCACCGCGAAGGGCAGCTGCATCGACAGGATCACCTGGCTGAACACCAGCAACTGGCCAGTGCCCTTTTCGCCGTAGAGCGCGGTGACGACCACGACGGGGATGATGGCGAGGCCGCGCGTCAGCAGGCGCCGCGCCCATTGCGGGATGCGCAGGCGCAGGAAGCCTTCCATGATGATCTGGCCGGCAAGCGTGGCGGTCACCGTCGAGTTCAGGCCGGAGGCAAGCAGCGCCACGGCAAACAGGATCGAGGCGATGCTCAGGCCGAGCAGCGGCGACAGCAGTTCGAAAGCCTGGCCGATCTCGGCGACGTCGTGGTGGCCGGTGTTGTGGAAGGCGACCGCCGACACGATCAGGATCGAGGCGTTGACGAACAGGGCCAGCATCAGGGCGATGGTCGAGTCCGTCGTTGCCCATTTGATGGCGTCGCGCTTGCCCTTGTCGGTGCGTTCATAGGCGCGGGTCTGCACGATCGAGGAGTGCAGATAGAGATTGTGCGGCATGACGGTTGCGCCGATGATGCCGATGGCGATGTAGAGCATCGCCGGATTGGTGACGATTTCGGATGACGGCACGAACATCGAATGCAGGATCGTGCCGGCCGGCGGCGCGGCGACGAAGATCTGGATGGCAAAGCAGCTGAAGATGATGATCAGAAGCGCGATGACGAAGGCTTCGAGATAGCGGAAGCCCTTGTTCATCAACAAAAGCACCAGGAAGGCGTCGAGCGCGGTGAGCATGGCGCCGCCGATCAGCGGAATGCCGAACAGGAGCTGCAGCGCGATCGCGGTGCCGATCACTTCGGCGAGGTCGCAGGCGATGATGGCGAGCTCGCAGGCGATCCACAGCACGAAGTTCACCGGACGCGGGTAGTAGGCGCGGCAGGCCTGGGCGAGGTCGCGGTCAGTGGCGATGCCGAGACGCGCGGCCAGCGCCTGCAGCAGGATCGCCATCAGGTTGGACAGCATGATGATGAACAGCAGCGTGTAGCCGAACTGGGCGCCGCCGGCGAGGTCTGTCGCCCAGTTGCCCGGGTCCATATAGCCGACCGAGACCATGTAGCCCGGCCCCATGAAGGCAAACAGGCGACGGAACCAGACGCCCGAATTCGGCACGGCGATCGAGGAATTGACCTCGCGCAGACTCGGCTGCTCGTCGCCTGGCCTGTCGAACCGCCACGCGGGTCTGGCTATGGCGGTGGCGTCGGTCTCGGACATGGCGAATTCCGCTTGATGCAATGGATGATGTCTCCTATCTATGTCGCGGCTCAACATTATGCAATATGCTATATTTCATTGATCATGCTTTTGTGATGTGATCGATCGTGCTCCGACGCGGCGGCGATGCGGTTGCGCCTGGGCCCGAATGCAAATAAACGCCAGGATTGTGGGGGCCCGTGCTATGAATGCGGGCCGATTCAATCTTCGGGCAGCCAAGGAGGAGCGCATATTGGCGCTGAAGAACAGACCGGTCCCGCGTGAGCCGCTGCCCGATGCCGATGTCCATTCGGAAGGGTTCCGGCAGACGCGCGAAGCGCGCCGCAGCGCGCTGGTCGAGGACTATGTCGAGTTGATCGCCGACCTGATCGAGGACGGCAACGAGGCTCGCCAGGTCGACATCGCGGCCAGGCTGGGGGTCGCCCAACCGACAGTGGCCAAGATGCTGACCAGGCTGTGTGCCGACGGGCTGGTCTCCAGAAAGCCTTATCGCGGCGTGTTCTTGACCGAAGCAGGTCGCAAGGTCGCGGAAGAGAGCCGCATTCGCCACCAGACGGTGGAGGCTTTTTTGCGTTCGCTCGGCGTCAGCGCCGAGACGGCGCGCATCGATGCCGAGGGCATAGAGCACCATGTCAGTGCCGAGACACTGGAAGCGTTCCGCAAGGCGATGACGGCGGGCTAGGGACTTTGCCAAGCCGTTGGCTCGTTTCGCCGGCGATGCCATAGACATTCCACAGTCGCGGCCAGAGCAGCGGAGCCAACATGCCAGCACGGCCACGGCTGCGAAAAATGCTGTGACTTGGCGCAACCATTGAGATAATTGTTTATGAGGTGGAGCCGGCCTCGCGCCGGATCGACCAGTAAATTCGCAGCGCGGGGAGTTGCCATGCTCTGGAGAGGCCGTCGTCAGAGTGACAATGTCGAGGACCAGCGCAGCAGCGGCGGCGGCGGATTTGGTGGCGGCGGACCCGGCCAGTTCCGCATTCCGATCGGCGGCAGCAGCGGCGGCGGCATGTCGATCTCGACCATCATCATCCTCGTCGTGCTCTATTTCGGCCTGAAAGCCTTCGGCATCGATCCGATCCAGGTGCTGAGCGGCGGCGGTGGAGGCCTGCTGCCTGGCGGCGGCGAGATAACGGACAACAGCGGCAGCCAGGGCGGGGGCACCGGTGCGCCGGCTTCCGACGAGATGAAGCAGTTCGTGGCAACCGTGCTGGCCGAGACCGAGGACACATGGACAGGCATTTTCAAGGCCAACGGACTGACCTATGAGGACCCCAAGCTGGTGCTGTTCAGCGGGCAGATCCGCTCGGCCTGCGGCTTCGCCTCGTCGGCGGCCGGACCGTTCTATTGCCCCGGCGACCACAAGGTCTATCTCGACATGACATTCTTCCAGCAGCTGGACCAGCAGTTCGGCGCCTCGGGCGAGTTCGCGCGGGCCTATGTGATCGCGCATGAGGTCGGCCATCACGTGCAGAATCTGACCGGCATCATGTCCAAATTCAACCAGATGCGGCAAAGCATGGGCGAGGCCGAAGCCAATCAAATGTCGGTGCGCGTCGAGCTTCAGGCCGACTGCTTCGCCGGCGTCTGGGCGCATTACACGGCGCAGAAGGGCATATTGGAGCAAGGCGATATGGAAAGCGCGCTCAATGCCGCCAGGCAGATCGGCGACGATACGCTGCAGAAGAAGATGCAGGGCTACGTAGTGCCGGAAAGCTTCAACCACGGCACGTCGGCGCAGCGGCAGACCTGGCTGGCGCGCGGCTACAAGAGCGGCAAGCTTTCCGACTGCGATACGTTCAACAACCCGATCTGAGCATCCGGTTCTTTCACGGGTGACCTGACGGCAAGGATGTCGTCAGGGGGTGTCAGGATGCGAACGTCCTGCTTGTTCCCTCATTGTTCCTGACGGCCTGCTCGCCTATAAGTGCCTCCGCCTGCGCGCCAGGCGCCGGGAAGGAGCAGACGAAACCATGATCGATCCCAAAACCGCCAAGCGGGGGCTTGCGCTCGTCTTCACGACGCTGCTCCTCGACATCATCGGATTCGGCATCATCATGCCGGTGCTGCCGGCCTACCTGCAAGAATTGACCGGCGTCGGCGTCTCGGAGGCGGCGATCGAGGGCGGATGGCTGTTCTTCGTCTATGCGGCCATGCAGTTCTTCTTCGCGCCCGTCATGGGCGGGTTGAGCGACCGGTTCGGCCGGCGGCCGATCCTTCTCGCCTCCGTGCTGACGTTTTCCATCGACAATCTGATCTGCGCCATAGCCTGGTCCTACCCGATGCTGTTCATCGGGCGCGTGCTGGCCGGCATTTCGGGCGCCAGCTATTCGACCACATCAGCCTTCATCGCCGACATCTCGAACGATGAGAACCGGGCCAAGAATTTCGGCCTGCTCGGCATCGCCTTCGGCGTCGGCTTCGTCATCGGGCCCGTCCTTGGCGGACTGCTCGGCACCTTCGGGCCGCGCGTGCCGTTCTATTTCGCCGCCGGACTTGCCTTGGTGAACTTCCTGATCGCGCTGTTCCTGCTGCCCGAAACGCTCGATGAAAAGCACCGCCGCCGCTTCGAGTGGAAGCGCGCCAACCCAGTCGGCACGCTTCTGCAGATGCGCCAATATCAAGGCATTGGCTGGATCGGGCTCGTCTTCTTCCTGATGACGCTCGGCCACATGATGTATCCGGCGGTCTGGTCGTTCGTCTCCAACTATCGCTATGGCTGGAACGAGCAGCAGATCGGTTTTTCGCTCGGCGCTTTCGGCCTGTGCGGAGCCATCGTCATGGCAACGGTGCTGCCACGCATCATTCCCAGGCTTGGCGAGTGGAGGACGGCGGTGATCGGTCTGGCGTTCACGGCGCTCAGTGCTTTCGGCTACGCCTTCGCGACGCAGGGTTGGATGATTTATGCGGTGATCGTCGTCGGCTGCCTGGAAGCGCTGGCCGACCCGCCGCTCAGGAGCCTCGCCGCCGCCAAGGTGCCGCCTTCGGCGCAGGGTGAATTACAAGGCGCGATGACGTCGATCTTCTCGATCACATCGATCGTCACGCCGCTGCTCTATACCGCGATCTTTTCCTGGTTCACCGGGCCAAGCGCGCCAGTGACCTTCGGCGGTGCGCCTTACCTGGTTGGCGCGGTTTTCCTAGTGCTGGCGCTCGTTGTCTTCGTTACGAAAGTGGCGAGGCCTGCGGCACTCGGAACCGTCACCAAAGGCGTCGCGGATGATGGGGCACGAATATGAGGATCTGTCGGAACTAAGCCCGTTCGGCCAGCAGTTCCTCGCCGCGCTTTTCGCGGATCAGGTTGACGAAGCGGCGGAACAGATAATGCGAATCCTGCGGGCCGGGCGAGGCCTCGGGGTGGTGCTGGACCGAGAATACCGGCCGGCCTGTCAGCGCGATGCCGCAATTCGAGCCGTCGAACAGCGAGACATGGGTTTCCTCGACGCCTGACGGCAGCGAGTCGGCGTCGACGGCAAAGCCGTGGTTCATCGAGACGATCTCGACCTTGCCTGTAGTGTGGTCCTTGACCGGATGGTTGGCGCCGTGATGGCCCTGATGCATCTTGGCGGTCTTGCCGCCCAGCGCCAGCGCCAGCATCTGGTGGCCGAGGCAGATACCGAACACCGGAATCTCGGTCCTGAGCAGGTCCTGGATGACCGGCACGGCGTAGGCGCCGGTGGCTTCAGGGTCGCCGGGGCCGTTGGACAGGAAGATGCCGTCCGGCTGCATGGCGAGGATTTCCTCGGCGCCGGTCTTGGCCGGAACCACGGTCACCTTGGCACCAAGCCCCGCAAGCAGGCGCAGGATGTTGCGCTTGACGCCATAGTCGATGGCGACGACATGCATGGAGGGCTCGTCCTGTTCGCCAAAGCCCTCGTCCCACACCCAAGGCGTCTCGCGCCACACCGAGGACTGGCCTGACGTGACCTCCTTGGCGAGGTCGAGGCCGATCAGGCCGGACCACGCGGCGGCGCGGCGTTTCAGGTCGTCAAGATCGAAGACGCCGTCGGGCGCATGCGCGATAACGGCGTTGGGCATGCCCTTTTCGCGGATCAACGCGGTCAACGCGCGGGTGTCGATGCCCGAGAGGGCGACGATGCCGCGCTTCTTCAGCCATTGATCGAGATGGCCGGCAGCGCGGTAGTTGGAGGGATTGGTGACATCGGCCTTGAACACGGCGCCGACGGCACCGGCGCGAGCAGCCGGATTGAGGTCCTCGATGTCTTCGCCGTTGGTGCCGATATTACCGACATGCGGGAAGGTGAAGGTGACGATCTGGCCGGCATAGGACGGATCGGTCAGGATCTCCTGATAGCCGGTAAGCGCGGTGTTGAAGCAGACCTCGGCGACCGCCGAACCCGTTGCGCCGAGACCGCGACCCTCAATGACGGTGCCGTCGGCCAGCACCAGCAATGCCGTCGGTTTCTCGGTGGCCCAAGCGGGGGTGGACGCGGTGTCGGCCATGGCGGCACTCCTATCAGGCCGCGCGCTTCAAACAGGCCCGGCGGGCTATTTGCGCGGCAAACGGCGCGGAGCGGCGAATTCGCTGCCTCCACGCACTCAAGCTTCAGTTCATGCAAGGCCCAGTACATAGGGGAAGGGGGCAGGTCGGTCAATGATGATGGGAAATGCCGCTACGATTTATTTCATTGAGCAATATCATAGGCTTGCCTCGACATATCAGGGTTTGCGTTGGTCCGCACCGGGCGCTATTGTCCGCGCCGACCGAAGGAGAGAGCACGATGCGCGCAAAAATCGCCGAATCCCTGAAGAGCGCGATGAAGGCGCAGGACAAGCACCGGCTGCCGACATTGCGGCTGATCCAAGCCGCCATCCACGATCGCGATATCGCCAATCGCGGTGCCGGCAAGGAACCGGCCAGCGACGAGGCGATCCTGCAGATCCTGGCCAAGATGGTGAAGCAGCGCGAAGAATCGGCCAAGGCCTTCGAAGACGGCAAGCGTCCGGAACTGGCCGCGCAGGAGCGCAGCGAGATGGAGATCATCCGCGATTTCCTGCCGACGCAGCTCGACGATGCCGCCATCACCGCCGCGGCGCGCGAGGCGATCGCGGCGACCGGTGCCGCCAGCCAGAAGGACATGGGCAAGGTGATCGCGGCACTGAAGCAGAAATATGCCGGCCAGATGGATTTCGGCAAGGCAAGCGGCATCATCAAGGGGCTTTTGCAATAGTCGGCGCGTCGAGCGCGAGCGCCAGCGCTCGCCTGCCTATAAAACAACCTTCTGGGGCTCCAACGCGTGGCGCAATGCCGGCGCCTCCTGCTGGATATGATCCCACAAACGGTTGGCGACCGGCCCGTGGGGACGGTCGCGGCGACGCGCAACCACCAGTTCGTCGGTGCGGCCCGGCATATGAGGGCCGGCGATGGACCGCAGGCGTCCATCACGCAGCTCCTCCTCGATCAGGAAGCGTGGCAGGTGGCCCCAGCCGAGGCCCTGCAGGATGATCTCCTTCTTCATGCCCTGGTCGGCGACCAGGCATTGCGGCGCGCCTTCGACCATGAAGTAGTCTTGTTGCGGTGAATGGCGGGCAGTGTCGCGCATCACGCATTGGGTGAGCGCCTGCATCTGGTCGGGTGTGATCGGCGGCTCGATGCGCTCCGGCAGAAAGCCCGGTGCCACCACGGGAATGAACGGCACCTTGCACAAATCGATCCATTCCACCCGCGCATCGCCCTTGTCGATCCAGTGCAGGACCAGATCGGCCTCGTCGTCGAAAAGGCGTTCCCAAGGGCCGCCGACGGCCTCGAAGTGCAGGTGCAGACGCGTGCCGGGACATTGCGCGAAGAACCGCCCGAGCAGGCCCAGCACCTGCGGTCGTGGGCATAGGTCGCCGATCACCACATGGATTTCGCTTTCTTCGCCCATCGAGAGCTGGGCGGCATGCACGCGCAGGCCTTCCAGTTCGCGCAGCAGCGATTGCGCCCGGCGGTGGAACGACAGCCCGGCCTCGGTCGGGCGCACGCGATAGCCGCTGCGGTCCAGGAGAACGAGGTCGAGCTGCCGTTCCAGCTTGGCGACAGCGGCGAATACAGCCGGGTGTGAACGATGCAACAGGGCCGCCGCCGGCTGAAAGCCGCCGGTGCGGATCACGGCGTCGAAGCACTGCAGGTCGTGCAAGGTGAATTCAGCCATGTCAGCTTTGATTACAGAGATTGTCCTGACTTTGTAATATCAACAAACCAACGATCTGACTACGCTCTGTCATTCAACCCTTCCAGAAGGATCTTTCATCATGAGTGAGCTGAATTTTGTGACTGTTGGCGATGGCACGCGCATCGCCTACCGCTTCGACGGCGATGCGGCAAAGCCGGTGCTGATGCTGTCGAACTCCATCGGCACCACGCTGCATATGTGGGATGGACAGGTCGGCGAGCTGTCCAGGCATTTCCATCTTCTGCGCTATGATTTTCGCGGCCATGGCGGATCGAGCGTGCCGGCCGGCGCCTATTCGCTCGATCGGCTCGGCGGCGACGTGATCGAGCTGCTCGACGCGCTCGGCCTTGGCCGCGTGCATTTCCTCGGCCTGTCGCTGGGCGGCTTCGTCGGGCAATGGCTCGGCATCCACGCGCCGGAGCGGATCGACCGGCTGATCCTGAGCAACACCTCGTCGCATCTCGGACCGGCACGCCATTTCGACGAGCGCATTGCCGCCGTCCGGCAGGCGCCCGATATGGCAGATACCGCCGAAACGTTCCTCAACAACTGGTTCCCGGCAAAAATGGTGGCGGCCAACGAGCCCTTCATCGAGGAATTTCGCGCCATGCTGCTCACCATCGACCGGCAAGGCCTGGCGGGCCTCTTTGCGGCGGTGCGCGACGCCGACCTTCGCCGCACCGTGGCGCTGATCTCGCGGCCGACGCTGGTGATCGCCGGCGAGCACGACACGGTGACGGCGGCCAGCCACAGCGAACTGATCGCCGCGGCGGTGCCCGGCGCGAAGCTGGTCGTCCTGCCGGCGGTTCACCTGTCGAATGTCGAATATCCATCCGGTTTCATGCAGGCGGTGTTCGATTTTCTGCGCTGAGGGATGCGATCCCGTAGACCCCGCATCCCCGGAGCCGGGACGGACCTCAAGGCTCCTTGCAGATCGGCACCGGCTGCGGCGGCGGTGCCGGGTGGTCCTTCCTGTATTGGGCGATGATCGGCTCGAGCGTCTTTCGCGGCCAGAATTTCGGAGAGCCGATTTCCTTCAGGCAGGATGCGTTCCAATAGGGCCCAGCGTCCGACGGCGAACGACCCGCCGCCACGATTTGCGCAACGGCGGCGATGTCGCGCGATTCAGGGTAGATGTAGAGCGTCGTCGGATTGTCCTTCACCATCGGGATGATCTGCCGCGCATCCGCCGCCGACCAACTGGTGCAGCCATTGCTGCGGCCGCCGGCATAATCCACCAGTTTGCCGAACGGCACGTAACCGTCATGGTCGGCATGCGAGCTGGCCGGGTCTTTGCGAAGACACATTCCCTTCAGCACTTCCGCCGGATGCCCGCCGATCACGCGCTGCCTGGCGTTCGCGGCCTCGCCCTCGCCATCGAACTGCACGAAGGTACGCATGAAAGCCACGTCCTGCTTCGCCGCGGTACGATAATAGCCCTTGAACGAGGTTTTCGCCTCGCCGGTCATATGGGCGCCGCCGGCGGTCAGTGACGAATCCAGCGCATTGCCGAAGTTCTTCGCGCAGCGCTTGCCATTGGCGAAATCAGCGACGCCCTTCAGATTCCGGCCGCTGCCGTGGCCCGCCGAAACGGCGCGAAACGCCTGGCTGGCCTCGCAGATGATGTAATAACGGTGACCCAGTTTGTTGTTGCCCAGATCGCTAGGGCGCGTCGCATCCATGGCGAAGTAGCAGGGATTGTTAACGGCTCCTGCGCCGACTTTCTTCAGGTAAAGCGCTCGGGCCCGCTCCAGGACCACAGCTGAGATCTGGCCATCACCTTCGCCGACATGGGCCTGCAGCCAGGCCGGAATGGCCGAGGGCGCGGCAAAGGACCGTGCCGTCAAAGCGACGACAACGAGGAAGAGGCTGGCGACGACACCCAGCGGGATAGATCTCAACCGCACCAGACCCGTTCTCCTGTCGAAGCGTTTGTGTTTTGGCGGTGAATCACCCCCGGCACGATCATAAATCGGCTTATGCCGGCCGGCGAAACACATCTTGTTCAGCATTCCCGGCACGTATGCGCGTTTTCGACCCGTCAGCATTGGGGTATTGTCTGATTCCGGCGCGCCCACGCCTCCTCCCTCCGTCGGGAAAGCATCATTCATGCGGGGCAATCCGATCATCGAACCGACTGTTCGAGCACCAAGCATAAGGAGGGGTTGCGAAGACCGCTCGCACCAGGAGGTTTGCGATGATTGCGCCCATTTACCATCTGAAGCGTCAAGCCAGGCTGTTGTCCCGCAAGGAGAAGATTCCGCTCCATCAGGCGCTTGACCGTGTTGCAGCCCGCGAAGGTTTTGCGAGTTGGAGTCTGCTTGCGGCCAAGGCAGCCGAGACGACGGCCGCCGGCAGGCTGTTCTCGCGGCTGATGCCCGGCGACCTGGTTCTGGTCGGTGCGCGACCAGGCCACGGCAAGACGCTGATGAGCCTCGAACTCGCGGTCGAAGCCATGAAGCGTGGCCATCGCAGCGTGTTCTTCTCGTTGGAATACACGCATCGCGATGTGCTGGACCGGTTTCGCGCCATTGGGGCGGACCCCGCCCAGTTCGACCGATTGTTCGCGTCCGACACTTCCGAAGCCATCAGCGCCGACTACATCGTCGAGGTGTTGGGATCGGTGGCGCGTGGGACGCTCGCGGTCATCGACTATCTGCAACTGCTCGACCAGAAGCGGGACAATCCGGAGCTGATGGACCAGGTCCGGACATTGAAGGCTTTTGCGCGTGACAGGGGCGTGATCCTGGTCTTCATCTCGCAGATCGACCGCTCCTACGATCCGTCAACGAAGCCGTTTCCCGATATCAGCGACGTTCGGCTACCGAACCCGCTGGATCTGTCGCTGTTCAGCAAAGCGTGTTTCCTCAACAAGGGCGCGATCCGCTTCCAGCCCGCTTGAGCGTTCCAGTGGCCATCGCTATGCCTGCTTGGCCTGCGAGGGAGCATGGATCATGATCGAAATCGTCAAGCCCGGGCTCAAGCATCTGGCGTCCTACAAGGCTGCGCTCGAGCGCGGCTGGTCGCCCGACAATGTACGGCTCATGGAGGCAGCTCGCGAGCAGCTTGCCGCAATCGAGGAGGATCCGGCGGCGTTCCTGGCCAGCCTCGATGATCCCGAGGCCAAGGGGCCGCCGATCACCTTGCCTGACGGCAGACAGGTCCCGCGCCTGCCGGGCTTCAGGCGCTGGATGTGGGACGGCGAGACGTCAGGCTCGATCGGCCTGCGCTGGCAGAAGGGCACGTCGGCGCTGCCGCCGCACGTGCTTGGCCATATCGGCTACGCCGTGGTGCCGTGGAAACAACGACGCGGCTACGCGACGGAAGCGCTGCGGCTTATGCTGGATGAGGCGAGGGCGGTCGGCCTGGCTCATGTCGACATCACCGCAAAACCTGGCAATCCGGCCTCGCACAAAGTGATCCTGGCCAACGGCGGCAGACTGGTCGAACGTTTCCTCGAAGATGCCGCCTATGGCGGAGCGGAGAGCCTGCGGTTCCGCATCGATCTGTAATGCGTTGGAGCTGCGCAGCCGCCGGGCGAGACTGTTCATCGCGTCGTGCTTGCGCCGGTGGACGCCCGGATCAGGCATTATCGATGGTGGATGTCCTGACGCGGATAATCTACTCAGCCGCTGCCGTCAGCGGTGGCGTGGCGTTGCTGCGCCACTCCCAGATGTGCGAGGCGAGCGCCACCGCGACTGCGACCAGCATCGCCACAGCGCCAAGCAGCGGCAGGCTGCGATAACCGTAACCGCCATTGAGCATGGCGGCACCGAGCGATGCCGCGAGCGCTATACCGACATTGAAGCCGGATGGGATCAGCGAGGAGGCCAGGTTCGAGGCATCCGCAGTCCAGGACAGGATGCGGGTCTGGATCGGCGTACCGATGGCAAAGTTGAGGCCGCCCCAGATGACGATCGCCACGACCATCGGCACGGGATAGGGGCTGACGGCATAGATCACCGCAAGCGTCACCGCCTGCAGGGCCAGCATGGTGATCAGCGAGGGCATCAGCTTCCAGTCGGCTAGCCTGCCGCCGAGGAAGACGCCAAGCGTGGCGCCGACGCCATTGAGCAAGAGCACCCAGGGCACCAGGTTCTCGTCGAGGCCGGTGATCTCAAGCAAAGTCGGGGTGATGTAGGTGAACAGGCCGAACTGGCCGATCATCAGCATGAGCATCAGGATCAGCGAGGTCCAGACCTGCTGGCGGGCAAGCACGCGGACCTCGCGGGCGAGGCCGGCGGGTTTGGCCTGATAGCCTGCGGTGCGCGGCAAAAGGGCTGCCATGGCAAGCGTGGCCGCCACGCCCAATGCGCACATAACCCAGAAGGTCGCGCGCCAGCCCCAGATGTTGCCGATGGCAGTGCCCGCTGGCACGCCGATCACGTTGGAGACAGTGAGGCCCGACAGGATGACGGCCACCGCCATGCCGCGCTGGTCCCCGCGCACCAGCCCGACCGCAACCACCATGGCGACGCCGAAATAAGCGCCATGCGCGACTGCGACGGCAATGCGCAGAAGCAGCATCGAGGTGAAGTCGGGCGCCAGCGCGCAGGCCGCCTGACCGATGGTGAAGGCGACCGCGAGGCCGAGCAGCAAGGTCTTGCGCGGCAAGGACTTGGTGGCAAGTGCCAGAAGCGGACCGCCGATGGCGATGCCGCAGGCATAGCCGGAGACGAGATAGCCCGATGTCGGAACCGAAACGCCAAGCCCTTGCGCCACCTGCGGCAGCACGCCGGCGATGACGAATTCGGTGGTGCCGAAAGCGAAGGCAGCGATGAACAGGGCGATGAGCGGAAGCGACATGGCGGGAATTAAATCCTCGAATGCAGGCCTCAAACCACGGATGCGCGCTGCCGGCAATCCAGAAATTTTTGTCGCCGCTTTAGCTTTTCTTGATCTCCGGGTTCAAAATCTTGACCCCGGGTTCAGAACGGGGTCTTGCGTCCATAAGGAACCTTCAGCCATGCCCGCTCATGAAAATAATAGAGCAGCGACTTGGTGAAGACTTCTGTCACGCCGATGGCGGCCGCCAGCTTGACGCTTCCGGTCACCACCAGCGAGATGATCATCGTATCGATGGTGCCGGTCACGCGCCACGAAAGCGCCTTGGCGAAACTGCGCGAATGGGTGTCCATCGATCTCCTCCGAAAGCTTTGGCTGATATGCCTAGCCCGAGCGATGGAAACGCGGCAATGGCAATTTTGCCGCCGAAGGACCGACGCCATGCAATTCTGCCGCAATACAATTTTTTCGGCAGAGTGCGGCGCTCTTCCTTCTGCCCTTGTTTGTTGGGAGGTGGCGTCGCAAAGCGAGGTGGGATGAGGTGTCTCAAAGAAGGGAGAGATGTCGTTGATCAGCTCGCCTTCAACCTGGATCCGCCGAGGAGGCCGCGTTCTTCCAGCACGGGATAGGCCATAGATGCCAGCAGCGAGTTGATCTGTTTGAGATCGCGGATGGTGTCGAGGTGGATCGAACTGGTCTCGACGCTTTTGGCAGTGCCTTCGCGCAGCCGCAGGAAATGGCTGGCGCTGGTCTCTTTTTCGGCGTCGCGCAGCCGTTCCTTCTCCAGCACCAATTGGCGAGCCGTCTCGGCATCGCGCGACACCAGCACGTTGAAGGCAAGCCGCGCATTGGCGAGCACCGAAGCGTGGAAGGCGCACAGCTCGCTCCAACCCTCGTCGGTGAATTCCAGTCCACGGTCGAACTTCTTCTTCACATGTACCAGCATGTTGCGCACGATGATGTCGCCGACCTGCTCCAGCTTGACGCAGGCGCCGATCAGTTCCTGGCAGCGCAACGCCTCGTCCTCGGTCAGCGGGTTCTTGGTGACCTTGGCGAGGTAGAGCTTGATCGCCGCGTGCTTGCGGTCGACGCGGTCGTCAAGGGCGGCCAGCGCCTTGATCTTGTCGGCATCGGCGCTCTCGTAGAGCTCGATGATGCGCTTGAGCATGATCTCGACCGTCTCGCAGACCCGCACCACCTCGCGGGTGGCATTGGCCAGCGCCTGGCTCGGCACGTCGAGCGCGCTTTCGTTGAGCGCCGAGAGTTCGACGACGTCGAGCGTGGCGGCTGGCGTCTTGGTGCCGAGCGCCACGATCTTCTCCGAGGCGCGGTAGACGAGACCCGCCAGCGGCAGGCCGGCGAGCAGGATCAGCACATTGAACAGGATGTGGGCATTGACGATCTGGTCCGCTGCCGTCGCGCCAAGGAACGCGAAATGCGGCCTGAAGATCATGACCAGGATCAGCATGACCAGCGAGCCAAGCCCGCGCATCAAGAGGTTGCCGATCGGCACGACGCGCACTTCGGGGCCGGAGGAGCGGGTCAGCATGGGCGCGATGATCGACGAACCGAGATTGACGCCCAGGATGAGGACGACGCCGAGTTCGGGCGTGATCAGGCCGCGGCCCGCCAGCGTCGCCATCAACAGGACCGCGGCGATGCTCGATTGGAACAGCCAGGTGATCAGCGCCGCCAGCAGATAGGCGGTGATGGAATCGCCGGAGAAGTAATTGATGATGACCGGCATCAACTGGCTGTTGCGCAGCGGCTCGGATGCCTGACCGATCATTTCCAGCGACAGGATCAAAAGGCCGATGCCGACCAGGATGCGACCGGTCTGGCGCCAGTCGCGCCGCTCGGTGGCCATGAACATGACCGTGCCGGTGATCAGGCAAAGCGGCACCAGCAGCGTGAGATCGAAGGTGAGCAGCTTGACCACGAGAGCCGAACCGATCTCGGCGCCGCGGACGGCCAGTTGCCCGGCCGCGCCCGAGACAATGCCGGAGCCGGCGAAGGAGCCGACCAGCAGCGTGACGGCGGTGGAGCTCTGCAGCGCTATAGCGAGGCCGGTGCCGGCCAGCACCGCCATGACAGGATTGCGCATGGTGGCGCGCAGCTTGTGGCGCAGCACGTCGCCATAGGCGCGCTCGACGCCGGTCTTCACCATGCGCGTGGCAAACAGCATCAGCGCCACGGCGCCGGCCAGATGCAGGAGAACCACGGAGCCGCTCATTGCGGCGCACCGATACGGGCAAGGCCGGCGACACGGGCAGCGCGGCGGTCGGGAGAAAGAGGAGGGGTGCGAATCATGATCATGACGTTGGCCGATAATAGCTCGAATATTTTAGCCGGATAATAAAAATTTGTCGATTTCAAGGGCTGCCGGCGCGCGACGGGGCGTGTCGGAGAATGGACGGATGCCGAAATGGTTGCATGAGCCTCGCCGCCTTGACGCGGCGGATCGGCCGGTGTTGCCGCCCGCCCTTCGCCCGGAATTTGCGAAGATGTTCAACCAATCGATCTAACGCTTCGGATTTATTACGGAATTGTAATGCTCATGTTCAGTTTCGGTTCATTCTTCGACGGCTATTTCTGCGGCATTGACAACCAAGGAGATTCCTTCATGAAACGCATCGTTCTTTCCGGTCTTGCTTTCTCGATGCTGGCCGCCACGTCCCTGACGGGCCAGGCCGCGCCGCTCAATGCGCCGGTCGCGCCGCAGTCGAACTATACCAATGTCGACTGGCAGAAGCCCACCAACCGGGATGTCAGGAAGCGCGTCATCCAGAAGCGGGTCATCCAGAAGCGCATCATTCAAAAGAAGGTCGTCGTGAAGCGGAACAACTGGCGCAATGGCCAGAAATATTCCGGCTGGCGGCAGCATCAGCCGGTCCGCGATTATGGGCGCTACGGCCTGCATCGTCCGGGCCGTGGCCAGGAATGGATCCGCGTCGGCAATGACTATGTGCTGGTCGGCGCCCTCTCCGGCATCATCTTTGGCGCCATCGCCGCGCAGTAAAGTCCCGATAGTGCCAGACTGGAGGAAGGGCGGCCCGCAACGGCCGCCTTTCCTTTTGCCCTGTGGAAACCGGGCATCGTCAGCATTAGGGGTCGCCGGACTTCGCGGGCATGATTATATGGGGGATAAACGAGTTCCCCGATGCGCTTTCCGCCCGCCTTCCTCGACGAGATACGCGACCGCGTGCCGATTTCGCAGGTCATCGGCCAGCGCGTCGCCTGGGATCGCAAGAAGACCAATGCGTCACGCGGCGATTATTGGGCCTGCTGCCCGTTTCATGGCGAGAAGAGCCCATCCTTCCATTGCGAGGACAAGAAGGGCCGCTATCATTGTTTCGGCTGCTCGGTCTCGGGCGATCACTTCAAGTTCCTGACCGAACTTGACGGACTGAGCTTTCCCGAGGCGGTCGAGAAGATCGCAGACATGGCCGGCGTGCCGATGCCGGTTCGCGACGTGCAGGAGGAGCGGCGCGAGAAGGAACGCGCCAGCCTTACCGACGTCATGGAAATGGCGACTGCTTTTTTCCAGGAGCGGCTACAGGGCGCGGAGGGCGCCAAGGCCCGTGCGTATCTGCGCGACCGCGGACTGACGCCCGCGACGCAGCATGCGTTCCGGCTGGGCTATGCGCCCGACAGCCGCAATGCGCTGAAGGAGCATCTGGCCGCAAAGGGCGTGCCGAAGGCCGATATCGAGGCCTGTGGGCTGGTGCGCCATGGGGATGACATTCCGGTCTCCTATGACTGGTTCCGCGACCGCATCATGTTCCCGATTCCGGATTCGCGCGGCAAGATCATCGCTTTCGGCGGGCGAGCGCTGGCGCCGGATGCGCTCGCCAAATATATGAACTCGCCCGATACCGAGCTCTTCCACAAGGGCAACGTACTCTACAATTTCGCCCGCGCGCGAAAAGCGCTGGCCAAGGGCGGCACGGTCATCGCCGTCGAAGGCTATATGGATGTCATCGCATTGGCGCAGGCCGGCTTCGAGAATGTCGTCGCGCCACTCGGCACGGCGCTTACCGAAAACCAACTCGAACTGTTGTGGCGTATGGCCGCCGAGCCGGTTCTGTGCTTCGACGGCGACAAGGCCGGGCTGAAGGCCGCATGGCGGGCCGCCGACATGGTGCTGCCCGTAGTCCAAGCCGGGCGCACGGCGCGTTTCGCGCTGCTGCCGGAAGGCAAGGATCCCGACGACCTGGTCAAGGCGGAGGGGCCGGATGCCTTCCGCGCCGTGCTGGCGGAAGCGCGTCCTCTTGCCGATCTGTTATGGATGCGCGAGACGGCGGGCGGCGTCTTCGACACGCCGGAGCGGCGGGCCGAACTGGAGAAGCGGCTGCGCGAACTGACCAGCCGCATCCGTGATGAAAGCCTGCGATATCACTACCAGCAGGAGATGCGCGAGCGCGTGCTGAGCTTCTTCGGTTCTCAGCGCGCAACGCGGCAAGGTCGTCCGGACTGGAAACCGGGGCAGGGCAAGGCGCCCGCTCCCGGCGGACAATTCGCTAAAGCCGGCGGTGGTCGCATCGCCATCACGGAAAGTCTCGGCCAGTCGGCACTGGTCAAGCGCGGCAACGAAGGAATGTCGGTGCGCGAAGCGACGATCATCGTGGCACTGGTCAACCACCCGGCGCTGATCGACGAGAATTTCGCCCATGTCGAGTTCCTTGATCTCGCCAACCCCGAGCTGAGGCGGCTGCACGGTGCCATCCTCGACGCGATGGCACATGACATGGCCAATGACCGCCACGCCGTGGTGGCGACGATCGAGCGCGCCGGCTGCGCCGAGATCTGGGAGCGTGCCGTCGGCCTGATCAGGCGGGCGCGGCAGTGGCCGGCGCTGGAGACGGCAGCGCTCGAGGATGCCCGCGACGCTCTGAACCAGGCGCTGCACTTGCAGCGTAGCGCGCGCACCTTACATAAGGAGCTGAAACAGGCGGAAGCGGCGATGGATGCGGATCCTTCGGACGAGAATTTCCGCCATCTGATCGAAATTCAAGCGCAATTTCGGGATGTTCAAGCGACGGAAGCGCTGATCGAAGGTTTCGGTGTTTCGTCGGGCAGGGCTGGTCGGGCCTGAAGCATGGTTCCGAAAAGCGGGACCCGGTTTTCGGGAACGATCATACTCCAGCAGAAGAAAGGCGGAGCTCATTTCGGCCCGAGGGTTGGGACGGGCTCATGCCAGCAAGTGCAGGAATGACGGCGTTGTCATGGATCTTCTAGAGCCGGACCGCGCTAAGTCGGGTAATTGATTCGCTTTTTTCATGCGAATCATGCGAGAGGCGCTTGACCTTCCGGCAGAATGGCGGAATCAGGACGATTCGAAACGTTAACCCGCACCCGCGTCGACGGGAAAAGCAGCGATGTGAGGTCTTGGTCACTGGACAGGCAGCCAGCCTGCCACAGATATCAGGGTTAATCTGGACTTAATGCATGTCGCCCAAAAATGGAAACCGGTTTTGGGCGACGACAGGGCACCAACAAAGAGATGATGCAGTTATTGGCCCGGTGAAGCGCGTTGCAAAAGCGAGCCCAGCCGATTTGACCGGTCCGACAGCTTGCGCGGCCTCGATGTCGGGCCGCTAGGAGAAGATAAAGACTATGGCGACAAAGGAAAAGGAAGAGGTCGAGACCGAACGCGAAGGCGCCACCGATGGCCCTCTGCTCGACCTTTCCGATGATGCTGTCAAGAAGATGATCAAGGCCGCCAAGAAGCGCGGCTATGTCACCATGGACGAGCTGAATTCGGTGCTGCCCTCCGAGGAAGTGACCTCCGAGCAGATCGAGGACACGATGGCGATGCTGTCCGACATGGGCATCAACGTCGTCGAGGACGACGAGCAGGGCGAAGAGGCCGAGGCCGGCGACACCGCGGCGGATGCCGAGGAAGACGCCAACGAGCTGGCCGAGCAGACCGGCACCGCCGTCGCCGCCACAACCACGAAGAAAGAGCCGACCGACCGCACCGACGATCCGGTGCGCATGTACCTGCGCGAAATGGGTTCGGTCGAGTTGTTGTCGCGCGAGGGCGAAATCGCCATCGCCAAGCGCATCGAGGCCGGCCGCGAGACGATGATCGCGGGCCTGTGCGAAAGCCCGCTGACCTTCCAGGCCATCATCATCTGGCGCGACGAGCTCAACGAATCCAAGATCCTGCTGCGCGAGATCATCGACCTCGAAGCCACCTATGCCGGCCCCGAGGCCAAGCAGGCGCCAGTGGTGGAGCGCGTCGAGGAAGCGCCTAAGGTCGAGGAAAAGCCGCGCCGCGGACGCGACGATGAAGACGACATCACCAATGTCGGCGCTGACACGCGCGGCATCGGGGATGACGACGAGGAGGACGAGGACGAGGCCAGCCTGTCGCTGGCGGCAATGGAAGCCGAGCTGCGCCCGCAGGTCATGGAAACGCTCGACGTCATCGCCGACACCTACAAGAAGCTGCGCAAGCTGCAGGATCAGCAGGTCGAGAACCGGCTGGCCGCGGCCGGCACGCTGTCGCCCAGTCAGGACCGCCGCTTGAAGGAGCTGAAGGATCAGCTCATCAAGGCGGTGAAGTCGCTGTCGCTCAACACGGCGCGCATCGAGGCGCTCGTCGAGCAGCTCTACGACATCAACAAGCGCCTGGTGCAGAACGAGGGCAAGCTTCTGCGTCTCGCCGAAAGCTATGGCGTGCGCCGCGAGGAGTTCCTGAAGGAATATCAGGGCTCCGAGCTCGACCCGAACTGGACGCGCTCGATCGCCAATCTGACCTCGCGCGGCTGGAAGGAGTTCACCAAGAACGAGAAGGACGCGATCAGGGATCTGCGCGCCGAGATCCAGAATCTGGCCACGGAAACGGCCATCTCGATCCTGGAATTCCGCAAGATCGTCAACCAGGTGCAGAAGGGCGAGCGCGAAGCGGCGATCGCCAAGAAGGAAATGGTCGAGGCCAATCTGCGCCTCGTCATCTCCATCGCCAAGAAATACACCAATCGCGGCCTGCAGTTCCTCGACCTGATCCAGGAAGGCAATATCGGCCTGATGAAGGCCGTCGACAAATTCGAGTATCGCCGCGGCTACAAGTTCTCGACCTACGCGACATGGTGGATCAGGCAGGCGATCACGCGTTCGATCGCCGACCAGGCGCGCACCATTCGCATTCCGGTGCACATGATCGAGACGATCAACAAGATCGTGCGCACCTCGCGCCAGATGCTGCACGAGATCGGCCGCGAGCCGACGCCGGAGGAACTGGCCGAGAAGCTCGCAATGCCGCTCGAAAAAGTGCGCAAGGTGCTGAAGATCGCCAAGGAGCCGATCTCGCTCGAAACGCCGGTCGGCGACGAGGAGGATTCGCATCTGGGCGACTTCATCGAGGACAAGATGGCGATCCTGCCGATCGACGCGGCGATCCAGGCCAATCTGCGCGAGACCACCACGCGCGTGCTCGCCTCGCTGACGCCGCGCGAGGAGCGTGTGCTGCGCATGCGCTTCGGCATCGGCATGAACACCGACCATACGCTTGAGGAAGTCGGCCAGCAGTTCTCGGTCACCCGCGAGCGTATCCGCCAGATCGAAGCCAAGGCGTTGCGCAAGCTCAAGCACCCGAGCCGCTCGCGCAAGCTCAGAAGCTTCCTGGATAGCTGAGGCCTACCGATTGCGAAGAGATCAAGGGCGCCCATCGTGGCGCCCTTTTTCTTTGGCGCTCGCCATTGCGGCACGCGCCGTTAGGGAGGATAATTTCGTGTCGGATGCATTTTTCTGGGCGACAGCCCGGGAAGCCCGCCCCGGTCGAGGCCGTGTCGACATCGCATGGCCTGAGCACCGTGCTCCGTGGCCCCGGAGGAGGCGTGCCATGACGACTTACATCATGCTGATGAACTGGACCGAGCAGGGCGCGAAGAACGTGCGCGAATCCCCCAAGCGCCTCGATGCCGCCAAGACGCAACTGGGCGAGATGGGGGGATCGTTCAAGTCGTTCTACCTGACCATGGGGGAATTCGACATGGTGGCGGTGGTCGAAGCGCCCGACGATGCGGTGCTGGCGCGTTTCGCGCTGATGCTGGCCGCGGGCGGCAACGTCAAGTCACGGACCCTGAAGGCTTTCCCGGAGCTTGCTTACCGCGAGATCATCTCGTCGCTTGGATGATGCAAATCGGACGTTCCGGAGCCGATGAGCAGGTGCCGGCTCGACGGCGCCTTGCGGCAAGACGGTGCGCTCCATCGTGATAGAGTGCAGCGAGCGGAGATCGCGATGAAGAAAGTTTCGATATTGGCTATCAGCCTTGCCGCGTGGTCGTCGATGCCGATCGATGCCCACACTGCCCCGCAAAAACCGGTCGGCATGTCCAATCCCGCATCGGTCCATTGCGGAGAGATCGGCGGGCGCCTGGTGATCAAGAAGGACAAGGCTGGCAATGAATATGGATTTTGCCGCTTGCCCAATCGGCGGCTGTGCGAAGAGTGGGAGCTGTTTCGCGACAACAAATGCGTCGGGCCGAAGACGGTGATGGGCCTGAAGTGATCGACAGCAGAACCAGGCCCTTGCTGACCGTCTGGTACAACACGCGCTGCCCGGTCTGTGATGCCGGAATTGCCAGGCAGAAGCGGCGGCTGATCGAGGCGATCAAGGCCGGGCGGATCGAATTTCGCGACATCAATCATGAACCGGAAGCACTGGCCGGATTTGGCGCTTCGCTGGAAGACATCCGCCGCCGGCTGCACGCGACCGATGCTCAGGGCAGGCTACTGGTCGGCGCCGATGTCGCCATCGCCGTGTGGGCGCTGACGCCGGGCGAGGGCTGGCTGGCAAAGTTGCTCGGCAACGCCCTTACCCTGCCGCTCGCTCGCTTCGGCTACGACCGCTTTGCCGACCTGCTCTATGCCTGGAACCGACGCAATGGCCGCTGGTAACGCCGGCTACTCCAACCATGGTGAAGATGTTCGCGCGCGACCGGCGGGTCGGCGTCCGACAGATGCTGTTCGCTTCCGGCCCGATACATCGTAAGATATATCTTGACTCCATGCTGGCGTGCGCCTAGCTAAGATATATCGTAAGATAGAACTCAAGGAGCAATCAATGCACAGACACAATCATTTTGGCGATCGCGCCGAGCGCGTCTTCATGCACATGGCCGGCAAATTTGGCGGCAGAGGCGGGGGCGGCGGCTTTGGCCCGTTCGGCCATGGCAGGGGCGGCGGACGCGGCGGCCCGGGCGACATGTTCCGCGCCGGGCGCATGCTGGCCGACGGCGACCTCAAGCTGATCACGCTGTCGCTGCTGGCCGAGGCGCCACGCCATGGCTATGACATCATCAAGGCCTTGGAGGAGCGCACCAGCGGCATCTACAGCCCGAGCCCGGGCGTGGTCTACCCGACGCTGACCTTCCTGGAAGAGGCAGGCTATGCCGTGTCCTCGAGCGAAGGCAACAAGAAGGTGTTTTCGATCACCGAGGCCGGGCAGGCGCATCTTGCCGACAACCGTGAGATGATCGACGGCGTGCTAGACCATCTCGAGCGCTTCGGCCGCAAGATGGCCAAGGCGCGCGACTGGTTCGGCTGGAACGACGATAGCGAGGATCGGCGCGACGGCCGAGGCGGCCGTTCGGAAAAGCGCGACGAATTCCGTGCGCTGCGCCACCGGCTGCGCGCCGCGCTGAGCGACATCGTCGATGCGCCGGCGGACAAGCAGGCCGAGGCGATGAGCATCCTCGAAGACGCCGCCGCGGCGCTCGAAGCGCTGTCGCGCAAATAACCCGGCTTCGGTCCAACCGGCACGGCCCTTGCCCGTTCAGGCAAGGAGCGATAGTGAAATTCATCCCGCGCCACATTATGTGGTGCGGGATGAATGCTGTTGGAGGAAGTCCGATGTCTTTTCTGAAGCGTCTTTTCGGCGGTGGCGGTGATGAAGCGGCCGAGCCAAAGAGCGCCGCACCGGCCAAGCAGGTCGAGCACAAGGGTTTCACGATCAGCGCCACGCCCTACAAGGCCGATGGCCAGTACCAGACCTGCGGCGTCGTCTCCAAGGATGTCGACGGCGTCCTGAAGGAACACAGATTCATCCGCGCCGACCGCTTCGCCGGGTTGGACGATGCCGTCGACATCTCGATCAAGAAGGGCATCCAGCTCGTCGACGAGCAGGGCGAGCGGATGTTCGGGTAGGCGCCGACGAACAGCTCAAGAATTCGACAGACCCGAGGGCCGGCCCAGATCCTGGGCCGGCCCTTTCGTTTGCTCCGCTATGCCGGCTGCAACGCTCTGCGCGGCAGTGGCGGGAAGGCGATGGCGATGCCTGCCGCACCCAGCCCGATGAGGGCCGAACCGATGAACAGCCAATGGTAGTTGGCGTAGGCGTCGAACACCATGCCGCCGGCCAGCGGGCCGAGCGCCATGCCGAGGCTGGACAGCATGGTCGCGGCGCCGAACACGGTGCCCAGGATGCGCTGGCCGAAATATTCGCGCGCCAGCACCGCGTAGAGGGGCATGACGCCGCCATAGGTGGCGCCGAAGATGACGGCCAGCATGTAGAACTGGTCGAGCTGGCTGACCGAGAGATAGGCGGCGATCACCACGGCCTGGATCAACAAGCCGGCGATCAGCACCGGCTTGACGCCAAGCCTGTCGGCGAGCACGCCATAGAGCAGACGCCCGCCAAGCCCGGCAAGGCCCTCGACGCTGTAGATCGAGACGGCGGCCATGGGCGCCACGCCGCACAGCATGGCATAGCTGACCATGTGGAAAATCGGCCCCGAATGCGCCGCGCAGCAGGCGAAGAAGGTCAGCCCCAGCACGATGAATTGCGGCGAGCGCAGCGCTTGGCCGACGCTCAGGCCGGCGCCCTCGGCAACCGGCGAGGAGCCGGTGTCGGTCACGACAGGCTTCGGTGGCTGGCGCACCAGAAGCACCGCCGGCAGGAGCAGCACCCAAGCCATGATGCCGATGTCGAACATGGCGGTGCGCCATTCATAGGCCGAGATCAGCCAGCGGGCGAAGGGCGAGATCGTCATCGGCGCGACGCCCATGCCGGCCGAGACCAGCGACACGGCAAGGCCGCGATTGGTGTCGAACCAGCCTGTTGTAAGCGCGATCATCGGTGCGAAGAAGGCGCTGGCCGCGAGCCCGACGAGCACGCCAAAGGTGATCTGGAAGGTGATAAGCGAGCCCGCGCGGCTGGCCAGCACCAAGGCCAGGCCGAGAAGCAACGCGCCGATCGTGACGACGATGCGGGCGCCGAAGCGGTCCGACAGCGCGCCCCAGGCGAAGCCGCCAAGGCCCATGACCAGGAAATTGAGCGTCATCGCGCTCGATATGCCGGCGCGTGACCAACCGGTATCGAGCGCCATCGGCTCGAGGAAGATCGCCAGCGAAAACATGGTGCCGATGGCGACACAGGACATCAGCGCGCCGGCCGCGACAATGACCCAACGATAGGAAAGGTTCATGGTTTTCTCCCATGCCGTAAGGCATTTGTTGTGCGGCACGGCCTGACTTGGCCTGCCGCTTGCGTCCGAAGGACGCCGGCGCCGGCACCAATCCTACAATCCGGTTGCATTTTTTATCCAGTCCGGGATGGGCCATTCCCCGGCGCCTAGATCGGCAGTTCCGATGTGTATTTGATGGTCTGGCTGGGAACGTCGGTCTTGACGTTCTGCACGCCCCTGATGCGGCTGAGATGTTCCGACTGGAAGCGGCGGTAGTCGTCGATGCCGGCCGCCACCACGCGCACCATGGCGTCGCAGTCGCCGAGCATCAGATAACATTCCATCACCTGCGGCAGCTTGGCCACTTCGGTGGCGAAATGCTCGATCGTGTCTTCGTCCTGCGCTTTCAGCCAGATGCGGGTGAAGAAGGTCAGGCCCTTGCCGATGCGGGCCGGATTGAGCACTGCGACGTAGCGGTCGATGACGCCGGCCTCCTCCAGGAGCTTGACGCGACGCAGGCACGGCGACGGCGACAGGCCGACTTCAGCGGCCAGTTCATTGTTGGCCATGCGCCCGTCGCGCTGCAGTGCCCGCAGGATGCGCCTGTCGATCTCGTCAAGTTTCATGGCTCTAAATTCCGTTTATCTGTTGATTCATGGCATAAGATGCCAAAATCTGGTAAAAGACAACAATCTTCGCAACCAAATTGCGAGGCCTGGCGGCTATGGTTGCCCTGACATCAGCGGCATCCAACGGAACCGGCAGAGGCGGCCGCGCGGCGCGGCCGGAGGAAGATCATGAGCATTGCAGAGACCAGATCGGCGGCGGGCGGCGGACTGAACTCCGAGTTCCGGCGCGGCGTGGCCTCCTGCGCGCCCGTGCTGTTCGGCACCATCCCTTATGCGCTGGTGCTTGGTGCACAGGCCACACAAAGGGGGCTCAGCACCGCAGAACTGTCGCTGCTGACGGGACTGAACTTCGCCGGCGGCTCGGAATTCGCGGCGATCCAGCTGTGGACGTCGCCGCCGCATGTCCTGCTCATCGTCGCCATTACCTTCCTGGTCAACAGCCGCCATCTCCTGATGGGGGCGGCACTGGCGCCGTTCCTGCGCGACCTGCCGCGGCGCAAGGCGTTTTCCGCGCTGTTCTTCATGTGCGACGAAAGCTGGGCGCTCGGCCTGGCCGACGCCAAACGGCGCGCCGCCGACGGCGTCGCGCCAGCCTTCAGCCCGCGCTACTATATGGGCGCGGCAGTGGCGATGTACCTGACCTGGGTGGCCTTCACCACAATTGGCGCCTTGCTCGGGCCGGTGCTGGGCGAAGCCGAGACCTACGGCTTCGACATGGCGTTCGCGGCCGTCTTCCTGGTACTGCTGCGCGGCATGTGGAAGGATGTTGCCGCTGCGCGGCCGTGGCTGGTCAGTCTGATCATCGCGGCGCTGACCTACCTTTTCGTTCCCGGCGCCTGGTATGTAGCGGCGGGCGCGCTGGCGGGGCTGGTCTCGGCCTGGCTGTTGTGGAGGGATGAGGCATGATCGACGCGCAGACGCTTCTCACCATCGTGCTGATGGCCGGTGTCACGTACCTCAGCCGCGTCGGCGGCTATGTCGTGCTGCGCAATCGGGTGCTCAGCGCGCGGGCAACGGCCGTGATGGAGGCGGCGCCCGGCTGCGTGCTGATCTCGGTGATCGCGCCTGCCTTCGTCTCGAAAAACCCGGCCGATCTTCTGGCTCTGGCCGTCACGCTGATTGCCGCCACGCGATTTTCGATGCTGCCGACCGTGCTGATCGGGGTCGCTTCGGCGGGACTGCTGCGGCACATCATTGGATAGGCCAAAAAAGGCAGGCGCGGGCGCCTGCCTTCGATCTGGTTGGCAATCAGAGCTTTTACGCGGCTGCCGCGACATCCCGGCTGGCAGCCACCACGGCGTCGACCTTGGCGGTTGCCTTGGCGAGCGCTTCGCTGACTGCGTCAGGACCCTTGGCGACGCCTTCGATGCGGATGACGTCGACGTCGGTCATGCCGATGAAGCCGAGCACCGAGCGCAAATAAGGAACGGCGTGATCGAACTGCACAGCCGCGCCTTCCGAGTAGATGCCGCCGGATGCCAGCACGATATAGACCTTCTTGCCGGTGACGAGGCCTTTGGGGCCGTTTTCGCCGTAAGCAAAGGTTTTTCCGGAACGGGCGACATGGTCGACCCAGGACTTCAGCGTCGAGGAGATGTTGAAGTTGATGAAGCCTGTCGCCAGGATCACCGTGTCGGCGGCAAACAGTTCGTCGAGCACGGCATCCGAGACTCCGACCACTTCGGCCTGACGCGGCGTGCGGGCTTCGGCAGGCGTATATATGCCGGTCGCATAGTCGGTATCGATATGCGGCAGCGGATTGGCGACAAGGTCGCGCACGACAAGCGTGTTCGACGGGTCGGCTGCGAGCAGCTTCTGAGCGAATTCGGTGGCGATACGGGTCGAGTGCGAGGCAGCGCCGCGCGGGCTCGACGTGACGAGAAGAATGGACATGTTGGGTCTCTCCAGTGGAATTGGACTGTCCCGCTACATATGGGCTATTAACCCATCAGATAAACCGGTATATTTTATATATGATCCATCCATTAATTAGATACGATGATGCAGCCTAATCCGACACTCGACCAGCTTCAGATCCTCGTGGCCGTTGCCGACACCGGCAGTTTTTCCGCCGCCGGCCGCAAGCTCAACCGGGCGCAATCCGTCATCAGCTACGGCATCGCCAATCTCGAGGCGCAACTCGGGCTGAAGCTGTTCGAGCGCGAGGGCACGCGAGAGCCGCAGCTGACCGAGATCGGTCGGGCGATGCTGGAAGACGCGCGGCGGATGATCAGCGTGCTGCACCGCATACGCTCGCGCGTCGATGGTCACCATCGGGGGCTGGAGGCGGAAGTCGCGCTGTCGGTGGATGCGGCGCTGCCTTCGCCAGTGCTGGTGCGGGTGCTCAAGGCGTTCGAGGCGCAATTTCCGACCGTGATGCTGCGCCTGCACATCGGCACACTCGGCGTAATCCCCGACCATGTTGTCGGTGGCCAGGCCGATCTCGGCATTGGCGGCCTGCTGGGCGATGTCGACGTCCACCTGGTGGGCATAGGCTTCATGTCGATAGTGCTGGCGGCCGCGCCCACCCACCCGCTGGCGCTGCTGCCCAAACCGGTCGCGATCGAGGACGCGCGCGAACACACACAACTCGTCGTCACCGACCAGTCCGAGCGTACCAAGGGGCGCGATTTTGGCGTCTTCGCCTACCGAACCTGGCGACTGACGGACCTGCGCACCAAACATATGTTGATGCGTGAGGGGCTGGGCTGGGGCGGGCTGCCGCGTTGGCTGATCGCTGACGATCTGGCTACCGGCCGTCTCGTGGAACTCGACCTCGAGCCTTTCAGGGAGGTGCGTTCGCCGCTCTATGCCATGCACCGCGCCGACCGCAGCCCGAAGCCGGCGGCGGCCTGGCTGATCGACCAGTTCAAGCGCCAACTTGGCTGCTTCAACGAGTTCGAGCCGGGCGAGGTGCCCGACGAAGAGCCGGAAATTTCCAGCGCACAGATTTGATTCCAACCTTTGCCCTGGATCTCATCGGCGGGAAGCCTCGGATCACGCGCGGGACAACCCATCGATCAGTGCCGTGAGAACGGTGCGGTAGTCTTCGGCCGAACCGCCCGCCTCAATGGCAAGTGCCGCGCGGTCGAAGGCGGCGGCGAGCAGGGCGGTCGTCGCTTCGGCCGGAAGCTTCTTTATGGTCCGCGCCCGCATCGCCGCGACCAGCCCTTCGCGCAGCGAGCGATTGCCATGGCGGTTGTCGATGGCGTCCATTTCGGCGCGGCCGAGCACGGCCGGGCCGTCGAGCAGCAGGAGCCGCGTGCGGCCGGGCGCGCGCATGGCGGCAAGATAGGCGTCGGAGCCGGCAATGAGCGCGTCGCGGGCATTGAGCGAAGGCGGCGCTGCGCCCTCGATCTCCCGCGCCACGGCCTCTGCCTCCTGCTCGACGACGGCGCCGAACAGCGCCTGCTTGTCGGAGAAGTGGTGGTAGAGCGCGCCGCGCGTCACGCCGGCCGCGGCGACGATCTCTGGTGTGCCGGTCTCGGCGTAGGATTTTTCGATGAACAGTTTTCGCGCCGCGGCGATCAGATCGGCGCGTGTCGCCTCGGTGCGGTCACGGTTGGAACGGCGCGCTGATCTCTGTTGCATACATGCAGCCTGTATGTTAATTCAATTTACATGCAGACTGTATGTTGCTTGACGGGAGAAGGAAAGATGAAGACGACCAGCTATTATCCGGTGCTGATGACCGGGGACGTTGCCGGCACAGCGGCGTTCTATGTCGAACATTTCGCCTTCGGGCCGCTGTTTACGAGCGACTGGTACGTGCATCTGCAATCGGTGGAGAGCAAGCGCGTCAATCTCGGTATCGTGCAAGGCGACCATGAGACGATCCCGGAAGAGGGACGGGGTCGGAGCTCGGGCCTGCTGATCAACTTCGAAGTCCGTGATCCCGATGCGGTCTATGAGCGGATCACAGCCGCCGGCCTGCCCATCCTTCGGTCCCTGCGCGACGAGCCTTTTGGCCAGCGCCATTTCATCACCAGGGATCCCAACGGCGTCCTGATCGATGTCATCAAGCCGATCCCGCCAAGCGAGGAATTCCTGGCACAGTATGCGCAGGGTGCAGTGAGCGCCTGAGTGGAAACCCTCAACCAGCCCTTGCCACTGGCGTCACTGTCACCTGGCTGACACCGGTGCGGCGCACCACCGTGCACCGCGTCTCGCGGCCGATCCGCTCGGCGTCGAGCAAACGCACCAGGTCGTCGACGCCGGTGACCGGTCGGCCGTCTATCGCGGCGACGATATCGCCTTCCCTGAGGCCGGCCTTGGCCGCAGGGCCCTCCTTCTCGACGCCGCGCAGCCGAACCGCGGTCTTGCTCGATACTTGTGACAGAAGGGCTGCGCGACGGGGCAGGTTGACGGTGTCGGCCGACACCCCGATGAAGGCGCGACGGACGCGGCCGAAACGGATGATCTCCGAAATGACGAAATTGGCGGTGTTGGAGGCGACGGCAAAGGCAATGCCTTGCGCACCATGGATCATGGCGGTGTTGACGCCGATCACCTCGCCCGCCGAGGATACCAAGGGTCCGCCGGAATTGCCGGGGTTGAGCGCGGCGTCGGTCTGGATGACGTCGTCGATCAGCCGCCCGGTGGAAGCGCGCATCGAGCGGCCGAGCGCCGAGACGACGCCCGAGGTGACGGTCCATTCGAAGCCGAGCGGGTTGCCGATGGCTATGGCGATCTGGCCGCGCCGCAGGCGCTTGGAATCGCCCAGCGGCGCGACATCGGCAAAGCTGCCGTCGGCGCGCACCAGCGCGATGTCGGTGTCGGCGTCGCGGCCGAGCACGCGGCCTTCGCTGGAGGCGCCGTCGGGCATCGATACGCGCACCGTTCTGGCATCGCCGACGACGTGGAAGTTGGTGACGACGAGCCCATCATGCGCAATGACGAAGCCCGACCCATGCCCGCCCTGGCCACCGATGCGCTCGATGCGGCAGACAGCCGGGCCGATGCGGTCGACAGCATCGGCCACCGTCGTCGAGTAGGCGTCGAGCAGCGCGTCGTCGGATTGGAATTTGGCGGCAGCAACGGCCATTGGCAGGCTCCATGTTTTCAGGCGCAACGATGACTATATGTGCGGAGCGGCTTCATCCGCCGCGACCTGACCAGATGGCCAGTCGCCCGGCCGACTAGCCGTCAGGCGAGTATCTCCAAGCGCGCTGCCGCGCGATATCTGGGGCATGGATGAACCCAGGAGACTGTTATGAGCGAATTCAATCTAAGTGCCTTTTCGGAAGCCATTGCCGATCTGGCAGCCAAGGCGGCACCGGCGACCGCGAGCTTCACCACCCACAATCATCGCACAGCGAGCGCTTTCCATTGGCGCGACGGCTACTTCGTTGCCGCCGAGGAAGCCGTCGAGGCCGGCGAGGAGATCGAGCTGACGCTGGCTTCGGGCGAGACGGTGAAGGCCGATCTTGTCGGCCGCGATCCCTCGACCGGCGTCGCCCTGCTCAAGCCGGCCGGTGCTACCAATGCCGAGCCGTTGGCCAGGGCGGATGCGGTGCGGCCCGGCAACATTGCCGTCGCCATCGGCAACAGCCGGGGTTCGGCGTTGGCAGTTTCGGGCTCGGTCGGCGAAGTCGGCCCGGCCTGGCGCTCAATGCGCGGCGGCACCATCGACCGGCGCATCAACCTGGCGGTGGGCGCCGGCGGCCGTTTCGAGGGCGGCCCGGTGCTCGATGCCAAGGGCGCGCTGATCGGCATGCTGTTGTTCGGGCCGCGCGGCCGCGCGCTGGTCATGCCTTACGAGACGATCGAGCGAGCGGTCGCAACGCTGCGCGAAAAAGGCCATGTCGCCCGCGGCTATCTCGGCGCCGGTCTGCATCCGATCCGTGACGGCGAGGCCCGCGGCGCCATCGTCATGAGCCTTGATGACAACGGTCCGGCCAAGGCCGCCGGCCTTTCCCTCGGCGACATCATCGTCGCCTGGAACGGCGAGGCGGTGAGCGGCCCGCGCGAGCTGATCCGCAGGCTCGGCCCCGACAGTGCCGGAGCTTCGGTTACGCTCGGTGTCGTGCGCGGCGGAGAACAGCGCGACGTGGCGCTGACGGTCGGCGAAAAGCCGCTCAGCTGAGAGGATTAATGGACGCGATCGCGACAGGCAAGATGACGCAAAGCAGCACCGGCGAGCGGCAGCTGGTCGTGCTGGTCGCGCTCGGTGATGCCGCGCGCGCCGAGCGGCTGTCCGCGTCGCTTGCCGCGACCGACGATCTGCTGCCGGTGACGCCGGGCAGCAGCGAAGCGGTCGATGTCGCCATCGTCGACGAGACCGCCGGCCCCACGGGTGCGGGAACAGGGGAGGGCGACGCCGTTCCCGCCGCGACCGCGCGGGTGCTGTTGTCTTCGCAGGCCGGTCTGGCACGGCCGCAGGGGCAGGTGTTCGCCGTGCTGCCGACGGCGGCGGATGCAATGCTGATTGCGGCCGCCGCCAGGCTGGCGGCGGCCGGCTACCGCGTCTTTGGCGACAGCGGATCCGTTCCTGGCCGCCGCGATGATTTCCACGGCGGCGATATTGGCGGCGACGGCCTTTTCGACGAGGAGCATCCCGACGAGCATGCCGCCCGCCCGGCGCTGTCGCCGCGAGAAGCGGAAGTGCTGGCGCTGCTGGCCGAAGGCGCGCCCAACAAGGTGATCGCGCGGCGGCTCGACATTTCCGTGCATACGGCGAAGTTCCACGTCGCAGCGATCCTGATCAAGCTCGGCGCCGCCAACCGAACGGATGCCATCGCCATTGCCATGCGGCAGGGGCTGGTGTTGGTCTGAGGTGACGTCTCAGCCGGAATTGACGATCATCGCCAACGAATGGACCCTCCGCAGCGTCAGCATGGCCTGCCGCCGCAAGCTCTTGTATCCGGGACCGCCACAGGCAAGGATCGCGCCACCGGACAATGCAAGCGGAGGAAAAATGTCGCTCAAGGGAAAGACGCTGTTCATCTCCGGCGGGTCGCGCGGCATCGGGCTCGCGATCGCTTTGCGCGCCGCGCGCGACGGCGCCAATGTGACGATCGCGGCCAAGACCGCTGAGCCACATCCGAAGCTGCCGGGCACGATCTACACCGCCGCTGAAGAGATCGAGCAAGCCGGCGGCAAGGCGTTGCCGGTCCTGTGCGACATTCGCGAGGAGGCGCAAGTGGCCGAAGCGGTGTCCAAGACGGTCGAAAAATTCGGCGGCATCGATATCTGTGTCAACAATGCCAGCGCCATCCAGCTCACCGGCACGCTGGAAACCGACATGAAGCGTTACGACCTGATGCACCAGATCAACACGCGCGGCACGTTTCTCGTTTCCAAAATGTGCATTCCGCATCTGAAGTTGGCCGGGAATCCTCATATCTTGAATCTGGCGCCGCCGCTCGACATGAAGGCCAAGTGGTTCAAGAACCATGTCGCCTACACCATGGCCAAGTTCGGCATGTCCATGTGCACGCTGGGCATGAGCGCGGAGTTCGCCAAGGACGGCATCGCGGTCAATTCGCTGTGGCCGATCTCGACCATCGATACCGCGGCGGTGCGCAATCTTCTGGGCGGCGCGACGGTGGCCGCGATGAGCCGTTCGCCCGAAATCATGGCCGATGCCGCGCATGCCATCTTCATGCGGCCATCACGCGAAGCGACCGGCAATTTCTACATCGACGAGGAAGTGCTGCGCGCCGAGGGGATCAGCGATTTTTCGGTGTATGCGCCGGGTGCGGCCGGGCCGCTGGCCGGCGACTTTTTTGTCCCGGACGAGGTGTTTGCCAATTCCGACACGAAGATCAGGACGGCTTTCTAAAGATGTATCGAGGCGCAAATTCCGGATGGAACTCGGTTTCAGACATTCCTGGAGTTGCTCTAAGCAAAAAGCCCCGCCGGAGAGGGCCGGCGGGGCTCAGTGCGTCCCGCTGGAGTCGGGACGGGGCAGGGAACGCCCGATCCTGAATCTGGGGTAGGCCATCTCGCGATTCAATGAGCGGGATCTAACACCAGGACAATTCTTGTTGAACTTGGGCCGTTGCCGCGATCTCACCCATCCCGGCGAAACCGGGATGGGCCTTTTACCGATCCGATTCCAGAAGCCTGCTCAAGCGTCTGGAAATGCAGAAATTTGATCGACCATGATCTTTTCCGAAAGCCGGTTTCCGGCTCCCGGATCGTGGTCAGTTGTTGCTCGCCACCGGCGCCACCAGCGAGGTGATGCGGCGGATGGCGACACGCCGGTTCTCGCGGTTGGGGCCTGAGGTGTCGACCTTCAGATATTCCTCGCCATAGCCCTGCGTGGTCAGGTTTTCAGGCGGTATGCCGAAGGCGTTGGTCAGCGCTTCGGCCACCGCTTCGGCGCGGCGGTCCGACAGAGCGAGGTTCGCCTCCGGTGTGCCGACAGCGTCGGTGTGGCCTTCGATAAGGAAGGTCTCGGCCGGGTTCTTCTTCAACAGCTTCTCCATGGCCGTGGCGACACCCTCGAGCTTCTGCACCTCGGCATCGGAGATCGAGGAAGAGCCGAATTCGAAGTTCAGCGTGTCAAGATCGATGCGTCGGGCAATGTCGCGCACCCGTGCGGAACGCTTGACCTCGTTGATCGAATAGAGGCGCTGCACCTTCTCCACCGGCGGTTGCTCGAGGAAGGTGTAGTAGTCGTCCGGGCTTTCGACCTCTTCGGAGTCAAGGATGTAGTCCCGGCGCGGAATGGTCAGCCGCATCGGTGGTAGGTCGTCGCCCGGATCGCGCCAATCGTTATCGTCGTCGTAGCTTCGTTCGTCGACATAGCTCAACACATACTCATGACCGTCGGGCATGATGCGCGACCGCTGGATGATGTCGCCGTAGCGGTTGCGGATGGTGACGATCTGCACGCCGTTGTCGCGCTCGACTGTCTCGCGCGTGCGGCCTTGCGACAGATCCTCATAGTAGACATCCTTGGCGCCGCGGGTCAGGCGCGGCCGGTCACTGCTCTGAACGTATGTCTGATCGTTGAGCTGAATGATGACGCGATCGCCGATCTCCTTGAGCACGTCGACACCCTTGGGGCGGCGGCGGTCGCGGATGTTCTCGTCCGGTGCGCGCTCGAGGCGTTTGCCCTTCTCCTCGGTAACCGGGACGATTTTTTCCGGTTTGATCTCCTGCTGAGCAGCTCTATCGTCGGTCGGGGGCGGACCCTGGTCGACGGGAGCGACCGCGGGTTGGCGGCCCTGAGCACCGCCCTGCCGGGCGTTTTGCCCACCATTCTGCTGCTCGCCATTTTGCTGCTCGCCATTCTGGTTGGCGGGGTTCCTGCTGGCCTGGCCGTTCTCGCCGCGGCCGCGGCGTCTGGCATCCTTCTGGCTGTCGAGAATGGGGGCAGCGTTCTTGTCGGCGGGCGTCTCGGCCTGCTCGGGGTTTTGCCCCTGGACAGGCGCGGCCTTGCCGGCACTGGGCTGTTCACCCGTGGCCGGCTGTTCACCCGTGGCCGGCTGCTCGCCCGTTGCAGGCTGCCTGCCGGTTTGCTGTTGTTCGCCATTGGCCGGCTGCTGTTCGCCATTCGCCGGCTGCTCGCTAGCCGGTTGTCTGGCGTTCTTTTTCCTCTTGTCCTGGGGTTGTTCGCCCTGGGCTGCCGGCCTCTCGCCTGAGGGTGCCGGTTCTGCCTTGGGTGCTTCTGCGGCAGGTGCTTCCTTCGGTGTCGGCACGGCGCTGGGCTCGGCCTGCTGCTCCTGTTTGCGCTTCTTGCGCTGGTTGTCGTTGGCAGGTTCCGTTTGGCCCGCCGGTGCCTGTTCGGTCTGCTGTTGTTGGTCGCGCTTCTTCCTGCGCGGCTGCTGTTCCTCGGTGGCGGGTGCTGCCTCACCGGCTGGCGCCTGCTCGGTCTGCTGCTGCTGGTCGCGCTTCTTCCTGCGCGGCTGTTGTTCCTCGGCAGCTGGTGCGGCCTGCTGCGCGGGGGCCTGTTCGGTCTGCTGTTGCTGATCGCGCTTCTTCCTGCGCGGTTGTTGTTCCTCGACAGCGGGCGCGGCTTCACCAGCCGGCGCCTGCTCGACCTGCTGCTGATCGCGCTTCTTCCTGCGTGGCTGTTGTTCCTCGGCGGCTGGCGCGGACTGCTGTGCGGGTGCCTGTTCGGTCTGCTGTTGTTGCTGATCGCGCTTCTTCTTGCGTAGCAGTTCCTGGTCGCTCTGCTGTGCATCGTCAGTCTGGGTGTCCTGGGCCAGGACCAGCGGCATTGCGCTGTCTCGCATGGGGCCGAACGCGGCACTTCCCTGAAGCGGGGATGCGCCCAACGGCGCGGATGCTATCAGCAGGCCGAGTGCGGTGCCTGCCAGAATCCGTGGTTGGCGTTTCATCGAAATTCTCCTTGTGGGGTCCCATCCTTGCCGAAACCGATTTTAACGAAATTGGTTCCGGCGGCTCATGGTTAGGGACCGTACGGGGCGATTGGCCGGCCTTTTGAAGGCAACTTCATGTCTTTCGACGGGGGTGCCGCCCCATTCCAGCCTTTGCCCTGCTTGACCTTCGCGGCGGCTGGGGCCACATGCCGGAGATGGAAACGCCGTTCTGGAAAACAAAGACGCTGGAAGCAATGAGCCCGGCCGAGTGGGAATCGCTCTGCGACGGCTGCGGCAAATGCTGCCTGTCGAAGCTCGAGGACGAGGATACTGGCGACATCTACTGGACCAGCGTCGGCTGCCGCCTGTTCGACGCGCAGACATGCCGCTGTTCGGACTATCACAACCGGCTGGCGCGCGTTCCCGATTGCGTCGGGCTGACGCCGCAAAATGTACGCACCATCAGTTGGCTGCCCAGCACCTGCGCCTACCGGCTGGTCGCGGAGGGGCACGATCTCTACTGGTGGCACCGTCTGGTGTCGGGCAGTGCCGAGACGGTGCATGAGGCCGGCATGTCGATGCGCGGCCGGGTCAAGGCCAACGAGACGGATCTGGCCGAGCCGGAGGATTATTTCGACTATATGCTTGACGACGAGCCATAAGCTCGCATCGGGACGAGGAACCATAGCTCGCATCGGGATGACGAGCCCTGAGGCCGGTGTCCGCAAGGGCGCGCAGGAACCAGGAACCATGCGAGACGTTTGGGGCACATTGTTGGAAAACCCGTAGAAGCTTCCTTTTTCCGCCACATGAACCGCCGATGAACGGCAGGTTCGTAAATAGTTCAGACAGGCGGGTGCATTCTCCCATCATCGATTTCAAGAGGACGGGCGAGAGCCCGCAACAAGGAGAGAAGACCATGTTCAACTCGGTGAAAACGGCAGCCCTTTCGGCCCTCGTCGGCCTCGGCACGCTGGCGGCCGTTCCCGCCCATGCCGACAGCCTTTACCTGGGCTTCGGCAACAACAACGATCCGCGCTTCGGCGTCTATGCCGGCGATGACGGCTATCGCCACCGCCGCGATGAACGCCGCGACGACTGGCGCCGCGGCTGTTCGCCCGACTGGGCCCTGAACAAGGCCGAACGCATGGGGCTGCACCGTGCCCGCGTCGTCGACGTCAGCCGCCGCACGGTCAAGGTGATGGGCCGCCAGTATGGCGACCGCGTCGTCATCGTGTTCGCCAATGAGCGTGGTTGCCCGATCATCAACCGCTGAGCCTCTTAAGGCGCGACCTTCTGCGAGGGTTGGTAGCGGCATGATCCTCTGCGGGGTCAGTCGGCAGACACCCACCCTCTGCGAAGATCGATCCTTTCAGGATCAGTCTGGAGACACGACCTTCTGCGAAGGTCGGTCTGGAGTAGTGGAGCCGCTTTCCTTCGGGAAGAATGCGGCTCAAAAAACCCGCGGGAGCGATCCCGCGGGTTTTTCATGCACCACGGCGGACGGTTCAGGGTCGGGCTCGGCCATGGACCATCGAAGACGCTTATTTCAGTTCGAAGGTAACGGTGACCTGGACATTGTAGGCGTTCTCGCCGGCCTGCACCGGAGCAGCACCGACGGCCGCGTCGAAGGCCTTGGCGTTGATCGGCATCGGTGGCGGCGCGATGTTCTGGTCAGTGAT
This sequence comes from Mesorhizobium sp. B2-3-6, assembly GCF_006442305.1. Lineage (NCBI taxonomy): Bacteria > Pseudomonadati > Pseudomonadota > Alphaproteobacteria > Hyphomicrobiales > Phyllobacteriaceae > Mesorhizobium > Mesorhizobium sp. B2-3-6. Next base: position 2,855 of record NZ_VFVW01000003.1, on the reverse strand, counting down.
TTCGATCACCCGGCCTATGCTGACGCCGGCGGCTTCCGCCAGCGTCTTGGCCTTGGCCATGGCATCGGCCACCGCCTTTTTGCGCGCTTCGGTGACGGTGGCAGCCGGATTGTCGTTGGTGAAGACGATGCCGCCGCCCTGGTTGACGCCCAGCGATACCGCCTTGTCGAGGATCTCGCCGGTCTTGTCGACATCGCGCACGCGCACCGACAGCGTGTTGGTTACCTGGTAGGCAATCAATTCGGCCTCCTGGCCGCCGTCGGGCTTGTTTGTGTAGTTATAGCGCGGATTGATCTGGATGCCCGCGGTCTGGAGGTCGCGGTCCTTGATGCCGGCCGACTTCATCGCGGCGATCACGGCCGCCATGGCGTCGTTGTTGGCATCCAGTGCGGCGCGCGCCGTCTTGGCTTCGCGCATGACGCTGAGCGTCAGGACCGCCAGGTCGGGCGCTACGGTCGCCGCCCCTTCGCCCGAAACCACGATACGGGGCGGTGTCGGCGACTCAGCGGCCGCGGCCAGCGCCGGAAAGGCGATGGCGGCGGCGAGTGCGAGGGGCAAAAGAGGTCTGGTCATGAAATCTCCTCGGGTAAGCATATCCGCGCCCAGCGGGCGCACGCGGCTCCTTATGGCGCGATTATGGGCTGATTTGGACGATTGTGACCAGCGGTCCCGGAAAGCCTTGTGCCGCGATGCGAAAAACATTAATCCAGCCCGCGTGGGGCCTGTAGCTCAATGGTTAGAGCCGGCGGCTCATAACCGCTTGGTTGGGGGTTCGAGTCCCTCCGGGCCCACCATCGTCCTCTAGACCCCTTGTAAATCCTACAAACTGCTGTTTCCAAGCGCTTTCCGCCCTGTATGGTTCCAACATTGGCTCCAACATTTGGGTGGTTTTGGGTGGCAAAAGTCGCTGGTCTGATAAGAAAGAAGAGCGCCTATTTTTACGTGCGCAGGATATCCTTGTGTTGAAGCCGCTAACCGCGCGGCGGGAAGGGATCGTTGCCGTAAGAGTTCGAGTCGCGGATCTGCCCGTTGGGGCGATGGATCACCACCTCGCTGTGCTGGTTGATGGCGATGTCTCTTGCCGAGGCGACCGCACCGGCTTGGGTCGGATGAAGCGAAGTGGCGCGGTTATTGCCGGCGCCGAGCACCGCCCACTGACCGTCGCGAGGTACGACATGCTGATTTTTGCCCATGAAAGTCTCCGTTAAGGTTCGTTTGTCCGTCGGCAGGCAGCAGCGGTGCGCCATCATGTGCTCGGAAACGCTTTGGTGGCGCTGCCACAGGAGAATCGTCGCGAATTATCTGATCAGTCGTGGCGAGTCCGCGCCGCCGCGGCATCGGAGACGCGCAAGGTCGGGTGTGTGAGGCGGATGTTCGGCTTGCGCCGGGTTTTGTGCAGTCCTGCATTTGAATAGACGTGCTTTGCCTGCACCAGCCGCCCATCAGGGTGCGGAACTGAGCCAATTCATGAAACCTTGCTGGAAGCGCCGAGGCACTTCGGCATCTGGCACGTTCCACGAATTGAAGAGACGCTTGCCTGCTTCGGGTCACTGCACGAGCATGCTCGCATCGGTGTGGAGGTCCGATCGACCAGCCGGGCATACTACCAACCGATGCTAGGGATAGCGTCCAAAAAAGCGCCTAAGTTCGAAGTGCTACTGCATCTCTCCACTTCCGCGACTATGTGAGAAGGATTCAATCTCCTCCAAATCAATCCTGCCATCGCCGTTCTCGTCGACGACGTCAAATATCCTCCCGATCACATCCTGGATCTCGCTCTGCGAAAGTGCTCCATCGCCGTCGGCGTCCATTATCGCAAACATTATTTTCATCCTGGCCGCGTGCATCATGCGAGGCCCCATGCGATCAGGCTTTCGAGCTATCCTGTCCCCATCGTGCGGCCCTTGCCCTATGTCCCGGTGCCAATCTTGCCGATGCGGAAGCCTTTCTTCGGGGCCGCGATCTCCCTGCAGCTTGTCCTGTAACATCTCGTCCATCATCTGCCGCATCATCTCACGCGTCTGGTCTTCTGTCTGTTTGTTAGGGCCTGGCAGTGGTGTGGATCCAGACTGCTGCGGCGGCGGCTTAAGCTCCGGTGTCCCACTCGTCTGGGCCAGCGCCGGCAAGCTTAACATGACCAAAGCAGCGGCAGCTGCCGTCGTCCCACATTGTACTTTCATCGGATTTTCCTTCCTTGAATGGCCATGCCAAACTTCGGCATCACGGCCAAACTTGCTCCTCAGACTTTGGTTCCGGATGCAAGCTGCACAATAGAAGCTCAAATCGTGAGGTTCGGCAGCTGAAGTACGATGCAGCGATGTCGAGCGACAACATCTTCGGTCATTTGATGGGCCGCCTCGCTCACGGCTGCGGGGTACTCACCGTTTGGCGGGCGCCGACGACGCAAACCGCCGCCGAACTGGAAGCGATTGCATCTTCACACGGCTGGACGCCCGAACCCGTGTTGAGGAACTGTCGGCTTCGGAGACTGTCAGTGGCGCGGCCATCAGACGATTTCCAGACTGCCGACCTTCGCTTGGGTGAGACGCGTAAAGGCTATCGAACGCGCAATCGAGGAACACAAACCACGGTGATCGTTGCTGCCGAAATGGTGAGATAGAGAATGCTCGCAGGCTGCTCCTAAAAAAGATGATCGAACGCCGCTTGGAATGGAACATGCGCTCCCACCACTGCTTGGCGCTCCGCCGGCATGCATTGTAGAGCTTGGCACAACGGGAACCTGCGTTGCAGTCGAAAGTTCTTGATGATGGCAACTCGCCCGATCACGAGCGTGCTCACCTCAATTGGCACGTTGACCTCTCGGCCGGCAGCATTCCTGGTGCTGCTGGCTTACA
>NZ_VFVW01000028.1:0-1051 GCF_006442305.1 Mesorhizobium sp. B2-3-6 | reverse complement strand
CTAGAGCATTTCCTATTTTGGGAGAATCGTAGGATTCCCAAAACCGGATGTTTGTGATTCAAGATGCTGGCTGGATTGGAGGCCAGCATCTGATGACGCGAGCGCTTTCAAATGATCTTCGTGAGCGTGCAGTAGCGGCAGTTGTCGACGGGGAGACCTGCCGTGCGGTTGCCTCGCGCTTTGGCGTTGCGGTTTCCTCTGTGGTGAAGTGGTCGCAGCGTTACCGTGCCACCGGCTCGGTGGCGCCGGGCAAGATGGGCGGACACCGTAAGCGCGTTCTGGAGCCCCATCGGGCTTTCATTGTGGAGCGGATCAATCAGACCTCTGAACTGACGCTGCATCGGCTGAAGGACGAGTTGGATGCGCGCGGGATCAAGGTCTCGCACAATACGGTGTGGCTGTTCTTGAGGCGCGAGGGCCTGAGCTTCAAAAAAAACGCTGTTCGCCCTTGAGCAGGCACGCGCCGATATTGCCCGCAGGCGTCAGCGATGGCGATCCTGGCAGACCGGCCTCGATCCGCAGTGCCTGGTCTTCATCGATGAGACCTGGATCAAGACCAACATGGCTCCGCTGCGCGGTTGGGGGCCGAAGGGCAAGCGGCTGCGCGGCCTGGCTCCGCACGGCCACTGGCGCACGCTGACCTTCCTCGGCGCGCTGCGCTGGGATCGGCTCACAGCGCCTTGCGTCTTCGACGGCCCGATCAACGGCCAATGCTTCCGGGCCTATGTCGAGCAGCAGCTCATCACGGTGCTGAAGCCCGGCGATATTGTCGTCATGGATAATCTGGGAAGTCATAAGTCGGCGGCCATCAGGCAGATGATCAAAGCTGCCGGCGCCAGGCTTTGGTACCTGCCGCCCTATTCCCCGGACCTCAATCCGATCGAGCAGGCCTTCGCCAAGATCAAACACTGGATGCGCCAAGCTCAGAAACGTACAATCGAGGACACTTGGCGCCACATCGGCCACCTCGTCGAAACAATCGAGGCAGCCGAATGCAGGAACTACTTCGAAAACGCAGGCTACGCTTCCGTCAAGATATGAAACGCTCTAG
>NZ_VFVW01000027.1:0-1066 GCF_006442305.1 Mesorhizobium sp. B2-3-6 | reverse complement strand
CCCGATCACGAGCGTGCTCACCTCAATTGGCACGTTGACCTCTCGGCCGGCAGCATTCCTGGTGCTGCTGGCTTACACGGCCCTTTGGCTATTTCTCGACAGGGCGAGTTTGAACTGGCACGGCGCGGCGACCCTGTTCACCTGGGCCATGACACTGTTCATTCAACGCGCAGAACATCGCGACACGCAGGCGATCCATGCCAAGCTGGATGAGATGTTGCGAACGAATAGCTCGGCATCGAACATCACCAGAATCGATGATGAGGAACCAGAGGAAATCGAAAAGCATCGCACTCGTAAACAGCAGGGCGATTGAGATGTGCCATGCGGACTCGCGGCGCTACGGGCGGGTGCGGACCCAGTGAGGTTTGGCGTAAACCGGGGAAGGCTGCTTAACAGCCTCAAATACGTGGCCGTTGCCGTCATCGCCAGCCTGATCACGTTGCTCAGCATAAACTTGGCACCAGAGCCACGCATTTTGCGAGCGCTTGTCCCGCACCGTTTCGACGCGTCGGATCCCGATTTTGCAAGGAGCATGAGCAGTTATTCGCAAGGACAGCTGTTCGATTCAAACGCGGTACAAACCCTTGTCAACGGAGATGAGATCTTTCCTTCAATGCTGCAGGCAATCCATGCGGCTCGGTCTACAATTGATTTCGAGACCTATATCTATTGGTCGGGGGCCGTCGGTTATGAGTTCGCGACCGCGTTGGCAACCAAAGCCCGGGAGGGTGTCGAGGTCCGTGTGCTCGTTGACTGGGTCGGCAGCCTGCCGTTCGATGAAGACCTGATCGAGATCATGACAAGCGCCGGCGTGCGGTTCCAGCGCTATAGACCTATTCATTGGTATACGTTGGATCGTGTAAACAACCGGACCCATCGCAAGCTGCTCATCGTTGACGGGCTGGTCGCGTTCACCGGCGGCGTCGGTATTGCCGACAACTGGCTCGGAAACGCCCGCAATCCAGATGAGTGGCGCGACACGCACTATCAAGTCAAAGGACCCGCAGTGTCTGCCTTCCAGGCGGCATTCGCGGAAAACTGGTTGGAGACGGCCGGCGAGACA
>NZ_VFVW01000025.1:0-1418 GCF_006442305.1 Mesorhizobium sp. B2-3-6 | reverse complement strand
CTCGACGAGACGCGACAGCAGGCCTCACGGCTGAGAACCTGCCTTGACCGGATCGGAGAGGGATCTTCCGCGATGAAAGACGCAGGTGGCAAGCTCACCGCCATGGCCCAGTCGATCAGCGGCGTGTTCGCCGGCGACGAGGTGATGAAGGGGTCGCTCGCCAGCTATACTTTCGAGCATATGGAGATTGCCTCCTACATGATGCTCATCGCCGCGGCCCACGCCGAAGGGGAGGCCGAGGTGGCGCGTGTCTGTGAGCAGAATCTGCGCGAAGAGGAAGCGATGGCGGATTGGCTCAAGAGCCACCTCGCCGAGACGACGCAGATGTTCCTGTCTCGCGCCGCGGCCGACAGCGATGCCGCGAAACGGTGACGCCCAAATGGCGCGGGCGGACTTTTTTTCTGACGATCGGGTCCGCGGGCGGCTCTTGCGCCGGCCGCTGGGTCTTAGGTCGCAGCTAAGAGCCCGCTTCTCCTCCCACAAGAGCGGACTCTTGTCTCGAGTTTATGATCGGCCGCGGATTCGTCAGGGCACGGGTGGGGCAACATGAAGCGACTTCTGTCAGATCTCGCCGCAATGGCTGAGCCCGGCTTCTGGATCGCCTTGGGGCTTTTGGCGCTGCCTTACGCAAGTGGGCGTATTCGTCCTCATTAAGACATGCCGGTGCCTCTGATCGCTCAGGCTTCCAGCCGCCCATGCGCGGACCTTAATACACCATCGTTGAGAGCACTTTCGGGTCTCACTGTCATGATCGCAAAGGGGCCGCGTGACCGACGAGGTGGGGATGCATCGACCGATGAAGTTGCAGGGCGCGTGTTGAGCAATCCGCTCGGTGTTATTGCGGGGTTGCTCCCATTCTTGCGCGTGGCGCACCATATTAGCCATTTGACGGGCGCAGATGCCGTTTGCGGGGACTCGCCCACCAAGAGGCTCTAGAGTTGCGAGTGTAGTCTGCTGGCCAGCCAGTCCGATACTTTTTCGGTCAGGGGGCGCGCTTCCCATTCGCCCAAACTGATCTGCCTTGATCGCGCAAGATCCTGGCTGAACAGGTCGATCTGCGTTTTGGCAAAATCCCGGCCGTAGACATTCAGCGTGGCTTCGTCGTTCAGCCGCAAAGAGCGCTCGTCCAGGTTGGCAGAGCCAAAGCTCGTCCAGACGTCGTCGACGATCAGGAGTTTGGGATGATACATCGTTGGCTGGAACTCGAAGATCCGGACCCCAGCTTTGAGCAAGTCGCCCCAGAAGTACCGCGAGCCCTTTCGGACCAGGGGCACGTCTGTGAGCCAGTTGGGCACGATCACGTCGACTGCTACCCCTCGTTTCCTGGCGTCCAAGATCTGCTGCAGGGCAATATCGTCAGGCACGAAATAGGCCATTCCGATGCGAAGATGATCCCTGGCGGCAGCGATCGCCGCCAG
>NZ_VFVW01000024.1:0-1643 GCF_006442305.1 Mesorhizobium sp. B2-3-6 | reverse complement strand
CGTGACCCGCTTCGCTTGTGGCTCCGGGGCCGTCCGAGTGTCGCTCACGCGGCTCTCTTGAATTTCGCTGAGGGCAGCCTTAGAAGCAAACTTCTTCGTCGCCAGCGGCGCACCGCCCTCGTTCGTGAGGCGTATATAGTCGCCACCCCGACAAACTGTCAACACCGATCTCAGATGTTTTTTCGATTTCTGGTGGAGATATCCGCAGGGTCGAAATTCGTGAGTTGGCTAGGCTGAGTTTCCACATCGCTTTTTGCGCTTGGTCGCGCCTGGGATGCTCGCTTCGGACCGTATGCCTCGCTTTGAAAATCGCTGTCCGCCCGACGGCCGCGGATCTTGCCAGAGCGGCTTTCAGCGGCGATCCTCCAGCAATTCCGGTGTGATGTTCCGGCCTGCGTAGAAGATGCCCAGGATCAGCACCTGCTCGCCCTCGACCGCAAAGGCAATGCTGACCGCCCGTCGGTAGCCGATGATCCGCAGTCCGGGCATGATCTCGCGCCGCTCGGTGCCACGCTGTGGAAAAGTCGATAGACCGAGACAATGGTCTTGAATACCCGCGACAAAATTCCACGCGATCGCCGGCGATGCCCGCTCGGCTATGTCGTCATAGAGCCGTTCGAGTTCGGCTTGTGCGGCGGGATGAAAGACGATCCGATAGACCATCCCCTACTTGGCTTTCGCCTGTTTCGCGCGATGGCGCGCCTCCAGCCGAGAAAAAACCACATCGGCCGGAATTCCTTTAGCTGGATCCTGCTGGAGCTCGGCCAAGCGGCCCGGAATTTCCTCGCGCAGCCATCTTTCCCGCTCCGCCTCGAAATCCTCGAGCATGCGCAGGCCGGCGCGAACAACCTCGCTGGCATTGTTGTAGCGACCTGATTCGAGCTGTTTCCTGATGAAGCGCTCATAGTGGTCGTTCAGAGCGTAGTTGGGCATGACAACCTCCCGGAAAGAGACATGGGATCACGGCACGGATTTAGCAATAGATGTCAGATATTAGCAATTTCGACCGAGGTCGACCAACCTGCATTTTGGTCCGATTGTCTCGCAGACAGGTTCGGATCGCTTGATTCGGCATAACCGAGATATCGCCTCAGTCGGGCCGTCGGGATCGGGGATCGCGCCTGCAGCCGATAGGTGGGATCTGCTCCTCGCGATCCCTCCGGGACAGCTGGCGCTGAAGCCGCCTGAGATGGAATCCTGCCGGCTGAATCCATTTTGCATTTTCGTGGCTGGCCTCGGCTCTGGGAAGCCCAATGTTCCGCCGCGCGAGCTGAGAGCTCGTCTTGGCCCCGAGGCATGGAACGACCGAGGCTTGGCCCTGAACGCTTTGCTTTGCTTTGCTTTGCTTTGCTTTGCTTTGCTTTGCTTTGCTTTGCTTTGCTTTGCTTTGCTTGGCTTTGCTTTGCTTGGCTTGGCTTGGCTTGGCTTGGCTTGGCTTTGGCTTGGCTTGGCTTTGGCGGGCGGATTGTGTTTGGTTTTGCGGGATTTGTTTTTGACCTTGGGTGTCGGCTTTGGGTATTTGCGGGCCCGTGATGAGGGTTCTCAAATCAGCGGGGGGCCATCAGCCGGATACAAGAACAGCCCGGGGTGAGCCGGGCTGTTTTGATTTGGTTGCGGGGACAGGATTTGAACCTGTGACCTTC
>NZ_VFVW01000023.1:0-1865 GCF_006442305.1 Mesorhizobium sp. B2-3-6 | reverse complement strand
CGGCAAGGGTGGGGGCAAGGGTGGAAGCAAGGGGTCAAGTCGTGACGGTGCGATGGAGATCGAAACCGGGCTGATACCCAGTTCAGTCAACGCAACAAACCCTACGCAGGTAAGATCTTTCAAAATTTTCGAAGGCAAGGGATGTCGCCGCGACTACGCACGGTTTTGCCCGACGAAACCGATGGGTAAATGCGACCTTGAAAGCCAGATCGAACGGCTTTCACCTGCGTGCAGAGATTTCGTCGAGAAGCATCGGTGAAGTTGCGTGGCTATTATGCTAATGTAGCTATCTCTCATTCGATGCGTCAGTCTGACGATAGGTCCTCAGCTGACCGTCTGTCGAGCATGGCCGCGGGAAATAAACATCCCTGGCCCGAGCCGGTTGCGGGGCCTGTAGCTGGAGGGCCGTCAACGGGCCATGAGGAGAAAAAGGGCGAGAAACCGGGATCGCGACGCAAATCCTATGTCCGACAATCGGAACATTGCCGCTGCGATCGAGGCTTGCTACGACGCCGCGTTCGAGTTTAGGCAGTGGCCCGCAGCGCTTCAAATGCTGGCCCACTCCCTGGGAGCCACAAGTTGCGTTATCCGCACCTGCGATCCAACTCACCCGTTTCGTAGCGATCAGCGATCGCCGACCGCGCTCAGACCCGATTCGACCGAACATGCCGAATTCGCCGCCCTTTGGATCGAAAGAATCGAAGGTGCTCCCGATCCGCATGAACGTAGACCGCGCAAGAGGTTGGCAAAACTGACAGACAGCTTCGTTGTCGAGGATGAGATCACCACTCGTGATGAGCGCGAGGTTCTCCCTTATTACCAAGAAATCGCGCGTCCAGGCGACCGGGAATGGTGGGCTGCAATAGACTTCATGGTGAAGGATCGAAGGTGGATGCTCTCGATGTTTCGTGACGCTCATAAGGGGCCATTCTACCGGAATGAAGCCGAGGATTTCTTGGCGATCGTTCCGTCGATGGTTCGCATCATCAGTGCTGCGGAAAAGGTTTGGGAAACGGCAGTCGAACCGAACCTGGCCATTCTGGATCGGATGGGAAGCGCAGCGCTGTTGCTGAATTGCCGAGGCCGCGTCACCCGCTACAATAAACACGCGGAAGCTCTGCTTGGTACTGGCCTCGTTATCCACGGTGGTCGTCTCCGGGCGGCAGATCGGCCCAGTGATTCACGCTTGCAGAAATTGATCGCAGGCGTGGTCAGCCAATGCGGCGACTTGAGCGACGGGGAGCCCGTTTTGATTGCTCGCGAGGGTTCGCCATGGCTTCTTGCTGAAGCCATTCCGATGACCTCGTTCGTCCATGACCTCTTTAACGGCGGAGACGCGCTCCTCTATTTTACCGATCTTGTGGCCGAACCGGCGCTACCCAAGCAACTGATAAGGCACGCCTTTCAACTAACAGCAGCCGAAACGCGGCTGGCCTGCCGCCTTGCCGATGGCCGAGGTATAGGCGCGGCAAGCTCTGCCCTGGGAATTGGCCGTGAAACCGCCAGAACCCAGCTCCGTGCAATATTCTCGAAAACAAGCACCGGAAGTCAGGCGGAACTCGCGAAGCTCTTGTCCCGATACCAAGGGTCCTCCACGCATTGAAGTCGCGGTGTCACCCGTTCGGGTGAAGCCCTGACGGTCCAAGGGTTGCACTCTGCGCTGAATCGGGGCCGTGGCACTTCACAACAACAGGCGCCGGTCTCGATCCGATACGTCTCAAGCGGGGCGGGCGGTCAGACGATATTTGGTTTTTGCAACGGCGCGTGCCTGAATCCCTCTGGTGTCCGACTAGAGCATTTCCTATTTTGGGAGAATCGTAGGATTCCCAAAACCGGATGTTTGTGATTCAAGATGCTGGCTGGAT
>NZ_VFVW01000022.1:0-3958 GCF_006442305.1 Mesorhizobium sp. B2-3-6 | reverse complement strand
CCAGCCTCCATCCGCTGGCGATAAAACCGGACAACTCACGTGCTACCTAATCCGGACAACTCATCTGCTTACGACAGAAATGCCTGCAAACCTTGGAAAAACCACCTTTAACGCCTATATCTAGGCCATATTGAAAGCGCGATTCGGGGGCGATTTTTCGCGCTCCACCAGCCGCCTCTAGACAACAGGTTTTCATGAGCGACCAGACTGAGAACGCCAACGGCGCCGAAGCCGAATACGGCGCAGATTCCATCAAGGTTTTGAAGGGCTTGGATGCCGTCCGCAAACGGCCCGGCATGTATATCGGCGACACCGATGACGGTTCGGGCCTGCATCACATGGTCTATGAGGTCGTCGACAACGCCATCGACGAGGCACTGGCCGGTCATGCCGATCTCGTCACGGTGACGCTCAATCCCGACGGTTCGGTCACCGTCATCGACAATGGGCGCGGCATTCCCACCGATATCCATCCCAGCGAAGGCATTTCGGCAGCCGAAGTGATCATGACGCAGCTGCATGCCGGCGGCAAGTTCGACCAGAACTCCTACAAAGTGTCCGGCGGCCTGCACGGCGTCGGCGTCTCTGTGGTCAACGCCCTGTCGGCCTGGCTGAAGCTCAAGATCCGCCGCAATGGCAAGATCTTCGAGATGAGCTTCACACACGGCAATGCCGACGCGCCGCTGAGCGTTACCGGCAGCTATGAACAGGACAAGCAGCCCGGCACCTATGAAGGCCGCAGCGGCAGCGAGATCACCTTCTTTCCGTCGTCCGAGACCTTCACGATGGTCGAATTCGATTTCGGCACGCTGGAGCATCGGCTGCGCGAGCTTGCGTTCCTGAATTCGGGCGTGCGCATCGTGCTGACCGACGCCCGCCACGCCGACGTCGTGCGGCATGAGCTGCACTATGATGGCGGCCTGGAGGAATTCGTCAAATATCTCGACCGGGTCAAGAAACCGCTGATCGACAAACCGATCGCCATCAGGGCCGAGCGCGACGGCATCACCGTCGAAGTGGCCATGTGGTGGAACGACAGCTACCACGAGAATGTGCTGGCCTTCACCAACAACATTCCGCAGCGCGACGGCGGCACCCATCTCGCCGGTTTTCGCGGCGCCCTGACGCGTCAGATCACCGGATATGGCGATTCCTCGGGCCTGACCAAGAAGGAAAAGGTCTCGCTGATCGGCGACGATTGCCGCGAGGGGCTGACGGCAGTGCTGTCGGTCAAGGTTCCCGACCCGAAATTCTCCTCGCAGACCAAGGACAAGCTGGTCTCCTCGGAAGTCCGGCCCGTGGTCGAAGGGCTGGTCAACGAGGCGCTCGGCACCTGGCTCGAAGAACATCCGAGCGAAGGCAAGGTCGTGGTCGAGAAGGTGATCCAGGCCGCGGCGGCGCGCGAGGCCGCGCGCAAGGCGCGCGACATCACCCGCAAGACCTCGCTGGGCGTCACCTCGCTGCCCGGCAAGCTTGCCGACTGCCAGGAACGCGATCCGGCGAAGTCCGAGATCTTCATCGTCGAGGGCGACTCGGCCGGCGGCTCCGCCAAGGGCGGCCGCTCGCGCCAGAACCAGGCCATCCTGCCGCTGCGCGGCAAGATTCTCAATGTCGAGCGCGCCCGCTTCGACCGCATGCTCAGTTCCGACATGATCGGCACGCTGATCACCGCGCTCGGCACGTCGATCGGCAAGGACGAATTCAACGCCGACAAGCTGCGCTACCACAAGATCATCCTGATGACCGACGCCGATGTCGACGGCGCGCATATCAGGACGTTGCTGCTCACCTTCTTCTTCCGGCAAATGCCGGAATTGATCGAACGCGGCCATCTCTATATCGCCCAGCCGCCGCTTTATAAGGTGACGCGCGGCAAGAGCTCGCAATACATCAAGAACGAAAGCGCGTTCGAGGAATTCCTGATCGGCTCGGGACTGGAAGAAGCCTCGCTCACGCTCGGCTCCGGCGAGGTTCGCGCCGGACAGGACCTGCGGGCGGCGATCGACGATGCGCTCGCGGTGCGCCAGCTCATCAACGGCCTGCACACGCGCTACAACAGAGGCGTCGTGGAGCAGGCGGCGATCGCCGGCGGGCTCAATGCCGACGTCGTCGCCGATCTTGGCCGCGCCAATGCGATGGCGGAGCGGATCGCGCAACGTCTCGACATCATTGCCGAGGACACCGAGCGCGGCTGGACCGGCCGGATGTCGACTTCGAATGAGGGTATCGGCGGCTATGTCTTCGAACGCACGGTGCGCAGCGTCAAGGAATACGCCCATCTCGATATGGCGCTGATCAATTCAGCCGATGCGCGACAGCTCGATCGCTACGCGCAGCGGCTCAGCGACGTCTATGGAGCGCCGCCCGTGCTGCGCCGCAAGGATGTCTCGGAACCCATCTCGGGACCGTTGGCACTGCTCAACGCGGTGTTCGCGACCGGCCGCAAGGGCCTGACCATGCAGCGCTACAAGGGCCTGGGTGAGATGAACGCCGAGCAGCTTTGGGAAACCACGCTCGATCCGAACGTGCGTTCGCTGCTGCAGGTCAAGGTGAACGACGCCACCGACGCCGACAGCCTGTTCTCGCGGCTGATGGGCGACGAGGTCGAGCCGCGGCGCGAGTTCATCCAGGACAACGCGCTGTCGGTGGCCAATCTGGACATTTAATCCGGAGTCATCCCGGGACCATTGGCGCGCGTCGGTCGCGCCAGTGTTTCCCTTGCGAGATTCATTCGAACCGCCGGAACGGAAGCTTCTTTCCAGCATTGTGACAGTATCGATCACAATTCCTGGCGAAGGAGGCTCCCATGGGACGCGGCATCTTGCTCTGGTTACTCGGGGTTCCAATCCCGATCATCCTTCTCATCATGCTTTTCGCGCGATAGGGGGCTGTCATGCAGTCCACCCTGTCGATCACGGATGATCCCGGCGCGGTGGAATCGTCCGCCACCGCTATCAGCTGGGGTCCGATCATCGCCGGTGCCTTCGCCGCCTCGACATTGACCTTCATCCTGATGCTGCTCGGCTCCGGCCTGGGGTTGAGCATGGTCTCGCCATGGTCGGGCTCAAGCGCCTCTATCACCAGCTTCGCGGTTTCGACCGCGGTCTGGCTGATCGTCGTGCAATGGCTGTCATCCGGCCTCGGTGGCTATCTTGCCGGCCGGCTGCGCACCAAATGGGTGGGCGTGCATACCGACGAGGTTTATTTCCGGGATACGGCTCATGGCTTCCTGGCATGGGCGCTGGCGACGCTGCTGGTCGTCGGCGTACTCGGCTCGGCGCTGTCGGCGGCTGTGGGTTCCGGCGTCCAGGCTGTATCCAGCGTGGCCGCCGGCGCCGCCCAGGGCGCTTCGGCCGGTGCATCGGCCAATGCAGGCGGGGCATCGACGGACAATGCCACATCCTATCTGGTGGACTCGTTGTTCAGGCCGGCGGACGCGGCGAGACTGGCGGCAGCCAATCCGCAAAACGACGCGGCGGCGGCGGCGCAGGCATCGCGCATCCTGGTCGCCAGCGCTGCGGCTGGCGAGGTTTCGCCCGAGGACAAGACATACCTGTCGCAGCTGGTCGCGGCACGCACCGGCCTGTCGGAAGCAGACGCCAAGACGCGTGTCGATACGCTGCTGGCAAAGGCGCAGGACGCCAAGGCCAAGGCCCAGCAGGCGGCCGATACCGCCAGGAAGGCGAGCGCCACATTTGCGCTTCTCGGCGCCCTGTCGCTGGTCATCGGCGCCTTCATCGCCAGCGCCGCGGCCGCCCTCGGCGGCAGGCAGCGCGACGACGAGGAGGCCGTGTTCCTGACCAGCCGTTGAACATCGTCCCAAGTCCAAAACTGAAGAAGCCCGGCGAGCCGGGCTTCTTCATGCGGACGATCTGACCGGGTCAGTGATCCATGGCCTTGACGATTTCCTCGGTCATCTTCTTGGCGTCGCCGAGCAGCATCATGGTGCCGTCCTTGT
>NZ_VFVW01000021.1:0-4824 GCF_006442305.1 Mesorhizobium sp. B2-3-6 | reverse complement strand
CGGATACAAGAACAGCCCGGGGTGAGCCGGGCTGTTTTGATTTGGTTGCGGGGACAGGATTTGAACCTGTGACCTTCAGGTTATGAGCCTGACGAGCTACCGGGCTGCTCCACCCCGCGCCACCTATGAGCAAGCGTGAGCTTGCTTCGACCTCTGGAAGCAGGTGTTTTCTGCTTCGATTTCTGGAAGCAGGTGTTTCTGCTTCGATGTTTGGAAGCGGGCGATTGCCTGCTTCGCGCCGCCAAATTGAAAGGGCCGCTTACGCGGCCCGTTGTCCCGTTGGCGGGCCTGTTCGTGAAGAGAAGATTTCACATCCATCCGATTGGATGTGAGTTTAACGTGCGTTTGGCAGACCTGGCAGCGACCTACTCTCCCGCGTCTTGAGACGAAGTACCATCAGCGCTGGAGCGTTTCACGGCCGAGTTCGGAATGGGATCGGGTGCAGCCGCTCCGCCATAACCACCAGGTCGGCAAAACGCACGTTATTCGAGAAGCTGGTTAGGGATTGGGCAGTAGGCAATAGTGAATAGGGGATGCCTATTCGCTGTTGGCTCGTTGCTCTTCACCTGTCTTTTTGTGCCTGAGCGACATCCACAGTTTGCTTTCGGGCAAAGCCCGCAAGCGCGACTGCGCGTCGCCGGTCGTCCGGCGCCCTCGCGGAGCATAGGCCCGTAAGGGCCGCTCATGCGTGAGCGCTGGCCAGACCATCGTGTTTCACGATGGGCATAAGGAATGAGAACGATCAAGCCGATCGAACTATTAGTACCGGTAAGCTTCAAGCGTTGCCGCTCTTCCACACCCGGCCTATCAACGTGGTCGTCTTCCACGGTTCTCAGGGAATACTCGTTTTAAGGTGGGTTTCCCGCTTAGATGCCTTCAGCGGTTATCCCGTCCGGATATAGCTACCCTGCTATGCGGCTGGCGCCACAACAGGTCCACCAGAGATCCGTCCATCCCGGTCCTCTCGTACTAGGGACAGATCCTTTCAATATTCCTACACCCACGGCAGATAGGGACCGAACTGTCTCACGACGTTCTGAACCCAACTCACGTACCGCTTTAAATGGCGAACAGCCATACCCTTGGGACCTGCTCCAGCCCCAGGATGCGATGAGTCGACATCGAGGTGCCAAACAACCCCGTCGATATGGACTCTTGGGGGTCATCAGCCTGTTATCCCCGGCGTACCTTTTATCCGTTGAGCGATGGCCCTTCCACGCGGGACCACCGGATCACTATGACCGACTTTCGTCTCTGCTCGACTTGTCAGTCTCGCAGTCAGGCAGGCTTATGCCATTGCACTCAGCGAACGATTTCCGACCGTTCTGAGCCCACCATCGCGCGCCTCCGTTACTCTTTAGGAGGCGACCGCCCCAGTCAAACTACCCACCATACATTGTCCCGGACCCGGATAACGGGCCGCGGTTAGACATCCATAGTGATAAGGGTGGTATTTCAAGGGTGGCTCCACCTGAGCTGGCGCCCAGGTTTCAAAGCCTACCACCTATCCTACACATGCCACTACGAATGCCAATGTAAAGCTATAGTAAAGGTGCACGGGGTCTTTCCGTCTAACCGCAGGAACCCCGCATCTTCACGGGGAATTCAATTTCACTGAGTCTATGCTGGAGACAGCGGGGAAGTCGTTACGCCATTCGTGCAGGTCGGAACTTACCCGACAAGGAATTTCGCTACCTTAGGACCGTTATAGTTACGGCCGCCGTTTACTGGGGCTTCGATTCAGAGCTTGCACCCCTCCTCTTAACCTTCCAGCACCGGGCAGGCGTCAGACCCTATACGTCGCCTTGCGGCTTCGCAGAGCCCTGTGTTTTTGATAAACAGTCGCTACCCCCTGGTCTGTGCCACCCTCCTCTGCTTGCGCAGAAAAGGGTCACGCTTCTTCCGAAGTTACGCGTGCAATTTGCCGAGTTCCTTCAGCATAGTTCTCTCAAGCGCCTTGGTATACTCTACCAGACCACCAGTGTCGGTTTCGGGTACGGTCTATAAGGAGGAGCTATTTCCTGGAACCACTCCGCTGCCCGTTCAATCCGATAAGATTGGACAACTTGTGTGATCCGTCACTACCTCCAGGCCCACGAATATTAACGTGGTTCCCATCGACTACGCGTTTCCGCCTCGTCTTAGGGGCCGGCTAACCCTGCTCAGATTAGCTTTAAGCAGGAACCCTTGGTCTTTCGGCGGGGGAGTCTCTCACTCCCCTTACGTTACTCATGTCAGCATTCGCACTTCTGATACCTCCACCACCCCTCACGGGTATGGCTTCATCAGCTTACAGAACGCTCCGCTACCGCTCGTGATTGCTCACGAACCCTAAGCTTCGGTGTATGGCTTTAGCCCCGGTACATTTTCGGCGCAAAGACCCTTATTTAGACCAGTGAGCTGTTACGCTTTCTTTAAATGATGGCTGCTTCTAAGCCAACATCCTGGTTGTTTTGGGATCCTCACATCCTTTCCCACTTAGCCATAACTTGGGGACCTTAGCTGTAGGTCAGGGTTGTTTCCCTTTTCACGACGGACGTTAGCACCCGCCGTGTGTCTGCCGACTAGTACTCCCAGGTATTCGGAGTTTGGTTAGGTTTGGTAATCCGGTGAGGACCCCTAGCCCATCCAGTGCTCTACCCCCTGGGGTATTCGGTCGACGCTCTACCTAAATAGATTTCGCGGAGAACCAGCTATTTCCGAGTTTGATTGGCCTTTCACCCCTAGCCACAAGTCATCCCGAACTATTGCAACAGTTATGGGTTCGGTCCTCCAGTAAGTGTTACCTTACCTTCAACCTGCTCATGGCTAGATCACTCGGTTTCGGGTCTAATGCGACGAACTGAACGCCCTGTTCAGACTCGCTTTCGCTGCGCCTACACCTAGCGGTTTAAGCTTGCTCGTCACACTAAGTCGCTGACCCATTATACAAAAGGTACGTGGTCACCCTTGCGGGCTCCCACTGTTTGTAGGCAATCGGTTTCAGGTACTCTTTCACTCCCCTTGTCGGGGTGCTTTTCACCTTTCCCTCACGGTACTAGTTCGCTATCGGTCATGCACGAGTACTTAGGCTTGGAGGGTGGTCCCCCCAATTTCAGACAGGATTTCACGTGTCCCGCCTTACTCGAGGACGATTGATCGCATTACGCGTACGGGGCTGTCACCCACTATGGCCCTACTTTCCAGAAGGTTCCGCTTGTCTCTCAATCGCCACTGGCCTGGTCCGGGTTCGCTCGCCACTACTTCCGGAGTCTCGGTTGATGTCCTTTCCTACGGGTACTTAGATGTTTCAGTTCCCCGCGTTCGCCACTTTATCCCTATGTATTCAGGATAAGTTACCTATAACAGATCCTTGGAAACCACAGCAGCAAGACGGTCTTTCGACCACTGGCTGCTCTGATTTTCCAAGCACCTTAGGTGGGTTTCCCCATTCGGAAATCTACGGATCAAAGGGTATTCGCACCTCCCCGTAGCTTATCGCAGCGTATCACGTCCTTCATCGCCTGTGCATGCCAAGGCATCCACCAATTGCCCTTAAGACACTTGATCGTTCTCATTGCCAATACCCATCCGCGCGATCCCGAAGGGATCGTCGCCTGAGCCAGATCCTGTGCGGGATATGGCTCGATGTCATTGGCACAAAAAGACCAGCTTCTCGAGATCGGTTCGAGGGCGCGGTTAGGCAAACCCATCATATGCGGGAGATTGAGCGTCTCCCGCGACAAATCACGACCCTTTCGGATCATGAAGTTCGAACAAATCTTCTCTTTACGATGTCAAACAGAACAGGCGGAAAGCCAAGAAGCTTGCCGCAAACTCTTTTCACGAATGACTTTTCTGCCTCATCTCTACTCAACACCAGGTAGTGGTGGAGCCGGACGGGATCGAACCGACGACATCCTGCTTGCAAAGCAGGCGCTCTCCCAGCTGAGCTACGGCCCCTTATTACCTCTTCGAACTGATGCAGAGGAGATTCCGACAATCCTTGCGGACTGCGAAGTGGTGGGCCTGGGAGGACTTGAACCTCCGACCTCACGCTTATCAAGCGCGCGCTCTAACCAACTGAGCTACAAGCCCTAAAGACCGCGCTCTGCCGGTAACGAGCTGGTGACATCGAGGCAAAGCCTCGCAAGGCCGCCAAATCTGACCAACAGGTGGCCGTCGCGGCTTATGCCGCGCCCTCGCGGAGCGCCAGCGGCCCAAAGGCCGCGGTACGGCGCGCGAGCGCTGATCCAAAGTCATTCGCTGAAGAAAGAGAAACGAAGGCGGCAGACCCGCTTAAGGTATGCGCGACGGTAAGAGTGACTCTCTTGCCGTCTTGTTCCAAGAGAACTGAAAGGCAGAGGCTCATCATCTCTCGTCCGAAGACGAGCGATTAAGCGTTTCCATTAGAGTTCTTCCTTAGAAAGGAGGTGATCCAGCCGCAGGTTCCCCTACGGCTACCTTGTTACGACTTCACCCCAGTCGCTGACCCTACCGTGGTCGCCTGCCTCCTTGCGGTTAGCACAGCGCCTTCGGGTAAAACCAACTCCCATGGTGTGACGGGCGGTGTGTACAAGGCCCGGGAACGTATTCACCGCGGCATGCTGATCCGCGATTACTAGCGATTCCAACTTCATGCACTCGAGTTGCAGAGTGCAATCCGAACTGAGATGGCTTTTGGAGATTAGCTCGACCTCGCGGTCTCGCTGCCCACTGTCACCACCATTGTAGCACGTGTGTAGCCCAGCCCGTAAGGGCCATGAGGACTTGACGTCATCCCCACCTTCCTCTCGGCTTATCACCGGCAGTCCCCTTAGAGTGCCCAACTGAATGCTGGCAACT
>NZ_VFVW01000020.1:0-8307 GCF_006442305.1 Mesorhizobium sp. B2-3-6 | reverse complement strand
AGATCTGCGTGGTCGACAGGCTGGCATGGCCGAGCAGTTCCTGGATGGTGCGCAGGTCGCCGCCGCGGCCGAGCAGATGCGTGGCGAAGGAATGGCGCAAGGCGTGCGGCGTTGCGGTGTCCGGCAGGTTGAGCGCCGAGCGCAGCTTGGCCATCTCGCGCTGGACGATGGCCGGGTTGAGCGGGCCGCCGCGCGCGCCGCGAAACAACCGGCCCTTGGGGTCGAGATGGTAGGGGCACAGCCGGCGGTATTCGGCAACCGCCCTGAGCGCCACCGGCAGCACCGGCACCAGCCGCGTCTTGCCGCCCTTGCCGGTGACGCGCAGCACCGTGTCGGCCTCCGACGCCAGTTCGGCGCCGGCAAGGCCGAGCGCCTCGGAAATGCGCAGGCCCGAGCCGTAGAGCAGCGTCAGCACGGCGGCGTTGCGGGCGGCGATCCAGGGTTCCTCCGCCAATTGACCCTCGACGGAAACGACATGTTTTGCGTCACTGGCCGTCAGCGGTTTCGGCAGTGACTTTGGTTGGCGAGGCGCGCGCAGGGCCGCCGCGCCCGCTGCGTTGGCGAGACCACGCCGTTCCAGAAAGCGCAAGAGTGAGCGAATGCCGGCCAGCCCCCGGCCGAGCGTGCGGGCGCCTGCGCCTTCATTGCGGCGGGCGGCGAGAAAGCCGCGCAGGTCGGCCGGGCGCAGATCGGCGATGTCGGCTATGCCGGGCGGGCCGCCATTATGACCCGTCAGGAAATGCAGGAACTGCCTGGTGTCGCGCTCGTAGGCTTCCACCGTCTCGGGCGACAGCCGACGTTCTCGCGCGAGCATCTTGAGCCAGCTTTCGCGCGCCGCCTGGAGGTCGGGCTTTGCCGGGATAAGGAATTCCTGCATGGCGTCGTTCCGGTTCGCCGTCATTTTCCGGCAGCCGGGTTAGGAAGCGGTGAAGAGGCGTCATTGAAATGACAATCCGGTGGGGCTAGGAGTCGACCGGCGGCAAGTCAAAACCGTGGTGATTGGCCAAACGGGGTATCCGCAAATAGAGAGTTGCAGGAACGAAACCCGTGAGCCTTTCTGAACTGCCGTGGGTTTGATCACCGTAACGAATGGGTCCTCGGGTCTGCGCAGTCGCTTCGCGCCTGCTCCGCCCGTGGATGACGAAGGTAAAAGCGCGCCATGAGCAAGCCCCAGAACCCTGTCCAGATGGCCGTGATCGGCGCCGCTCACGGCATCAAGGGCGAATTGCGCGTCAAAACCTTTACCGGCGATCCGCTGGCGCTCGCCGATTACGGGCCGCTTTACGCAAGGGACGGCCGCGCCTTCCAGATCATCGACATAAGGCCCGCCAACACCGTGGTCGTGGTGCGCTTCAAGGGTGTCAGTGACCGCAACGCGGCCGAGGCGCTGGCCGGCACGGAGCTGTTCGTCGATCGCTCCATGCTGCCCGATGACGGCGAGGAGGACGAATTCTATCATGCCGACCTGATCGGTCTGGAGGTTCGGGACGATACGGGAGCCGTCCTTGGTAAGGTCGTCGCCGTGCACAATTTCGGCGGCGGCGACATCCTCGATGTGACGCTGGCCGGACGCAAGGGCGTGTTGATCCCGTTCACGCAGGCCGCGGTGCCCGAAGTGTCCATCGCCGAGGGTTTTGTGCGCGTCAACCAGGCGGCGGCCGGACTGGTCGAGGACGAGGACGGCGAAGCGCCGCGCGAGGAAGGCTTCGACCCGAAGGGCAGGCCGCGCGGCCCGAGGGACGCCGGGGGCAACCGGTGAGCTTCTCCGCCTCCGTGCTTACGCTCTACCCGGAAATGTTTCCGGGTCTGCTTGGCCTGTCGCTGGCCGGGCGGGCGCTGGAGGTGGGTACATGGTCGCTGCAAGCAATCCAGATCCGCGACTTCGCAACCGACCGCCACCGCACTGTCGACGACACGCCGGCCGGCGGCGGCGCCGGCATGGTGATGCGCGCCGATGTCTTGGCCAGGGCGATCGACCATGCCTCGCCCGAAGGCGATTTGCGGCCACGGCTGCTGATGAGCCCGCGTGGAAAGCCGCTGACGCAGGCGCGCGTGCGCGAACTGGCCGCCGGGCCGGGCGCCGTCATCCTGTGCGGCCGCTTCGAAGGCATCGACCAGCGGGTGATCGACGCGCGAGGATTGGAGGAAGTCTCGGTCGGAGACTTCATTCTGTCCGGTGGCGAGCCGGCGGCGCTTGTGCTGCTCGACGCGGTCGTGCGGCTGCTGCCCGGCGTCATGGGCAATGCCGTGTCGGGTGAAGAAGAGAGCTTTGAAAACGGCCTGCTCGAACACCCGCATTACACGCGGCCGCAGGATTTCGAGGGCCGGCCCATTCCCGAGGTGCTGACCTCGGGCAACCACGGCAAGATCGCAGCGTGGCGGCGGGCAGAGTCGGAGAAGCTGACTCGAGAACGGCGGCCGGACTTGCTCGGCTCTCCTCAGCCCTTGGCGAAATAGTAGAAAGCCAAGAACAGCCCGACCGCGACGACGAAGCCACGCACCACGTTCTGCGGCACGCGCTTGGCGATCCACACGCCGGCATAGCCGCCCAACGCGCCGCCGGGGATCATGACGATCGCTTGCGGCCAGGCGACGACGCCACCCGAGACGAAGACGACGATGGCGACCGCTGCGATGACCATGGCCAGCATGTTTTTCAGCGCGTTCAGGCGGTGGTAGTCGCCGGCCTGGGTCAGGCCGAGCGTCGCCAGCATCATCACGCCCATGCCGGCCCCGAAGAAGCCGCCATAGATGGCCGTGACGAACTGCGCCAGCGAGCCGGCCAATGAGCCCACGGAAGCCTCATGCCCCGGCTTGGGTGCGGGCTTCAGCCACGGCCCGGCGGCGAACAGCGCCGTCGCGGCCAGCAGCAGCCATGGCACCAGGACGCGAAATGACGGATTGTCCAGCGCCAGCAGGATAAGCGCGCCGGCCAGTGCGCCGAGCGCCGATATCAGGCAGAGCAGCAGGGCGCCACGCCAGAAATGGCGGATGTCGTCCCGGTAGGCCAGCGTCGAGGTGATGTAGCCGGGAAATTGCGTCACCGAGGAGGTCGCGTTGGCGACGATCGGCGGCAGGCCGACCAAGGTCATGGCACCGAAGGTGATGAAGGTGCCGCCGCCCGCGACCGCATTGGCGGCGCCGGAAAGAAAACCCGCCATGAATAGCAGGACCGCGTCGAAAAAGGACATGAGGATGCCGCCGGAGAACTATGGTTGCCCCGCCTTAGGCAGCTTGAAGGGCCCTTGCAACCCGGTAGTGGACAGATACGATGGTGCACGCGAGCAAAAAAGACGCGGCCAAGACGTGACAAAGCGTCGAAATAGCTGTATGTGCCCGCCGAACCGGGAGAAATCTGCCGGACCCGTCAACAATGGCGGTGTAGTCGCCCCTGCCCGATGTTTTCGAACAAAGGGCATAGCCGAGCGGTCATTGGAACTGCAAGGCGAGCGCCGGGCGCTCTGACTGTCGGAAGAACAAGAAGTGGATTATTGAGATGGATCTCATCCGTCAGATCGAGGCCGAACAGGCCGCCAAGATCGAAGCAAAGCGCAAGCTTCCCGAATTCCAGCCCGGCGACACCGTGCGCGTCCAGGTCCGCGTGACCGAAGGCACCCGCACCCGCGTCCAGGCATATGAAGGCGTCGTCATCGCCCGTGCCGGTTCGGGCTTCCAGGAAAATTTCACCGTCCGCAAGATCTCCTACGGCGAAGGCGTCGAGCGCGTGTTCCCCGTGTTTTCGCCAATGGTCGAAGGCGTCGAGATCGTGCGTCGCGGCAAGGTGCGTCGTGCCAAGCTCTATTATCTGCGCGACCGTCGCGGCAAGTCGGCCCGTATTTCGGAGAACACCGGCGTGCGCGCCCGCAAGCTCAACGATGAGGAGCGCGATGCGCTGAACGCCGAGAAGGCGCGCATCGAGGCCGAGAAGGTTGCCGCCGCGCAGGCGCTGGCCGCCGAGACGGCCGCCAAGGAAGCCGCCGAGAAGAAGGCCGACGACGAGGCCGCCAAGGCTGCGGAAGCCGCCGCCGCCGAATAAAGGCTTTGGACAGACATTCTGAAAAAGGCGGCTTCGGCCGCCTTTTTTCGTTTCGGAGCCCGCCTTTTGCCAAATGCGGGCTTCCAAAGCGGGATTGACTTCTATAATACGATACACTAATTAATCGTGTACAAACTAATTTTGGAGACTTGATATGACCGCCCTCTATTCGACCCAGGCTCGTGCCGTCGGCGGCCGCGCCGGCCACGTCCAGACCGATGACGGCCTGCTCAGCCTCGACCTCGCAATGCCGAAGGAGCTTGGCGGCAAGGGTGGTGCCACCAATCCCGAACAGCTTTTCGCCGCCGGCTATGCCGCTTGCTTCGAAAGCGCCATGCGGTTTCTCGCCGGCAAGCAGAAACTCCCGCTGCGCGATGCCTCGGTGACGGCCACTGTCAGCCTCCATCCCAACGGCCAGGGCGGTTTCCTGCTCGGCGTTTCCCTGGCGGCCGAGACGAAAGGTCTTGATCAGGCGGCCGCCGAAGCGCTTGTATCGGCAGCGCACCAGATCTGCCCCTACTCCAACGCAACCAGGGGCAATATCGAGGTGGCGATTTCGGCAAAGGCGACATGACGGCGAAAACCAAAGACACGGCCAACCAGGTCCCGGCGGGTGATGCCGGGACAAGCGCGGTCCCAAGGCTCAGCGACCAGCTCTGCTTCGCGCTCTATTCGGCGAGCGGATTGATGACGAGGCTCTACCGGCCGTTGCTCGATCCGCTTGGCCTGACCTATCCGCAATATCTGGCCATGCTGGCGCTGTGGGAGCGCGCGCCGAGCACGGTGGGCGAACTCGGCGAGGCGCTGGGCCTCGATTCGGCGACGCTGACGCCGCTGCTCAAGCGGCTCGAGGCCGGCGGCCTGGTTACGCGCCGGCGCGATCCTGCCGACGAGCGTCGCGTGCTGGTCGAGCCGACAGCCAAGGGCCAAGCCTTGCGCGAGCGCGCCAGGGACATCCCCGCCGCCATGCTCTGCAGCATGCCGCTCGACCCAGCCGAGTTGAAGTCGCTGCATGGCACGCTGACCCGCTTCGTCGCCGGGCTGCGCGAGGCCGATGCCGGAGCGCCGCAGCGCGGCTGATCGGCCACGGCAAGGATCGTTCCCCAAAATCCCGGCCGAAAGTATCTATTTGCGTTTTTCGCCGGCCGTGGCGCAGCGGAGCGTCTTGCATGGCGCTTGCGGAGAGCTAAAGTCGGCGCCGGATTTCCTTTGCAAGCCCGGCCCGTGTCCGGGCGCTTTCACTTCCGGGGAGTGTGTCATGACAAAATCGAAACTGCTGCTGGCCGGCCTGCTTGCCGTCATGCTTGCGCCCGTTGCCGCCTTCGCCCAGGCGCTGCCCGATCTCGGCGGCAAGAAAGTGGTGGTGGTGACGGAAAACGCCTATCCGCCGCTACAGTTCATCGATGCCAAGACCGGAAAACAGATCGGCTGGGAATATGACGCGATGAACGAGATCGCCAAGCGGCTGAATTTCACCGTCGAGTACCAGAACACGTCCTGGGACGCGATGATCCAGGCGGTTTCCGACAACCAGTACAACATCGGCATGACCGGCATCACCATCAAGGACGACCGCAAGCAGAAGGTGGATTTCTCCGACCCCTATATGCGCTCGGAACAGTTCATGTTGGTGCGCGGCGACGAGAGCCGCTTCACCGACGCCAAGACCTTCGGCGCCTTCAAGGACGGGCTGATCGGCGCGCAGGCCGGCACGACGCCCTTCTACACCGCTGTCTACAGCGTGCTGGACGGCAATGAGCAGAACCCGCGCATAAAGCTGTTCGAGACGTTCGGTGCCACCGTGCAGGCGCTGAAGACTGGCGACGTCGATGTGGTGCTCACGGACGGCACTGCGGGCAAGGGCTATGTCGACGCTTCCGAGGGCAAGCTGAAGCTGATCGGCGGCCCGCTCGGCACCGAGGATTTCGGCTTCATCTTTCCCAAGGGCTCCGACCTGGTGAAGCCTGTCAACGCCGCGATCGCCGCGCTCAAGGCCGACGGCACGTTCGATGCGCTGAACAAGAAATGGTTTCTTGATTACAAGATGGGGCAGTGAACCTCGTTGTTACGCGCATTGCATGATGGTTATGCGCGGGAACTTGCGCTGACTTTGCGCCTAGGCACCCCCCTCTGGCCTGCCGGCCATCTCCCCCGCAAGGGGGGAGATTGGCTGCTTCGCGAACAAGGCTTTCTCTTTTACGTCGGTGATTGGCGAAAGCCGAGGCGACATCTGATCTCCCCCCTTGCGGGGGAGATGGCCGGCAGGCCAGAGGGGGGTGTGACAGAACGCAGCCTTGGTATCTTTGTCACCGGCAATATCTGATGCCGTCCTCGACTTCATCCTCCGCCAAACCTGAATTCCCCTGGTGGCTGGCCGCCGCCCTTGTCCTTGCCTTGGCCGCCGCGCTCGCCATCGCCGCCAGCGATCTTTATGCTCAGGTCTTCGCCACTGTTGCCAAGGGCATCGGCGTCACCGTCTTCGTCACCATTGTCGCCTTCGCGCTGGCCTCGATGATCGGCCTCGGCATCGCGCTGATGGGATTGTCGGGTTCGCAGTGGCTGCGGCAGATCGCGCGTTTCTATGTCGAGATCATCCGTGGCGTACCGATCCTGGTGCTTTTGTTCTGGATCGCGTTTGCCGGCGCACCGGCTTTCGTCGCAGCCTGGAACGCGCTGACCGCGCCGCTGCAGAGCACCGGCTATCTCGGCGAGTTGCAGGTGCGCGACGTCTCGCTCTTGTGGCGCGCCGTCATGGCGCTGACCATCGGCTATTCCGCGTTCATCTCCGAAGTGTTCCGGGCCGGCATCCAGGCGGTCGAGAAGGGCCAGATCGAAGCGGCCAAGGCGCTCGGGCTGACGAGGGCGCAACGTTTCCGGCTCATCGTCTTTCCGCAGGCGATCCGCACCATCCTGCCGCCGCTCGGCAATGACTTCGTCGCCCTGGTCAAGGATTCCTCGCTGGTCTCGGTGCTCGGCGTCGCCGACATCACGCAGATGGGCAAGGTCTATGCCGCCGGCTCCTTCCGCTTCTTCGAGACCTATTCGATAACAGCCTACATCTATCTCATCCTGACCGTCGGCTTGTCTTTGGCGCTCCGGGCGCTGGAACGGCGGCTGCGCCGCCAGCATCAGGAATAGTCTTTCGGCAAGGACGGCGTTACGCTCCGGTTGCGCACTGGAGAAGGAGCATGCCCATGAACATCGACAAGGCCAATGCTGCGCTGGACTCGGTCTATACGGCCGATACGCCCGAAACCCTGACGCAGGCCTATGCCGCATGGGCCGCGACCTATGACAGCGAGACCGCCTCGCTCGGTTATCTCCTGCCGTTCCTCATCACCGCCTGGATGGCGCGCCATGTGCCTGCGGGCGAAGGGCCGCTGCTCGACGCGGGCTGCGGCACCGGCCTGTCGGGGCCATCGCTGAAGGCGCTGGGCTACGGCGATATCGCCGGGCTCGACCTGTCGGACGACATGCTGAAGATCGCCGGCAGCCGCGACGCCTATAGCGAGCTGAAGCAGGCAATGCTGGGCGGCCCGCTGCCCTGGCCCGACGGCCATTTCCGCGCCTTCTTCTCGACCGGCGTGTTCACCATCAGCCATGCGCCGGCTTCCGGCCTGCACGAACTGGTGCGCATCACGAAGAAAGGCGGCCACGCCATCTTCACCGTACGCGACCAGGTGTTCGAGAGCGGTGGTTTCCAGGCCGTCTTCGACGAGCTGGAACGGACAGGAAAATGGCGGCTGGTCGAGCAAAGCCCGTGGTTCCGCTGTTATGCGATTGCCGAGCCGGATGCGCTGGTGAAGACGTTTGTCTTCGAGGTGCTTTGAAACCAGATAGGTGGGGTGCAGTGATACGGGTGGCCATAGCTATTGGCATTTGACTCTTTTCACAGTGCCAAATTTAGACCTTATCGATTCTCAAAGAATCGCCTATGTTCATGATACGTTCGAACATAGGATGGGCGGATATGCGGGTCCAAACTGACTGGGAATACGCTGAAGTAGAAGGTGTCTGGGGAGCATCAGACGGAATTTGCGTTACTTGCTTGCGCTGCCAGCATCAGGTCGAATGTGGCGGCACAGGACCCGCCTCCTTCGGGAGAAGTGCATCGCTACTTCGAACGGAATGTCCGCGTGGTGAAAGCAATTTCTATAAGGTAGACGAGTGACGTCGCGCTTGCGGCCCACTGCAATGTCGGTAGCTAATCAAGTTGTCCGGTTTGGTAGCACATGATCTGTCCGCTTCTGTTTTGGCGTCGAAGCGGTTCA
>NZ_VFVW01000002.1:0-719317 GCF_006442305.1 Mesorhizobium sp. B2-3-6 | reverse complement strand
AGATCGAGCTGCCCGTCGACCATCCCGCGGCGCAGAAGAGCCGGGTAGCGTTCCGCCCGGGCCGCTGGAAGCTGTTTTTTTCGGACCAGGCAGGCAGCTCATTCGCGCCGGCGGAACAGAACCCTCGCCAAAACGAGAAGACGCTTCCCCCAGATATCAGGAAGCGGCGTATGGCTTACGCAGGCCCGCTGATTTGAATTGTCCGCATGGGGGTGAGGCGGTTGCGAGCCGCCAGCCCAATGCTGGTTTGCCGCGACCCTTTTTTGCGCACCTCGTTTCCAATGCACGTTGCCCAAGCAACCTCGGTTCAAGTGTAGCGACATGCAAAACAAGACCTAAGCGGCTCGCATGAATCCGTTTCGGCGTGCCGCGCTTCAAACAAAACGAGTGAGCTTGTCGCCAGATTGTTCGGCCCGCCATGCATTTGCTCTTACTCAGGGTCAAGGGGATCGCGCAGCTTCAGCACAGACGCAAGCTACGCTCGCAAGCATGCGGCAAACGCCGGCAGCTTCAGCTTCGGTGACCAGCCTTTGGCTGTGCGCCCGGCAGACATGCGGGACCGATCGGTTCGAAAGTCTTGTAGGTCAGGATGAATTCGCGGTGCCCGAGTTGTTCGGATTTCGTCGCATGGCCATTGGCGACGGCAAGAACCAGATTGAAGATTTCGTCGCCGACATCCGACAAGGTGGCGGCCCCTTCGAGGATACGTCCGGCATCGACGTCCATGTCGCCCGACAGGCGACGGTATGTTTCGGGATTGGCGCAGATCTTTATGACCGGTGCGACCGCCGACCCCGAGACCGAACCGCGGCCGGTGACGAAGAGCGTGAGGTGACAACCGGAAGCGATGAGCTCCACGATCTCGGCATTGTCCGAGATGTTGGGGAAGCCAAAACGCACGTCCCCGTCCGGCACGACATCCATCAGGTAGAGTCCGCCGCCAGGGGGAATGTCGCCCGGCTTGATGAGGCCCGAAATCGGCGACGAGCCCGATT
This sequence comes from Mesorhizobium sp. B2-3-6, assembly GCF_006442305.1. NCBI lineage: Bacteria > Pseudomonadati > Pseudomonadota > Alphaproteobacteria > Hyphomicrobiales > Phyllobacteriaceae > Mesorhizobium > Mesorhizobium sp. B2-3-6. Next base: position 718,322 of record NZ_VFVW01000002.1, on the reverse strand, counting down.
TGGCATAGGCACCCATCGATTTCTCCTCGATGGTGGATAGGCCGCCCTCGGCATTGCCCGGAGCGAAACTGCCATAGCCTAGCGTCGCGTAGTATTGCGCTGCCTTTGCCACGGAGGCGCGCAGCTCGACGCCGAGTTCAGGCGTCACGGCACGGCTCGCCATGATCTCTTCGCAGCCGATCAGCTCGCCGGTCTCCTCGAAAATACAGGCTGCTCCCGCACGGACCAGCCGATCGAAGGCAAGGCCGGCGGCGGGGTTGCCGGTCATGCCGCTGGTGCCGTCCGACCCGCCGCAGATCGTGCCGACGATAAGTTCACTCGCATCCATTGGCACTCTCGCGACCGCGCCCAGCTCTTGCAGGCGTTGCCCGACCCATTCGATGCCGTCGGAAATCGTCGACAAAGTACCGCCGTTTTCCTGGATCGTCAGCGTGGCCACCGGCCGTCCGCTTGCCTCGACGGTGCGGGCGAGCGAGAATTTGTTGAAGCTTTCGCATCCCAGTGACAGCAGCAGTACCGCGGCGACATTGGGATGCGTACACAGACGCTCCATCATCCGCTGCGCATAGGGATTGGGAAAGCAGCCTGGAAAGCCGATCAGATGCACGTCCCTGCCGCGGAAATGGGAGACAATTTCGCGACCGACATGATGCGCGCACTCTACCAGATAGGCCACGACCACAATGTTGCGGATGCCCTTGCGACCGTCCGGCCTGAGATAGCCGAGGATGGTGGACTGTTCGCCGGTCATGATCCGGTCTCCGCTATTACGTGCGTTTTGGTGTAGTCGCTCTTCAGATTGTGAATATGGACGTGCTCGCCGGGTCCGATCGACCGCGTCGCCGAGCCGATCGGGACGCCGTATTTGATGACCTTCATCCCCGGGGCGATCGGCAGCCGCGCCAGCTTGTGGCCGAGCTCCACGGCCTTGACCAGAATGCGCGGCTCGCCGCCGACGATGATGGTCTCACCGGCTTCGATGCGCCGGCAGGCGACCAGCACATTGTCGTGATCGCAGAGCAGGAGCAGACGAGGATCGTCCATCGTCGGCTCACATGACGCCGAAGGTACGGAAGGCTTCGCAGGCGCTCATGCCGTCGCGGATCGCGGTTGCGACCTTGTTCTCTGTGCTGACCTTCTCGAGCGCGCGCTCGATCGCTTCCTTTTCCGCCTCGCGCGGGATCACAAGCACGCCCTCGCGGTCGCCGAAGATCAGGTCGCCGGGCGATACCAGGATGCCTTCGATCTCGATTGGGCAGCCATGGTCGATCACCTTCCCTCGCGGGCCCTGGTCCTGGGCATAGATGCCGCGCGAGAAGACCGAAAAGCCGAGCTCTTCGATTTCCCAGGAGTCGCGGATATAGCCGTTGAGGACGGCGCCGGCAGCCTTCAGCTTCTGGGCCCTGGTGGACATCAGCCCGCCCCACAGCGCGTAGCGGAAGGAGGAGCCGCTGGCGATATAGACATCGTTCTCCGTCAGGCTGTCCAGCGCTTCCATCATGAGGCCGAACGGTTTGTTCGCGAGCGGACCGTGCGCATCCGGCGAACCGCCGGAAAACACGTCCGCCTCCAGCACCGGCATCGCGCGGCCGATGACTTTCATCTCCGGCTGCAACGGCGCGATCCCGGCCGGCAGGAACTGCCGGCGGTGACCCATTACATCAAGCACGTCGCCGACGACGGCCGTGAAGAGTTCCTTGCGGATGACTTCGAAGATCGCCTTGTCAGTATCGGTCGTCATCTGTTTTCTCCCTCGAAAAACTATAGTGGTCAGAAGCCGTGCAGCGCGCCGCCGTCGACCACCAGTATATGGCCGGTCACATAGGCTGAGGCGCGTGAGGCGAGGTAGGTCATGGCCCAGCCGATATCGGCGCCCTCGCCGAAACGACCCATGGGAATGCGGCTGTTGATCTTGCGCGCCCTTTCCGGATCGGCTGCGGTGGCCTGGCGTAGAAGCGCGGTGTCGATCCAGCCTGGTGCCACACCGTTGACGCGTACCCCGCTAGGCGCAAGTTCGGTCGCCAGCGCCCTCACCATGCCGACATAGGCGGATTTCGCCGCCGAATAGCCAATCACGTTGGGAATGCCGAGGAAGGAGCTCATCGAGGCGGTGAAAAGGATGCTGCCCTTTGCGTCCGTCACCTGCGGCAGGAAGGCGCGCGAGAGGGCGAAGGCGCCGCCGACATGGACGTTCAGCACCGAATTGAAGGCCTCTACGCTCATCTCGCCGAGCGGCTTCTTGACCGTGTTGCCGGCATTGTTGACGAGGATCGAGACGCGTCCGGATTTTTTTGCCACGTCGCTGGCGAAACCCGTGGCACCGGCAGTGTCGGTCACGTCGAAGACATGGCTCGTGGCGGAAGGCCCCAGCGTCTCGCAGGCGGAAGCGAGCTTCGTGGCGTTGGTGCCGACGATCGTCACCTTGGCGCCGGCTTCGACGAAACAGGTGGCGATCGCAAGGCCGAGGCCGCTTCCGCCGCCGGTCACCACCGCATGCTGCCCCTCCAGCCCGAAGATATCGTTGATGCTCATGCGTCTTCCTTCGCTTCGATCCGGACGACGATCTTGGTGAAGCCTCCGGGGTTCTTGTCCCAGGCTTGCATGGCCGCACCGGCTTCCTCGATTGGCACGACGCGTGAGACGATGCGGTCGCCGGCGTCCCGATGTTGCTTCAGATAGCCGATAACATCGTGGAAATCGGCGATCTCGGAGCCGCGCGACCCGCGGATATCCATCTCCTTGAGCAGGAAGAACTTGGTGTCGTAAGCGATCTTGTTCTTGGCGTAGCCGACATAGACGACCCGGCCGCAGGACGCCACGAGATCGATCGCCTGCCGAAAGGTCGCATCCGCGCCGACCGCCTCGATGACGACCTGCGGACCGTCCCCACTGGTCAGTTCCAGGACATGCGCCAGGACATCTTCGCGCGACGCATCGATGGTGTCAGTGGCGCCGAGCACCTTGGCAACGGCGAGTTTGTCGGCGCTAAGGTCCACTGCGATCACGCGTGAGCCCCGCCTGACAGCGCCGAGCAAGGCGCCGAGCCCAATGACGCCGCAGCCAAGGATGACGACGGTTTCTCCAGCCGAAAGCTCGGAGCGGCGGACGGCATGGAAGCCGACGGCAAGCGGCTCGATCAGCGCGAGGTCCCGCTGGCGCATGCCCTCGACCGGAATGATCTTGCCCGCGGGAACGACGATGATCGAGGCCATCGCGCCCTCGCGCTGGACGCCCATCGTCCGGTTGTCCTTGCAGGCGTTCGGCCTGCCAAGGCGGCAGGCATGGCACCTGCCGCAATTGAAATAGGGAAGAATAGTCACGGACTGGCCGACCGCAAGCGCGCTGACGCCGTCGCCGAGCGCCGAGATGGTGCCGGAGATTTCATGGCCCAGGACGCGCGGGTAGGAGATCAGCGGATTGAGGCCGCGAAACGACGTCAGGTCGGAACCGCAATACCCCACATACTCCATCCGCACCGCGACTTCGCCCGGGCCCGGTTTTGGTTCGGGCAATTCGACCAGCGAGATCTTGCCGGGTTCCTCGAGGCAGACAGCTTTCATCATGGCGCTCAGGCCTCACAGATCGTGCTGTTGTCGATGGCATCCCAGTCGATCTCGACCCCGAGGCCGGGGGCTGACGGCGGCGCGGCGTAGCCGTCCTTGATCGGCAGCGGCTGCTTGAGGCCGAAGGCGAAGTTCTCCATTGGATAGAGCACTTCGAAGAAGTCGCAGTTCTTGATCGCCGCGGCGCAATGCAGGTTGACGATCTCCATCGGGTGGAAGATGGCGGTATGGATCTCGCAATTGACGCCGAAGGCTTCGGCGAGGCGGGCCGTCTTCATGACGCCCGTGACGCCGCCCGTCCAGGAAACGTCTGCCCGGACGCGATCGACGACACGCGTCGAGATGCATTCGGCGATGCTGTAAGGGTGCTTCGCAAGGACTTCTGTCCCGACGAGCGGGATTTCGAGGGTGCGGGCGAGCTCCCGCAGCGAATGCACGTCCTCGTCGTATAAAGGCTCTTCCAGCCAGTAGAAGTCGAGCCTTTCCAGCTCGCGGCCGAAGCGGATCGACTGCTCGAGATTGAACATCGAGACCGGGTCCGACATCAGCGTGAAATCCGGCCCGACGGCGGCGCGGACCTGGCGATGGACGTCGATGTCGTAGTCGAGGTCGAGTCCCGGTGTATGGAGCTTGTAGGCCCGCAACCCTTCGGCTTTGGCGCGCAGCGCCTCTTTCACATAGTCCTGCGGCCCCGACAGGATCATCGAGCTGCCATAGACCGGCACGCGTTCGCGGAAGGCGCCGAGATATTTGTAGAGAGGCTGCCCGGCGGCGGTGGCCGACAGCAGCCAGAGGCAGGTGTCGAATGGTCCGTAGGCATAGATCGGCAAGTGGCCCCACCAGCGGTCGGCCACCCGGAAATCGTGCCATGCCTTTTCCCGGTCGAGCGGGTCACGGCCGATGAAGAACGGACGCAGCGTGTCGGCAATCAGCCTGCCGGCGCCCGCCGCCGAACGACCGGCGAACCCGAAGGCGGTTGCCTCGAGCCCGGTATCCGTCGCCATGGTGACGGTGAGAAATTCGAACTTCGCGAAATCCCCGGTTCGAAACGCGCTGGCGGCAAAATCGCCTGGTTTGCGCTGGCAGCAGCGCACCTTCACATCCGTGATTTTCATGGAAAAACCTTCGATAAAACGATCGCAGCGGCATGTGTGGATCCGGGGAAGTCCCGGATCCAGTCATTCTCAGAAGCGGGGCAGGTCGACTTCGACACCCATCCATTTTTTCTGCAGGGCCTGCAGCTCACCTGTAGACTGGAGCATGAAGAGCTCCGTGTTCAGCCAGTGCAGGAAGTCCGGGTCGTTGCGGCGCAGGCCTATGCCCATCGGCGCCTGCGCCACGACGAACTGCTTCTTGAGGTTCGGGTCGTGCTCCTCGACGGCGCGGGCAAGCGCGCCGCTGGTCACGATGCCTTCGACCTGACCTGCGAACAGCGCCTGGGATGTCGACGCGTCATCGTCATAGCGCTGGATCTGTGCGCCTTCGACGGCCTTTTTGGTCATGACGATGTCGTTCGTGCTGGCCCGCGTCACGCCGATCTTCCTGCCGGCCAGATCCTCGATCTTGGTGATCGGCTGGTCGGCGGGACCGACATAGACCTGCTGGTCGACATAGTACGTGTTGGTGAACGCGATGGCCTTGGCGCGCTCGGCCGTGATCGAGAACGAATAGATCACGATGTCGAGCTTGCCCGAAGTCAGGTTCGGGATGCGGTTGGCTGCCGTCGTGTCGACGATGTTGACCTTGACGCCGAGATCGCGGGCGATTGCCTTTGCCACGGACACGTCATAGCCGTCGGGCTGCATGCTGCTGTCCATCAGGCCATAAGGCGGCGTTCCAAGGCCGACGCCGACATTGATGGTGCCGCGCTGTACGATGGCGTCCAGCGTGCTCTCGGCCTTCGCGGGCAATATCATCGCCAGCATGGCGGCGAGCCCGACAGCAAGTCTCTTCAATAGCATGATACTTTCCTCCCTGGTGTGATGAACCGGATCTTCAGTTGGCTGCCTGCTGCAGGCGGCGCTCCAGGCGGCGGCTGGCATGGGACAGTATGGAGCAGATGCCGAAGTAGATGGCCGCGACCGTCAGATAGACGGGCAGCGGCTGGAACGTGGCGCTGGAGACGATCTGTCCTGCTCTCGTCAGTTCGATAAAGCCGACGACCGAAGCAAGCGCGGTGTTCTTGACGACCTGAACGGAGAAGCCGACCGTCGGAGGAATGGCGACGCGAAGCGCCTGCGGGATGATGACGTCGGTCATCGTGTGCCGCCAGCCAAGCGCCAGCACGAACGACGCTTCCCATTGCCCCTTGTTGATCGACTGGATCGACCCGCGCCAGATCTCGCCGAGGAACGCGCTGCTGTAGAGCGTAAATCCAAGGCCGGCCGCGTAGATCGCCGGAAGGTCATAGCCGAGATTGGCGACGCCGAAATAGGCGATGAAGAGAATGACGAGCAGGGGCGTTCCCTGGATGACATAGATATAGGCCTGTGCGATCCAGCGCATCCAGGCGAAGCGGGAGAGGCGCATGAGGGCGATAATCGATCCGCCGATGGCGCCGCCTGCAAGCGCAATTCCCGAGAGGACGACCGTCCACGTCGCACATTGCAGCAGAAACCCGACATGATGGAGGTTGAATGTCTGGAACATCGTCATCGCCCTGCAAAGCGGAAGGAGAAGAGGGCACGGTCAATCAGTGCGAAGACGCCTTTGAATACAGCCGTCAGGACAAGGTAGATGGCCGCGACCACGAGATAGGCTTCCAGGCTTCGGAAGGTCAGGCCCTGCACATCATTGGCGACGCCGGTCAGTTCCGGGACGGAGATGACGGAAACGACGCTGGACGCCAGCATGATCAGGATGAACTGGCTGGTCAGTGCCGGGAAGATCGCTGAAATCGCCGGCAGCAGAACGACATAGCGGAAGGTGAGATACGGTGACATGCCAAGCGTGTGCGCCGCCTCCCGCTGTCCCTTGCCGATCGTCTGGATGCCGGCACGGACGATCTCGGTGATATAGGCGCCCGCGTAGAGCGTCAGGGAGAGGATGGCCGCCGTCACTTCGGAAATGCGGATGCCGACCGAGGGCAGGCCGAAATAGACGATGTAGATCTGCACCAGAAACGGCGTGTTGCGGATGATCTCCACATAGGCGGCCGCGATTGAGGAGAGGACTTTCGAGCTCGAAAGTCTCATCAGGGCGCCGACGATGCCGACGCACATGCCCAGAACCAGCGCGGCGGCCGACAGGCCGACGGTCAGCATGGCGGCGTGCACGAACAGGTCGCCGCGCGCGAATGTCCCGGAAAAATCTAGGTACTCCACACTCGTCCCCGGTCTTTAAACAAGGTTCGGTTCGATCGCTCGCGCAAGGACTTTCACCTGGCGCAAGGTGTTCTGCCGGCTTCTCTCGAGATGTCGCTGCAGCGCCGCGAGGATCTGGCTCTTCTTGCCGGCGATGATGGCATCGAGAATATTTTGGTGCTCCTCGACCGAGCGGCTGTAATCGCCTGGAATCGAGACGAAGACCGTATGCGTCTGGCCGACAATGCGGGAGTGGACCTCGGAGATCATCGGTATCCCCGCGGCGCCGACGAGCGAACTGTGGAAGGCCCGGTCATGGGAGAGCGCCTTCGCCAGATCGTCGAGCGACGACCCTTTGGCGAAGCGCCTGTGGTTTTCGAGGCTGTCCTGGAGCTTCACCCGCAGCGCCTCATCGAGCCGTCCTGCGTCGAAGGCTGCTTCCACGGCCCCTTTCTCGAGCAGTGTCCTGGCCGCGTATAATTCCTCGACGGCTTCCTCGTTGAAGCTGCGGACCACCATGCCGCGCCGCGAGGAATTGACGAGAAGCCCGTCCGCCTCCAGCCGCAGGCAGGCTTCCTTGACAGGCGTGGGACTGATGCCCAGTTCCGCCGCCAATTCGTTTGGCAACAGGCGTTGCCCGCCTGCCAGCCTGCCGCCGACGATCCGCGACCGCAGCTCCTGGTAGGCCTGCTCGGCCAATGTTGTCTTGATCATGCTCATGGCCCAAGCATCGGTCAGGTTCCGGCTCGGTGCAACAGAAAAATTAAAAATAGAAAATTTTTTATTTTCTGATTTCGATCTTTCGGGTTACAAGTCAACCTCGCAACAAGGAGGAATTCATGGACGCCAACGGCAGCGCCTTTGTGAAACTGCGCGACGCGGTGAAGATGTTCGGCGGGTTTCAGGCGCTCGATCACGTCAGCCTTGAGGTGGCGAAGGGCGAAAAGATTGTCGTCTGCGGGCCGTCGGGCTCAGGCAAGTCGACCTTGATCCGCTGCATCAACGGCTTGGAAGACCTGCAGCAAGGCTCGGTGGAAATCGACGGCAAACCGCTGGTCGAGAAGTCCCACGGACGTATGGTTCCGCGCCGGGACATCGGCATGGTGTTCCAGCAGTTCAACCTCTTCCCGCATCTCAAGGTGATCGAGAACTGTACGCTGGCGCCCGTCCGCGTGCTCGGAAAATCCCGCAAGGACGCTTCGGAGAGAGCGCTGGAGATGTTGCACAAGGTACGGATCGCAGATCAGGCGGACAAGTATCCGTCCCAGCTTTCCGGCGGCCAGCAGCAGCGCGTCGCGATCGCCCGCGCGCTCTGCATGCAGCCCAAGATCATGCTCTTCGATGAACCGACCTCGGCTCTCGATCCGGAAATGGTCAAGGAAGTGCTAGACACCATGGTCTCGCTGGCATCCGAAGGCATGACGATGATCTGCGTGACGCACGAAATGGGTTTCGCCAGCCAGGTGGCCGATCGGGTCGTCTTCATGGACAAGGGCCGGATACTCGAGGAGGCCACGCCGAAGGAGTTCTTCGCAGCCCCGAAGCATCAGCGTGCACGCGAATTCCTCTCGCAGCTCCTTCATTGACAAATTCATATCCGCCAAGGGTCATAGATGAAAATCGCCTCCGTCCGCCCGTTTATTCTCCATCTTCCACTCACCTCGGACTCCATTTCGGACTCGACCCACAGCATCACCCATTGGGGTGTCGTAGGTACGAAGATCGTCACCACGGACGGGCTGGAAGGTTATGGCTTCACCGGCACGCATGCCCATCTGGCCGCCGACCGGCTGATAACGTCCTGCATCGGCGAGTGTTACGCGCCGCTTCTGGTAGGCGAAGACGCCTCGGATCATCAGCGTCTATGGACCAGGCTTGCGCGCCATCCTTCGCTTCAATGGGTCGGTCGGGCCGGCATCACGCATCTGGCGCTGGCCGCAATCGATATCGCGTTGTGGGATATGAAGGCGAAACGGGCGGGCCTGCCGCTGTGGAGTTATCTCGGCGGCGCGCGCACCGATGCCCTGGAGGCCTACAATACCGATATCGGCTGGATTTCGTTCGATCTGGACACGTTGCTGCGCGGCTCCGCGAAAGCCGTCGAGGAGGATGGATTCACACGCATCAAGATCAAGGTCGGCCATGACGACCCAAATGTCGACGTCGAGCGCCTGGCGGCTGTGCGCAAACGTGTCGGACCAAGGATCCGGATCGCAATCGACGGCAACGGCAAGTGGGATCTTCCGACCTGCCAGCGGTTCTGCGCGCTGGCGCGCGACCTCGATATCTACTGGTTCGAGGAGCCGCTCTGGTATGACGATGTCGCCAGCCACGCCACGCTCGCGCGCAATACATCGATCCCGATCGCGCTCGGCGAGCAGCTCTACACGATCGACGCGTTCCGCTCCTTTGTCGATGCAGGAGCCGTCGCCTACGTCCAGCCGGACGTCACGCGGCTCGGAGGAATAACCGAATACATCCAGGTCGCGGACCTGGCACTGGCGCATCGGCTTCCCGTCGTTCCGCATGCAGGGGAGATGAGCCAGGTGCATGTGCATCTGAGCTACTGGCATCCTGCATCGACGATCCTCGAATACATCCCCTGGATCAAGGATCACTTCGAGGAGCCGATCCGCGTCGAAGGCGGCATCTACAAACGGCCCGAACGGGCCGGTGCGAGCACGACCGTCCTGGCCGAAAGCTTTGCCCGCTACGGCAAAAGCCTGGGCTAGGGCATTCCAGGAAAAGCGCCCGCGGCATCGGGGCGGCGCTATTCCTTCACCGCGCCGGTCATCGAGGAGACATAGTGCTCGACGAAGAACGAATAAAGCACGACGACCGGCAGGGATCCGATCAGCGCGCCCGCCATCAGGGCACCCCACTCATAGACGTCGGAGCGGACGAGTTCGGTGAGCACCCCGACCGGCACGGTCTTGTTTTCGGACGACTGGATGAACGTCAAGGCATAGATGAACTCGTTCCATGACAGGGTGAATGCGAATATGCCCGCCGAGATCAGGCCTGGCACCGACAGGGGCAGCACGATCTTGCTCAGGATCTGCCAGCGGCTTGCCCCGTCTATGAGCGCACATTCTTCCAGTTCGAACGGGATGGAGCGGAAGTAACCCATCAGCAGCCAGGTGCAGAAGGGGATCAGGAAGGTCGGGTAGGTGAGGATGAGCGCGAAGGGTGTGTCGTAAAGCCCGAGGTTGAACACCATCACCGACAAGGGGATGAACAGTATCGAGGGCGGCACGAGATAGGCGAGGAACACCGCGAGGCCGACCTGCCGTGCCCCGGAGAACCGCAGCCGCTCGATCGCATAGGCCGCGAAAACCGACGCCACCAGCGACAGGAAAGTGGCGGCGGTCGAAATGATGATCGTGTTGAGCAGCCAGCCCGGATAGGACGTCTCGAAGAGAAGATAGCGGATGTGCTCCAATGTCGGATGCACGACCCAGAGCGGGTTGAAATTGGCATAGTCGGTCATTTCGACATTGGGCTTAACCGCTGTGATCGTCATCCAGTAGAACGGGAACAAGAGCACGATGACGAACACGAGCAGGGGGAGATAGACCGTCACCACACGGCGCGGCACGCTCTGCAAATAGCCCATGCCGCCTTCGTCGAGCTGCGGCTGTTTTGTCTTCCTGGTGGCAGCCATGTCAGTCTCCGCCCCCCTGCTGCCATTTGCGGCGCTGCAAGCCGAAATAACTGAACAGGATCGCGGCAAGGAGGAATGGGATCATGGCGACCGCGATCGCGGCGCCCTCGCCGAGCTGGCCGCCCGAAATGCCGCGCTGGAACGACAGCGTCGCCATCAGATGGGTGGCATTTACCGGTCCGCCGCGGGTCAGCACATAGATCAGCTGGAAATCCGTGAAGGTGAACAGCACCGAGAACGTCATCGTGATCGCGATGATGGGGGTGAGCAGCGGCAGCGTCACATGGCGAAACAATTGCCAGCGGCTGGCGCCGTCGAGCGTGGCGGCCTCGTAAAGCGATTGGGGGATTGTCTGCAAGCCGGCAAGCAGCGTGATGGCTACGAAAGGGATGCCGCGCCAGACATTGGCCGCGATCACCGAAGCACGCGCGTTCTCCGGATCGCCGAGGAAATTGATGCGATGGTCGATCAGCCCCATCTGCTGGAGTGCCCAGGACAGGATCGAGAACTGCGAATCGTAAATCCACCAGAAGGCGATGGCCGACAGCACCGTCGGCACCACCCACGGCAACAGGACAATCGCGCGGAAGAACGATTTGAAGGGAAGGTTCTGGTTGAGGATGAGCGCCAGCCAGAGGCCGAGCGCGAATTTCAGGATCGAGGCGCTGACGGTGTAGAGCAGGGTGTTGAAGACGGAGAGCCAGAAGACGGCGTCGCTCCACAGATATTCATAGTTCTCGATGCCGATGAAGATGCCGGGACGGCCGATGCGGGCATCGGTGAAGCCGAGCCAGACGCCGAGCCCAAGCGGATAGGTCAGGAAGACAAGCAGCAATGCCGCCGCCGGCAGCATGAAGCCGAAGCCAAGCGCGTTCCTGCTCTCGGCCAGGCGCGACAGCATCGAGGAACGCGGCTGAGCGGCGACGGACGGCACGGCCATGGGGCGGGCTCCCTGCAAGGGTCTCGTTGATCGGCCTGGCGGCCGCCCTGCGCTTCCGGAGGGTCGGATAGCGCGGGGCAGAGCCGCCAGGCTCAGCTGGCATGGATCAAACGCGATAATACCGGTTTGCGCGCTTCTCCGCCTCTTCCATTGCCTCCTGGGGCGTGGCCTGCCCCGTGACGGCCTTGGCGAACATGTCGACCAGGACATAGTCGGCCATGGTCGCCGCCGAGGCATAGCCGAGCGGCCCGGCATAGCCGTTGGGCCGCAGCGTCGCCGAAGCCTTGGCGTAAGCGGCATTGTTCGGATCGGCTGTCCACACCGGATTGTTGTCGAACGCCTTGAGCGTCTGGCAGCAGTAGCCCGCCGAGGAGGTGATCCAATCTGGCATTTGCGGGTCCTCGAACATGAATTGCAGATAGGCTTTGGCCGCGTTGGGGTAGGGCGTGTAGTCGAAGATGACGGCTGTGGTCACCTGGAACAGTTCGACGGATTTGCCGACAGGACCGATCGGCAGGTTGGTGGTGCGTATGTCTTTGGCCATTTCCGCCAGCTTCGGATCATTGTCCTTGTTGATCTTGGCCGTGTTGTAGGCGGAAATGCCATTGGCGATCACACTGAGTTCGCCGGCCAGGAAGGCGCGATTGTTGTTGACGTCGAGCCAGCTTTCGGTGCCTGGAATAAAAGTCTTGTAGAGTTCCTGCGCGTATTCGATCGCCTTGAGGGTCTCGGGGCTGTTGATCGTCACCTTGCCGCTCTCGTCGACCATCTGGCCGCCATGGCTCCACAGCAGCCAGTGCGCGTAGTTGTTGCCGTCGCCGACACCATGGCCGTGCGTGAAGCCGGCCGGATGCCCCTTCGCCTGCAGGGCCTTGCAAAGTTCGAGGAAGCCTTTCGTGTCCTTGGGGAACTCCGAAAAGCCGGCCTCTTTCACCCAGCTTTCCCGATAGACGATGGCATTTCCGATGGTGGCGAGCGGCAGGCCGATGAATTTGCCTTCCCGGGTCGCATATTGCTTTGGTCCGTCGTGCCAGCCGCCGTATTTCGAGCCCAGATACTCGCCCAGTTCCGTCACGTCGTGCAGCTTGTCGGGATACTGATGCGGGTCGTCGAACCAGACGAACATCAGATCCGGACCTGAACCGACATTGGCGGCGACCGCTGCCTTGGGGCGAATGTCTTCCCAGCTTTCCTTGTCGACACGTACCTCCACGCCCGTCGCTTCGGTGAACCGCTTGGTGTTTTTCAGCCACTGGTCCTCGTCGCCCTGCACGAAAGGCGACCAGCGCAGCAGCCTGAGCTTCGCACCGTCCTCCGGCTTGTACTTCAGCCCCTCCTGGGCGAATGCCGGGGAGCCGGCGAAGCGGCTTCCCAAAACGCCGGCAGCAGCGCCGGCCGTCGTGCGGATCACGTCACGTCTGGTGAATTTCATGCTCGTTCCTCCTGTTTGTTTCTCTTGCCCTTTGGTCTCTACAGCTTGCTGCGCGTTTGAAGCCGCTGCCCGGTTTCGCCGTGGAAGAGATGAATGAGCCCGGGTTCGGCGGTGAGCCGGATGGTTTCGCCCGGCGTGAAGGAATGACGTTCCCGAAAGTTGGCCACGATCTCTTCACCGCCGGCTGTCCGGCCGATGAGCTGTACCTCCGACCCGGTCGGCTCGATCACCGCGATGGTGACCGCAATGCCCTGATCGGACAGCCGCAAATGCTCGGGCCGTATGCCCAGCACCACCGGCTCGCCGCCTTTGACGGACGATGCTGCGTCCAACGGCACGGAAATTCCGCCCGCGCCCCGAAAGGACGGCGACCCGTTCGTCGCGATTTCGCCCCGCAGCAAATTCATGGCGGGCGAGCCGATGAAACTGGCGACGAAGAGATTGTCCGGCCTGTCGTAGAGTTCCAGCGGCGGCCCGATCTGCTCGACGATGCCGTCATGCATGACCACGATCTTGTCCGCCATGGTCATGGCTTCGATCTGGTCGTGGGTAACATAGACCGTCGTGGTTTTCAGGCGCTGGTGCAGTTCCTTGATCTCGGCGCGCATCTGCACCCTGAGCTTGGCGTCAAGATTGGACAGCGGTTCGTCGAACAGGAAAACCGCCGGATCGCGCACGATCGCCCGCCCCATGGCAACCCGCTGGCGCTGTCCGCCGGAAAGCTGGCGGGGATAGCGCGCCAACAGCGGCACCAGCCCCAGAATTTCCGCAGCGCGCTGAACACCGGCGCCGCTCTCAGCCTTCGAAACGCCCTTGAGCATGAGCGAGAATGCCATGTTCTCGGCGACGGTCATATGCGGGTAGAGCGCATAGTTCTGGAAGACCATAGCGACGTCGCGTTCCTTCGGCGCAACGTTGTTGACGACACGTTCGCCAATCGCAATCTCGCCCCGCGAAATCTTTTCCAGGCCCGCGATCATCCTGAGCAGGGTTGATTTCCCGCAACCCGACGGCCCGACCAGCGTGACGAATTCGCCATCGTCGATGTTCACGCTGACGCCGTGCAGAACCTCGACGGTCCCGAATGATTTGTGAACCTCGCTAATCGCGACAGACGCCATCGATCCTCCTCCCGAACGATTCCCGCGACGTCTCTTCGAAGGAACCGCTGACCTCTCCCGGCGACGGCCCTCCAACCTTCATGTGGTCACGCGATACGGAGACGGTAGCGCTACCAAACCTGCCTGTAAAGCAGGCGCTTCGATAAACATCCAGGCTGCATTCCCGGTTGCTCACTGGACTGCCCACCACATGGCTGGAGACAGCAGGGAGATCGGCCACGGGATGAATATCAACCACTTGCACCGTCCGCCGGCCTGGGCAACCGCGCATGGAATTCGCCGACGATGCCGCGCCGGAAGACGAGCACGCAGACCATGAATATCAGGCCGGTGGCGATGGTCACCGGAAAGCCTGAGGTGGCGAGTGTGTTTTCAAGGCCGACGACGAAGCCGGCGCCGACGACCGGCCCGACCATGGTACCGATGCCGCCAAGCAGCGACATCAGGATCACCTCGCCCGACATCTGCCATGTCACGTCGGTGAGCGTCGCGAACTGGAACACGATTGCCTTGACCGCGCCGGCAAGCCCCGCAAGTGCGGCCGACATGACGAAAGCGGCGAGCTTATACCTGGCGACGGAATAGCCGAGCGAGATGGCGCGGTTCTCGTTCTCGCGGATCGAGCGCAGGATCATGCCGAAGGGCGAGTTGACGATCCGCCAAATGGCGAAGACGCCGATCAGGAAGATGGCCAGCACGACATAGTACATGTTGACCGTGGCGTTCAAATCGATGATGCCGAAGAGGTTGCCGCGCGGAACGCCCTGGATGCCGTCCTCGCCTTGCGTGAACGGTGCCTGCACGCAGAAGAAGAAGAACATCTGCGCCAGCGCCAGCGTGATCATGGCGAAATAGATGCCTTGCCGGCGGATAGCGAAGAAGCCCATGACCAGCCCGAGCAGGCCCGCGCCGGCGGTACCCAGCAGAATGCCTGCCTCTGGCGGCCAGCCCCATACCTTGACGGCATGCGCGCAGAAATAGGCGGCGCCACCGAAGAAGGTCGCGTGGCCGAAGGACAACAGGCCGGTGTAGCCGAGCAACAGGTTGAAGGCGCAGGCAAACAGCGCAAAGCACAGCATCTTCATAAGGAAGAACGGGTAGACGAAGAACGGCGCGGCGATGAGCGCCAATACCGCCAGCGCCACCAGCGCGCGTTCCAGCCGCACGGAGGCCGCGGCGCGCTTTTCGTGAAGCGTCAGCTCGCTCATCTCAGGCGTCCCTTCCGAACAGGCCGGCCGGCCGCAGTAGAAGCACGATCGCCATGATGACGAAGACGACAAGGTTCGACGCCTCGGGATAGAACACCTTGGTTAGGCCCTCGGCGAGGCCGAGCATGTAGCCGGTGACGATGGCGCCCAGGATCGAGCCCATGCCGCCGACCACGACGACGGCGAAGACGACGATGATCAGATCCGACCCCATCAGCGGACTGACCTGGTAGACGGGAGCCGCTAGGATCCCGGCAAGACCGGCAAGTGCCGCACCCAGTCCATAGGTGAGTGTCAAAAGCAGTGGCACGTTGACGCCGAAAGCCTGGACCAGTTCTGGATTTTCGGTCGCGGCGCGCAGATAGGAGCCAAGCCTGGTCTTCTCGATCAAAAGCCATGTGCCCAGGCAGACGAGAAGCGATGCCAGCACCACCCAGCCGCGATAGTTGGGCAGGAACATGAAGCCGAGATTGGTGCCGCCCGCAAGTAGCGCCGGCACCGCATAGGGATTTCCCGAGACGCCGTAATAATAACGGAAGACGCCCTCGATGACCAAGGCCAGGCCGAAAGTGAAGAGCAGGCCGTAGAGAGGGTCGAGCTGGTAGAGCCGCGAGAGCGCTGCACGCTCGACCGCAATGCCGAACAGCCCGACGGCGAGCGGCACCAGGATCAGCGCCGGCCAATAGCCGATGCCGAGATGGACAAGCAGCAGATAACCGATGAAGGCGCCCAGCATGTAGAGCGCGCCGTGGGCGAAATTGATGATGCGCAGCAGGCCGAAGATGACGGCGAGGCCAAGGCTCAGCATCGCATAGAAGGAACCGTTGATCAGCCCGACCAGCAACTGCCCGAGAAAGGCCTGGATGGGGATGCCGAAGATCATCGTCATGGCGCGATCATACTCCGAGCACCTCGTGAAGTTGAGCGTCGTGGGCGGCCAGTTCGCCGACCGGAAACCCGCTCAGCACCTTGCCGTGCTCCATCAGGTAGAAGCGGTCGGCAATGCGGGCGGCGAAACGGAAATTCTGCTCCACGAGCAGGATCGTCATGCCGCGCTTTTTCAACGTCGCAAGCAATTCGCCGATGCGCTGGACGATGACCGGCGCCAGGCCTTCGGTCGGCTCGTCGAGGAGCAGCATCCGGACACCCGTCCTCAGGATGCGGGCGATCGCCAGCATCTGCTGCTCGCCGCCGGATAGCCTGGTGCCCGGGCTGTTGCGGCGCTCCTTCAGGTTGGGAAAGAGCTCGAAGATCTCCTCGACGCTCATGCCGCCCTTGGCCACCACCGGCGGCAGGATCAGGTTCTCGTCGACTGTCAGCGTGGCGAAAATGCCGCGCTCCTCGGGAACGAAACCGATGCCTTGGTGGGCGACACGGTGCAAGGGCAGGCCGATCAAGTCGTTGCTGTTGAAGACGACACTGCCGGTGCGCTTGCGGATCAGCCCCATGATGGCGCGCAGCGTCGTGGTCTTGCCGACGCCGTTGCGGCCAAGCAGCGTCACAGTTTCGCCGCGGAACACATCGAGGTCGACGCCGTGCAGCGCGTGGCCCTCGCCGTACCAGGCATGGAGATCGCGCACGGCAAGCAGCGGCTCACTCATGCTCGGTTCCCATATAGGCTATCCGGACGCGTTCATCCTGGCTGACCGTCGGATAGTCGCCCGCGGCGAGCACCTTGCCGCGCTGCATCACGGTGATCCAGTCGCAAAGATCGGCAACGACGGTCAGATTGTGCTCCACCATGAGCACGGCCCGATCGCGGGCCAAGGCGCGGATGATCCCGGAGATCATGCTGACATCCTCGTGCCCCATGCCGGCCATCGGCTCGTCGAGCAGCAGCACCTTTGGATCGAGCGCCAGCGTGGTGGCGATCTCGAGCACGCGCTTGCGGCCATAGGAGAGATCGCCGGCGAGCCGGTGCGCCGCGTCGTCGAGGCCGACCGTGCCGAGAAGCTCGCGCGCCCGCGGCGTCAGTTGGTCGAGCGCCGAAAGCGGGCGCCAGAACTGGAAACCCAGCCCGCCTGGCCGCTGCAGCGCGACGCGCACATTGTCGAGCACGCTCAGATGCGGAAAGATCGCCGATATCTGGAACGAGCGCACGAGGCCCATCCGCGCCACCTTGGCCGGCGGTGTCCGGGTTATGTCGGTGCCGAGCAGTTCAATCGTGCCGCTGGTCGGCTGCAGGAACTTGGTCAAAAGATTGAAGATCGTGGTCTTGCCGGCGCCGTTGGGTCCGATCAAGGCGTGAATCCTGCCGTGATGAACGTCGAGATCGACATCCTTCACCGCAACGAACCCGGCGAAGTCGCGCCTGAGGCCGCGGGCGGAAAGCACCACCCGCGGCACGGCTCCATCGCCGTCAGGCCTGACGGCCGCGGCGGTTGCCGTCGTCACTTGCTGACGAGCGGGCAGCCGCTATCCGTGGCCTTCATGAAGGCCTGGTCGCCCGGAATGGTTGCAAGATAGGTGTAGTAGTCCCAATCCTTCTTGCTCTCCTCGGGCTTCTTGACCTGATAGAGGTACATGTCGTGCACCATGGAGCCGTCGGCCTGCACCTTGCCGTTGGCGGTAAAGACGTCATTGACCGGCATCGAATGCATTTCCTTGGCCACCGCTTCGGTTTCGTCGGTGCCGGCCTTGTCGATGGCCTTGAGATACTGCGACACCGCCGAATACGTCCCGGCCTGGATCATGTTCGGCATCCTGCCGGTGCGTTTGAAGAAGCGGTTGGCGAACTCGCGGCTCTTGTCGTCGCGATCCCAGTAAAAGCCTTCGGTCAGCACGACGCCCTGGGCCGCCTGCAAGCCAAGGCCATGCACTTCGGCCAGCGTGAACAGAAGTGCCGCGAGCCGCTGGCCGCCAGCGACGATGCCGAATTCGGCCGCCTGCTTGATCGAGTTGGAAGTGTCGAGACCGGCATTGGCAAGGCCAACGATTTTGGCGCCGGAGGATTGCGCCTGCAGCAGGAAGGATGAGTAGTCGGTCGAGCCGAGCGGATAGCGCACTTCACCAAGCACCTTGCCGCCGCGATCCTTGACGAGCTTGGCGGTCTGCTCCTCGAGCGAATAGCCGAAGGCGTAGTCGACGGTGATGAAATACCAGCTGTCGCCGCCTTGCTGCACCAGGGCACCGCCTGTGCCGACGGCCTGGGAATGGGTGTCGTAGGCCCAATGGAAACCATAGGGCGAGCACTGCTTACCGGTCAGGTCGGTCGCAGCCGCGCCGGTGACGATGTCGATCTTCTTCTTTTCCTTGGAAAGTCCCTGCACGGCGAGCGCCACCGAGGAGGTGGTCAGTTCCATTATGGCATCGACCTGCTCGGTGTCGTACCACTGGCGCGCTATGTTGGAGGCGATGTCCGGCTTGTTCTGGTGGTCGGCGCTGATGACCTCGATAGGCGCATTCTGGACCTTGCCGCCGAAATCCTCGACAGCCATCTTGGCCGCCTCGACGGACCATTTGCCGCCGAAATCGGCATAGACACCCGACTGGTCGTTGAGGATGCCGATCTTGACCTTGCCGTCGGAAATTTCGGCTGCCGCCGCTGGCATCGCGGTACCCACAAGCAGCGCGGCTGAGATGAGATAGGATGCTTTCACTGGTATTTCCTCCCTTGTGGCCACTGTCGAAAACGCCCATTGCGGCCCTGTGACGGCTTCGAGTGTACCGTCTGGTCCCGCGTGAAGAATACGTCCTGTGCTCGCCACAGTTCCAAAGTGCCCGGACACATGGTCACAAGCGCACATTCGGAATGCACAGAGATTCGTAACATCGACATGGAACGTCGAGAACCACTATTTTCGTATCAGGCGCACCGGTAGCGGTGTCCGCTGCTGGCTAGGACTTGTCGCGCGCTATCAGCACGATCTTTGCCGGATCGAAATCGACCGCGACGACGCTGCCTTCCGGCAGGGCGGGTGTGACGACCGGCGACGTCGCAAACAGCTCGACCGCCGGATCGTTTATCGCGACGCGGTATTCCATGTGGTCGCCGAGATAAGAACTCTTGACCACGCGCCCTCTCATCCCGCCGGCTGCCGGCTGGCCGGCGACGAGGCGCACGGCATTCGGCCGGACGGCCAGCACCGCCGGCCCCGCCGCGATGCCGCGATGCCGCATGTCGAGCCGCAGCGGCCCGACCTTTACCTCGGCATTCGTCCCATTGCTGGCGAGAACCTCGACATCGAGCAGGTTGGCGTCGCCCATAAAATCGGCGATGAAAGAGTTCCTGGGTTCGTTGTAGAGGTCGCGCGGGGTTCCGTCCTGGGCGACGCGGGCAGCGTTCATGACGATGATGCGATCGGACACGGCCAGCGCCTCCTCCTGGTCATGCGTCACATAGACCACGGTCAGCGCGAGGTCCTGCTGAAGACCGCGGATCTCATCGCGCACGCGCCGGCGCAGCTTGGCATCGAGATTGGACAGCGGCTCGTCGAACAAAAGCACCTTCGGCTCCAGCACGATGGCGCGCGCCACGGCCACGCGCTGCTGCTGGCCGCCCGAAAGTTCGCTCGGCTGGCGCTTCTCGTAGCCGGACAGGCCGACCTGTGCCAGCTTCTCGGCGGCGCGCCCTGCGGCCTCAACCTTGCCGAGCCCCGTCGCCCGCAGGCCGTAGCCGACATTTTCCATGACGTTCATGTGCGGGAACAGCGCATAGGACTGGAAGACCATGCTGACGTCGCGCTCTGCGGCTGACAGCAAGGTGACGTCCTTGCCGTCGATTACGATGCGCCCGTGGCTTGCGTGCTCCAGCCCGGCAATCAGCCTGAGCGTCGTCGTCTTGCCGCAGCCGGAGGGTCCAAGCAGCGTCACCAGGCTGGCCGGTGCGATGTCGAAGCTGACATTGTCGACGGCAGTGACGGCGCCGTATTTCTTGGTGACGCCCTCGAAGCGCACTGCCGGTCTGTCGACCACGCCGGGGGCAGCGTTCTTCGCCGTTTGATCCATACGCATCTCCCGATCAGATTGGTGCCACGACGGCTTGCGCTTCGGCCCGGCGCCGGCCGAGCCGGCGTTCCCCGACCAGCAGCTGGATGCCGATCAGAATGATCATCATGACGACGATCAGCACCGCCGAATAGACGATGGCGATCCCGTATTCGCCGACATCGGCTCGCCCGACAATATAGACGGTGGCGAGATTGAAGCGGCCGGTCGCCAGGAAGATGACGGCGCTGACCGCTGTGACCGCACGCACGAAACTGTAGATCATCGCGGTCACGATAGCCGGCTTCAGGATCGGCAGGATCACCCGCCGCAAGGTGGCGAAGGAACGCGCCCCCAGTGTCAGCGATGCCTCGTCCAGGCTCTTGTCGATCTGCCCAAGATTGGCGAGGCCCGCACGGATCGCAACCGGCATGTTGCGGAAGATGAACGAGATGACGATGATCAGTCCGGTGCCGGTCAGTTGCACCGGCGGCACGTTGAAGGCGAGGATATAGCTGACGCCGACGACCGTGCCGGGAATGGCAAAGCTCATCATGGCGAGGAATTCGAACATCGTGCGCCCGGCGAAATGCTGCCGGTCGAGCAGATAGGCGGTCAGGATGCCGAGCGCGGCGGTGAACGGCATCGCCACCAGCGCAAGGCCGATGGTCATCAGCAGCGACGGCCAGGCCGACCCGCTCAGGAACCAGCCATTGACGCCTTTCTCGACGGAGAAAGCGGTGAGGAAATATTCGAGCGTCGGCGTGTTGTCGCGGCCGATCGATTGCACGAAGCCGCCGCCCAGGATGATGCCATAGACCACGACGGTCAGAAGCAGCCAGGGAACGACGGCGGCGTAGCAGCCGATGCGCAAGCCCTTGGGCAGCGTGGCCGGCACACCGCCATCGCCCTTGCCCGCGACGGTGACGTAGCTGCGGCTGCCGATCCAGCGGCGCTGGATGACGAAAGCGGCGAGCGTGAATCCCAGAAGCACGATCGCCAGCACCGCCGCACGGCCTTGATCATGCGCAGCGCCCACCACCGCAAAGAAGATGTCCGTCGACAGCACGTTGAAGTTGCCGCCCAGCACCAGCGGGTTGGCAAAGTCGGCCATGCTCTCGATGAACGAGATCAGGAAGGCGCTGGCCAGCCCCGGGCGGATCAGCGGCCAGGTGATTGTGCTGAAAGTGCGCCAACGGCTGGCGCGCAAGGTCTGCGAGGCCTCCTCCATGCTCGGGCTGACGCCCTGCAGCACGCCGGCCAGGACCAGGAAAGCGATCGGCGTGAAGGCCAGCACTTGCGCGATGGTGATGCCGGCCATGCCGTAGATCCAGCGGCTGCGCGGAATACCGAGATGTTCGGACAAAAGATTGGTGACGATGCCGGCCCGGCCGAACAACAGGATCAGCGCCAGGCCGATGACGAAAGGGGGCGTGATGATCGGCAGGATGGAGAGGCCGCGCAGCAGCCATTTGGCAGGCAGCCTGGTGCGCAACGCAATCAGCGCCAGCGCCAGGCCTAGCGCCGTGCAGAAGAATCCGACCAGCACCGCGATCGCCACCGTATTCCACGCCACGCCGCAGGAACCGTCGCCGTAGAGGCAGCGCAGGCTCCAGATGTTGGCACTGAACAGCTTTTCGGCAAACAGAGCCGGCACGATATTGCCGTCATTGTCCTCGATGGCGGAAGCGAGGATCGACAACAGCGGATAAGCCACGAACAGGATCAGCGAAGCGATCACGATCAGCAGCGAGCCGACGACAAAACGGTCGCCCTTGCACCAGCCACGCGCGGCCAGCGCCTCGGCGATGAACATCAGCATCGCCAGCGCGTACAGCACCGCACCCCAGCCGAGCCCCGGCTGCACCGGTCCCGGCGTACTGGCGAGATGCCCGAGCCAGGCAAATCCCCAACCCGAATGGATGATGGAAAAACCCTCGACCGCTAGCCAGGCGAGGCCGGCTGCGCCCGCCACCGCCAGGGCGGGGAGGTTCCGGCGCGCGACGAGCCAGCTTGCCAGAAGAAGTGGCAGGATTAAGGGAAGCAGCCACAGCCGGCCGTTCAGCGACAGCAGGATGGCTGGTGCCGCCTCCGCCGGACGCGCCAGCCAGTCAAAGGAAAGCAAGCCGCCTTCGACTTTGTACCATGGCAGCACAATGAAGCTCGCCCATGCCAGCGCCAGCCATCCGGCGGCACTGCGCCCCGGGAGGTCATTGGCCATGGGATAGGGCGAAGCCCGTGCCATTCGACATCTTCCTTCGGTATGGTCGGGGTTGCGCCGGCTGCCCCGCAGGCAGCCGGCGGATCGGCCGTACGGACCAGATCAGCCGCCGTTGCGGACCTCATCGGTGAACTTCTTCAACAGCCGCTTGCGCTCCGCTGACGATCCGTATTTGGCGAAGTCGTAGTCGATCAGCTTGATCTTGCTGAGGTCCGGCGCCTCGGGCGGCACCGGGGTGCCGGTGTTCGACGGGATCTGGTAGCTGCCGTTCGGAGCCGCCAGTTTCTGCGCGTCTGGCGTCAGCGCCCAGTCGTAGAATTTCCGCGCCTCGTCGATGTGCTTGGCCCCGGCAACAATGCTCATCGACCCGATCTCGAAACCGGTGCCTTCACAGGGCGAGACCACCTTGACGGCCGGGTTCTGCTTGGCGGCGTTGATGACGTCGTGCTGGAAGGAAATGCCGACCAGCGTCTCGCCCTTGCCCACGGCGAGCGCGGGTGCGGCGCCCGCCTTGGTGTATTCGGCGATGTTCTTGTTGAGCTGCTTGAGATAGTCGAAAGCCTTGTCCTCGCCCATCAGTTGCACGATTGTCGCCAGCATCGTCCAGGCGGTACCCGAGGAATTGGGGTCGGCCATCTCGATCTCGCCCTGGAAATCGGGCTTGACCAGATCCGCCCAGCAGGCCGGCGCCGTCAGGCCGCGCTGTTTCAGGTCTTCCTCGTTGTAGCCGTAGCCAAGCGCGCCGAGATAGATGCCGACGGTGCGGTTCTTGGCGCGTTCAGCCTGCCTCAAAGCCCAGTCGCGCAGGTTCGCCAGCTGCGGCGACTTGTATTCCTGGGTGAGACCTTCTTCCGCCGCCTGAAGATGCGGGTCGCCGGTGCCGCCCCACCAGATGTCGGCTTGCGGATTGTCCTTCTCGGCCCGCAGGCGCGCATAGATCTCGCCGGCGCTCATGCGGGTCATGTCGACGCTGACGCCGGTTTCCTTCTGGTAGGTCGTGGCCATGGCCCGGCACCAGGCTTCGTCGACGCCGCAATACATCACGAGGTTGCGATCCGCCGCATGGGCGCCGCCGGCCAGACCGAAAATGGCCAGCACCGCAAGGCCAAGCCACGTCCTGCCTTGCCTGCGATCAAATGGACCTTTCATCGATAATTCCTCCCTTTCATGCTCTCTGGAATTGGTTATTCGTCGTCGAGCGGCACTCCGATCACCTGGGACAATCTCGCCGCCACACCCGGCGCCGCAGCAAGCACCGGATTGCCCTTCGCCATGCCGTCGCCGTCGAGAAAGCGGTTGACGCGCCCGCCGGCTTCCTCGACCAGCAGCAATCCGGCCAGGCAGTCCCATGCATTGATATGAAGCTCGGCATAGGCATCCGAGCGGCCGTCGGCCACATAGGCAAGGCCGAGCGCCCCCGAACCGGAGCGGCGCACATTGGCGCCCAGCGACCAGACCAGGGCCACCTTGTCCAGATAGTCGCGGTTGGGAATCCGCGGCGACCAGCCGAACTCCACGGAGGCGCGGTCGAAGGCCTGGGTGCGCGAAACATGGATCGCCGCGCCGTTGCGCGTCGCACCGTGCCCGCGGCGGGCAAAATAGACCTCCCCGATGGCCGGATTGGCGATGCCGCCGATCTCGCTGCGGCCGTCCTGGACGAAGGCGATCGAAACGCAGAAATGCGGAATGCCGCGCATGAAATTCGCCGTACCGTCGATCGGGTCGACGACCCACATGCGATCAGAGCCGCCGCTGCCACCGGTTTCCTCGCCCAAAAACCCGTCCTCGGGAAAGGCCGCGGCCAACGTCGTGCGGATGTGATGCTCGACCTTCCCGTCGGTCTCGGTCAGGAAATCCTGCGGGCCCTTCATCTCCACAGGCTGCGCGGCGTCGATTTGGCTGTAGCCCTGCATCGCCATGTTTCCCGATGACAAGAGCAGTTGCCGGCAAACATCGGCGCGCCTGTCGAGTTCGGCTTCGGACATCCGGCTCGGTTTCGGCCGCACCGCCACGCTGTTCATGCTGTCCGTCCAGGCGATGGCAGCTTCGATGCGGTCCGCGAAGAAATGGACAAGGTAGCCTCCGGCGCCGGCTTCATGCACGGCTGTGCAAAGCTGTTTCATTTACGCATGTGTGTCAAGGCCGGCGGTGACACCTGTGACTGGCTTGCGCTATGCTGCACGTGCGTGCAACGAATCGGCGAACGCCAGTGGGAGTGTGCATGACGACGCCAAGAGGCCGTATTGGCTTTTCCAGTGCCCAGCAGGTCGCGGAGCTTGCCGGCGTTTCGCGCTCGGCCGTGTCGCGCACCTTTACGCCCGGCGCCAGCGTTTCGGAAGAAACCCGGGAGCGGGTGCTGCTGGCGGCCGAGCAGCTCGGCTATCACGTCAACCATCTGGCGCGCGGCCTGATGCGGGCATCGACGGGCATCGTCTGCCTTGTCGTCGCCGATGGCGACACGCCCTATCAGGCTCGTATCCTGCGGGCGCTGACACAGCATTTGAGGGATGCCGGCAAAGTGGCCATGGTATTCAACACGTCGGGCCCCAGCCACCATGTCGACCAGGCGCTGCGCAACACGCTGAACTACCGTGCCGATGCGACGATCGTGCTGTCCGGCACGCCGCCGCAGGAGCTGATCCGAACCTGCCTCGAGAACGGGCAGCGCCTGATCCTGATCAATCGCGACGACCGGTTCGACGGACCGCATAACATCGGCGTGGACAACGCCGCCGCCGCCGAGGCGGCACTTCACGCCTTTCTTCGTGCCGGTTGCACCAGGCCTGCCCTGGTGACGTCGGCAGCCGGCACGCCCAGTCTGGTGGCGCGCGAGACGGCCTTTCTTGCCGCAGCGCGCAAGGAAGGACTGGAGGTGATCCAGTGGCGCGAGGGCCGCACGGGTTATGCGACCGGGGCAGAAGGCGCAAGGCGCCTGCTTTCGGGCCGGCAGCGACCGGATGCGGCATTCTGCGTGACCGACCTGATCGCCTGCGGTTTTCTGGACGCGGCGCGCCACGAGTTCGGCGTCGACGTCCCGCGCGATCTCTGCGTCGCCGGCTTCGACGACATCGAGCAGGCTGACTGGGCTTCCTACCGGCTGACGACCTTTGCGCCGCCGATTGAGGAGATCGCCACGCACGCCGTGCGACTGGCCGCCGGTTCGCGCGAGGAAGCAGGCGCCGGCAGTCGCCTGACCTGCCACGCGCCGATGGTCTGGCGCGGCACTGTGAGGCCAGGTCGGGGCTGATGCCGATTGGACCAGAGTCCGGTCGGTGAGCGTCTCATGCGCTAGATCGCAATGCTGCCGATCGCGGCATCGACGGCGTCGCCCAAACGGTCGACGATAATATCGACCGTGCCGTCGTCGACGATGAATGGCGGTGCAAGCAGGACGTGATCGCCAGCCCGCCCATCGACGGTGCCGCCCATCGGATAAACCATCAACCCCCGTTGCATCGCTTCAGATTTTATCCGGGCATGGACCTTCAGGCGTGGATCGAACGGGGCCTTGGCCGAGCGATCCGCGACGAGCTCGATGCCCTGGAAAAGGCCGCGCCCGCGAATGTCCCCGACATGGTGATGGTTGCCGAAGCGCTCACGCAGCCGCCGTTCGAGCGTGGTGCCTCGCGCCGCGACATTGGCAAGCAGACCATCACGCTCGATAACCCGCTGGACGGCGAGGCCGGCCCCACAGGCGAGCGGATGGCCGATATAGGTGTGACCGTGCTGGAAGTCGCTGCCTTGCGAAAAGGCATCGAATATCCGCTCGGACGCCAGCACCGCGCCGAGCGGGGCGTAGCCGCCGCCGAGTCCTTTGGCGACCACCATGATGTCGGGAGCGACGCCCTCCTGCTCGCAGGCATGCAGTGTTCCGGTGCGACCCATGCCGCACATGACTTCGTCGAGGATGAGCAGCACGCCGTGGCGATCGCAAATCTCGCGGATGCGCCTGAAATAACCGGGTGCGGGTGGCACGGCGCCGAGAGTCGCTCCAACCACGGTCTCTGCGACAAAAGCAATGACCGTTTCCGGCCCGAGTTCCTGCAGCTTCGTTTCAAGCGCATCGGCGGCCCGCAGGCCGTAGGCCTCGCTGCCTTCATCCGGCCGCTGATGCCGATAGGCATAGCATGGTTCGATATGATGGTTTTCGATCAGCATGGGCTCGAACGGCGCCTTGCGCCAGGCGTTGCCTCCCACCGAAAGCGCGCCCAGCGTATTGCCGTGATAGCTCTGCTGACGGGCCACGAAGCGGCGGCGCTGCGGCTCGCCGCGCTCGACGAAATATTGCCGCGCCATCTTCAGGGCGGTCTCGATGCCTTCCGATCCGCCGGAGACGAAATAGACGTGATGAAGATCGCCCGGCGCGTGAGCGGCAAGTTCGTCCGCCAGTTCCTCCGCCGGCCGGGTGGTGAAGAAACTGCTATGCGCATAGGCGAGCCGGTCGAGTTCGGCATGCATCGCGGCAAGAACAGCCGGATGCTGATGGCCAAGGCATGAGACGGCCGCGCCGCCCGAGGCGTCGATATAGCGGCGTCCCTTGCTGTCGATGACGGTGACGCCATCGCCGCCGACGGCAACGGGATAATCGTGGTGGATCTGGCGATGGAGGATATGCGTCATGACCGTTGCCTGGTTTCGTAGATATGGGTGGAAAGGGTGTCGAACTGACGTTCGACGTCGCGCATGGCGGCCAGCGCGCGATCGCCGGCGGCGGCCGCCAGGATCGCGGCCAGCGTTTCGGCGATGGCAAAGGCCGGTGCCATCGTGTGGAAAAAGGACGGGCTCTCGGTCGGCACGATGATGACGGCGCCCGCCCGGTTGACGAGCGGCGAGACCACGCTGTCGGTAATCGCCACGATTTCGAGCGCGCGGCTGCGTGCATAATCGACGAGTTCGACGGCGGCGCGCGTATAGGGCTTGACGCTGATCGCCAAAAGCACGTCGCCCGCTCCCGCTTCCCACAAAGGATCAGGTCCGGTTCCGCCGACGCCGTCAAGCAGACGCACCGCGCCGCCGGCGAGGCCATAGACGTAGGCGAAATGGCAGGCGACGGGGTAGCTCGACCGATAGCCCAGCGCATAGATGCGCTTGGCGCCTGCCAGCACCGAGGCTGCCCGGGTCACCGCCTCCAGCGTCGCCGGATCGCAAAGCTTCGCCATATGGCGCTCGAGCGTTTCGGCCAGCTCGAAGGCCAGCGCGCCGTCTCCTCCGCGCTTGCGCCGCGCCATCAATGCTTCGGCCTTGCCCAAGAACTCCTTGTCGCCGCGGCGAAGTTGCTCGGCGTAGAGGTCGCGCAGGCTATCGTAGCCGTCGAAGCCCATGCGCTGGGCAAGCCGCGTCATCGATGCCGGGGTCACCCCGGCGCGCTGCGCCTGGACGCGCATCGACAGGAGGGCAACGTCACGCGGATTGTCGAGCACCCATTGCGCCGCCGCGCGAAGCTGGCGCGGCATCGTCTCGAAACTCTCGAGCAGGCGCGAGCGGAAGGCGGGTTCCAACATGGCGCGAATTTACGCCGGCCGTTGACGAGCTGCAATGAATATTTCAATCTGCCAGAAATGAGCGTAGTGTTTCATTCAATCAGAAAACAAGAACAGGGGAAATTCGCATGAAACAGACCATATCCAGTCATTTGGGAGCGCTGGCGGCACTCGCGCTGGCTTCCTTGCCGTTCGCAGCCGCACCGGCTCTGGCCGAGGATCCAATCGCGCTAGGCTGGGTGGGGCCGCTGTCGCCGCCCGGCAACTATTCCGGCGGCCAGGAAATGCAATGGGCGGTGCAGCTCGGTGTTGACGAGGTCAACAAGGCCGGCGGCGTGCTCGGCCGTCAGCTGAAGGTGAGTTACGAGGACACCAAAGGGCAGCCGGCCGACGGCAGCGCGGCAGCGGTTCGACTCATCACCAAGGACAACGTCGCCGCGATCTTCGGCGAATTCCATTCTTCGGTCGCCCTCGCAGAAATCGAGGAGGCGCACAAATACGGCGTCGCCTGGGTCGGTACAGACGTATGGGCGGATGCCATCACGGCCAAGCAGTATCCGGAAGTCTATCGTCTCGCTCCGGCCAACTCGCTCGTTTACGTTAAGGCAGCCGACTGGACGGTCGAGCAAGGTTTCAAGAACATCGCCATCATCGCCGAAAACACGGACTTCGGCCAGGGCGGGGCCAAGGTCATCGCCGATGAGCTGAAGGCCAAGAACGTCCCCTATACGCTGGCGACGATCGACCTCAATCAGCAGGATTTCACGCCCGCGCTGCTGCGGCTGATGAATCAGAGCCCGAGGCCCGATGCGATCCAGATGGTGATCGCCGGACAGGCGCAGTATCAACTCGTCAAGCAGGCCTGCCAGCTCGGCCTCGCACCGACTGCCGAAACGGCCCTCATCGGCTCCTCGGGTCTGCTGCAGAAGGAAGTGTGGGAAGTCGACGGCGAATGCGCCAACAATCTTCTCATCGTCAACGTCGCGCAGCCCAAGTCGCAATGGAACGACAAGGCCAAAGCATTCGTGAAGGCGTTCACCGAACGCTACAATAGGGCACCGACCGGCGTGGCCATGGAGGCCTATGACACGTTCGGTGTCGTCGTCGAAGCGATCAAGAAGGCAGGCTCGGCTGACCGCGCGGCGATCGTGAAGGCACTGGAAGAGATCAAATATGAAGGGGTGAACGCCACCTACACCTTCCCGACCACCAAATCTCCCGACTGGGCTTTCCATCAGTTCGTCGACGTGCCGTTCACGATCATCCAATACACGGCCGTGAACCAGGCGCCGGAGGATGCTGCGATCGTCTATCCGAAGAAGTGGGCCACCACCGACAAGGTCATGCCCGGCAAATGAACGGCACGCCGGCGGCTCCATGGCCGCCGGCGGCCGCTTCGCTGGACAGGCGGCCGACAACAAGGTGATGTGAACCCATGAGCTATTTCCTCCTCCTGGCCGTCAACGGCCTGGTCATCGGCCTCATTTTCGCGCTGACGGCGGCGGGGCTCACTTTGGTCTTCTCGGTGTTGAAGGTCGTCAATTTCGGCCATGGATCGCTCTATATGCTGGGCGGCTATGCGTCCTACTACATCATCGCCTGGTTCCATGCGCCGCCGCTTGTCGGTGTCGCCGGCGCGATGGTGGCCCTGTTCATCTTCGGCGTGCTCTTCGAGAGGCTCGTCATAGCGCCGATGTATACCGACAAGGTCGAGCGCAAGGACGAATACGCCATTATCGTCACCTTCGGCCTCACCATTCTGATCACCAATCTCGGCCTTGTCGTCTTCGGCCCCTTCGCCAAGGCGCCGCCGTCCTTCATGACGGGAGCGCTGATCCTCGGTCCGTTGATCCTGCCTTACGACCGGCTGATCGCTGCGGTCGCTGCCGTCGTCCTGCTTGTCGGTCTGACGCTTTTCCTGAAGCGCACCTCGCTTGGCCAGGCACTCGATGCGGTGAGCCAGAGCCGCGAGTCCGCCGCGGTCATCGGTATCGATCCACGCCGCATGTACACCATCGCCTTCGGCATCGGCTCGGCGCTTGCCGGCGGGGCAGGGGCGTTGATCGCGCCGATCTTCGCCCTGTCGCCGTCGATGGGTGAGTTGCCGGCCGTGCAGGCCTTCATCATCATCGTGCTCGGCGGCATGGGTTCCGTCGGCGGAAGCATTACCGGCGGCATCCTGCTCGGCCTGGTGCAAGGGCTGGGTGTCGGCTATCTGCCGGACCCCAATCGCGCGCTTGCCTATACGCAGGCGTTCGGAGCGCTGCTGCTCGTCATTGCATTGCTCTTCAGGCCGACCGGCCTGTTCGGCCGCTCGCATCTGCGGCTGGAATAGGATCACGGCAATGGTCCGTCCAACATTCTCGCAATCGGCCCAGGCGATTCTGCTCGTGGTGGCGTTGCTGGTGCCGCTCGGCGTCGGACCATACTGGACCCACGTCGGCGCCATCGCCTGGTACTATGCACTGCTTGCCGCGAGTTGGGCGCTGCTTGCCGGTTTCGCGGGTCAGTTCTCCTTCGCCCATGTGGCTTTTGCCGCGCTGGGCGGATATGCCTCGGCCTTGTTCGTTGGCCAGATCGGCATGCCCCTGCCGCTTGCCATTCTTGCCGCCATCGCTCTTGCCATTGTGGCGGGCGCCCTGATCGGCGCGCTCGTCCTGAGGCTTTCCGGGCCTTATCTGGCCCTCTTCACGCTTGCCATTTCGGAAATCTTCCGCCTCGTGCTGGTCGCGGAGGAAGACATCACACGCGGCATGCTGGGCTTGCCGGTGCCCGGCCTCTTTTCCGGTCGATCGGACCTGCCTTATTACTATCTCGGCCTTGCGCTCGTCGTCCTGGCGGTATTGGGAATGAATGCCTTGTTGGCGACCCGCGTCGGTCTTTTTCTACGTGCCATCCGGGAAGACGAGGGCGCCGCGCGCGCCAGCGGGGTGGATACCACGCGCTACAAGATCCTCGTCTTCGTGGTAACCAGCGTGATCGCGGCGATAGCCGGCATTTATTACGGCCATTTCATCGGCATCCTGACGCCCAACATGGCTATCCTGCCGGAGATGGGTCTGGTCATCGCGATGGCGGTGATCGGCGGCATCGAAAGCCTGCCCGGCGCCGTGGTCGGCGCAGTCGTCGTCTTCCTGCTTTCCGAGACGCTGCGGTCCTACGGCGAATGGCGTTTCGTGCTGATGGGTCTGGCGCTTATCCTGGTGCAACGCTTCGCGCAGAACGGCCTGTATCCGATGGTCGAAAACTGGGCGCGCTTCCGCGCGCGGCCACGGGAACAAGCGCCTGTTCCAACTGCTACCACCGAGGAACCCCATGCCGGTTGAGAAGGACACCGCTTTTTTCTCGGTCAGTGGTCTTGCCAAGCATTTCGGCGGCATCCATGCCGTCGAAGGCTTATCCTTTGCCCTGGCCCGCGGCGAAATTGTCGGGTTGATCGGTCCCAACGGCTCGGGAAAGACGACCACCATCAACATGGTGACGGGCGCGCTCAAACCCGACGGCGGTGCCATCCTCGTCGAGGGCATCGACATGGCGCGCTCGCCGGCTAATCTTTTCGCGCGCCGCGGTGTTGCCCGTACTTTTCAGGTTCCCCGCCTGTTCCGCCGCATGACCGTGCTGGAAAACCTGATCGTGCCGGCACTTTCCGACCCGGCTGAGCGGCGCGCCGCGGCAGAGGAGCGCGCCCGTGGGGTCCTTGCTTTCCTGAGGCTCGACCATCTCGCCGACAGTTATGCAAGAGCGCTTTCCGGCGGCCAGCAGAAGCTGCTGGAACTCGGCCGGGCGCTGATGCTCAAACCGAGATTGCTGCTTCTGGACGAGCCCTTCGCCGGCGTCCACCCGCGCCTGCTGGAGGAGATCATCGAGCACATAAGGAGCCTCAATCGCGACGGTCACACCATCGTCGTTGTCGATCACAACCTCGAGGCTATCCAGTCGGTCGTAACGCGCGTCATGGTGATGGCGCGAGGGCGCAAGATCGCCGACGGCGCGGTCGCCGAGGTGCTGCGCAATCCCGAGGTCGTGCACGCCTATACGGGATCCCGCGCAACGCATCGGGAAGCACGATGATGGAAACCGCTTCCCTGCCATCGACCCCGCCGCTGATCGCCTGCGAGAACCTTGTCGCCGGCTATACGCGCGACATCGACATATTGCGCGACGTTTCGGTCAGAGCCTGGTCTGGCAGCATTTCCTGTGTGGTCGGCCCGAACGGCACGGGCAAGTCGACGCTTCTCAAGGCGTTGTTCGGCTTTCTGAAACCGAGTGCTGGCCGGGTGCTTCTGCGAGACGTGGACATCACCGGAAACCCGCCCTTCCGGATGCTGGGCCTTGGCCTGGCCTACCTGCCGCAGCGGCCGAGCCTCTTTCCTCATCTCTCGGTCGAATCGAACCTGAAACTCGGTCTCTGGCATGCCAGGCCGAAGAAGACGGTGCTGACCGAGAAACTGGAACATGTCTATGAGCGGTTTCCCGTCGTTCGGGAGAAACGCACGCAGCCTGCCGGCCAGCTCTCGGGAGGCCAGCAGCGACAGGTCGAGATCGCACGCAGCCTGATGGCCGATCCGTCGGTCTACCTGATCGACGAACCGACCGCCGGCGTCGATCCGCAGACCAGCGAGACGATCTACGACATCGTCCGCGATCTTGCCCGCGAACTCGGCAAGGCCGTGCTGCTGGTCGACCAGGATATTCGCGCCGCGCTTGCCATCACCGACTACGTCTATGTGGTCAAGAACGGCACGGTTTTTTCCGAAGGCGCGCGCGCGGATTTCGGTGCCGACACCGACGCTCTTGTCGCACGTTGGCTGTATGCGAGCGGTGAATGAACGGGCAGCTTACGGCGTGGCGTAGCCCGGCGGCTGTTCGAACAGGCTGTCGCGCCGAATCTCGAGCGCCCGCCCGATCCTCAGCGCCAGCGGATCCTGGAAGCGGCGAACCGCGATCTGCAATCCTGCGGGCAGACCATTGACGAGACCGATGGGGACGCTGAGCGCTGCCATGTCGAGGAGGTTCACCATGCGGGTAAACGTCCCAAGCGGCGTCGTTGTCTCATCGATGTCGGCCAATGGCGGCGCGGTAATCGGCGCCGTTGGCGTCAGGAACGCATCGGCGCCTTCGAGATCGCGATGAAACTCGATCTGCGCGGCTCGGCGCCTTGCAATCAACTCGTGATAAGCGGCGAGGCCGATTTCCCTGCCCTTGAGAACCCGCATGCGGATCGCCGTGCCGACGCCGCTGTCCGCGGGTTCCACGTAACGGCCGAGATGATGCCAGGCTTCGACGGCCATGATGTCGCCGGCCAAGGCCTTGTAGGTGTCGTAAGATTGCGGCATCGGCATCCGATCGACATTGGCACCGAGCGCCTCCAGTTCAGCGACGGTGGAGTCGAAGCGGACCAGGATGCCGGGGTCTACGCCGGCAAGGTCCACGGCCGAGGGGATGCGCAGGCGAAGGCCCGATATGCTCCGCTCGAGCCCGTCGAGCGGCGAGGTCGGCGCCACGCCAAAGGTGGCCGGATCGCCGGGATCGGGACCCTCGAGCGCGGCCAGCAGAAGGGCTGCATCCTCCACCGACCGGGTCATGGGACCGATGCTGTCGAAGGACATGGCAAGCGGCAGCAAGCCGCCGCGCCCGATAAGGCCGAAGGACGTCTTCAGGCCCACGATTCCGCACATGGCGGACGGATTGCGGATGGAGCCCGTAGTGTCGGTGCCGAGCGCGACCGGCACCAGTCCGGCGGCGACGGCCACGCCCGAACCGCTCGACGATCCGCCCGGCGCGCGCGGGATGGCGCTGTCACGCGGGTTCAGGGGCGTGCCGGCGACCGGGTTGGTCCCCCAACTGCCAAAAGCAAATTCCACGGTGTGCACCTTGCCCAGCAGGATCATCCCGGCCGCGACAAGGCGTTCGATTGCCGTTGCCGTGGCGGTTGCGAGTTCGCCCGCAAGCGCTTTCGAGCCTGCCAGGGTCGGATAGCCTTCGACGTCAAGCAGGTCCTTGGCCGCGAAAGGGATACCGTCCAGCGGCCCTTTCGAGACGCCGCGACTGCGACGCTCGTCGGCTTCGCCGGCGGCCTGGAGCGCAGCCTCAGGAAACAGCCGGACGAACGCATGCAGCGAATTGTCATGAACGTCGACACGATCCAGCGCGCGCCGGACGATCTCGGTCGAGGATGTGTTGCCATCGGCGAGCGCGCGGCTGAGTTCGGCGGCGGTGGCGAAGGCGGAAATCCCTTGGGCGGTGGCGTTCATGCTGTCCTACCTGTGCGAGTCGGTGAAATGAAGCATGGAAAACCACGTTGCGGGAGAGCCAATTGGGCCCGGAGATGAAATTGAAGCCGTTGCTGATCATGGTTGCGCCGAACGGAGCGCGCAGAACGAAGGCCGATCATCCGGCTCTGCCGATGACCGCCGACGAACTTGCCGAAACGGCGAGGCAGTGTCTCGCTGCCGGCGCCGCCGCCATCCATGTGCATGTCCGCGATGCTTCAGGCCGGCACACGCTTGACGCCGCGCTTTACCGGGATGCCATCGCGGCGATCCGGGAGCGGACGCAGGGCGTCATGGCGATCCAGATCACGACTGAAGCGATCGGGCTCTATTCGCCACGCGAACAGATGGACCTTGTTCGGGCGCTTCATCCGGTTTCCGTCTCGATCGGCTTGCGTGAGATAATCAGCGATGGCGAGGCGGAGCCGGCCCGCTTCTTCGCGTGGGCCGGTCGGGAAGGCATCGCGGTCCAGCACATTCTCTATGATCGGGCCGATCTCGACCGTTTCATCGATCTGCGGCGGCGAGGCATTCTGGCGGAGCCCACAAGCCCCCGGCTGCTGTTCGTCCTTGGACGCTATGCCGCCGATCAGGAAAGCCGGCCCGAAGACCTCGATGTCTTCCTTGAAGGGCTCGATGCGCATGGTCTTGAAGGCGCCGTATGGTCGGTCTGCGCCTTCGGACGGGGCGAGACCTTGGCGCTGGCGGCGGCGATCGCGGCGGGAGGGCACGTGCGGGTCGGCTTCGAGAACTCTCTCTGGCACGCCGATGGCAGCCTCGCCCGCGACAATGCCGAACGGGTCGCGGCAATCGTCGAAGCCGCTGGCCGCACGGGGCGCCCGATTGCTTCTGCCGCGCAGGCGCTTGATATTCTCGGAATTGCCCGCCAGCAGTGAGGGCCCGCGCGCCTTGTTAGGGGATCGGCCGCGCGCCTGCAAATTCGCCAGGGTAGGACGGGCACGGTCTCGAACGGACCCGTCATATCCTTGCATCCAAATCGGGCGGCTTGCCTTGCGAGCCGTCTTCCTTGTGCGTTTTATCGCGGATGGCCCGGAACAATGGCCCCGATGAGGGGTTTGGTCGCGACATAGCGAGCGACGGAGCCAGCGATGTCCGAGCATGTTCCCCCAAACTCCTCCAGTCTCAGCAGACGAAGCTTTATGACCGCGACCGTCTCCGCGGCTGCGGTGACTCCGCTTCTGGCCTCGACAGCCAGGTCCGAGGAGCCTCCGGCTGCTGCCGCCAAGCCAACCGAGCCTGTCATGACAACACTGACCATCAACAAGCAGCCATACAATCTGGCGCTCGACAGCCGAACCAGCCTGCTCGACGCCTTGCGCGACCATGTCGGCCTGACGGGCACGAAGAAAGGTTGCGATCATGGCCAATGCGGTGCCTGTACGGTGCTGGTCGATGGCCATCGCGTGCTCTCCTGCCTCAGCTTCGCGGTGATGAACGAGGGCAAGGCGGTAACCACCGTCGAAGGGTTGGCGTCGACGGATGGCGGCCTGCATCCGATGCAGCAGGCCTTCATCGATCACGATGCGTTCCAGTGCGGCTATTGCACGCCCGGCCAGATCATGTCCGCGATCGGCTGCGTCCACGAAGGACATGCCGGTTCAGAGGACGACATTCGCGAATATATGAGCGGCAACCTTTGCCGATGCGCGGCATACCCGAACATCGTCGCGGCAATCGTCCAGGCCCGCGACCAGATCAGGAGGGCCTGAGATGCATCCTTTCGTCTATGAGAGGCCCGCCAGCCTCTCCGCGGCGGTCGCCGTCGCCTCGCGCTCGGCCACCAGGCATCCGCCGACGCAAGCCCCCGCGCAGTTCATTGCCGGTGGCACCAATCTCGCCGACTATATGAAACTCGGCGTCGCCCGGCCGGAACGCTTGCTCGATTTGAACGGTCTCTCCGAACCGGCATTGCGGCGGATCGAGACCGGTGGTGAGGGTCTGCGCCTTGGCGCTCTTGTGCGGATGGGCGACGCGGCCGAGAATGCCGAGATCAAGCGTCGGTATCCGGTGATCGCGGAGAGCCTGCAACTGGCGGCAAGCGGCCAGCTGCGCAACATGGCAAGTCTTGCCGGCAACATCCTGCAGCGCACCCGCTGCGAATATTTCCGCGAAACCTCATGGCCATGCAACAAGCGCGAGCCAGGCTCGGGCTGCGCCGCGATGGACGGGTTCAACCGCCAGCATGCCGTGCTGGGGACCAGTGAGAACTGCATCGCGACCTATCACGGTGACTTTGCCCAGGCCCTGATCGCGCTTGACGCCACGGTTCATGTCCAAGGCCACAACGGGCGGCGAAAGATTCCGTTTGCCAGCCTGCATCGCCTGCCCGAGGACAGCCCTCACATCGAGACCGACCTGGCACCCGACGAGATCGTCACCGCCATAGAGGTGCCCGCCGGCGCATGGACCAGGCGTTCGCGCTATCTCAAGATCCGCGATCGGCAATCCTATGCGTTTGCCCTTGCATCGGCCGCGGTCGCCCTCGACCTCGACGGCGAGACCGTGAACGAGGCGCGCATCGCGCTTGGCGGCGTGGCGACCGTACCCTGGCGGGCAAGAGCGGCGGAGGAGATCCTGCGCGGCAAGGTGCTCGACGAGGCAGCGGCGGCCGAGGCCGCCGAAGCCGCGTTCGCCGAGGCCCAGCCGCGTCGGCACAACGCATTCAAGATAGAACTCGGCAAGCGAACCTTGATCAGGGGGCTGCTCGAAACCCGTGACATGAAGGTGTGATCATGAACGTCGCCGCTCCACAGCCGAAGGAAAACATGGGACAGCCGCTGCCGCGTATCGATGCGCGGCTGAAAGTGACCGGCCAGGCCGAATACGCGGCGGATCTCCCGGCCGCCAACATTGCGCACGCCGTGCTCGCGACGAGCAGCATCGCCAAGGGCAAGGTCGCCAGGCTTTACCTGGATGACGCGCGCTCGGTGCCCGGCGTCCTCGACATCGTCACCTATGGCGACCTCGACAAGGTCGAGACGCCGAAATTCGGAAATACCGGCGCGAGTTCTATCGGGCCGCTGCATGACAAGGCGATCTTCCATGACGGTCAGATCATTGCGCTGGTGGTCGCCGAGACCTTCGAAGCAGCCGAGGAGGCGGCGCAAAGGATCCGCGCGGACTATGCCGAGGAAAAGCCGACCGCCAGTTTCGACATGCCGGGGACAAAGACCATCGACGCCGCCGGCAAAAGCCCGTTGTTTAAGGAGGACGTCAAGGCCGGCGATTTCGATGCCGCGTATGAATCGGCCCCGATGAAGATCGATGCGCGGTATTCGACGCCGACCCAGCATCACAACCCGATAGAGCTGTTCTCGACCACCGCTGTTTGGCAAGGCGACCAACTCACCGTTTACGAGCCCTCCCAGAACGTGACCGGCTGGAAAGTCGAGTTGGCGCGGCAATTGAGGCTCGACCCAGCGAATGTGCGCATCGTCTGCCCTAACGTAGGCGGCGCATTCGGCTCGAAGGGGCCGATGACGGCGCGAACGGCCATCGTGGCTGTGGCCGCCAGGCGGCTTGGCCGGCCGGTGCGCTGTGTGGTCAGCCGCATGCAGGCGTTCGGCACCCAGACCTATCGGGCCGAAACCCGGCACCGCATCCGCATCGGCGCCGGCAAGGACGGCCGCATCACTGCTTTCGGCCATGAAGGCTGGGAGGTGACCTCGAGACCCGATTCCTATGTCGTCGGCGGGACTTCGGCCACCGGTCGCATGTATGCTTATGGCTCGGTGCTGACGCATGTCTCGCTGGTGCAGGCGGATCGCAACACGCCCGGTTATATGCGCTCGCCGCCCGAGACGCCCTACGTCTATGCCCTCGAGAGCGCCATGGACGAAATGGCCGTCGCACTCGGCATGGACCCGATCGA
Source organism: Mesorhizobium sp. B2-3-6 (assembly GCF_006442305.1). Lineage (NCBI taxonomy): Bacteria > Pseudomonadati > Pseudomonadota > Alphaproteobacteria > Hyphomicrobiales > Phyllobacteriaceae > Mesorhizobium > Mesorhizobium sp. B2-3-6. The sequence goes on along the minus strand of NZ_VFVW01000002.1, from coordinate 680,301 downwards.
ATTTCGCCGGATCAACGAGCCCCAGAAGGAGCCGATCGGCGGCAAGCCGTTCTCCAGCCGGTCGCTAATGAAATGCTACGATCAGGCCGCTGATGCCTTCGGCTGGACGAGACGGGATGCGAAAGTCGGCTCGATGCGCGACGGCGACTGGCTCGTCGGCATGGGCTGTGCGACGGCAGTCTACCCGACCGCTGCCGCGCCATGCGCGGCCCGCGTGCGCCTGACCGCCGAAGGAGACGTGCGCGTGCAGTGCGGCTCGCATGAAATCGGCACAGGTGTGCGAACCGTTGCCGGCCAGATGGCGGCGGAACGTCTCGGTGTCGACATCGGCAAGGTCGCCGTCGAGATGGGCGACAGTGCCTTGCCGCCGGCGCCGGTATCGGGAGGTTCGATTTCCACTGCCAGCGTCTGTTCGGCCGTGCTCAAGGCGTGTGATGCTGTGCGCACGAAATTGTTCGCCGCAGCGGTCGCGGAGGGTGGCCCTCTTGCAGGCTCGCACAATGAGGAACTGGACCTCCACGGGGGACGGATCCTCACCAAGGGCGGGGCGTCGGCAAGCACCGCCGATATATTCAAGGCCATGCAGGTAGGCGCCATCGAGGAATATGCCGAATTCGCGCCGAAGGGCTCGACCCCCGAAGCGCTCAAGAAGCTCTATGCCGGCCAGTCGGAATTCCACGGCGGCGAGTCCGACGCGGATTCGGTGAAATATGCGTTCGGGGCCGAATTCGTGGAGGTGCACATCAACAGCTACACGCGCGAAATCCGTGTGCCGCGCATCGTCGGGGCGTTCGCCGCCGGGCGCATCATGAACACGCGCACCGCGCGCAGCCAGCTGATGGGAGGCATGATCTGGGGCATTGGCCAGGCCCTGCATGAGGCGACCGAGATCGATACCCGCTATGCCCGCTATGTGAACCGCGACCTGCAGGATTATCTGGTCCCGGTGAATGCCGATGTCAGGGACCTTGACGTCATACTGGTTCCGGAGATCGACCATGAGGTCAATCCGGCTGGTGTGAAGGGCCTGGGCGAACTCGGCAATGTCGGCACCGCCGCTGCCGTCGCCAGCGCTGTCTACCACGCGACCGGCAAGCGGATCCGCGACTTGCCGATCAGAATTGACGATCTGATCGTTTGAGGACCGAGACAAAGAGGATTGCTCCGCCGCAACAAGCGTGGGTTTGTCCTCGCCCAGTTTCACTGCCTTGCGGATCGGGATGCTGATGCGTCAGGAACCGACTGTTTCATGCCAGGGTGATCCGGAACAGCCGGAACCCTTCCCGCCCCATCGAACGGAACTGACCGTAGGAGCGCTCAGCCTTGGCCGCGCAGGATGCTGACGACGAGCAGCGTCAGCGCCGTATTCCACAGCGCCGGCTCGGCCCGGTATTTGCACCGGCAGCCACCACGCCCTGCGCCTGGTCGATGGCGTGTCCCAGCAGGCGCGGAATGAAAAGCTGCAGCGTCGCGGCGATGAAGGTCGAGACGATGGTGATGGCGACCTGCCAAGGGTGGCGCAGCGTCATGCGCATGATACGTAGCAAGGTGCCAGGGCCCTTGCCCCAGGAGGCTTGCGCCACATGGGCAAACGATTTGCCGCGCCCCGCCGCGCTGCCGATTGCTTGCGTGTTCAAGGACCTATCCAAACCGATCCGGACTTTAGCCCGGACGAATGAAACAGATTCAAATTCAAGTGCCACGATGTTACGCGCCTCCCGCGCGGCCGTTCAAGGGCCAATGACAGCTTCGCGCTGTGCCTGAAATGACACGCCGCTGTTTCGCGCAATGATCGCGCTCATCGTCAGGCTGCCCGCCCAAATAGAAAAATTGTTCGTCCCGGCGGCATCGAAAAGCCGATCGTTCCTTTCCCGGCGCACTGAACTCCGTGAGATTTGGGGCATCGATGGCGGCTTCGGCCGCTGGAAAAGGAGCAGCACATCCACGGGCCCGGGTTTCCGGGCGAAGTTTTCAAGCAGCACCCGGAAAGAACCCGAAAAGGAGCTGACATGCCCAGAATAGTGCCCGTGCTCGATCTGAGCCGTCTCGAACAAGGCGCATCGGAGCGCCGGACGTTTCTGGCGGATCTGCGCTCCGCCTCGCGCGATATCGGTTTTTTCTATTTGGCGGGCCACGGCATCCCATGGGCCGACATCAGCGAGACGCTCGCCGCTTCGCGGCGTTTCTTTGCCTTGCCGGAAGCCGACAAGCTGTCGATAGAGATGGTCAATTCCTCGCAGTTCCGCGGTTATACCCGCGCTGGCGGCGAACTGACCAAGGGCAAGGCCGACTGGCGCGAGCAGCTCGACATCGGCGTCGAGCGCCCGCCCATCGCGCAAGGCCCGGGAATTCCTGCCTGGACGCGGCTGCAGGGGCCGAACCAGTGGCCGTCGGCGTTGCCGGAGCTGAAGCCGGCGCTGCTGGCCTGGCAGGCGAAGGCGACGGCCGTGGCCATTCGTCTGCTCAAGGCCTTCGCGCTGTCGCTCGACCAGGCCGAGGACGCTTTCGATCCGATCTATGGCGGCGAACCCAATCATCGCATGAAGATCGTGCGCTACCCCGGCCGCGAAGCGACCGGCGGCGACCAGGGCGTCGGCGCGCATAAGGATGGCGGCTTCCTGACGCTGCTGCTCCAGGACGACAACAAGGGCCTGCAGGTAGACTATGACGGAAGCTGGGTGGACGTGGATCCGATTCCCGGAACGCTCGTCGTCAACATCGGCGAGCTGCTGGAGCTCGCCTCGAACGGCTATTTGAGAGCCACCGTGCATCGCGTCGTGACGCCGCCCGCCGGCGTCGAACGCATCTCGGTGCCGTTCTTCTTCAGCGCCAAGCTCGATGCCACGATACCGCTGCTCGAGCTTCCCGAGGAACTGGCGGCGCAGGCGCGCGGGCCGGCCAGCGATCCCGACAATCCGCTGTTTCGCGATGTCGGAACCAATGTGCTGAAGAGCAGGCTGCGCTCCCATCCCGACGTTGCGCGGCGTCATTATGCCGATCTGTTTGAGCCCGAGACCCGGGCAGGCTGAGCCATTCGGCAGGCAGAAATTTTTGTAGGGCGGCAAAATTTTAGAATTCTATTCGTCGTCAGCGCGCGAAAATGGGCTCAAGATAAAATTATCGTTCGAGGTTTCCTCCCATTCCTCCGAACGGTGTTCCCCTCTGAAGGTTATGACCTTCTTTCTGGCCGGGCCGTCTTCGCGCCCGGCCATTTTTCTTTGCCGGGAACAGTTTTTGCGGCCTGGGAGCGCGCCACGACGACACCCCATTTTCTTGGAAATGCTTTCTCTTGCGTTCCACTTGGGAAGGCGCAACCCTGTCCAATCCAGTCACCACCGCGAAAGAGAGATGCTCATGACATCCAATGTCGCCGTCATTGCCGGAGCGGGATCCGGATTGAGCGCCTCGCTTGCGCGCCTTCTCGCAAGGGAAGGTTTTCGTGTCGTGCTGGCCGCCCGCAACGTCGAGAAGCTCGACCCGTTGCTGGCGCAGACCGGCGCCCAAGCCGTGGCAACTGATGTCTCCGATGCCGCGTCGGTGCAGCGCCTGTTCGAGGTCGCTGACAAGGCCGGCCCGCTGTCGCTCGTGGTCTTCAATGCCAGCGGACGCGCCCGTGGCCCGATAGCCGAACTCGATCCAGAGGCTGTCAGGCAGGCCTTGCTGGTGGGGGCCTATGGCGGCTTCCTGGTTGGCCAGCAAGCAGCCAACCGGCTGCTTTTGCAAGGCTCGGGCTCGATCTTCTTCACCGGCGCGACGGCAAGCGCCAAGGGATTCGCCGGCTCGGCCGGTTTCGCGATGCCCAAATTCGGCTTGCGTGGACTGGCGCAATCCATGGCTCGCGAACTGGCCCCCAAGAACATCCATGTCGCGCATTTCGTCATCGATGGTGCCATTGCCTCGACCGTGCCGGGAGAGGCTCCCGACCCGCAGGATCGACGGCTATCGCCGGACGCGATCGCCGAGGCCTATCTCGGCATCCATCGCCAGAACCGCAGCGCCTGGACCTGGGAACTCGAGCTCAGGCCCTGGGTCGAGACCTTCTGATCGGCACGGTGACCTATGCGGCTTTCGCGGGGCTTCCATGCAAGGCGGCGGAGAGAGTCGACATTGCATGGGGATGTCACTATATAGCGGCGGCTTCGATGGCTTGTGCCTGGAAACGGCAACGTCATCGGGCAGCTGTTGTGACAGCCATTGAGATGCAAACGGACCTGAAAACCGTAAGAAGCAAGTAGAAGCAGCCTCTCGAGGCGGGACAGGATTCCCGCCAAACGATACCCGCCCCCCAGAAACAGAAAATGTTCTTCAATCCTCTATTTCCTTTGGCTCTGTGGACCTTGGACGACATCGGCTTGCCGTCCGGTGGCGACTCGGCTGGAATGGGGACATGCATCCTTCACCGGATGCCGACGTTTATGATTACCAACCGGCTTCGCCGCCAGGGAAAAGCAATATGAGTGAGCACGCCATCGAATTCTTGCAGGGATGGATTGGCGAAAAAGTCCATTGCCAGTCCCACGCCAGGATCGAGAAGCAGGCCGAGACGCTGGCCAGGGAATGCGCTGCCAAGGCGGCCGAGGTCGGCATACCGCTGGAGGATATCCAGGAAGAAGTCGGCGATATCCAGGAACTCATCGCCTCCCGGCTCGAGGAAGCGGCCGAGGCCGACGAGCACCAGCAGGCCGCGAGCAAGGCTGCGGAATAATTCAGGAGCAATCCTGTATGAATACGCGGACCATTCGGTCCGCGTATTTGTCTCAGCCGAATTTCTCCTTCAGCCACGCCTTCGGCAGCGCCGGCACGAAATTGCCGTCGCGGCCGGTCATGTCCTCGTTGGCGACCATCGCATTGAGGACGGCTTCCTCGACGCCCTGGACCACGGCATCGAAGAACGGATCGATGTCGCTGTCGGGGATGAACTCGGCGCGAGCGATCCGGCCCGGCGGCGCCAGGGCCGCGTCGGGATTGGCGGTAGAGAAGGCGAGGAAGATGTCGCCGGAACTGTGATAGCCGAAGCCGCCGGTCATGGCGACGCCGAGCGGCACACGGCGGGCCAGCCGCTTCATCTGATGCGGCAGGAACGGTGCGTCGGTGGCAATAACGGCGATGATCGAGCCTTTTTCGGCACGTGGCGTGCCTTCGCGGATCGCGGGTTCGACGAGCTCCGGCCCGGCGCGCAGGCCTCGAAGCGTGAAATTGCGCCGCTTGCCGAAATTCGCCTGCACGAAGGCGCCGACAGTATAGGCACGCCCTTGCCATTCGGTGATGCGCGACGCGGTGCCCGAACCGGCCTTGAAGCCGAAGGCGATCATGCCGGTGCCGCCGCCGACGCTGCCTTCCTCGATCGGTCCGCTGGCGGCACCGTCGAGCGCCTCGGCAACATGCCCTGATGTCACGTGGTGGCCGTTGATGTCGTTGAGGAAGCCGTCATAGGTTTCCGCTGCCACCGGCAGTCCCCAGCCGCTGTCGAGTGCGGCTGGCAGCACCTTGCTCATCCAGCGCAGCGTACCGTCGCGCGAAACGCCGCAGGAATGCGTGTTGGTGACGGTGATGGGGAAGTTGAAGGCGCCGGTCTCCTCGACGATATGCGAGCCGGTCAGTTCGCCATTGCCGTTCTGGCTGAAGATGCCGGCGAAGACCGGTGTGGCAAGGTCGGCCCGCGGCCTGGGCAGGATCGCGGTCACGCCGGTGCGCACCGGTCCCTGGCCCACGACGAGCGGGCCGTCGCCTGAAATCAGCGTGGAATAGCCGACCGACACTCCAGCCACGTCGGTGATCGCGTTGAACGGGCCGGGCGTGCCGTCGAAGCCGATGCCGAAGCTTCGCGCGCGCGGCTTGCCGGAGGGCGTTTTGTGATGATGCGGATTGTCTGTCATGTCACGGTTCAGAATAGGGAGCCCTGGCTGCCGGGCTCCTTGGCCTTGGTCGCGGTTTTGGCGGCCGGTCGTGGCCGCGCCGAGCCGCTGGTCGCGACCGCATCCGCCGTGCCGTCGGCGAACTCCAGGGACAGCGCCATCCCCGCCGTCAATTCCGCCGCACGCTTGACGACGGCGCCGTCGGCATCCTTCACCAGGGCGAAGCCGCGTGCCAGCACCGCCTTGTGCGACAGCGTCGCCAGCAAGCGGTCGGCCTGGGCGACGCGACTGCGCAGCCGCTCCAGCCTCAGCGATGCCGCATGCGTGCTGCGCCGCGTCAGCGCGGTCAGGAAATCCCTTTGGGTCCGCTGCCGCCGCGCCGTGGGCTCTATGGTGATGCGGCCCTGCAGCGCCGCCAATTGCTGCCGGAGCCGCTGCAGCGACGCCCGGGCGCATTTCGGCAACTGATCGGCGGCGCGATTGAGTTCCGCGCGCCGGGCCCTCGTCAGCGCGCGCAACGCACCCTGTGCCCGCAGGAGATTGCGCTCGTTGGTCCGCCGCGCCTCGGCAATTCGCTGCGACAGCATTGCCGGCGTCAGTTTCAGGGCGAGGAAGCGTCCCCGCTTGCGTTCGGTCGAAACCATGAGGCCGCGCCCGAGCCGGCTCGCCGCCTCGTCGAGGCGACGACGTGGCAGCGCCAGCAACTGATCGGGCGAGGGCAGCGCACGCGCTGCCCCGCGCACGGACTGGCGCTTGCGCTCGAAATTGCGCGAAACCGCAGCCTTGAGCCGCGCGCCGAGACTGGCGAGCGTCGCTTCGAGGTCAGCCTTCACCGGAACGGCGATTTCGGCCGCCCCCGTCGGCGTCGGCGCCCTCACATCCGCGACGAGGTCGATCAGCGTCCAGTCGGTTTCGTGGCCGACGGCCGAGATCACCGGAATGGCGGAGGCGGCGACGGCACGGGCCAGGGCCTCGTCGTTGAAGCCCCACAAGTCCTCGAGGCTGCCGCCGCCCCGCGCCACGATCAGCAGGTCCGGGCGCTCGATAGTGCCATCCCGTGCCAGCGCGTTGAAACCGGCGACTGCGGCGGTCACCTCGGCGCCCGCGGTTTCGCCTTGCACCCGCACCGGCCAGACGAGCACATGCAGCGGAAAACGATCCTTGATCCGGTGGATGATGTCGCGGATGACGGCACCCGTCGGCGAGGTGACGACGCCGATGACGCGCGGCATGAAGGGCAGCAACCGCTTGCGGCCCCCCTCGAACAGTCCTTCGGCCTGCAGCCGGCGCTTGCGCTCCTCCAGCAGCGCCATCAAGGCTCCGGCGCCCGCCGGTTCCAGATTGTCGATGACGATCTGGTAGTTGGATTTGCCGGGATAGGTGGTGAGCCTGCCGGTGGCGATCACCTCCATTCCTTCTTCGGGGCGGAATTTCAGCCGGCCCATCGTGCCCTTCCACACCACGGCGTCGAGCCGCGCGCGGTCGTCCTTCAGCGTGAAATAGGCATGGCCGGAGGAGTGCGGCCCGCGATAACCCGAGATTTCACCGCGCACCCGCACATTGCCGAAGGCATCCTCGACCGTGCGCTTCAGGGCGCCTGATATTTCGCTCACCGTATATTCGGTGGCGTTGCTGCGTGATTCGGATGCTGCTTCGCTCATCGGCCGATTGGGGGGTGGTTGCGCGCCGGCGTCAAGCTGGCTGTTTTCAGGTCGGCGTTCAGGTGCGTCTGATCGCTTACCAGCCCGGCAGGATCTGGTTCGGCTTGGTTCGCCGCATCTTGCTGAAGGCGAGTGCCGCGAAATCGAACGTTCCCGCCTCTTCGCCAAGCGGCACCGAGATGTTGTCCAGGCTTTCGGAAATGTGCCGGGCCAGTGCATCGACGATCTCCGGCCGCGAGGTTTGGCCGCGCATGATGCCGATACGGCAGTCGGGCAGGGCGCCGAAGCCGTCGGCCTCGCCCAGCACCCGCATGCCGGGCCTGAGCGCGCATTCCGGCAGCACTGAGATCGCCAGGCCCGACAACACCGCGGCGGTGATGACCGTTGCGGAAAAGCTGGTGAACAGGATACGATAGTCGCGGTTCTGCTGGTCAAGCACGTCGACGGCGGCGCGTCGCCAGATACAGTTTGGCCGGCCAAAGGCCATAGGCAGCGTCTCCTGCTCGTGCGTGGCGTGGTTGGCCGAGGTGACCCACAGCAGCGGTTCGCGCCGCACCACCTCGGACTGGCCCCGCACGTCGTTATGCGTCACCAACGCCAGGTCGAGATTGCCGCGCTTGATGTGTTCGACCAGCCCCGGCGTCGGTTCGCAGACGACGGTCAGTTCGACGCGTGGATTGGAACGCGTGAAGCGCGCCATGATCTCGGGCAGGAAACGGTCGGCGTAGTCGTCCGGCGTACCGATCCGGATCGTGCCTTCGAGCCGCCGGTCGTCGAAGGCGGCCAGCGTTTCGCGGTTGAGATAGAGCAGCCGTCTTGCGTAGGAAAGCAGCTTGTCGCCTTCCTCCGTCAGTCTGTTGCTGCGCCCTTCCTTTTCGAACAGCGGCTTGCCGATCCGCTCCTCTAGCCGGCGCATCTGCATCGACACCGCCGACTGGGTGCGGTGCACCTCTTCGGCCGCCCGGGTGAAACTGCCAGTGTCGGCGATCGAGATGAAGGTCTGCAACTGATCGAGATCGAGCGGCGCTTTCATCGGCATGATCCATCACTAGTGTTGATGCTTAAGATTAGAAACATTCGTTGGATTAATCAATCGAGCAATGGCAAATTACTGATGTCCACATGAAGGCATGTGAATCGAAGCCGGAACGGCCGCTGTCGCCAGCGCCGATCGCCTGGTTTTGCCCGTTCGAGTCTGAAGGAGACCGACATGGTTACGTTTGATTTCGCCACCGAGACCTCGCGCATCACCACGCGTCCGGCCGTTGCGACGCGCGCGATCAATGCGGTCTCCAATGTCTACCAGGCCTGGAAAAACCGCCGTGCCTTCTATCGCCTCGGCGAGATGTCGGACGCCGAGCTTGCCGATATCGGCCTGACGCGCGCCGACCTGCACGTCGCCATCGACGTGCCGTTTGGCCGCGATCCGACGGCGATGCTGCGCGAAATCGCCAGCGATCGCGTCGAAACCATCGAGGACATCGCCCGCAGGGTGGCCTGATCGGTTGAATTTCGGTCCCGCTGAACCTTTTCATCAGTCAGCGCGACCAAGGTTCATGCAGGCTTCCCACTCCCTGCCGGTCCCCCGCCGGCCTGCCTGCACGCTGCCCGGTCCTCCCAAGGACCGGGCTTTCTTTTTGCGCTAGGCAAAAGCCAAAACCTGGGCGACGGCTACCGCCGATCCATGCCGCGCTTGAACTGGTCGAAAATCGACTCCATGCCTTTCTGGTAGTCGTCGCGCTGCTGCGCTCCGGTCTCGAACATCTTGCCGAACAGATCGTCGAACGAGTTCGTCGGCCTGCCGCTCGGATTGGCCTGCGGCTGCGGCGCCTGGGGCTGCCGCCGAGCTTGGGGCTGCGGCGCCGGCTGCCCGCCGCCGGATACCCCGCCTTGCCGCAGCATCTCCTCGAAGATCTTGCCCAGCGGACTGTCGCCATAGGGGCTCTGGGTCTGCTGCGGCTGAGGCTGGTCTTGCGGCGGCTGCGCGCCACCGCCGAACATGTCCTGCAGCACCTTGCCGAGCGGATTGTCGCCAAAGGGGTTCTGTGTCTGCTGCGGTTGCGGCTGGGATCGGCTTTGCGGCTGTGGCACGCCGCCGCCGAACATGTCCTGCAGCACCTTGCCAAGCGGGTTGTCCATCGGGTCTTGCGATGGCGGGCTCGGCTGCGGCGCCGGCGCCTGGGCGCCGCCCAGGCCGCCGCCTTGGCGCATCATCTGCTCGATGATCTCGCCCAGCGGATTGCTGCCGGCGGCGCCGAAGCCGCTGGCCGCCTGCATCTGCCCCCCGGCCAACTGATTGGTGGTCTGCTTGAACAGCCCGCCCATCATCATCGAGGCCAGGGCCGGCAGCATCTGTTGCAGCACCTGCTGGCTGATACCGGTCGCTTGCGCCGCCTGGCCGGCAACCGCGCGCGACAGATCCTTCGAGCCGAACAGATGCCCCAGAATGCCGTTGCCCTCATTGATGCCTTGCGGCGAGAAGGCCCGGGTCGCGTCCTCGAAATACTTGGCGTGCTGGCCGCTCGCCATCGCCGTCATGAAGGCGCCGAGCCCATAGGGATCGGCGGTGTTGCGCCTCAGTCCTTGCGAAAAGGCAGGCAGCAACGCCTCCACCGCAGATTGCGTCTGCTGCATCGAGAGCCCGTATTGTTGGGCAAGCGCCTGCATGCCGCTGCCGTTCTGGGCTTGTGCCAGCATGTCGAACAAGGAAGGCATTGGTCTCTCCTCCGGAAATCCTCGCCGGAGAAGCCTAATTCGTTTCCACCGCCGATTGAAGCGGCTTTTGCAGGAGCCTGGCCGCCTCGAAGCCGAGGGTTAATAGGCGTATTCCATGAACACCGGCTCGATCGAGCCGCCCCAGCGCGTGTGGTAGGCCGACAGCATCTCCTCGGCGCTGGTGGTGCCGCGCGCCACGACCTCGTCGAGCGTGTTGAGGAACGAGGTCTCGTCATAGCCGTCGCGGTTCTTCTTGCCGCGGTTCTTCAGCCCCATGCGCGAGATGGTGAGCACGTCGCGAGCGATGTCGCGCAACGTGGCGTTGCGGAACGGCGCCGAAATGCCTTGTTCGGGCACGGCGTTGCGCATCGCCAGCACTTCCCCGTAGGTCCAGCTCGAGGTCAGCGCCTCCGCCGCATCGAGCGCTGCCTCGTCATAAAGCAGCCCGACCCAGAAGGCCGGAAGGGCGCAGATGCGCCGCCACGGCCCGCCATCGGCGCCGCGCATCTCGAGAAAGCGCTTCAGCCGCACGTCGGGGAAGAGCGTCGACAGATGGTTAGCCCAGTCGCCCATCGTCGGCAATCCGTCCGGGATTTCATTGCGGACGGCCCCGGCCATGAACTGACGGAAGGTGACGTGCGTCATGTCGTGGTACTGGCCGTCGCGGATGACGAAATACATCGGCACGTCGAGTGCCCATTCGACATAGTCGGCAAAACCGAAATCGGGCGAGAAGCAGAATTCGAGCAGGCCCGAGCGTTGGTTGTCGGTGTCGCGCCAGATGTCGCCGCGCCAGCTCTGCAAGCCGTTCGGCCGGCTTTCCGTGAAGGGCGAATTGGCGAACAGCGCCGTCGACAGCGGCTGCAGCTTCAGCGACACCTGCATCTTGCGCCGCATGTCCACCTCGCTCTCGAAGTCGAGATTAACCTGGATCGTGCAGGTGCGGTACATCATGTCGAGGCCCTTGGTGCCGACCTTGGGCATGTAGCGCGTCATGATCTCGTAGCGCGACTTCGGCATTTTCGGCGTCTCGGCCAGCGACCATTTCGGGCTGCCGCCAAGGCCAAGGAAGCGGATGCCCATCGGCTCGGCGATCTCGCGCACCTGCGCCAGGTGGGCATTGCCCTCGCGGCAGGTCTGGTGGATCGTCTCCAGCGGCGCGCCGGAGAGTTCGAACTGGCCGCCGGGCTCCAGCGAAATCGCGCCCTGGCCGGTCGGCTCGACCAGGCCGATGATGCGGCCGTCATCGATGATGGGGTCCCAGCCGAGCTTTGACTGCATGCCTTCGAGGATGGCGCGTATGCCGCGCTCGCCGCCATAGGGCACGGGCCCGTTGCCGTCGACGTAGAACGGGAATTTCTCGTGCTCGGTGCCGATGCGCCACTTGTCCCGCGGCTTGTTGCCCTCGGCCAGATGCGCGACGAGTTCGTCCATGCCTTCGATCGGCCGGAAATCGGTTGTGTCGCGCGCCATCATCAAGCCCCTGCGGCGCTATGATCCCGAAATCGACCTCGATTTTCGGGATATGCGCCTAAATCAAAGTACTACAGCGGCCTTTGCGCGTCGACGCGCGGCACTGCAGGGCGGCCGGACGACCGCCGGCGCTAGATGGACGAAATGTCAGTAGCCGATCAAGCGAAAAATCCTGAGCCAGAGGTCAACAGGAATTGAACGATGCGGCTCTTCCCGTCTCCCTTGTGTGAGAAGGAAGAAACCCTCACCAATCGCCGATTGTGGCCTGCATCACCGCCAGTGCGGCCACGGCGGCCGTGTCGGCGCGCAGGATGCGCGGGCCGAGCGGAATGGCGGTAACGAAAGGCAGAGCGCGCAACAGCTTGCGCTCTTCGTCGGAAAATCCGCCTTCCGGCCCGACCAGCAGGCCGAGCTTCCTTTCGCTCAACGCTTGCAGCGTGGGCAGGGGATTGTTGGTCGAAGCGTCCTCGTCGCAGAAGATCAGCCGCCGCTCCTTGTCCCAGCCGGTCAGCAGGCGTTCGAACTTTTCCGCTTCCCGCACCTGCGGCACCGCAAGTATGCCGCACTGCTCGGCCGCCTCGACGACATTGGCGCGCAACCGGTCGATGGAGGGTTTGGCCACTTGCGTGTGCTGGGTGATGACCGGCTGCAGCACGCCGGCACCCATTTCGACCGCCTTTTGCACCAGATAGTCGAGCCGGCCTTGCTTCAGCGGTGCGAAGCAGTAGACGAGATCGGGCAGCGGCGGCTGCGGCCGTTGCCGCGCCAGCACCCTCAGCTTCACCGCCTTCTTGGACCTGGCCGCGATGGCCGCCGACCATTCGCCGTCGCGGCCGTTGAACAACAGGACCTCGGCGCCCTCGCCAAGCCGCAGCACATGCAGAAGATAATGGCTCTGCTGGTGGCCGGCGTCGAACTCGATCTCCGGCCCGAGATCGTCGGGCACGAACAGGCGTTGCATCTTGTAATTGGCGCGCATGGCCGAGGAATGGGCGAGCCGGCGGTTGGCGTCAAGCCTTGGCGGAAGGATGCCAGACGGGTTCGTAGCCTCGCCTCAGCACCCCGATCGTGGTCGGCGGCGTCAGCAGCCGTAGCGGCCGATGAGCGAGGTCGTTGAAATCCTGCGCTCCGCAATATCCTGCGAACGACCAGCGCAGCGCCTTGCCGCGACGCAAGGCGTAGGCATTGCCTCCACCCTCGACCATCGTGCCGTCGGGCAGGCCTGCAAGCTCGTCAGCCGCCACCACCGGCGGCTTGCCGCCCGCGGCCAGCCGCTCCTTGTGCAGCCGCTTGTCGACCTGCGGCGCGCGCGGCTCCGTTATGCCGAAGGCTTCGCCGAAGCGACCCACAAAATCCCTGGCCCGTTCGCGCCGGCAGAAGAAGCAGGGCCGATGGCCCGCCGCCAGCGCCGTCACCTCGTCGAGGAAGAACAGTTCCGTCCAGCCCGCCTTGGGTCCCGATAGATCATCACGTCGCCGGTTGCGGCCCATCGGCTCGCGCCGCACGTCGCCGAAGTCGCAGACGCAGATGATCCAGGCGTGAAGCGCCCAGCGTTTTTTCAACAGCGTCCTGGTCTCGGGATCGTGGATGATGCCGCGATTGCCCATGAACAGGCCGCGCTCGGGCACGGCGTGGATAGCGCCGAACGGATCGACCCGGTTTTGCAGTGGCATAGTTTTCTCCGCGCGCCCGCATCTTGGCTGAAATGCCGGCGCCATGATATCGCTCGTCGCATCGTTTTCACGTCAGCAGGGTTTTGCGATGCGGGTGCTGGTGGTCCAGAACTACGACAACACCGGCCTCGGCCAGGTCGGCGCGGCACTTGCGGAAGCCGGTGCCGATCTCGACATCCGCCTTCCTTACAAGGGCGATCCGCTGCCGGATGATGCGAACGGCCACGACGCCATGGTGGTGCTCGGCGGCGGCCAGAACGCGCTGGCCGACGATGAATATCCCTATTTTCCGGCGCTGCTCGAACTTATCAGCGATTTCGCCGGCCAGGACCGCGCGGTGCTCGGCATCTGCCTCGGCAGCCAGCTGGTTGCCCGCGCCTTCGGCGGCGAGAACCGCATCGGCGGCGCCAACGAATTCGGCTGGCGCGGCGTGTCGCTGACGCCGGACGCCAAGGCCGATCCGGTGCTGGCCGAGCTTCCGGAAAAGTTCCCGATCTTCCAGTGGCACGACGACACCTTCGTGCTGCCTGAAGACGCCGTGCGGCTCGCCGGCAATGATGTCGCCGAGAACCAGGCGTTCCGCGTCGGCCGCGCCGTCTACGGCTTCCAGTTCCATTTCGAGGCCGATCGGCCGCTGGTGAAGGACTGGAGCACCTCTTTCGCGCCGATCATTGCAGCGCGCCACCCCGACTGGGCCGGCAAGCTCGAGGGCGAAATGGCCCGTAACGGACCGGATGCCGATGCTGCCGGCCTTGCCATCGCCCGCGCATGGGTGGCGACGATCTGAGCATCATCTCTGCGGACCAGGGCGTGGCATAATTGGCACGCGGCGGTGAATCCGCCTGGGGAAAACCGGTTTCGTCCTTGGCTTGTGTACGCCCGCCATCCTAGAAGGCGCGCGCTCTGCATCACCGGTGCAACCGCGACGGACCATTGTGTGGCCCGTGCGACACACCGCCGATACAGAACGTGCCTAGAAGCGCGAAATCGTCGAAACTTTGAGACGTATTTTCGGTTTCAACGCATTGGTAACCGCCTCGTGCACAGATGCAGGAAGCTCAACAAGAGATGACGTCCGTGAAAGCAGCGCTTCTGTCCTTTGCCATGATGTCCGCCATCGTGATTTGCGGTCTCGGCATCTATGCGGCCGATGCCGCCAACAACCACAACGCCGTCGACGGCTACGGCGTCACCGCTTCGCTGCGCTGAATAGCCGGACCGTTCGCGTCGTTTCCGCGACGCGCGCCACTCAAGCTTCCCTTATTGTCATTGTCAGAATGCGTTTGTCGGCGCCCTCGACAACGAGCGCGCTCAGCATGCCTGATTGCCAGGCGAGCGTATCGACATTGACGCGGTTGGCCATGACTTCCGCCTCGGGAACGGGCGTGTGGCCGTGCACCACGATCTTCGGGAAAAGGCCGGCGTGATCGTGGAAAACGTCGCGGATCCAGATCAGATCCTGCGGATTTTGGTTCTCCAGGGCAACGCCTGGCCTGATGCCGGCATGGCAGAAAAAGAAGTCGCCGAAGCTGATTGAGAAGGGTAGCGAACGCAGGAAGTCGATATGGCGTTGCGGTACGGCTTCGAGCAGAGCCTGATGTCCCCGTCTCATCGTCTCCATCCTGCCGAACCAGCCGGCGTCGGCAGCGAGGGGCACACCGTAGGATAGCGCCGTCTGGACGCCGCCATAGCGCATGAAAAGCCCGTCCGGGTCAGGGGTATCGAGAAAATCGAGAAAGCCGAGATCGTGATTGCCGGCGAGCATCACGTTTCGCGGATCGCGTTTGCGCGCCTTGATCAGGAAATCGACGACGTCCTTGGAGTCCGGCCCACGGTCGACATAGTCGCCGAGGTGGATGACGCGCCAGTCGCGAGCCGGCTTCCATTCGAGCTCGCTCTCGATCCGCTGATGCATGGCGGCCAGCAAATCGAGCCGGCCATGGACATCGCCGATTGCGTAGAGCCGCATGCCGTCCGGTCCGCGCGCGTCCAGGAAATGAATGTCGGGTTCTGCCAACGTATCGCTGTCTCCGTGATCAGGCCGTCGCCGACCTGGCTAGCGCCGGATCTGGTCCTTGCCCATGTCGGTCACCAGACGTTTTCCGCACAGCGCCAGTGTGATGTCCATCTCCTTACGGATGATTTCCAGCGCCTTGGTAACGCCTTCCTTGCCGAGCGCGCCCAGGCCGTAGAGAAACGGCCGGCCGATATAGGTGCCCCTGGCGCCGAGGCACAGTGCCTTCAGCACGTCCTGGCCGGAGCGGATGCCGCCATCCATGTGCACCTCGATCCTGTCGCCGACCGCGTCCGCGATTTCCTCCAGCGCCATGATCGACGAGGATGCGCCGTCCAACTGACGCCCCCCATGGTTGGAAACCACGATCGCATCGGCGCCCGTTTCAGCGGCCATCAACGCGTCTTCCTTGTCGAGAATGCCTTTCAGGATCAGCTTGCCGCCCCAGCGTTCCTTGATCCAGGCGACATCCTTCCACGACAGATGCGGGTCGAACTGCTCCGTCGTCCATGACGCCAGCGAAGCCACGTCGCCGACGCCCTTGGCGTGGCCGACGATGTTGCGGAACGTGCGGCGCTTCGTGCCGGCCATGCCCATCCACCAGCGCGGACGGACCGCGATGTTGGCCATGTTGGCCAGCGTCATCTTGGGCGGCGCCGAAAGTCCGTTGCGGACATCCTTGTGCCGTTGGCCGAGGATCTGCAGGTCGAGCGTCAGCACCAACGCCGAGCATTTCGCCGCTTTTGCCCGGTCGATCAGGTCAAGCACGAAGTCCTTATCGCGCAGCACGTAAAGCTGGAACCAGAACGGCTTCTTCGTCACCGACGCGACATCCTCGATCGAGCAGATGCTCATCGTCGACAGCGTGAACGGCACGCCGAATTCCTCGGCCGCCTGCGCCGCCAGCATCTCGCCGTCGGCATGCTGCATGCCGGTCAGGCCGGTTGGGGCCAGCGCCACCGGCATGGCCACCTTCTCGCCGATCATGGTCGATTCCAGTGAGCGGTTGCTCATGTCGACCAGCACGCGCTGGCGGAACTTGATCTTCTGGAAGTCCTCCTCGTTGGCCCGGTAGGTGCTCTCGGTCCATGCGCCGGAATCGGCATACTCGAAGAACATCCTGGGCACGCGCCGTCGCGCCAGGTCCTTGAGGTCGGCAATGGTGAGAATGTCGCTCATCGTGTCCCCGCTTGATCGATATCGTTCAGGAGCGTTTGCGCGCCGGTTCGGCATCGCCGGCTTCAGAGCGTTGCCTGAGCCTGAGCCGCGATACGCGCTGCCAGTCGCCGCTGCGCTCGGCTTGCGCCATCGACCGCTCGACATAGATCATGTGGTCCATCGCCGCCTGCCGCGCGCCGGCCGGGTCGCCGGCCTTGACCGCGATGTGGATCGCCCGGTGCTGGGCCAGCAGCGCATCGCGCGCGCCGGGCACCGTGAACACCAGCAACCGGTTCTGGAACACGCCTTCCGACAGCAGCCTGTAGCAGGAGCGCAGCGTATGCAGGAGCAGGATGTTGTGCGCGCATTCGCAGATCGCATGATGGAATTCGACGTCGATCTCGGCTTCGTCGTCGAAATCCCCGGTGCGGTGCGCTTCGTCCATGCGTGCCATGATGCGGTCGAGCAGGGCCAGGTCCTCCGGCGTGGCGCGCCGCGCCGCATATTCGGCGGCGATCCCCTCCACCTCGCGGCGATACTCCAGGTAATCGGCCACCGCCTTGCGGTGCGTCGAGATCAGGTCCGCCACCGGCTTGGTGAACAGCTGGCCGATGATGTCGGCGACATATGTGCCGCCGCCCGGCCGCGTCGTCAAAAGGCCGCGTCCCTCGAGCGCCTTCAGCGCGTCGCGCAGGATCGGCCGGGACACATCGAACTGGCGTGCCAGCTCGCGCTCGCCAGGCAGCCGGTCGCCGGTGCGCAGCACGCCTTCGAGGACGAGGCTTTCGATCTGCTGCACCACCTCGTCGGCGGTTCGCGAGTGCTCGATCCTGGAAAAAATGTCGCTCAACGGCATGCCTGGGAGTGTTGAACCGGTGTCGCGCAAGATAAAGCCAGCGTCGCCAACTGGTCAAATTATTTATCCAATTGGCCGAAGCGTGTCGGCTTCCCCGCTCGCGCCCCTATCCTCTTCGGCTAAACTTTGCTGTTTGCGTCAGGAGCCTATTGGCTCTAGAGGACGCAACTGCAAGAGGGTTCAAAGAAACCCGGGGAACAAGCCGTGTCGCACGACCCGTCCAATCTCGAATTTCAGCCGCGCGCCAAGGGCAGCGTGCTCGGATTTCCGGCGCATGAGGGACGGCCCGGCGCGCTGGGCGAAGTCCATGCCCGTCCGCACCCGCTGATCGAGAAGCCGCGTGTGCTGATCCAGCTCGCCTTCATGACCGAGGGTGGCGCCGGCGTCGATCATTCGGTGCTTTCCGAGTTGTCGCGCCGGCTCGGCATAGCCGCGCCCGACCGTCAGGCCCGCCATCACGCCATGAGATGGGGCCAGGGCTCGTTGCGCTGGGAGCGGCATACCGAATTCTCCACCTATCTGTGGGAAGGGCCGCTTGCCGAAGGCGGCAAGGGCCAGGAGGATTCGCCGTTCGGCAACGGATTTTCTCCACCCGGAACCGTTATTTCAGGCATCCGGCTCGAGATCCGCAAATGGACGCAGGCGGGCGAGCGGTCGATCGCCGGCTTCGATCCGACCAGCCTCTGCTATTCGCTGGTCGAACGCGGCAATGCTGCAATCGTCACCGATTTCCGCCAGGATGGCGACGGCCTGACCCGTATGCTGATCCTTGACCGCGGCCTGACGCCGGCCAGCACCGGCGCCTTGTCGCAGCGGCTGATCGACATCGAGACCTATCGCACGCTGGCCATGCTCGGCCTGCCGCTGGCGCTGGCCTTGTCCGGCCGCGCCCGCCGTATCGAGGACAGGCTGGCCCAGATCACGCTGGAGATGAAACTCGCCGAGACCCGCGACAGCCAGAAATTGCTTGCCGACCTGACCGAACTCGCGGCTGAGTTGGAAGCTGACGCGGCGTCGAGCCTCTACCGGTTCGGGGCCAGCCGTGCCTATGACGGCATCGTCGGCGAAAGGCTGGAAGCGCTGGAGGAAGAGGCCGTACAGGGATATGACACCTGGGCGGGGTTCCTGCGGCGGCGCATGGCGCCTGCCATGCGCACCTGCCGTTCGGTCGAGGAGCGTCAGGCCAATCTGTCGCGCAAGCTGACGCGCGCCACCACGCTGCTGCGCACCTGGGTCGATGTCGAGGTCGAGAAGCAGAACCGCGACCTGCTCGCCTCGATGAACAATCGCGCCCGGTTGCAACTGCGCCTGCAGCAGACCGTCGAAGGCCTGTCGGTCGCGGCCGTTTCCTACTATGTCGTCGGCCTCGTCGGCTATGTCGCCAAGGGCGCCTCGATCTTCGGCCATGCCTTCGCGCCCGAAGTGGTCACGGCGGCGTGTGTGCCGCTCGCCATCCTGCTGGTCTGGTGGGGCGTGCGGCGGGTGCGGCGCATGCATTCCGAGCCGACGAAACATCCGGGCGAGTAGGCGCGCCTTTACTTCCCACAGGGTAAAGCGCGCCAGCGGCAGATTGCCGCTACGGAAGGCGTCCGTTGCGTCCGTGTCCGCTCTCGGTCAAAGCGGGGTTTGCAACCGACGCCCTTCACTGGTAAAAGATTTTGACCAGTCACGCGAGATGAGGCTGCCGATGTCCGGCCTTGCCATGCCCAAGCCAGACGACGCCACGATGCGCCGGCGCGGCGAGATCGTCGCCGACATGCGCATTATCGTGCCGGGCGAGGGTGTGGTCGACGCGGCCAACGAAATGCGCGCCTTCGAAAGCGATGGCCTGACCGCCTACCGGCAATTGCCATTGGTCGTGGTGCTTCCCGAAACGGTGGCACAGGTTTCGCGCGTGCTGAAATACTGCAATGACCGCAACATCCGCGTCGTGCCGCGCGGCTCCGGCACCTCGCTGTCGGGCGGCGCGCTGCCGCTGGAGGACGCGGTGCTCCTGGTCATGAGCCGCTTCAACCGCATTATCGAGATCGATTTCCCCAATCGCATCGTCGTCGCCCAGCCGGGCGTCACCAATCTCGGCATCACCACCGCCGTCGAGCAGGAGGGTTTTTACTACGCCCCCGACCCATCTTCCCAGATCGCCTGCTCGATCGGCGGCAATGTCGCCGAAAATTCCGGCGGCGTGCACTGCCTCAAATACGGCCTGACCGCCAACAATGTGCTCGGCATCGAGATGGTGCTGATGAGCGGCGAGGTGGTGCGGCTCGGCGGCAGGCATCTGGACGCGGAGGGCTACGACCTGCTCGGCGTCATGACCGGCTCCGAAGGCCTGCTGGGCGTCGTCACCGAAGTCACCGTGCGCATTTTGAAGAAGCCGGAGACGGCACGTGCGCTGCTGATCGGCTTCCCGACCAGCGAGCAGGGTGGCCAATGCGTCGCCGACATCATCGGCGCCGGCATCATTCCGGGCGGCATGGAGATGATGGACCGCCCGGCGATCCACGCGGCGGAGGATTTCGTCCATGCCGGATATCCCCTGGATGTCGAGGCGCTGCTGATCGTCGAGCTCGACGGGCCGGGCGTCGAGGTCGATCATCTCATCACCGCGGTCGAGGCGATCGCCATCCGCAACGGTTCGACCACCTGCCGCATTTCGCAGTCGGAGCAGGAGCGGCTGAGCTTCTGGGCAGGGCGCAAGGCAGCCTTCCCCGCGGTCGGCCGTATCTCGCCCGACTATTATTGCATGGACGGCACCATCCCGCGCAAGGAACTGCCGCGCGTGCTGGCCGGCATGCGCGAGCTCTCCGAAAAATACGGGCTCGGCGTCGCCAATGTCTTCCATGCCGGCGACGGCAATTTGCATCCGCTGATCCTCTATGACGCCAACGTGCCGGGCGAACTCGACAAGGCCGAGAGTTTCGGCGCCGACATATTGCGGCTGTGCGTCAAGGTCGGCGGCGTCTTGACCGGCGAGCATGGGGTGGGCGTCGAGAAACGCGACCTGATGCCGGAAATGTTTAACGGGATCGACCTCGACCAGCAGATGCGCGTCAAATGCGCCTTCGATCCCAATCATCTGCTCAACCCGGGAAAGGTGTTCCCGCAGCTGCGCCGCTGCGCGGAGCTGGGGCGCATGCATGTGCATCGCGGAGAGTTAGCGTTTCCGGACATTCCGAGGTTTTGAGGGTTATGTCAGCGCCTGAACGCCCCCCTCTGTCCTGCCGGACATCTCCCCCTCACGGGGGGAGATTGGCAGCTTCGTCGCTTCGCCCTTCCGCCAACGCTGGAGATTGGCGAAACCCGGCGCGGCATCCAATCTCCCCCCTTGAGGGGGAGTTGTCCGGCAGGACAGAGGGGGGCGCGAAGGAACGCGGCATTCCCGCATATTGCGCATCGGCGCCATGACCACCTTCACTCCCATCACCCCTTCCGAAGTTCTCTCCACCGTCGCCTGGGCGGCGGCGGAAGGCTCGCCGCTCGAAATCCTCGGTCACGGCTCCAAGCGCGGCATCGGCCGTCCGCTGCAGACCGAGCACACGCTCGACCTGTCGAGGCTCGCCGGGGTCACGCTCTATGAACCAGCCGAACTGGTGCTGTCGGCAAAGGCCGGCACGCCGCTGGCCGAAATCGAGACGCTGCTGGCGCAAAACGGCCAGCAACTCGCTTTCGAGCCGATGGATTACGGCCCGCTGCTCGGCGGCGAGCCGGGCAAGGGCACGCTTGGTGGTGCGCTTGCAGCGAACCTCTCCGGCCCGCGCCGGCTGAAGGCGGGGGCGGCGCGCGACCATATCCTGGGCATCAACGTGGTGTCCGGCCGCGGCGAGGCATTCAAATCCGGCGGCCGCGTGGTCAAGAATGTCACCGGGTACGATTTGTCCAAGCTGATGGCCAACAGCTGGGGCACGCTGGCGGTGTTCACCGACGTCACCTTCAAGGTGCTGCCATCGGCCGAGACCGAGGTCACGCTCGCTGTCCGCGGCCTGCTCGACGATGCGGCCGCCGCGGCGATGGCGCTGGCGCTCGGCTCCAGCGCGGAAGTATCGAGCGCCGCGCACCTGCCGGAGCGGATTGCCGCACGGGTTGCCGCAGGCGTGCTCGGCAACGATGCGGCCACGCTGCTGCGGGTGGAAGGTTTTGGCCCCTCCGTCGTCTATCGCATCGCCGCGCTGAAGACGTTGCTCGGAAATGCCGGACCACTCGAAGAGATTTCCAGCGAAGCGTCGGCTGCCCTGTGGCGTGACGTGCGCGATTGCAGGCCTTTCGCGGACAACAGCGACAAACCGGTCTGGCGCGTATCGATGGCGCCTGCCCAGGCGCACCAGATGGTTTTCACGCTGCGCATGCAGGCTGCCGTCAGCGCCTTCTATGATTGGCAGGGCGGACTGGTGTGGCTGCGCATGGAGGAGGGTGACCCGGAAGCGACGCTGCTGCGCGGACTTCTGAGAAAACATGGCGGCGGCCATGCGACATTGGTGCGCGCGGCTCCTTCGCACCGCGCCGCCCTGCCGGTGTTCGAGCCGCAGGCTCCCTCACTGGCAGCGCTCAGCCAGCGGCTGAAGCACGAATTCGACCCCAAGAACATCCTCAATCCCGGCCGCATGGCCTAGGACATCAAGAGATGCAGACCAATTTCTCGCCCGCACAGCTTGCCGACCCGCATGTCGCCGAGTCGGAAAAGATTCTGCGCAAATGCGTGCATTGCGGCTTCTGCACCGCCACCTGTCCAACCTATGTGACGCTGGGCAACGAGCTCGATTCACCGCGCGGGCGCATCTACCTGATCAAGGACATGCTGGAAAACGGCCGCCCGGCCGACAAAGAGATCGTCACCCATATCGATCGCTGCCTGTCCTGCCTCGCCTGCATGACCACCTGCCCGTCTGGCGTCAACTACATGCATCTGGTCGACCATGCCCGCGCCCATATCCAGCAGACCTATAGGCGGCCGCTGCTCGATCGCCTGACCCGCGCCATGCTGGCCTTCGTCCTGCCCTATCCCCCGCGTTTTCGCGCCGCGCTCAAATTGGCGAAACTGGGCAAGCCGTTCATCGGCCTGTTCGAGAAGATCCCGGCATTGAAGCCGCTTGGCGCAATGCTCAAGCTCGCGCCGGAATCGATCCCGGGAGCATCGCCGATGGCTTCGCCGGGCACCCATACCGGGCAGGGGGCGAAGAGGGGCCGCGTCGCCATCCTCACCGGTTGCGCGCAATCGGTGCTCGATCCCGCCATCAACGACACGACCATTTCACTGCTGACGCGGCTTGGCGTCGAGGTCGTGGTGCCGCCGGGCGAGGGCTGTTGCGGCGCGCTCGTCCATCACATGGGCCGCGAGCAAGCCGCCCTTGCTTCTGCAAGGCAAAATGTTGATGCCTGGACCCGCGCGATTGAACAAGGCGGGATCGATGCCATCATCATCACCGCGTCGGGCTGCGGCACGACCATCAAGGATTACGGTTTCATGCTGCGGCTTGATCCGGCCTACGCCGAAAAGGCTGCACGTGTCTCCGCGCTGGCCAAGGACATTACCGAATACCTGACCGCCATCGACCTGCCCGAACCGGTGCGCAAGCCGGGCACGGTCGTCGCCTATCATTCGGCCTGTTCGATGCAGCACGGCCAGAAGATCACCCGCCAGCCTAGGGAATTGCTGGCCAAAGCCGGTTTCATCGTGCGCGAGCCGCGCGAAGGGCATTTGTGCTGCGGTTCGGCCGGCACATACAACATCCTGCAGCCGGAGATTTCGGCCGGGCTGCGCGACCGCAAGGTGAAAAACATCGAGGCTACCGGCGCTTCGGTCGTCGCCACCGGCAATATCGGCTGCATAACGCAGATCGCATCCGCCGCGAAGCTGCCGGTGGTGCATACGATCAAGCTGCTCGACTGGGCCTATGGCGGGCCGAGGCCGGAAGGTGTCGCCGAACCCGGCCTGATCGCCGCTGAGTAGGGGCCGCCCCGGCGTTATTCGGCCGCCAGCCTGTCGATCGTGCCGTAGGTCGCCTCGTAGAGCGCGCGCTGGCGGCTGAGCGCCACCATCGTGTTGCGCAGCAGGATCGCAACGGTGATCGGACCGACGCCGCCCGGCACCGGAGTGATCCAGGAGGCCACGTCCTTCACGCTGTCGGTGTCGACGTCGCCGACGATACGGGTGGAACCGTCCGGCAGCGTCTCGGAATTGATGCCGATGTCGATGACGGCCGCACCCGGCTTTACCATGTCGGCCTTGATCAGGCGCGGCTTGCCGACGGCGACGAACAGCGCATCGGCGCGGCGCGCGTGCGCGGCGACCGAGCGCGTCATGTGGTGGCAGACCGTGACCGTCGCGCCTTCGCTCATCAAGAGGAAGGCGATCGGCTTGCCGACGATCTCGGAGTGGCCGACCATCACCACTTCCAGGCCCTTGAGGTCGAGGCCGGTTTCCTTGAGCAACTCGACCGAGGCGGCCGCCGTGCAGGGCGCCAGATCGAGCTGGTTGTAGACGATGTTGCCGATCGAGGCCGGATGCATGCCTTCGACGTCCTTCAGCGGATGCACCGCCGCCTGCAACGTCCTGATCGGGATATGTGCCGGCACCGGCCGCTGGATGATGATGCCGGTAACGCGCGGATCGGCGTTCAGGCCGTGGATCGCCGCTTCCAGTTCGCCCGCGGTGATGGTGGCGGGAAAGCGCCGTTCGTCGAAATCGATGTCCGCCAGCTCTGCCTTGGCGCGCTGGTTTCGTACATAGACATCCACCGCCGCCGTATCGCCGACGGTGATCGACACCAGTTTGGGCGGGAACCCTTCGGCCCTTGCGATCGCCGCATCCTCGCGCACGGCGGCGATGATGCGCCGGGCAACCGGGCCGCCCTTGAGATAGCGGCTGTCGTCGGACAGTGACATGATCGGACTCTTCTGGCGTAAGCGTTGCCTTGCCATAGCAAAAGAACAGCGGCAATGGCAGCACGAATGCGAACCGTCATGCCTTTTGCGCGACGTGCGGGCGCGGCAGTGCTTCGTCCGAAACGGAAAGGGCAGCACGGTTTCCCGTGCCGCCCTTTCTGACCGGCCGCATCCCCATACGGCCCGTCCCCCGTTATTCCTTCCGATCCCGGGAAGCGCTGCGCTTCCGGATCGGGTGATTCGCAGCAACTATTATATCACCTCGACAGTGGTTCCGACATCGACCCGTTCATAAAGGTCGACGACATCCTCGTTGCGCATGCGGATGCAGCCCGACGACACGGCGCCGCCGATGGTCCAGGGCTGGTTGGTGCCGTGGATGCGATATTCCGTACTGCCGAGATAGAGCGCGCGCGCACCGAGCGGGTTCTCCATGCCGCCGGCCAGGTAGGTTGGCAGGTAGCGCCCCTTGGCGGCCTCGCGCTTGATCATCGCGGCCGGCGGGCGCCAGTCCGGCCAGACCCGCTTGTTGGTGATCTTGTGCGTGCCCGACCATTCGAAGCCCGGCTTGCCGGTGCCGACGCCATAGCGCCGCGCCTTGCCGTTCTTTTCGACCAGATAGAGGAAGTTCTGGGTCGTATCGATGACGATGGTGCCCGGCTTCTGGGAGCCGTCATAGGCGACTTCCTGCGGCAGGTAGATCGGATTGATCTGCGGGCGCGCGACCATGCGCTTGGCCGGGGCCGGCACGGCTGCCGTCTGCACGCGGTCGGGCTGCGCATAACGCGGGCGCGGCTGCTGCGCGACCTGCCGGTTCTGCCGCACGATCCCCGGCGCTTGGCCAAGCTGCAGCACCCAGGGGGCCGAAAGGTCGGGGCTCACCATCACCGGCGGTCTGTCGGCATAGCGGTCTCCGGCCGTGGAAGGTGTGACGCCTGCGGCAAACGCAGCCACGGCGCCGAGCACGGGAAACAAAACTCTCTTCATCGGGAAAGCACCTTGATCGTCTGACAAACCGGGTGGAAACGACCTCCCGGTTCAGCGATCATTGGCGCGGGAACAGCAACCGAAACATGAATCGGAATGTGTAAAATGCGGAACTGTCGGTAAACCTTTCGGTGTGGTTACCGCCGCGTTCAGGAATCTGGTAAAGCCAAGGTAAAGCAGCGCAACCAGCGCGTTAACGAATGGAATTCTCGCCATGGACAAGGAAAAAACCGGCCTTCTCGCCGGACCCGACGGTGTCGCGCGCTGCTTCTGGCACGGCAATCTGCCCGACTACCTGCATTATCATGACCATGAATGGGGCCGCCCGGTGGCGGACGACCGCCGGCTGTTCGAGAAGATCTGTCTCGAAGGCTTCCAGTCGGGCCTGTCCTGGCTGACCATCCTGCGCAAGCGCGAGAATTTTCGCGCCGCTTTCGCCGGATTCGATTTCGACAAGGTCGCCGCCTTCACCGACAAGGACGTCGAGCGCCTGCTCGGCGATGCCGGCATCATCCGCCATCGCGGCAAGATCGTCTCGACCATCAACAACGCCAAACGCGCCCGCGAAATGGCCGATGAATTCGGCTCGCTCGCTGCCTGGTTCTGGAAGTTCGAACCCGGCAGGGAGGAACGGCCGCAGGTCGTCGACCTCGCCCATCTGCGCGCCAATCCGACCACGGCGGTCTCGATCCGCATTTCCAAGGATCTGAAGAAGCGCGGCTGGACCTTCGTCGGCCCGACCACGGTCTACGCCTTCATGCAGGCGATGGGTCTGGTCAACGATCATCTCCAGGGGTGTGTGTGCCGCAAGGAGGTCGAGAAGGAGCGGAAGGCTTTCAAACGGCCGAAATAGCCTCAGGCGCCGTTGGCACTACCCAGGAACAGGCCGGCGACGATCGCGACCACGGTGGCGACGGTTGGATAGATCACCAGCAGGCCGGTCACCAATGCGTCGCGCAGGGAAGGTCCGGTATCGGCGTGTACCTCGAACGGTCCGGCCGGCTGGCCGATCATGCTGGGAGCATGGACATCTGCGGCGCGCAGGCGTGCCGGCATGTCGCCCGCATCCCTGTTGTCGTGAAATTCCACCGCGCTCATCATGTCCCGAACCCCTCCATTGCGGTGCGCTGTATCGGCCTCGATTATGTCGGCACGATGCCGCGCCGATGGCGGGATTGTTTCATTTTCGGTGCGTTTTTGTTTCGGCGAACGCCCGCGTGCCTTCTCGCATGCATGGAGACAGCGCCTGCCGCCGGCCTTGCCCGGTAGGACCTGTTCGGTTAGGACACGCCCGTTGCGAAAATCGCAACGCTGTTGAGTTTTCAGCAACACGAAACACCGGGCGAATCCATGGCCGACAAATCGGAAAAGACGAAAGCGCGGCTGCCGCGCGGTTTTGCCGACCGCAGCGCCGAAGATATCCGCGCCGTCGAGAAGATGATGGCGACGATCCGCTCGGTCTACGAACTCTACGGTTTCGAGCCCGCCGACCAGCCCCTGATCGAATACACCGATGCGCTCGGAAAATTCCTGCCCGACCAGGACCGGCCGAACGAAGGCGTGTTCTCCTTCCAGGACGACGACGACCAGTGGCTGTCGCTGCGCTACGACCTGACCGCGCCGACGGCGCGTTTCGTCGCCGAGAATTTCGAGCGCCTGCCAAAACCCTATCGCAGCTACCGTTCCGGCTGGGTGTTCCGCAACGAGAAGCCCGGTCCCGGCCGCTTCCGCCAGTTCATGCAGTTCGACGCCGACACGATCGGCACGCCGGGCGTCGCGGCCGACGCCGAGATGGCGATGATGATGGCCGATGTGATGGAAGCGCTCGGTATCAAGCGCGGCGACTACGTCATCCGCGTCAACAACCGCAAGGTGCTGGACGGCGTGCTCGAGGCGATCGGCCTCGGAGGTGAAGGGAATACGAGTCGTCGGCTGACCGTGCTGCGGGCGATCGACAAGCTCGACAAGCTCGGGCCGGAAGGCGTGCGGCTTCTCTTGGGACCAGGGCGCTGGGACGGCGGCAAGGAAGGCGAGGGCGACTTCGCCAAAGGCGCCGGGCTGAATGATACGCAAGCCGAGGCGGTTCTTCTGGCGACGGCGCGAAACGCGCAGGCCGGCCAGGATGCCAGCGTCGGTGCGAACGCCGTCTACCAGGAGGGCGTTGGCGAACTCGCGACCATCGAGGCCCTGGTCAGGGCGGCGGGATACGGCGAAGATCGCGTCGCCATGGACCGCTCCGTCGTGCGTGGTCTCGAATATTACACCGGCCCGGTCTTCGAGGCCGAGCTCCTGGCCGAGATTCCCAACGAGGATGGCCAGATCGTGCGCTTCGGTTCGGTCGGCGGCGGCGGGCGCTATGACGGGCTGGTGTCGCGCTTCCGCGGCGAGCCGGTGCCGGCGACCGGTTTTTCCATCGGCGTTTCCAGGCTGATGACGGCGCTGAAGAACCTCGGCAAGCTCGACAGCACCGACGTGATTGCGCCGGTCGTCGTGCTGGTCATGGACAGGGACACCGAAAGCCTCGGCCGCTACCAGAAGATGGTCAGCGAACTGCGCGCCGCAGGCATCCGCTCGGAAATGTATCTCGGCGGCGCAGGCATGAAGGCGCAGCTCAAATATGCCGACCGTCGCGGCTGTCCGGTCGCGATCATCCAGGGCGGCGACGAGCGCGCCAAGGGCGAATTGCAGATCAAGGACCTGATCGAAGGCGCGCGCCTGTCGGCCGAGATCACGGATAATGCCGAATGGCGCGCCGCCCGCCCGGCACAGGTCACGGTGGCGGAAAGCGAGCTGGTGGCGCAGGTGAAGAAGATCCTGGCGGCGCAGGCAGCCGACCGCGCGAAGGGTGGCGCTTGAGCACCCCCCTCTGGCCTGCCGGCCATCTCCCCCGCAAGGGGGGAGATTGGATGTCGCGTATGCTTTCGCCAATCTCCGTCGTGGCAGAAAAGGCGCTGCGCTCGAAGCTGCCGATCTCCCCCCTTGCGGGGGAGATGTCCGGCAGGACAGAGGGGGGTGCCTCGCGCCCATGCGCTCTGTGACCTCCCGCTATCCCGCCATCGCGGCCGACATCGCCGGCCTGTTCGCGACCCGCGACACGCATGCGGTGGAGGTCGCCGTGCTGCAGCCGGCCGATCCCTTCCTCGACATGGCCGGCGAGGA
This sequence comes from Mesorhizobium sp. B2-3-6, assembly GCF_006442305.1. NCBI lineage: Bacteria > Pseudomonadati > Pseudomonadota > Alphaproteobacteria > Hyphomicrobiales > Phyllobacteriaceae > Mesorhizobium > Mesorhizobium sp. B2-3-6. The sequence continues at coordinate 651,871 of NZ_VFVW01000002.1, read as the reverse complement.
TTTGCGCCGCCGCATTTTCCTGACCGAGAGCGAGACCGGGCAGACGCTCTGCCTACGGCCGGAATTCACCATTCCCGTCTGCCTCGATCATATCGCCAGCCAGGCCGGTACGCCGCGTCGCTACTCCTATCTGGGCGAAGTGTTCCGCCAGCGCCGCGAAGGCGGCAACGAGTTCTTCCAGGCCGGCATCGAGGATCTCGGCGACCGCGACACGGCCGCTGCCGATGCCCGTTCGGTGGCCGACGCGCATGCACTGCTGTCGCTGGCGCTGCCGGGCCAGCCGCTGGCGATCACGCTCGGCGACCAGGCCATCTTCGAGGCGGTGCTGGCGGCTCTCGGCCTGCCGCGCGGCTGGCGCATGCGGCTCGCCCGCGCCTTCGGCTCGGCGACGATGCTGGAGGCAGCCCTTGCCGATCTCGCCAATCCGCCGCGCAACAGCCAGCTCTCCGGCCCGGTCGCGGCACTCGTGCTCGACGGCGATCTGGACGGTCTCTCCGCGCATATAGCCGGCGGCATGGAACAGGCCGGCCTGTCGGCTTCGGCCGGACGCGCGCCGGCCGATATCGCGCGGCGGCTGATCGAAAAGGCAGAACTGCGCAGCGTGCGGCTGTCCAACGAAGCCTTCGCGGCGCTGAAGACCTTTCTGGCGATCGACGTGCCGCTCGATGGCGCGGCCCAGGCGCTCGAGAGTTTTGCCGGTGCCGCCGGGCTTTCGCTGGGAGCCGCGCTGGAAAAGTTCGCGGCGCGCGCCAAGGCCGTCGAGGCGAATGGCCTGCCGGCGCAAAAGATCCGCTATGACGCGGCCTTCGGCCGCCCGCTCGATTATTACACCGGCCTCGTCTTCGAGATCGCGGCGCAAGATGGTGAAAGGCCGCTGGCCGGCGGCGGCCGCTACGACCGGCTGCTGACGCTGCTCGGCGCCAAGACGCCGATCCCCGGCGTCGGCTTCTCGGTCTGGCTCGACCGCATCGAGGCATTGCGGGAGCGCGCGCCATGATCACGCTGGCGATCCCGTCCAAGGGCCGGTTGAAGGAGCAGGCGCTGGAGGTGCTGGCGAAAGCCGGCCTCGCCATCAGCCTGCCCGGTGACGAGCGCAAATATCACGCCCGCGTCGAAGGCATGGACAATGTCGAGGTCGTTTTTCTGTCCGCCTCCGAAATATCGGGCGAGATCGGGCAAGGTGCCGTCGATCTCGGCATCACCGGCGAGGACCTCGTGCGCGAGAACCTCGCCGACTGGGAGGCGCGCGCCGAAATCGTCGCCCGTCTCGGCTTCGGCCATGCCGATGTCGTGGTGGCCGTGCCCGACATCTGGCTCGACGTCGAGACCATGGCCGACCTCGATGATGTCGCCGCCGATTTCCGCCAGCGTCACGGAAGGCGGCTCAGGATCGCCACCAAATACTGGCGGCTGACCCAGCAATTCTTCTCGCAGAAGCACGGCATCCAGGTCTATCGCATCGTCGAGAGCCTGGGCGCCACCGAAGGCGCGCCGGCGGCCGGCCTTGCCGATGTCATCGTCGACATCACCACCACCGGCTCGACGCTGCGCGCCAACCATCTCAAGGTGCTGGCCGACGGCGTCGTGCTGCGGTCGCAAGCGTGTCTCGTCGCGTCGCGAAAGACGCGTTCCACGGCCGACGAGGCGATGCTGCGCGACATAGCGGCCAGCATGGCCTCGGTGAAGGGATAGCCTGTCCAGCATGCCTCGGCGATCGTCGTGCCTAGCGGCGGACAATTTTGTTCTTGCTTTGTGCCGGCCACTATGCTACAAATATCGCTATGGTGATGATTTGTGCCCCCGCCCTTCGAGGCGGGTTTTTCGTTTCTGCGCCATTCTCACGACCCTGCCATTCTTATGACCGTGGAAGGCGGTGCGGCCCGTCTTCGAAGCCTTGGCCCTACCTTCGGCGGGATTTCCACCATCGCGGCAGGCTGATAGGCTCGGATGTCCTGGGAGGAGAGAGCGATGCCGGTCAATCTCGACGAGCTGAAGAACGCCACCAATCTGCGCGGACGCGGCGCGTACGCCGGCAGCGTCTTTGTCGCGCCCGTCGACGGCAGGGCGCATGTCTCGGGCGAGCGTGGCGTGCCGCTGCTCGACAAGACCATTCCCGCACTGTTCTCCGACACGGCCGGCAAATACGGCACGCTCGATGCCGCCGTCTTCGTCGGCCAGGATAAGCGCTTCACCTGGAGCGAGCTTTCCGACACGGTGGATGCGCTGGCCGCCGGTTTCCTGGCGCTGGGGCTCGAAAAGGGCGATCGCGTCGGCATCTGGTCACCCAACCGCTGGGAATGGCTGGTGACGCAATTCGCCACCGCCCGCATCGGCCTGATCCTGGTCAACATTAACCCCGCCTACCGGCTCACCGAGCTGGACTATGCGCTGAACAAGGTCGGCTGCAAGGCTCTGGTCACCGCGGCCAGCTTCAAGACCTCGGATTATCTCGGCATGATCGAGACGCTGGCGCCGGAGATCGCGATGGCGACACCCGGCAAGCTCAGGGCACAGAAACTGCCCGCGCTCCGGATCGTCATCCGCATGGGCGAGGAGAACTCGCCCGGCATGTTCAATTTCGCCGATGTGCTGGCGATGGCGGGGCGCGACGAGCATGACAGCCTCGACCGCATCTCCGAGGGGCTGAAGCCGGACGACGCCATCAACATCCAGTTCACCAGCGGCACCACGGGCGCACCCAAGGGCGCGACGCTGACCCACCTGAACATCGTCAACAACGGCAATTTCGTCACCTCGGCGATCAAGTTGACGGTGGACGACCGGCTCTGCATTCCCGTGCCGCTCTACCATTGCTTTGGCATGTCGATGGGCACGATGGGCTGCGTCACCAAGGGCGCGACCATGGTCTTTCCCGGCGAGGGCTTCGATGCCGGCGCGACACTGAACGCCGTGGCGCAGGAACGCTGCACCGGCCTCTACGGCGTGCCGACCATGTTCGTCGGCCTGCTCGACCATCCCGATTTCGCCGCCTTCGACCTGTCCAGCCTGCGCACCGGCATCATGGCCGGCTCGCCATGCCCGATCGAGGTGATGAAGAAGGTGGTGTCGCTGATGCATATGTCCGAAGTGACCATCGCCTACGGCATGACCGAGACCAGCCCGGTCTCCTTCCAGAGCAGCGTCGACGACCCCTTGGAAAAACGCGTCTCGACTGTCGGGCGCGTTCATCCCCATGTCGAGGTCAAGGCCGTCGATGCCGATGGCGCAACCGTTGCCGTCGGTGCGCCGGGCGAACTCTGCACACGCGGCTATTCCGTGATGAAGGGCTATTGGGACGACGAGGACAAGACCCGCGAGGCGATCGATGCCGACGGCTGGATGCATACGGGCGACCTCGCCACGATCGATGCCGAGGGCTATTGCAACATCGTCGGCCGGGTCAAGGACATGGTCATCCGCGGCGGCGAGAACGTCTATCCGCGCGAGGTCGAGGAGTTCCTCTACCGGCACCCCAAGATCAGGGAGGTGCAGGTGTTCGGCATTCCCGACGCCAAATACGGCGAGGAGCTCTGCGCCTGGATTGTGCTCAAGCCCGGCCAGATCGCCACCGAGCAGGAGATCAAGGCCTTCTGCGCCGGCCAGATCGCGCATTACAAGGTTCCGCGCCACATCCGCTTCCGCGCCGAATTGCCGATGACGGTGACCGGCAAGCCGCAGAAATTCCTGATGCGCCAGGCGATGGTCGAGGAACTGGGGCTGGTGACGCAGAAGACCGCGTGAGGGGAGCGCGGGGCGGGAAGGTGCGGTTGCCGAGACGAGTGTGAATGTCGCATTTCGGGGCCGAAAGCGGACTGGCAGGTTATAGGCAATGCGCCTGCCAAAGTGGACAATCGCTGGGGTGGTTGAATGGCCGATTGCTGCTGCGCCGCGCCGATTTGATCGACCCATATAGCGTGCGAACGGCCGTCCCTCAGCCGGCTTGCAGTCGCCTAGCCGTCTTCCGCGAAGTGGGTGCGAATTTCCGAGCGCGCGAGCCGCTCTGGAAGTTTGCGATCGGTGGTGGAACCAATTTCTCGGACTTACGTTGCAAATAGCTATTTGCGGCTCTGCCGCGATATCGGGAACTGAGCAGTGGGACTGTCTTGGCAACAAGGTCCTCTCTCGACGGGAGCCATCGGTCGGTTTCTCGTCCCCGAAGCGTTGCCCAAGAGAATGTTATATGTGGAACGGCTGCGCCGGCGCATGCGCGTATTGTTTGGCGGGGTTTGGGTTGCCGAAAGCGACGACGTTCTCCTACTGTTTGAACCCGCCCGCTACCCGGTAGCTTATTTTCCGGAGTCCGACATTTCAGCACATGTGTTGGAGCGGACAGAGCAGATCACCCAACATCCTGATCTTGGGTCTACTTCATGGTACACTGTCCGGGTAGGCGAGCAACACGTGGCGGCCAGAGGAGCGTGGCAACACACGAACCTCCCTGCCCATGCAACAGAACTCCAGGGACGATTGGCGTTCGCATGGCGCGCCATGGATGCCTTCTATGAAGAAGACGAACGAATCCTGGGTCATGCTGCCGACCCATACCATCGCATAGATATTCGACAGAGTTCTCGTCACCTCGTGGTCCGCTACAACGACCGCGTCGTTGCGGATACCAGGCATCCATTGGGCCTGTACGAATCCGGGTTCGCTCCACGCTGGTATGTCCCTCGTGATGACATCTACGAGTCCTCCCTCACAGCGGTAAAGCTTCAGACGTTCTGTCCCTACAAAGGGCTCTGCAGCTATTATTCTATTGGCGACGCTCGTCAGGCGGCATGGTCCTACACCGACGCCTATCCCGAAGTCCGCCGCATTGCCAACCTTGTGTCGTTTGAGCCGGACATAGTTTCGGTCTTCCTCGACGACGTTCAGCTTCATCTCGAGCCTGGCCAGACGGTCGTCCCTCACGGTCCTGATCGAAATCTCGATGTGGCCGAGTTGGAGCGGGCACCTGGTGGAGGCCCCGAAATGATTGCCGGCGGCTAGCTACCGGTCGCGATTAAACGGAGCGGAGCATGGCGCGACTATTGTCCGTGAACGTGGGGCTTCCGCGCAACATCTCTTGGAATGACCGCACCGTATACACCGGCATTTTCAAAAACCCGGTAGCCGGACGTTGTCGCGTTGGCCGATTGAATTTGGACGGTGACGGTCAGGGCGACCTCGCCGGGCACGGGGGCGAGCAGCGGGCCGTCTTCGTCTATCAAATCGCATCATATCGCTACTGGCAGAAGCACCTGAACAGGACCGACTTCGTCTATGGTCAGTTCGGCGAAAACTTCACGGTCGAGGGCTTGCCAGACGATGCAGTTTGCATCGGAGATCGATTTCGTATTGGAGGCGCGCTTTTCGAGGTCACTCAACCTCGCGTCACATGCTACCGGGTTGGCATCCGCATGGACGAGCCCCGAATGCCGGCATTGCTGACTTCCAGCGGCCGGCCAGGATTCTACTTCCGAGTTCTGCAAGAAGGCGAGGTAGGAGCGGGCGACGAAATCCTCAAGGTGGGCGAAGCGAATGAACGGGTAACCGTCGCTGAGCTGAATGCACTGCTTTATTCACCGGAACATCCCCGCGTCGAATTGGAGCGCGCGGCGCGGATCAAAGCGCTTTCGCCAGGATGGCGGGGTTCTTTTGAGGCTTTGCTGCGCAGCCAATCGACCGGCGTAGAGAGCGGCAATGCCGGGCTCGCTCCGCCAGCCGCGTTACACCCTGCTGCTCCCGGATTTCAGCCGCTCGCGGTGGCTGATCTAGAGCAGGAGTCCGTGGACGTCGTCTCTCTGTCGATGCGGCATCCCGATGGAAAGCCGCTCCCGCCCGCTCTACCTGGTCAATATATCGTGCTGCGCCTTCGCCCGACCCGTTCCAGTGCTGCGCTATTTCGCAGCTACTCGCTCTCGGGCCCACTCTCGGAAGAGCGCTACAGAATCAGCGTCAAGATCGAACCGCACGGGACGGCCGGCCTTTTTCTGCGGGATCATGTGCGGATAGGCGATCTTGTCGACGTAAGCTCGCCGCGCGGAAGCTTTACATTGCAGCCTGGGCAGAGTCCCGTGGTACTGCTCAGCGCAGGCATCGGCGCGACACCTCTTCTGGCAATACTATACGCGCTGGCGGCAGCCCGGGACACGCGGCAGGTCCTCTGGCTATACGCGGCTCGCGACAGACGGCACCATCCTTTTGCAGCCGAAGTCCGCCGTCTGATGGCCAGTCTCCCCCATGGTCGCAGTTATGTCTGCTATAGCAGGCCAGACCCGGTCGACAGACTCGGCGTCGATTTTGATGCAACCGGCCACCTATCATCATTGGTCTTCAATAGTGTCAGTATCCCGCAGGACGCCGACGTCTATCTCTGCGGACCTGTCGACTTCATGGCAGACATGAAAGAGGCGCTAGCTGCATCGGGCGTCGCCCCGGATCGCGTTCGTATCGAGATCTTCAACGGGAGCGAGCCGCTGAACCCCGGTGTTGTTGCCAGCGAGCGGCGCGCGCCACATCTGCCGGAAGGCGACACCGATGCCGGTCCGCTGGTCTCCTTCGCTCGAAGTGGTGTAGCCGCCCATTGGAACCCTTCAGTGTACCGGAGCATTCTGGAGCTGGCAGAGGCCTGTGACGTTCCCTCCCGGTGGTCATGCCGAACCGGTGTTTGTCACAACTGCGAAAGTGGGTTGATATCAGGCGCGATCGCCTATGAGCCTGAACCGCTTGAAAGGCCGGCCGACGGCAACCTTCTCATTTGCTGCTCGCAACCGACCCGTGATCTAGTCATCGATTTGTAAGCTAATCGAAGGGGACGGACTATGAAGTCTGGCACAGCCGCGTTCGGAACATTATCGCTTGAGGTTGTCACACTGCCGATAAGCGATATCGATCGTGCGCTCCGGTTTTATGTGGACCGGGTCGGCTTTGCGCTCGATGTCGACTATGCGCCGAACACCACCTTCCGTGTGGTCCAGCTCACGCCGCCTGGCTCCCACTGCTCAATACAATTCGGCAAAGGCGTTACGGACGCGCCCGCAGGGTCGCTTCGCAACATCTATCTTGTCGTTACGGATATTGAGACTGCGCGAAGCCGGTTGCTCGAACGCGGAGTGGAAGTCAGCGAACTCAAGCACAAGGCTCCGATCGACGGCTGGGGTGGGGCGTTCGCCCCAGGTTTCGACCCCAACCACCGAGACTATGCCAGCTTCGCGGGCTTCTCGGATCCAGATGGCAACACTTGGGTGCTGCAGGAACGGGGACACCCTGATGTGTGATGCGCGAGCAGCGCTGTGAAATCGCAAAAACGCTGCGGAGTTAGGCCTACTTTTGTCAGTTTCGCCGCGTTTCAGCCATTGGCGGTTCGGGATTCAAATAGCCGAGCAGACAGCAGATGCAGAGACCCAAGCCCGCAAGGGGGTACTTCAGCGCAATCATTGCAGCCACGCCGAAGAGGGCCAAGGTCGTAAAGGATCGGACGCGCATGAGCCTGCGTACTTTGGGCGAAATCTTGACGCTGCTTCGCCGATCGAGCAGCTCCCAGATTAGCCCGATGTAGGTTGCATTCACCAGAGAGAAGGCGGCTGCGTAAAAGGCTACGGGCTGCGGCTCGAGTTCGCTCACCGCCATCCAAGCAGTGGATAGCGGAGCAGTGAGATCGAAAACAAATGCGCGAAATTGAACCACATGAGGTGCGGTGTCGTCTCGCGAGCGTAGCGCATGAGGTAGTGGTGATTGGCCCAGACGATGGCGATTAAGATGTAACTCACGGCGTAACTCAGCCACGTCGCCACAGGGATAGCAATGCAACGAAAGTCGGCTGACCGGGTGGTCTCAACTCCAGCACCAGCACGGTGATGAGAACGGCGAATACGCCATCAGAGAACATGCTCAGTCGTTTCTAGAGTCGCAGGGCAAGATATTTACGTCAATTGGCTGTCGACTTACCTATCTCGGCTCGGAGTTCCGGCATTCAGGGTCTTGCGAGATAGCGTCTTCCCGTGCCACTCAAACCAAGCGCCAATCGGGAAGGCAATGAAGATCGATGATCCGCTCGGATCCGGCTCACATCTCTGCCGCCATGAACGCAGACGAAAACGACCACTTTCGGGAACGTTTGAAGTTTGCTGAATGGCGGGAAAGAGGCGCATAGCAGCCGTCCAACAAACGCGCATTCGCCTTGCGCCGACCTCAAGCCTGGAGGGCACCGACCTCAGCCCTCACTCCTTCACCGCCCCCCCGTAGAGGGGGCTCGAGGAAGAATAATAGAGCACCGGCAGCGGATCGATCAGCGCGCCTGCCATTCATAGACGTTCGGGCGCTCGTAAGCGCGCCAACCGGCATGTCTTGTTTTCGCCTGCCACATCCGCTTCCGAGCTGCTTCGCGTTTCTTTTCACAGTTGAGCACTTCCCGCGCGTTGTCTAACGCAGAAGCGGGAAGTCTCCGTCTCTCCCGGACTTACGCCTTGGCGGCGTTCTGTGCAGCCTCGAACACATCTCGTGCGGACGTCGTACCGGCTACGTGCTCCGTACTCGCGGCGCCGAGGTCCATCCATCCCGCGTTCACGGCCTCGAACATTTCTTCGGCAGGTCCGGAGCGGCCCTTGGGGATGCCGAATTGCTCGAAGGCTTCCGCCCACCCTGCACGCGGGATTGCAAAGGCTTTCACGTCGCGATTGAGGACCTCACCCAACTGCCCCGCGACGTCATCGGCGGTGACCATCGAACCAACCTCGATGACGCGCTGCCCTGACCACGCCGGCCCGGTCAAAAGGGTTGCGACCTCCGCGCCGATGTCGTTCGTCGCGACCATGGTCGATGTCCGGTTTGTCGGATTGTAGTAGACCGGTAGCGTTCCGCCCTGCGCGACCTGCAAGCCGTAGAGGAAGTTTTCGAAGAACCCGCCGGCGCGCACAAATGCGATTGGCGATTTCAGGTCGCGAAGACCTTGCTCCAGAAGCGACAGGGCCGTGATCACCCCGTGCCCGCTGGTTCGGTTCGCGCCCATCGACGAAAGCGCAACCACGCGCGGCGGCGCTGCCTTGGTAAGCGCCTCGACATAGTTTGCAATCACGCCCTTTGCTTCCTTGTAATCGGGCGAGGGCGCCCAGACAGGGGGCAACATGACGAACGCGCCTTCGACGCCTCCGAGCGCTTGCTCGATGGCTGCCGGATCATTCCAATCGCCCTCCACCAGCTCCACGCCCTTGTTCGCCCAGTTGGCCGCCTTCTCGCGATTGCGGACGAGCGCGCGTACATCCTTGCGGTGCGCCAACAGATGTTCTGCCGTTGCGCCGCCAACTTTTCCCGTGATTCCCAGTACTAGAAACATGTGTTTTCTCCTGATGTCGAGGGACAGGGCACTGCCCCGGTTGGTTCAATGGATGAGCGGTAGAATGGCCCGGACTCGGGGATCGCGCAGATAGAGGCCGCCCCACGCCAGCGCGCCCAGAAACAGGGAAATGATCTCCGGCGGCGATCCCAACTCACCAATGCGGACGTGGGCGCAGATGGCACCGCCCAGAAAGCCCGTCACCAGGATCGCGCCGAGGACGGCGGTGGCCGGAATGGCGTAAAGAATGGCGCAGGCGAGTATGATCGGCCCCACGACACGGGTCAGGTCCATCGTGAACCCGGTTTCCTGCAACATGCTCGCGATTTGTGCCGGCGCGAGAAGCTGGATGGTGCCGTCTGCCACCAGAGCGATAACGACAAGCGCGCTCATGATCCGGCCGGCCCACAGGGCGCGATGCAAGGTCACGGTTTCTGCTGCCTGACGCGGGTTCATGGTTTCGGACACTTCTCGTTCTCCGATGGGGAGATCCCATATCCGAAACTTACTGTGCCTCCTGAGTGTGATAAACACTGAGAAAATGAACCAACTGTTCTCTTTATAAAAAACAATAGAGGTACGAAAATGCAGAATCTCGAGCACGTCCTCATTTTCATAACGGTAGCGGAAATGGGCAGCTTCACCCGCGCGGCCGATAGCCTGGGCATCCAGAAGGGGAGGGCCTCGACGGCGGTCCGGAAGCTGGAAGAAGACGTCGGTGCCAGGCTCCTGCACCGCACGACGCGCAGCGTGCGCCTGACGGAGGACGGGCGCGCGTTTCATGCCCGTGCCCGCGATCTGCTGGCTGAAGTCGATGATCTGCACTCGATGTTCGCCGGCGATCGCGTGGCGCTTCGCGGGCGCTTACGGGTCGATCTTCCGACCGAAGTGGCGCGCACGACGATCGTGCCGGCCTTGCCGGAGTTCATGGCGGCTCACCCCGAGTTGGAGCTGGAGGTGTCGAGTACCGACCGGCAAGTCGATCTGGTTCAAGAGGGGTTTGACTGCGTCTTGCGACTTGGTCCCATCGGAGACGAGACGCTGATTGCCCGCCCGTTGGGCCTGTTGCGCATGGTCAACGCCGCCAGTCCCGCTTATCTGGCGCGCTATGGCGTCCCTCGGTCGCTGGACGACCTCCAGCGCCAGGAACATCGGACAATTCATTTTTCGACGATGCTGGGCGCGAGACCGCATGGATGGGAATATCCGGACGGCGACGGCTACGCGACGCTTCAGTTGCCAGGCGCGCTACACGTCAACAGCGCGCAGACCTACGACGCTGCTGCCGTCGCCGGCCTTGGCCTGATTCAAGCGCCGCTTCTGGGGATTGGCCAATACTTGAAGAGTGGAGCGCTGGTGGAGATCATGCCCGATTTGCGTCGCCGGGCGATTCCCGTGTCCTTCGTCGTAGCGCATCGCGGCAATCTCTCGCGCCGCGTCCGCGCATTCATGAAATGGATCGAAGATGTACTGGCGCCGTATCTCGAATAGCGGGACGAACATGTTCGTCCCGCCTCGAAATCAACATTCTGGGTATGTCTGCCGGTCGGCGGTCGGCGGGCCAACAGAATGCGACACCGAAACCGGCGGGGCCGACATGAGATATCGCTGCTCGCAACCTATCCGGGGCCGCCCGTCTGGACGAAATCGAGGAGAGAGGAACCGCCCTCTCTCCCCCAAGTCCTCACGGACGAACTCGGATGACCGTTTTCCCCGCGCGTCGCTCGATCGAGTTGAAGGCGGCGATCGCCTCGTTGAGGGGCGCGACTTTGCCGATGTTCGTCCGCAGCCGTCCGTCCCGCACCCGCTGGACGATCTCGCTCAGCTGGGCACGATCGGCTTCGACGACGAAGTCGACCGCCAGGCCATCCACGGGCCTCGCCTCGGCCGGGCCGACGACAGTCACCATCGTGCCTCCGGCTCGGATCAGCGCCGCGGACCGCTTCTGGATGTCGCCGCCGATGACATCGAACACCAGATCGACGCCGCGCACGTCTTCGAGGGCGTCGTTCTCGAGGTCGACGAATTCGTTTGCGCCGAAGTCGAGCGCCTTCTGGCGGTCGGCAGAGCGTCCGGTGCCAATGACGTAGGCGCCGGCCTCTCGTGCGAGCTGCGTCACCATCGACCCGACGGCGCCGGCCGCGCCATGCGCAAGGACGCTCTGCCCCGCCTGAAGGCGGCCGTGCTGAAACAGTCCCTGCCACGCGGTCAGGCCCGAGATCGGCAGGCTAGCGCCCACCGTGAAGTCGACATCGCCCGGCAATGGCGCGAGGTTGCGGGCCTCGATGGCGATATACTCCGCCAGGGTGCCGTCGCGATACCAGTCGGCGAGGCCGAACACCCGCTGGCCCACCGACAGTCCCGTCGTACCGTAGCCCAGGGCGGTGACCACCCCGGCCAGCTCGTGCCCGGGGATCGATGGCGTCCGGTCGCGATCGACGCGATCGGTCCAGGTCGAGGGCCACGTCAGCTCGGTCGGGACGAACCCCGACGCATGGATCTCGACGACGACATCGTTTATCGCCGCCTGCGGCTCGGGCCGCTGCACCACCTTCATCCCGGCCGTTCCTGCAGCCTGGTCCGTCACTACGATCGCTTTCATGGGAATTGTCTCCTCAGACATTTGTTGGTTCGGGGTAATTTACGGGCGTGGAAGGTCTTCGATCTCTCACGCAATCAGCCATTGGCGCGGCGCCTTCCGCGAGAGCGGCAGTTCTTGCCATCCTTGTCTCCGTAAGATCTGGAGTTGCTGGGGATTATGCAAAGTCCAGGACATCGGCCACCGGCATGCGCGGCTTCTGCGGCCAGTTGCCGGCTCGCTCCGGCCCGACGGTCAGCAGCATGACCGGCACTTCGTCTTCGGCCAGGCCGAACTCGCGGTGCACCGCCTCGGCGTCGAAACCGATCATCGGTGTCGAACCCATGCCCAGCGACCGGGCCGTGTAGATGATCGCCGCGGTGCCGAAGGTCGCGGAGCGTACCGCCTCGTCGCGCTGGCGCTGCGGCTGATCGTCATACAGACCGCGAGCGGGGATCTCCCACTCCGGCACCAGGTGCGCCGGCATGATGCCGGCTTCCACCACGGGCGCCAGGCAGGCTGGGACGGTGCTGGCATCGGCCAGCCTGCCGATGATGATGAAGGTCACGGCCGCATCGGTGATCGCCGGCTGATTCCAGGCGATCGGGCGCAGCCGTGCCTTGGCTTCCGGCGAGCGTACGGCGATGAAGCGCCAGTTCTGCAGGTGGAAGGAGGTTGGCGCGGACGTGCCGATACGCACCAGGTCGCGGATTTGGTCGTCGCTCAGGGTGGCAGCGGGATCGTAGTACTTGGCGGCGCTGCGGCTCAGGATCGTTTCGATGACGGCATTCGTCGCGAAAGCGTTTTCGCTCTTCCCGGTTTGCGCGAAGATCTGGGCGCCTACGCGGGTTGCGGGTCCGGTGGTGGCGAGGCAGTTCATTGGATGGCTCCCTTATCAAGTGATTGCGGAGCCTAATCTACGGGGAAGAGTGATTATTTCGAGGCTGAATTAGCTCAATATGATGCGCGAAAGGATCAAATTGCGCTTTCTCGATTCCGGACCGCGCGTCTTACTCGCCCTTGTGCGCCAGTCGCCGCCACTCCCCCGGCGTCATCCCCGTCCTTTCGGCGAAAACACGCCGGAACGCCGAAACGGATTGATACCCGACGGTCTCGGCCACGGCCTCGGTGCTGATCGCCGGCTTCTTCAACTCGTTGGCGGCCAGGCTCATGCGGAGATCGGTCAACAAATCGAGCGCGGAGCGACCCAGCTTGTCCTGGAACTGGCGCATGAACGTAGCGCGCGACATCCCGCACAAATCGGCCAGATCGGGTAGTTTCCAAGGCCGTGCCGTATCGGCGAACATCGCGGAAATGGCTGGAGCAAGCCGTGGATTGCCGGCCAGGGCCAACAAGCCTTCGGGGGCTTTCCCGGATTGGCTCGCCGCGCGCAGTACCAGTGTGAACAGGGCCGAAGAAAGCGCGTTGAGAATGGCGCGTCCTCCGGCTCTGTCACCGGCGGACTCCATTCGCATCAGCGTCACCAGGCCGGCCAGTTGGCTGGAGGCGGAGCCGATGCCGTTTTCTTCATCGCCGTCCATGGACCGCGCCACCAGATTCGCAGGCAGGTAGTTGCGGACCAGCCGATCATGGGGCGGTGCGATAAAAAATCGCCCACACAGCAGATCCAGCTGCTCGCCCCGGCCATCATTCTCGCTCAGCATCCATCCGGCAGCCCCCCGCCGTTGCTGGGTAGGGATTGGTATTTGCCCGCTGCCGTCGTGCAGCACATGCGCCGCGCCGTGAGGCAGCAGCACAATATCTCCACTCACCAGCTCCCTTGCTGCTCTCGTGTCCGGATCCTCCAAAATGGCCCGGCCCCTGACGATGACATGGTAGGGAATTTCGTTTGCGGCAGCCTTGCTCCAGGCAATGCGCCACGGCGCACCGTAGGCGCAGCGGACCTCGAGCTGGCCGGTAACGGTGATGATTTGCAAGAGATGGCTGAGCCAGTCCACTTCAGACATTGGACCTCGAAAACCGAAAATGGTGAAACATCTTATCGCAATTGTGCACTGGTTCTATCTGTCGCTCACATTTCCAAACCCGGCTACGCTCGCGCCTGGATCGCGAGCGAGCCACCGAGCGCCGCACGATCGGAACAGGGGGCCTGTATCAGGCGCCGCGGCCAAGTGCAGTTTCTTTCGCCTTTCAAAACGGATGCACGACCCAACCGCGCAGGCTATATTGTCGCATCGGGCCGACGTCATCGAAGGGGAGGGCATGACATGCAGGCAATGCCGATAGCGCATCACGTCGCGCAACCCGAGGTCGTGCCCTCCGTGACCGGCTATCCGGCCGCCGTCCTGTGCTGGCTGCTTTCGGCTGGCGTCTATATCGCGGCCAAATGGGTGGCGCCTGAAATGCCACCCTGGGGCCTCTGCTTCTGGCGGCTGACGCTTGCCTGCGCCATCCTGCTGCCGATCGTGCACCGTCATCACGACGCGATGATCGGACTGTTGCGAACGCGCGTCGTGGAGGTCGTCGCGGTGGGGGCGATCGGCCTCACCCTGTGCCAAGGTATGATCTACCATGGCCTCAACGACACCGACGCCACCACGGCCGGCATCATCATGGCGCTGTCGCCTGTCATGACGATGGTGCTCGCCCGTTTCGTGCTTGGCGAGCCGCTCGGGCTGTGGAAGTCGCTAGGCGCGCTGGTTGCGCTCGCCGGGATGATTTTCATCGTTGCCCACGGGAACCTGACGGCGCTGCTGCAACTCAAGTTCAACGCCGGCGAGCTGTGGATCGTCGGCAGCGCGTTCTGCTGGGGCCTGTACACCGTGCTTTTGCGCCGTGCCAAATTCGGCATCGAACTCCTGCCGATGGTCGTGCTGCTGCTCGGCGCCGGTGCGCTGGTCGCCTTGCCGTTCCATGTGTGGGAATTGTTCAACGACGAACGCTCCGCCATGGACGTCCACAGCATTCTCGCGCTCGCCTATCTGGCCGGTCCGGGCGGCGCCTTGATGTACTATCTCTACAACAAAAGCGTGGAAACGCTCGGTGCGAGCCGAGCGAGCATGCTGCTCTACCTGCAGACGGTGTTCGTCGCTGTGTTAGCCTATCTGCTGCTCGGCGAGGGCTTGCACGATTACGATCTGGTCGGCGCGGCCTTCATCCTCACCGGCATCGTACTCGCCACCGTGGTCAAACCCAGGCCAGCTCAACCACGCGTGGCGTAGATAAATCGAAGGTCAGGACGGTTCACTGTCGAAACAGGCGCGCAGCAAATGCAACCCTTCTTCGATGCGGGGCGTCGGAATGGCGCCATACCCCAGCATGATGCCGGCTCGCGGTATGGCGTTCACGGCGAACCGTGACAGGATCTGGACGGCGACGCTGCGATCGGCTGCACGGCGCGCGACCTCGGCGATCTGGTCCGCCGACATTTTCCGGGCAAGAGCGGTGAGATGGAGCCCCGTTGTCGATGGAATGAGTTCGAGATGATCGGCAAAATCATTGGCGATGGCGTTCGCGATGATCTGGTGCCGTTCCCGGTAGATTGCGTTCACCCGACGGATGTGACGCGCAAAGGCGCCCTCATCGATGAAGCGCGCGAGCGCTGCTTGCGCCGGGGTCGATGAATGCCAGTCGCTGACGAATTTCGCTTTGTGCACGGCCGCTCGCAGCGATGGCGGCGTCAATATGAAGCCCAGCCGAAGCGTCGGCAGCATTGTCTTCGAGAAGGAGCCGACGTAGATGACCCGGCCTTTTGCGTCGAGCGTCTGCAACGGCTCGAGGGGACGGCCCCCGAAACGGAACTCGCTGTCGTAGTCGTCTTCGATGATGGCCGTGTTATTTCGCTCGGCCCAGGCCAGCAGCGCCTGCCGGCGCGGCAGCGTCATCGTCACCGAAAGCGGAAATTGATGAGACGGCGTGACATACACCGCTCGGACTCCGCGCGGTAGCGCATCAACGACCAGGCCCTGGCGATCCACCGGTACACCGACCACACGAATACCCAAGGCCTTGAACAAATGCCTCGGAGGACCGTAGCCCGGATCTTCAATGGCAATTGCATCGCCCGGTGCCAGCAGGACGCGGGCCAGGACATCCAGTGCCTGCTGCGTACCGTTTGTGACAATGATGTCGTCCGCAGCCGCCCCGATCCCTCGGGAGATGCCTATGTGCCTGGCGATTGCGACCCTGAGATCGTGATGTCCGGCGGGATGCTCGTAAGTGCCGGCGGTCGCTTCGCCCGAACGCAGCGCCCAAACCACCGACCGCCGCCACGCCCCGTGCGGAAACAGCGAAGCATCGCAAAACCCGGCGTGAAAGTCGAACCGAACCGGCTCGAATGCGGGTGGTGGGGCTATCGCCTCCCAGATCTGGCGTGGCTGGAGCACGCCGGTAGATCGGCGTCCGGTCTTTTCTCGCCCGGCCGGCACGACCAATTCGCTGATGAACGTCCCAGACCCCTGCCGGGATGTCACGAACCCTTCCGCGGCGAGCCGTTCATAAACCACGGTCACGGTGGCACGCGACACGGCAAGCGTCCGCGCCAGTTCGCGGCCAGGCGGCAGAGGGTCGCCGGGCCGCAGCCGTCGATCCAGAACGGCGCGCCGTATCTGACGATAAATCTCGCCGCTGAGATTCTTGCGCCCGACCAGGCTTATGTGAAAGGTGGTCATTGTTCAGCAACTGGAATTGGTCTGACGCAGGCACTGGAATTCAGCCTGCCACCAGTCCTCCTGCGTCCTGCCGGCTTAGCGGCAGCGCCTTGCAAGTGTCGTCATGCCAATTGGAATTGGACTGGCCAAGAATCCATGAATTGGCACTTCTATCGGTCCTCTAGCCTCCTTACCATTGCTTCGGCGGCAAGGGAAGAAGCGGATGGCTGGCTATGGGAGGCTGAAATGCCTCGAGCGGAGACTCGAATCCATCACCCGTCGAGCGTGCGACTACCTTGGTCTGTGCCGAAAACCACAGTCGCGGCCCTCAAGACTTGGCAATTATCCGTCTCAAGAGGTCGGGAAATCGCGGATTTGTCCCCTGGGCTGTTGAGGGACATTCGGGCCCATGCCATCGATCTGCCGGACCACGGGGCCGATCCTACGCCGGTCGCCACGGCTGACCCTATTCGCGCCATCGGCGCGGCCTTGCGAGCACAAGGCCGCCGCCGCTTGCTGGTGGACCATTCGATCGGCGGCATTTTCGAACCCGCGCCGTCGAGACCACCGCGCGGCTCGAAGCTGCGAACCAACCGTCAACATTTTGGGGAGAGTGCCATGCCCAACCATCAGCGCTCTGCTACGCGCACGACAACGCTTGCCCACCAGCCCGGTTCGATCCCGGGCGAGACAGGGCTGCGCGCGGCCGACCGACCAATCGTCACCAAGCAAGAGCTTCCTTCCGCTGTCCCACTGATGGCGCTTTCGACCGGTTTCTGGGCCTTCAAGACTCTGGCCGCCGCGCACGAGTTGGACCTCTTCAGCCGCCTTGCGAGCGGCGCCGCCACCACGGTTGCCGGTTTGGCGGAAGCGCTCGGCCTGCATCAACGACCGGCCGAGATGCTGTTGACCGGCTGCGCTGCACTTGGGCTCCTGGAGAAAACGGACGGCCGCTATCGCAACACGCCCTTAAGCGAAACTTATCTCGTGAAGGGTAAGCCGTATTACTTCGGCGGCTTCGTGCAGATGGCCGACAAGCGACTCTATGCGGGCTGGGGAAGGCTTGCAGAGGCGCTGCGCACGAACCGGCCAACCACATGGGATCCGGCAGTGCAATCCTCGATGTTCGAGGGCGAGGATCCTACGATGCTGGCGCTTTTCTGGGAGGCGATGCATTCGCTTTCCACGATGACCGCGCGCAAGCTCGGCGAAGCCGTGGATCTCAGTCATTTCCGCCGCCTCCTGGACATCGGCGGCGGATCGGGCGCGTACGACATCGAGCTTTGCAAACAATATGGGGCGCTGCGTGCGACCGTGTTCGACTTGCCGCATGTCGCCGCGATCGCCGCGGGAAAGATCGCCGAGGCCGGCTTGACCGACCGCATCGAGACCGCGGACGGCAATTTCTTCGAACAGCTTCCCGGGGATCACGACGTGCATCTCCTGTCGATGATCATGCACGATTGGGACGAGGCGAAGAACCGCGCCCTGCTGCGCCGATCCTTCGAGGCTTTGCCAAGCGGCGGCGCGGTCGTCATCAGCGAGCTTCTCGTCAATGATGAAAAGACCGGCCCGGCGCCGGCCGCGCTGATGAGCCTCAACATGCTGATCGAGACGGAAGGACGAAACTACACCCCGGCCGAGTATTCGGCGTGGCTCGAGGAAGCCGGATTCAGGCACGTCGAGACGGTCTGGTTCGATGCTCCCGCCGCGAACGGCGCCGTGATCGGCCGCAAACCGTAAGGCGCAACGTAGAGCGGATCAGGTGCGCCGCAATCGGCTGGCCGGGCTGCGTAACGGCAGCCCCCGACGGGAGCACGACAAAGGTCATAGGAGAAGCCAAGAACAAACCAAGGGAGAAAACCATGTTTCCAGCGTCAGTTCGTCTCGCATTGCTCACGGCCTCGGTCGTCGCCCTTCCATCATACGCCGCCATGGCCGACGACGCGCAGGTCGCGCGTGGCGAGTACCTGGTCACGATCGCCGGCTGCAACGACTGCCACACGCCCGGCTACTTCTTCGGCAAACCCGATATGTCGCGTTTTCTTGGCGGCTCGGATGTGGGCTTTGAGATACCTGGCGTCGGTGTCTTTCCCGGTCGAAACATCACACCCGACAAGGAGACCGGCATCGGCAGCTGGACCCCGGAGCAGATCGTCGCTGCGATCCAGACGGGCCAGCGGCCGGACGGCCGCACCCTGGCGCCGATTATGCCCTGGCCTGCTTTTGCGCATCTCACAGCGGACGATGCCATGGCGATCGCGGCGTTCCTGCAAAGCGTGAAGCCGGTAAGCAACAAGGTCCCGGTCCCGTTCAAGCCTGGCGACACGGTGTCGAGATCCATGATGCGGATCATACCGCCGGGCGGAACCGCTGCCGCTGCACCGAAATAGGCCGAAAACCGGCCTTCCACCGGACGTCGTGCTCGACGCCGCCCGGCGTCGTCCCGGAGCATGGCCAAAATGGCATCCGCGCCGGCCTCGCCATTCGCGGTCAGTCCCACAGCCATTTCCACACGCGGAACTGACGGCGGCTGACGCCGCAATCGCGCATCAGCTGCTTCGTGCAAGCGCGCTGATGCTGTCGAGCAGCGGCTGTTGGTCGCCGACCCAAAACCAGTGGTCGTCACCGGCGACCTCGATGAACCGCGCGCCCGGGATCCCGGCGGCCAGGAGCCGCCCCGCCTCGACGCGCACGGCGCGGTCGCCGGACCGGTGCAGGACAACCGTCGGGACGGAGACCTTTGCGAGCAGGGAACGGACATCGGTATCACGCAGCGCTTCGAGCAGACCCGCGACCGCGCCGGGGCTGGAGGCTGCCCTGAGCAATCCCGCCCACCAGGTCTCCGCCTGGCGGTCTCCGGAGAGGCTGGGGGCGAAGGTCTCGATTTCCGCCGGGCCGCCCCAGCCGGCGATCAGCCGCTGCTTCCACAGATCGTATTGCGCGGCGGTCAAGGCGAAGGGATAGTCCGACGCGCGGCTGCCTTTCGCGAGCGAGCCCCACAGGACAAGGCCGATGAGCCGATCCGGATGATCGATGGCGAAACGGACACAACCCGGCCCGCCTTCCGAGGCGCCGATGAGCAAGGCCCGGCTGCTGCCGGCCGCGTTCATGACTGCCAGAATATCCTGCGCTGTCGTTTCGACTGTGGCACGGACACCGACACGGTCGGAAAGTCCCATGCCGCGCCGGTCGAACAGGATCAGGCGGCCCAAGCGCGAAACCGCTGATATCCAGGCGCGGCAGCGTCTGTCTTCCCAGATACGCTCGACATGCGAAATGAAGCCCGGAACAAGCACGATGTCCGTCGGTCCGCTGCCGGCGATCTGATAGGCGAGATGGATGCCGTCCACTTCGACGTAGCGCGTCCTGGGCACGTCCAAAGTGACATCTTGAGTTGGCTCCCGCACCAGGGCAAGCGTGGCCGGGTCCGGCGCTACGCCGAGTTCGTCTCGTAACAGCCGGACACAGCTTTCGGCCTGGCGCTCGGCTGCCGCCCTGTCCCCGGCCGCCAGGTGGGCGCGGATCAGGTGACGGTGCGCACTTTCGCTCAAGGGGTCGAGTGCCGCCAGGCGCGTCGCATGCACGACCGCGCTGCGTGGTTCGCCGCCGGCGATCTTCGCTTCGATGGTACGCTCCAGCGTCTGCACCAGTCGGCTACGCAAGGCCTCGCGCCTGAAAAAGACCCACTCGTCGAATTCCGAACAATCCCGAAGGGAGAAGCCGCCGAGATAGTCGCCCTTATAGATGTCGGACGCCTCATCGAGAGGGCCGACATTGCAGGCATGCTCGAAAACCTTGGAGTCGAGCTCGACGAAAAGCGCCGAGTGTAGGCTGAGGGATGCCCCCGTGGCGGCGATGACCTCCGTGCCGAACGCGATGCGAATTTTATGCAGTGTGCGCCGAAGGCGTGCTCGTGCGGCTTCTTCGTCGGCTTCGGGCCACAGAAGCGTGGCGGCGACCTCGCGCGCCACGGGCCCGCCGGCCTCGGCGACATAGATGAGGAGCGCGGCCGCCTTGCGCAAGGCGAGCTCCACGGGCTGCCCGTTCAGACGGAACTCCGGAAACCCCAGAAGTCGGAACTCCAATCTTTCCATCGACCCGTACGCGGCCGAGCGGAGACGTTCAGGGGACGCCGGCCTTCTATCCATCCCACGACGGCGGGCCGATCGGGCCCGATCAGGAGACTCCTTGGAGCGAGAAATGTCACCGGTCAATACTCTCAGCCAGCATTGCACGTCCGAGGCCATTGCCGGGGGTGGCGTTCCCATCGGCGTCAAGAACGCAGGGAAAGGAGGCTGAGACATGTGCCAATCCTGTCTCTCCTGGTACGCACGCTGCATTGCTCCCTACCTCGTCCACGCCGGCTGTTCGGCAAACGTGTTCGCGCGCATGCGAAGGCGCCTGATCCCGCGGGCGCAGGGCATTGTCGTCGAAGTCGGCTTCGGGTCCGGCCTGAACCTTCCCTATTACGACGCCGCCAGGGTGGAGCGGCTGGTCGGCATCGATCCCGACGGCACGATGCTTGGCCTGGCCGAACCGAAGATCCGTTCCCTGCCGTTCGACGTCGACTGCATCCGGGCCAGCGGCGAAAGGCTGCCCTTGATCGACGGCCTCGCCGACACGGTCGTCGTCACCTATGCCTTCTGCACCATTCCCGACCCTGACGCGGCGCTGACCGAGATCCGCCGCATATTGAAACCTATGGGCCGGCTGATCTTCATCGAGCACGGCCAGGCCGAGGGGCCGCGCGGCCGCAGATGGCAGGAGCGGCTGAACAAGCCGTGGGGACAGATCGCCGGCGGCTGTCATCTCAACCGCCAACCGCTGCACTTGATCCGAGAGGCGGGCTTCCGCATCGTTGAAGAGGAGCGCGGGCGGTTCCCGCTGCCCTTCTGGCAATTGGGAAGCCACTACGCCGGCGTCGCGGTGCTCCGACAGGGTGACGGGCCATCACCCCAGGCCAGATCGTGCATTACGAGGTCCCACGCACATCCGCTTCCGCGCGGAATTGCCGATGACGGTCGTCGGCATCCCGTTCCTGATGCGCGAGGTCACAGAAGATGGCGTGAGGGACAGCTTCTCGCACCGGAGTTAGCCGACATTCAAACCGCGTGCATCCACGTCTCAGATGGGGCTTTGCAACCCTTCTGTTATCAGCGTTCCGATCATTGAATCATAAACCGCGAGCTGAACGGCAGGCTGGCTGCGCCGACGGCTTTCGGGCTGATGGTCACCCGCGCTGGCAACGCTTGGACAGCGGCAAATTCCCGGCCGATATCGGCGCACAAGGCCTTGGCGATTTTCTGCGGCGCATAGCTGGACAGGAGGACCGTCCTGAACTCGACAAACTGGGTCAGCGCCGAGATCGATGCTTTCAGGCGGTTTGAGCATTCCCCCAGCCATT
The DNA here is from genome assembly GCF_006442305.1 of Mesorhizobium sp. B2-3-6. Lineage (NCBI taxonomy): Bacteria > Pseudomonadati > Pseudomonadota > Alphaproteobacteria > Hyphomicrobiales > Phyllobacteriaceae > Mesorhizobium > Mesorhizobium sp. B2-3-6. The sequence continues at coordinate 629,963 of NZ_VFVW01000002.1, read as the reverse complement.
CGGTGTAGGCCTCTCCAAGATCAGGCCACTCAGGGCTGCTGCTCCAGATGATTTCGGACGAACGTCCGCGCATGGCCAGTTCGCTTTCCAGGCGCATGAGGCCATGATCGAAGCTGGCACTGGAGTTTCCCTTATAGATCTGGTGGTTGAGGATGAGCCTGCTCTGCAGCCTAGCTCCGAGATAGAAGAACAAATAGTCGTTCAGCGGCTTTGCGACGCCGAACATGCTCTCGCCGCCGGCCGCCGCGGTGATGTCGTTCTGGACGAAGACCGGCAGCTTGATCTGCTCTTCGATCTCGCTTTGCAAAGCCTTCAGGGACGTGCTCGATCCGTTGCCGGTTGCAGCCATGGCGTCGACCTCATCGGGAACGGCCAGCCCGATACCCGCGACCCGGCTGCGCGCCTCGACCGGCAGGCTCGTCATGGCTTGCCTGATCGTCGCAAGCAAATCGTTGTTTTGCGGAAACGGATTGGCTTCATCCGCGGGCAACTGCGTGTGGAAGCGCACGGTGCCGATGAAGTCGATGAGCGCGATGTCGATCCTGCGCCGGCTGAAGCCGACGCCGACCGCGTAGGCACCTTCCGGGTTGAGTGAAAGCGGGATGGTGGGGGGCCCGACACGGCCGCGCTGCGCCTCGCCCTGCGAGACCAGCCCTTCCTGTTCGAGGGAGCGGACGATGACCGAGGCCGTCTGCGCCGACAGACCGGTCTTCTCGCCGATTTCCATCCGCGATATGCCCTCGTTCTGAAGCAGCAGCGACAGCACCAGACGCTCGTTGTAGCTGCGCACGCTCAACGCGTTCAGCCCGCTCGCACGATCGGCGATGCGCAAGGGATTGGGTGGTGCAAACCTCATGTCAGGCAAGGGTCGCCCCATCGGTAAGAGCGCATTGCCGGGCGGCGGTATGGTTGCTCATGTCGAGCGGCTCCAGCCGATCGCATCGACCGCGCGGGCGAGTGCGATGCCAAGCAGTCTGTGCGCTTCGGCATCGATGTGAAATCCGTCCGCTTCGCTGCAGGACACCACCGAGCCAGCATCGAAAAAGTGCAGTTCGAGCGAATCCGCCAGCACCTCGAACTCGAGCGCCAGCAGCCGCGATTTCTCCGGTGCGCCGGCGAAGATGGACTTCCACTCCTTGACGTCGTCCTGCATCGGCGGCGGTGCGACGATCATGATTTCGGGTGTGGTGCCGCCCGGACCGGGCGCCAGTTCCTTGATGTCGTAGACAAGGCAGCCGATGCCCATAGCCACTTCCGACGGCGGTTTGTTGAAGCGGATCTTGAGGTCATTGGTGCCGAGCATGATGATGACGAGGTCGAGCGTCGCATGGCTCTGCAGACAGGGGCGGAGATAGGTTCTACCGTTCTTGTGTGCCCCCTCGATCGGATCGTCGTGGACGGTGGTTCGACCGCTCAATCCTTCCTCGATGACATACCAGTCGGGGCCTAGCTGAGCGCGCAGTATCCCCGGCCAGCGCTCAGCCGGGCCATAGCGCTCGAGCGGCCCCTTGCCGGGGATCTGGCCGTGCGTGTTGGAGTCGCCGTAGCACAAGACTGATCGCATGATTTTCCCGCCGGGACTGACCGCGCGCCGGTGCAGGACGAGCGCTCTTCATCATGAATAGCGGAGTGGCGAAAGGCAAGCAACGGAATAGTCATTCAACATGACTAACTATTGACAGGTCAAACCCACTATGCTTCTAAAGTGCCCGGAGGAGTTCTCGACCGTCATCATTGTCCAGCCGAAATTGGGCCTCGACACACATGTGTTCGGGGGCGGGAGAATTGCGTGCATAGGTCGGTTCGCGACGACAAGCATGCATGGGGAGAGCGTCTCGCGGCCCGTGCGCGTCCGTACGGCTGGAGCAACCACAAGGAGGAGTTCAATGTTAGGATTGCTGAAAACCGTCGGGCTGGGGATGCTCGTTGTATCAGCGCTTGCCGTAACGTCCCTGGCGCACGCGGAAGATATCAAGCTGATGGACGGCGTCGCGCCGCGCCCCGACGACACGCGCATGACCGCGGCCGGCGCATTCAAGAAGGATCCCCCCTGGGTCATCGGAATGAGCGACTTCGGCGTCAACGCCAACACCTGGACCGTGCAGGTCGCGCATGAGGCGGAAAATGCCGCGGCGAAGGACAAGCGCATCTCCAAGTTCATCCTGCTCGATGCCGGCTTCGACCAGAAGAAGCAGGTAGCCGATATCGAGGATCTGATCGCCCAGCATGTCGACGCGATCATCGTTCAGCCGGTGACCAGCACGTCGGCCAACGCCAGCATCGCCAAGGCGGTCGCCGCCGGCATCCCCGTCATCCTTCACACCGGCCGCATCGATTCCGATGCCTACACCACCGAAATCCAAGGTGGAGCCGAGCACTTCGGCAAGGTGATGGGCGACTGGCTGGTGAAGACCGTTGGCGACAACGGCAAGATCTGGGTCCTGCGCGGCCTTGCCGGCCACCCGGAAGACACCAACCGCTACAACGGGCTACTGGAATCACTCAAGGGCACGCATGTGCAGATCATCGCCGAGGAGCATGGCGACTGGCAGTATGACAAGGCCAAGAAGCTGTGCGAGACGCTCTATCTGAACAATCCGCAGGTCGACGGCATCTGGTCGTCCGGCGCCGACATGACGCGCGCCTGCGTCGATGTCTTCAAGCAGTTCGGCACGCCGATCCCGCCGATTTCGGGCGAGGGCAACAATGGCTATTTCGGCCAGTGGATCACGGATGGATTCAAGTCGATCTCTCCGGAATACAGCCCGGCCCAGGGTGCTGCCGGCGTGCGCGCCGCTGTAGCCCTGCTCGAGGGCAAGCAACTCTATAAGCGCTATGTCTACAACCCTGATGGCTGGGACAAGGACAAGGCCGCGAAATACTATCGCGACGACCTGACGGCCAATGTCTGGTGGCCGAGCGAACTCCCCGAAGAAAAGCTCAAGGAATATTACGGCAAGAAGTGACACGCCGTGGCCGGCGGGGAGTGGACAAGCGTCCCCGCGGGCCCTTCCAGTGGTGAAGCGAGGGTTTAGTGGCCAATCTTATCGAGATGTCGCACATTTCGAAGGCATTCGGGGGAAGCAAGGCGCTCCACTCCGTTTCCCTCGATCTGAAGGCCGGCAGCGTTCACGCCCTGATGGGCGAGAACGGCGCCGGAAAATCGACCTTGATGAAGATCCTGGCGGGCGTGTATCAGCCCGATTCCGGCGGGATCTTCATGAATGGGGAAAAGCTCGATCTGAAGTCACCGCGCGCCGCGCTCGATGCCGGCATCTCGACCGTTTTCCAGGAACACTCGCTGCTGCCTAATCTGTCGATCGCCGAGAACATGTTTCTCGGCCGGGAGCCGACGAACCGGTTCGGCTCGATCGACTATTCCGCGATGAACAGCCGAACCGCCAAGGCACTCGGCGAACTCGGTCTCACGCTAGACTCCTCGCAACTCGTTTCCAACCTGACCATTGCCGAGCGGCAATTCGTCGAGATCGCGCATTGCATCCAGGCCGACGCCGGCGTGCTTATTCTCGACGAGCCGACAGCGGCGCTCAACGCGGCCGATGTCGATGTGCTCAACCGCAATATCCGCCGCCTGCGCGATAGGGGAAAGGCAATCGTCTACATTTCGCATCGCATGGAGGAAATCTTCGAGCTGTGCGACACTGTGACGGTGCTGAAGGACGGCGCACTGGTCGGCACCAGAACGGTGTCCGAGATCACCGCAGACGAACTCATCGCCATGATGGTCGGGCGCGAACTCCAGGACCTGTTCCCAGATCGCACGGGCGACAGGGGCGGCGAAATCCTGCGCGTCGAGAATCTCAGGATCACCGAGACATCGCAGCCTCTGTCGCTGACGTTGCACAAGGGCGAGATCGTCGCCCTCGCCGGGCTTGAGGGACAGGGCCAGCAGCGCTTCTTGCGCTCCCTCATCGGCCGCTACCATCCTTTTGCCGGGACGATTTCCATCAACGGCAAAACGCTCGACATGCCGCTCTCGACATCATCAGGCGTTCGCCATTTGCAGCAGCTGAAGGTCGGTTTCGTCCCCGAGGACCGCAAGGAGGAAGGGCTCTTTCTCGCTTTGCCGATCGCCCACAACATCGCCATCGGATTGCATTCGAGGCGACGCGAACTTGCGCCGGCGCGGCCCTATCGAAGCGTCATCGCCCGCATGATGGATGTCATGAACATAAAGGCGACAGGGCCGTCCGCTCCGGTCGGTTCGCTGTCGGGCGGCAATCAGCAAAAAGTACTGCTCGGCCGCTACCTCGCCGCGGATCTCGATCTTCTCCTGGTGGAAGAGCCGACCCGTGGCGTCGACATCGGCGCCAAGTCCGAGATCTACCATCTGCTGCGCGACTTCACCCGCAAGGGTGGCGCGGTGCTGGTGCTGTCGCGCGAGACGATCGAGCTGATCGGGCTGTGCGACCGCATCTATGTCGTCCACCACGACACAGTCGTGGCCGAAATGCCGGCAGCACAGGCGACGGAGCACAAGATCCTCGACGCGGCCCTGACGGGCGGCTCGGCGCGCCGGCACTAGGGGCCTTCCATGTATCGTAGCCTGTCCAACATCGTGAGTGGCCGGAACACACGGCAGGGCCAATGGGGTCTGCCATTGTTGGTTGCCTTGCTCATTTCGCTGTGGCTGTCGGTTCAGACGACGCAGTTCGCAACGGCCGAAAACCTTTTCAACCTGGTTGCGCAGGCGATGCCGCTGGTCATCGCGGCGGCCGGACAACTCGTTGTCGTGCTCGTCGGCGGGCTCGATCTATCGGTCGGCTCGGTCATCAGTTTCACGACGGCGGTGCTGGCGCTCGACCAGCCGGCGATCGTGCTGATCCCGGCGGTCTTCGTGCTGGCCGCATTCATCGGGCTGATCAACGGCCTGGCGATCACCCGTTTCAACGTCCATCCAATCATCGCCACGCTATCGACGCAGTACATTGTCCTTGGCATCACGCGCATCTTGCGTCCCGTCTCCGGCGGCACCGTTCCGGAGATCGTCATTGCTGCCGTCTCAGGCAGTTTCCTCGGTATTCCTTATCCGGTCTTTTGGGGAATCGTCGTGATGCTGTTGGCCTGGAAGCTGCTCTACGGATCGCGATACGGCCTGCATCTGTTTGCGATCGGCGGCGGCATCGCGTCGGGGGCCGAAAGCGCTGCCCGCAATTTCGGCGTCTCCGATCGCCGCAACATCATCCTCGCCTATGTGGTCTGCTCCTGTTTCGCGGCCGTTGCCGGTGTCTTCCTGGCCGGGCGCATCGTGTCGGGTGATCCAAATGTCGGGTTGCTTTTCGAACTCGACACGGTCACCGCCGTGGCACTTGGAGGCACCCAGCTTTCAGGCGGAATCGGCAGCCTGCACGGCACGGTGATCGGCGCGCTTGTGATGGCACTGCTGGCCAATGGCATGAACCTCGCCAACGTCTCGCCCTTTGTCCAGACGGCGATCAAGGGCGGCATCCTCTTGGCCGTGGTCGGGCTGCAATCCCGCAAGAAGATGGGGCTCTGAGCGATGACTGCCGTTCTCGCAAACCCGATCGCCCGGCGTCTGCTTCGCATACCGCCGTCCTACTTTGTCTTCCTCGTGCTTCTGGGCACGCTGTGGATCGCACGGCCGAACATGCTCAACCTCAACATCATGGGCATCTTCGTCAGGCAGATCGTTCCGCTCGGCATTCTCGTGCTGGGGCAGCTCGTCGTCATGCGCGTGAAGTCGATCGACCTCTCCGGCGGCGGCATCATCCTGCTGATCAACTATTTCATCTCGTCGGGCAGTTTCCCGGGCGCGTCGCTGCCCTTCTTCGTCGTACTGGCGCTCGCCACGGGCCTCGTCATTGGCCTGTTCAACGGCTTCATGATCGGCATCCGGCGGGTGTCGGCCGTCATAGTCACGCTGGCCGTCAGCATCATCCTGGTCGGACTGGTGCAGTTCCTGTCGAGCGGCAATCCACCCGGCGATGTGCCGAAACTGTTCAACGACCTCTACAACACGAAGTTCCTGTCGGTTCCGACGCCGGTGCTGTTCTGGATCATGCTGACCGCCGCGGTGTGGCTGCTTCTGTCGCAGACAGTGTTTGGTCGTTACGTGGCCTCTGTCGGCGAGAATGCCGAAGCCGCCCATTTTTCCGGCGTGCCGGTCCAGCGCACGGTCATCCTGGCGCATACGCTCGCCGGCCTGATCGCGGCGATCGCGGCCCTGGTACAGACAGGTTCAATCGCCGTCGGCAGCGTGCGCGTCGGTCTCGACCTGCCCATCCTGGCAGTCGCGGCGACAATCCTTGGCGGCGTCGCCTTCGGTCGCGGCGACGGCGGCGTCTGGGGACCTTTCTTCGGCTCGCTGTGCTTCGCGCTTTTGTTCGTCGTGATGACGGTGCTCGGCATCGACGAACCCGGCAAGCTCATCGCCCAGGGCGTCATCATCCTCGGTGCGGCGATCTTCTACGGAGTGCGCGTGCGAACCTCCTGAATCGAAACAAGGCAAGCCGGCACCGGCGTTCGCCTGGATCGATAAATCTGCACGTTCAGACAACTGCAAACAGATGGAGAAACATGGATGTCACCGCCAAAAAACATCATGTGCTACGGCGACTCGCTGACCTGGGGCTGGGTTCCGGTCAAGGAAGGTTCGCCGACCTACCGCTACCCCTATGACCAGCGCTGGACGGGCGTGATGGCGGCGGCGCTGGGAGCGGGCTACCATATCATCGAAGAAGGGTTGAGCGCGCGCACGACCTGTCTCGACGATCCCAACGATCCGCGCCTCAATGGCGCCAATTATCTGCCCTCGGCCATCGCGAGCCATCTGCCGCTGGATCTGGTCATCGTCATGCTCGGCACCAATGACACGAAGTCCTATTTTCGCCGGACACCCTACGAGATCGCCAACGGAATGGCGAAACTGGTCGGGCAGATCCTGACAAGCGCCGGCGGCATCGGCACGCCCTATCCGGCTCCGAAAGCGCTGGTCATCGCGCCGCCGCCGCTGACCCCGATGCCGGATCCCTGGTTCGAGGGTATGTTCGGCGGCGGCCACGAAAAGTCCAGGGAGCTGGCCAGGCAGTACAAGGCGATGGCGGATTTCATGAAGATCGACTTCCTGAATGCCGGCGATTTCGTCACCACGGACGGTGTCGACGGCATCCATTTCACCGCTGGCAACAACGCCGATCTCGGCCGCGCGGTCGCCGACAAGGTCAAGTCTATTCTTGAGCCAAGCCGCGCCAGCACCGCCGCCTGAAGTCGCGACGCCCGCCGGCTTGCGCAACAGGCCGGTTCGCAGGCGTGTCGCATTCTTCCTGTATGCCATTGTGGACCCAACGATGAGCCTGGTCCGTAATTCTGCCCAACACGTTCCGTGGCACTTGACCCACTTGCTTTTATGAAGACGAGCTATCCACTCAAGCCGTTCAACAAGCGCACATTCGAGGTTTGCCTGGGCCGATAGTAAGCTTGGGCTCCTCGTCCTTCACGCCGCCTGCACCGCCGCTCCCAACCCTCGAATGATCTTCGCCAGCTCCATGCACTCATTGCGCAAGGTGCTGTTGCGCCGCCAGGCGAAGCAGATCGTGCGCTGCGGCATGGGTTCCTGGAACGGCACGATCTTGAGATCGGGGATAGTGCCGGCAGGTCCCGTGGCCATTTCCGGGATCAGCGTCACGCCGAGCCCGTGCGCCACCATCTGCAAGAGCGTGGTCAGGCTGGTGGCGCCGTAGCTTGCCATCGCCACCGGCCGCACATTGCCGCAGACAGCCAGCGCCTGTTCGCGCAGGCAATGACCCTCCTCTAGCAGCATCAGCCTTTCCAGCGCCGGGCTTTCGGGCGGCACCGGCGGCGAGGCGAAAGCCGGATCGCCTGACGGCACGGCCAGGAAGAACCGGTCGGGGAACAAAGCCTCCGTCACCAGGCCGGGATGGTCGAGCGGAAGCGCGGCGATGAAAGCATCGAGCTTTTGCGACGCGATGTCCTCGACGAGCGAGGCGGTCACCGCCTCGCGCAGTTCGAGCATCAAGTCCGGGAAATGCATTTTCAGCTCGGGCAGCGCACGCGGCAAAAGATAGGGCGCGACGGTCGGAATGATGCCCAGCCGGAAGCGCCCTCCCATGGCAGGGCGGCCACGCCGGGCGATGGTCTCGACCTCGCGTATGTCGGAAAGGATGCGTTCGATGCGCGGCAAAAGGGCTGCCGCCTCGTCGGTCATGCGCACCGATTTGCCGCCGCGTTCGAACAGCCGGCAGTTCAGCCGCTGCTCCATTTCCGCGATCTGCGAGGACAGCGCCGGCTGGCTCACGCCTGCAAGTTTCGCCGCACGCCCGAAATGCAGCGTCTGCGCAAGTGCGTCGAAATAATGCATCTGGCGGACGGTTAGGCCTATCATAAGAAAATCCTATTGAAAGGAACAGGAAAGGCAATTTGTTTTTATCGGCAGGCTGGCCTAGTCTGGAATCATTCCAGGATGGCGGCGCTGGCTGCCCGGAACCCTCGGCAAAATTGGAGTGCAAGATGGACGCGAAAACCGACGACAACAGCGCGGGCAAATGCCCTGTCGCGCATGGACCCGGTGCCAGGACCAACCGTGACTGGTGGCCCAACCAGCTGGACCTCGGCGTTCTCCACCAGCAGTCGAACCTCTCCGACCCGATGGGCGAGGACTTCGACTATGCCAAGGAGTTCGCGAGCCTCGATCTCGACGCGGTGATCAAGGACCTGCACCATGTCATGACGGATTCGCAGGATTGGTGGCCGGCCGACTTCGGCCATTACGGGCCGCTGTTCATCCGCATGGCCTGGCACAGCGCCGGCACCTACCGCATCGGTGACGGCCGCGGCGGCGCCGGCGCCGGCCAGCAGCGTTTCGCACCGCTCAACAGCTGGCCTGACAACGCCAATCTCGACAAGGCGCGCCGCCTGCTGTGGCCGGTCAAGCAGAAATATGGCCGCAAGATTTCCTGGGCCGACCTGCTGATCCTCACCGGCAATGTCGCCCTGGAATCGATGGGCTTCAAGACCTTCGGCTTCGCCGGCGGCCGCGCCGACGTCTGGGAACCCGAGCAGGACGTCGATTGGGGATCGGAAACCAAATGGCTCGACGACGAGCGCTACTCCGGCGACCGCGAGCTTCGCGGCCATCTCGGGGCCGTGCAGATGGGCCTGATCTACGTCAATCCGGAAGGCCCGAACGGCAAGCCTGATCCGCTTGCCTCGGCACGCGACATCAGGGAAACCTTCGGCCGCATGGCGATGAATGACGAGGAGACAGTGGCGCTGATCGCCGGCGGCCACACCTTCGGCAAAACCCACGGCGCCGGCGATGCCTCGCTGGTTGGCGCCGAGCCGGAAGGCGCCGGCATCGAGGCGCAGGGCCTCGGCTGGTCGAGCAAGCACGCGTCGGGCATTGCCGGCGATGCCATCACTTCGGGGCTCGAGGTCACCTGGACCACGACGCCGACCAAATGGAGCAACAACTTCTTCGACAACCTGTTCAATTACGAATGGGAATTGACGAAAAGCCCGGCCGGCGCCCATCAGTGGACGCCTAAGGGCGGCGCAGGTGCCGGCACGGTGCCGGACGCGCATGATCCCTCCAAGCGCCGCGCGCCGGCCATGCTGACCACCGATCTCGCGCTGCGGGTCGACCCGGCTTACGAGAAGATCTCGCGGCGGTTCCACCAGAATCCGGATCAGTTCGCCGATGCCTTCGCCCGCGCCTGGTTCAAGCTCACCCATCGCGATATGGGCCCGGTCGTTCGCTACCTTGGCCCGCTCGTGCCGAAGGAGGAGCTGATCTGGCAGGATCCGATCCCGGCCGTCGACCATGAACTGGTCAGCGAACAGGATATCGCATCGCTGAAGGCCAAGATCCTGGCCTCGGGCCTGTCAGTTTCCGAACTGGTCTCGACCGCCTGGGCTTCGGCCTCGACGTTCAGGGGTTCCGACAAGCGCGGCGGCGCCAATGGCGCCCGTATCCGGCTGGCGCCGCAGAAGGACTGGGACGTCAACCAGCCTGCTGAATTGGCCAAGGTGCTTGCCACGCTCGAATCCATCCAGAAGGCGTTCAACGCGGCACAGACCGGCGGGAAAAAGATCTCGCTGGCCGATCTGATCGTGCTCGGCGGCGTCGCCGCGGTCGAGAAGGCGGCAAAGGATGGCGGCAACGAGGTGAAGGTGCCGTTCACGCCGGGCCGCATGGATGCCTCGCAGGAACAGACCGACGTCGCCTCCTTTGCCGCGCTTGAGCCGAAAGTCGACGGCTTCCGCAACTATGTCCGGGGGCCGCAGCCGATGTCGATCGAGGCGATGCTGGTCGACCGGGCACAGTTGCTGACGCTGACCGCGCCGGAGATGACGGTGCTGGTCGGCGGCCTGCGGGTGCTCGGCGCCAATACCGGCAAGTCCAGGCACGGCGTGTTCACCGACAGGCCGGGCACGCTGACGAACGACTTCTTCGTCAACCTGCTCAGCATGAACACGGTCTGGGATCCGGCCGCCGGTTCGGATGAGATCTACGAAGCGCGCGACCGCAAGACCAAGGCGGTCAGGTGGACCGGCACCCGCGCCGACCTTATCTTCGGCTCGCATGCGCAGCTGCGTGCGCTGTCTGAGGTGTACGGGTCCGCGGATGCCGGGCAGAAATTCGCCAGGGATTTCGTCGCGGCGTGGACCAAGGTGATGAACGCCGACCGGTTCGACATCGCTGCCTGATCCGAGCAAGGACTTCTCGACCCAAGAAAAAGGCGCGGGGCTTGGCCCCGCGCCTTTTTCTTGTCCAGGCTTCCGAAGTCAGTCCTTTTCGAAGACGCGCGCCTTGGCGACGACGCCGGCAACGGCGCCGCCGATCAGCGGCGCGACGATGAACAGCCAGAGCTGGCTGATCGCGGCGCCGCCCGAGAACAGCGCCGGGCCAATGGAACGGGCCGGATTGACCGATGTGCCGGTCACCGGGATCATGGCGAAGTGGATACCCGCCAGCGTCAGGCCGATGACCAGTCCAGCGAAGGCCGTCGCATGCCTTTCCGCGGTAACGCCGAGGATCACGGTGACGAAGGTGAAGGTGCCGATCAACTCCCACAGGAACGCGGAAGAGACGCCCCATTTCGTCTCGTCCCAGCCATTGGCGCCGAAGCCGCCAGTGTGTCCCCCGGCCTGGCCGGAGACGATGATCCACAGCGCCAGCGATGCCAGGATGGCGCCAATGATCTGTGCGATCCAGTAGGGGATGACGTCCTTGGCCGGCAACCGGCCGGCAAGGAACACGCCGAGTGTTACAGCCGGGTTGAGATGCGCGCCCGAAATGGGGCCGATCGCGTAAGCGGCCGCGATAAGGCCGATGCCGAAGGCCAGCCCGATGCCTTCTTGTCCCAGCGGCAGCGCGCCGCCGAAGCCGCCCGTCACCACCGACCCGGTGCCGATGAACACCAACAGGAATGTGCCTAGAACTTCCGCCAGATAAGTCTTCATTGCCCTCTCCTCGTGACGATCCGCCGGTCCACGCTTTCCGCGCCGCGAATCATGGCGGCAAGAGTATTCCCAACCGAAAAACTTGGAAAGCTGAGTTGTCGCATCCCTACCGTGCTTGCAGCCGCCAGTTAATAACATTAGAGAGCTTGCATTTATTGACGATCTGCTGTTGACCGCACCGGAAGATTTATTGATCGAGCGGTTTTCGCCGATCTCAACAGGCGGCCTGCCGTCGCGAGAGGGGGCGGGGTTCAATCTCACCGTGAAAGGCTCTAAGAGCAGACCGAGATGATGCGCTCGATTTGGTGGACTGAAGAATGCGACTAGGCGGACGGCTGGCTGCGGCCATCGAAGTGCTGGAAGACATTGGCCGGCGTCACCGGCCGGTGGCCGATGCGCTGAAGGACTGGGGCCTGTCGCACCGCTTCGCCGGCGGCGGCGATCGCGCGGCGATCGGCAACATCGTCTACGATGCGCTGCGCCGCAAGCGCTCGGCAGGCTGGCTGCTGGGCGAGGACACGCCGCGCGCCATCGGCTTCGGCGCCCTGCTGCTCGAATGGGACCAGACTGCGCGCTCGCTCAACGAAGCGCTCGACGGCGACAAGTTCGCGCCGCCGCTGCTGACGGCTACCGAACTCCAGGCAACCGACGAGCGGCGGCTTGCCGACGCCTCGCCCGCGGTGCGCGCCGACATACCGGATTGGTGCGAGCCGCTTTTGCAACGCGCGTTCGGTGAGGCCTGGGTCGAGGAGGGCGCGGCGCTCGCCACCCGCCCGCCGCTCGACATCCGCGTCAACACTTTGCAGGCCGATCGGGCCAAAGTGCTGGCGGAACTTGCCGAAACCGGCGCCAAGCCAGCCCAAATCGCGCCCCAAGGCATTCGCATACCGCCGATCGACGGCGACGGCCGGCATCCCAACGTGCAGGCCGAGCCGGCTTTCCAGAAGGGCTGGTTCGAAGTCCAGGACGAGGGATCGCAAATCGCCGCCGCTCTTGCCGGCGCCGAGCCTGGAATGCAGGTGCTCGATTTCTGCGCCGGCGCCGGCGGCAAGACGCTGGCGCTGTCGGCGGCGATGGGCAATACGGGTCATGTCTTCGCCCATGATGCCGAGAAGGCGCGGCTGGCGCCGATCTTCGACCGCATCCGCCGCTCGGAAAACCGCAACGTGCAGATCGTCACCAAGCCGGCGGAATTGTCGCCGCTCACTGGCCATATGGACCTCGTCCTGGTCGACGCGCCTTGCACCGGCAGCGGCACCTGGCGGCGGCGCCCGGATGCCAAATGGCGGCTGACGCAAAGGCAGCTCGACGCCCGCAAGGGCGAGCAGATGGCGATCCTCGATGCCGCAAGCAGCTTCGTCAAGCCGGGTGGCCTGCTAGTCTACGTCACCTGTTCGGTGTTCGACGAGGAGAATGGCGACCAGGTCGCAGCGTTTTGCCAGCGCAATGGCGGTTTTGCCCCGGTCGACCATCGCCGGCTCTGGGACAGCCGTTTTCCCGGCCATGAAACGGCGATGCGGCTCGGCGCGCTGGGCGGTATCTGCCTGTCGCCGGCGCTGAGCGGCACCGACGGTTTCTACATCTGCGCGCTGCGTAGGGCTTCCTGAATGGAGCGGAAAGCGAAGCCGTCCTGCGCGCCCTCGAGACCAAATTGCTGCAGTGCAGCATTGGATGATTGCTTGCCGCTCACGCCTCTGCAATAAGCTTTTCCGGCAAAAGTGAAAGCAGCGACGGCCATGGCAGCAAAGATCGTACCCGCTCCGGACTATGAGGACCGCGTCAGGGCGTCCTTCGCGCGCCAGCAGGCGATGGCGACCATCGGCGCCGAATTGACGCTGGTGACGCCCGGCATCATCGAAATCGAGATGCCCTATTCGGCCGCACTCACCCAGCAGCACGGTTTCCTGCATGCCGGCGTCATCTCGACCGCGCTGGACTCGGCCTGCGGCTATGCGGCCTTCTCGCTGATGCCGGAGAATTCCGGGGTGCTGACCATCGAATTCAAGGTCAATCTGCTGGCGCCGGGCAGGGGTGAGCGCTTCCTGTTCCGCGGCTCGGTCACCAAGCCCGGCCGCACCATCATCGTCGCCGACGGCCAGGCCTATGCCTTCGCCGCCGACGGCGAAGCCAAGTTGATCGCCACCATGACCGGCACCATGATGACGATGGTGGGCCGCGACGGGATTGCTGGGTGAGTCGCAGGTTCGCCGCAGGCGAATTCATCGTGCCAGTGGCACGATGAAAGGCCACGAACGCCGGGAGCTGCCGCAGGCAGCGGGTCCCGGCGAGCAGGCGGTGAAGACTGCAGGACAGGGAGGAGTAAATCATCATGACCGACAAAGTGTCGCGCCTGTCCGGCAAGGATGTCCTTTTCGTCATGGCTGCACAGGCCGAATACGGGCCGCATCTACAGCGGCTGTTCACCCCGCTGATGACCGGTGTCGGCCCGGTCGAGGCAGCCGTCCGGCTTGGCGCCGAATTGTCCTGGCTGAAGTCGCAAAAGGCGCTGCCGGACCTCGTCGTGTCGCTCGGCTCGGCCGGCAGCCGGACCTTGGAGCAGACGGAAATCTATCAGGCGGTCTCGGTCAGCTATCGCGACATCGACGCCTCGCCGCTCGGCTTCGAGAAGGGCGCGACGCCATTTCTCGATTTGCCGGTTACGGTGCCGCTGCCGTTGCGCATCCCGGGCATAAAGGAGGCGACGCTGTCGACCGGCGGCGCAATCATCACCGGCGCGGCCTTTGATGCAATTGCGGCAGACATGGTCGACATGGAGACCTTCGCCTGCCTGCGCGCCTGCCAGTTGTTCGACGTGCCCCTGATTGGGCTGCGCGGCATTTCCGACGGCGCGGCTGATCTCAGGCATGTCGGCGACTGGACCGAATATCTGCACGTCATCGACGAAAAGCTGGCGGATGCCGTCATGCGCCTCGAACAGGCGATCGGCTCGGGCTTGCTTCGGACGGCATCTCCCGGTGACGTGACGGGACCGGTCTGAAAGTCAGGTTCGCAACCCATTGCGTCGACTCGTTTCTTTCTCTAAACGCTCGCCATGAAAACAGCCAATCAACCCGACACCGTCCTGATTGTCGATTTCGGCAGCCAGTTCACCCAGCTCATTGCCCGCCGCATCCGCGAGGCCGGCGTGTTTTCCGAGATCGTGCCGTTCCAGTCGGCCGAGGCGGCATTCAAGCGCATCAATCCAAAAGCCGTGATCCTGTCCGGCGGTCCGGCCTCGACCACGGATATCGGCAGTCCGCGGGCGCCGCAGATCGTCTTCGAGGCCGGCGTGCCGGTGCTCGGCATCTGCTATGGCCAGATGGCCATGTGCGTGCAGATGGGCGGCGTTGCCGAAAGCTCCAATCATCGCGAATTCGGCCGCGCCTTCGTCGAGATCGAGAAGGAAAGTCCGCTGTTCGAGGGCCTCTGGGCAATCGGCCAGCGTCACCAGGTGTGGATGAGCCATGGCGACCGCGTCATCTCCTTGCCCAAGGGGTTCGAGGTGTTCGGCAAGTCGGAAGGCTCGCCCTTCGCCATCTTCGGCAATGTCGAGCGCAAGATGTATGGCATCATGTTCCATCCGGAAGTGGTGCATACGCCCGACGGCGCCCGGCTGCTCAGGAATTTCGTCCACAACATCGCCGGCATCGAGGGCGACTGGACGATGCGCGCCTACCGCGAGCACGCGGTCGAGGCGATCCGCAAGCAGGTCGGCAAGGGCAAGGTCATCTGCGCGCTCTCGGGCGGGGTCGACTCCTCGGTCGCCGCGCTGCTCATCCACGAGGCCGTCGGTGACCAACTCACTTGCATCCTCGTCGACCATGGCCTGATGCGTAAAGACGAGGCCGCCGGCGTCGTTTCGATGTTCCGTGAACATTACAATTTGCCGCTCATTCTGGTGAACGCGTCGGATCGCTTCATCGGTGCGCTCGAAGGCGAGGCGGATCCCGAGAAGAAACGCAAGACCATTGGCCGGCTCTTCATCGAGGTGTTCGAGGAAGAGGCCAAGAAACTCGGTGGCGCCGATTTCCTGGCGCAAGGCACGCTCTATCCCGACGTCATCGAAAGCGTCTCCTTCACCGGTGGCCCGTCGGTGACGATCAAGTCGCACCACAATGTCGGCGGCCTGCCCGAGCGCATGAACATGAAGCTGGTCGAGCCGCTGCGCGAACTGTTCAAGGACGAGGTCCGCGCACTTGGCAAGGAACTCGGCCTGCCCGAGAGTTTCATCGGCCGCCACCCGTTCCCGGGCCCGGGTCTCGCCATACGCTGCCCCGGCGGCATCACGCGCGAGAAGCTGGAGATCCTGCGCGAAGCCGACGCCATCTATCTCGACGAGATCCGCAAGGCCGGCCTCTATGACGCCATCTGGCAGGCCTTCGCCGTGCTCTTGCCGGTGCAGACGGTCGGCGTCATGGGCGACGGCCGCACCTACGAATTCGTCTGCGCGCTGCGCGCCGTCACCTCGGTCGACGGCATGACGGCAGATTTCTATCACTACGACATGGCCTTCCTGGGCGCCGCCGCCACCCGCATCATCAACGAGGTCCGCGGCATCAACCGCGTGGTCTATGATGTGACGTCGAAGCCGCCGGGAACAATTGAGTGGGAGTGATTCAGGCCCACTCAAACGCCGCCGAAAATACGCCAATCCGCGGCGTAACTGTCTGATAACAAATATAAATCCTATCTGGGACAATCAGCCACAATCGGTGCGCAGAGAAGATCGCCAACCCCGGCTGATGACGCGAACGACGTCTTTGCGCCGTATATCAGTCGAACAGACTTGCTCTGCAAACTTCTGAAAGGGGACATTTGTCCCTGATCGCAGCATAGCAGCATATGACCCTGGCAGTTGCATTGGCCCCTCGAACGCAAGGTCGGCTTTCTAGCCTAAGGCCATCCCGAACGCGGCAGATCCGCTATCGACCGGGTGTTCTCACGCCTCCTGTCTGGCGTGGATATCGGCTCCACCGGGGCCGAAAGCGTGCCGCGCCAAGCACGCGCACTCAGGCCTCTAGTGGTCGAAACGCTTCATCCAAGCAAAGGAATCGGTAGTGGGGCGATATTCGGCGCCGAATGCGCCATCATAGCCGGCGTCCGCGATTGCGCGCAGGAGCCAGCCATAGTCCACCTCGCCGTGATCGGGCTCGCTACGATCCGGTACGGCGGCGAATTGGATATGGCCGATCTTGTCGGAAAATTGCCTTACCGAGTTAAGCAAATCGCCTTGAATGATCTGCATGTGATAGCAGTCGAACATTACCTTTACCGCACCGTCTGTCGCATCGATCACACGCAATGCGGTGGAAAGGTCGGAGAGGAAATAGCCCGGCGCATCGCGCGGGTTCAGGGGCTCGATCAATATGCCGATGTTGTGCCGTGCCGCCGCCTTCGAAGCGTACCGCAAATTGCCGGTGAACGTCGCGAAGGCTTCGTCGCCGATTGCCTTTCCTGCCATCACATGGATGTTGCGACAGCCTGTTACGGCTGCCCATTGAACCGCCTGGTCGATCGCCGCGCGCGCTTCCGTTTCACGGCCCGGCAGCGCGGAGAGGCCGAAATCGCCCGCCCCAACATCCCCCCGGGCCGTGTTGATGCCAAGCAGCGGAAGACCGGTTTCGGCGAGCAGCGCCGCGACCACCGATGCGTCGGTATCGTACGGCCAATGCATCTCGACCGCCGCGAAACCGCGCCGCTTGGCCGCGCGGATCGCATCCGGAAGCGCTAGGTCACGAAAGAGAAATCCCAGATTGGCCGAAAGTTGCATCAGTCGTCCCACTCCACGTCAAAGTGTTCCACCAACTCGCGAATTTGCGGAGCCGCGAGGATCTTGGGCCGCAAGCCCTGGGTGAGAAGCGTGAGCTTGGCCGTTTCCTCAAGTTCCTCCATCGCATAGGCGGCGGCTTCGAGATCCTTGCCGGCGACGACGGGTCCGTGGTGGGCCAGCAATACGGCCGACCGTTTCCCGGCGAGTCCGCGCACGGCGTCTCCCATCGCCGGATCGCCGGGCCGGATGTAGGGCAGCAGTTTCACCTTTCCCAGCCGCATGATCGAATAGGCCGTCAGCGGCTTGAAGACGCTGTCGGGATCGACGTCGGGCAGAAGCGAAACCGCGACAGAATGGGTCGAATGAAGATGGACGACCGCTCCGGTGCGCGCGCCGCGTGTCTCGTAGAACGCCTGATGCAGCGGCATCTCCTTTGTCGGCTTGTCGCCGTCCAGGAACCGTCCCTCAGCGTCGAAGAGCGACAGGCGGGCGGGGTCGAGCGCGCCAAAGGACGATCCTGTCGGCGTGACGAGCAGCCGACCATCGCCGAGGCGGGCGGAGATGTTCCCCGAGCTTCCCGCAGTGAGGCCGCGCGCGAACATGGACGCAGCGATGCTGCAGATCTGATCCCTGAGTCTTGTTTCATCGCTCATTGTAGAACGCCTCCCGTAAGGACGTCGGCTGCCTTTTCGAAGAACCCGGCCGAACCGAAATTGCCCGATTTAAGGGCGAGCACCATATCCGGGTCACCCGCCTTCAACGCCGGAACACCGGGGTCGATCTCCGGTCCGATCTCGAACGACGAAATGTCGAGCGCCGATACGACAGCCCCCGATGTCTCGCCGCCCGCCGTAACCAGCCGGCGCACGCCACGCGCCGAAAGCTGACGCGCCAGTTCGCCGAAAAAACCTTCAACTGCCGTCGCGACGCGCTCCTTCCCGTAGCGGTTCTGTGCGGCGGCGACGGCTTCGGGCTCGGCCGACGAGAACACCAATGGCAAGCCGTGGTGCTGGTGGCCGATCGCCCACTCGGCATATTCAACAGGATTGGCCGTGCCGTCCACGACCGCATCCACCTCCACAACGCGCGTCGGATGGCTTTTCCGGTGCTCGGCAATCTGGCGCCGGCTCATGGTCGAGCACGAACCGCAAAGCGCGGCCCCTGGCCCCTGTATTCCCTTCCAATGCGTGGCCGCCGTGCCGATCAACCCGGCCCGACGAAAGTTGGCCGGAAGTCCAAGCGCTATTCCCGAACCGCCGCTGAGCAGGACATCGGCTTCGGCAGCCTCGCCAATGGCGATAAGATCCTTGTCCAGAATGGCATCGACCACGACGTAGCGAGAGCCGCTGGCAGATGCCGCCTCCAGAGCATCCCTGATCGGGAGGGGGCCTCCCGCTACGACATCGTAGGGGACATGGCCGATCCCGCGCGCGGTCTGTCGCGAAAGCCAACGCCGCAGATCGGGATCCGTCATCGGCGTAAGCGGATGCTTCTCCATGCCGGATTCGCTCAATAGCCGATCGTTGACGAAAAGATGCCCCTGGTAGATCGACCGGCCGGTTGCGGGAAACGCCGGACAGACGATCGCGCGTGCCGCTCCCAACGCGTCGCCAAGAGCGTCCAGCACGGGACCGATATTGCCTTCGGGCGTCGAGTCGAATGTCGAGCAGTACTTGAACAGATATTGGCGGCAGCCTTGGCGTCGAAGCCACTCCAACGCCGCGAGCGACTGCTTCACCGCCTCCGAGGCGGATATCGTTCTGGTCTTCAGGGCAACGACGCCCGCGTCAACCGAGCGGTCGGAGGCGGTGTTGGGAACGCCGTTGTACTGGACCGTGCGCATGCCCCCCTTGGCAAGCGTGTTGGCCAGGTCGGAAGACCCGGTGAAATCATCGCCTATGCAGCCCAGAAGCATCGGAATTTCCCAGTTTCAACTTTCACGGAACTTTGGCGACCATGCCCTAACGGTTAAGGGATGGTCTTCGGGGCGTCGTCCGCCAGGTAAACCGCGATCAGTTCATCGACCGTGCTTTCGGCCACAAAGCCCAGACTGGTGGCCAGCCTGGGCGTGAAGGATTTCGGCCACCCGGCAATAATGGCCTCGATCGCCTCGTCCGGCTTGCGGTCTATCAACGCCTCGGCTTCGGCCCCTGCCACGCGGCGGAGCGCGGCAATCTGGTCGGAGACCGTGGCCGCGACACCCGGCATGTTCAGCGTGCGCCGGGCGCCCAGCGCGGATGTATCGAGCATCGCGGCATGGATGAGGAAGGCTACCGCCGAGCGCGGGCTCGCCAGCCAATGCTTGACGGTCTCCTTCACCGGCAGCACGGAGCGCTGCCCGGCGAGTGGCTCGCGCAGGATGCCGGAGAAGAAGCCCGAGGCTGCCGCGTTGGGAGTGCCGGGCCGAATGACGATCGTCGGCAGGCGTATCCCGATGCCGTCGAGGAAGCCGCGGCGCGAGTAGTCGGCCAGCAACAGCTCGGATATCGCCTTCTGGGTGCCGTAGCTGGTCAGCGGGGCAAGGATGTAGTCGTCGGGAATAGGGTCGGGCAGAGGCGCGCCATAGACAGCAACCGAGGAGGTGAACACCAGCCTGGGGATATATTTCCGCCGGGTTCCTTCCAGCCGGATCGCCTCGAAAAGAGCGCGCGTGCCGTCCATATTGATGCGATAGCCCTTCTCGAAATCGCGTTCCGCTTCGCCGGACACGATGGCCGCGAGATGGAAGATCACATCCGCGCGGCGCGCGGCCAGATCCTGCGCTGCGCCGGGAGCGGAAATATCGGCGGCAATGGCTTCGACAAAACCTATGTCACCGGTTGGCACCGGCGGCTTCGTCACGTCCGCCAGCGTCATCCGGTCAATCTTTCGATCTCCAAGCGATGCTGTCCGCGAAAGCTCGGCCGCGAGTTTGCGGCCGATCATTCCACCAGCGCCAATGATGAGTATATGCATGGATGCTCCGTTCTCTTCCGGGACTGGTTTGTGATGCCGCTTCAGACCTGCCTGAGCGCGCGCACGACTGCGTAGGCTTCGAGCGACAGGGTTTGCGTTCCGTCATGCGTCAGCCGATCGAGCAGATCCGGTTGGCGCGATGCCGCGACGAAAGATGAGGCGTCAAGAATTGCAGCGCGCGCGAAGCCTTTGGGGAGGCGCACCTCCAGCGCGTTGGGCGAGGGGTTGCATAACCACAGCTCGGTGCCTTTTTCGGTAACCGCCGCGATTCCTCGCACTGCGCCAGGGACCGACGATCGCAGCGGACGGAGCGGGCAGCCTTTGAGCTTCGCCAGGCCTCGCACGATGTGCCAGACAGGATAGAGCTCGCCCTTGCCTTCGAACCAGGGCTGCGGAAACGACGTCGGCACGGAGAGGACGCCGAACGGGCCGACCGCGGCGCCGAGCGCGATGGCCGCCGCGCCGCCTTCCGCGAAGGCGGCGAAGTAGCCGAGGTTCCAGGCCGCTCCCATGACGCCCCGCTGGCGCGGATCATTGAAATTGACCGCCTGCCGGATGTTGGCGGGATTGGCGACCGGCGCTTCGCCATAGGGATTGTCGCGCAACCCGATTGCGGACGGCCCAACGGAATATGGGCGGCCCTTGGCGATCGCCGGCACGGTCCTGACAATATGCGGCAGGCATTCGAGCGTCTCCATCAAGGAGCGGTCGTCACCAGCATGAAAAATCGCCGCCGTCGTGAATGTCACGAGGTCTATCGCCTCGGCCGGGGGACGTTTGCGGTTGAGCTCGGTGAAGAAGCTGAACATGCCTCCGCCGATGCGAGATGCGGGGAAGGCCGCGCGCGCGGCCGCATAGAGCTTCGCCGCATCCGGCGCTGGCGGCCAGATGCTGCCGGGCAGCGTGCATTTGAGATCGGGTGCGGGCGACACCAGAACCGTCGTGAAGCGATGATCGAGCCTCGCGGCCACCTTGCCCAGGGAGTCTATTTCCGCCGCGGCGCCAGCATCGTCGGCATGCTCGACCACTGCTTCGAGCCAGGGTTGGGCGCCCATTGCGACGGCGATCTCGACCTGCCTCGCCAGCGTTTCGGCATCATGGCCGAACCGCGGATCGTAATGGCAGATGACATGGGCGACGCCGAGCTGGGCAAGCGTCTCGACATGCCGCAATGCGGCCGAAGCGTCATCGGGATGCAATCCGACGCCGAGAGGTGGAATCGCGTCCGCCGCCTCGCCGAGCGTCAGGGCGGCGATGCCTCCCGCCTGACGCGACGGACCCTTGGGAGAGCCCTTGACGGTCAGGGTGATCTTCTGTTCGACGACCTCGCCGGGCTCGATCCTGTACGGCCAGGACAGAGCGAGGGGACGAACATAGGTCTTGTAGGAGGCGTCGGTCCAGTTCCGCTGGTCCTCCATCTCGAACGCGTCGCCCTCCATAAGGCAGCTGACCTCCAGCCCGCCGGGAGTACGATGCGAGATTTCACGCAGATCCATCATCGGCTGCACCGGATCGATCTCCACAGGAAACCGTGTCTCGGCCTTCTCGCCGCTTGTGTGCGTGATCGTGGCGGCCGCGCCGCTTATCCCCTCTATGGGATGCAGGACGACAAAGCCGGTCCGGTTCGTGAGAAGCCCGGTCGGCGTGGTTCCGCGAGCCGAATAGGTCAGAACGCCTGCCGCGGTACCAGCGATGGCCACGTCATAGCCGAAGGTCTCGCCTTTGCTGGCAACGCTTGCGCGATAGGCCACACGAAAGCGATCGTCGTCCTTTTCGACGACCAGGTCGGTGATTTTCGGAATGAGCGTCGCCCAGTCCTTGTCGCGGACCACGAACGAGATTGCGCGGATCACCTTTTCGCCATGCATGCGGAAGTCGCGCAGGTTCGCGCCGTCGAAAAGCACGCTGAGGGGCCCGGCGCTCAGTAGCCACTCCTCTGCCGGTAGTTCTTCCGTGCCGTAGAGGCGGACGGCTCGGGAAGGATCGGACTGTGTCATAGGATTCTCCCGGTCTCAAACGCGGCGCGATTTCCAGGTGATGAGGCGCTCGGCCAGCAAGGCGAGGATGATGATGGCGCCGATGGCGGTCCCCTGCCAGAACGGCGAGACGCCGAGCAGGTTGAGGCCATTGCGGATCATCACCATGATCAGAACCCCCATCAGCGTGCCGAATATCGTGCCTCGTCCGCCGTAGAGGCTCGCGCCACCGATGACCACGGCCGCGATGGCGTCGAGTTCAAGCTGGTTCCCCCCGATCGGGTCAGCCGACATGATCTGCGCCAGCGAAAAGGTCATCGCCGTCGCCGAAAGGGCACCGGACGCCACGTAGGGAAAGATCGAGTAGAAGAGGGTGTTGAGGCCGGCCGCCCGGGCGGCTTCAATGTTCGAGCCGACCGCGTAGATGGTTCGCCCGCCCTTGGAATATGTCAGCCACGCCCAGGTGGCGAGGTAGAGCGCGATGAGGAAGATGACGTTGGCGGGGATGCCCAGCAGGTTCGTGTAGACGATGTTCTGCAGCCCCATGGGCAGTCCCGAAATCGAGCGCTGTCCCGACACGATATAGGCGAGACTGCGCCCCATCGCCATGACCCCGAGCGTCACCACGAAGGGCGCCAGGCCGAACACTGCGATGAGAACGCCGGAGAAAAGCCCGATCAGGGCGCCGCAACCTATGGCGAGCGCGATCGCCACCGGAATGGGGAATTCCTTCAGGAGTAGGGCGAGGATGATGCCGGTCACGCCCGCGACCGACCCGACGGACAGGTCGATGCCGCCAGTCAGGATCACCAGGGTCATGCCGACGGCAACTATGCCAAGCACCACCGATTGGTCGAGTATGTTGAACATGTTCCGCTCGGTGAAGAAGTGCGGCGAGATGAACGACAGGATCACCGCAAGCACCATGGCGAGGCAGAGCATCCGGAACTCAAGCGTGCTGGCGAATCTGGGCATCGCAAAGGATCGTGTGGGCGCGTTCATGCGTCGATCTTTTCGTCTTGAGGTGTATCGAACAGGCCGGCGATCCGGGCCGACAGGGCCCCGGCGTCCGGCAGCCTGGAGCCGGCCGGCAGGCTGAGCCCGATCCATCCCAGATCGTGCCCTCGGCGATTGGACAGTGGTGCAAGCAAGGTAGAGCGGCCGTCATTCTCGGTCACGATGCCGGGTTGACGCCTTCCAAGCGCGAGGGGGATTGCCGTCTCCTGCGCAAGATAGACATGCCCGGCCGCGAGTCCCATCGTTGCACCCGGCGTACCCTCGGCGAGGGCGAGGCAGACGAACCGGTCGTCGTCGATCAATCCCCAAAATGCCGTGCCGCCATGGCCGGCGACAAGATCGCGCAGGAATGCCGTGTTGCGCTCGGCTGAGCTTCGGGGCGCGGCGAGCAGCGTCAGGCTCTCTTCGCTCAGTCGCGAGGCGGGCAGGTCGGCGATGGTATAGCCGTCACTCACCACGACGACCCGCTCGCAGATCCCCAGTAATTCCTGGAAATCCGAGGAGATCACGACTACGGCTATCCCCCTTTCGGCCACCTCGCGCAGCAGTTCGTAGATTGCCTGGCGTGTCCCTATGTCGACGCCTTTCGTAGGCTCGTCGAGGATGAGCACTTCGGGCTCGATCAGCAGCCAGCGCGCGATAATGATCTTCTGCTGCATGCCGCCGGAGAAGTGCAGAAGGTTTGCATCCATGCGGTCGGTCGGAAGGTCGAGACGCGAAATCAGCTCGCTGGCCTGCTTGCGGCGCGCCGAATGGCCCCGCCCGAAACCCTTGTGCTTGCCCATCTGGGCGAGGAAGAGATTTTCGCCGACCGTCATGTCGGGCACGATGTTCTGGGCCCGCCGGTCCTCGGCGACCATTCCGAGACCGGCGCGGATTGCCGCGATAGGGCTGTTGGGGGCAATCTCCTTGCCGCCGACAAGGACGCGCCCGCGGCTGCGGTGGCGCAGTCCGAATATCGCTTCGGCGCTCTCCGAGCGTCCAGCTCCGACAAGCCCGCCGAGGCCGAGAATTTCACCCCTGCGCACCGTGAACGAGACGTCACGCACGAAAGGCGGAGCTTTGAGCCCAATTACCTCCAGAGCCACCGGCTGCTCGTTAGTGGTCACTCGCGAGACGGCCCTTCGATACACATTTCCGATGTCGCGTCCCACCATGTGGCGGATGACGTCGGCCTGCGTGAGCCCCGCCGTAGGCACGCTTTCGGCCACGGTCTTGCCCTCGCGCAGGATTGTGACGCGATCGGTGACTGCGAAGACCTCCTCAAGCCGATGCGACACGAAGGCGAGTGCCTTCCCGCTGTTTTTCAGCCGTCCCATAATCTCGAACAGCCGGTCAACCTCGATCGGCGAGAGGGAGGCCGTCGGCTCGTCGAAGATGACAAGATCGGCGTTGAGGGCCAGCGCCTTGGCTATTTCGACGAGTTGGCGTTGCGCTGCCGAGAGCCGGCGCACCTCGATGTCGAGTGGCAGTACGTGGTCATGGCCAAGTTCCGACAGGATGGTCTGCGCCTTGTCTCGCAACTGGCTGAAAGACAGTCGGCCCGGCATCGCGTAGCTGGGCAGGAAGATATTCTCCAGCACGCTCATGTCGGGCGCCAGGCTGGTTTCCTGTGCCACGAGGGCAATGCCGGAACGCAGCGCGTCGCGCGCGGATCCGACGGTCAAGGGAGCACCCTTGAAGAGTATCTCGCCCGACGAAGGCGGCAGGTGTCCGCAAACGATCCGTGACAGCGTCGATTTTCCCGCGCCGTTCGCGCCCAGCAATCCGCAGATCTCGTACCGGCAGAGCGCTATCGACGCGTTGCTGAGCGCGTAGGCGTTCCCAAACAGGCGGGTGACGCCACGAGCCACGAGAAGCGGCTCGGGAATCTTGCTGCTGTCTACCATCCGAGGACACACTCCAAGTGGTACGAATAAAGCGTCCGGGGGAGGGTGCCCCCGGACGGCCTATGTCGGCCAGGCCCCGATTACATCTCGTTGGCGAAGACCGTTTCCTTGATGGTTGGAAGCTCCTGCTCGATGTTCTTGCTGGTCACGATCTTGATCGGCACGAGGATTTTCTTTTCGGGAGTCTTGCCGCCGAGATGGTCGACCATCGCGCGTCCCGATTCCTGGCCCATCAGATACGGCTGCTGCATGCCCGAAACGACCAGTTCGCCCGACTGCAGCAACGGCACGAATTCCGGCACGCCGTCGAAACCGGCGACCAGCACGTCGCCGGTGAGGCGGGCCGCCTTGATTGCCTGCAAGGCGCCCAGCGTCGGGCCGTCGGTCTGGACGAAGAGGCCCTTCATGTCCGGATTCGCGGTCGTCATATCCTGCGTGAACTTGAAGGTTTCGTCCGCGGTGTAGGTCTGCATCTGCTGCAGCCCGGCTTCCTTGGTGATGCCAGCCTCTGTCATCGCGTCCTTGAAGCCCTTGGTGCGGGCCTGGCCGTTGAGGCGGGCCTGGCTGATGCCGACAATGCCCACGCTGCCGTCCTGCTTGCCGGCGGCCTTCATTGCCTCGGCCAGCGCTTTGCCGACGCCGTTCGCGCCCTGATAATTGTCAGAGATGATGAAGGACACATAGTCGCCGCTGTCCGTGCCGATGTCGGCGATGACCACGGGAATGTTTGCCTGCTTGGCGAGATCGAGCACGGCCGGCGCGGTTGAACTGTCTGTCGGAGAGATGATGATCCCGGCGACGCCGCGGGCGATCGCGTCCTTGGCATTTTTAAGCTGGGTCTGGGCATTGTTGCCCGAATCCAGCGCCTGATAGGTGTAGCCTCCCTTGGTTGCGACATTCTCGATGCCCTTGGAGAGGTATCGCCAGAAGGCAAGATCAAGGCCTGGAGTCAGATAGACCAACTCCTTGGATTCGGCGAGAGCGGCGGTCGCCGTCCCGGCAATGCCGGTCAGCGCGACAACGCCCGCGAGGGCTGCGGTGGCAAAAAGGCGTCTTGTCAGCATGGGAACTCCTCCTGTTGTGCTGCATGGTTGCCCGGCAATCCGCCCCTATTCTTATCCCTTTCGAGCGGATTGCGTTAAAAGCTGCTTGGTCGTGGTGTAGATGCGTGTTTCGTGGACCGCGAAGGCCCTTGCGGCCGCCTCGGAATCGCGCGCCTCAAGTCCCGCAAGAATGGCACGGTGATCGGCGATGCTCGTTGCGATGCTTGAAGGCTGGGCGACTGCTCGCCGCCGATGGTCGAGAAGGTAGGAATAGAGATCGGCGGCGATATCCGCCAGCGCGGCATTGCCGCCCGCCCGATAGATGGCCGTGTGAAATTCGCGATCGCAAATGAGGAAGCGAACGGGATCGTCGATCGCCGCTTCCTGCGCCTCGATCGATTTTTGCAGGGTCTCGAGCGTCGCGGCTTCAACCCGGACAGCCGCGGCCCGCGCCACCTGATCTTCGATCAGCAACCGCGCCTCATGCACGTCGTCAAGACTGTATCTGGAAATGTCGCGATAGCGGGCCGATTGGACCGCGAGTTCCCCGACTTCCGTCGAGGCCACCACTGTCCGCGTGCCTTGGGCGACGGAAAGGATGCCCTTTGTGGAAAGGATTAGGATCGCACCGCGCACCGTCTCGCGGCTTACCGACAAAGCGCCCGCAAGTTCACGCTCGCTTGGCAACGGGTCCCCCACGTCAAGAATGCCGGTCGCAATGAATGTCGCGATCTTCTGGACGACGAAGTCCTTCATCGAATGCTTCGGCACGCCGCCAAGCGCACTCCCGTCGTCGGTCAGAATCGCTCGTAGGTCCATCCGTCCTTACATCCGAAGAGGTCTAGTGGTCCGGTATATGTACCAGTAGGCCTGCTTCAGCTGTGCGTCAATAGCGAGACGCGGCCGTCAAATCTCGGCTGACAAGAGATATTGCTTTGGGAGCGGTGAGAACGTTCTCAGCCCGCATACTCTCCGGCACAGCTTCGCCACTCACCTGCTTGAGCAGGATGTCGACATCAGCGTCATCCAGGTGCTGCTCGGGCACAGCAAGCTCGAACGACAGCGCTCACCGGCGGAGCGGGAGTCTTCCTTCCATCGGTTTCGGGCTGCTCTTGTTCTAACCCTAATACGGCCAATTTCCGGATAAATCGATATGAACGCCCGATACTCGTGATGGATAGGAGTGGCAGGACCATGCTAGCCACGAGGCAGACAGACCGCAGGCCTGTCGTGCTTCACTCCAGCTTAAGCGCTTCGGCTCATATCGAAGGTCGCTGCCAGATGGCGTGAGGGTTATCCGAAAGGGAGAGTCTCGATGTCTGGACACGGGTATGAGGGTGGGCGGCTCGATCTCCCCTTCGTTGGGCTTAGCACCTTCGGTAAACGGCCGATCTGCCTTGATTGGGACAAGATCGACGCGGATGTCGCCGTGCTGGGTGTGCCCTTCGACATGGGGACCCAGTACCGCTCCGGTGCACGTTTCGGCCCCCGCGCCATCCGCGAGGCCTCGACGCTGTTTTCCTTCGGTCATGCCGGCGCTTACGACCATGAGGACGACCAAATCTATCTGCCGCTCGACAAGGTACGGATGGTTGATATAGGCGACGCGGATATCGTGCATACCGATACCGTGGCCAGCCACGCGAATACGGAAATGGCGGTCCGCAAGATTCTTGAACGCGGAGCGCTGCCCGTCGTTCTGGGCGGCGACCATGCCATCAACATTCCCTGCGTCAGGGCGTTCAGCGAACATGGCCCCATTCACATCGTGCAGATCGATGCGCATCTCGACTTTGTCGACGTGCGTCATGGCGTGCGCGAAGGACACGGCAATCCGATGCGCCGCGCGGCCGAACAGTCGCATGTTAGCGGCCTCAGCCAGATCGGCATCCGCAACGTCTCCTCGACCGCCCGCGACGGTTACGAGGATGCGCGCCAACGCGGCTCGACGATCCTTTCCGTCCGCCAGGCGCGCAAGCTCGGCGTCGAAGGTGTTCTGGCGACCATTCCGGAAGGCGTACGTTACTATGTGACGATCGACATCGACGGTTTCGATCCGTCGATTGCGCCGGGCACTGGCACGCCTAGCCATGGCGGCTTCCTGTATTATGAAGTAATGGAAATGCTCCGGGGCCTTGTGAAGCGCGGCGACGTCGTCGGCATCGACCTCGTCGAGGTGGCCCCGGCTTACGACCCTTCGGGCATCACCGGCTTTCTAGCAGCACAGGTACTCCTGAACTTTCTCGGCTATATCTTTGTCGAACACGGAGCGCGCGGACGCTGAACGAAAGGAATTCAACGATGCCAACGAACGCAAGTAACGGTCAGGTTCACGTCATTCCTGCCCGCAAGGGCGTGGCGACGCGCGTTGCCCAAGGCCAGGTGATCACCGTCATCAACACCCACGGCACCCAGGTGGTGGACACCTGGGCCTTCTGCGCCGACGATATCGCGGAATTCATGTCGATGGAGCACAGTCGTGGAGCCATGCTCAAGGTGAACCCGAAGAACGGCGACACGCTGTGCAGCAACAGGCGGCGTCCGATGCTGACCCTGATACAGGACACGTCGGGTGGCGTGCACGATACGCTGATCGCCGCCTGCGACCGCTATCGCTACCAGCAGTTGGGCCATGTCGGGCACCATGACAACTGCACCGACAATCTGGCGACGGCCCTCGGCGCGGTCGGGCTGACGCCACCCGAAACCCCTTCGCCGCTCAACCTGTTCATGAACATTCCCGTCGGCGAAGACGGTTCGGTCACCTTCGAGGCACCGGTGGCGGGACCGGGCTCCTATGTGTCGATGTGCGCGGAAATGGATTTGATCGTCGCGTTCTCAGCCTGCCCGCAGGACCTCATTCCGGTAAACGGTCAAGGCTGCGTTCCAACCGAAGCGCATTATCGGATCGACGCCAAGGCGCCGCGCCTTTAAAGCGCAGCCCTGCATCCAGACCATTGATCCCGAAAAAGCGGCTCCCGCTTTTCGGGATCAATGCATAAAGGAGTTTTTACATGCCGCGTACCTTGGGCATCTTGTTTTTTGCGTCGGCGGCTTGCCCTTTTCCGGCCGATTTTTCGGCACTCCCCACCCTTTTGCGCAGTTCCTGAAAAAAAATCCTCTGCGACAGCGACGCTTTCTTGTGCTTTGGCGCGATGATGACGAAGGGCGAGCGGATCTGCGCCTCGGGAATAAGCAGCGCCTTAAGCCGGTTGTTCTGTCTAAACGTGACGGTCATGTGATCCGGCAGATAGCCGACGAAGTGGCCGCTCAGGATATACATTGCCTGCGCCTCGATATTCGAAGCATAGGCGCCGACATGCGCGTTGGGGAAATGCTGCAATTCCGACTTGTTGGCATAAGGGCGCACCACCATCTGCGATGCTTCCACATCAGCCTTTGTCACCAGCTTGCGGGAAAACAGCGGGTGGCGCTCGCTGCAGTAGAGCGAGTTGATTTCATAATGGAACTCGGTCTGCGAATAGCCGGGCAGCAATTTGATGCGGGGGGAGATCGCGAAGTCGATCCCGCCCTTGGCGGTTTCCGCGATAAGCTGTTCAGGCGAGCCGATGGTGATGCGCAGATCGACTTCGCTGGCTTTCTTGATGAACTGATGAATGACGTCATCGAGGCCCAGGGCTGAATCGGTAACGGTGGCATCGACGATCCCGACGCGCAGCACACCCGTCGCCTTGGAGCGCAGTTCGCCCAGTTGCATCTCGAACGCCGACAGCGCTGAAGTCAGCGAATGGGAATATTCATAGACCGCGGTGCCCCTATCGGTTAGTTCGAAGCCGCGCCTGCCGCGTTGGCATAGCGAAAACCCCAGCCGTTCCTCCAACGCGTTGATTTGGAAACTGATCGTCGATTGGCTCATCGCCAAAGCAAGCTGTGCTCCGGTAAATCCGCCATGCTCGACCACCGAGCGGAAAACCCTGAGCGCACGAATGTCGGCAACCGACAGACGCATTCTGACACTCCTCCCTGAGCCTCTCAGACGGTGTCGGGTATCAGCCTTACATCGCCAACTTCGATGTATAGTCTATTCCTTCCATGTTTATCAAAGATTCAATCCTGCCATGCTGCCCTACCAGATGGTGCCGTGCCGTCATGCCACTGGGGAAGCAAACAATCGGGCCGGCATTGCAGCCGGCTGACGACCTGGAGGTTTAAGGCTCGTCACGCATGCGAGATTCCTGAGCGCGTACAGAAGCCTCGGACTCCAAATAATCCATAATAAACGGGAACATACGAAACTGGAGGAAGTTATGCGATCCGCTTTGAAACTGTGCACTTCGACGCTGTTGGCCGCGTCGCTCTCGCTCGCCGTGGCGAGCTTTGCCACCGCCTCCGATCTTCTGGATCGGATCAAGGCAAAGGGGGAAATCACCATCGCGTCCGAGGCCCGCTACCCGCCGTTCGAATATGTCGAAAACGGCAAGATCGTAGGCTACGGAGTTGACCTCTTCGAAGAAGTCATGAAGGCGCTGCCGGACGTGAAGGTGAACCGGCTCGACCTGCCGTTCCAGGGCTTGCTGCCCGGTTTGCAGACGGAGAAGTTCGATGCCATCATAACGTCCGTCACCGTTAACAAACAGCGCTATGATACCTACAGGCTGTCTCTGCCAATCGCCGACGCGTCGTTCTCCTACGTCAAGCGCAAAGGCGACACCGCCTTGAACACGCCCGAAGACCTGAGCGGCAAAAATGTCGGCACGCAGGCCGGCTCGGCACAGCTCAAGGGCACCGAGGCCTTTTCCGAGGATTTAAAGGCAAAAGGCCTAGCGCCGATCGCCAACATCCAGACCTATGTCGACTTCAATGAAGCCTATGCCGATCTCGCTGCCGGGCGCACGGATGCCGTCGTGAATTCCCTGCCCAATCTGCTCTACCTGCAGACGCAGCGCGGCGACGTCTTCGAAACCATCCGCACAACGTTCGGGGACCCGACCTATTTCAGCTGGGCCTTCCGCAAGGACGACGACAGCAAGGCGCTTGCCGACTTCATCGATGACCAGTTCCGCAAGCTCGCCGCCGATGGAACCATGGCCAAACTTCAGGAAAAGTGGTTCGGCTTCACCATGAAACTGCCGACGGACGCTCTGCCCGAACCCAAGAGCTGACGAGTCGGCATCCAACGCCCGGATAAAGGTGAGGCTTTCCAGCCTCGCCTGCCTAACAACGCACAGGCTGCAAGCCTGGCCTCAAGTCCATAAGGTCTGACGACTTGGCAATGTTCGCCCTCATCCAGAACAACCTGCCCATCATGCTCTGGGGCGCGGGCATGACCATCCTGGTGTCGGGCGTCGCCATCATCCTCGGCATGCCGCTCGGCCTCGTCCTGTGCTTCGGCGTCACCTCGAAGAAGACGTGGCTGCGCTACTTTTCGCGCATCTATCAAAGCGTGTGGCGCGGCACGCCCATCCTCGTGCAGTTGCTGATTATCTATTATCTGCTGCCGCTCATCGGCATCAATGTAGCGCCCATCCTCGCGGCCATCCTCGCGCTGACCCTGAACACGATCGCCTTCCAGGCCGAGATATTTCGCGGCGGACTTTTGGCCATCCCACCAGGGCAACTGGAGGCGGCGCGCATGGTAGGCATACGCAAATGGGCGGGGCGCCAGCATATACTCGTGCCCCAGATATTGCGCCTCGTCATCCCGTCGCTGGTCAATGAGACCATCAGCATCCTGAAAAACTCATCGCTGGTCTCCGTTATCGCGGTGACGGAACTGATGCGGGTAAGCCAGCAGATCGTCGCGACCACCTATCGCCCGTTCGAAATCTACATCACCGCCGCCGTCATCTATATCGTCATCAATTTCCTTCTGTCGCTGATCGGCCGCATGGCCGAGCAACGGCTGGCGCGGAGGGCCTGAGCCATGGCGCAATTCTTCGACCTATGGGTGCAATACGGGCCGCTGATGCTGGCCGGCCTGGCGACGACGGCCTGGATCTGCGCACTTGCCACAGCCCTTGGACTGGCGATCGGCCTGTTGCTCGCCTGCCTCGAGAGCACGCCGTTCACGCCACTGCGCTGGGCCGTTCGTGCCTATATCGAGATCATGCGCGGCCTGCCGATCCTGATCCTGCTGTTCGTGCTCTATTATGGCGGCCCGAGCATAGGCCTCCGGCTGAGTGCCGAAGCGGTGGGTGTTTTCGGCCTCGGCTTCTATGGTGCCGCCTATTTCGCCGAAATCTTCCGCTCCGGTTTCCAGTCGATCTCCAAAGGCCAGATCGAGGCGGCGCGCATGGCCGGGCTCTCAGGCACGCAGATCATCCGCCATATCAAGCTGCCGCAGATGCTGGTCATGATCACGCCACCGATGGTCAACCAGATCATCATCCTCATCAAGGAATCCGCGGTGCTGTCCATCATCACCGTTGCCGAGCTGACCAAGAACACGACGCAATTCGTCAACGAGACCTACGCGGTCATCGAACCTTATCTCGCCGCCGCCCTACTGTACTGGCTGCTGGTCGAGGCAGTCGCGCAGCTCGGCAAATATGTTGAGCGCCGGGTGCGGTTCTAGGCCGCTCAACCACCAATTTGGGAATAAACGATGGCCACTGAAACCACCGAACCCGTCATCAAAATCCGGAATCTGACCAAGGATTTCGGCACATTCGCGGCCCTGTCCGGGATCTCGCTCGACATCAACCTCTCCGAGGTCGTCTGCATCATCGGACCCTCGGGGTCGGGCAAGAGCACGTTGCTGCGTTGCGCGAGCTTCCTCGAGGAATATACGAGCGGCGAGATCGAGATCGAGGGCCGGTTGCTCGGCTACAAGCGCGGTGCCGAAGGACTGGTACGAGAAAGCGACCAGAACATCGATTCCGTGCGCCGCAACGTCGGCATGGTGTTCCAGCACTTCAACCTATGGCCGCATATGACAGTGCTGGATAACGTGACGCTGGGATTGCGTCTTTCCAAGCGCGCTCCCGCCGCCAAGGCGAAGGAAAGCGGGCGCCGTGCGCTGGCCAAGGTCGGCCTCGCGGATTTCGCCGAGCGCTACCCCTCGCAGCTTTCCGGCGGCCAGCAGCAGCGCGTCGGCATCGCCCGGGCGGTCGCGATGGAGCCGCATGTGATCCTGTTCGACGAACCGACCTCGGCGCTCGATCCCCAGCTCGTTGGCGAGGTTCTCGACACCATGAAGCAACTGGCCGTCGAGGGCATTACCATGGTGGTGGTGACGCACGAGATGGGCTTTGCCGCCCAGGTCGCCGACCGTGTCGTCTTCATGGACCGCGGCAAGGTGATCGAGCAGGGCCCGCCCGCCAAACTCTTCAACGATCCGCAAAGCCCGCGCTTGCGTGAATTCCTCGACAC
This sequence comes from Mesorhizobium sp. B2-3-6, assembly GCF_006442305.1. Taxonomy (NCBI): domain Bacteria; kingdom Pseudomonadati; phylum Pseudomonadota; class Alphaproteobacteria; order Hyphomicrobiales; family Phyllobacteriaceae; genus Mesorhizobium; species Mesorhizobium sp. B2-3-6. Next base: position 596,518 of record NZ_VFVW01000002.1, on the reverse strand, counting down.
TTGGAGACAGCGCAACATGCTGTTCCAGAGCGAGCCCACCGCCGGCCAGTAGGGCAGCGGCACAATCGACACGACAAGACGGAGGACCGTACCATGAGCGAAGGTTTGAGCCCGGCAGGTGTTCCCCGCATGTATGGCGACGTGCCACCCTTCATGGCATTTCCCTATGTGCGCGATCTGGCAGGTCTTTCCGCCGACGCTGTGGTGGTGGGCATGCCCTATGACGGCATCGCCACCTTTCGCGGCGGCGCGACCCGCCGCGCCCCGCAGGAAATCCGCAAATACTCGCTTCTTTATGGCAGCTACAGCTTCGACTGGGACCTCGACATGCTGGCCCATATCACCGTCGCCGATGCCGGCGACATCGATGTAGTGCCGGGCGACAATGCCGCCAGCTACGCCCGCCTCGAAGCGCGGCTTGCCGCGGTGTTGGTCAACGGGGCGGTGCCGCTGACCATCGGCGGCGATCACGGCATCAGCTATCCGGCGGTACGCGCGGTCTCCGATGCCGGCGACACCCCGGTCGGGCTCATCGTTTTTGACACCCATCTCGATCTCAGCGAATCCTTCGGCGGCGACCGCCTCACCCGCGCCTCGCCCCTGCTGCGCATTGCCGAACTCGACAAGGTGGCCCCTCGCCGCATCGTTGTCATCGGCGCGCGCGGCCCCCGCAACCTGCTCGAATGGACCCCGCTTTACCGCAAGCTCGGCATCACTGTGTTTTCCATGGAGGAAGTCGAGCGCCTCGGCATCGAAACGGTTGCCGAACGCGCACGCGCCATCGCCAGTGCCGACGGCGCGCGCCTCTATATCAGCCTCGACATCGACGGCGTCGATCCAGCCTTTGCCCCGGCAACCAACAGCCCCGAACCAGGCGGCCTTACCTCGCGCGAGATCATTCGCGGCGTAAGGATAGTGGCCCGCGACGGCTTTGCTGGGTTCGACCTCGTGGAGGTATCGCCGGATTTCGATGCTTCCAGCGGCACCACCAGCATCCTGGCCGGCCGGCTGCTGGCCGAGGCCCTGTTCTGCCTCGCGGCCAAGCGCGCCGGCAAGCAGAACGCCTGGCGCGACGCCCACAGGTCCGACTTCCAACAGAAATAGCACCACCTTCGGAGTGCGCCTCGCGGTCAAGCGACCCGATGCGCCAACAGGACACAAGACCATGAGCATTACAAATTTCCAGCCACTCGATTCCGGCAGCGTTCCGCGTTTTGCCGGCCCTTCAACCTTCATGCGCCTGCCCATGGCTACCCCCGAGCAGGTCGACATCGCGCTGATCGGCGTCCCCTTCGACGGCGGCACCACCAACCGGCCGGGCGCGCGCCATGGACCGCGCGAAATCCGCAACCAATCCAGCCTGGTGCGGCGCGTCCACCATGTGACGGGCGTCTCGCCTTTCGAACAGGTGCGTGCCGGCGACTGCGGCGACGTGATTGTAAACCCGCTCGACCTGCCCGGCTCGCTGGACACGATCAGCGCCTTCTTCGAAAACGTCCACCACTCCGGCGCCCGGTCTCTGGTCGTCGGCGGCGATCATCTGATCACGCTGCCCATCCTGCGCGGCATCGCCAAGGAACCGGCCGGCCTCATTCACTTCGATGCCCATTCCGATACCTATGACGAGTTCTTCGGCAACCGCTATAATCACGGCACCCCGTTCCGCCGTGCCGTCGAGGAAGGCCTGCTCGATCCCAAGCGCATGGTCCAGATCGGCATCCGAGGAGCGATCTCCGATGTGGAAAACTACGATTTCGCCCGCGAGGCCGGCATCCGGATCATCTTCATCGAGGAATTCATGGAGCGCGGCGTGGGCACGGTGATGGCCGAGGCGCGCTCGATCGTCGGCGACGCGCCGACCTACGTCTCGTTCGACATCGACGCGCTCGATCCGTCTTTTGCCCCCGGCACCGGCACCCCGGAGATCGGCGGCATAACGACGCGCGAGGCCCAGAAGATGATCCGAGCGCTGGCCGGCGTCGACATCATCGGCGCCGATCTGGTCGAAGTCTCGCCGCCGCTCGATCCTTCGGGCGTCACCGCGCTAACCGGTGCCACCCTCCTGTTCGAGCTTCTCTGCGTCATGACGATGCAAATACCGGCTAAATGAGACCCATGTGTGGAGTGCGCCCCTCGGACCGGACAGGATGAACAAGCAGAATTGACTTGGAAGCCGGGCTTTCGAAGGATGGAAGCCCATGGTGGCTTATCGCACGCACAGCATCGAGTTCAAACGTCAGGTAGTGCAGGAGTTCCTGTCCGGCGAGACGCTGCATGGTCTCGCCAAGCGGCACGAACTGCCGCGTAACCTGATCCGCATCTGGGTTCAGAAATACGAGGCCGGCTCCTTCGACGAAGACGTGGCGGCGGCCGACACGATGCAGACCTATGAGGCGCGGATCGCAGCGCTGGAGCGGCTGGTAGGCCGGCAAGCCTTGGAAATTGAGTTTCTAAAGGGGGCTCTGAAAAGCGCACCACGTCCGAGAAGCGGGACTACATCCGGATCAAAATTTCTCCCGCCTCCAACGCCCCTGCTACCGATTGAGCCCCGGAGGCGGGGCAAGGAAGCCATAGTTGCGTCGGGAACAAGCGGCGAGACCGATCCGCCGATCTCGAATTCCCATCCGAAGAGTTCCGCGTAAAGCGGCGCAGGTTCGCAGGATCACGCCCTATTATTTCAAAGTGGATGATTGGCTTGGCCATGATGTCCAACCTTTTAGACGGTTCGCAAAACAGTCGCAGCCCGAGCGGCAGCGGCTGCTGGCTCGGCAGGTGAAACACCTCCCAGGTCGCCCGCATCTGGCCACAATCGTTCTGTGCGACAACACCGCGGGACCGTCAGATCGGGGCGACGATGCGGAGAAGGCAACGGTTCACCGACAAAAAAGGCACGAGAGAAAAGAGCGCACCTCGGATGTTGCGCGCGAGTCGATCGAGGTCGAGCGGGCGGCACGGGATGCGAAGACAGCTCGGCTCCGAGAGCAAGGGCTGATGACTGAGATTCGCAGCTCAGCACCTAAGAAGGTGCAGCCCCGATAACTGCTTAAGGGAGGCAGCGATGCTCGATACCCATACAGACATTGCGCGGGCGGCTATTGAAGCCACCTTCCTGCCACGTCGCGCCGCATTTCCGCGCGATATTGATCACTCCCGACGCGTGCTCGCGACATCACGCGAGCTTCTGAAACGCCTGCGCCAAAGCCATGGCGATGACACCTCCCGAGCTTGGGAGGATGCAGACCCGGTTCCCTTCGCTATCTCAGCGTTCGATGCCGATGTTCTCCGGGCAGTGTTCAAAGATTTGGTGTTGGGAACATACGCGCCCAAATGTCGATGGCGCGATCTGGCTAAGACCCTGGTACTCGAATACGCCGGGTGCGATCAGGTCGAAGTTGGCTTGCTGGATTGGATCACTAGGAAGTAAGTACCTTGTGCCAAGTCGAGTTGAGCGCGTGTTCTAGAGATCCACCAGGCGCGCCACGAGGGGTTGCGACGTCTCGACTTCAGGAGTTTATCTCAACTGTCCGAATGGCGATTTGACATACCCAACCCGCCGCCAGCTATGGCGGAGGTCGGGTTCGTTCTAGGTCTCAGTCGTAGACTTTGACGATCTTGCGGGTGCCCGGGTCCACCAAAACCGTGCGGTTGTCGATCACCACATACCGGTATTTGACATTGGGGACCTCATGGAGCTCGACCGTGTCCGGCAGAGCCGTGCCGACATTCAGCTCAAGTCCGAGAAGGTTCACGGAAGCCAGCGGTTGCTTCTTCACGTATTTGCGCACGACGGTGTCCTGTTCCGGTGTGATGACAACATCCTGTGCCGCAACTGCGCCGACGCCGGCCAAAAGCAATAGCGCGGCAGCGGTGCTGGTAAGGGGGATCCTCATGGTTTTTCTCCTGTTGTTCCGGCGACAGCACAAGTCTTCTGTGCGCCAGGCAACTGAACACGTCGGCAGGCCGAACGTTCCTCGATCAGGCTTCAGTCGGAATCCTGACCAGACCAAAGGCCGATCACAAAACGCAATGGTCTTATCTCTTGAGACTAGGCGGAACGGCTTAGGGCTAGGCTAGTTGCTTCTCCAAATCAGGAGAAAGCAGATGGATAAAAGCATTGGCCAAGCGCGTTGGTTGCTCGCGCCAACTTTCGCCGCAGCCGTCACATTTTTGGTGATCGGCATATTCCTTGGCTGACATGTCGTGGATCGGCACAGCTACGTCCCTTCCTGTGCTGATAGGGCCCGCAAGCCGCTTCGGTGGCTGGCGGGCCCTCTATTTCCAGTATGTTTGGTGAGCAAAAGACAATGACATCGATCCAGAGAACCAATGAGAGTGGCAACGCAAACCAACGGGCAAATGACAACGATGATCATGCGCCTGCGCTACTGGACGCTGTTTCTTTGACGAACGAGGAAAACATTGCCGACCTTGTCAGGCGAACCGAGCGCGTGGCGATTTTGGTAGTGTTGGGAATGGGGGGCTGGTTGATGTTAGTCCCCGCTATCTACCTTGTACTGAGCCACCGAATATGAATGAATAATTACGCCAGCATATGATCGCCCGTCTCAGGGGCCGGGGTCGGACAGTTTCATCATCCGCGCAGCTTTTCGCCTCGAATTCCAGCGTGGCGCTCGTTACCGTGACGCTTGATCATCTTGTTGGGCTGCAGCACCTGATCTGGAACTCGAGCGCAGCCCATTGCTGACCGGCTCGCTAAAACACACCACCAATGCCTATGCCGCCACTGATGTCCGGTGGGGGAGGCGCGGGACGTCTCGGGGCGGCCTGCGAGCGTTTCGCAGTCGTCCGTACGGAGCCGTTTCGTGAAGGGGCGGCGTCCGACGCTATCTTAGCCGGCTTGGCCTTCACGATGACCGGCTGCTTGCAGATTCTGCCTGAGCGCAAAAAGAGATCGCCCAGCAGTCCGACGCTCGGCTCCGTCGTCGCCGCGACTTGCTTGGTATTCTTGTAGTAGTCGGTGAGAGCACGGATTGAACCCGTGCCCCAATCTCCATCAATCTGCATCCGGTAGCAACCCAAGCGACGAAGTTCGGTCTGAACGCTGCGCGCAAGATCGGCTGTCTTGTCTTTGTCCGCCTCGCCCATGGATGCGCCGACAATGAGCGTTTCGAGACCGGAGACGACGCTTTGGCGAGCGTCCTCAACCCTTTCGGTCGGAGACAGATTGGCGACCTGTGTGCCAACCGGCTCCGGTGAACTGGCGGACGGTGCCGGAATCTCGACCGACCGCAACGTCTGTCCGACGATTAGCACGGCGGTCTGCAGGTCATTGGAGGCAAGTTCGACTTGCAATCTCTTCTTTGCCGCAGGGTCCGCAAGGATGCGTGAAAGGCTTGCGCTCAACTGTCCCGGATCGAGTACCTGTTGCTCCGTGAAATAGAACTGCTCACGCAGGTTCGATTGATCCCACGGCACTTGACGGCCAACCGTCAACGCTTCGGTTTCGTTGCGGACGCGGATCATCATATCCGAAATGCTGAGCCCGGGGATCTCGAGATTCTTCAGCAGCGCAATGGTGAACGGGCTGTTTTCGCCGCCGCCATCGGCCGTGACATTGCCTGGCTGGGTGGCAAAGGCAACGAACGTGTTTTCACCGACTTCAACTTGCGCCAGACCATTGCCGGCACCGGCACCGAGCGGATTGTTGCGGCACGCGTCCAGGAATATGAACGTCTGGCGGTCGCGGCGCGCGAACCGCGCGATCACATCATTCAGCTTGATGGCCGTGGCGGTGAGTTTTTCCAGGCTTTCAGGATCGGGCGTATCGACCGGGAGCAGGTAGTTTTCGCCGTTCAACTGCACGCCATGACCGGCGTAGATAATCAAAACTGCGCTGACGGTAGGCAGCCTTGCATCAGCTTCTCGAAAGATTCTGGAAAAATCTTGGGTCGAAAGATCGGTGCCCGTCAGGACCTCAAAATTTAGCCGCTTCAAGCTCTCTGAGAGCTTTGCGGCATCATTTGCGGCATTGGGGAGATGCTCAAGTCGGCTGCTTTGATAGTTCGAATTCCCGATGACGATCGCTAGCCGGTTGCGTGGCTGCGGCGCCGCGGTCGGCTCCACCGCGGCGCGAGCACCAGCTGAGCCAAGAAGCAGGAAAATGAGAAACAGTGGGACACGAAACAGAAGTCCGTTGCAGTGGGTCATGTCAGCACGCTCGCTCCGGCCTGCCTCAATCTTGGTCCAGCAACTTCCCAACGCACCACGACGCAACCGCAATCAGCCTGAGCGCCTGCCCCATACCGGCGAAGGTCACCAAAATTTATACCAAGAATCCTGTCAAAGATAGGGAAAAGGGATTTGTATGCGATCAGTCATTGGACTGTGGAGGACAAGATGCCGACCAAGATCAATCTTGCGCTGCCGGTTTATGGAGCAGCCTACAAAAGCGTGTTCGTTCGCAGCTTGTTCGCGGCCTTAACTCATAAGAGCCTGTCCAACTACGCCTTCACGCTGTCGGAAATCGAGTACACGGATATTCCATTTTCGCGGAACTATCTGCTCACGAATTTCTACTACAATAAACCGGATTGCAGTCACATTCTGATGATCGACAGTGACATGGGCTTTTCACCTGATCTTATCGCGGCGATGCTGGCGCTGGACAAGCAAGTCGTCGGCACCCTGTATCCGCGGCGCCGGATCGATCTGCGCAAACTCCACTCCCTCTCGACACTGCCCTTCGACAAAGCCTTTGCGCAAAGCCTGGAGTTCATCGGAACCGTCGTCGAACCTCGGCAAGAGCAAGAAGGCTTTGTCCGGGTAACGTCATGCGGCACGGGCATCTTTCTGGTCTCCCGCGACTGCGTGACGGCCATAATCGAGAAGTTACCCGAGACGGTGGACCGGTCTCGTTACAGAAAGAGCAAGTACACCGCTCAGTTCGAGAACTTCCTCACGCCGTTTGCGAAGATTGTGACGCCGGAACTGGACCTCCCTACCGACTTCTCGTTCTGTTACCGCTGGGTTGAGCAGTGTGGTGGCGAAATATGGGCAAGCTACCATCGCAAGATTGCACATGCGGGAGATCTGACTGTTTCGGCGGCCTATTCTGATCTTTAAAGATGCCTTTGAAGTTTGGCCACTGCTTTTGACAGGCTCATTTAAGTTTACGATAGTGTCCTTGTCGCCACAGATAGCCTTATAGTCTCCTGAGAACGAACGCCAAACCATTGCCGCCCAGCAACGCGACGCGTACAGTGCCGGTTAAGCAGTCAACGATCCCATGAGATGGATCGTTGATCTATTTAATTGCCTTGATTTGTGACGGTATCGATTTCTCGTAAGGTGGGGTCGAATGAGAGTGTCGCGCGAGGCCTATCAATGGACGGGAGTCTCGTTGCTCGCCTTAGCGGCGGCGTCCACGTTCCAAGTCTCTGGCGCGGCGGCCTGCTCCGCTACTGCAAACGGCGGCGGCACTCCCTTCCAGGCGACATCGGTTACCGTGAACTGCACGACGACCGGGGATTTTCAGGACGTCGATGGCGTATTCACCACCCGATTTAGCGGGTTCGAGAACTCGTCGGAAGTCATCGTCAACGACTACGACGGCAATGGCGACGACGTCGTGAGAATTTTTGGCGGCCTCCTGACCGATAAAGCGGCGACAACACCCGGTGTAGGCGGCCTGCCTGCGGGAGGGTCGACCTCCTTGCAGCCGGCGGACGGTACAATCGAACTCCTCGGCGGCAACGACCGGTTTGAGATGTTCTATGGGGATTTCTTGGGGGTTCCGTACGCCCCAACCGTCGCGGCCAATCTCAATACCGGGGCCGGGGATGACCTGGTCGTCATCCAGGCCGGCAGTATTCAGGACATTGACCTTGGAGATGGTGCCGACAGCGCCGTGATATTCGGCGACGGTACACAGGTTGGCAATGTGACCGGCGGCAGAGGTGACGACCTGTTATCGATCGGCATGCTCACTACCGAGGAGGGAATTTTTTTCAGCGCGCCGACCGCCGGCGTTCTCTCCGGGGGCGATGGCAATGACACCATCATCATTGCGGGAGGCACAGTTGATGCCCTGGATGCCGGGGCTGGCAATGACCGGGTCAGCGTCAGCGGCAGTGCCGCGGTCGACCTCGACCTCGACGGAGCGGGCGGAAACGACACGATAATGGTCGCTGGCAACGCCACCATTGGCGGCAGCATATTCGGCAATGACGGCGACGACACCGTCAACATAAACGGCGGAACCATAGGCGCCACGACAGGTGGCAACATCACCGGCGGCCTAGGCTTCGACAGCGTCTCGGTCGTCGGCGGCGACATAAAGGGCGGCATCGACGCCGAACATGTCCATTTGTCGGGTGGCACGATCGAGGGTGACATTACCGGCCTTGGACCCAACACGCTAACCATCGATCATATCGGCGCCGTCGAGCCACTCATCCTTAGCGACGGGGTGCTATTCAGCGGTACAGGCGCCAACGGCACAGTCGTCGACACCGACCTTGCCGCCGGCGGCAAGAGCCAGAACTTTGCCGGCTTCGACAATTTTTCGGCCGACCATTCGACCCTTCGCTTCAGCGGTGGCACGCAGGGCATAAACCAACTCAACCTCGGTAACGGTTCAACGCTGTTCATCAACGGCAACGTCACTATGCCGGGTTCGATCATCGCGACAAATTCCCTGATCAACATGATGGACGGTGTCGCCGACGACGTGTTGATGCTCGGCGGCCTCGCCCTCAACAGCGCCACCATCAGCCTCGACATCAACCAACAGACGCTACGGTCGGATCAACTCGTTGCCAATGCGTTTTCGGCTGCCGGCACCAGCACCATTATTGTCAATCTGCTGGGCACCCCCCAATTCGCCCAAGTGACCAATATCCCGATCATCGTCTCGGCCAGCGGACCGGTTGCCGGCACCTTCCGTCTCGGAAGTATTTCCGGCACGCCGGGTTCGCTTTTCAGCTATGAGATCGTGAACGGCCCGAATGGCGGCTTGTTCCTGCGTGCCACGCCGGCCAGTTTCGGCATTGCGGCGGCGCCGACCAGCGCGACCAACGCGGGCGCGGTCGAGGTGGCACTCGACGCTCTCTACGGCATAAACCGCGACGCGATCGATGCTGACCTCCACCTTTCGCCTGCATCCGGATCTGGAATGGTACCGGTTTCTTCGAGCTTCGGGGTCTTTGCTTCCGGCCAGTTCGCTCATACCGAGCATGACGGCTATAACATCAGTGGCGGCGGCCTGAATGGCCCGGGCCCGAGCTTCGATGCCAATGATTTTTCGGCCGCCATCAGCCTGGACTTCAATGCCGCCAAGCATTTCCAGTTCGACAATGAGTATGGCCTGAACATCGGTGTATTCGCCGGCTACGCCTCGACTGACGTCAATCTCGGAGCCTTCCAGGGATTTGATGCCATAGGGGAAGGTAACAACAAGGCCGGACTGTTCGGCGGCTACGCACTGTTGCGCAAGGACTACAATTACGCGCTGGTCTCGGCCTCCGGTTTCTTCGGCCGAAGCGACGTGATGAACGGGGTGCTTGACACCACCGGCAGCTATGACACCGAGGGCTACGCGGTCACGGGATCTGTCGGCCACATCTTCGCGCTGGGCGAACGCACCCGTTTCGATCTGCGTGGCGGCCTGCTTGGTGTTTCATTCCGCGGCGATCCCTACACTGACAGCGGTGGCAATCAGTTCGGCAAGAGCCGGCTTTCATTTGGCGCCATCAAGTTCGAGCCTGGCATTTATGGCGATTACACGCTGAGCAACGGTATGGTGTTCAGCCCCTATGCGCGTGGCGAATTGCAGCAGCGTTTCGGTTACAAGAACACGACCGAGATCGGTACCAGGACGATCGCCTTCGACGATGCGGATTTTTCCGTGGCGCTATCGACGGGGTTCAACCTGAAAGTTTCGGAGTTGACGACCGTCAACGGCGAAGTCCGTGGTAAGGCCTCCTCGGATAGCTCCACTATTGGCGCCAAGCTCGGACTTAAGATAGCTTTCTAGCGGTTCCTCGATCCGCGGATCATCCGCGCCCGCGCTGAGTTCCTGACGTCTTTGGGATGGGAATAGCAGGACCTTCGAATCCCCCGCACTCAGGCAAGGTGCGGTATCGTGATGCCGGGATCGCGGGCTGGCCAAACACACCAACCGGGATGCTCGCCAATTGGCAGCAAGTGCTCTATGCTCTCTGGAGACACCGCATGGTCGTGATGTCGATACGGGGTTCTGTTGTCGTAGGCAGGGGGAGCCATGTTCGAAGTTCTCGGAGTCTGGCGCAAAGCACGGTCAAGAAGCAGAGTCGCCGCGAAGACGCTTGGCTTGATCGTTTCGTTGTTCGTGTTGTTTTTGCCCGGACTGGGAACGGCGAACGCGCAGACAAACTGGACGCTCGATCCGACCGCTTCGGTCCTCACCTATCAGTCGGTCAAGAAGAACACGATCGTCGAAACCAACAAGATCAGGAATATTTCCGGCAGCCTCACTTCGACCGGCGACGCCAAGGTCTCCTTTGACCTCAACTCAGTCGATACCGGGGTCGACCTGCGCAATGTCCGGATGCGGTTCCTCTTCTTTGAGACCTACAAGTTTCCAACCGCCGAACTGACAGCGAAAGTGGATCCGGCGGCATTTGCCGACCTCGCCACCAAGCGACGTATGAAGGCGGTTCTTCCATTCCGTCTCAACCTGCATGGGGTCGACAAAGATCTTGAGGCCAATGTCGTGGTGACCATGGTCAGCGACACCATGGTGTCGGTCGCCTCGGAGGCCCCTGTCGCGGTGCATGTGGAAGACTTCGGTCTATTGCCCAATGTCGACAAACTCCAACAGGCGGCCAGTGTGACCAACATTGTTCCTACCGCATCGGTGTCGTTCGATTTCGTGTTCACGGCCGACGGAAGCAAGCCGCCCCCCGCCCAGACCGTTGCGGCAAGCACCGAGGTCGGGCCCGTCGCCACCGATGCGACGAAGACCAACTTCAACGATGAGGAATGCCTCAACAGGTTTGCGGTGCTGTCCCGTACCGGGGCGATCTATTTTCGCGCCGCGAGCGCGCGGCTCGATGCCCAAAGCCGCCCGCTCCTCGCTGAGGTCGTCGGTGTCGTCAGCAAATGCCCAGGCCTAAAGGTCGAAGTTTCCGGACACACCGATGCCGATGGACCGGTTGCAGAGAACAAGCGCTTATCGGAGCGCAGGGCCCAGGCAGTGGCCGACGCCATTGTTGGAGCGGGCATTCCGCGCACGCAGATTACGGCGACCGGCTACGGCGAGGAACGCCCAGTCGCCGGCAACGACACGCCGAAGAACAAGGCGCTCAATCGGCGGATCGAGTTTTCCGCCACCAAGCTCGTCAACTGAGGAAGGATCTGTTGTCCCGGTGGGTTTCGATCTGATCGCCCGTCGCAGTAGCCTTCTGCGCGCAATCGGGCTCGCGGCAGTTGCGCTGCTTTTCACTTTGACGGCAGCCGATGCCGAGCGCCGTACAGCGCTGGTACTTGGCAACTCCCAATATCTGCACGCCCCGGCACTCGCCAATCCGGTGCGCGACGCCAAAGCCATCGCCGAAAGCCTGAAAGATCTTGGTTTTGAAGTCGTTTCCGGCTTCGATCTGACCAAGTTGCAGACCCAGACGACAATAGCGCAGTTCGCAAAGCAGGTGCGCGGGGCGGACATCGCGCTTTTCTTCTATGCGGGCCATGGCTTGCAGGTTTCAGGCAGCAACTATCTTCTTCCGATCGATGCCGCCCTGGAGGACGAGACTTCGCTCGACTTCGAGGCGGTGCCTGTCGATTTCGTTCTGCGACAGATGTCTCGCGAGACCAGCATAAGGCTTATTTTCCTCGACGCCTGTCGCGACAATCCTCTAGCCGAGGTGCTGGCAAAGACCGCCGGCGTCAGGGGAGCAAAAAGCGGCCTTGCGGAAATCTCGATCGAGAATGGCGGTGCCGGTACGCTTGTCGCGTTCGCCACCAGTCCAAATCAGGTCGCCTACGACGGATCCGGCAAACATTCGCCGTTCACCTCGGCGTTGCTTGCGCACATTGGCGAGACAAATGTGTCCATCACTGAGGCGATGAACCGTGTTACCGCCGATGTGTTCAAGGCAACCGCTAGCAAGCAGCGCCCCTGGAGCAACGTCTCGCTGACCACCGAGGTCGTCCTGCACAAGGTTGATCTCAACGCACCGCTGATCGTCGGTGAGGCGGGCGTTCCCGGACCGCAAGGCGACTCGGATACGCGCAATGCCACTGCTAATCCGTCGAGCTCCGCCAATGACGCCCAACTCGCACTCAATGTGCTCCGTCAGAAAATCCCAAAACTCGCCTCTGACGACCCGATCTTTTTCGACGTCCCGATCGATTTCGGCGACCCCGAAATCGATGGGAAGAGTATTGCGGAGCTCATAAAAGGCGAGCCACGCTTCAGTCCGGTGGAGGGCCTCGACAATTCGGTATGGCAGGGCAAGCACTGCGACGGCTGCCATGAGTGGAACGAGACCCGACTGTGTGATCAGGCGAAGAATTTCGCCGCCAACGATGTCTCCGTTCTGCGCTTGCAGCATCCGCTTGGGACACGCTTCAAGGTGGCGCTCGCCAAATGGGCTCAAGGGGGTTGCAAGTAGGCGGGACGGAGGGCGTCCTCCAGTTCTGTGGGTGCCGGTCGTGTGGGCGAGTGCCCCTAAGATGCATCCGTTGACTGGTGGAGGGCCTCGATCTCGGCCATCTGGATACCGATTTCGACGAACGCCGACAGCACCGAGAAACGGTCCACGAGCGCCACGCGTGCCAGACCGGCCAGAATTCCGGCATTGATTGCATAGGCAGCAGGAGAATGCTGCAAATCCAGTGCCGGCATCGCGGCCACGGCTGACCGATCTTCACGCGATCCCGCAGCTAGGATAATCCAGCCGACCGGGGTTGTTGGCGATTTTGCCGCGGCGGCTCTGACGTCTGTTCGATGGCGGGGGCTGTCGGGTTCGCTCACCCAGTCGCGGACAAGACCGAGCAACCGGTGATCGGTCTCATCGAAGAGGTCGCTCAGATGGCTTAGGCATTCGTGGGCCCACCAGACTGCGGCCCGCTCGGGAAGCAGGTAGGCGCAAAATGTAATCGCTTCCTCAGGAATGCGCCCGGCGAGGAGGTCGCGGCAAAACGCGATCGAGTGCTGTTCGGTCGGAGGAGTGCGCATGTCCCTGGTGATAGCGGGACAAGCTGCGAAAAGATCCCGTGCCGTTTTGAATCGGAGCCCATGGGCCATGAACGCCGCGCTTTCATCGAGGAACTTTGGCCACTCAAGCCTCAGGCACGGCGCGGGTCAAGTCTCAAGCCGTGCCACGGCCAAAACAGTCGCGATGATCGCACCTCCAACGTTTGGCCACAGACAATTGCGCTGGAATTTGATATGTTCGCGGTCGATCAAAATCGGATACTCAAACAGGAGGAGCGCTATGCAGTGGAGTCGTTCAGCCTTTGTGTTGGCGGTCGTGTTTTTCTCGAACCATGCTTCCGCCGATCCGGCTCGGAAATCAGAAGACATCGTGAAGTTTTTTGCCGGCGCAGCCGATCTTGGCAAATCTCGAGGAATTTGTGTCGGTTCCGAAGAGGAGTGCAACAAGAGCAACACCAATGGGCAGCAGGAAGGCAGATCCAACCTCGACATGCTGATCAATTTCGGGCTGGATTCGGCCCAACTCGACGCAACCGCGCGCGCTGAGCTCGAAGAGTTCGCCAAGGCTTTGAAAGACAACCGGCTGAGCACGTTCAACTTCGTCGTCGAAGGCTACACCGATGCGACGGGCACGCTGCGCTACAACGAAGGTCTGTCACAACGAAGAGCGAAATCGGTGGCAGCTTTCCTGACGGCCAGCGGTGTCGAGGCCGCGCGCATCAACGCCGTCGGCATGGGCGAGAAGAACCCTCGCAACGCCAACCCGTACGATCCTGCCAACCGCCGCGTGGAAATGCGGATAAAAACGCAATAACCGTCGAAACTGCGCGGCAAACCGAGGGGGAACCCTTCTGCGCAAGAAACTCATGCCAGACCTGACGCTCAGAGCGTATTTGGGATCGAGCCCATGAGAGCAGTGATGGCCTGTTTGTATTTTTCGAACTCCGGCGACGTCTGACGGATTTCGGTGGTCGTTGTCTGTGACCCGGCGTCGGTTGCCAGATGAGTCAGCTTCTGGCCCATTTTTCTTTCGGCCCAGTCCACCACGTAGCTGGCTGTCTTGCCGGTGAGGAACGGGTTGGCCTGGATGACGGCCGACCCCAGGACAGCGCTCAGCTGCGCCGAACCTGATGCCGACAGAACCTGATGCGCGCCTTCCATTCCAAGGAAATGACAGAGATAGAGCCGGCCGGCCGTGATTTGGTGGCCGCGCTGGCGCAGGTAGGCCTCGCCTTCGCGCGCCAGGTTGCGCACCATCTCTCGCGAGATCGTGGCGTCGTAGCGCAGGGCGAGTAGGTCCTCGGTCGACAGCGTGCGTGCAAGCTCCGGGCGGTAGGTATTCATCATCCTGATCCAGGTCTTGGTTATGAACTGGCCGGCGCCCGTCGCGGAAGAATTAGGATTCTTGGCGCGAGCACTACCGCCACTTTCGACGTGAACGATGCGCTCGGTGAGCGTTTCGACCGCGGAATCGTTCGATGCGACCGCGGTAACCGTGCCCAAGGGGTCGATCGCCTCGCCGTTTTGGTAAAGCTCGAAATGCAGGTGAGGGCCGGTCGATAATCCGGTGGTGCCGATATAGCCGATGACGTCGCCTGCCTTGACCTTGGTGCCGACGCCGGCTTCGATTGCAAATTTCTGCATGTGCGCATAACGCGTCTCGCGGCCGTTTTTGTGCAAGATCTTGACCAGATTGCCGTAGCTTCCCCCATCGCCCTGGAAGGTGATCTCGCCATCGAAGGCGGCTGCGATCGGCGTGCCGACGGGTGCCGCCCAATCGACGCCCTTATGGATGCGCACGGTCCCCAGAATGGGGTGCTTTCGTGGTCCGAAGGTGGAGGTCATGACGCCATTCACCGGCGTGACCATGCCGTTGGTGACTGTCAGCGAGCGTACCTGATCGTCACCTGTAACACACGCAAACTGGCCGTCGCTTTGCTGGAAGACAAAACAGTCGAGGCTTTTCTCGCTCCCCTGCACGCCCACATACAGAACCCGTCCCGCGCCCTCGTCCTTGCCCCTGGGCGTCTGTGAATAGATCATCACCAGACGCTGGTCCTCGCTTGCAAAGGCGTCCAGATCCTGTCCTCTCGAAAGATACATGATCGCCTCGCCGATCACGCCGGTTGGAACATTGTTGCGGGCTGCCGTCGAATAGATGGCGTCGAGCAGACGATACTGTCGTTTATGCGTACCTTCTTCCTGTGCGCCCGAATAGTTGAACAGATCTTCGCGAACCCAGGGATCAACACCCGACACGAAGGCGCCCGCGCCGTTGCGCGTCAGCGTGCCGACGAACAGGTTCTTGGCGTAGATCGAAACCTGCATCAGGGACATTGCGCTCGTGTCGCGCGTCGGCCTGAACCCTCGCATCGCAACGACGTAACCCGCTGCCAGGCCGTCCCGGTGGAAAAGCTCGCTCAGGGCCTCGCCTGCCAGCTTGGCATCCTGCGCGGAGAAGTGCGCATCCAACGCTACGCTGTCCAGACTGCGATCATTGAGAACCTTTACGAACGTGTCTTCGGTCGCCGCGAATCGCTGGTACTCATTGGTGACGGCTACGACGCTCGTGTTGTTCTCGATCTCGGTCTTCTGGAATGCCGGCAGGGCTGCATCGCCTGCATCGATCGTCTCACCCCATCCGGCTTCGGGATCGTCGCTGTCGGCTTTCTGACCGGAAGCCGCTTCAAGTTCCCTGGCGGGAGGCGAGGGTTGAAGATCGTTCTCCAGATCGCCCGATGGCGCGGCAGCGGTTTTTCGTTGCGCTTGGAAGAATGCGAAATCCTCCTGCGTCGACGGTATCGTCGTCATGAATTTTTCGCTGGCGCTCAGCATGACGTCTGACAGGACTTCGAGCTGGGGAGAAACGTCGGCCTGATCGAGTTCTGCCGGACGCGGGACCACTCGGCCTTTGGTTGCGGCGCCGGCATCTGGCGCAAGGGTGATCCACATCGGGTCCCCCGCCAGATCGATCAGCGCTGGCACGTAGACGGATGCGTCGGCCGGCACATCGTCCGCCCCCTCGACCGCATGCAACTCCTCGTCTTCGTCGCCGAATGACCAATAGTCCGCGGTCAGGTAAAAACCGGCGGCCACGCAAAGCAGCACAGCCGAGGTCAAACCCACCATCAATCTACGCCATAGCGTGCGCCTGCGAAGGGCGGCGCGCGCCTGCTTCTTCTGTCTGAAGCTCGTGTCGATATGGTGTGTCACGGATTGCTTGCGGTCAGGAAGAAGGTCCACCGCACCTGTTCGAGGGTGTCGACTTCCAGAAACCGGGCGGTGATGTGGCCGCGCTGCCAGCATTCGTCACTGCCGCGGATCGAGAAACGTCGCCGTTCGATGCACATTTCGGTCAATCCGGCGAGGATGGCATGACCAAACACGTCAGTTGCATAGATGTAGACGTAGCGGTTGGTCAGTTCCTCCCGGATAACGTTCACGCATTGGTTTGCGCCGATGGTCCACCATCCATCGGTCTGGTCCGCATTGTCGACCTTCTGGCCGACGGCGAGATTGACGACATCGAGTGTCTGATTGCAGACCGTGAACTCGGCTCGCGCTTGGCTGGACAACAGCAGGGCGAGGGGAGCGCCCAAAATGATCGCGAGTTTCATGCGCGCCCTCGGGGCAGATAGGGCTGGAACCGGAACTGCTGCTTTTCGGGCAGGGCAGACCAAGTGGTCAAACACCAGCGGCGGCGTTCCATGCTAGGCCCACGCTATCCGCCGAGCCGGAAATACTTGGCAGTGGCTGAGAACCGAGATCCGTCGGTCTCGACTTCCTCGATGATTTTGGGCAACAGCGCCGAAGCTGGCGTGGGATCGGAGAAGGCAGCCGACTGAATGTCGCGAGGGCCCGTGATCACCAGTATTATCTGCGGCACGGACTTTCCAGCAGCCTTATCGGCCGCGCCGAGACCAATCGGGATCCTGAAGGTCGCCTTGTCCGACCCGGTGACGATGCGGTCGTCGAGATTGAACACCATGCCTTTGTGGTCGATCAGCAGAACGCTGGAGATGAGTCCTCTGCGCGTTACCAATGTACCGCTAATCGGCGTACCGTTCGGCACGGATGTTCGGTCGAGAACAAGCTGCGGCTGGTCGGCCGCGGTCTGTCCCAGAAAGCGCAGAAAATTGGTTACCTCGCATTGGCTTGGCTCAATGAGGCGGACGCTGATGTCTGGCTCGACATGGAATTTTGCCTGGAAATCGCCGAGCATGCGTTCGAATGGCTGGACGGCCGTGCCAAATCCTTCGATTGCGGCGGCCTTGTCGGTAGCAGATGTGACGGCGGCATAGAAACAGTCGCCGCCGCCGAAGGCGCGAACCCAGGCGACGCGTTGAGCGATATCGTCGACCGCCGGGGGGATCGCTGGTTTGGGCACGTTCAACGCTACAACGCGTTGGTTCGGCTGCTTGCCTGTCGGCAATGCAGAAATCTGGCTGTTGCCGTTGGCATCCACCGCTGGACCTGCATTCGATTTCAGTTCCGGGATTGGGGCGGCCGGCGGGCTGGCCCGTGGTTCGGGCTTTTTGGTCTCGACAACCTCCGTCTCAGCCGGCGGCGGAGTTTGGACCGTTTCGGCTTCTGGCGGGGTTGGAGCGGTCGTAGCGGGCGAAGTCGGCTTTTGCCTATCGCTGGCCGTCGTGTCGGGCTGGATTGCCGGCGATGCCCTTTCGGGCGGCGGCGCGTTCGTCGCGATTGGCTTCGGCGGCGCCTCGGTTCGTAGAGGTATGTCGACGGGCTTGGCCGACGGCAGTCTTTGAGCTGCCACAGCATGTGGCTTATCCTCGGCGGGCGGTGTGCCGGCCTGCGTTTCCGGCTGCGCCGGCGGAACAACCTTTGGCGGCTCGGGCGCGTTCGCTACATCCTGCGTAGCGGCGGGCTGTGACGTTTGGGGCGCGGGCTTTGCTGGCTCTGCCGCGGAAAGCGACGTCTTGCCGACAGTCGGCGTCGCAGGCGTCATGACGCCGCCCAGATAAAGGCCGCCTCCAGAGGCCACGGCTAGCGCCGCCAAGGCACAGAGCGCGATCGTTCGGGTCGTTGTGGATTTGCCAGGCGCCTCGGCTGTGGCGGTACGTGCAGCGCCGACGGGGCCCGGACGCGGCGGTCCAGACAAATGCGCGGGCCGCACATGCTGGACGAAGCGCGGCCCACCTGAACCCGTCGCGGCTGCCTCGTCGTGCCGCTCGACCTCATTCTTGCTGGCTGGAGCCGCGGCTTGCCCTATCGGCGGCAAACCCGGCCTAACGCGGGGTGTGAGGGAAGTCGGCGGGATTGTCTCCTCGTTGTCGTCACGTGTCATCCTGGCGATTTCGGCCATGCTGACGGGCCGGTCTCGCGGATCCGGTTGAAGCATGGCTTCGACAATGCCGCGAAAATCGTCATCGATATCGGAGAGATTAGGCACGGTCCGGCGCTTTTCGATGACTTCGAACTGCGAGCCGCTCATATCGACCGGCTTGCCGCGCAAGGCGGCAACCAATACCAGCCCAAGGCTGTAGATGTCGGACTGCTCTCTGACGTCGCCGCTGTAGAGCCCGAGTTGTTCGGGCGAAACATAGTTGTACTTTCCCGCGAACCTTCCGCCTATCAGGGTCTCTCCGCCCACCGTCGCCGAGCGTGCGATGCCGAAATCGATGATCTTCGCACGGTCAACCCGGTCCCCCGGCAGAATAATGTTATCCGGCGAGAGGTCGCGGTGTATTGCTCCGGCCTGGTGCACGGCGCTTAGACCGGAAGCGAGGCGATGGCACAGCTTTCGTACCTCTCCCGTCGGCATCGCCCCACGTCGCATGATGTCGAACAACGACGCTCCGTCGACGAATTCCATGGCGAGGTAGGGACGACCGATCCCCGGATCGATCGTGAAGACGTGATAACGCACCACCGCGTCATGCGACAGGTGGTTCAGGATAGTTGCCTCTTTGCGAAACAGGGACAAGATCGTTTGGTCGCGCGCGAATTCCGGCAAAACGATCTTGATCGCGACATGGTCGCCGGTCTGGATGTTATGGCCCCGGTAGACTTCGCCCATGCCCCCGAATGCGATCCGCTCGTCAAGTTCGTAGATACCGCTCAGTTGCGTGCCCACGGCAGTGTTGGCCGCGCCTGGCGATATCCGCGTCTTGTCGTCGGCGCTCATCAGCCCCGCCCCCGCGCTTTGTACAGAGCTGGACGGGGCGACTGGCTATCGTATCCGCCCGCGACCCTGACAAGCACGATGGTCACATTGTCTGTTCCGCCACGCGCCAGAACCGTTTCCAGCAGGTTTTCACACGCCGACTGAGGTGTCGCGGACACTGTCGCAGCCTTGATCTCGGCATCGGTGACATGCGCCGTCAGGCCATCGGTGCTCAGCACAAAGATGTCCCCCGGCAGGATTTCACCTTGCTGGAAATCGATGACAATCTCGTCGCTGACGCCGACTGCCTGCGTAATGACATTGCGGCGCGGCCAGGTGAGCGCTTCGGCTTCGGTGAGCATGCCTTTATCGATGAGTTCCTGAACCTCAGTATGGTCCTTCGATATTTGCGAGATCGAGGCCTCGCGGATCAGATACACGCGGCTGTCACCAGCCCAGAGGCAGGCGAACCGCCCGTCTATGGCAAGCAGGGCGGCAAAAGTTGAGCCGATTGTTATCCCGCGAGACTGGGATATGCGGCGGATCTCGGCATTAGCCCTGCTCAGCCTGTCTTCGAAGCGCGCCCGAAGATCCGGTGCGGAGCTGGCAATCCCGATCGTTGCCAGATGATTGACGATACTGGCTGAAGCGACTTCTCCGGCGTCGTGACCACCCATCCCGTCGGCGACCAACCACAGGCCAGCCTGGGGCTCGACCAGGTAGTTGTCTTCATTGAGCTCCCGCACACAGCCTCTGTGGCTCACGCCGAAGCTTTCAATGGGAAGGGCGACATTGTTCAATTTGCCACCAAACGCTTCACCCAGCGTCCTCCGCGGCGCACCTTCGGGCGCGTTCGTGCCACTTTGCCACAGGCTCAAACATTAGAGTATCGAAAACTAAAATATGTGTGTGCCTGGTTTTGCGCTTCTGCGGCTTACTGCCCAGGATCATCTCAATCTCAGAACGCCTTGGGACAGGTGAACCCGGAAAGGGCAGGGAGCAGGAAGGGGTTGGTGCCGGACCCTGTCTGGATCGTGTAGGTGACGTCGCGCCCGCCGATCACGAAGCGGGCCTGCATGCTGCCCTCGTTGCCCGTGATAGCCGCCTTGCTCAGAAGCCGCGTCAAGGCCCACGGCCCTTCGAACGTGATGGCGGACTGGCGCCCTGGCATTTCTGGCGTCAGGCTGAGGCTCGCGGATGGGGTAGCCGTACCGGTCGGCCAAGTCACCGTGCTCGGCCCATTTCCGGTCTGGTTGCTCTGAACGGTCTGGCCATCGACATCAAGTACGGCCATGTCGGCATCGCCATGCAGCGAGAAGGGTGTAAAGGTGACGCTGACGGAGGGTACTGAAGCGCCCGATGGAAAAAAGGCAATGCGGATTTCCGCAGCCAACTGGAAGTCCTTCAAGGTCGATTTCGACAAGTTGCGTCCAAAGCGCGTATCCTGTTTCCAACGCCAGTCCTGGCCGGTCATGTCGATCAGCGAGGCCAGATTTTGTGCAAAGAACCGGTCCATCAGTCCGCCTGGGGCGAACAGCTTCGCGAAATCGGCCATGGCGACGTCCTCGGTGCTGCTCCCGTCGAAGGGGTAACGGCCGTTGATCGCTGCCTCGCAGGGGGCTGTGACCGTCTGGTCGAGTATCTGGTTCAAGTTTGTCACCGAGGTTTCGGCGACGTTACCTTCGAACTCATCTGCCGTCGTGTTGACCATCCGGCCGAGTTGCTTGGGCAGACGCGAGACATTGGCGCGAAGGGTGGCAATCTGTAGCTGCAGATTACCGTTGAGCCGCTCCACCTGCGAAGGAACTTCGGTGGCCAGTCGCAGGCTTTGATAGATGTCGCTGAAGTTCTGGGTTAGTGCGTCGATCGGGCGATGTCCGGTGGGCCCGTTCACCAGGACCTGGAATGATTTGAATCGCGCTTCAATGTTCGCGCCCGGATTCAAGTTCTGTACGTCAGCGGGCTGTGCGCCGGCGCGGATTTGCGATTTGCCGTTGGCTATGTGTATGCCGATACGGGCTAAGCCCTTGGCTAATTCTGCGGCGCTGCGTCGCTGGTTTTGAGCCGCGGATTCTGTCTCGGCGCCAGAACCGTCACCTGGGTCCCGTGTCAGCGCCGTCTCGTTGGCGATCGCCGAAAACAGCCGCTTTATCGGCGAATTGGGGGAGGCAGCGGCTGAAAGCGCGGTATAGTGCGGCTTGTCTGTCAGCATCGCCTTGAATTTCAACTGGTCGAGAACGCTGTTCCACGCCGCGGCGAACGCCTTGCCGTAGCGATCGAGAAGTTCCGGGCCGAGCCTGAGCAATTGCTGATCGATGTCGCCTTGCTCTCCGCCACCACCGAGAACCCACTGCTCGTCAACGAGCATCTGCGCAACGCGCGAGAGTTGGGCAAGGTAGAACCTGTTGAAGCCGGCATTGGTGTAGAGACCGGGAACACGAAGGTCCGCCAGATCGCTGCCATCGATACGTTCGAACAGCAGTTGCGCTTCGGGACCACCTTGCTTGGAAATGGAAAAGTCCTCCAGCGCCGCCGCGTAGATCGCCGACTTGATCAAAGCGGTCGCTCGATCGGCAAGGCTCATGCGTTCGAGAGAGCGTTGTGCGGCTTCAACAAGTGGCTGGTTCAGTTCGAAAACGGGGTCATAGGCGTCGTCCAAGGCGAGCATGGCGCGCAGGTGCTTTTCGAGGTGCGCTCGTCCCTCGCGGTTGTTTTCGCCCGGGTATCGGTTCTTTTCCCAATCTTGCTTCATCCAGGAAACGATCAGCGCGTCATCGACCTTCGGCGCCTTGCCACCAAGCATCAGGTAGATTTTCAACGGCACGTAGAGTGCGGCGGGATCGCCCATCTTGGCTTGGATCGTTCGCTCGGCCTGGATCAGCAGGCGCGAGCGCAACATGCGTTCCAGGCCTTTCCGATAAGCGGTCCGGGACGCGGAAAGAAGTCTTTCCCGCTGACTGAGGCCGAACGTCTCCCCGATCGGTGTCGCTAGCTCAGCGGCTTCGAATCCGGCCG
Source organism: Mesorhizobium sp. B2-3-6 (assembly GCF_006442305.1). Taxonomy (NCBI): domain Bacteria; kingdom Pseudomonadati; phylum Pseudomonadota; class Alphaproteobacteria; order Hyphomicrobiales; family Phyllobacteriaceae; genus Mesorhizobium; species Mesorhizobium sp. B2-3-6. The sequence continues at coordinate 574,220 of NZ_VFVW01000002.1, read as the reverse complement.
GCAGGTCGCGCAACTGGTCGAGCGGGCCGATGACGTTTTCAAGGTCGACATCGGTAACCGTGGCTGCCTTGAGCAGCGTTTCCGCCGTCGCGCGATACTGGCCCATGGCAACCGTTGCGGACGCGATCAGCGAGCGGTTGGCCGCGAAGCTCAGAGCGAGCGTACCGAGTGCGGCAGCAGCGATCAGCGCTATCGTACCGAGGCCGCCAAATCTGGCCACCGCCGCCCGCCTCGCAGCTGATTTGTCATACGAAACCCATCCGGATTCGGCAAAAATGACGTCCGTCAGCAGATCATGCAAAAAGAAGCTTTTGCCGGCTCCGGAAAGATGCGGGCGGGAATTGCCCCCGAAATTGCGGCCGATTGCGCCCAGCACCTGATCGATGGGCGTTCCCTCTTGCGTGCCTGACGAAAAATAGAGTCCACGCAGGCTGGCGTTCACCTGGCTGCGGGACGGGTCGAATAGACCGGCGACAAAACTGGTTATGCGCCCCCTCAGCGCGCCGAACTGAGCCGGAAAGCCGAAGATGGAGATGCGCGTGACCGGATCAGCCTCTTCCTGGAGGCGGTCGGCCATCTCGTCCGCCAGTCGTTCCGCCAGCCCATCGAGTTCGGCAGGAGCCGCGGCGGCCATGTTCCTATCGCGCTCCGCCGTCTGGAATGTCGTGCCCCATACCTTGCGTCTGCGCGCCTCGTCGAAACCGCCGAAATAATCCGTGAACCCTGAAACCAGATCGGCCTTGGTGAAAAGCAGATAGACGGGAAACTGGATCTTCAGCGTCTCGTGAATTTCTCTCAGGCGGCTGCGTATCTCGACGATGTGGGCATCAAGCTGCTGATCATCGAAGCTCATCACATCGGCAAGGCTGATGGCCAGGATGACGCCGTTTATCGGTTGTCTGGTGCGGTACCTCTTGAGCAGTGACAGGAATGCGAGCCAGCTCTTCTTGTCAATCTCGGGATTGGAGTCCTGCGTCGTATAACGACCTGCGGTGTCGATCAGCACGGCCTGATCGGTAAACCACCAGTCGCAGGCACGTGTTCCGCCAACACCGGCCACCGGTTGGGCGTCCCCCGAACCGGCAAGCGGAAAATTCAGGCCTGAATTGACCAGAGCCGTTGTCTTGCCGGCACCCGGCGGGCCCATGACAACGTACCAGGGGATCTCATAGAGAAAGTTGCGCTTGCCGCTCGACCGTTTGAGCGCCGCCACGGCCTCGTTCATCCGCGCTTCGAGCACCCGAGAATCGTCATCGCGGTCGTCATTGTGCGCAACGACGGCTTCGAGCGCTTTTTGCGCCTTCCTCGCTTTCCAGAAACGCAGCGCGTAAAAAAGCGCCAGCAGCGCGAGGATCACACCAATGATCGTCGCGCGCAGCCACCCAGGTCCGAGCGGCCGGATCTCGGTGAAGCGGATCAATGGCCCCGCAAACCACACTGCCGCGGCGAAGCCGACCAGCGCGATCACGCTGAATATCCGCAACAGCCAACGCGTCATGGGTGGTTCCAGCGGGCCGTGCTCACAGTGTTTCCTCCCGGGGGATCATCACATCGACACGGCGGTTCTTGGCGCGGCCATCCAGTGTCGCATTGTCGGCGATTGGCTCGTCCTCGCCTTTACCCTCGACCGTCAGTCGCGAGGGATCGCTGAATTTCACTGCCATCAACACTTCGACTGCCTTCGCCCGGGCGACGGAAAGGTCGAAATTGGATTTGAACGCGCTCGACTTTCGTGGCTTCACATTGTCCGTGTGGCCGACGATCCGGATTGGTCCAGGCTCGTGTTCCAGAGCCGCGGCGATGTCGGTGGCAATGGGCTGGAATTCCGGCCTCGCCTCGGCCCTGCCGGACTGGAACAGCAGGAGATTGTTGATCTCCACGACGATGAAGTCGCCCTTGGTGCCGATGGTCAGCCCGCCGCCTTCGAGATCCTTGGCCAATGCCGCACGAATACGATCAATCTGCGCGGTGGCCGCTGGTGGGGTGACTTTCGCCGGCTCAGCCAACGGCGCCACGCTGGCGCGTTCTATGACGACTGGTGTTGATGGGTCGAGCGCCAGCAATTCACCCGCGACCGCCTCGCCTTCATTGGTTATGAAGACCCGCAATGCGAAGAACGCCGCTGTCAGCAACGCGGTCGCCGCTGCCGCGACGACCCAAAGCGGCAGGCGGGCGGAGGACTGCGCCATCGTCGCCGCTACGCCCTGCCAATGCGGCGAGATGTCTCCACTGGAACGCGGCCTGAAATAGCGAAGCGTCTCGTAGACGTCGCGACGAACGCGTTCGAGATTGTTGTCTTGTCGCGTCACGCCTCGATACTGGCCTTCGAAACCCAGCGACAGGCAGGCATGCATCAGTTCGAGCAGATCGTAGTGTTTTTCGGGACTGGCCAGGATCTTGTTCAGCGCTTCGTAGAAGCCGGTGCCGGTGGGCTCGAGGTGAAAGAATTGCCGCAGCATCCCGTGTGGCGCCCAGGCGTCATTCCTGGGCCAGGGCAGGTTACCGATGAGATCGTCGGCGGTTTCGCAGAGGGCGAATTTCGCGATCCGGGCATCCTCTTCGGCAACCCCTGACTTCTCAACTATCCGGTCGAATTTCTCAATCGCCTCGGTGACATGTTGCGCCAATGGCGCCGCCTGTCTTTCAACGGGCAAGAGCCTGAACTGTCCGAGCAGCATCAGCAAAGGTGCCGCCGCGGCGAGAATGGGGTTTGCCGCGGCGTATTTGATGCCGCTCCCGGCGTTGAATAGGCTTTCCTGCTCGATCCCTGTCGCCGGCGCAGTTCCAGCAGAGCCTGCCGGCGCCCCAACATCGCCGGGGCCACCTTGATAAATCACGGTTCCGGATGCCCAGCCTGGCGACCGCCCGCCGCCTGGATCGAACACCGTCGAATCCTTGATTGGAGAGGACTGGCCTCGGTCCGCGACGGGCAGCTCGGGAATTAGCGTCGATTTTTGCTTGCTCCGCGGATTTGCGCGAATGACCGTCTTGCCCGCCGGGCCGAAGGGGTCGTCCTCCGAACTCATCGCAGATCGTCCGTGCAGGCGGGGCGCCGGCGATGGGGTGAGATGGGCGCAGAACGGTTTCCAGTCGGGTAAAGGAAAAACAGCCGCTGCCGGCCGTGGCAGTGGCTAGAAGATGCTATCCCGCCGTGGCATGACATTTGCCGCAGACCCCCAGCTTAATGAGTCTTACCCGCTTGGCGAACTGTCTTATGCGATCGTAATCTCAGAAATCGTCGATTGGAACCGGCCGCCGGCGTCAGCGAGACTTTTCTTCGCCGACTGCCGTGCCATGCATTTTTGGCCATGTGCCATACGTTTCCCGGGGCCGTGCCTTCCTGGGGTCTCCTATTTCTGCTTGCCGGCCTTGGCGTAGGCCTCGCTGAAATAGGCCAGGAATATATCAAGCATGCCGTTTTCATGTGCCTCCTCCATGGTCCGCCATGTCGCGACATAGACGTCCCAGGCTTGGCTCTTCTTCCTCGTAAACGAGGTAGGCGGGAGTTTCCTGCCGATCGCCTCGGGCGACAGGTCGTCAAGCAGCCGGGAGAGCGCGGTTTGCATCGCGGCATAAGTGGCAAACTCGTGAGTCTTGAGATCGCGGAACGCATCTTCGATGCTGCGCCTGGCATCAAGATAGCCGGTCCTGCGCCGGGCGAACATGATTTCCAGGATGTCGTCGGTTCCTGGAACGAACTTCATCGGATTGTTGTCGGCGGCGCTGATCATCGTTCGCTGTGTGCTTTTGGCCAACATTTTCGCGGCCGCGCGTGCTTTCAGCAGAAGGGTCAGCTCCTCGACCACGTCCCGCAAGACCGCGCCGATTTCGGCGGCAACTTCATGGGGGTCGCGCGATTGAAGCAATTCCGGCGAAATGCCGGCTGCGATCGCGATCTCCCGCAGCACCTCGTCCCTGGTTGAGGGCAGGGCGGGCGACGGGAATGTCGGCGCGGAAATGCGCTGTGCCGACCGTTGCTGCGCGGGCTCGAAGAAAGGCCCATCTCCGAACTCCAGCGGCCGGCCTGTCGCGACCGGCGTTTCCCGCTGTGTCGAATCGCGGCTGGGGTGGTCTGCCGTGGCGCGCTCTTCTTCGACCGATACCAAGACGACATAGCGGCCGATCAGCATCCGGTCGCCATCGACCAGCCGATGCGGGCCACTCATGCGCTGGCTCGATCCATTGATGAAGGTCCCGTTGCGCGAGATGTCGTACAGCCAGAACGCGCCCGCCTCGTATCGAACCTCGCAGTGCCGACCCGAGATGAATTTGTCGGGGTCGGGCAAGGTCCAGTCACAAGCATCGCGCCCGATTTCGAAGCCGCTATCACGCGCCACGTAGCTGGTCGAGGTGCCAGCGAGCAGGGCGTCGACATTGTTGATCCGCAGACTGATGTACATCCAAGATCGCCGTCGATCGTTGATCGATACTCCAACATTCTAGCAGCTTGCAGGCAAAACAGGACAGCGGCGTTTCAAGCCGACGAGTCGAGGGGTAAGATTCTGTCGCCCGCCCGTCCTCTTTGGTCAGCGGGAAAACATGTGGTAGGCTAAGCATGGCCTGGCGTGGCGGATTTGGAAAGTTCCTGAACGTAACACCGCTAATGACACCGTTGATATAGCGGGAACTTCAAATCCATCACATTGGCGGCCGCGTCCAGGAGGGGGCTCGACCCATGCCGAATGAACGTGCCACCGTTGTCCGCACACCGGTTGGCTCCGACTTGCTGACCTTCACGCATCTTGTCGGACGCGATGAGATCAGCCGTTGCTTTGCCTACACGGTCGGGTTCGTGAGCACAGACTCCGATATCGACCCGTTGAAGATGCTGGGCGGGCCTGTCTCGATCGAAGGTGAATCCGATCCAAAGCGCTGGCTCAGTGGAATCGTGTCGGAGTTTCGGCTCACCCGCATGGAGGACCGGCTAGCCTACTACGAGGCCGTCATGAGGCCGTGGCTCTGGTTTCTCGGCAACACCACAGATTGCTATATTTTCCAGAACAAGAGCGTCGTTGACATCGTCAAGGATGTCTTCAAGAAATACGGCATCTCCGAATTCGATCTACGCCTGCAAGGGTCCTATCCGGCGCGTGAATATTGCGTGCAATACGACGAGACCGATCTGGACTTTGTGCAGCGGCTGCTGGAGCACGAAGGTATCTTCTATTTCTTCGAGCACGATGACGGCAAGCATACGCTTGTCCTGGCTGACGCGATGAGCAAGCTGAAGCCTGCGCCGGGCTACGAGAAAGTGCTCTATAACTTTGAAGGTCAGGGCTCCCGGCGCGACGTCGAATACATCACCGAATGGATACCGGGCAGCTCGGTGCGCCCAGGCGCCTATGCCCACACCGATTATGATTTCAAGAAGCCGGGCGCCGACCTTATGGCCAAGTCGGCCCAGCCGTTCAGTCACAAATTGTCCGCGGGTGAGAACTACCGCCAGCCGGGCGCGCATCTCGAAGTAAGCCGGGGCGACAGCCTGGCTTCGATCCGGCGCGAGGAGATCCAGGCCTTGCACCAGCGCATCGCCGCGGCCGGCACCGTGCGGGGCTTGTATTCCGGCTGCACGTTCAAGCTGGACGGTTTTCCGCGCGAAGACCAGAACCAGGAATATCTGGTGGTCAGCGCCGAATACAGGCTGTTTGACCCCGGCTATAGAGCCCAGGCCGACGTCGAAAGCGAGAGTTTCAAAGTGGTCCTCGGTGTGGCGCCGACAGCCTTGCCCTATCGCCCGCCGCGGACCACGCCACGACCGATCATGCGCGGCCCGCAGACGGCGACGGTGGTCGGTCCATCCGGCGAGGAGATATTCACCGATAAATATGCGCGGGTGAAGGTCCAGTTTCATTGGGACCGCGTCGGCAAGAAGGACCAGAACAGTTCCTGTTTCGTACGGGTGTCGCAGAGTTGGGCCGGCAGTGGCTGGGGGTTCATCCAGATACCGCGCATCGGCCAGGAGGTCATCGTCGACTTCATCGAAGGCGACCCGGACCTGCCGATTATCACCGGCCGGGTCTACAATGCCTCGCAGATGCCGCCCTACGGCCTGCCTGGCAACGCCACACAATCGGGCTGGAAGTCGGATTCTTCCAAAGGCGGTAGCGGCTACAACGAACTGATGTTCGAGGATAAGGCCGGCTCCGAACTGGTCAATTTCCAGGCGCAGAAGGATCACAACCTTCTGATCAAGCATGACCGCACAAAGCTGGTCCAGCACGATCAGTCCGACCGCATTGACCACGACGCCAAACACTCCGTCGGCCACAACCTCGACGAGGACGTCGGCAACAACAAGACGGTCAAGATCGGCGTCGACCAGACCACCAACATCGGCTCGAACGACACCGAGACAGTGGGCGCCAACCGCTCGCTGACAGTCATGGCCAACGAGACCATTCATGTCGTGTCGAACTCGACGGAGAACATCGACGCCAATCATTCTCAGACGGTGGGGATTGTACAGACGATTACGGTGAAGGCGGCGCGTATTGACACTGTCGGCGCAGCCGAGACCCGCAGCGTTGGCGCCGTCCAGACGAACACCATCGGCGCGTCAAGGTCTGTCACCGTTGGCGCCGAGCAGAGCCACGATATCGGCGCGGACGACAGTTGGAATATAGCGGCGGCGCAGAGCGTCAACGTCGGCGCGGATCAGAGTTTCGCCGTCGGCGGGGCACAGTCGTCCGAGATCGGCAAGGCACGAACAGCCAAGATCGGCGCGGATGACGCCACCGACGTGGGTGGCGCGCATGCGCTCCACGTCGGTAAAGGCAGCGGCATTCAGATCAAAGAGGATAGTTCGATCAATGTCGGCAAGAACCTGATGATCGAAGCTGGCGACTCGATCACGCTCAAATGCGGCGATGCGTCGATCACCATGAAAAAGGACGGTACTATTGTTGCCGACGGCAAGGACATTACGATCAAGGGCAGTGGCAAGATCAACATTAAGGCCGGTGGCGACGTGGTCGTCAAAGGAAGCAACATCCACAACAATTGAGGGCATCATCATGCAAGTGCTGGATCGTATCGACGGCGTCGTGATCGGCCTGCTGATTGGTTTCGCAGACGGGGCGCCGCTAGTTGTCTTCGTTGGCAATCCACGCGAGACAGCAATTGCGGCGCGCAGTCTGACCGAGCTGGACACTTCGTCGATCGGGTCGGAACTGGCGTTGCTTTTTGAAGGTGGCGACCCGATGCGGCCGCTGGTCGTCGGACGTATCGTCGATCCAGCTCACAAGGAGAGGAAACTGTCAGTTGTCCGCGAAGGCGACCGTGTCGTCATCAGCGGAGAAGAACGGATAGAACTGCGCTGCGGCCTGGCATCGATTATCCTAGAGAAGGATGGGCGCATCACAATTCGCGGCAACCAACTGACGAGCCACGCAAGCGGCACCAACCGCATCCGTGGCGGAGCCATCCATCTCAACTGAGGCGTTCACGATGCAGCGGATCGCGTCTATCGCTGCCATGGTGGACCAGCACGCCAGCGACGCGGCTTTCCTCTGGTCCCGTCGACGACGTGAAATCGATGGTCCGATCCTGGGCGAAACCGATATCGGCCGTATCGACCAGCGCCTGAATGCAAATCTCGAAGGGCTAATGGCTTCCGGAAAGGCCGGCTGGGAGGCGGCTCAGGCGCATTTCGCCGACTACGCCGAGCCCGGCGAGCTTTTCGTGCTCTGCGTGCTGGCGTTGCATTGGGGCGAGGCCGAAACAGTTACCTCGGTGGTCGACGCCGCGGGAACGCTGGGCGAGGATGGCGCGTCGGGCCTGTCCGGCGCGATAGCGCGTACGCCGCGCGAAAATCTGAGTTCGTTCGTGGCGGAATGGCTGGACGCGCGCGATGCGCGGCTGCGCGGCCTCGGCCTCGCGGCACTCTGGCATCATCGCGTCGATCCCGGTACCCGCCTTGGCGATTTGCTGGGCGATCCGGACTCGAATATTCGCAGGCGTGCATTTCGGCTTGCCGGCGGGCTCAAGCGGCGCGACGTCCTTCTGACGGTGCTGGACGGACTCGACGGCCACACGTCGAAGGAACGCCTGATCGCCGCACTTGCGGCTTGCCTTCTTGGTCAAGCGCGCTTGGCTCACCCGGTGCTTGACCAGATCGTACTGGCAGAGCCGGCCCTCGCGCCTGCAGCGATCGAGATGCGCCTTTTGACGACGCCCCTGAAGGCCGGCAAGGGCTGGCTGCAGGACCGTCTGAAGCAGCCTGCCTTGCGCGCCACTGCGACAGCGGCAATCGGCCTCTTTGGCGACCGGTCGGTCATGCCGTGGCTGATCGCCAAGATGCGTGAGCCAGAGCTTGTCTTCGCCGCCGGGCTGGCGTTGCGCGATCTGTTCGAGGTAGATCTCAATGATACCGACCTGTTCACGACAGACGCGGCCGCGCTCGGCAAGGAATTTGAATCCCTGACCGCCAGCCCGCTTCCGGTCGCCGATCGCGTGTCCGCGTGGTGGGACGGGGGACGCGGCGGGAGCAATCACGAGACCTTCCATTCGATGCGCAGGCTTCGGCTGGACGCAATACGCGCCGCACTCGCCAATCCGGATACACCCCTAATCGATTGGCGCCGGACGCGCCGGTTCCCGGCCTGGATGTGAACGAACAACGCGCGAGTTCAGCGGTCGGCCCCAGGGCATAGTCGTTCACAAAACGTCAGCCGCCACCATCAGCGCCATCGCCCCTTCGGTAGCGCCGTTGCCGGTGGTCTTCTGCTTGATCCCGTGGCGCTTGGCAGCGCCCTCAGCCTCTCTTGACCGTGCTGTATCGCTCGACAGGCCGCCTCTGTCGTCGAGGCGCTCCCAGGCAGAATGTGGCCCATAGCGCTTCCTTTGACTAAGGATGCACCATCAAAGCCTGGGATCAAAAATATAGCTGTTCGTTCAGGCGCATAGAGGATGGTCCTCCTCGGGTATGCAGGGGAGCAAGTGATGGCACCTCCTGGAACAATAATTCACCTTTCGCGCCAAAAATTTGTTATTATTGTTATGATATAGGCCCTCTGGGCGGTGTTGGGGGACATGACCGACTCTTTTCCATTGGTGCGCGCTGCGGAAGCCGAGGATTTGGCGGCGCTGGATCACGCGGTCTTTGCCGGCGGCTGTTTCGACAACGCCAAGACCTCGGCCGCCGCATTGTCGAAAGATATACCGAAGCTCTATTACGCGCAGTGGGACAGTTTCCTGCCCGACGTCAAGCTGGCCCGGTTGACCGCCCTTTCGGCTCATAGGGAAAACCTCAAGGATCTGTTGAGCGCAGACTCCGCCCTCACGTGGTTGGTGACGGCAATCGTGTGCAAAACCGAACTGATGCGCTGCAATGACGAACCAGCGCCCGCTTGCGACAACAAGGCCGTCGACGGCTCGCCGGTTATGATGGTGAGCGACACGGGCAGTTGGGCGTGGCTGCGAATGCTGCGGACGGCGCGGTTCACCGCGACATCACTCGCGGATGTCTACAGCCTGCGGGTAGGGGCAGTAGGCTATTACGGGGACTTGACGCTCAAGGCGTCAAGTATCGACTACCCCTACAATTTGCAAATGTTCAAGAAGTTCTCCTGTCCGGCGCAGATATGACGACAGGTTTTTTCGGCAAGATCCCCTCGACAGGTGACTTTATCACCTGGAATTTGCCGCGCGTCCTCACCGACCGCTGGGACCGCTGGATGTCGATTGAACTGCGTGACAGGCCCGATACGGGCGAGCTCAATCCGCGCATATGGCGCTTCTCGGTCCGTGCGGGCATCTTTGGCGACCAGCCAAATGCGGGCGTCTGGCGCATGAGCGAAGACAGGGCCGGCCGGCGCTATCCGTTTGCGATCGTTCGACTCGGCCCACCGCCGGAGGCTACCGACCGATGGTTTGATGAAATGGCGCGGCTGATCGCGGGATGCGTCGACGATTTCTGGCCGCCGTCGCGGCTACAGCAGCGCATCGTCGAACTGCCGCCGCCGGGCTATGGCGCGTCGCCGGAACGCACAGCCTTCTGGACGGACGACTGGGAAGTGAGGGAACTGGCTTTTGCCGACATCTACGACCTCGCCGACAATGGTCTGATTGCCATGCGTCAGGCGTCCACGCCAGCCGAGGCCTAAGGCATGCCCTGCACGGTGTTCGCGGAAAACATGGGGTGGTTCCACAAGGGCAGCAACGGCCAGGCGATCGCGCCGGGTGACGTCTGCTTGACGCCGCCCCCGCCACCCGCGGGGCCGGTTCCGGTGCCTTATGTCAACATGGCGTTCGCCAAGGACCTGATCAAGGGAAGCAAGAGCGTCAAAGCGGATGGCGGCAATCCGACGGCACTGGAAAACGTTTCCGAGTGCTCGATGTCCACCGGCAATGAACCGGCGACGCCAGGTCTCGGCGCGGGCGTGGTGACGCACAAGATCAAGGGCAAGGCCAGTTTCACATTGTGGTCGTTCACGGTGAAGGTAGAAGGCAAGGGCGTTTGCCGGCACGGCGATCCTGTGCTGCAGAACACCATGTGCACTCCGCCGAATTGCACGACCCTTGGCGCATTAACGACGCTCAGGGCCGAGTTGGGTGACCTGTACAACACGCCTTGCCCGAAGAACAAACCCTATAGTCAGGCCTGCCGGCCGGGCCGCTCGGCCGAGCAGCGCGACGCGGTCAATGGCAAGCCTTGCTGGGAATGCAAGGGCAAGAGGGCAACCGGCACCGCCCCATTCCATCGGGAAAAGAGGGGGAGGAGGAAGAGCAAGAAGCAATGGACCAAGAATGAGGACGGCTCATGGGAAAAGAAGGAGTATCGCACCCACGACCACCAGCCCCCGCTGAACGAGGCATGGGACAAGGGCGGCTGCCATCTCGGAGTGGAAAAATTCAAGGAGATGATGCGCAAGGCGAAGTTCGCCCGACCGCATTGTGAAGAGCACTACATGAGCCAGGGCTCGAAGGTTAAGGCGAAGGTAGCCAGGAGCAGGAGATGAGAGGCACAATCGATGAACGCGCGATACGACGATCTCCAGGCTGAATATGTCGCCGATCTCCGCAAGATTGTGCCGCCCGTGATGACCTGGTGGAGGGAACGCGCTGGGCGCGGTCCTGAAAAAATGCAGGACGCAAAATCCCTCAACGCGTTCGAACAACGATGGCCGATGGGTCCCGTTGCTCATCCCAGAGTGCTTGAGGTCGTCCGGATCTATTACCTGCGCATCCTCGAACTGAACCGCGAGAACGAAACAAACAAGCAGCCGGACGCTGCGCCGGAGGAGGGCGATTGGGGGTCCGATGACGACTCAGATGACGTCGACTTTGCGCTCCCGGTCGATTTGCTGGTCAACGACCTCAAGACCGCGGCTCCTGATCTCTTTGAGATCATGAGCTTTCTCGTCTTCGTTCCGGTCGGCCTGTCTCCAGGCGGGGAGTATTGCTGACATGGCGTTCAAGGTCGTCCACAACATCGAAAAAGGCGTAAGGCAGCTTTTGAACGCGCCCAACGATCTCGCGGGCCAGGTGCCGGACCAGGGCAAAGCCAAGCCGATTGCCGAAGCGACCGAGCAGCACAGGGAAATGTACGCAGAGTACATCGCCAACTTCGAGGTTGCGTACAAGGTTGCGGACAACTGGTGGCAGGGCAACGTACAGGCTTTGGTTGAGGAGGGTTATGACCACGACGAGGCGGTTGACCTGGCATTCGACAAGCGTCTGGCCGGTCCAGCATCGGCGCCCGAAGTCGTCTGGTTCTTTCGCAACTACTGGCTCGAATTCGACGAGGTCAACCGCTCGTTGCCCGCGGCCGATCGCGTACCCCCGCAGGTCGCGATGCTGCAATGGCTGGTCGAGGAAAAGCACGAGGATTATGTGCAATTGATAACGTGTATGCCGTACTGGCCGATCGGTCTTGACGAGAACGGCAACTGGACGTGACCCATGTCGTTCGATGTCGAGGTCGAGAACCGAACACCATTCAGCGCCATGACCCATGTCCAGCATGACGCGGACGGCCAGGAGGTGCTCGTCGCAATGTTTTCGGCGAGCTTCGAGGCGCCAGAACGGGACGCCAGGCTGGACATTGCGGCGGCTCAGTTGCCCGTGATCCTCGGAGATGTGCCGCGTGGCGTGCCGGGCCTATCGTCAAACCGTTATGACGCCGACATCGCCCCGCGAAAGCCGGCTTCCGAGATCGTCGTCAACGGCACCGCCTATTCGCCGAAGGGCAAGCCGGCGCATGAGATGCAGGTCGGCTTTCGCGTCAACGGCCTGCAGAAGGTGCTACATGTGATCGGGGACCGCATCTACGACGCGGGCGCTTACAGTGAGCCGCACCCTTTCCGAACCATGCCGGTCATTTATGAACGCGCCTTTGGCGGCATGACTACCGCCGCAGCCGATGCCGAAAACCCAGTCGGCATCGGCTTTCGCCATGCTGTCTCGGCCGACCCGTCCGTCAGGACACATGCGCCCAACATCACCTATCCGGACCAGATGTTCCGCGGCCCGCAGGATCGGCCGAGGGCCGCAGGCTTCGGGCCGATTGGCAGGAATTGGCGGCAGCGCCTCCAATATGCGGGCACCTACGACCAGGCCTGGATCGACAACCAGTGGCCCTTACCGCCCAAGGATTTCGATCTGCGGCACCACATGAGCACGCCCCCCGACCAGCACCTGCCGCGCATCGTCGGCGGCGAAGACGTGCGGCTCATCGGTCTGACGCCGTCCGGCTGCTGGGATTTCCGGATGCCGCGTGTCATCGCGCCGATCCGCCTGCTCTTCGCCGACCGGGTCGAGGAGCGCGAGTTTGTGGCCGACACGGCCATCATCGAGCCGGACCTCTGGCGCATCACCCTGAAATCGCGCATCGCGCTCCTCACCCGCCGCAACGCGCCCGCGCTGCGTGCAATCGTTTTCGGCCAAGTCACGCCCGCGCTGCTCGCGGCGAAGCGCAAGCGCAAGCAGTATTTCAGCCACTATGGCGGCAACGGGACATTGCGTGACCGGCCGTTATGGCAACCGTGAAGGCGCCGGTCTACCTCGCGGGCGCGGGCGCGGTCACGGCCGCCGGGTTGAACGCGCGCCAGACACTGGCGGCCATTCGCGCTGGCCTGTCGGCATTCAATGAAATCGTGGTCGAGCCATTCCCCGCTACCCAGATCGCCGCACGCGTACCGACGACCTGGAAACTGCGCAAAACCGATGGTGAGTGGCTGGTGAACATGGCCGTTCGGGCCATCATGGAAGCACTCCGTTCGGGGCCGTTCGCGGCGGCGGCGACGGCGCTCGTCATTTCGCCGCCTGAGAGCTTTCGCAGCCATCCGGCTTTTGCGACCGTACCGTTTGTCGATTTTCTGCCTGCCGTGATGCTAGGTTGCGGCGGCAGCTTCCATCCGGCGTCGATCGCGGTGGATGGCGGCGCGGCGGCCAGTGTCAGCCTGCTTGAACGCGCGTCAGACTTGTTCAGCAGGCCGGGTGTCGAACAGATCATCCTGGGCGGGGTCGACAGTTTCCTCAACGACGTCGACCTGGACCGACTGCGGCAAAGCGGGCGCCTGAAGTCGTCGGACGGCGCTCAGGGTCTGGTCCCCGGCGAAGCGGCGGCCTTCGTCAGGCTGACTAGCGCGCCGGAGGGTAATGGCGCAGTTGCTCCCGCTGTCGTCAATATCGGCGTCGCGCGCGAGGAAGACAGTGTCCTCTCCGACCGTTTCAGTCAGGGCCGTGCCATGCTGAGCGCGTTGCGCGCGGCGGTTGCGAGCAACGGGCCGAAGGAATCCGACATTTCCTTTGTCGTCAGCAATTCCAACGGCGAGCGTCATCGCGCACTCGAGCAACTGGTTGTGCACCCGCGCTTCTATCGCACGCTGCGAGAATTGACCCCGACGGCGTATCCGGCGATGACCGTCGGCGAGGTTGGTGCTGCGGCAGGTGCGCTGGCGTTGATGCTGGCGGCGGACGGCATGCGACAAAACTATGCGCCGGGGTCTGCAGCGATGCTCGAGATAGCGTCCGAAACAGGCCTGAGGACGGCAGCCGTGGTCGCGGGAATGCGCCGGCGTTGAGGCCGGAAGGGGCGTGAGCGCCGCCGTTGGCGGAAGAGGGCTGAGACAGATGTCACGTCGCCTGGCGCAATGCCCTTGCCACCACTTCCCCTATGAAAGAAGCCCATGCTCTCAGCGAAGGCAGTAAAGCCCATCGTCAGACATCCTCGATTGCGGGCTTGGTGGCGCGCAGCTTCGGCAAGGCGTTGTCGGCGAGGTCGTGGATATCAGCGAAGCAAAACTCGATGACGTCGAAGTCATCGCACCAGAACGTTATGGCGGAAGCGTCGCCCGTGCTCGTCTCTCTCAGCAAGGCCAGCGTCTCTGCTAGCTTGGTGGTTGACCAGTTTCCTTCCACAGCGCCGTTAAGGCAGGCGGCGATTTCGTCAAACCATCTGGCGGTAGGCTCCGGTGGCGGTCCAAGCCGCACAATGGCAAAGGGGTATCGGCGCCCGACACGGTCCTCGCTCATGCGCCATGCGCCGGCGCAGGGCAGGTCACCAAAAATACCGGGCTGCATGGTAAAGCGCCAGACACGCGAGTCCAACTCACCTTCATCCGGCCGCGCGCGCAATTCCATCGACATCCAGCGGTCCCAGCGGTCGATAAAAGTCCGCGGCAGGTTCCAAGCGACGAAATCCCCCGTCGCCGGGATCTTGCCGTAGAAGCCGGGCGCGTTCATATCTGCGCGGGACATGTGAACTTCTTGAACATTTCGAGGTTGTAGGGGTTTTCGACGCTGGCGGCCTTGAGCTCGAAATCGGCGTACATGCCTTTCGTGCCCAGGCGCAGACTGTAGACATCCGAAAGCGAGGTTCCGGTGAATCGGCCGCTGCGCAACATCCTCAGCCATGCCCAGCTGCCGGTCTCGTTGAGCATGATTTCGGGCGATCCGTCGATCGGCTGGAAGGCGAGCGAAATGACCCCGGTGCCGTCCTTGCCGGGCCAGGTCATCGGTTGCGGCCGCGTTGCGTTGTTATAGTAGACGAGGCTCTGGCCATCGAGATTGAGCGTGACGCGCGTGAGGTTGGGAGACAGATCCTTCGGTTCGAGCGTGAAGCTCATCACCGGTCCGGCACCCCCGGGGAAAAGATCGTCGCGGATGTGCCTGGCCTGCTCGAACGCCGCCAGCGCCGAAGGGTCGAGGCCGAAATCGGCGCGCCACTTCCAAGGCTCGCCGGTCGTGTCGACATAATTGATCAGGTGGTCGTTGATGAAACCGTCGATCAGCCCGGCCGGCCCGAACAGGCGGGCGAAATCGTGCACGTTGACGTCGACCGCACTGGCTTCGCTGAAGGGATAGCGATTGTTCAGCGCCGCTTGGCAGAAAGGCAGTATGTCGGCCCGCCAGATGGCGTTGAGTTCCGAAGTGACCGCCTTTTGAGTCAAATTGCTGGTGTCGCCGGCTATCCCGCCCAACCAGCTGTTGATGGGATCGGGCAGGATCTGGGCCTGCCTTGCCACCGCGCCCGTCAGTTCGGCAAGGCCCCCCTGTTTCTTGATGGCGTCCTGTGGATTGGGGTTCGCGGTGACCGTTTGCAGGACGTTCGAAAGCGCGGTCAGTGCGACAACGGCAGCATCCAGCGCCGGTGGCTGGCCGTCGACCTCTGCGATGGTGCTCTTCAGCGGTTTGAAATGTTCGGCCACCAGATTGCCGGTCAGGTCCACCTCACTGGCGGATCCGGCGCGGGGAAGTAGTTTCGCACCCGATGTCGCCAGTTTGCCCAGCTTGCCCAGCTTGCCGAGCAGTTTCGAAGCGCCCTTGGCTGCCGCCTTGTCGTCGGCAGGCGCTTCGTCGGAACGGGTCAGTTCTGTCTCCTGAACGACCGCCGTAAGCAGCCGCTTCAGCGCTGAATCCGCACTTGAGAGGTCTTTCAGGTTTTCGCCGGCGACATTGAGATCGGTCAATGGTGCAAGCCTCATGTCGCGCAGGAAGCTATCCCATTGCGCGATGTAGTCGTCGTAGTAGAGCTTCAGAATATCCTCGGACAGCGCCGAGACGGATGTCTCGGCATTTTCCGAGCAACCGCCGGCGAAAACCGCACGATCGAGCGCCGCCTGGGCGGCGACATCGTCGATGCGGTCGAGAATGACGTCGTGAAAGCCGGAATAGGTGAAAGCGCCCGAAATGCCGACGCGTAATGTCTTGCCCGAACGCCGTGCAAACACCTTGCCGCCGTTTGGGCCGGCGAAATTGGCCGGTATCCACTCCTTCAGCCCGGCCACTGCCGGATCGGCCAACAACTGCTTGTAGCCACGCGCCGGCAACGAAATCGTGCAGACCGTTTTCAGAGCTTCGGCAACCAGGGCCTGGTCCGGCGCGACATAGCTTTCGTCGACCGTCATCCGGCGGATCGCGGCAAGCTGATGCTCTTCGGCGTCGGCTGTCGGAAATGGCGCCACGGCCGCGAATTCGGGCAGACTGTTCACCCACCAGTTCTGGGCGTAGTCTGGATCCATCTGCGACAGGCCCGTCATCATGCGATAGGTCTTGAGCGCACCGAGCATGAAGTCGGGATCGCGGATCTGGCGCCACATCGTCGCCTCGAGCAGGGCCACCATCCGGGGCTCGAGCACGTTGCGGAGGGCGTGGTCATAAGTGTCGGCCTGTGCCCTGACCAGTTCCGCCGAGGCCGATGGGCCAAGCAGATCGTGGGCAGCGCCCGGCGGTGCTGTCCGGGCATTTGCGACCGCGTCCATCGCCTCGAGCGCGCCGTCCATGGCAGGCCGCTCCACCGATGCCGGGGTTGCGGCAGCGGAGGTCAGCGGCGTTTGCAGCGCTTCGAACTGGCCTGCCTGCGCCGAGATCGCATGGCGGTTGTCAAAATAGGACCAGGTGAACAGGCCGCCTGCCAGCAACGCCGCCGCAGCGCATGCGGCAGCGGCGCCGCGCCAGATCCAGGCTCGGCGGCGTTGCGCCAGTGGGTCAAATGTACCGAGGCCTGCTTCCTTGAAGATGACTTCAGTGAGGAGGTTCTTCAGGAAGAAGCTGCGTTTCTCGACCCGAGATGCGGGCAGGGCGCGCCGCGGTGGAAGACCGAAGGAGGAAGACAGCGCGGCGGTCAGCCGGTCGATAGGCGCCCCTTCCTGCGTCGCCGATGTCAGGTAGAGGCCGCGCAGCCAGGCAGCCTCCTCATACCGGCTTTCGCCGAACATGGCTTCGACCAGCACCTGAATCGGTTCGGACAAGCTTGTCAGTTGGGCGGGAAACCTGAAGATTTCGGCACGGGCGGCGAGTTTGTCCTCGTCCTCCAGGCGCGTCACCAGGCGCCGCTCGAGTTCGGTCGCCAGCGTCGCGATTTCTCGTTCGATGGTCTTGCCATCCACGCGCGCATCCAGCGCGAACGTCGTCCCCCACACCTGTTCGCGCGAGGCGGTCGACAGGCCGCCGAAGAAGGGCTCGAAGCCCTTGATCAGGTCGGCCTTGGTCAGCATCAGATAGACCGGCAGGCGGATTTCAAGCCGGTCGTTGAGCTCGGCCAACCGGCGGCGGATCTTGCGCCCGTGCGCCTTGATGGCCTCGTCGCCCTCGGAAAGGACGTCGATCGAAAGCGCGACGATCACGCCGTTCAGCGCACGGCGGCCGCGATGTTTCTTCAAGAGGTCGAGGAAACCGAGCCATTCGACCGCGTCGACATCCGGCTGGCTCTCCTGCTGGACATAGCGGCCGGCGGTGTCGATCAGAACCGCGTTTTCGGAAAAGAACCAGTCGCAGTTGCGCGTGCCACCGACCCCCTGCAAGTCGTCTGTGAGGTCGATCGGAAAATTCAGTCCGGACTGCCGCAAGGCGGTGGTCTTGCCGGTGGCCGGCGGTCCGACGATCACATACCAAGGCATCTCGCGCAGGAACTTGCGCCCGCCCAGCTTGCGCCGCCTCAGTTCGGTCATCACCTCGGCGAACTTGGCGCCCACGGCGGCGACGTTCTCTTCGCCTGGGCTGAGCGGCTTTTCCACCGCTGGCGCGGCAATCTCGGCGACGAACATGCGGTTGGCGCGGATCGCCCGACGCTGGGCAACGATCAGCCAGACCAGCCAGAAGATGACCAGCAGCGCGATGATGACGATGCGCACATTTTCGGAGGCGAAGGGCTCGTAGGGACCGACCCTGACGATCGGACCGAAGATCCAGATAACCAGGGATAGCAGCGTCAGGCCGATCAGCGTCCACAGCCAGCGCGATGTCAGGACCGCCCAGAGGAAGCGCAGGATGAACATCTCACAGCCTCTTTTCGACGAGCACCTCGACGCGGCGATTCAAGGCTCGCCCCTCGCGCGTGCTGTCGCTGGCCACAGGATCGGTGGCAGCCCGGCCCTCCGAATGGACGCGATCCTGCGGCACTCCGTTTTGAACCAGCATGTCGGCAATCGTCCGGGCGCGAGCCTCGGATAGTCGCTGGTTGGTCGACAGCGGGTTGGTCTTTTGCAAAGGAACGCTGTCAGTATGGCCGACCACCGTGATGTTTCCGATCAGCTCCTGATTGGCGAGGATCACCTTGGCGATCGAACCGATCAAGGGTTCGAAACCATCGGTCAATTGTGGCCGCGATGACTGGAATAGTTCGGGGTTGGAGGCCTGGATGATCAGCTTGGCCAGTGAAACGCTCTCCGTGCCGCTGAGAGCAGATTTGAGCTCGGCCGGCGCCCCCGCCTGGAATTCCGGCAACAGCGCAAAATCCACTTTTTCCGGTGGCGGGGCGTCGACTTTGGGCGACGCACGGGTGATGTCGCCGCGGGCAGGCGGTGGCAGGGCACGAACAAGTGCGGAAAGCTCGACCGCCTGGCTGCTCAGTCCCATCGACAGCCCGATATGGATCGCCGCGGCTGCAACCGCAGCACCGAGCGCCATGACCCAGATCGGCACGATGAAGCGCTGCGGCTGGTCGGAGGCGATGACACCTTTCCAGTTTGGCGCTAAAGGCGCGCCTTCGGCGTCGGCATTGCGCAGGAAGCGGGCCGCCGCCACGCGAACCGCATTGAGCGAGCGGTCGCCTGAGCGGCCGGGCACGCGATATTTGCCACGGAAGCCGAGCGCCAGGCAATGGTACTGCAGTTCGAGCAATTCTCGGTCCCGGTTAGGATGTCGTTCCAGTTCGTCGAGTCGCGTGAAGAATTGCGTGCCGGCATCGACATCGCCGCGCAGCATGACGACGAGCGGCTGCCGCGGCCAGGCACTGGCCCCGCCCCAAGGCGTGTTCAGGGCCAGATCGTCGAGCAACGCAGCCACCACCCAAGCTGCCTGGTCGGCTCGCTCCATCGAGGACCCCGTCGACATAGCCGTGTCGCGTGCCCGAACCAGTTCTTCGAGCAAACGGGTGCGCAAGACTTCCGGATTGTCTGGCGGCATTGCGCTTTCGAGCTCGGGAGCGAACTCGAGCAAGGGCGCAAAGGCGTTGACAAGCGCGTTCGGGTGGGTGCGAGAGCGTTTTACCAGTGCGCCCGGCGAAAGTGGCGCCATGGGCCTTGGCATCGGCGCGCCGCTCAATCGTATGCGAGTGCGTTCGCGATCCTCCGACAGTCCGAAAGGATCATCGCGGCTCATGATCTCACCTGTTCACCGAATAGCAGTCCACCTGCGGCTCGCTTGGCAACACGCCCGAAACACCGATGACGAAGCCTGGTGCGTCGAGCAGCGAGGCCCAGTGTTCGCTTTTCTGATCCAATTCGAGGCACAGTCGATCGCCGTCGTAGGGGATTTCGCGTGGCTGGGAATGAAGCGGCTTTAGCGGAATGCCCGGCAAGCGCGATTTCCACAGGCCCTCGAACTCGTCGGCCGAGCCGACGGTCGCCTGATTGACGAAGATCTTGCGCAAGGCATCCTCCGACAGCTCCGAGCCGACCCGGATGACGATGCGGCTGGCCACCAACAGCTTTGGGTTGTCGATGCGAATTTTCCAGACATTGGTCGAGTGCCGCATGACGGGCAGCGCACGCGATTTCGGCTCGATGTAGCGAAGGCTGAGAATGAGCGAGCGCAGCGCATCCGCCAGCGCCGAATAGGCAGGGCCGGGCGCCATGTGATCGTAAGCGGGCAACTCGCCCAGCCGCCGCGCGCTCGATCCGTAAGTTGCCATCGAACCAGCGAGCCCGGCGAGTTCCAGGTAAAGCTCGGCCGGATGGAAGACATCCTGCGCCAGCATGTGAGCCAGTCGCGGACGCGCCGCATTGGCGAGGTTGAGCATCAACAGGTCTTCGACGCTGCGCCCAGGCCCGCCCATGACCATCTTGCCATGCGCCTCGGCGATCTGGTCGAGGCCGGTGACAACTTCCAGAAGCAATTGCCGATACCAGGCCACCGCGCCGGTAACCAGTGCCGGTGGCAGGAAGCTCTCGTCCAGAGAGACGCCGCCATCGGCTCGAACTCCGTTGAGGTCGGCTATCGGCAAGGCGGTGTAGCCACCAACCGACTTGCCAGGTGCAAGCAGCAGCGCCTGCGGACGGGCGATTTCTATTTCTTCAGGATCCGAACCGCCCTGGACAGCGTCGCGCACCGAAACGATCCGCCCGTGATATCGCGCTCCAGAGGCGGCGGCGTGTGCCGGATCGAAGCCGACACCACCGGGAGGCTCCAGCGGCAAGGCGACCAGCACCGGCCCTGCGCCCGTCTCGGGGGTGACCGGCAGCGGTCGCGGCGCGTCCATCCAATCCGGAATGGAAAAAGGTGTCCCATCCGGGAAGATGCCCCGGGCCGACAGGATCGCGACCTGGCCGGATTCCAGCAATGCCTGGTCCAGCGTCAGCTGTCGAAAGCCGAACGTATGCAGTTGTCCGGCCTGCAACGCGCCGCGCACCGTCGCCTCGAAGAAACGATCCTGCTGCTGGAAATGCTGGGTTCGCAGGAAAAGTCCTTCGGACCATAGCACCCTGTTTGCATCGCTCATGCCGCTACTCTCTGCATTGAGCTCCCTTACCTTGGCTGCTAGGCGGAGATGCCGCCGCTGCCCAACGTGACATTGATGGTGAACTTTGATCCCGGCGACACCGACTTGGTTGTCCGCCAGTTCCTGCCGCCAGGTTCGCGGATCAGTGCAACGAAGCCCAGAGCCGTCGCGTCCGGCTCGACAGTGATGGTCTTGGATGCGGATTTTCCGGGCCCGACGGCGATCTGGTCGGAACCGATAAGATCTCCTGCGAGTGCGCTGCCGGCATCCCCCTGCAGCGCAAAATAGTCGGCGGAATTGAATTTGCCGGTGCTTTTTAACCGCATCACGAGAACCGTCACCGGCCGGTCGCCGCCACCTGGCCCCGGATTCATGCCGGCCCCGCCGGTCACGTTGACGGTGATCACCGACGGCTTTGGCGGACCGCTCTGGCACGCTGCAACCAGCCCGGTCGCGCCCAGGGCAATCATCAATTCACGTCGGTCGATCATGGCTTACTCCTCCTCATATGCATCTCGAAAATCAGTGCCGATTTCGCCAAGGAAGCTTTTTTCCGCGCTTTCGGCGATTTCGCGATGGCGTTTTTGATAGAGCTCCCACAGCTTGGCGCCGCGCCCGCCCGAAAGCAGGGTGCCGATCGCCGAATTCGATTTCAGCTCGTCCTCGATCGCTGCGGGATCGAAACGATCGATCATCCGTCGCAAAGCGGCCTGTATGCCTCGCCAAGCGCGCACGTGATGTTGCGCGAGATCGCGAACTGCATCGGCGATTGCCGCCTCCCCGGCGAGAAATCCGGGGCTGCGCTCAGCGACCAGCGTCACGATGGCGTCGTCGACCGTCGGCAGAAATTTGAGCGGATTGACTTCGGAAGCACCGACCATTGTCTGGGCGACGCGAGCATTTCCTTTCTCCTCGGCCCGCTTGCGCAGAAGCTGCATCAGCCCTTCCATCATCAGCCGGTATTCGCGGCCGAACTTCTCCATTTCCACGATGCTGTCGCGCCCGGGGAAATCGGCTTCCTCGACGCCCATGCCGCGCAAGAAGGCGGCGCGGAGCGCCATCTCGGCGGGCTGCGCGCTTGCCGGCGGGCGGGCAGGTTTGGAAGCAGCACCCATGCGCGCTGGAGGCAGGACATCGGCCGGTTGCGCGGGAATATCCCAGGGATTGGCGGATGGTGGCCGTTGGGCAATGCGCTCGCGCTGGCCGGTCGAGGCCGAGTTATTTGTCGAACTGGGCGAGGAGACCGGTCCGAAACCAAAATCATCGTTGAAGTCGGACAGCTTTCCCGCTGCGGATTCAGCTCCGTGGCTGGGAGGGGGGGGCCGGTCGAGGCTGAATGGATCCGCCCGGCTGCCCACCCCGCCCTGCTCGACATAAACGGCGGCGTTTTTCGACACCGGCGTTGAAACCGGATCGAGGCTGAACGGGTCGTCGAAAGCAGGCGAGTTGCGCTGGCCGGAGGACGCGCGCTCGAACGCCCCTGGGATCGGCTGCTCGAATGGGTTCGGCAGATCAGCAGGTCGAGGCCGTTGCGGCGCTTCTTCGACCTTGGCGGAAAAGAAGTCATCGCGGCCGATGCTTACCGGCGCCCGCGATGCCGCTGGCAGACGTTCTGGGACCGGCTGGATGACTGCGGGCGATTGAGCGGCCGCGATCTGCAGGTCGACACAGACGACGTAATCGCCCAGCCTGAGCCGCATGCCGCTTTGAAGGCGTGCGGACTTGCCTGGACCAAGCGGGCTATCGGAATCGTTTATGAACAAACCGCTGCTCGATGTGTCGGTGACGAAATATCCATCTCGCCCGCCAGAGATTTTGCAGTGAGCGCGTGAAACGAACATGTCGGGATCATCGATCTGCCAGCCTGCATCGGCGCTGCGGCCGATCACCAGCTCACCTTCGTCCAGGCGAGTTTGCCGCACCGCCTGGGTGCGTGGCCCTTGCTCTAGCGTTAGCAGCAGACTCATGCCGCGCCCCCCGCCATTTCCGGCCGCCATCCGACGATTGTGCGCAGCCGCATATCATCAGCATCTCCCCTTTCAGCGGGTCGCGC
Organism: Mesorhizobium sp. B2-3-6; assembly: GCF_006442305.1. Taxonomy (NCBI): domain Bacteria; kingdom Pseudomonadati; phylum Pseudomonadota; class Alphaproteobacteria; order Hyphomicrobiales; family Phyllobacteriaceae; genus Mesorhizobium; species Mesorhizobium sp. B2-3-6. The sequence continues at coordinate 551,286 of NZ_VFVW01000002.1, read as the reverse complement.
AAGCCAGGCGGTTCGGCCGAGCTGCACCGCTCCAATACGGGGCGGCGGCACTGCTTCACGCGCAAGCACGATACGCAGATCGACATCGAGAGATTCTCCGACCACGTCGCGAACCGCGTGCTGGAACAGTTTGAGCCGCTGGCTGCCCGGCAGGAATGTCTTGAAATCATCATACTTCAAAGGGCCGACCCGCAGTTCGATCCTGCTTTGGCGGGTGAAAACGCGTGGGCCGATCGTCGCCCCCCGACCGAGCACAGCAAAGGATTTTGCGAGGCGGGTCTGGAGGCCTGCTGGTATGATTGTCCAGGCGGCGACGAATTCCTTGATCTTTACCGGCACCTTGAAGGCTTCCGCCAGGAACAGTGTCAGTCGTTCCGGGCCCTCGACCTGGCTGGCGAGCGAAGCCGCCTGGCGAAGCTTCACCATGTCGAGATCGATGTTTCGGGTGCCGGGAAGTCCGATACCGGCCATGGCCGCAAGCATGGCGCGAACCCGGCCACCGACCGCGCGTTCAACCTGAACGGCCGGATTCGCATCCGCCCACGCCCGATAGTAAAGGGCGATCATGCGGTGCTGCAGAATGTTGACGAAATCGACGAAAGTAGTGTCGCTGGTCAGCTGTGCGTTGGCCCCGGCGAACCACCGCTGCGACAGCCGGTCGAGCACCCAGCGCGTCAGATGCAGCGGCATTGGACCCTCGGGGCCCAAGAGACCCAGATTTGCAATCGTGACCCGGGCCGGCTTGCCGTTGTCGGCTTCGCGGAAATAGACCAGGTCCCTGGCCGAGAAGGCGAGGCGCACATGCTGGCCAAGCCTTGCCGGCTCACGGTCGGGACGGCCGGAATGGCCGAACACGGCATTTTGCTGTTCGAGACGGCGCAGCAATTCGAAAAAGTCGAACCCTTCGGACAGACCTTCAGCGGGGTTTGGGCTGGGCTTGTCTAGATCAGGGAGCGATTGCCGGGCGTCATCGGCCATGGCACATCCTCCTGCTTCTGCAGCAGCCGCGTGCGGGTCCGCACGAAACCGTTTATTCCGGCATATCGGGCGAACAGCCGCGCCAGCAAAGCCGAAAGCAGCAAAGTGCTTTGGCCAGCCAGGATGGATTCATCGACATGCAACGTAACCTCGGTGCCGCGTCCGAAGCACATCGGCCCCTCGATCTGAAGCCGCTCCACGACCGGCCGCGAGTCGATGCGGGCGATCGAATGTACATTGCGAGCCAGGCTGGGATCGCCTCGGTCGGCATAGATATCGAGAAGCGCATGCAACGGGTCGACGCCGCGGCCCTCCTTGGCAAGGCTGAGGAAGTTAAGCATGAGCTGTGCCACCAGCCGCCAGGCGAGATCGTCGGCGCGCGATTCACCCTCGGCCCCTGTGGGCAGTGCTGCGGGGATCGCCGGATGCGGTGGACGCAGGGCTCCAAGGAGCCTGACGATTTCGACCGGGTCGCCGGCCTCAAGCGTCAATGTGGGATTGTCATCGAGGATCGGCAGGTCACGATTGGTGCACAGTGCTACGACGTCGAGACGCTTCAGAGGTCGGTACGCCGGGCTAGCGAGCGGTCGCGATACGGCCAGGAAAACGTCGTCGCCGGTGTATGACGTGCGCGTTAGACCGTCGCGCCGTTCGTCTTCGGTCGCGCGCCGAGGGCGCCGCTCGGTTGAGTAGACCCACCCACTGCCGCTGTTCTGCCCCAGGCTGAACAGTTCCGGAATTTCGGCGTCGTTGCCTTCGGTGTCGGCGTCCTCAACACGAATGATCCGATAGATTTCAAAGTCGCGCGCCCGCGTGCGGTCTGCATGCAAAACCTGGCGTGTCTTACGCGCATCGATCTCGACGACGTTGCACTCACGTTCGAAAAGATTGATGATCGGCGTTGCGAAAAGTTCGAAGTCGGCCGATGTCAGATCGGCCAACTCTGGCACCGGACGCCTGAATTGGAAGACGATCTCAAGCCCTCCGTCGCATCGACGCACGACAGGCTGTAGCCCCGAAACCCGCACATAGTGGAAGCGCTCGGGCATTATGAAGTATTCTCGCAGGAGGCGATATCCTTCGAATGTCGGGCGGGTACGCGGCATCAAGGCTTCGTCGTCGCTGATGCCAACCATTTCGGGCGCTGGCAAGGGCGACAACGGGTTGGTCTTGCCCTCAGCGCGTGCGCCAACGGTTGAGCAAGTGCCGAAGATCGCGTCGAATAGCAGCGGCGCCTTGGTTCGCCCGGCAAAATAAAAATCGAGCCGGTCGAGCGTCAATTCGTGGAGCTTGCCTTTTCCGGTCGGGGCCAGCGTGATGCGGAGCGCCGCCTCGCCGCGCACACCGCCGACCGTGGCCATCCCGGCCGCCGCCAACGCGCTGCGGTCCTGAAAATAGCTGACCGAAGTGATTGCTATCGGCCACAGGGTCGTCTCTTGCGCGGTCGAGAAAGTGCAGCGCGTCGAAAGGCCAGGCCGCAGGCTGGAAACCAGCCGGGTGTTGCGCCTGACGACGTGGCCGTCGAGCATGGTCTGGACCTGCTGGCCTGGTTTGAGCACCACCATCGCCGTTGCCGGCGCCGGGGTGACCAGATCGGGATAAAGAACGTCGAGCACACTGCGCGAAAATCGCGAACGCTCGGCGTCGACCTTTAGCCGGGTGCGCGCCGCGAGGAAAGCCACGCCATCCAGCAGCCGCTCAACATAGGGGTCCGGACAGGGGACCGTATCGAGGGAGAGGTTGCGCGCGACCGCTGGATGCATATCGGCAAATTCGGCCGCAAGGCCGCGGATGTGGGTCAACTCCTCCTCGTAATATTCGACGAAGACCCGATCCATCTCAGGCGTCCCTGATTTCGGTCCGCGCCGCGCCGTTATCGAGATTGATCGTAGTGCGCAGGCGCATGCGTTCCGGTGTCGGGGTTAAGATCAGCACACCGTCAATCTCGATCTTGAGGCCCGCGGTCTTGTCGCCAAGCGTCACTGTGACCTTTGTTGCGCTTTCCTTGAGGCGGGGCTCGAAGGTGGCGAGCACCGCACGGATCTCACGCGCCAGCACATCGCGATCAAAGTCGCGCGATGACCTGCCCGAGAAGGAGGGGACGCCGTAATTGACCACGCTCCGGCGCACCTCCGGGAAATCTGCGAGCGATGGTGGGTTGTCCGATACCTGTTCATTTTCCAGATCGGACAGGAGCGGCGTGGCCTCGAAGCGCTCGGTGTTGAAGAGCGCCTCGACGTCACGCCGCACTGCTTCTCTGAGGACGCGGGCTGACACCACAACGCCGCGACTTTCGATCTCGACCCGATGCTGGGTCTGAAGGGCCAATCGATGCAGACGCCGTTTTTGCTCGGCTGTGAGTTCGGCATCAGCGTCGATGGCCCGCGCGCTGGCGCCAACGAGGGCGTCGACACGGTCGGCGCCAAGCTCGTCGAGCAAGACATGGCGCAGCCCGTCTATCTCCGAGGTCAGACCAGGCAGGTCATTGACGAGGCGATCCCAAAGCGACGGCTGGACGGCCTCGCTTTTTGCCCGCAAGCTGCCGGTACTGTGCTGCTTGCCGGCGTCGGGTCGCCGACCCTCACTTGCCGACATAGACATCCATTTCGGCTTCATCATTGCCGTCATAGACGAACTTGATCTTCTTGTAGGCGAAGCTGACCTCTTCCTGGATCAGGTCTTCCTCATCCTCGGCCTGCGACATGTCGTATTCCATGATCGAGGCGTCGGTGAGGGTGACGACCAGATAATCCTTAGTCTCGCCATCGATCGTCCGACGTGCCGAGAACACCACTTCATCGAGGGCCTTGTTCTCGAACAAGGCTTTCTTGAGATAGGGCGAAGATTTGTCGTAGTGTTTGATGAACTTGATCATGCCCATGGACACGCGGCCCCGACGTGAGAGCGAATTCGGATCATAGGGTGCGACCATCTTGTAGTCGACGCCATGGATTTCGATCTCATCATCGTGGCCGTCGCGGGTGCTGGGGCCCTTGATATCGGGAACCTTCAGAAAACCATCAATCTTTACTGGCATTGTCTCTCTCCACCATTGTCAAAAAAAAGATTGTTGTTGCTGCAATCAAGTCTTAACGGACGGCAGTTCCGACACCAGTCGAAGCGAGGCATTGATGCCCTCCAGCTGGTAATGCGGGCGCAGATAGAAGCGGGCGTTGTAGTAGCCCGGCCGCCCCTCCACGCTGTCCACTTGGACCTCGGCGGCGGCGAGCGGGCGCTTGGCGCGCGCCTTGTCGTCGGCAAAGGCCGGGTTGGCCAGCACGTAGCGGTTGATCCACTCGGTCAACCAGATCTGCATGTCGGAGCGTTCCTTAAACGACCCGACCTTGTCTCGCGCTATGGCTTTGAGATAGTGCGCAAAGCGCGAAACCGGGAACAAGTAGGGCAAGTTGGCGCTCAGCCGCTCATTAGACTGCGCATCGGGGTCCACCAGCCGGCCGGCGCGCGTTTCGTCGTCCTGTAACGAATGGGCACCGATGAAAGCCGCAAGATCCGTGTTCTTCCGGTGCAGGATCGGCATCAGGCCAAGCTTGGCGAGTTCCGCCTCACGCCGGTCATCAATGGCGACTTCCGTGGGGCATTTCATCGCTATCGACCCATCATCGGTCGGGAAGCTGTGCACCGGCAAATTAAGCACCGTTCCGCCGTTCTCGACGCCGCGGATCTGGGTACCCCAGCCAAACAGCTTGTGGCTGCGGTTGATGTTGACGCCCATCGGGAAGGCGGCGTTCATCCAGACATACTTGTTGTGATCGCCCTGCACCTCTTCCTCGAAGGTGAAGCCCTTCACCGGAACGGTGTCCGTGCCATATGGCAGCCGGGCCAGGACGCGAGGCATGGTCAGCCCAATGTAGCGAGCATCCTCGCTTTCGCGCAGCGACTGCCAGGAGGCATAGGCCGGGTTGGAAACGATCTGCTGTAGATCCTGAGGGTTCGGCAATTCCTGCCAGCTATCCATACGAAACAGTCGAGGCGAGGCGGCCGCGATAAAAGGCGTATGCGCAGAAGCGCAGATGCCGGAGATGTTGCGTAGCAGACCGACGTCGCGCGGGTGGTTGGAAAATTCGTAGGCGCCAATCACGCAGCCGATCGGCTCGCCGCCAAGCATCGAATATTCGTCTGTGTAGACTTTCTTGAAGATCGGACTCTGATCCCACATCTGGCCTTCGTAGTCTTCGAGCGTGTCGGCCAGCTGCTCCTTGGAGATGTTCATCACCCGGATTTTAAGCTTCTGGTCGGTCTCGGTGTTGTTGACGAGGTACCACAGGCCGCGCCATGTGCCTTCCATTTCGCGCACTTCCGGCGCGTGCAGGATCTCGTTGACCTGAGCCGTCAGCATCTTGTCGATGCCGGCGATCAGCGACTTGATCGACTTGATGGCATTGGACGAGATGGTTGTGGTGTCGGAACGGGACTGCGCTGCGAGCGCGAGATTGCGCACGAGTTGCTGCAGCTTCTCGCTGTCGTCTTTCTTGACCTTGAAATCCTTCTCGAGGAGCCCACTGAATTCTCCAAGGTCTATGGCTTCGGCCTCGGCGGCGAGGGTGGCGGTCTTTTGCTGTTCGGCCATGGTTTATTCTCCCGTCTTGTCGTCGTCAGTCAGCGCCTGGCTGGCGATCTTGCCAAGAAGTGGCTCGTTGTTCAGCAACTGCGCGATACGTTTTTCGGCGTCTACGCGGCCATCCATGAAGCCCAGCAATTCCTCGAGTTGACGACGCATCTTGAGGATCTCGGCCAGTTGCGGAACCTGCTCGGCGATCTTGTCGGGGGCAAAATCGCCCATTTTGGTGAAGGTGAGATCGAGTGCCAGTTCCTCGTCGCGCTCTTGGCCTTCGGCCTGCGGCAGCGTGTTCTTCACCCGCGCTTTGACGCGGGGTCCGAGCGCCTCCATGAACTTGGGGAAGCGGTTCGCGTCGGTCTCGACAAAGGAGCGGTCCAGAACCGACTTTGACGCTTCCTTGGTTTGCGAAGCACCGGAAAGGTCGGCCATCACGCCCATGACAAACGGCAGTTCGATCGTCGTCGGGCTGCCGTAGGTTTCCACGTCATAGGCGATCTGCACCCGTGGCGCGCGATTTCGTTCGATGACCTTGGCTTTGCTTTCGGCTGGCATGTGTCTTACCTTTCATCTTTCTGTGCCGTCTTCTTGACATCGGGAACGCCGGCAAGAAGCCGAAATTCCTTCAGTCCCGACGGGGCGAGATCTTCCATCAGTTCAACGAAATCCATATGCACCATTCGGCGCACGCGCCGTGCCAGGTGCGGGATCGGGCTGGACGGTTCGGTGCTGTCATAGAAGGCGACGACGAGATCGAGGCATTTGACGACATCGTCGCGCGAGGAGATCCGGTCGGGCAGGCCGCTGTCGCCGGATTCTGCGTAGCTTGCCACGCTTGCCATCGTATCGGCTCCATCGCCGTTGCGAACACGTGCTGCCGGTTCTGCTGGCGTCGCGACCGGCTTTGCGAGGCCGTTCGCGGCAGTGGCACCGGTCGCGTTTCGTTCGAGGGTCGTCAGCAGACGCTGCAGAAACCGCTTTAACTCGGGAAGCGTGGCGCCAGCGCCTTCGAGGCGGGAGTTAAAGGCGGCTTCGACGCTCTCGAGAGCGGCGATCGCGGCGCGGGCGTCGGCTATGAGCAACGTCATTTCTGGCCCGGCCTGATCAATCAGCGCCGCGCATGCGCTGCGCACCCGGTTCACCAGTTGGCTGTGCTCGCTTGCCAGCTTCGCCTTCTCGGCCGCATTCAGTCCCGAAGCAGCCTCCTGCAGCATGACCCGCTCGTCAAGCGAACCCTTCTCCAGATCCGCGCCCAGGATCGGCCCAATGGCGCGCGGCGCAAAGAATGTCATTTTCCGCAAATCTTTGAGTAGACCGTCCTGGCCGTTCTGAAGGTCGGTAAGCGCATTGATGCGGCGCAAGGCTGCTTCGCGCGGCGTGGCACCGGACCGCAGGGCCGGATGCATGGTCGTCCAATGCTGATCGACAGTTTGCGCGATGAGGGTCAGGCCGGCAGCCAGGCCGGCCAACCGATGCTCGTTGGCCAGTCCACGCGTAACAATGACGAGAAGGCGCAGGTCACGGCCGTGAGACCGCAGCTCTTCAGCCCTGGTAAGCACGGTAGGCCAGTCTATCGGAACGTCGACTTCAGTGTTTTTGCTGCCTTGGAACTCGACTTTCTTCTGCTGTTCCGTCAGTCGCTCCAGCTCATGAAAGGCCGGGTCGTTGCGCAAATCCTCCCCTGACGGATTTTCACCGTCGAGCGGAGTAAGCCAAAGTGCGACATCAATCACACAGACCCCCAGCGACCGGCCCTCAACGGCACCTGACCCAAGGTTACCACACTGATGTGCCGTACGCCAATTAAAGCCGCTGCTTAAAAGCTAACGAAAGCTGACCACCGCGTGTTCGCTATGGGATGGCTTGGCGAGACTGCCGAACCCAATCGGCAAAATACACCACACGGATGCGCGAATTCTTCTGCCGCCAGTGGTTCGGGCTTCCAAAGGCTGACGGCCCCGCGAACGGCCTTGGCGACGCCGTCCATCGGGCGCTTTGTCAAGCGACGGCTTATGTGGCAGGTTGTCGACTGGCAGATTGCAGGAGCAGGTTCGATGGAACAGCGCCGGTCGTCACAGAGCTTCAAGCGTAAGGAACTGGTCGGCAAGCTCAATCCTGTCGGCGTGCGCGCCTTCAAGGCAGCCGCGGACACCGCCAAGCTGCGCGGCAACCCTTACGTCGAACTCGTCCACTTCATCGAGCAACTGGTGCTTTCCGATCGCTCGGACGTGCAAATGATCATCGCCGATGCGGGAGTGGATGCCAGCCGGCTCACGGCCGATATGACCCGCGCCGTGGACAAGCTGCCATACGGCGCCACATCGATCGAGGAATTTTCCGACCACATCTTTCATGCCATCCAGGAGGCCTGGAACTTGGCGACGCTTGAGTTCAGCGTCGAGGAAGTCCGCAGCGCGCATATTCTGCTCGCTTGCCTGAAGACCCCGGTCCTAGAAGGCCTGCTGTCGAAGATCAGCGGCGCATTCGACGAGATCGACGCCGACGCGGTGATCGCGCGGTTCGCCGATGTCATGGAGGGCTCACTCGAAGCTGGCACCTCGACCACGGTCTCCGCAACGGAGATGCCACGGCGGGCTCCGGGTGGGGATTCGGCGCTGGCGAAATACGCCACCGACCTGACCCAGCGCGCCCGCGACGGCAAGATCGATCCCGTCGTCGGCCGCGACCCCGAGATCAGGCAGATCGTTGATGTGCTGATGCGGCGGCGGCAGAACAACCCGATCCTGACGGGCGAAGCCGGGGTAGGCAAGACCGCGGTCGTCGAGGGCTTCGCCTTGCGTATTGCCCAGGGCGATGTACCGCCGATGCTACAGGGCGTCAGCGTGCGCATGCTCGATGTCGGTTTGATGCAGGCCGGGGCAAGCGTAAAGGGCGAGTTCGAAAAACGGCTTAAGGCTGTAATCGACGAGGTGCAGTCGTCCGAAACACCGGTTATCCTTTTTATCGATGAAGCTCACACCTTGATCGGCGCAGGCGGCCCTGCTGGAACCGGCGACGCGGCCAATCTCCTGAAGCCGGCGCTGGCACGCGGTGAACTGCGTACCGTCGCGGCAACGACCTGGGCTGAATACAAGCAGCACATAGAAAAAGACCCGGCGCTGACCCGTCGGTTTCAGGTGGTAAAGATCGACGAGCCTTCCGAAGCTGTGGCCGTTCTCATGTTGCGCGGGGTGGCCGGAGTTCTCGAGCAGTACCACCGGGTGCAGATACTGGATGAGGCGATCGAGGCGGCAGTGGGCCTGTCACACCGCTATATCCCGGCGCGGCAACTACCCGACAAGGCGGTAAGCCTTCTCGACACCGCTTGCGCCCGGGTCGCAATCTCGCAGCATGCCACGCCGGCCGAGCTCGAGGATATCATACGGCGGCGCCAGGCGCTGGAGGTCGAGCACGGCATCATCGATCGTGAGGCGGCGATCGGGATCGAGGTGACCGAACGGCAGGCACGGGTCGACACCGGACTTGCCGAAACAGGGGTCGCGCTGGCTGCCGCGCAACAACGTTGGGACCGCGAAAGAGTTTTAGTTGCCGAGATACTCGAATTGCGTGCCCGACTGCGCGGCGACGGTATGCCGCTCGATGCGATGGAAACGCCAGCGGATGCCAACGCCTCTGAGTCTGAGTTGCCTGAGATCCAAACGCCCAAGGACAAGGCATCCGATCCCAAAGTGAAAACGGCTGTTGCCGATGGACTTCCACCTGATCCGGTCGCCGATCTTACCCGGTTGCGCGAACGCATGGCTGAACTGGCCGAGGCGCAAGGCGAGGCGCCGCTGATCCTGCCCTCGGTTGATCGAAATGCCGTGGCCGCGGTGGTCCAGGACTGGACCGGCATCCCCACGGGGCGCATGCTGTCGAGCCAGACCGAAAAAGCCCTCCGGCTCGCGGCCACTCTGTGCGAGCGCGTGGTTGGCCAAGAGCATGCCATGGAGATGATCGCCAAGCGTGTGCAGACCAGCCGCGCCGGGCTCGGCGCGCCGGAAAAGCCGGTGGGGGTGTTCCTGCTTTGTGGCCCCTCCGGCGTCGGCAAGACCGAAACCGCGCTGGCCTTGGCGGAGACGCTTTATGGTGGCGAACAGAACCTGATCTCGATCAACATGTCGGAGTTTCAGGAGGCGCATACTGTCTCGACTTTAAAGGGAGCGCCCCCCGGCTATGTCGGCTACGGCAAGGGTGGCATCCTGACAGAGGCGGTTCGGCGCAAACCCTATTCGGTGATCCTGCTCGACGAGGTCGAGAAGGCGCATCCGGACGTCCACGAAATCTTCTTCCAGGTTTTCGACAAGGGCATGATGGACGACAGCGAAGGGCGGCGCATCGATTTCAAGAACACATTGATCCTGCTCACCTCGAACGTCGGCTCTGAAGTCATCATGGACCGGACGAGGAACGGCACGGTTCGGACCGGCCTCGAAGATCTGGATACGGCCTTGCGCCGGCCGTTGCTGAAGGTTTTTCCGGCGGCGTTTCTTGGACGGGTGGTAACCATTCCTTACTACCCGCTGTCGGATTCGATGATCGAGGCGATCACCCGTCATCAGTTCGCCAGGATCGCTCGCCGGCTGCGTGCAACCAGTGGCGCGGAACTGGTGATCGGCGACGGCGTCATCGATCTGGTCAGGGCACGCTGCACGGAAATCGAATCCGGCGGGCGGATGATCGATGCCATCTTAACCAACACGCTTCTGCCGGAATTAAGCCGCGGCGTGCTCAACCGGTCGCTTGACGGTGAAAAGATGACGAAGGTGACCGTCGGAGCCTCCGACGGGGGCTTTACTTATTTCTTCGAGTAATTTGGGCGGATGGTACCGGCGCATCAAACGGCTTTGCATCCGCGCGGTGGATTGAAGGATGTCTTCCACGGCATGGCGCAAAGAGCGCGGCGAGGCTTTTGTCCGCGCTTGCGTGCAAAAGGCAACCAAGCACGCAAAGGAGTTTCCTTTGGGCTGCTAGACCGCTCGCCGTCGCTTGCCGTCATAGTCCCCGGGTGTGCTCATTCTGGCCCCTGGATTATACTGAACGTGAATATGCGGAAACATAGGCCCTTGATCGTTCACCAGGACTAAATACTTGGCCTTGCCAAGTTCAGAGTTAAGCTCCTGCTGCAAAAAGTATCCTAAAAGGATTGACAACATACCGGTCCCGCGATCCGCCAGCTTTTTCGTCCTAATATCAACCGCATTGCCGGAATGATGCAGGGACCAGCGGGAATGATTATACCACTCTTTTCCAGCAGTAAGCTCAAGCTCAAGCCGCCTCGGCGCATGTTGTCTGAAAACGCGTCGAATTATCGGAATGGCCTCCTGCATTTGCGGGCTGAGGCCGCTTTCAATTGTTCTCTCCCTCATCGCAATCTCCATGAAAAGAAAGCGTCATTCCCTTACCACAACTATTACACCTACGCCTCATCCATGAATATCGCAGGGCCGAGATCAAGCTTTTGTGAGTGCAAACGTGATGCCTCAGATCGTATGCAAGCCGGTGCACCATGCCATGTTGCCGTCGTCGCCCATTTTGGCGAGCGGTTCCCTGTCATGCATCGTGGCAGGATCGTCGAGTTCGGCCCACCACCGGATCATTACTGACCCCCACTCAAACGTCGCCGAAACCCGCGACGTAACGTGCTGAAAACAAAAGTAAAACATTCCATAGATAATCAGCAACAATCGGCACGCAGATAGCTACTTTGTCGGCAGGTAGTCGTGCGAAACCATCGTCCCAATTCGCCAAGCGCCCGATGGGCTCACGGCAATTGGGGATTGCTGGTGGATTGCGGTAATTCGTTTGGTTGTACTGGAATTTGATACGAGTGTCATTCCAAGTACCTGGCGACCATCGGCCACGCCGCAAGTTGGCGGCTATCTGCAGCCAGCTTTAAAAGCCAATGACCATCCACGGATCGGTGTCGTATCCGAGGCGCGGCTTTTCCGGGGTTGCTCCATCCGGCATTTTGGCTGTGCCAGTCAAGCCGCAGTCCAGATCTCTCACCTGCTTCTTGGTCGAATGCTTCGTAGAGCACAGGGCCGCAGCATCACCGACCACCACTTTCTTTTCCTTGGCAATGGTGCCACCAGTCGCAGCGATCATGATAGCCGCGCAAAATATAGCAACTCTCATCGTACTCCCCCACGGTTGCGCATCCTCAAGATGCCGGACATTACGTTACGTCATTTTTATATTAGCACAAGCGAATATTTAATCCTCACGCCCGCCTCCTGCCAATGGCCTCGAGGCGGGCTGCTCTTCCATTTCGCGATGGCCTTCACGCCAAGCTCGTCCGCTGGATCATCGCCACGAGCGATGCCGACAACGTGATGACCGTCGGCGGCGAGCCGCGCCGAGAGCGCGCGGCCGATGCCCTTGCTGGCGCCGGTGACGAGAAATGTTCGCTTTGTCATGATGTCTCTACCTGTCGTGAAAGAAGGGCGGTCAGGCGCACCCAGATCCAGGATCTGCGCGGGCACAGGGCGACTCCGCCGGAACCTATGGAGGTCGTCTCGACCGGCAGGAGTGCGTGGCGCTGCGCCGGACTCCTGCTCGGCCTATCGTCGTGTCAGGCGGCCCTGCTTGCGGCGCCATTCTTCGAATAGGTGGGGAAGTCCGTGTACCCCACCTCGCCATTGCGGGTGTAATAGACGGACCGGTCCGCTACGGCCAATGGCCAGCCGCTCCGAAGACGCTCGACGAGATCCGGGTTCGCGATATACGGCCTGCCGAAGGCAATCAGGTCCACCAGCCCGGTATCGAGCGCTGCCTGGGCGCGCTCGACGTCATTGAAGCCGCCGCACCAGATGAACGCGCCGGGGAACGACGCTCGCGCCTTGGCGAGCATGTCGTGGTCGAGATGGCGCGCCTCGAATGTGGCCGATTCCATGTTGCCGTCGGGCAGCAGTTCGTAGAGCAGATGGACATAGGCCACGCCACGGCGCCCGAGCTGCTCGACGATGTACAGGAACGTCTCCTCGACGAGCGGATCAGCGGGCATTGAACCATATTTGCCGAACGGTGAGAGGCGAACCCCCACGCGTCCCGCGCCGAATTCCGCCACGACCGCGTCGACGACTTCCATCAGGAAGCGCGCACGATCTTCCATGCTGCCGCCGCCGTAGCGGTCGGTACGGGTGTTGAGCACCGAGTTCATGAACTGCTCGATCAGATAGCCGTTGGCGGCATGGATCTCGATGCCGTCAAACCCGACCTCCCGCGCATTGGCGGCGGCTTTGGCGAAGGTTCCCACCATGGCCGTCACTTCCTCGGTGCTGAGCGGCCTCGGCGTCTCTGCCGCCATGAAGCGCAACCGGCCGTCCGGGCCATGGGCGAACACCTCTGAGCCGACGGCCTGTTCCGCGGTCACGCCCACTGGCGCCTGGCCGTTCGGCAGAAGCGAGGAATGCGCCAGTCGGCCGACATGCCACAGCTGCATGAAGATGGTGCCGCCCTGACGATGAACCTCTTCGGTCACCGGGCGCCAGGCCTGCTTCTGGGCTTCGGAGTGAATCCCGGGAATCCGCGCGTAGCCGTGGCTGGACTGATCCACGTCGTTGACTTCGGAGATGATCAGGCCGGCGCTAGCTCGCTGACCGTAATATTTGACGGTCAGTTCGTTCGGGAGGTCGCCATCTGTCGGAAGAGCACCCTCGGAGGTGCGGGTGCGCGTCATCGGCGGCATGACGATGCGGCTCGTGAGGTGGACGGGACCTAGATCGAAGGAATCGAATAGAGAGGGCATGGGGCGGCTCCTGTGGAGAATTAAAGCTCCAGAAGATATAAAGGGATACTCCTCAGCAGATTAGTGCCGGCCTGGTGGACTCACTATTGCGTCTGAAGCTACAATAGGCGGATGAACTCGCGTTTCGATGGCATCGCCGAATTCGTAGCCGTTATTCGGCTCGGTAGTTTCACCGCGGTTGCGGCGGAAATGGGCATGGCCAAGTCCGCGATCGGCCGGGCGGTGTCGCGTCTGGAGGCGCGCTTGGGCTCCAAGCTGCTCCACCGGACGACCCGCCGCCTGACCTTGACGCCTGCCGGAGAGGCCTGGCTGGAGCACTGCGTCGCGGCACTCGACGAACTTGAGCGTGGCGAGAGCGCCCTCGCGCTCGCGCGGGACACGCCTGGCGGCGAAGTCCGCATCGATCTCCCGACGGCGTTCGGTCGACTGCACGTCATGCCCGTACTGTTAGGGGTTGCGAAACGCTATCCAGCGCTGAACCTCAATGTCAGCTTCACCGACCGGCGGGTCGACCTGATCGGCGAAAACATCGACCTCGCCGTGCGTATCGGCAATCTTGAGGATTCGACCGACCTCGTCGCGCGACAGATTGGGGTCCAGCAGACGGTGATAGTCGGAGCACCTGGCTATCTCGCACGGCGGGGCGTTCCGCGATCCTGGAGCGATCTTGCCGGACACGATTGCATCGTCGGACGACGGCAAGGCAACCGCATCGCCTGGCTGATGAAGCAACCCGACGGCTCGACAGCGCGGCAGGCCGTCCCCGTCAAGCATGAACTGCAGGATTTCGAGACGGTGCTAATGGCCGCTAAGGCAGGACACGGTCTGACGCAACTTCCGTCATGGATGGTGGAAGGCGATCTTCAAGACGGGGCCCTTCAGATTGTCCTGGAGGGCCTGTCAGGCGGCGAACTGCCGATCAGCGTCCTGTGGCCGCAGACAAAGGCGCTGCCGGCGAAGATTCGCGTTACCATAGACGGCCTCGTTCAGTGGTCGCTTGTTTCAACGAGTGTCGCTGCCTAGCAACGTCTTACTTGGAGCAGTCTCAAATCGGCTGTCCGCCGTCGATCCGCCTAATCGCCTCGAAGAGCCGATCACAGGATTTTGCCAGGTTCTTGCCCGGCGTGGTGGCGACCCCGAGCAAGAGGCCGGATTCGGCAGTTGCGGGCGACGCATACCACGCGGAGAGCGGTGCGGGCGACATCCCGAAGGCCGAAACCTCGCGCGCCACGGCAATGTCCGATATTTCCCTCGGCAGCTTCAGCAGCACGGCCAGGCCCGGCGTTGCAATCTGGTCAGCATTCACATTCGCCCAAAGCTGCTCGAGCAACGTCGCGCGCCTTGCGACATAGGCCCGCTTCGTGCGGCGGAGATGGCGAATATAGTGGCCCTCCCGCATGAATTCGGCGGTCGCGAGCTGCACTGCCGGCCCCGGGGCGGGCGCTAAGCACGCCGCGACTTCAGCGAAAGCGCATACGAGGCTGGCCGGCACGATTGCGAAACCCAGCCGAAGGGTCGGGCTGATTGTCTTGCTGAAGGACCCGATGTGAATGACGCGCCCGTCGCGGTCGAGCGACGCGAGCGCCGGCGCGGCCCTGCCGGTCAGCTGAAGCTCGCTCAGATAATCGTCTTCGATCACCCAGGCCTGGGTCGAAGCTGCCCATTCGAGCAGGCGCAGGCGCCGCTCGAGCGACAAGGTCGAGCCGAGCGGCGCATGTTGACCCGGTGTGACCAGGGCAAGCTTCGCGGTCGGATGCTGGCACAGTGCGTCATCGAGATCGATGCCGTTGCAATCGACCGGGACCGGAGCGAGAGACAAACCGGCGAGTTCGAGCCCCTTTCGGGTCCATGGGAAACTGGGCTCCTCGATCCAGGCGGTCTCCCCCGCCAGCTTCAGAACGGATAGCGCCAGGCCGAGCCCCGCACCGAAACCTCCAGTGATAATGACCTGCGACGGCAGACAGATGATGCCCCGTGCTACGGCGAGGTAGCCAGCGATTTCCCGCCTCAACTCGAGTTCGCCGCGAGGATCGGGGTAGAGGGCGGCGGCAGCGGCTTCGGCGCGGATGGCGTGCGCGCGTATCCGCGCGAACAAGGTGGCGGGGAAGATATCGCTTGCGGGGATGCCCATCTGGAAGATCCGGGGACCCTGTGTCATCTCCTGATAAATCCGCATGAAGGAGCCTTCATCCGGCACCGGCTCGGATTTCGCGACGGTGCGGGGGCGCTGTGCGACGCGCGTTCCCTCAGCTGGCGTTGCCTCGATCAACTGGGCGGCCGCGAGCTTCTCATAGGCGGTCCGGACGGTGCCGCGCGCGACGCCCAGCTGTGCTGCCAGGTCCTGCCATGAGGGCAACCGTGCGCCTGGTTCCAGCGCGCCTTCCTCGATTGCGACGGCCACGCCCTTGCGAATTTGCTCCGCAAGGGAAGTCTTGGCGGCGCGATCCAAATCCAGGTCCAGCGGCTTGCTCATGAAGCCTCAGTACACGATTTTTTTGCGTTCTTGGTGCTTTTTCCTGGCCCGATTCGCCGGCATCTAGACGGGCAAGGAGATGCCAATGCGAATTCGTGCCATTTTCACCGCCGCCTGCGCCGCGATTGCCATCGTCGGGCCGGCCTGGGCGCGCGACGACCAATCGGAGACGGTCACGCCGAAGTTCGAGCAGGTGATCCCCAACATCCCCGGCAAATCGATGGTCGTCGTCGAGGTCGATTATGCGCCGGGCGCCGCTTCGCAGCCGCACCGGCATGCCAGGTCCGCCTTTATCTTCGCCTATGTCGTCTCGGGCGAGATCGAGTCCAAGGTGAACGATGGCGAGACCCGCATCTACAAAGCGGGCGAGAGTTGGTCGGAGCTGCCCAACGCAACCCATTCGGTCAGCCGCAACGCCAGCAAGACCAGGCCAGCGAAGCTGCTTGCGGTCTTCGTCGTCGATTCCGACGACAAGGCCCTCACTACTCCCCTCAATTGAACGGATCGGAACGATGGCCAAGAGGCTCGACTACAACCAGATCGCCCCGAGCGGCGCCAAGGCGCTCGGCACCGTCTACGGCTATGTTCTCCAGAGCGGCTTGCCTGCCGAACTGGTCGAGCTCGTCTATCTGCGGGTCTCCCAGATCAACAACTGCGCCTATTGCCTTGACATGCACACGCGTGACCTCGTCAAGAAGGGCGTGAAGATCGAGAAGATCGCGCTGGTGCAAGCCTGGCAGGAAGGCGGCAGCCTGTTCAGCGAGAGAGAGCGCGCCGCGCTTCGCTGGGCCGAGAGCGTGACCAATGTTGCACAGACCGGGGTTCCGGACGCCGCCTATGAAGCCGTGCGTGCCGTCTTCGATGAAAAGCAGCTCGTCGACCTGACGATCGCGATCAGCCTGATGAACAGCTACAACCGAATGGCCATCAGCTTTCGGAATACGCCCCAGGCCGTTCTCGAGAATTGATGGAGCAGAATAATGAATGGTAACGTGATTTCCAGGATCAAGATCCCGGACAGCAAATTGGCGCGCGAGGCGACCGAGTTCGTTCGCGACAGCAAATCGAGTTCCTTTTCAATCACTCTGTTCGCTTGCGCCTTCTGGTGATCGTAACCTGACAGATGGCGGCCCTAAGGAGAGGCGGCTCAACTCGCAAGCCGGCAGCCCCATTGTCGTCGGTCAGGAGTGTGCACGGCGATTCCGAAACCGGCCGTTCCGTATGCGGCCTGAGAAGCGGTACACTCACGTTTCAGCTTGGACTTTGCAGCTATTCCCGCTTGCATCGCGACCGAACTCGCGACCGAAGCGCTCGGAGAGGACGGCTTGAAGGCTTACGGCTCAATGACTGCGTTTCAGCGCATGGGCGATCCGGCAGAGCTCGGGGCGGCGGCACCCTTCCTCGCCTCATCGGACAGCAGCTTCATGACAGCGAGGTAGCGGTCGACGGCGGCCTAGCCCAACTCTGACAGCCGTCTTCCAAGTTCATTGAGCAGGCCTTCTCAGGTGCAAACTGGTCAAGGGTTTCAATCATTTGATCGCTGCCATCCTTGACCAGGATCCGGCCGTAAAGGGCGGCAGGAGAGTCATATTCCTGGCGAGCGATGATGAAGACGCCGCGGCGCAGATTGGTACGCTCGCGGAAAATCTCGGCTTTGCGCCGATAAAGCTAGGCGGGCTTTCCGAAGGCGACTGCTCGTGCAGGCGCGCAGGAACAACTGGGGCCGGCTGGTCTTCAAGGACCTGGTCAAGTTTGACTGATGAACATGACGTCCCCACCGGCAGGGACACGATGCACGCATCGGATCGAGCACTATCCGATGCGTGCGGCCGAGGTGATGCTTGGAAGCAAACGATGAAGTGCTCCGCCTCTCGTCAGCAGTATGATGAATACTTAGTTTTGACGGTCGAGCGCAGCAGAAGCCGATCCGGTCGACGGGTTCGCCAGGATGGCGCCCGTAATGATGCGAAAGAGATGATCGGCCCGCGGCGCGAATGAGGGTTGGTCGACCGCCCAGCCGAGCGCCGTCATCAGGGCGAACAGGTCATCCCCATTCATGTCGGGCCGCGCCGCGCCTTCGGCCTGTGCGCGGAGCAGCAGTCGCGCGCTCGCCGAGTGCACCGCTGCGCATGAAGCGTAAAGAGCGGAGTTCGGATTCGTGTGGGCGGCGGCCATCATGGCGACGACGCCCCTATAGCTTTGGGCGAACGCCAACCACTCCTGGAACCAGGAGATGAGCGCTTCGTCAGGCGAATCCGAGGTTTCGAGTTCATCTGCCCTCTGAGTCAGTGCGTCCAGATTCGTACACAGCAGCGCCTCGAACAGGGCTTCTCGCGTCGGGAAATGACGAAGCAGCGTGGCTAACCCGACCTCGGCCCGACGGGCGATATCGCGCATGGACGCATTGATACCGTGCTCGGCGACGACGTCACGCGCGACCGCGAGGATATGGCTGTAATTTTTTTTTGCGTCGGCTCGCATGAGATGCCTTGATAAGCGGATCAGTGATCCGCATATGTGGATCGATGATCCAGTTACTAAGCGGATCGGTGAACCACTAAATAGAGTGCGTCTGCACAAATGGCAACAAAGGCGCTGCCCGCCCCGCAAGGAAAATGAACATGAGCACTATCAGCATCATCGGGTCAGGCGGTATGACCGCAGCGATCGGCGACCTTGCCGCCAAGGCCGGACACACCGTCGAGGTGATGAGCCGCGACAGTGCCAAGTCGCGGGCGCTGGCCGAGCAGGTCGGAGCCGGCGCGACGACCGGAACGTTTGGCGCCGCTCCGGTCGGGGACATTGTCATCCTGGCGGTTCCCTATTCGGCCGTTCTCGACGTGGTGAAGCAGTACGGCGAAAAGCTGGCAGGCAAGCTCATTGTCGACATCACCAACCCCATCAAATCCGACTTCACGGGTTTCTTGACTCCTGAAGACAGTTTCGGCGCGCAGGAGATCGCCAAGGTTGCTCCTGCCAATGCCACTATCGTCAAGGCGTTCAACACCCAGAACGCCCGGGTCTTGGCTGCCGGTCCAATCGGGGGCCATCCATTGGACGTGTTCATCGCCGGGGACGACTCTCAAGCGAAGGCGCGCGTCTCGGCGTTCATCGACAGCCTCGGACTACGTCCGATGGATACCGGGCGGCTGATTATGGCCCGAACGCTGGAGCACGCCTGCATGCTGTGGCTGGGCCTCATGACCCACTCCGTCAAACACACCAACTTCTCAATCCGCGTCAGCCTCCTCGGCTGAGCCCGCGGCACCACGTCTCGCATCACATTACCCAAGGAGCAGCAGCATGCGCGTTTTCGTTACTGGCGGGACCGGCCATATCGGTTCGTATGTCATCCCCGAGCTCATCGCGGCCGGACATGAGGTCATTGGCCTGGCCCGGTCGGACACGTCCGCGACTGCGGTATCGGCACTCGGCGCCAAGGTACGTCGCGGGGATATCACCGACCTCGATGGGCTCAAGGTCGCGGCGGCGGAGTCCGACGGCGTCATCCACGTCGCGCACCGGCAAGACCTGCTGCCCTCCGGCGGGATCGACGCCGTGGCAGCCGCGGAGCTCCAGATCATGCTCGCCTACGGCGAGGCGCTGGCGGGGACCGGAAAGCCGCTCGTCGTCTCAGGGAGCATCGGCTCGCCGGGGTGGGAAGGCCTGGGCCGGCCAGCCACCGAGGAAGATCCGGCTCTTCCCGGCGGCGAAGCATACAAGGGCACCCTGCGGGTTCGCAACGCCGTGGAACTCGCCGTGATCGGCTTAGCGGGACGGGGCGTGCGGTCTTCGGTCGTCCGAATTCCTCCCATCGCGCACAGCACGACCGATGCCGGCTTCCTCCAGCTGCTGATCGGTCTCGCGAAGGAGAAGGGCGTAATCGGTTACCCCGGAGACGGCGCGAACCTCTGGCCGGCTGTGCATGCCCGCGACCTGGCCTCCCTGTTCCGCCTGGCGCTGGAGAAGGGGCCGGCTGGCAAATATTGGCACGGGATTGAGGGCGAGGGCATCCGGTTCCGCGAGATCGCTGAGGCCATTGGCAGCCGTATGGGCATGCCTGCTGTGCCCATCCCTGCGGACGTACTGATGTTGCCGGGCTTCTTCGGCTTTCTCGCGAACTTGGTCACGCTGGACCTTCCGGCGTCCAACGCCATCACCCGCCAGACGCTCGGCTGGGAGCCAGCTCAGCCGGGCCTGCTCGAGGACCTCGACAACGGCCATTACTTCCCGGCGGATCGTATCGCGATCCCGTGATCCGTCCACCCAACTCACAAGGAGACAACACATGAGCACTATCAGCATCATCGGCTCAGGAGCCATGGCCGCCGCGATCGCGGGCCGTGCCGCCAAGGCCGGACATACCGTCGAGGTTGTCAGCCGCGACCCCGCCAAGGCGCGGGTGCTCGTCGACCAACTTGGAGTCGGAGCGACCACCGGGACATACGGCGCCGCCCCCGCGGGCGACATCGTCATCCTCGCCGTGCCGTACAGCGGTGCCGCGGCGGCGGTAGCCGACTTTGGGAAAGCGCTCGATGGCAAGGTGATCGTCGACATCGCCAACCCGGTTGCCCCCGACCTCTCGGGCCTCGTCACGCCCCACGGCAGTTCCGGCGCGCAGGAGACCGCAAAGGGCCTCCCCGCCGGCGCGCATGTTGTGAAGGCATTCAACACGATCTTTGGTCACGTGCTTGCGAAGGGCGGACGCCTCGACGCGTTCATCGCAGCCGACGATGCGGAGGCGAAAGCGCGCGTCTCGACGTTTCTCGAAAGTCTCGGGCTGCGTCCGCTCGACGTGGGCGGCTTGCACATGGCCCAGACGCTGGAGGCGCTCGGTTTGATGATGATTGGCCTCGCCAAAAACGGCGCCGGCACCTGGGACTTCGCCATGAACGTCGATATCGGCTGAACCACCGACATCAGCCCTCCGCTGCACTACAGCCAAGGAATCGATCATGATCACTCCCTTCCAGATTCCCTATGATGCGGACCAGGCCGCTGACCTTCGTAGCCGCCTCGCACGGACGCGTTGGGCCGACGCGGTAACTGACGACTGGACCATGGGAACCGAGCGCGGCGTCCTCAACCAGTTCATCGATTTCTGGCGTGACGGCTATGACTGGGCGCAGCGACGAGACCGGCTTAACCAGCTTCCCCATTTCCGGACGACGGTCGACGGCCATGGCATACACTTTCTGCATTTTCGCAGCGGCCAAAGGGGATCGATCCCGCTACTGCTGATGAACGGCTGGCCGTCAAGCTTCGTGGAGTTTCAGCGTATAGCACCGCTGCTTACCCAGGGAACGCCGGCATTCGATGTCGTGATCCCCACCATGCCCGGCTTCGGCTACTCGGACAGGCCAACCCGGCCCTACGAGGCGGAGCCCAGCGACCTTTATCCGAAGCTAATGACGATGCTGGGCTATGGGCGGTTCGTCGTGGCTGGGACTGACATCGGCTCCGGCCTTGCCACGCGAATGGCGCTTCGGCATCCGGCGCGTTTGCTGGCTCTCCATGTCTCGGCGGTCGCGCCGAAGCCGATTCCAGAAGATGCATCGCCCCTGTCGAAGGCCGAGATCGACTATGACGAGCGCCTCCAACTGTGGAGCCGGGAGGAAGGGGGCTATCAGGCGATCCAGAGCTCGAGGCCACAAACTCTCGCCTTTGGGCTTGCCGACAGTCCTGTTGGCCTAGCCTCGTGGATTGTCGAGAAATTCCGGGCCTGGACGGACTGCGATGGCGACGTCTTCTCTGTCTGGCCCCTCGAAGCCTTGATTGACACCCTGATGATCTACTGGATGACCAACACGATCGGGTCGTCTGTCCGCTACTATTACGATGCCGCCCGGCTGCGGCCGCCGCTGCGGGCAGATGACTTCGTGCATGTCCCCACCGCCGTCGCGATGTGGCCACATGATCTGGCGCTCGCGCCGCGCGAGCGGGCCGAGCGGCTCTACAATGTGCAGAGTTACACCGTCTTTCCGCGTGGCGGGCATTTTCCGGCCTGGGAAACGCCGGAACTCTACGCCGACGATTTGCGAAAGATCGCGCTCGCCGCGATCTGAACGAACAAGCGTGTTCCGCTTCACCCACGAGCGGGCACGGCTCGTGGAGATTGCCCGCCAGCGGCGTGCCGAGCAGGCGCGGCTGGCCAAGCTCGAAGAACAGCGGGTGGAATATCTCGATCGCAAGCTCGCGCAGCCAGAGCAGCGTGATCGACTACGGACGTTTCTGATGACGCTTCCCGCTGACTCCATCTCCGAGGAAGCGTTCGGGCGAAGAAGGAAGGTTACCGCTAGAGCCATTCACGGTCCACGATCTTCGGCATACGGGATCAGTGTTTTGGTACATCTGCCCCAGACGATTTTTCCATCCTCGAAGCGAGCTAGCAAGTCACTATCGTCGCCAATTGCCGGCTTGATGCTGCCTTGGCAGCCCGCTTCCAAGTTCGCGTTTCCGGCTCCTTTGGAGCGTTCCGTGCACGAATTGCAGGCCCCTCCGGCCGTTCGCATCGCGATGGACGTGAGGGCATTGTTTCTGATCACCAGATTGGCGCTTCGCGCATTGTCTCGGGCACGACCGGTTCGAACCCTCCGATAGATCTCCGTGCCTGACATATCGCCGCGTCCGGCTGCCATGCAGCCGTATTTTCGGCGATTGCTTGCCTGTGGTCGATCACTCGGCATGGGGTTCATCGATATCTCTATTCCCACAATGAATTTGCGAGCGAAGGAAAGAGAACGAAAATAAACGAAACAAACGGACATGGGGAGGCGCATGGACGCGCAGACTAATCCAGAAAGCAGGCAGTGGATCCAGGCGGTCCGTGCCGACAGTCTTCCTGTCGACGATGCGACGCGCATCGAGCACCAGGGGGTATGTATCGCCATCTTCAATCTTGCCGGCAAGTTCTACGCCACTTCAGGCATTTGCACGCACGCCCACGCCTTCCTTTCGGAAGGCTATATCGACGGCCAGACGGTGGAGTGTCCTTTGCATCAGGGACTGTTCCACATTCCCACCGGCACACCGCTTTCACCGCCCGTCACCGAGCGGCTGAAGACCTACGAAACCAAGGTGTCGGACGGCTACGTCCACATCCTGGTGGAAGGAGAGTGACTTGAACTTGTCGGGACATATCCCAGGCTGAAACCAAAATATGGGAGGAGACCTAAAATGCTGAAATTATCACGCCGCCATCTGCTGAAGACAGCCGCGGCGCTTTCCGTCCTCGCTGCTGCACCGCTGACGACAGTTCCGGCCTTCGCCGAAGACTCCGTCCACGCCGTTCTCAATGGCCTGATCAAGAAATACTCCGACGGAGCCAAGGCGGGCATATCGAATGCCGACGTCAGTGCGCTGTTCGAAAAGGACGGTTTCCGGGACTATCTCGACGTCTATCCGGTCGGGGACCCCGCCGGCGGATTCGTCTGGAAGCCGGGCATGGGCGCCAGCTTCGTCGGCCCTTACAGCAAGCTGCAGATCAAGGCGCCTTTCACGGATTATCTGCCGTTGCCTGAAGGTCCGGTGCTCGACGCCAGCAAGAAATATCGCATCGGCCTCGTCTTCCATGGCTTCAACCATCCCTGGCTGATCAGCCTCGCCGACACCGCCGCCTGGGAAGCCAAGCGCCATCCGAATATCGAACTGGAGGTCATCGACGCCGAGTTCGACGACAACAAGATGGGCCAGGTGATCGATACGTGATCGCCAAGCAATATGATGGCATCGTGCTGTGGCCGAACCGTGAAGCGCCGATGGGCCCGCCCGTCGACCGTGCCATCGCCGGCCTTGGCGCCGGTATTGTTTCCAGGACCGAGTACCTTCCGGACGATCGTTTGACGGCGCTTTCGATCTCGGATCACAAGCCGTTCACGCAATCTTTCGCGGCGTGCCTGAAGGTTCGCCAAACGCTACGTCCGATAGAGGCTTTCATGCAGCTGGTCAGGGATCATTAGACTGACCAAGTGCCTTTTTGCGCCGCCGCATGGCATTGCTGCCGGCGCAATCGGTCAGTCCGCAGCCCAAAGCTCTACGACCAATTGCGGCCGCCGCATGGCGCACGCTTGGCCGCTCCCCGCTCTTCGAACGGCGCCCATACGCCGTCAATCCCACGCCAGCCTTCGCGACCTTGTGGTCTTCAAATATTCGGTCGCGCGCTGCTCGAAGAAGTTAGCGCGCGACCAGCGTCGATCACGCGGTCGTAGATCGATTACTGCTCCTTCTTGAACAAATCCTGGAAGATGAGATGGCCCCAAGTGCGGCCGCGTGCGTGCACAAGCGCGCCACCCTCGTCGAGTTTTCCCAGCTTGACGGGTGCGAACCCGAGTTGTTTGGCCAAGGCCGCCACGGGAGCGGTCGTGTCCTCGTCGTCGCTCGACAGGAAAACCACGCGGTGGCCGCCCTCGACGATCGGATCGGCAGCCAGGGTGGCCGCAGCCAGGTGATTGAACCCTTTGACGAGCTTGGCGCCGATGAACGCCTTCGCGACGAAGGCCGAGGACGGCAGACCGTCCAGCTCTTCGGGGAGAACTCCAAAAGTGTTCATCGCGTCGATGACCGTCTTGCCTTCCCAGTTCGGCAGGGCTTTCGCGACCTCGCGATGCTCCCAGAACGGGACCGCCAAGATGATTGTGTCGGCCTCGAGCGCATCCCGCAGCGACTTGGCGATGACCGTGGGTCCAATTGCCCGAGCCTGCGGCGCCAATGCCTCGGGCGGCCGGCGACTTGCGACGGCCACCTTGATGTTCTTACGGGCGAAGGCCTGCGCGAGGGCCTGGCCTATTTTACCGAATCCTACAATCGCATAGCTCATAATACTTCTCCGATCCGTGTTGATGTCGATTCCCGGCCCTCAACGGCGCTGGTTAATTGAATGGAGTGCCGGCCGGGCGTGGCGCCTCAGAGTTGCGCAAGGCCGCCGTCGACGGCGACCTCGCTGGCGGTCATGAAGCTGCTGTCCGACGACGCGAGAAAGGCGGCGACGGCCCCGATCTCCGCCGGATCAGCCATTCGCTGGAGCGGTGTCATCGCGGCGAAGACCTTCTGGCCCTCCTCGCCCAGCGCTTCTTTCGCGAGTTCGGTGGCGGTCGCCCCGGGCGACAGCACGTTGACCCGGATGCCGGTGCCTTTCAGGTCCTCCGCCCAGGTCCGCGCGAGGTTGCGCACTGCCGCCTTGCTCGCGCTGTAGGCGCTCATTGCCGGGGCGCCCGTGGTGCCGGCGCTCGATCCGGTCAGGATTATCGAACCGCCTTGGCCCATCAGCGGCAGCGCCTTCTGGACAGTGAAGATCGTACCCTTCACATTGGTGTCGAAGGTTTCGTCGATGTGCTCGGCGGTGATCTCGCCGAGCGCAAGCTGGCTTCCCGCCCCGGCATTGGCGAAGACAATGTCGAGGGTTCCGCGCTCGGCCTTCACCGTCGCGTAGAGTCGGTCGAGGTCGGCCTCATCCGAGACCGAGCCCGTCACCGCGCGGGCATTGGGCCCGAGCTCGGCCAGAGCCGCGTCGAGCGTTTCCTGCCGGCGGCCGAAGATGAAGACGAAGGCGCCCTCCTCGATGAAGCGCTTTGCCGCGGCGCGGCCGATGCCGGTAGCGCCGCCGGTGATGACTGCAACCTTCCCGTTTAGCTTTCCCATGACTTTTCCTTCCAGGCTCTGCCTTTGATCGTTCGGGAAGAACCCCGAGAGCCTGGAAATAAGTCTGCAGGGGTCAGGCTTTGAGTGCGGAAGTGCGCACATCGGTGGTGCAAAATCGATCCGGTCGGACGACTGCCGCCAGCCGCGACGAATTGGTGTCCGTCGTTCGGAATTGGGCCGCGCTCGTCGACATAAGCTATGATAACTGCCCACACTGCTGTACGACTGCGTTGGATACGGGCTTTGGAAAGCGCACCGCGCGGTGCGGGATCGCGCCATGATCGACTGGGATGATGTTCGCTATTTTCTGGCCGTGGCGCGCGGAGGCTCGGTGCGGGCCGCCGGCGAGCGCCTCGGTGTGAACCACTCGACCGTGCTGCGACGCGTTGGACAGCTCGAGGAACGCCTTGGGGCGCAGATGTTCGAAAAGCTGCCTTCGGGCTACCGCCTGACGGCTGCGGGCGAGGAGGTGCTCGAGCTCGCGAACCAGATGGAAGCGTCGTCGCACCAGTTGGAGACACGCGTCTTCGGGCGCGACCAGAGCGTGCGCGGGCTTCTGCGGGTGACATTGGCTCCGACCCTTGCGACACACCTGCTCATGCCTGATTTCGCCGAGTTCGCGCGTCTGCATCCGGACATCGAGATGGACGTCTTGTCGTCCGGCGAGCTGGCAAATCTGACCAACCGAGAGGCCGACGTGGCGATCCGCGTCGTCTATGACCGCAAAACCCTGCCGCTCAATCTTCACGGCCTGAAGGGGCCGGAGTTGTTCGGCGGCGTCTATATGTCCCGCGATCGACTCGCCGCCTGGCATGCGGGCGCGCCCGATCCCGTCCGGTGGATCGTCATAAGCATTCATGGAATTCCGGGCTGGGCTCGCGAGGGCGAGGTTCGCACCACGGGGGTTCCATTCAGGACCACGGACGCCGAGGCACAGATCGTTGCGGTACGGCAAGGGCTCGGGATCACGACACTGCCGTGCTTCGTCGGAGATGCCGACCCCCTGCTGGTGAGGGTGCCGGGTACCGACCTGCACATGTACGGAACGCTCTGGCTTCTCACGCAGGGGGAGACACGCAAGACGAAGCGCGTGCGGCTCTTCACGGAATTCGTATCCCGCAGGCTCGCCGCGTACGCTCCGCTTCTCGCGGGACTGTCCATATCGCGCGACCGACGCCTGGCGGGTTGACGGCCTGCCTTGCCGACGGCTTTCCGGGGGGCTTGCCGGCTGCTTATGATTGCCGCTTTCCGGCTATCATTGGCGCCGCCTCAGGTGGAAAATGCTTCGATGGAAACTGTCCGATTTCCCAAGCTCACGACACCAAGGCTCGTGCTTCGGGCGCCGAGAAAACGGGATATCCCGGCATGGTTTGCGCGCGCGACGGATGTCGAATCCGCCTCTCTTGCCGGCGATCCTGTTCCCGACGACATAAGCGCGGGCGAGCGATGGTTCGCCCGTTCGCGTCAGCGTTTCGCTGACGGTACGGCGATCCAGTGGTCCATAGATCAAGTAGGAGTTTCGGAAGCGATCGGGACAATAACCCTGTCCTTCGGCGCAACCGACGCCAAGGCAGCCGCATTGGGATTTGTGCTCGCGCGTGCGCATTGGGGGCACGGACTGGGCAGCGAGGCGGCGCGCGAAGTTCTCCGCTACGCTTTCGAAACTCTGGCGCTTGAACGAGTGACGGGCGAAGCGGCGGCGCGCAATTTTGCCTCGGTGCGGATATTTGCGAAGCTTGGATTCAAACCTGTCGAGAGCTTCATCGATGAGTCCGACGGCGAGCGTTGCGAGCGCTTTACGCTCGACCGAGACATCGGGCCGTCACTGTTGGCAAGCAACGCGATGCCGGACTGCTAGGGCTCTGAGCCATGCCCAATAGCGTTGCTCCGGCGAGTCGATACTGAATCTGCGCTTGCGCGCCATTCTCTCGACAAGACCGACGGCTGGACGCGATCGAGCGCAGCCAGGTTCAGTTGGTGCTGGTTGTGGCTGTGAACCCGCACTGCTTCTGTTCCATATCGATCTGCTTCGTGATGCGGACGGCGTTCTGTGCGTAGGCTTCCGTCACGGAGCCACTATTCACGGTCTTGTCCTTTAGCGGACTCACGCCTGCGCAGAGGTGGAAAACATGCGGCTCGGTGGACTTCGCGGCTCCGTTTTCGGGCGCGATCCAGTAGACGACGTCCTGACCTGCGGGATGGCTCGCGTCTCGCGTCGCCGCCGCCACCGCGGCGGTGTCCGTGGCGATCGCCTGCGCCTGAGCGGCGACGTCGGGCGAACAGGCAGTGGTGGGCTGCCCCGACTTGATCTGGGCTGCGCATGCGTTCATATCCTGGGTGTATTGTTCGACCGACGGGGGTTTGAAGCTGATTCCCATGACCGTCGCGAGCACGGCCAGCGCGGCGCCGACGCCGCCGGCAACCTTCTTGGTCCGCGGGTCCATGTTTTTGTCGGTGAGGATGAGGAAAACCAGCGGGAGAAAGGCAATCAGCGTGATGATTGCGCCGAGCTGGTTTTGGAAGAAGAACCTGGCCGTGTCGGATGCACGGGCCGGATCATGCCTGTTCGCCGCCTTCCACAGCAAGTTGCCGGCGATTGCGAAAATCGCGATGCCGACCAGAAGGCCGATGATCAGCGGCAGGTGTGCCTGATCGAATTTGTTCTGGCGAAGCAGCATAATCCCGTAGATTTCGCCGCCAATGGCGACGATCCACGAGAGTGCGGCGAAAAGACGAAGACGCGTGGCGGAGGACTTCTGGCCCTGCGTCGCTTGCCAATCCTTGGTAACGTCTGACTTGTTGTCGGTCATTGACCAGATCCCCTGATATCGACACTTAGGCGGGCGGCGTTAGCAGCGTCATTGAACGAGCATTACTTGCCTTAGCGATGCGGGCAAAAATGTGAGCGCCACGGCAGGCTTAATCCTCATACATATTGCGCATGAGTGAATCCGTCCATACTCATTGAGGCAGACGCCTATGCGGCGATGGCTCCGTTAATCTCTGGCCCGAACTGACGACACCAGCCGAAAATCGAAATTGCCATTGCCGTCTCCGTGGGTTCCTGCCTCGGCGACTTTCGCACACCCTGCGGCGCCCGAACATTCGCTTCTCGCACTGTGGGGTTATGATAGCCTGGGCGACCGAAAGATCGAATACGACGCGAATTCCACAATGACGATGACCACGACACCAACTGCGGTATTGCGTGGCACGGAGGTCCGCATCCCTCGCGAGAATGCACCCGGCAGACTATGTCCGAGCGATCACCAGGGAGGCATGGCGTCGATGCTCGCCGCGCTCGCCCGATGAACCGTTGGCAACTTGCTCATGGACGGTATCTCGATCTTGGTGCGAGATCGTTACTGATGGGGATCTTGAACGTTACGCCGGACAGCTTTTCCGACGGTGGAGAATGCGATAGGCCGGAGCGGGCACTCGAACGGGCACGGCATATGATCGGCGAGGGCGCGGCGATCATTGATGTCGGGGGCGAGTCCACCAGGCCCGGCGCCGGCAGCGTTTCGGCGCTTGAGGAACAATCGCGTATCCTCCCGATCATCGAGGCGCTGTCGTCGGACGGCGACTGCATCGTTTCGGTTGACACGTATCGGGCCGAGACGGCGCGTCTCGCGGTCGCGGCGGGTGCACATATCGTCAACGACGTACACGGCCTGCAGCGCGAACCCGACATTGCGCACGTCGCAGCGGAAGCCGGCGCTGGCCTCGTCATCATGCACACCGGGCGCGACCGGGAAAAATTGGCCGATGTAATCGCCGACCAGTTCCTGTTCCTGAACAGATCGCTGGAGATCGCTCGCAACGCCGGCATTCCGGACGACTGCATCGTGCTGGACCCAGGCTTCGCTTTCGCCAAGAGCGGAGAGGAGAACCTTGAACTCATGGCTCGCTTCGGCGAACTGCGCGCTCTTGGTTTTCCATGGCTCGTCGGCACCTCGCGCAAGCGGCTTGCCCATCACCTGGTCGGCGACAGCGACGAAGGGCGGGACGTTGGCACAGCTGCAA
The DNA here is from genome assembly GCF_006442305.1 of Mesorhizobium sp. B2-3-6. Taxonomy (NCBI): domain Bacteria; kingdom Pseudomonadati; phylum Pseudomonadota; class Alphaproteobacteria; order Hyphomicrobiales; family Phyllobacteriaceae; genus Mesorhizobium; species Mesorhizobium sp. B2-3-6. The sequence continues at coordinate 521,847 of NZ_VFVW01000002.1, read as the reverse complement.
CCAGCGTCATCCTGCGGTTGAAGGGTGCTTCGATTTTTCGTGTGCACAATGTCGGGATCAATCGCGATGCCCTGGCTTTCGCCGACGCAGTGCGCGAGCGCGAGAATACGGCGGAATGAAAGAACCTGTCAGGCGGGCTCGGTCACGACGCCGATACGCCGGTAGGTGAATGGTTCGTCCTCCGAAGGAACTGTCGCGGTACGCTTGGCTTCGTCGATCAGCATCGCCATGCGCGCGTGGATCGGCGACTTCGCGCAAGCCGGATCCGTTGCGGCGGCATCGCCGGCGATCACCATCGCCTGGCAGCGGCAACCGCCCCAGTCGATCTCGCGTCGTTCACAGCCGCGACAGGGTTCCTGCATCCAGTCCGTGCCGCGGAAGGCATTGAACGCCGGCGAATCGGCCCAGATCGAGGAGAGGGTGTGTGGTTTGAAACGCTCGAAGCTGAGCGACGGGATCGTCTGCGCGGCATGGCACGGCAGCACGGTGCCGTCAGGCGCCACCATGAACGCGTCACGCGCCCAGCCACCCATGCACGATTTGGGGTAGATGGCGAAATAGTCTGGTGTCACGAAATCGATGTTGATAATGCCGGCCAGCCGCTCGCGTGCTTCCGCAACGATTTCCGCCTGCCGGTCGACTGCTGCACGCTCGGGCATCAGCTGATCGCGATTGATCAAAGCCCAGCCAGCGTACTGGACGTTGGCGATCTCGAGCCTCTCCGCGTCCAGCGAAAGGGCAAGATCGATGAACTCCGGTACCTCCTCGATGTTACGGCGATGGATCGGCGCGTTGATGGTGAGAGGCAAGCCGGCAGCTCGCGCGCGGCGTGCCGTCTCCAGCTTCTTGTCGTGGCTGCCTTTGTGGTTGCCGATGCGTTCGGTGGTCTCAGGCCGTGCGCCCTGAAAGCTCAATTGCAGATGGTCGAGCCCGGCTTCGGCAAATGCTTCGATGCGGCCTTCGGCGATGCCGACGCCCGCGGTAATCAGATTTGTATAGACGCCGCGCGCTGAAAGTCCGGCGATCAATTGCTCGAGGTCGCGGCGCAGCGTCGGCTCACCGCCTGACAGATGCACCTGCAGAACACCGAGATCGGCGGCCTCCGAGAACAGGCTGAGCCAGGTCTGTGTGTCGAGTTCGCGATTGGCCTTCTGCAATTCGAGCGGGTTGGAGCAATAAGGACATTGCAGCGGGCAGCGATGTGTCAGTTCCGCCAGCATGCCGATAGGAGGGAGGAGGGGCGTGTTCATAGCTTCACCAGCAGCTTGTCCGACCACTCTTGCAGGAAGGCGATGACGTCGGCCGCCACGGCCTCCTCCTCGGCCTCATAATCCGTGGCAAGGCCGGCGATGATTTCGCCGACCGTGGACCGTCCGTCGCAGCGCCGCAATATATCGAGGCTGATATCGTTCGGCCAGAATATTCTCTCCGGTGAAAGCACGGCGAACGCCTGCCGCACGGAATCGTACTGTATGCGCACGTGCTTCGGCAGGAAGGGTATCGATCGCAGCGACACCAAGGCTCTTTCGCGCAGCATCATGGGGCTGCCTCGGGGCGGAAGGCGCCGGGCGGTATGTTTCCCGGCTCGCCATAGGCGTGTTGAAGCGCATCAAGCATGGCCCAGAGTATATCGCATTTGAACACCAGCGCATCTATTGCCTGCTGCTGGCGTTCCGCCGTATCAGCATGGCTGAGCACGTAGGTGAGGGCGAAGTCGGCGTCGCGCGAGGCTTGTTCGGGCCGTTGCTTGAAATAGGCCAGCGTATCCTCGGTGATATAATCGTATTTGGCCAGCATCGCCGGTACGCGCTCGCCGATGATGAGCGGTGAGAACATCTCGGTCAGCGACGACGCGACCGCCTCCAACAGCGTCCGGTTGGAGCAAAAGGAGAGATAGGCCCCCACGGCGAACCGTGTCGCCGGCAGTGCCAGCCTTTCGCTTTTCACGGCCTCGGCGTTCAAGCCGAGCGAGGTTGCCAGATGCAGCCAGCGCGCGATACCGCCGCTCCAGCCGTCCTCGCCATCATGGTCTTCGATACGTTTGCGCCAGGCGGCGCGAAACGCCGGATCCTCGGCATGTGCGAGGATCATGGCATCCTTGCGCGGGATGACAGCCTGGTAGCAATAACGGTTCAGCGCCCAGGCCTTCATCTCGGCCTTCGACAGCGCGCCGCTGGTCATCCTGTGATGGAAGGGATGATGATTGTGGTAGCGCTCGGCGCCGACCTGCCTCAGCACGGCTTCGAGATCGCTCGTGGACAGGCCGCCTTTGGCCGCATCGCGGAAATCGTTCAAAATTCCATCTCCATGCCGTCGCCTGCGACTTCCCATCCTGCCGCCTTGACGGCCGCGTGTTCGGCCGAATTCTCGTCAAGGATCGGATTGGTGTTGTTGATATGGACGAAGACGCGGCGGCCCAGCCTCACATCGGCCAGGCTGGCGATCGAACCCGCGTCTCCCGAAATCGCCAGATGCCCCATGCGCGCGCCGGTTTTCTGACCGACGCCGGCGACGATCATCTCGTCGTCGGTGTAGACAGTGCCGTCGAACAGAAGACAGGCTGCATCGCAAAGACGCGCGCGCAGCGTCGCATCGATGCGCGCGCAGCCTGGGATGTAGAAGACAGAATCGCGGCTGCCGATACCCGCAATTCGGACTCCAATCGTGTCACCGGCGTCGGAGCTGAAATTGGCATCCGGATGGTCTTTGTCCTCCAGATAGAGTGCTATCTTTCCAGGCACCGGAAAGCTCTCGATCATCACGCCGGTCTCGCTGCCTTCGGCATCGCAGATGACCAATTCTTTCGCTGTCGGCAGGATGCGCCGCGGCACGACCGCCGGATCGAGAACGTTGAAAATCGAATTCGCCTCCAGCGTCGCCAGAACCTGCGCCGTTGCATAGATGGCGAAAGGCTGCCGCTCGCGCAGGCTGAGCAGTCCGGCGATATGATCGACATCGGCATTGGTCAGCACCACCGCGCGGATAGGCGTCGAACGCAGCGGCGCGTCGCGCGCAGGTTGCAACTCTGGCGTTGCCGCGATCTGCTGGCGAATGTCGGGTGAGGCATTGAAAAGAACCCAGCCGACGCCATCCGTCGAAGCGATGACACTTGATTGGGTTCGTGAATGCACGCCAGCCATCCCGGAGCGGGCCGCACGACTGAGACGATAATTGCAATTCCATTGCGGAAAGCCGCCGCCTGCCGCCGATCCGATGATCCTCAAATGCATGAAAATGCCCGCCCCGCGGCTTCTCTGACCAGCAGGCAATTTGCAGCCCTGAAAAGTGCCGCGCGCGCCCTACACGCGTCAAAACCTTTCGCCAAAACCCTTGCGGGGATGCGTGCCCCTGTTGCCAGGGACACGCACCTCTGCGGCCTACCTCTTGGGAGTAATTTCGGCAGGCAGATACCGAGAAATTTCCATGCCCGCAGCAACCTGGCACATGGTCGGTTTTTTCCAGTTCTTCTTCATGACATTTCTCCTCTTATACCAGTCCGAAGGGACCGATCCCTGTTGTTAGCCAACCATTGCAGGGCACCGAAGCAATGGCTCGTCCATCACGTCTCAAAATGGACAAACGAAAAAGTAGGTTTTGAAAAATCGAAAAGCAAAACTACCGGGAATAATTGCACAACCTTCCTTCAATTGTTCGTTTCATATGGTCTTTTCACCTCCAGCGGAAGATTTGCACCTTCCCACCCATCGGCCCCGAGTGGATACCAGATTACCGAACTGTAGCCCCACTCGATCGCCCGTTTGGCGGCATTCCAGGACATCCAGCAATTCGTCATGCAATAGAACAGAATCGCTCGCGATTTGTCCGTGCCGGCCTTGGCTTCGAGGCCTTGGCGAAAATAGCTGGTGGTCTCTTGCGAAATAGCGCCGTATCCCACGTTGGCCAGCCATGTACTGCCTGGAATGTCCTTTCTAACCTTGTCTCTCCATATCGTTCCTGCCGGCAAATTGGTCGGCTTGGGCGTGTTCGGCATCACGTCGAAGAAGACTGCTTTCTTCGCTCGCCACAGCGCTTCAGCTTCCGCCGTCGTCACCACCCTGGCGCCTTGCAGCGTCGGCGGCACCGGCGCCCGATAGTCGTCCATCCGGTACCCCCTGGGTTCGGCGATCTCGCCAGCCCGCGTCGGTTCGGCCAGACCCATAAGGCTCGCAGCGACCAGCAAAAAAACAGCCTCCTTTCCCTTCATTGGGTGATCGGATTGTCGTGTTCGTCGATCAGCGGCACGTTGTAACTCAGCAGGAGCCTGTTGATCTCCGCCTGGTTTTCCCTGATCACCCGGTTGAGCGTCCGCTTCCATTCCTGGTCGGACGGACGTACGCCCATGGTGATGCGGTAGGACATGCGCGAGCCGGTTTTTTCCTTTACCAGCGGAACAATCGCCACATCGGCTCCAAGTTGCTTGGCATAGTAGCCTGCCATCGGTCCCCACAGGACCGCCGCGTCGATCTTGTGGGCCAGCATGTCCTTGATCATGACCTCCCCCATGGAGGGGGTGACACGCGTATCCACCGCAAGCGGATAGATCTTGGCGGTCCGCAGAAGCTTGTTGGCGGCCATGTTGGCGGTTGGCGGCGTGCGCTCGACAACCCCGATCGTCTTGCCCGTGAGTTTGGGATCCTCGATCGTTTCGACGCCCTCCATATCGTTGCCCTTCGGGTAGACCAGCACATATGTGGAGCGATAATAGGCGTTGGTGTTCTGCACCAGTTCATCGCCTTGGGCATAGCCCATGATGATGTCGCATCGGTTCGCTCCCAGCGTGTTGCGAACGAAGCCGGTGACAAGTGGAAACCAGGTATAGGCGACGGACTTCCGTCCGGTTTTCGCGGCTACCAGTTCGGCGAGTTTGTTTTCGAAGCCTTCGCCGCTCTTGTCGGTGAAGGGCATATTCGAAGGATCGGCGCAGACGCGCAGAATGTCGGGATCGACCAGTTCTCCCGCCGCGCCGAGGCCGGCGCCTTGCGCCTGCGCGTTCGATGGCAACAAGGCCAGTGCGCCGAGAATCGGCAGAACGACGCGCAGCTTCAATGCACCGCAGCCGTTCATGTCATCCGCCCATGCAGGATGCTTCGGCATCCTTCGCCGCCTGCGGCTTGTCTTCGTGCTTGGGCGGCCTGCCGCGTGGCGCCGCACCATCGGCGCGCGCGCGCAGGTAGACATAGAGATCGTCCAGGTAGCAATAGACGTTCTTGTTGTCGCCAAAGGCAGGCATGACGTTTTCCTTGCCGCCGCCGACATTCTTGCGGCCCTCGGCGACGATCGAGAGGAACGTGGCGTAGTCCATGGTTTTCAAGCTGTTGACCAGGGCCGGCGCGTAGCTCGAACCTGTCGCATCCTGTCCGTGACAGACATGGCAATCGGAGTGATACCGGCGGTAGCCGCTGAACGTGTACCAGTCGACGGTTCCGTTCTCGATCTTGTAGGTCGGATTTCCATCCGCATCCAAATACTTGCCGCCTTCTTGCTTCACCGCCTTGGCTTTTTCCATGCTGTCCTCGGCCCACGCCACGCCTGAGCTTGCCAGAGGCAGCAGAGCCAGGACGAAAGCCGAAATTACAATGCGAACGGACATTCAAACGCTTCCTTCATTTGCCGTGGACACGGTTTTGCTGCCGTGGCCGGCATTGATCGGTGTGTCGGGGGTGCAACCGCATCGAGAGCCCGGCCATGGTTTCGGATGATCCGGGCTCTCGTGTTTCAAACCTCCGGTCCAACAAGACCTGAGGCGTGCTTAAGGTTCCCCGCCCGTCAGTCCGGGAGACCGAAGACGGTGAGCTGACCGCCCAGCGTCGTATAGTCCGCAAGTGCCGCGTAGCCGCCGACGGCACCCAGGCCAGCGGTACCAACGACCGCGGACTGATCGCCTTGCGCACGGCCCTGATCGACGGCGCCATGCCAGGCAGCAGCGTTGTCAGGCGAAAGCAGACCGCCTGCCAGACCGATACCTGCCCACCCACCGACTCCGGACAGAACGGCGATGTACTGCTTGCCGTCATGCTCGTACGTGGTGATGTTGCCGATGATGCCGGACGGGGTCTTGAACTTGTAAAGTTCCTTGCCGTCCTTATCGACCGCCTTGATGTAGCCTTCGAGCGTGCCGTAGAAGACGACGTCGCCATCTGTCGCCAACGCGCCCGACCACACGGAGAACTTCTCAGGCTTCGACCAGACGATCTCGCCCTTGGCCGCATCCCAGGCAATGAAGTTGCCCATGCTGCCGTCGCCGCCAGGTGCCGGGTACATCGACACTGTGGCGCCAACATAAGGCTGACCGGCGGTGTAGCTTACCTTGTACGGCTCATAGTCCATGCAGACATGGTTGGTCGGAACATAGAACAGGCCGGTTTTCGGCGAATAGGCAGCCGGCTGTTGATCCTTCGTTCCAAGCGCCGCCGGGCAAATACCCGTCGAGTTGGTGTCTTCGCCGTTCTGCTGGGTCGAATATTTCGCCACGACCTGCGGGCGACCATACTGTTCGCTCTTTGGGTCCATGACGACTTCCGTCGCCCAGTTCACCGCTGGATCGTATTTCTTGGCGACGAGAAGCTCGCCGGTGGCGCGATCCATGGTGTAGGCGAAACCATTACGATCGAAATGCACCAGCACGTCGTGTTTGGCGCCATTGACCTCCATGCCGTCGACGAGGATCATCTCGTTGATGCCGTCATAGTCCCATTCGTCATGCGGGGTCATCTGGTAGAGCCATTTGGCAACACCGGTATCGGCATCGCGGGCCATGATCGTCATTGACCAGCGGTTGTCGCCAGGCCGTTGGACCGGGTTCCATGTCGAGGGATTGCCGGTGCCGTAGTAGACCAGGTTCAGCTTGGGATCATAGGAATACCATCCCCATGTCGTGCCACCGCCTGTCTTCCATTGCTCGCCTTCCCAGGTGTTGGTGCCGGAATCCTTGCCTACCGGCTTGCCCAGCTGGGTGGTTTTCTCGGGATCGATCAGGGTGTCGGCGTCTGGACCTTCCGAATAGGCTTTCCAGGCAAGTTTGCCGTCTTTCAGATTGTAGGCGGCCAGCCAGCCGCGAACGCCGAATTCGGCGCCGGACACGCCGATGAGTACCTTATCCTTGACCACGACGGGGGCAGCCGTGCCGGATTCGCCTTTGCCGCCGTCGGTCATGTCGCCATTCTTGACCGACCAGACGACCTTGCCGGTCTTTGCATCGAGGGCGACGACCGTGGTGTCGGCCTGATTGAGAATGATCTTGCCGTCACCATAGGCAACACCGCGATTGACCGTATCGCAACACATGATCGGAATGACATTCGGATCCTGCTTGGGCTCGTATTTCCAGAGGATCTTCCCGTCATTCTTGAGGTCGAGCGCAAAGACATTGTTTGGGAAGGGCGTATGGACATACATCACATCGCCGATGATCAGCGGTCCACCCTCATGCCCGCGCAGCACGCCGGTGGAAAAGGTCCATTTGACCTGCAGGTTCTTCACATTATCCGCAGTAATCTGGTTGAGTTTGGAATAGCGGGTGTTGGCGTAGTCACCCGTCTGCATCGCCCAGTTCTTCGCATCCGAAGCGAGCTTTGCAAGATCCTCGTTGGCCGACGCCGTATAGGCCGCGCCGAGCGACAGAAACGCCGCAGTGGTTAGAATATACGTAGCTTTCGTAAGTACACGCATCCGAATTCCTCCCGGGGTTCACAGTGATGAATCGACTGTCAGGCCCACAAGGGCTCGCCCAAGCGATTCACGGGGGGGAAATATTTCCGGCAGCGTGTCACGACCTAAGCCAGATGTGCAGAGGGCACCGTTACTGCCCACCTCACTTTGGCCTACGAAAGACTGTCGCCGCTCCCTAATGACGGTGACGCCCTTGAAGCCGGAAACAGGGAAAGGCTATGTCATCCCAAAAGGCTAGGCAAGCAAAAAAGGCCTAGTGCATTGTTGCACCGCAATATTCTAAATGGTGCACTGCAATATACAGAAATGAACAGAACTACAAGATTAATATGAAGTGTTTTACGCTCCCGCGGTGACCGAGAACCGTACTAAAATAGTCTTACTGTCGGTCTTTTGATTTTAATATACACCGAGGTTATTTGCTAATGTTTATCGCTGCCCATCTTGGATGGCATGTAAAAAGTCTCGTCGTTCTCCGATATTGAGCGAGATACGAAGCGGTCGCGGGAGCCTGGGCGCGGAGCCGGTGATCAAGTCATCATCCGCAGCTATCGCTCGTGGACAGCCCTTTCCTCCTTTGGTCGTATACGGAACTCATGGGTGCTTGACTGGCTTTACGGCGCGTTGCCAACTGGCACGCCGATCCCGTCCGGGCGCATCGAACCCGGACCAACCGGAGGTTCCTCATGATCAGATATGTTGGATTTTCGACCTTGCCGCTGCTCTTCACCGCGACGCTGGCCATCGCAAACCCGGCGGGTGCTACGGGAGATTATCCCACGGTAACGGTTGTCGACTACGTGCTCGGCTGCATGCGAACGAACGGCCAGACGCGTCAGGCGCTGGAAAGCTGTTCCTGCTCGATCGACGTCATCGCCTCGATCCTTCCCTACGACCACTATGAGACGGCTGAGACCTTCAAGAGCATGTCTTTGACGACGGGGGAAAACGCGGGGCTGTTTCGCGAAAGCGCACCGGCGAAGGCAGCCCGTACAGAGCTGAAGCGTGCGCAGTCTGAAGCCGACGTGCGTTGCTTCTAAAGATCAAGCGTGCCCATCGCGGTGGCAGTGCGGCATACCGTATTTCGAGACTTCAGAGCCCCGTTTTCTCCAGCGGCCACTGATTACGGAATACCTTGCCATCCGTGTCGATCGCTTCGACCTGGATTTCACCATTGCCGTGCGCCGTGAAATCGAATCGGAAATTGGGGTCTTCCGAAATCGATATTCCACCTTCCATCGAGAGGATCGGCCGGCCGGCCTGCGAGATCGACAGCTTCTGAACAAAATGCGCGGGAATGAAATACTGGGTCAGTGGATCCCGCTGCAGGCCCGAATTGTTCGGGTGGCGGATCATCAACTGCAACTCCTCTGCCTTGCTCATCGTCTCTTGGGGTGGGAACTGGCGCAACTTCATCTGCCCCATCGTCGCCATGGCCTCGTCCTGGTTCTTGACCGCAGGGGCGGAGCAGCCGCCTGACGCCTTGACGAAGGTCTGAGCCATGTGGAGTTGGCCGCCTTGAGTCTCCGCTATGGCACGCAAATAGGAATAATCGTTGACGCGCACGCGTGTCGACAGATGTGTCACCCCGGCGTCCTTGCCGATCTGGAACGTTGCCGCCACCGGCGCAGGATTGGCGTCGATGATCAAGGTCACGGATTTGATGCCGTCCGGCGCCTTGGCTGGGTCGACATAGATGTCGACAGGCACGATGGCGGCATCTTGCGCCCGCTTTGGCGCTTCGATCCTGACCACGCCGGTATCGACCAGAATAGCTCGGTCGCCGAACACGTCGCCTTTCAAGTCTTCCCAGATCTTCTCCGAAGAAGCCGTTGTTTGCTGTGCGTTGGCGGCTGAGGAGACGCCGAACAGCGTACCGATGGTCAAGATGATTGCGGCCAAGAATGATGCAAGCGACAAGGCGAACTGCCTGCTCGCGTAAGCGTGATTTTGCATTTCGATGCCTCCACCAATGCAACAGAGATGGTGCCCAGGCTGGCGTTTAGAATATGCCTTTGACGACGCGTTGGCAAATCGCCCCACTTCATGATCTCTGGCGCATGTCGGTGTGGTCTATTCCCATTCGAGTTCAGCAAAAGCAGCCGTTGCGTTGCGCTCATTGTAGTCGTCGAACAGGTGCCATTTGCCCCGTTCGCTTCCGGCGGCGGTTTTGACGGCCTCTCGGAGCGGCGTCCCGTCGGCGATCGCCTTGCGGATATCGCGCGCCAGAATCTCGAAATAGCGCCGTTCTCCTGCCAACGCCTGCGGCCAGTCGGCCGGTACCGGACCATGACCCGGAACGACGCGCGCGGCGCTGATCGCGGCGAGCGCATCCATCTGGCGGAGCCAGCCAAGCAGCGATCCGTCGAGCGTCGGCAAGGAGCCCATGAACACGAGATCGCCGGCAAAGAGAGTGCTGGTCTCGGGGTCGAAGACGGTCAGGTCGTTGTCGGTGTGCGCAGCCTTCCATGCCCGCAGTTCGAGCATGCGCCCGCCGAGATCGAGTTCCAGGCGATCGTCGACCAGCATCGCCGGCGAAACGATCTCGACTCCGTTCATAAGCGCTTCGCCGACCTGTTCGCGATAATTGTGCAGATAGAACGCGCCACGCGCCTCGAGGGCACGCGGCAGATTGCGATGGCCAACAATGGTCGCGCCGATCTCCCGGAATGCCGCATTGCCGAAAATGTGATCGGGATGCATGTGGGTGTTGATCAGGAAGCGAACCGGTTTTGCGGTTATCTTTCCGATCGCGGCGAGCAAGGCGTGCGCCTCGGTCAGGCTGCCGCCACTGTCGACGACGGCAACCGCGTCGGTGCCGACGACGACCCCCAGATTGCAGATCGCACCGTCGTTGGTTGTAGTCATCAATTCATCCACGCCCTGGAAGGCGAAGACGCCGTCGGCGATTTGGCGGACCGAGAACCGCAGGCCGCCGGCCGCGGCCAAGGCGGCTCGTCCGAGGCAGCACGGCAGCAAGGCAGCACTGACGGCGGTGCAGGCAAACCCACTCACAACCCTGCGTCGTAGCCGATCAATCGACATGGGGTCCTCCGATATCCATTCGCCATCAGGGCGTTCAGGTGACGCCCGGGAACCTTTGCCGGAACGACCGCAGAAGGTCGCTCATCACCTGTGAATTGCGATGTTGCCGAGGCAACCGCACGTCGAACACGCCCAGCACATGTGCTGGTCGCGGCGCGAGCACGATGATGCGATCCGACAGCATCAGCGCCTCGCGTAGATCGTGCGTTATCATCAAGGCGGTCGTGGGTCGTGCCGACCATACCGACAGAAGCAGGTGACGAAGCCGCTCGGCGGTCTGGTGGTCGAGCGAGACAAAGGGTTCGTCCAGGACAAGCATCGCCGGCTCGGTAGCGAAGGCCCTGGCAAGTGCTGCCCTGCGCGCAAGGCCGAGCGACAGTTCCGCAGGATAGAGAGAACGCATGCCGGCGAGGCCGAGAGTTTCAAAGAGCCCGTCAAGATTCTTCGTTCTCAAGCTTTTCGGCAAGGCCAACCTGACATTTTGCTCCACCGTTCGCCACGGCAGCAAGATCGGCTCCTGGAACACGGCCGCAATGCGGTTGGAGCCTCCTTGCGGCAACTGGAAGGATCCGGAAAAATCCTTGTCCAATCCAAGCAGGATACGCAGTGTCGTGGTCTTGCCGCAGCCCGACGGTCCCAGCAAGCAGGCGAACTCGCCTTGCCGGACCTCGAAGGAAAGGTCCTGAAGCGCCGTGATCGAGACGCCTTGCGCGGACCTGAAAGTCTTTTCAGCGATATCGACCCTAAGCGGGACGACGGCGCCAACGGGTTGCATGTCGTTCAACGGGTTGCACCAAAAGAAGTTCGATGACGAGCATCACCGCCACGAAAGCCAGTGTGTAGGCAAGAATGGCGGCGACGTCGAAGAGCTGGAAATAGAGATGGATTTGGAAGCCGACGCCGTTCGACCGGCCGAGCAGTTCGACGACCAGGACGATCTTCCAGATGAGGGCGATGCCGGATCGTGACGCGGCGGCAAGATAGGGTTGCAATTGCGGCAGCAGGATGTGGCGGATGCGATCGAGAGGACCGAAGCGATAGACAGTGGCCATTTCGGCGTAGCTCGGATCAAGCGCCCTGGCGCCCTCACGCATCGTCACCACGACATTCGGGATTTTGTTCACCGCCACCGCGCCGATCGCCGCCGCCTCGTTGAGGCCGAACCATATGTAGCCGAGGACGATGACCACCAGCGCCGGGATGTTGAGGAATAGAATTACCCATGGGTTGAAAAAGCGGTCGGCGCGACGATAGCTGCCGAGCAGAACGCCGATCACCGATCCTATGATCATCGCGACGATATATGCCGCGGCGACCCGGCCGAGGGTCGCGCCGAGATGATAGAAGAGGTCGCCGCTCGCAGCCTCCCTGAGGAGCACCTGCCAGACCTGTCCCGGCCCCGGGAGGGCACGGCTCCGCCAGACACTCGCCGCAAGGCTCCACAGCAGGCAAAGCCCGAGCAAGGAAACCGCCACGGTCAGCGCGGGCATCAGCGTTGTCGCCAAGCTGGATCGCCCGGACATGCTCGTCGGGGCACCTCGCGTGCCGTTGCTGGTTTCCGGTGCGGTCATTCCGTGCGGTCCTGCCAGAATGTGCCGGGCGCCATCTCGGGCGCGCTGCCGACCAGCTTCGCGCCACCGATCGCCGCCAGCACGTGATAGAGCTTGCCGGCGTCGGCCGCTTCCTCGGCGACCGCCCGCCTGGGGATGCCTTGGCGGTAGCGGTCGCGCAGTTTTTCCAGCTCTTTGCCTTCCGCGCGAATGATCGGCGCCAGGCGCAGCCACTCCTCGTCGGATCTGGCCAGCAGGTCCTTGGCTTGCGCGGAGGCCCTGACGAAGCCCCTGGCGGCCTCCGGGTTCTCGTTCGCCCATTGGTCGTGGAAGACGTAACCGAGTGCCGACACAGGTCCCAAGGCGCCGAGCTCACGCGTCGCATCGTTCACGCCCATCAATCGACGAAAGCCGTTGGCCTCGAGTCGGGCGCAGAAATGCCAGAAATTCAGCACCGCATCGAGTTCGCCCTGCATGGCCTTTTCCGAAATCAGCGGTGGCGCGCCAAAGATGATGTCGCTGGTTGCCAACAGGTCGATCCCGTAGTCGCGTCTGGTCAGAGCCTGTATCAGGAGCCAGCTCTTGTCGAGCGGGCCGCCGGCGACGCCGATCTTCCTGTGCTTGAGGTCGGCGACCGTCTGGATCGGCGACCCCTCCTTCACCATGATCGCCCCCACGGCGGTCGAATAGGGGGCTAATGTGAGGTCGCCGCCTTCCGACCGTTGGCGCGAGACCCACAGCCAGTCGGAGACGATCATGTCGATCGCACCGGCCAGCAAGGCGACGTTGGTCGCGTCCTCCCCGGCGAAATCGATGATCTCCAGATCGATCCCGTTCGCCACATCGAATTTGTGTTGCCTCAACGTGTCGAGTTCCCAACTCACGGTTCCAAACTTCAGGACACCAACGCGAATCCTGGCTGCTGCAAAGACAGGCCTTGCGGCAAGAGCAGCGACCGTGCCGAGAACCGCTAGACGCAGCGTGTTGCGCCGTGAAATCATCATGACACCTCCTCCCTGGGCTCCAGGACGTCAATCAGATCGCTCGTTCCTTGCTCGGAAAGGCGCATTTCCAGCGCATGACCTTGAGGGCCGGGTGTTCCTCAGACCATTTCGCGATCTCGCTGGGTGCAAGGAACATGCATTGGAGCAGAGAGCCGCGGCTCTCGAAATAGAGGTGTTCGTCTCGGCAATTGCCCGGATTGGTGCTGAGGCACACCGTTAATATGAGATCGACCATATCCATTTAGCACCTCTTGCGCTCCGGGACGCCTGTCTCGACTGGTCCGGCCCAATGAGGAGCCTGGACAAAATCGCCAGTTGCCGGATTCCCGAGGTGCCAGTGGAGAAGCCGGATGTCTTGAAGCTACGCATTCGCCCGATAGCCGTCAACAAAGACGAATACCGGTACCCTGGGTACTCAAGCCTCTATACCTTTATACGATTGACTTTCACCGCACGCCAACTAGCTTTCCTATTCACGCGGCGCCGCTTCACAAAGGGGAAGCGGATACTCCACTCCACCGCGTAAGGTGCATGCCAATGGATGAAAGATCGGCATGCGCAAAATCGTCCAGGGCACCCAGACGATCCATGAGGAAATGCCATGCGCGCAATCGCATTTTTCGCAGTCGTGTTTGCTGTGTCCTTCATCACAAGCCAATCCCAGGCACAGGATGCCGCGGCGGGTGAGAAGGTCTTCGCCAAATGCAAGGTCTGCCATGTCGCCGACCAGGACAAGAACAAGGTCGGCCCGTCGTTGAACGGCGTCATCGGCCGGACGGCTGGCACACACCCGGGGTTCAGTTACTCCCAAGCGATGGTCGCGGCAGGCAAGTCCGGCGTCAAATGGGACGAACCCACGCTGACGACTTACCTTCGCGATCCCAAGGCCATGGTCAAAGGAACGAAGATGGCGTTCGTCGGCCTCAAGCAGGACCAAGACATCGCCAACGTCATCGCCTATTTGAAGCAATTCTCTAAATAGCGGCGCCGCCGGCCGTTCGAACTTGCGTCCGGCCGGCGTTCGCCCCGATCAAGCACCGGCTTGCAGCCCCTGTATCGCCGCAGGCAGGTCGAAAAGGCTGTCGCAAACCTGGTCGGCGCCAAGCTCTTCAACCGGAAAATGGGTGTATCCGCCGCGCAGCAGAATGACGGGCATGCCGGCGGCGCGCGCGGCGCCTGCGTCGGCGCCACTGTCTCCGACCAGCAGCGCGTCACAGGGGTCGACTCCAAGCTGGGCGAGCGCCAGCAGCAGAGCATCGGGCGCGGGTTTCAGGCATGTCACCGCGTCTCCGCCAATGATCGCACGGAAATATTCCGTCAGTCCGAAATGCAGCAGGATCTCGCGAGTCGCCAACTGCGGTTTGTTGGTCGCCACGCCCATGGCCATTCCCTTCGCGTAGAAGTGTGTGAGAACCTCCCTGACGCCAGGCATCAGTCTTGTCAGGCCGGTCAGATGTCGGCTGTAGATCGGCGCCATGACGCGGTTGGCCTCATCGAGCGCGTTGCCGACGAGCGGCGCTCCCGACGCCGCGAAGGCCCGCTCGACCAATTTCCTGACGCCGCCACCGATCATGGCCTTGACCTGGTCCAGGCGCAACGGCGGCAGATCGCGGCTGGCCAGCAACTCGTTGACGGCGGCCGCTATATCAGGCGCCGAATCGACCAGTGTGCCGTCGAGGTCGAACAGGATCGCCTTCGGCGGTCGAAGCGACCTACCTGCGCCGACATTCATGCAGCATCCTTCCACTTGATCGAGCAGCCGATCGAGGCGATCTGGTCGAACGGACCATCGCCGGTTCGAGCAACCTGCTTCATCGCCTCGAACAGATCGCGTCGCAGCCCGAGCGGTCCGGATTCGCGTCGCGACGCGTCCAGCCGGCCGCGATATTGCAGTCTCAGTTCGCTGTTGAACCCGAAGAAATCGGGAGTGCACACCGCTGCGTAGTCGCGCGCTACGGTCTGCGCCTCGTCGTGCAGGTAAGGGAAGCTGAAGCCGTTCGTCATGGCGAAGCGCTTCATTTGGTCGAAGGAATCGTCCGGATAGGCGTCGGCATCGTTGGAGTTGATCGCGACGAAGCCGATATCTTCGGCCTTGAGGTCATTGGCGTCGCGCACGATGCGAGAGATCACGGCCTTCACATAAGGGCAGTGATTGCAGATGAAGGCCACGATCAGGCCATTCGGGCCGGCGTGACCGAAGATGGAATGCGACGTGCCGTCGACGCCGGGCAAAACGGCATCGATGGCGGGCCAGCCGAAATCACATACAGGTGGGACCGCAGCCATGTTCGTCTCCCCGACAACGGTTTACGCGGCTTTCCGGATCGCGCCATCGGCCGCCTGTCTGATGGCGCCGATATTGGCACGATAGGCTGCCTCGGTGCCTCCCTTGAATACAGCCGAACCGGCGACCAGTACGTTGGCGCCAGCCGCGGTGACCAGCGGGGCGGTTTCGGCCGTGACTCCGCCGTCGATCTCGATGTCAATCGGGCGATGGCCAACCAAAGCCTTGATCCGTCTGACTTTCTCGATGACCGCTGAAATGAAGGCCTGGCCGCCGAAGCCTGGATTGACCGTCATCAGCAGCACCAGATCGAGCCGGTCGAGCACATACTCGATGACGCTCTCCGGCGTCGACGGATTGAGCGACACCCCGGCCTTCTTGCCAAGATTCCTGATCGCCTGCAATGAGCGGTCGAGATGCGGTCCAGTCTCGGCATGCACCGTGATGATGTCGCAACCGGCATCGGCGAAGGCGGCCAGATAGGGGTCGGCCGGCGCGATCATCAGATGGCAGTCGAAGATCTTGTCCGTTCGGCCACGGATCGCCTTGATGACCGGCGGACCGAAGGTGATGTTGGGCACGAAATGCCCGTCCATCACGTCGAGATGGATCCAGTCGGCGCCCGCCTGAACGACAGCTTCGACCTCGTCGCCGAGCCGCGAGAAATCCGCGGAAAGCACGGAGGGCGCGATGATTGTCCTGGTGACCATGGTCGTCGTCTCCAATTCTGTCTTCCGTGTCGGGTCGCCGCCCGCCAGCCGGCTTCGCCCTCAGCGCGTCTTCGTCTCCGGTTCGCCTTCGAGCTTCCCTTCCGCGAATACGCGGCTGCCGCGGATATCGGATTCCTCGATGGTAATAAGGTCTGCCTTGGTCAGGGCACGGCTTCGCGATGCGAAAAGCCGATTGGCCTGGCGAAGCCGCGCCCGGTCCAGCCCATTGCGCACCGAGCGCGCGTTGGAGAAATGCGGCAGCCTCATTCGGATCGGAAGATACTCTTCGAGGGCCTGGGCGGCCGCCTCGCTGAGGCGATAATTCTGCTCCGCTAGCATGATCTCGGCGATCGATTTCAGCTCACTGACGCCGTAGTCGGGAAAATCGAGGTGGTGAGCGATGCGCGAACGCATGCCGGGATTGCTGTCGAAGAAACGATCCATCTTGTTCTTGTAGCCGGCAAGGATCACGACCAGGTCGTCACGATTATTTTCCATGCATTGCAGCAGGATCTCGATCGATTCCTGGCCGTAGTCGCGTTCGTTCTCGGGCTTGTAGAGGTAATAGGCCTCGTCGATGAAAAGCACGCCGCCCATGGCACGCTTGATCACGTCGCGCGTCTTGGGTGCGGTGTGGCCCACATACTGGCCGACGAGATCGTCGCGCGTCACCGCGACCAGGTGGCCTTCGCGGACATAGCCGAGTCGATGCAGGATTTCGGCCATCCTCAGCGCCACGGTGGTCTTGCCCGTGCCGGGGTTTCCCGTAAAGTTCATATGCAGTGTCGGTGCGCCCGAGGTCAGTCCGAACTTGCGGCGAAGCCGGTCGACCAGGAGAAGGGCCGCGATCTCGCGGATGCGGTTCTTGATCGGCTTCAGTCCAACGAGTTCGCGGTCAAGCTTATCCATCACCTCGTCGATGTTGGACGCTTCGAACTCGGCCTGCAGATCAACCAATTCGTCCTGCGCGGCTGCGCCTTTGGCTATCGTGTCCAGCATGGCTCAGCTAGCTCCGCTCGCCCTCGGGCCTGTCGGTGGCATAAGGCACGATCGAATAGCCCTGGCTGCGGCCGTCACGCTCCTGGCGCAGCAGCCGGAACCCGGGTTCGCTGGGTGGCCGGTTGACGATGAACGACATGCGCGGCGCTTCCCATCCCTTGGTCGAATCGAAGGCGGTTACCCGGACATACATGTTCGGACAGGCTTTCCGGCAAGCGTTGACTTCGAGCAGGATGCCCGCCGGGTCTCTCAAATCGAACATCGGGTTGCCGTACATTTCCCAATAGGTGTTTCGCGGATGCGGATCGTCCGTGTACTCGACGCTGACGGCCCAGTGGTTCTTCAGCGCATATTTGATCTGCGCCGAAATCTGCTCATCGGTCAGGTCGGGCAGGAACGAGAACTGTCCCTGCGTGACCTTGTTTCCCGGATTGGTCATCATGGCGACGGTTCCTTTCTTCTAGAAGCTGGGCGTTGCGGTTGGCACGAAGTCGGCCGTGTCGGTCGATTCATAGTTGAAGGTGACATCCTTCCAGGTCTCCAGGGCAGCCTTCAGCGGGGTGCACCATTTGGCCGCCTGTTCGAGGATTTTGGTTCCTTCGCGCAAATAATCGCGTCCCTCGTTGCGGGCCAGGATCATCGCTTCCAATGCAACGCGATTGGCCGTCGCGCCTGCCTGGATGCCGTCGGGATGGCCGATCGTGCCGCCACCGAACTGCAAGATGACGTCCTCGCCGAGATAATGGATCAACTGGTGCATCTGGCCGGCATGGATACCGCCCGAGGCGACGGGCATCACCTTGTTGAGCGAGGCCCAGTCCTGATCGAAGAACAGCCCGGTTTCGAGGTTCTGCGGCGTGCGTTCCTCGCGCAGCGTGTCATAAAACCCCTTGATCATGAGCGGGTCGCCTTCCAGCTTGCCGACCACAGTGCCGGCGTGGATATGGTCGACGCCGGCCATGCGCATCCATTTGCAGATGACGCGAAAATTCATGCCGTGGTTCTTCTGGCGCGAATAGGTTGAGTTGCCGGCGCGGTGCAGGTGCAGGATCATGTCGTTGCGGCGTGCCCACTTGGCCATCGACTGGATCGCCGTGTAGCCGATGACGAGATCGATCATGATGATACAGGAGCCAAGCTGCTTGGCGAATTCGGCGCGCTCATACATCTCCTCCATCGTGCCGGCGGTGACGTTGAGATAATGGCCCTTGACCTCGCCGGTGGCAGCTGAAGCCTTGTTCACCGCCTCCATGCAGTAGAGGAAGCGGTCGCGCCAGTGCATGAAGGGCTGCGAGTTGATGTTCTCGTCGTCCTTGACGAAGTCGAGGCCGCCCTTCAGCGCCTCGTAAACGACGCGGCCATAGTTGCGGCCTGACAGGCCGAGCTTCGGCTTCGTCGTCGCGCCGAGCAGCGGACGGCCAAACTTGTCGAGCCGCTCACGCTCCACCACGATGCCGGTTGCGGGTCCCTGGAAGGTTTTGAGATACGCGACCGGGATGCGCATGTCTTCCAGCCGCAGCGCCTTGACCGCCTTGAAGCCGAACACGTTGCCGATGATCGACGCGGTCAGATTGGCGATCGAGCCCGGCTCGAACAGGTCGAGGTCGTAGGCGATGTAGGCGAAGTACTGTTGCTCGGTCTTGGTGCCGGGACCAGTGTTTGGAACCGGCTCGGATCTGAACGCCTTGGCGCGGTAGAGCTCGCAGGCTGTCAGCCTGTCGGTCCACACCACGGTCCACGTCGCGGTCGAGGATTCACCGGCGATGGCGGCCGCTGCCTCCTCGTGGTCGACGCCGGGTTGCGGCGTGATCCGGAACATGGCGATCAGATCGGTCTCCTTGGGCCTGTAGTCCGGCTCCCAATAGCCCATCTTCTTGTAAGGGATGACCCCTGACTTGTAGCGTTCCTTGCCTTCCTTGAGCGTACCCGCTGGCAGCATATCGATCTTGTTCATGACAGGTCTCCTGTTTGTTGCTCAGGCGGCTTTCGCGGTTGCGATATGTGGCGCGAGTTTTCCCGCGGCATAGCGTTTGGCCATCTCGTCCATGGCGATGACCTTGATCTTCGAGGCGTTGGACGCCGTGCCGAAACGCTCGAAGCGGTCTCGGCAAAGATCGTGCAAGGCATCCATGGCGGGCTTCAGGAATTTTCGGGGATCGAACTCGCGCGGATTCTCCGTCGCGACGCGGCGGAACTGCCCGGCCATGGCCATGCGGCAATCGGTGTCGATGTTGACCTTACGCACGCCGTAGCGGATGCCGCGCTCGATCTCCTCCACCGGGACGCCAAAGGTCTGGGACATCTCGCCGCCGTATTTGTTGATGATGTCCTGCAGTTCCTGTGGCACCGAGGAAGAGCCGTGCATGACCAGATGCGTGTTGGGCAGCTTCTCGTGGATCGCCTCGATCACCTGCATGGCCAGTATGTCGCCGTCCGGCTTGCGGGTAAATTTGTAAGCGCCGTGCGAGGTGCCGCAGGCGATCGCCAGCGCGTCCACCTGGGTTGCGGCCACAAAGTCGACCGCCTGATCGGGGTCGGTCAAGAGTTGGTCGTGGGAGAGTGCGCCCTCGGCGCCGTGGCCATCCTCGGCCTCGCCCTGGCCGGTTTCCAGCGATCCGAGCACGCCCAGTTCGCCTTCGACGGAAGCCCCGACCCAATGCGCCATGCGTGTGACTCGTTCGGTTACGGCGACGTTGTAGGCATAGCTTGCCGGCGTCTTGGCATCTGCCATCAGGGATCCGTCCATCATCACCGAGGTGAAGCCGTGGCGGATCGCGGAAAGGCAGGTGGCCTCGTCGTTGCCGTGGTCCTGATGGATGCACAGCGGAATGGTCGGATGCATTTCAGTCAATGCCTCCATCATTTTGGCCAGCATGACGTCGTTGGCGTAGGACCGGGCCCCACGTGAGGCCTGGATGATGACGGGCGCGTCGCAGGCTTTGGCCGCCTCCATGATTGCGAGGCCCTGTTCCATGTTGTTGATGTTGAATGCAGGCACGCCGTAGCCGTGCTCGGCGGCATGGTCGAGAAGCTGGCGAAGGGTGATGCGGGCCATTGTGGGTCCTCCTAGATGATGAGATTCAGCGCCGCCGCGGCAACCGCTTCGGATGTTATGTTGAAATGCCGGTAGAGATCGGGGGCAGGGGCGCTGGCGCCGAAGCCGGCCATGCCGACGACAGCGCCCGTCTCGCCGACCCAGCGGTCCCAGCCCAGCCGGACCGCCGCTTCGACCGCGATCCGCGGCGCGGAGCCGAGAACGGCCTTGCGGGTGGCGTTTTCCTGCTCTTCGAAAAGCTCCCAGCACGGCATCGAGACGACCGCGGCGGCGACGCCATGCTCGGTCTCCAGCCTTTCGGCAGCGGCAACCGCGATCTCGACCTCCGAGCCGGTGGCGATCAGGGTGACGGCGCGGTGCCGGGCTGGTTCGCGCAGGATGTATGCGCCCTGGCTGGAGCGGTTCTCATCGCTGTGCGCTTCACGCAGCATCGGCAGGTTCTGGCGCGACAGCACCAGCACGCTGGGCCGATCCCTGCTCTTCAGCGCGAGTTCCCAGCACTCCGCCGTTTCGATGATATCCGCTGGGCGGAAGACATTGAGGTTCGGCGTCGCACGCAGCATCGCCAGGTGCTCGACCGGCTGATGCGTCGGGCCGTCCTCGCCGAGGCCGATGGAATCATGCGTCATCACGTAGATGACGCGCTGACCCATGAGCGACGAGAGCCGTATCGCGCCACGCGCATAGTCCGCGAAGCAGAGGAACGTACCGCCATAGGGCACGAAGCCGCCATGCAATGCGATGCCGTTCATGGCGGCGGCCATGCCGTGTTCACGAATGCCGTAGTGAATATAGCGGCCGGCATAGTCGCTCGGCGCAATGCGGTTCATGCCCTTGGTGATCGTCAGATTCGAGTGCGTCAGATCGGCCGAGCCGCCGACGGTCAATTCCGTGGCGCCGTTGATGACCTCCAGTGCCATTTCGGAAGCTTTTCGCGTTGCCACCTTGGTTGCCTTCTCGACATGCCCTCGCCGAAAGGCATCGAGCGCTTCGAAGACCGCGTCGGGCAGTCTGGCGGCGACCGCGTTCTCGAAGGCCTCTCGCTGCGGCGAGGCGGCAAGCCGCTGCTCCCAGGCGCTCCGCATCGCTTCGCCGCGGCCGGCAATTTCGCGCCAGGCGAAAAGCACGTCGTCAGGCACCTCGAACGGCGCGAAGGTCCAGCCAATGTTCTCGCGGGTCGCGGCGATCTCTGCTTCGCCCAGCGGCGCGCCATGCGTCTTCTCCGAACCGCCGAGATTGGGGGCGCCCTTGCCGATTACAGTGCGGCAGGCAATCAGCGACGGTCGATCCGACTGCCGCGCCGCCTCGATAGCCGCGGCGACGGCTTCCATGTCGTGGCCGGAGACCGTTTGGACGTCCCAGCCGGCAGCTTTGAAGCGCGCCGGCTGGTCCATCGACGTGGACAGGGAGGTTGGCCCGTCAATGGAGATCGCATTGTCGTCCCAGAAGACGATCAGGCGGGAAAGCTTCAGGTGGCCGGCGAGGTCGATCGCCTCGTGGCTGATGCCTTCCTGCAGGCAGCCGTCACCTGCAATCACATAGGTATGATGGTTGACCAGATCGGCACCGTAGCGGGCAGCAAGCATGCGCTCCGCCAGCGCCATTCCGACCGCCGTGGAAATGCCTTGTCCGAGCGGGCCGGTGGTGGTCTCGACACCAAGCGCGTGGCCATATTCGGGATGTCCGGCCGTGCGGCTGCCCAGTTGCCGAAACCGCCGCAACTCCTCGATCTGCATGTCTTCATAGCCGAGCAGATAGTGCAGCGCGTATTGCAGCATCGAGCCATGGCCGGCTGAAAGCACGAAACGGTCACGGTCGGGCCAGCCCGGCCTGGAAGGATCGACATTGATGAAGCGGTTGAACAGCACCGTTGCGACATCGGCCATGCCCATCGGCATGCCGGGGTGTCCCGAATTCGCTTTTTGGACGCTGTCCATCGCCAGCACGCGAATGGCGTTCGCCATGTCGAGCTCCGAGACGACGGCGGCGGCGGCAGGCTTTAGTGCTGTTTGGCTGGTCATGGCGTCCTCCTCACGACACACGGCTCTTGCGTTCGATCAATTGCAGGATGAGCGGCGTCAGGATCAGCTGCATGGCAAGGTCGAGCTTGTTGCCTGGCACCACGATGGAATTTGGCCGCGACATGAACGAGTCGTGGATCATCGACAGCAGATATGGAAAATCGATGCCGCGCGGATTGGCGAAGCGGATAACCAGCATCGATTCGTCAGGCGTCGGAATCCAGCGCGCGATGAAGGGGTTGGACGTATCGACGATCGGCACGCGCTGGAAATTGATGGCGGTCTGCGAGAATTGCGGGACAATGTAGCGGACATAGTCGGGCATCCGGCGCAGGATCACGTCCATCACCGCCTCGGTGGAATAGCCGCGTGTCGAACGATCGCGATGGATCTTCTGGATCCATTCGAGATTGATGACCGGCACGACGCCGATCTTGAGATCCGCATGCTTCGCCAAATTGATCGTGTCGGTGACGACACAGCCGTGCAGCCCCTCGTAGAAGAGCAGGTCGCTGGGACCGAACTCGCGCCATTCGGTAAAGCTTCCCGGTGGCGTGCCGTACTGCTTTTCCTCTTCCTCGTCATGGATGTAGGTGCGGGTTCTTCCGGATCCCCGGCGGCCGTATTCCGCGAACACCTCTTCGAGAATCCCGAGTTCGTTGGCCGCGGCATGGAAGTGGGTGAAGTTCGGATTGCCGGCCTTCTCCTCTTCGGCCACCTTTGCCTTCATCGCGGCGCGGTCGTAGCGGTGGAATGCGTCGCCTTCGATGAACGCGGCCTCGATGTTCTCGCGCCGGAAGATCAGCTCGAAGATACGCTTGACCGAAGTGGTGCCGGCGCCCGACGAGCCGGTGATGGTGATGATGGGGTGCTTGGCTGACATGGTGCTGCTCAGGCTCTGAAGAGGCCACGGCGGCTGAACAGCGGCGCTCGTTCGCCGATGTTGCTCGGCTCGGTGTGGTAGCGGGTGACGCGCGCGACCTCCCGCGCCGACCCGAAGACCATCGGCACGCGCTGGTGCAGGCTGTCGGGTTCGATGTCCAGGATGCGGTTGATCGTATCGGTGGCCGCACCGGCAGCCTGTTCTATGAGATAGGCAATCGGGTTGGCCTCGTAGACCAGGCGCAGCCGTCCCTGACCGTAGCCCTTGCGCCGGTCGCCGGGGTAGAGAAACACGCCGCCGCGCATCAATATACGGTAGCAGTCGGCGACCAGGGAGGCGATCCAGCGCATGTTGAAATCCTTCTCTCGCGGTCCTTCGGTGCCCTCCAGGCAGTCGTCGACATAGAGCCGCACGGCCTCGTCCCAGTGCCGGTAGTTGGCGGCGTTGATGGCGAACTCCTGGGTGCGTTGCGGAATGATCCGGCTCTCGTAGGCCTGGACGAAGGTGCCGAGCCTGGCCGACAGGACGAAGATATGCGTACCGCTGCCGAGCGACAGGACGAGCGCCAACTGCGGCCCATAGATGAAGAAACCGGCGCCCAGCTGATTCACGCCCGCCTGCAAAAAAGAGGCGGCCGGATCGGCATCCGGCGCGCCAGTTGCGGGCAGGAGCGAGAAGATCGTTCCGATCGACACGTTGGTGTCGATGTTGGAAGAGCCGTCGAGCGGGTCGATGGCAATGGCGAGTGGTGCTTGCCTGTCGAGCAGGACCGGCTGCTCCAGCTCCTCGGAAGCGTAGAGCGCGACCGGAGCGTGGCGCATGGCGTCGAGGAAGATGTCGTCGGAGAAGACGTCGAGATCCTTCTGGACATCGCCGTCGGCGTTGGCGCCACGGGTCCCGGCAAAGGCGGCGCCGAGCACACCTTGATTGATGGTATTGCGGATCTTGCTGGCGGCCTGTGTCAGCTGACGGACAGTCGTCACGACCGCGGAGCGAAGTTCGTCCGGCTGGCCGAGATAGGAGTTCAGAAAAGCGTCGAGCGTTGCCGCTGGCATCGTAACCTCCCGATCCAGCCGCGTCTCCTCGGATCGGCTGGATCGGGGGAATGAAAACAAACGACACTTGATAAGTAAAATTCAATAACTTTACGTTGGTACTAAAAATAATTTAGTATGAGACATGAGAAACCTCACGCTCAAGCATTTCAAGACCATCCAGGCCATCATCAGGCACGGAAAAATTGTGAGTGCGGCCAAGGCGTTAGGTCTGTCTCCTTCAGCACTGACAATTCAGTTGCGGCAAATGGAGGAAGAATTCCAACTGGCTCTGTTCGACCGGACGTCGGACGGCATGCGTCCCACTGCCGCAGGTTTGGCCGTCGTTGAGGCAGCGCAAGCTATCGAGGAGCATCTCGGTCTGCTCGAAGACAAGATCGACGCCATCAAGGGCGTTCGTACGGGTAGCTTGAGGCTCGGCGTCGTTTCCACCGCCAAGTATTTCGCGCCGCGGTTGATGGCTGCGTTCATGAAGGAACATCCCGACATCGACATGCGGCTTGCCATCGGCAATCGTGCCCAGACAATCGACAACCTCAAGAATCACGACATCGACATCGCGCTGATGGGGCGCCCGGCGAAAGAGGTACCGGTGCGTGCTTCGGTCTTCGGCGATCACCCGCTGGTCATCATCGCGCCGCCCGAACACCCGCTGGCGGCGGCGCGCGATATCTCCAAAGAGCGCATTGCCGAGGAGCATTTCCTTATTCGCGAGCCCGGCTCCGGAACCCGCATCTCGCTGGAAATATTCCTGAGCGACGTGCCTGGCCGCATCGACGAACTCGGTGTCGAGATGGGCTCGAACGAAACGATCAAGCAGGCGGTGATGGCTGGTCTGGGCATCGCCTTCATTTCTGCCCACACCATCGCCGCGGAAACGGAAGCTGGCCGGCTCGTCATCCTCGACGTTGTCGGCATGCCGATCCGCCGACAATGGTTCTCGGTGATACGAACCGATCACGCAATCTCGCCGGCCATGGCTACGTTCAACGATTTCCTGATGCGCAAGGGCGCGATGTATCTGCCCCTGTTCGGTAAGCTTTATCCCGATTCCTGAGCGGGATGACCGACGGATGGCGTTCGGAATCGACCGGAGCGAGACGCCGGACGTGTCGCCTGCCAAGAGACGTGAAATCCGTCGCAAGGTCGACTGAAGGTCTATTTCTTCCGACCGAGCGTTTCCGAGACGGTCCTGGACAATTGATAGAGCCGCTGCTCGATTATCGTCGGCACGTCGCAGACATAGGTCAGCGACTGGACACGTTCGTTGAAAATGCGCGTCGCGAAAGTCAACTGGTCGGTTCGCCGTTCGACTTCGTCCGGATCGGCGTCGGCTTTGGCACGCAGGGCGTCGACGTCGGATGCTTCCTTGCGCAATTCAGCCGCCATTTCGAGCTGTTTGTGGGCATAGCGGGAAATGCCGGAAATCACGTGCGAACGCTCGGCGTCCATGTGATCGAACATTCCCTGCACCAGCATCGCCATCTTTGGTGCGACCTGCTCCGCCGGCAGAGAAGCCACGAAGTCCTTGATCTCCTTCTGGGCTTCGGCAATCGGCGTCCGTCGGGCCGCCACCGCCTCGACCAGCGCGGAGACGCCCGAATCCTTCGACCAATCCTTCGCCGCCGGGGGAAGCTCCGGCCCATTCCAGATCTGGCCGAGCGAGAGCTGCGGCACCTTGCGCTGCATGCAAGGCCAGTCGGGATCGGTGTTTGCCGCCCTGGCGTCCATCGGGACAAGCATGGCGATCAGAACCAGGGTGTGGACAAGTCTCATTCGCGCCATCAGCCGTTTCCTCCCGTGTCCTGTTTGCGGGTCATCAGGCCGCGCGAAGGATCGTATGCAATGATGGCGCCGCCCAGAAACAACAGCGTGCAACCGGCGACGACGCCCAGCGACAGCCAGTCGATCTGCCCATAGAAGGCGAAGCGGATCAGTTCGACGGCATAGGTGAACGGATTGGCGAGGCAGATCTTGTAGAGCAGGGGGCTTGCCTCCTGGATACGCCACAAAGGATACAGCGCCGGCGACGCGAAATAGCCTGGAAAGATGACGAAGTTCATGATGCCGGCGAAGTTTTCGAGTTGCTTGATCATGGACGACAAAAGCATGCCGAGCGCGCAAAGCATCATGCCCGACAGAAACAGTGCCGGCAGCACGTAGAGATAGCCGAGCGGCGGCGCCCTGACGCCCCACAACCAGGCGACGATCAGAAATGCGTAGACTTGCACGATCGATACGGCCACGCCGGCCAACATCTTCGACACCAGCAGGAACCAGCGCGGAAATGGGCTGACCAGCAGGATGCGCATGTTGCCCATCTCGCGGTCGTAGACCATCGACAGTGAAGACTGCATGCCGGAAAACAGCAGGATCATGCCGCACAGACCCGGAGTGATGTAGACCTCGTAGAGCACATAGGTCTTGTAAGGAGGGATGATCGACACGCCGAGCACCTGGCGGAAGCCGGCGGCGAAGATGAACAGCCAGACGAGCGGCCGCACCAGTGAGGAAATGAACCGTTCGCGTTGGTGCAGGAAGCGCAGGCACTCGCGCAGGACGATGCCTTTCAGGCAAATGAGATAGTGGCGGAGGCCGAATGGTTCAGACCCTACCGGTTTGATGCCGACAACTTTTCCGGGCATCGCAGGAGCGCTCATGACGATGTCTCCGCCATGCCTGCCGCGTCGATGCGGCTGAGCTTCGAAAAGGCATCGCGAATGGAATTTCCTCCATTTGCCTGGACGACATCCGACACCTTGCCCCTGGCGACCAGGTCACCCCGCCGCAGCACGACGACATGATCGGTATCGTCGACTTCATCGATCAGATGCGTGGCCCAGAGCACGCCGATACCATCGGTTTCGACGAGCTTGCGGATGGTGGCGAGGATGCCAGCACGCGACTCGATGTCGAGGCCGACGGTCGCTTCGTCAAGCAGGAGCAGGGAAGGTCGGTGAAGCAGCGCCCGGGCGATCTCGATGCGCCGCATCTGACCGCCGGAGAGGCTGCGTGCCTTGTCATGCTGGCGGCCCTGCATGTCGACTGTGTCAAGCAGCGCGGCGATGCGCTGCCGGGCTTCGCGTCCGCCAATGCCATGCAGCGAGGCATGGTAGGAAAGATTCTGATAGACGCTGAGATCGAGGTCGAGCGTGCGCGCCTGGAACACGATGCCGACCCGTCTGAGCGCTTCGCCCGAAGCGCTGCGGATGTCGTGGCCGAAGATGCGGATCGACCCGTGACGCGTGTCATAGAGGTGGCTGATCAGGGAGAACAGCGTTGTCTTGCCGGCCCCGTTGAGGCCGAGCAGGACGGTGAACGTCGCCGGCAAGATCGAGAACGAGACCTCTTTGAGTGCCCGCTTCGGTCCATAGGAGTGGCTGACGGCACTGACGTCGAGCGCCGCCGCCTCGTCTCCCGGTCCGCTTGTCCTCACATGCTGCATGCCCGGATCGCTCCTTCAGGACGCGTTGGCAGGACGCACTGCTATCTAGCGCGCCTCATTGCCTTTGGTCTCACTTGATCGTGATCTTGCCCTTCAGGCCCTTGTCGGCGAGGTCGGGAACCGACCAGGTATATTCGCCCGGGCGAACTGTGTGGAATTGCACCTGGATTGTTCCCGCGTCGTCGAATTCCAGCCAGGCCGGTCCGCCGTCCATATGCACCTCCAGATCGTCGATGACGATCTGGTCCATCCACACATTGCGGAACAGGTCGGTCACGAACTTGTATTCGAAACCGCCCTTGGAGGTGATCTTCCACCGATAGCCTTGGCCGGCGATCAGTTCGAAATCCTTCTGATTGACGGCATAGGTGGAATCGGCCGAGCCGATAATCAATTCCGGCAGGTTCTTGCTGGCACGCGAGGGTTTTGGCGTTGCGTCATCCGCGCTTGCGCCGATCGGAGCAAGCACAAACCCGGCGAGCGCGGCGAAGATAAACCTATGGCGAAATTTCATGTCGCGATCCTCCCCATGATCAATGTCTGCTATTTGGGCGAAATGGCCACACCCCAAGGCTGCTGGCCTACGGTGAGCGATTGGACCGGCTCGTCGGTCGCCGTATCGATGAACGTGATGTCGTTGGAGTTGCCATTCGTGGTGATCAGCGTTTTCTGGTCGGGTGTGAAGGCCAGGTGCCAGACGCGTTGGCCGACGAGGATGTATTTCTCGACCTCGTAGGTGTCGGTATTGACCACGGCGACATGGTTCGCCGGGCCGAGCGCGACATAGGCTTTCTTGCCGTCGGCGCTGATGGCGATGCCTACCGGCTGGATGGTCTCAGCCCGCAATCCCTGAATCGCGAACTGGATCTTCTTCACCACTTCGCGTTTGGCGTTATCGATGACGCTGACGGTGCCGCCGACCTCGGCGCTGACCCAGACCTGCGAGCCGTCCGGCTTGAATTCGGCAAAGCGCGGGCGCGTGTCGACCAGTACGTTATCGGTTACATCGTGGGTGCCAGTGTCGATGAAATGCGCCATGCTGGTGGTTTCCGAGGTGTTGACCATGGTCTTGCCATCAGGGCTGATACCCATGCCTTCCGGTTCCACGCCGACTGGAATCTCGGCCATGACCTGCTTGCTCTCGACGTCGATGGCGGTGACGAGGTTGTCGTCCTCATTGGCGACATAGAGCGTCTTGCCGTCAGGCGAGAGCACGAACAATTCGGGATCGGGGCCAGATGGCAGCGTGCCGACGATCTGCAGCGTCGCGGTGTCGATGATTTCGACCGTGTCGTCGTCACTGGCGCAAAGATAGACGAATTTGCCGTCATGCGAGATGGTGATGCCGCGTGGCCTCTGGCCGACCTCGACGGTCTTCACCACCTGCATGGTGGCCGTGTCGACGACCGTCATCGTGTTGTCCTTCTCGTTGGAAACGTAGGCCGTATAGGCCGATGCCGGGCCGGCCGTGAGGCCGGCCGCGAGAATGGCCAATGCACAAGCTCGTGTCTGCACGCAAATTCCTCCCCTTTGGCCCTACTTGAGAACGCATTTCGTTTCCGGCTGATCGATACCAAGCGTATCGAGTTCGGAGAATTGGTGGAGATAGCCCTCCTGCGGTGATGTCGAAACGACCGACTTGGTGTCGCCAAGCAGGATCGGCTGGCGAAGCTGGAGGTTCCATTTGCGGAAGGTGAGCTTCTGTCCCTTGAAGGCGGCAACCGAGAAATCGCCCGACCGGATGTAGTCATTGATCTTTTTGGCATCGTCGCCTTTGGTGCGCGTGGTGGCTTCGCCGACGGCACGCACTGCTGTCCACGCCGACATGTCCTTGGAAAGCATCCGCCGGCCCGTCGTCTTCAGGAAGCGGCTCTGCATCTGGATGCCGCCCCATTGCTCGCTGGCGGGATGCCACGACGATGCAACAAGCCCGGCCGTGCCGGCGACCAGCCGCGGCGTCCAGGTGCGGTAGGGCACGTAGGTGCCAAACACCTGGCTTTCGTCGGCGACAAGCACAATGTCGTGCTCCGGCAGATCCTGCGTGAATACGGAAATCTGCTGCTGTATCTGCGTGGCGCCGGTGTCGGTACGCCTGGCCGTGCCGGTGTCCTTGAATTCCTTCTCGGCGACGATCTGGCCGCCGAAACGGGTTGCCGCGCGGCGCAACGCGTCGGCGTAGAGATGGTCCTGCTCATGCGAGCCGTAGAGCAGCACCCAATTCGGCCACTTCTTCACCATGAGATACTGCGCCAGCGCATCGGCAAGCATGCTGCGCGTCGGCGCGATATGAAAAACATTGATGCGGCAGTCCTCCTCGCGCAGGCTATCGTCGGTGGCACCGATGTTGAAGATCAGCACGCCCTTGTCGCGGGCTATATCGGCGATCGACAGCAATTGTTTGGCCGAGAGGTCTGCGACGACATAGTGGTCACCTTTGGCGATCAGGTCCTCGAATGCCTGAACCGCGTCGGCTTCGGGTTTGATCTCGGTCACGTCGAGGCTGAATTTCTGGTCGGTGAATTTTCCGGTGGTGTTGTTATCGCCGATTGCCACAGTGGCGCCGGCGACACCTTCGTCACGCGGCGGCAGGTCGAGCATGGAAAGCGTCAATTGCGGCGCGTAGGCCCGCAAATACCCTATCTTGATTTCAGTGACCTTTTTTTCCGGCTTCGCCGCCGCTTCCTGGGCTATCGCGCCCGGAGCGTTGACGGTCAGGGAAAAAAAGCACAAAAAGGCGGCGAGAGTGCCCGGCACCGCGCTCGTCATCGATAGTAATTACCCATTCTTGCGCTGAGGTCCGACGGGTGTCGGAGCAGCGCTAAGTCCAGGTGCCCATGGTCAACTTAGCCGACCCGCAAAATTTATCAAACCCTATCGGACGACTTTTCGCGTCTGCCCTGGCTCGGTGTCTTTTTGACAAACATGCCATGGCGGCTGAAAAGATTGCCATCTTCGATTTCGAGGTCGTTCGCAGCTATGTCATCCGCGACGTGCGCGAGAATCAAGCGGACGAAGGACAAAAGATCTTGTCCTCCAAACTGGAGAAACTGTTCAAATGACCAGAATGCTGGCCAGCGTCACCGGCATCGAAGAGGCGGAGATCGTTCTTTCGAGCGGCGCCGACATCGTCGATCTGAAGGATCCGAAGGCGGGAGCGTTGGGCGCGGTACCCACGGAAACCATCCGCCGAACGATTTCGTTCATCGCTGGTCGGGCTCCGGTCAGCGCGGTCTGCGGCGACCTGCCGATGGAACCCGAAACGATCCGCGCCAAGGCTGAAGAGATCGCGGCGACCGGCGTCGATTATGTCAAGATCGGGTTTTTCCCATCGGCTCACATCCCTGCCTGCGCGGAGGCGCTCGAACCGCTGGCCGCGCGAACGAAGTTGATCGCTGTGCTCTTTGCCGATCTGGCGCCGGACTTCGAGCTCCTGCCGGTATTCGGCAGGCACCGCTTCCACGGCGTGATGGTTGATACCGCGCAGAAGGGAAAGGGCCGGCTGCTCGACCATTTGCCACCGGAGCGGATTCCGGGATTCGTCGATCGAGCCAAGTCGCTCGGTCTGATGGTTGGCCTGAGCGGATCGCTCGAAGCCCCGGATATTCCACGTCTATTGCCTTTCGCTCCCGATTTCCTCGGCTTTCGCGGCGCGCTGTGTGGCCATGCCGACCGCGCGGGTTCAATCAGCGCCGAGGCGGTCTCGCAGATTCGCGAATTGGTCCCGGCAGAGCCTGGGACGGGCGGTAAATCGAGCATCGACTATCGCCTGTTGGCAGCGAGAGGCTATTCGCCGGGCACCGATCCGACACTGGGCACGGACAGGATTTTCGTGCGGGATTTTGTTCTGCCGGTCCAGATCGGTGCCTACAGCTTCGAGCATGGTCATACTCAAAAGGTGCGCTTTGATGTGATCGCCGACGTGCTGCAAGTCACCGACCATCCCGAGGACATGCGCCATGTGTTCTCCTATGACATCATCATGGATGGCATTCGCACCATCGTCGCGCGGGGGCACATTCAGCTCAGCGAGGCTTTGGCCGAGCAAGTGGCGGCGCACGTTCTGGAGAACGAGCGCGTCGTGCGCGTCACGGTAAGGGTGGAAAAACTCGAGCTCGGGCCTGGCGGTGTCGGCGTCGAGATCGAACGCAAGCGCCAATCGGCAGGACGCGGTGTCGCCTCCGGCTCTGCCGGCCGAAAAGACAGAGGCAGTGTTTCCCGGCCGCGCCAGCAAGGCTCCGACGTCCTCGGGCGGGCCGTCGTCAAGCTTGGCGGCAGCACTGCCCATGCGGCGGAAATGACGAGCTGGATCGCGGCGCTGGCGGGTTCCAGGTTACCGATCGTCATCGTGCCCGGCGGCGGCCTGTTTGCCGATCAGGTGCGCGAGACGCAGACCCGCATGGATTTTTCCGACACCGCCGCACATGCCATGGCGATCCTCGCCATGGAGCAGTTCGGCCAAATCATCCTCGATCGGGACGAAAGACTGACGCCGGCACGATCGCTGGAGGAGATTGTGCGAGCATTGGACGAAGGCAAGGTTCCGGTGTGGCTGCCGTCGTCACTTGCGTTGCCGGCACCGGACCTTCCGGCCTCTTGGGACATTACCTCCGATTCCCTGGCTGCCTGGCTTGGCGGGAAGCTTGGCGCGAACGCGCTGTTGCTTATCAAGCAGACCGATGCATTCTTCGACAACGATACCCCTGACAGCCTGAAGGCCAGGGGCATTGTCGACCCAGGCTTTGCCGCCATGCTGCCCGACGGCATCGATTTCCGTCTCGCCGGTCCGAAGGATGCCGCCGAGGCGGGCGCGCTACTCGCATCGGGCAAGCTGCCCGGCATCGGGATTGTGGCTTCGACCCGCTCGGCAAAGAAGGCAGGATAGCCGATGGTGAAGCTGCACGTGCCGCGCTGGGCGTGGGTTTTGACGGGGTCCGGGCATTTTTTCACGGAGAGCTTCGCACTTGTTCGCCAACTCGAACATTGCGATGTCTTCGTGTCGAAAGCCGCCAATGAAGTGCTGCGCATGTACAAGCTCAAACTCGATTTTCCGGAGACGACGCGCGTGCTGCACGACAAGACGGCGAGCGCCATTCCCGTCGGCGAATTTTACCACGGCGTCTACCACACGGTCGTGGTGGCGCCTGCCTCGTCCAACACGGTTGCCAAATGCGTCTGGGGTATATCCGATACGCTTGCCACCAACGTCTTTGCGCAAGCCGGAAAGTGCCGCGTGCCGATCATCGTCTTTGCCTGCGACACCGCACCCGAACTCGAAACCATGGCGCCGCATGGCCTGGTCAAAGTCTATCCGCGCAGGATTGACCTGGAAAACACCGAGCGGCTGAAGGGGTTCGAACGAACCCAGGTCGTCGAGTCGCTCGCGGACCTCAACGCGGCGGTTCAGCAACGCCGGGCCGAGCTGTCCGGCCATGGCTGAGCGGCTGGTCTTTCTCACGGGACATCTGGCCAGGGCACGGTTGGAAAAGCTGCTATCCGGTCTGGGCGAGACGGAGTTTTCGTGGGAGGTGGTCGACATAGGTGTCAAGGTCGCCGCACTGATGACCGAAGACATCATAAAGCGGCGTCTCATCGCGCCCAACGCCGTTGACCGCTTTATCCTGCCAGGGCGCTATCGCGGCGATATCGAGCAATTGTCGAACCATTTCGGCGTGCCCTTTGCGCGCGGTCCTGACGAGATCGCGGACCTGCCGGCCTTTCTCGGCCGTGTCGGCGAGCCGCCGGATCTTACGCGTCACGATATGCGCATCTTCGCCGAGATCGTCGATGCGCCAATGCTGTCGATCGAAGCGCTCACGCTGCGGGCGGGGACGCTAGCTGCGGCCGGCGCCGATGTCATCGATCTTGGCTGCCTGCCTGAAACGCCATTTCCGTTGCTGTCGGAGGCTGTGCGCGAGCTCAAGGCACAAGGATTTCAGGTCAGCGTCGATTCGGCCAGCGCGGACGAACTGTCGATCGGTGCACGCGCCGGTGCGGACTATCTTCTCAGCCTCGACGAGAACACGCTGCCGTTAGTGTTCGGCCATGGGGCTACGGCGGTGTTGATCCCGTCCGCCCCCGGCGATCTGGATTCGCTTGGCCGCGCTATCGATGCGGCGCAAAGGGCTGGCATTTCCTTTATCGCCGATCCCGTGTTGGATCCGATCCACTTCGGCTTCGCCCAATCGCTCGGCCGCTTCATCGAGGCGCGCCGCCGCTGGCCGAAGATCGAATTGCTGATGGGCACCGGCAATCTCACCGAACTTACCGACGCCGACAGTTCTGGCGTTACGGCCGTTCTAACGGGGCTCTGCTCGGAACTCGGGATTCGAAACGTGCTAGCCGTACATGTCAGCCCTCACACGGTGCGGACGATCGAGGAGCACGACATTGCCCGTCGCATCATGTTCGCCGCCCGCAATGACGGTGCACTGCCGCGTAGCTATCACCCAGGCTTGCTGCAGATCCACGATCGCAAGCCCTTCACGGCCTCGACCGATGATATCGCTGGATTGGCGGCCGAGGTGCGCGACGCCAA
Organism: Mesorhizobium sp. B2-3-6; assembly: GCF_006442305.1. NCBI lineage: Bacteria > Pseudomonadati > Pseudomonadota > Alphaproteobacteria > Hyphomicrobiales > Phyllobacteriaceae > Mesorhizobium > Mesorhizobium sp. B2-3-6. The sequence continues at coordinate 487,593 of NZ_VFVW01000002.1, read as the reverse complement.
CTACCGTATCGCGGCAGCGGAGGACGGCATTCATATTTTCAACGGCAAAGGGCACGCGGTTGCCACGGATGCGTTCGAATTCTTCGCCGGACTTGGCGTGGAGACCGATGGTGCGCATGCTTTCTATCTGGGCGCGGAACTGACGAAGGCCGAGATCGCGTGGCGCCTCGGCAAGCGCTATGTTCAGGACGAGCCGCTCGCATGGGGCGTTGCCGCACCGGCTCCCGAAACCGACCGTACCCGTCTTGCCAAACCGGGCGAAACGCTTCGCGCGAAGAAGGAGGGCTAGGTGCCTTACATTCGCGAGACAATCATCACCACTGTCGACAAGACAGGAAAGGTCCATATCGCGCCGATCGGCATAATCTCCGAAAAAGACGGCTGGGTCATCGCACCGTTTCGTCCCTCGGTTACGCTCGACAATCTGGCGGCGGTGCCGTTCGCCATCGCCAACTACACCGACGACGTGCGCGTCTTCGCTGGATGCCTGACCGGGCGCAAGGACTGGCCGACCGTTCCCCTTGAAGATTTTCTGGTTCCCCGGTTGGCGACTGCGCTGGCGCATTCGGTTCTCGAAGTCGAGAGCGTTGACGATGATGGCGTGCGCCCTCGCCATTTCTGCCGCGTGCTTCGAGAGGAAATGCATGCGCCCTTCACCGGCCTTAACCGTGCCAAGGCGGCTGTTCTGGAACTGGCCATCCTGGTCAGCCGGCTTGGCATGCTACCCCGCGACAAGATCGAGGCCGAGATCGCGTATCTTTCGATCTCTATCGAAAAGACAGCCGGCGCCGACGAACGGGAAGCCTGGGGTTGGCTGATGCAGCGTGTCAGCGATCACCTAGCCGCCAAAGGGTCCAGCAGCGGGGACGCGTGAGCGTGACGGCGCGAGCGCCGCTACGCTGCTTGTGATCGATATCCAGCCAGCAGCGCCACCGCCGATGCTGGTGCGGCGCGGCTGGCCTCGCCGCGAACAGCTTCATGAGCGGGGACGATGTCGGCGAAATCGACAAAGCGACGTTCCATGCGCTCGGCCAGCCGCCTGATCTGCCAGCGGCCCGTTCCGGCGCCGACGATCGGAACATCTTGAGCAAGACCCCAGGCAACCAGGGATGCTGCGTCGTGGATTTTCCGCAATTGCTGCTCGCTGAACCAGCGTGCGACTTCACCCCATTCCGGCGGCGAAAGTTCAGCGGCGTCGCGCCCGACCATGCGCGCCAGTCGCGCGATTGAGCCGTGGACCGTCTTTTCCTTGCCGTCGGCGGAAGGGTGCATGTCGTCCTCCTCATCGAGCACGCCCAGGATCCGGTGCGCGTCGGCGATCGAGGCGAAATACTCGTTCATCAATGGCGTCAGTCTTCGATGGACAGGAGCAGACGAGGCTACGCCGAACAGAAATGTCCTGGTAAATCCCGTATAGACCAGTTCGCCAGTCAGAAGCCGTCCTGCATCGGTGTACCCCTCATTGACGACGGCGCCATTCTTGATTGCGATAATGTCGGTGGTGGTGGAGCCCATGTCGACGAACAGGGCATCGCCGGCCAATTTTGCCACCAAAGAGGCTGTCGCGTGCCAGTTGGCGGAGGCGACATCGGTGCTCAGCCGCGCTGCCTGCTCGACCTCGACAAAGCCGGATGATCCGGCATAGATCAGCTTTTCGCCTGTGGGAAAACGGTTGGAAATCTGATCCAGCAGCGTCGTCACGCCGATATCGCGGGACGCAAAGATGTCCGACAGTTCGCCCGTCATGGTGAACGCGTTGAGATCGGCTTCCGCATAGATCGGAGCTGTTTCGTCGAGGGCCGAGGTCAGGCTGTGCAACCCTTGCCAGAGCGGCGTGGCGATCGTTACCGCGCCGACGATGCGGCCGCCTTGCGCGCGCGTCACCTTCAGATGCGCGCCGCCAATGTCGAAGCCCGCAATGATGCTCTTTCTTTTTTCCACACTTCAAGCTTTCATGACAGCAGTTGGTCGGCGAGAAAAACGTTGCGCATCATTCCGGTTCTCGACTTGAAAGGCGGCGAGGTCGTTCGCGCCCAGCAAGGAAAACGCGATCGCTACCGGCCGATCGTTACCCCGCTCAGCCGAAGTTCCGATGTCCTCGCCGTCGCCGAAGGGTTGCGCACGCTTTATCCCTTTTCGACCTTCTACATCGCCGATCTGGACGCCATCGGAGGCGGTACTCCAAACAGCGACGCACTTGCCCGGCTGAGGGCGATGACGCAGCCGCCTGAGCTCTGGGTCGATGCCGGCGTAGCAGACAGGAAAACACTTTCGGCGGCGCTTGCTGAACGTTCGGTGCACCCCGTGTTGGGCTCCGAATCGCAGCAGGACGATGTGCTGCTCCGGCATTTTCGCGATCATCCCGATCTCATCCTGTCCCTTGATTTCCTTGGCGATGATTTTTGCGGACCGCGTTCTCTTCTCGCTGAGCCCGAGCTTTGGCCGCAAAAGGTGATCGTCATGACGCTGGCCAAAGTCGGTGCGGCCGCCGGCCCGGACTTCAGGCGGCTGGAGGAGGTCAAGGCCAAGGCGGGAAGTCGCGCGGTCATCGCGGCCGGCGGCGTCCGCGATGACAACGATATCCACGCATTGTCAGCGATGGGCATCGCCGCAGCGCTGGTCGCAACCTCACTGCACAACGCCACGCTCACACCTAGTCACCTGGCGTCGTTCGGCGCCTGATCACAGTTGCTCCTCACCCCCGAAAGGCGGGCGCCCTTCGGGAGTGTCGCTTCAAAAGCCCAGAACCCTTTTCAGCCGGCGCAACAGACCATCCGTTTCGGAAGATGGCTTTTCCTGTGCGGGGCTGTCTCTTGTCTAGGCCGCGAACGGATGCTTGACGTTGTCGCGCTGAGCGGTGGCTTCGGCGGCGGTCGGGGTTCCTGCGATAGCGCGCTGGATGGCCTCCTTTGTCGCCTCGTAGTTGTATTTCTGGATCTTGGCGTCGTCGGCCGCGTCCCAATGGATGAATACGCCAACGCAAATGAACACGTCGTCCGCTTCGTTTGCCGGAATTGTCCCGTCCGCGACGCTGTCCTGCACTGCCTTTGCAACGGCGTGCTGCGCCGGGCCGAACATCTGTACAGCCTGCTTGGCGCCCTTGATCGTGACCTTGTTGAACATCACCGTATTGGGCTTGCATTGAAGATTGGGCGCGATCACCGCCAAAAGCGAGGTAAAACCGTCCTTGTTGTTGGTGAGCGCGTTGCAAAATGCCGTTTCGACTGCGCTCCCTCGCGGCCCGATGAGCAGGTCGACATGCGCGACTTCGTTGCCGTCCCCGACCAGCGATTCACCGACCATTACCTTCGAGATTTTTGCCATGCCAATTTCCTCCAAGACACAATTATGATGTCCACGGACGCTGCAACCGAGCAGGCGCTCGATGGACAGCTATCCTTGTTGGCAGCGCCCGGATTGCCCGGACCGGTTGGCTAGATAGCCGCGGAAGCACAGCTCCCGCTTTTGGAAGTCAAGCACCAACGCCGCGATTATGCAAGCGAGTGCCTAGAGTGTGGACTAAAAGAGTAGCCACGGTCAGATCGGCCGAGGTGCCGGGGTTTACTTTGTCCGCCTTCAGCCGGCGGTCGAACTCCATGAGCAGGCGAATGCGTGACGGCTCGTCGCCGTTGGCATGGAGCGTCGCCTGAACGGAAAGAGCGTCCTGTCGCACCTGATTTGCGACTTCAATTCCGTGATTGCGCACCACGTGACTGTCGGGGAAGCCTGCGAGAAACGCCATATAGGCGAACACGGTCGGCCACATGCCGCTTTCTCCGCGAGCTAGCGCCCCTACCAGCGCGGCCAGCCCTACCCCGAACACGTCGCCGAAACAGGTGTCATACTGGCGGGCGATCATATCGCGGTCGGCAGCCTCCCGCATTGCTTCCAAGAGATGAACCTTCGGCTCCTGCCGCACATCATTCGCGGCATCTCCCAGGCCGCCTGGCGCTGCCATGGCGATCGCCTCGAACACTGCCCTGGTATCGTCCATGCTCAACGCGCGCAGCAGCGAGTCGAGATTGTCCTGCAAGCTGCCACTCCTCATTTCGGCGGCGCCTATCAGAGGCCCCGCCAGGAGGACGATGCCGAGATTGGTGTTGGTTGCTACCGCCAGGCGTGTCGCACGCACCGCCTCCAGCATGCGCTGCCCGACCGAGAGGCGAGGATCGGTCAGCGGCTCGGACGAAACCTCGGCACTCATCATGAACTGGGCGGCGGACATGCCGTGTCCGTCGGCGAACAGGTGGACATTGCCCGGCTTCAGAGCTTCGATCTCCATCCGGCAGGCATCCTTGTAGCTAGCCCGGAGGCGTTCACGCGATAACGCCATCCTGCCGCTCCGTTACGAATTCGCCGGCGCGGTGAAACGGAAGGGCCGCGGCGCGGCGGTCGCTTCGGTGCGGTCGGCCAGGAATTTCAGCAGGGCATCGGCGATCGCCTCGGCGATGTTCACAGCGACCACCGATTGCAGTCCTGACCAGGCGGGCATGCTGTTCACCTCGAGTACGAACAAGCTGCCATCGTCGGCTCGCACGATGTCCACGCCGGCGAAATCCGCGCCGACGGCGGCTGACGCGGCGACAGCCAGCGATGCCAGCTCAGCCTTGCCAGGTCCCGAAACCGGCTCCGGCACGCCACCCCGGTTGACGTTCGTGATCCAGTCGTCGCTGCTGCGGCTCATCATCGCGACTGTTTCGCCGGCGCAGACAAAAACGCGGAAATCCCGGAAGGGCGGGCCGGCGCGCGACACATAGTGCTGGAGATAGTAGACGCTGTTCACCTCGTCTGCGGCGGGAAGGTCGGAGAGCGTACGGATCAGCCTTATCCCGCGGCCTTGCGCCCCGAACAATGGTTTCAGCACCAGCGGTCCCTCCCGAAGCTCCTGCGCCGCGATCTCCTTGGCGGCGGCAAGTCCTTCGACGGCGAATGTCGGTGGCGTTGGCAGGCCAGCATTTTTCAAGAGGAAAGTCGTCATCGACTTGTCGACGCAGCGTTCGACCGCCTGCGCCGAATTCCACACGGGAACCGACAGCCGGCTCAGCGCGTGCAGTACCCCGAGGCGCCGGGTGATCGCTTCGAACGATCCTGCGGCGATCGAACGGACGAGCACGGCATCGGGCAGCGCACCGCCGAAACCGGGGATCGAAAGTCCGCCCGGGCTGCCGGTGTCGAACGCGATCGCCGCCAGCGGCACGGTTGCAACAATAGCGCCCCGTCGACCAAGCCTTGCCGCGAGGCCACTTGAGCCGGTGTCCGAATTGTCGCTGACGATCAGGATGCGAGGGATCATGTGGTGCCTCGGATGTGGCGGATGACGGACGGGTCTCTTTGTGCCGCCATGCTAACCGAGGCTCCGTTCGAGCATCTTTGGATCACGCCGGCCAGCGCGAAACGTGTCGCCGGTTTCGATCGCCGTCACGATCACTTCGGCCGGGCTGAACAACAGTGGATCGATGGCATAGAAATCCCCCTTGAACCGCTTGAAGATCTCGGCAAAGGGTTGACCGTAGTCCCGTGAGGCGCGGCTCGGAAGTTTCTCCGCGAGGTTGCTGGCCTCTTTTGCCGACCCTTTTACGAAGAGCTGGACGCTGCCGCCATAGATGATGGCATCGTTCGTTCTGCCCATGGCGGTCAGGAAATCCGGGTGGGGGGCGGGGATTGGCGCCGCTCCGATGCCGTCGACAACGTTCTCCAGCGGAAATTTGAGATCGTTGGCCTTGTGCAGGGCAACCTCGAGCGCGCGCGCAACGATCTGCAGGCTGCCGGCAAGGCTTTGCGTCGGCGCGTAGAGGAAGGTGAGCTTGTCGGTTGCCAGTCCGGTTGCCTTGCTCACTTTCTCGACGATTGCTGGGGGAGGCGGTTTGGCAGTCTCCAGGATAAGCACGGCGGACGATGCGGTGTCTCGATAGGAAAGCGCGTCGAACAGGGGTTCGACGCGGGCGAGTGCCCGCGCCGGTCCCGATCCCATGGCGAAATAGTCCTGGGCAGACAGGTTCCAGCCCGCATATTGACTGCCTAGGCAGGCTAGTACCGGCTGCGACGAGCGCACCTCGACGGTGAACGGCCATTTCCGCTCCGTGCGGTCCATAAACACCGACACGCTGCCGAGACCGCCCATCGCCGCCTCCGCCATGCGCAGCCCGGCCTCGACGCTGCCGGGCGCCTTGGCGCCGACATCGATAAGGAGCTCGCCCAAGGTTCCCTTGGAAGCGGCGATCCGCAGCCGTTCGGCGTCGCTGATCATGCCGTCAGCGATGCGCTGTGCATTGTCGTTCAGGAATGCCGAACCGTCTTTCATGTCCGGTCTCCTTCCCATTGGAGTTGCAACCGGCGGGCTTGCCCCTTGATGAGCCGCCTGGTCAAATCGGCGTTCGGACCGCGCGCGAAGACGGTGCAGACGGGGTCGCCGGCAATCAGAGGGGTGCCGGGCGACTGATGGTCAGCGGTCCATTCGGGCCACGCAATCGACGGAAACCGCGCGATTGGCGTCGCGGCGTAGGTCACCATTGAAGCCATCGAATCGACGAAGCGTGGCAAACGGTAAGTTCCGCCGGTTGCAGCTCGCAGATGTGCTTCGATCAGCGGCGCGTCGGCCTCGTCAAAAATGTCCAGCGTGGCGCCTGGCCGCGGATTGATCTCGATGAGCTTGTAGCCATCCGATCCGCGAATGAGATCGGCGCTGCACAATCCAACCAGGCCGGCACGGCGCGTCAGGGCTGAAAGCCAGCCGCCGATGACCGCCGCCTGCCTGCGGTCGAAGCGTCTCAGCCGCACGGCCCCGCCATAGCGGTAGGGCGCCGTGGAGACGGGGGAAGTCCATTGTTGGCTGAAGCCGACGATGCGCGCGGCCTGGCCGTCGCCGACGAACAGGGCCGAGATGCTGCGTCCGGCGACGAAACGCTGGAAATAGCGGCCGGTGGTCTGGCTTTCTCCGGCCGCCTGTCTGATATGTCCACCCCCGGCGCCGCCCACGGTCTTGGCCACCCAGCTGTCTGGCTCAGGCGGTCGATCCCACCGGAATTCCGGATGTGGGATGCCGAGTTCGGCACAATCCGCGGCCAGCAATTGCGGGTCCTTGATCCTGCTGATCGCCGCGCCGCGATTGCCGGCAAGCGGAAAATGGCGAGCGACGGCGTCGACAGTCTCCGTCATCCGCTCAAAACCCGAGCCCAGGACGACGGCGACCGGCTGGTCTTCGCCGACCAGGTCCCGAAGCGTCTCGATGATGCGCTCGCCGTCGATGCCGTCCTGTAGGTTGCCCGGCAGCTTGGTCGTTCGTTCTGCCAGCGCAACCGTATCGGTATCGCAGAAGAAATCAGCGACCAACGGACGATAGCCCGCACGCCGCGCAGCCATGGCCAATGCCCGGCCTGAAATCGCCGCGATCAGCAGAGATCTGGCGCTATTTGGCAATCTCGCGTGCAAGGGAAAACGCTTCCTGGAAATCGAGCGCGATCGTTTTTTCGGATTCGATCATTCTTTTGAAAAGGCCAGACTCGACCTTATATTTGACGTTGCCGATGGCAAGCGGGCCAATCCCGACGACCTTTGCCGCTTCTAGCGGGTCGCCATTGGCATTGACGGCCAATCCTTCGATGCCTGCGGGCGGGACCGCGTTGACGTCGGCGGCGATAAGCAAGCCGCTTCCTCTCAACTGGGCCTTTGAAACCACCTGGACGCCGGCTTTCGCACAAGCCAATATGACCTCACTTGCTTCGACCAGATCGGCTTTCCGGGCATCGCTCGATCCGTCAGCCGCATCGACACCGATCTTGAATCGGCTTTTGATCTCGGCAGCGATCTGCTTCACCCTTTCGATGCCGTCATGGCCGACAAGCGTGACGCGGGCGCCCTCCCTTGCCGCGATGACGGCGGTGCAGAAGCCAACCACGCCGGTGGCGCCGAAAACAGCCACCCTCGTGTCCTTCAGCCCGCGCTCGAATTTCTTCTCCAACGCCTTTTCGACCTTGGCCACCATCGCCGCGGCCGTGGTGAACGAGCCGGCGGGGTCGGCAAATACCGAAACCTGGAAAGGCGGCACCATCGCCTTCTTCGCGGCATCGAACATGTCGAGCGCCAACGAAGCATCCTTCCCGGCGATAAAGATGCCGGTATCGACCCCCGCATCCGGCGGGCGCGAAAAGATCGCGTCCTGAACCAGGCCTGTCACCTCACCAAGGTCGACATCGACATAGGGGACCACGCTATCGAAGCCAGCGTCGAGCGCCATGTTCACGTCGAACGGGCTCATGTGCTTCAACGGCGTCAGCATATGCAGGATATGTTTGCGGGCCATTTCTCGCCTTTCTGCTTGGAATCTGAAGCGTCAGCTGCCGACGAGACCGAGTCCGGTCGAACTGATCTTCGCGCCGGAGTTCCTGCCTTTGACGATCTTGATCTGAAGGCCGTCTTCAACGGCTGTCTTCTGAACCGCGCCGACGAATTTGAGCGCGGCGTCATGCGACGGCGCGAAGGCAAACCCTGCGGGTCCCCAGGAACTCTGGCCGATCCCGACGGCGCCCGCTTTATTGAGACGGTGAGCGACCATCTCGACCCGCTTTGAGGTGAACACACCGCCCTGCGCCGGAGCGAAATGGCTGCCGATCAGCATCTGTATCGCGGTGACGGCAGCGCCGAATGCCGCAAGATCGCGCTCGACCAAGGCCGGCATGATACCCATCAGTACCCTCCGGCAGATCTCGCCGCTGCCCGCCGTCGGGAAGGGTGGCAGTGAACGGAACGCCGCGACCTCTGCCTCGCCATGCAGTCCATGCCCGGCATGGTCGAGGATGAGGATGACGCGCCATTCTTCGGGAAACGGCAGCCGCGCCACGACCGGAGGCGGTCCGCCACGCTCGTCCTTGCCCGCGTCGACAATCACGCCGCCGTCTTCGAAACTTGCGATGCCGATTCCAGATCGGCCGCCTCGTTCGAGCAGGGTCGCGTCGCCGGCGACATCGAGAGGCAGGTTGTGGAGCGTTCGCAGTGCCGAGGCGACGGCAAGGGCGATCTGCGTGCCGGACCCAAGGCCGGCGTGACTCGGGATCGACTGTTCGATCACCAAATGGTGCTGGCCGCGAATGCCGAGATGCCTGCAGAGCGTCGACAAGTGCTCACCGGCGCGAACGCTCTCGGAACCTTCGACTATGGTCTCGCCGGACCGCGACAGGGTGACAACGGTTTCGGGTTCACTCAACGGAAGCCCAACGCTGCCAAAGCGACGTCCGGCATCGCCATTGAGATCGAGGAAGCCAAGGTGAAGGCGAGCGGGCACTCGTACGGTAACAAAATTCGACATCTGCCCCCCGATGGGTGCATCATGGATGCATCATGGAAGTTTAGGTGCCCGCCACGATGATAACTGTTTTCGTCGAGGGAGCAAGCCAAAGAGAGTGCATTCATGTTTCTGCTTTGGCCTGTCGTGTTGACGGACCGAGCAATTCGGGGAGGTCGAGATGAGCGAAACGGTCAAGGAGAAGGTCTATTCGGACGCCGAGATTGCCGACCGGCTTGAGAAGGAGTTGCCGAAATGGCGCTACGAAAACGGCTGGATACGGCGCAAATACAAGACCCACAGCTGGAAGTCGACGCTGATGGTCATCAACACGGTTGGCCATCTCGCCGAGGCGGCGTGGCACCATCCCGATATCACCGCTTCCTATGCCTGGGTCGAGGTACGCCTGATGAACCACGCGGCGAAGGGTATCACCGACAAGGACTTCGAGTTGGCGAGAAAGATCGAGGACGTTGTCCAGTGGCAGCCGGCCAAGGAAGGCGGAGCGCTGGAGGGAACTCCGGCGACCGATCAACGCTTCGCTTACATCAAATATGATTAAGCGCGGTCGGAGTTTGTTGATAGCGTATGAAAACATTCGTTAATCTGCTGGCAAGCGGGGTTCACGGCCAATCCAGTTTCGTCTAGGATCGGGCCGGCACCAGAAAGTAGTGTAGCGAATGGCGGTTGCTTGGATAGGCAACCGGGAAGCGCTGGTCGAGCGCGCGGCTGCGCATGCCGCGTCGCTGTTATCGTCAAGCCGGTGCCCGGTTTTCAGCTTTGATACGGACATACACGGCACGAGGGCGGCGATCGCGCTGGCCGAGCGGCTTGGCGCGGCATACGATCACACCGACGGCGCGGCACTTGCCCGAGAGACCATGCTTTTTACCGACAGGGGCGCGATGACCGTCGCCCCTGGGGAGACGCGCCGGCGTGCCGATATCGTGGTGATGGTGGGCGAACTCGCACAAACCCATCATGATCTTGTTACCGAACTCGCTGGCACGGTTCCCGATCTCTCGACCAGGCCCGATCTCTCGACCGGGATTGAGCGCGAGTTCTTCCTGGTGGGATCGAACGGGGTGTCCGCGCCGCCGTTGAAAAACGGGCGCAAGGCAACGCTCCTTTCCTGTGGCCAGGCTAGCCTCGGCGCCACGCTGGCGGCGCTGAGGGCGCAGTACAAGGGGCGGCAAACATCGCGACCGGTGTCGAACTTCAACGATTTCGCCAAGGCTCTGGCGGCTGCGCACTTTCCCGTGTTCCTGTTTTCAGGCCACGCCACCGATGGGTTGGCGTTGGAGATGCTGCAGGGGCTGATCGCCGATCTCAATCGCAAATCACGTGCATCTGGCCTTCATCTGCCCGCGAGCGAAAACGGGTGGGGAAGCGTGCTCGCCTCGACCTGGATGACAGGTTTTCCATTGCGCACGGGCTTTGCGCGGGGCTTCCCGGAATTCGATCCCTGGCGTTACGATGTGGCGCGCATGATCGCCGCCGGCGAAGCCGACCTGCACCTGCGGATCTCCGCCACGGTTGCCCAACTCCCGAGAAAAAGGGGACGCATGGCACTGATTGCGCTGGCTAAAACGGAAGAGCCGGTCGCAGGCGCCGCGGTCACCATCGCCATTGGCGAAGCTGGAGTCGATCACGATGCGGTTGTCTATTCCAGCCGTACCGGCTCGCTGAAGTCGACTGATACCCGCGCTGCTTCGAAATTGCCCTCCGCCGCGACGATCATTCGCCTGGTCGCCAGTCGGGTTTTCGCCGAGGCATTGCCATGCTGACGAAAATTGCCAACGGCGACATCGTCGACCCCGTCAACAGCCGTCTCGGCAAGGGCGACCTGTGGATCAAGGACGGCAAGATCGTCGCGGCGCCGGCTGAGGGGGTGGCCGACCGGACCATCGAAGCCGCCGGCTGCATCGTGATGGCGGGCGCCATCGACATCCACTCCCACATTGGCGGCGGTAACGTGAATACCGCGCGGCTTCTCTTGCCCGAACAGCATGCCGCCCATCAGGCGCGACCGGCGACGACGCCGCTCTCCAATGCCGGCTGGTCGACCTTCCAGACCGGCTGTCTCTACGCCAAGATGGGCTTCACGACGGTCGTCGAACCGGCGATGTCGCCGGGATCTGCACTCCACACCCATCTCGAGCTGGCCGACATCCCGATCATCGACAAGGCGACGCTCGCCATTCTCGGCAACGACGACTTCCTGCTGTCAATGATCCGTGACACCGCCACACCTCAAATGATCGAGGACTACGTCGCCTGGACGGTCGCCTCGACGCGAGCGCTCGGGGTCAAGGTGATCAACGCCGGTGCAGCGGCCGCCTTCAAGGAAAACGCACGCACGTTCGCGCTGGACGATGTAGTGCCTTCCTACGGCGTCAGCTCGCGCAACATCGTCAAGACGCTGCAGGCCGCCGTCGACAATCTTGGCCTGCCGCATCCTTTGCATGTCCATTGCAACAATCTGGGCATTCCGGGATCTGCGGACACGGCGGCCGCGACGATTGCGGCGGCGGATGGGCTGCCGATGCACCTCGCCCACCTCCAGTTCTATGGCTATGGCACGGAAGGAAAGCGCAGATTTTCCTCCGCCGCCGCGCGGCTTGCCGAGCTTGTCAACACGACTCCGGAAGTCACCATCGATATCGGTCAGGTAATGTTCGGTCAGACGGTCACGGTCTCCTCCGACGTCATGCGGCAGTTCTCGGCGCGGGGCAGCGCACATCCGAAAAAGACCGTCATTCATGACGGGGATGGCAATGGCGGCGGCATCGTGCCCTACAGCTATGGCAAGGACTTTTATGGCACGATGCAGTGGGCGATCGGGCTCGAGCTTTTTCTCCTGATCGACGATCCCTGGCGTGTGTTCTTCACCACCGATCACCCCAACGGTGCACCCTTTACCGCTTATCCGGCTCTGTTCGAGCTGCTGATGAGGCGGGAAGCACGCACCGAAATGGCCGCTGGACTTTCACGATCCGCCTTAGCGCACTCTACCCTGTCCGCAATCGACCGCGAATACACGTTCGAGGAAATAGCCATCATGACGCGCGCAGCGCCGGCCAGGCTGCTTGGGTTGACGGATCGAGGCCATCTCGGCGCCGGCGCGATAGCCGATATTGCTGTCTATCGCAGGAACGAAAGTATCGCGAAAATGCTCGGACAGGCGGCATATGTTTTCAAGGATGGCGATCTCGTCGTGCAGGACGGGGAGATCATCCATTACCGCTGGGGCAAGGCCCTCAGGCTTAATCCACCTGTGGACAAGGCGATGGTGCGGCGTCTGGAGGACTATCACCAGCAGCGCTACGGCCTGTCCTTAGATTGGTTCAATTTCCCGGATTCCGCGATTGCGCGTGAACAGCCATTCGGCGAGGTGCCATGCCGAACGTGAGCGTAAATGGCGTAACGATCGACGATACTTTTGCCGAAGCCTTTGGGATGCGGGCAACCGCCATCATCATCACCGCGCCGAACCGGAAATGGGCACGGCAGGCGGCGATCACGATGACCGGCTTCGCCACCTCGGTAATCGGTTGCGGCTGCGAAGCGGCAATCGATGCCGACCTGCCGCCGTCAGCCACCCCGGATGGCCGGCCCGGCTGCCGCGTGATGATCTTCGCGATGGGAACCGATGAATTGCAGAAGCAACTGCTCAATCGCGTCGGGCAGTGTGTTTTGACTTCGCCGGGCTCCGCCTGCTTTGCCGGGCTGGAGGGCAGCGCTAAGCTCAAGCTCGGTTCGGCACTGCGTTATTTCGGCGACGGCTGGCAAATCTCCAAGAAGATCGGCGACAGGCATTTCTGGCGCATTCCCGTCATGGATGGTGAATTCCTCTGCGAGGCAACAACCGGACTGACGAAGGAAGCCGTCGGCGGCGGCAATTTCTTTGTCATGGCCGAAAGCAGCGCCAACGCATTGGTCGCGGCCGAGGCCGCGGTCGCCGCGATCGGAATGGTGCCCGGTGCCATCGTGCCGTTCCCGGGCGGCATCGCCCGTTCGGGTTCCAAGATAGGTGGCAAATACAAGGGCATGATCGCCTCGGCCAACGAAGCCTACGCGCCGACACTGCGCGGTGTGGTTGCCAGTGAGCTCGGCCCCGACATCAACGCCGTCCTGGAAATCGTCATTGATGGTGAGACCAATGATGCCGTTGCCGCGGCGATGAAGGCCGGCATCAAGGCCGTCATCCAGATCGGACCGAAGAAAGGCGCGGTTCGCATCGGCGCCGGCAATTACGGCGGCAAGCTCGGTAAGTTCATCTATTCGCTGAAGGATATGTTGCCATGAAGGCGCTGACCTTCACTCTTGTTGCCGAACCGCCTGAGCGCCTCGACCTGTCGCCGCTGACGCCGGAGCGGCTTGCTGGGAGCGAAAGACGGGATATCGAAAAAATCCGGATCGGCATGTCGAAGCACGGATCGAAGGTGGGCGACATTTTTCGCCTCGCCGGCAGCGATCCGCTAAGCATCGTCTTCGAAGGAGGAAGCGCGCGCCTCGACCGGGTGGCGCAAGGCATGGGAGGTGGATCGGTTCGCGTGATCGGCAATACTGGCGCGCAGGCCGGGCGCGCCATGCGCGGCGGCAAGCTGACGATCGAAGGCAATGCGGGGCCGCACGCCGGCTCTGGCATGCGCGGCGGCAGGCTGGAGATAACAGGTAATGCCGGCGATCACCTTGGCGCTCCGCTCGTCGGCGAACTGGCCGGCATGAATGGCGGCGTGCTGATCGTCAGGGGCAGGGCGGGCGCCTTCGCCGCAGACCGGATGCGGCGCGGTCTGATCTCGGTGCTGAAAGGCTCGGGCGACTATGCCGGCAGCCGCATGATCGCGGGCACGCTGGTGGTAGCCGGTGGCATCGGTGAAATGCCCGGCTACCTGATGCGTCGCGGTTCGATCCTTCTTGATCGCGCGCCAGGACATCTGTCGCCGAGCTTCGTCGAGTGTGGCGCGCCGGAGAGCGTTTTTGCCATCATCATCGATCGTCATCTGATCGCAGAAGGCATTTTGAAACGGCCGCTGCTGGGGAGCGCACCACATAAATATGGCGGTGACAACGCGGTGCTTGGAATGGGCGAGGTTCTCTTTCCGCGCCGATGAGGTTTCCGGCAACGAGATCGATCAAATGCTTGTGCCTGTCGAGCGGCCCTGCTCGCTGAGGTTTAGGAATGTGTCCAAACGTCGATTTGCCGCCAGGTATTGGCTTCGGTCACGTTACACCGGGCTATTGGAGACCTGTAGGGCGCGTTTCGGCGGATGCGCGGGCGGATAATTGCGCTTCCGCTGAGCGAAACATGTCCTCGAATCCAAGCTCGGTTTCAAACACGGTGCTTCCCAGGCTGATCGCCAGAACGTCCTCGGTCCCCTTGGGCGCGAAATAGACCCGCGCGACGCTTGCCCGAATGCGCTCGCCAATTTCCGCGGCCTCCGCTTCGGTCGTACCTGGAAGAAAGACTCCGAACATCGATGTTCCTATGCGACCTACCATATCCTCCTTGCGGACCGAAGACTGAATGGCCGATGCGACGAGCCGCAAGGCCTCATCGCCCCAATCTGGGCCGAAGCGAAGATTTATGGAGCGAAGGTGTTCGGCATGAATCACCAGGAAGGCGCCCGAGCGCGGCCCTGGCGCTGACGGCCTGGCCGCGCGCCGCTCGACCATCGAGGTGAAAACCGGGCCGTTCAGGCAGCCTGTCACCCTGTCATAGGTCTCGGCCCTGTTGAGCTCCCGCCGGTAGCCGCGGATCTGGGCCTGCTTCAAGCCGATCAATACGAAAAGCGGCAGACCGATGATCAGAGGCAGCAGCACCGCAGTGACCATGCTGCGCCCGAACGGCGTCAAGACATCGCTGAACAACAGCAGGTAATTGAGGCCCACTGAGAGGGCAAGGCTGCCAACGGTCCCCAGGAAGGCGAGCCACGCGACACCCTTCCATACCGGCTCGGTGGCGGTCGTTTCGGCTTGTGCCATTACCAATCTCCTGTCAGATCGGCGAGCATAGCGCCGGCATGCGCAATTTCAGTTGCGGCAAACCATACAATTTGATCGATGTGCGAATCGTGAATCGATTTCGCCTATCGCGGCGGGCCGAAAACTCCCACCTCCGCGTCCTCGGCGACTGCTTGCGCCTTGCCATAGATGCCGGTGGGCAGCGCGATCGCCCAGCCGTTGGACACAAGCCAGGCGCCGACATCCTGCTTGCCAAGGCTACACGGCGCGGCAATGGCAAAACGTTCGATCTCCGTCGGCATGAAGCACTTCAGCGCGCGCCCACGCAGCCAGGAGTTGAAGGCGGCGCGTGCGCGCTGGCCGCAGGACCAAGCGACATCGTGAAACGAGCAGGTGGCTTCCGGTTCTATGCTGGCCACACCACTGACGGCCACTTTGCGTCCCATGGATTCGAAAGTCGCCGATGACGTTGCCATTGGCCGGAAGAGCAGGGTTTCGCGCCAGTCATCTGGCATGGGCGTTTTAGGGGGCACGGCGAGGCCGAGGTCGCCGAGCGGCGGCCGGGCTTCGATCCGCTCGATCTCGGGCAGGTCAATCGACGGCAGCGCGACAATGCCCTCGGCAACCCTGCGCGCTTCTCGCCATCTTCCGTCGAGAACAGTCGTCTGCGACCGGGCTGGTTGCCCGGCATTCTCGACACGAGTCCCAAGGGCAGGCCTGTCGGTCGCAAGCAAGGCTTCGGCATGCATGATCAGGGCAATCCCGAACAGCAGTTCGAGGCCTCCGACCGTAATGACCAGGCGGGCCAGCACAGCGTTCGTTACCGGACGGTCAGAACCCCGAGGTCGATTTGGCAACCAGTTTGAGCGCACCCTTTTCTATCCGATAGAATGGCATCGATCTTTGGCTGGATCCATCGGCGCGAAAGCGGAACAGGCCGGTCGATCCGCGAAATCCACTCGGATTTTCGAGCACCTGTTTGCTGAAACCGTCAGGTCCGACCGCGCTGGCAATTCCTGCAGTCAGCGCAACCATATCATAAGCGTAGGCTACGTTGACGTCGGCGGGATAATTGTATGTCGTCCTGAAGCGATCGGCGATCGGCCCGGTTTCGCCCGGATCGAGCGTTGCGATATAGGCTCCCTCGAACGATGGTTCCATGGGATGCTCCAGCCAACGGCTGGTTCCGACGACGGAGGTCGCCTTGCCCGCAATGCCCTTTGATTTGAGAGCGGCAAGTATCGGCGACGGGCTGGCATCGCCGCTGGCAATGATGACCGCGTCGGGAGTGTCCACGAGCGAGGCCATTTCGTCGACCGCCTTGGCGGCGCCGTCGCCGGCCGAATATGGAACGGTGACGGCGAGCGTCGCGCCATAGATGCTGAGACTGTTGGCGACCCGCTTCTCGACCGTGCTGGCATTCGAGCCACCCGCGACAAACAATACGAATTTTTTTCCGCCTTTTGCGGCGATGCCCGCAGCGCCCGCCGCCGCACTGTCCGCTTCGCTGAGGCGCACGGCATAAACACCGGCGCCGCCCGCGAAATTGTCGGCAAGCGCCAGCACGGGCGGCCGCTTCGATCCCGACAATGTGGCGATATGCTGGGCTGCCGGCAGTTCGGTCGGCCCGATGACGACTTTCGTGCCGGTCGTCAGGGCTTGCAGCGCCAATTTGCCGGCCTGTGCGTTGTCGCCCCTGGTGTCCTCCACCGTCAGCGTAAGCAATCCATTGCCGATATCGGTCATCGCGAGCTTGGCGCCATCGAGCATCTTGCGGCCATTTTCCCCCGCCGTTCCCGGGGCGGATAATGGCAATAGCATGGTAATTTTCGTCGAACCGGCACCCATCGACTGGGTTGCCTGGGCCGGGCCGGCGGCCGGGGCGCCGTCCTGCCCGGCAGGCGCGGCAATCGCCGCCGGATCGAGCGCTTCGGTAACGCCCCCCTTCGACTGGCAGCCCGACAATACCGCGGCGAGCGCGAAGGCGGTTGCCCAAATCTTCAGCCCACGGACCCGTCGGCCAGCTTCCATGATTGTCCCACCCTGTTCACCGCCGGCTTATTATTCCCGGTCTGGTCTCCGACGCATGTTACGGCGAACTGGTCGTGCCGTCCTGTTTTTCTTCAGCCGCCGAAGAGCCGGGCCCTCAGCGCCCCGACCCGTCGCGCTTGCCCTGAGAAGGTATCGCGGTCCGACGAAAACGCGGAAACGCCGAACGTCGCCATCGGCAACGGCACGGTCGGCTGATAGCTCGCGAACGCCTTGAATGTCTGTCGCATACCACACTGCGGTTGCGTCACAATGGGATCGGCTGCGCCGAGCCGGACGACGGAGGTTGTGCCATGGGAGGCTGCTCCAGCCGGTCGGCGCAAGCCAGCGTGACGACTTGGCCAGTGCCGGCCAGGGCGATCGTTGCGGCGATCGCCTTCAGGAGTTGATCCGTCCGCTGCCATGGTGGCCAACAGGCGCAGGTTGCCTATCCGGTCAGTGCATGTACTCGACCATGCGATCGTGGAAACACTCGCATTTGTTGAGCGTGTCCTCGTCCTTGTAGTTCGTCTTCAGATAGCCGTAAGCCATGCCGCAGGCGACCTTGGCTTCCGAGGCCCAGACGAAAACCGGCCGGGACGAATTGATCCACTCCGAGCTGTTTGCGACGGCGACCGACTCGTCCATCAGCTTCACCACCTGATCCCTGAGATCGACGATGTTGTCGTTCAGCACCAGGTTGGAGGTGCCGACGACACCGCAATAATCGCCCGTGGGTCCTTCGATGATGTCGGCGGCATTGAGGCCCGTCGACAAGATCGACAGCAGACCGGCCCCGAAAGCCACCCGCAAGATTCTGTTCATGTTGCTCACCCCGTTCCTTTCGCCCCTTAGGCCACGTCCTGCTTGGTACCATGGCTGTCGTCATAGAGTATTTTGACTGCTTCGGCTGCACTGTGGAACGTATAGTTCTCCAGCACCGCCACCGTGTGATAGTTGTCGCCGCCGCCATTGGTGTCGACCTTGACCTCGGCGTTCGCCGCATTGGCGGAGGACTGCGCGATCTCCACGAAGCCGCCGGCTTCGAGATCGGTGACGCCGGCCAGGCCCTTCAGCAATGCCGTAAGATCGATCTGGTCGCCCTTGGCCCCGTCATGGAAGTCGGCGATCAGGTCGGTCACCTCGAGAGAGCCGATGGCGAAGGTCTTCGTGCCGTCGGAGGCGACGGTCGGCTGTGCGGGGGCACCGAGCGAGGTGTCGAGTTCGACCTCGACATAGTTGCCGGTGGTGCCGTCCGCCATCTGGAACGTGCCGTTGCCTGTCACGGTCTGCCCGTCGATTTCGCCCACGGCCGGGCTGGCCGCCGTGCTGATGGAGACGATACCGTTATCCGCGAGGTGCGACAATTCCCCGGCATCGCTGGCGCCGTTGGTATTGGCGTCCTTCCAGATCAGCAGGCTGTCGAAGGCGGCGTCATTGTGATCGATGACGCCGTCATGATTGCCGTCGAGCGAGGCGAGTGCCGCCGCCCCGCTGGCGAACTTGCCGCCGCCGAAGCTCGGCGTGAACAGTTCCGTGCCGTCGTCGATCTTGCCGTCATGGTTGAGATCGACCGCCAGCATGCCGTCATTCGAGGTGTTCCAGGCGACCTGATCCTTGTGCCCGTCGCCGTTGATGTCGAACTGGACACCATGGCTGACGTCGGAGAAGGCGAAGCCGTTGTGGTTGAGGTCGAGGATGATCGGGTCGACTGAGCCGTTCGAGATAAGCGTCCCCAGATTGGAGATGCCGCCCGGGACATTTTGCAGATCAACAAGAATGTCATTAGTTGAGTTCGGTGTGTTTCCAACCTGCTCATACACGAAGGTGTGAGTGATGCTACCGTAGGTCGCAGTGAAGGCGACTGCTACGCCGGCGTTACCCAGATTATTGTTGTGCAGATATTGGACAACTGCGGCGACATTCGCTGCCGCCCCCAACGTCACTGCCGTGTTCGATGCGTTGTAGAAGGTGATGATACCATTCGTAATGCTATGCTGGCTGATCACGCTATCACCAATGGTCAAGGTGGAATTTGCACCATCGACATGGGTGGGAATCCCCACGTTGGCGGCGGCAAAGGGCGTCCCTGCCAGCGTAAGCTTGTCGGTTGTGGGATCGAAGTCGGTAATGACGTCGAAGCCGGATATGGTTCCGGAATTCAAGTTACCGCCGGTTGTCCCCGGCGAATTGCCGCTTGCAATAACGAACGTGTCAGCGCCGGCTCCACCCGTTAGCCGGTCGCCACCCAGCCCTCCGATGAGCGTGTCCGCACCGGCACCACCGTTAAGTGTGTCCGCGCCCGAATTGCCGATGATATAGTCATTGCCGGCACCACCGGTCATCGTCGCTGCGGAAGTCTGAGAGTTGACGATGATCGAATCCCCAGTTCCAGCGGCGTTCAAGGTGACTGTGCTGGTGGAATTGTTGCTGAACGCAATATTGACCGAGGGCGAACTGGCCGTGCCGTCCGTGGCGATGGTTGAGAACGTTCCGCCGAGCGAACCCTTGTCATCGATCGTAATCGTGCCCACCGTCCCAACGTTTCCGGCGCCGAGGCCGGTTCCGCTGGCATCATCGAGGTTGCTCCCCTCGGCGACGCTGGCGATACCAACCGCAGAGCTATCGACGTCAGTAAAATAGTGCGCCAGAGCGGCCTCGGTAAAGGTGACCGCGCCTGAACCCGTATTCGACACTAGAGTCAGCGCGGAACTCGTGGCTGCAAAGACCGGCACTTCGTTGACGTTCGTCACATTCACCGTGATCTGCTGCGTGTCAGTGCCGCCATGGCCGTCCGAGACCTGGACGTTGACGATGTAGGAATTGTTGGTGCCAACATCGGTCGGTGCCTCGAAGTTCGGCGCGGAGACAAAGGCCAGAACGCCTGTCGTCGGATTGATCGTAAACTTGCTGGAGTCAGTACCTGGAGTATTTACGATCGAATAGGTCAGCGCGTCGCCATTGGCGTCGGTCGCGTTGATGTCAGTCACCGCAGTCGTGTTTTCCGGCACGCTGACGGTGAAATCACTGCCGCCATTGGGTGCGGTGATGACAGGTGCGGCGTTCGGGATATCCAGAACCGTTACCTGCAGATCCGCTCCGGCCGTGTCGCCGTCGCCATCCACCAGCACATAGTGGAATGTCTCGATCTTGTCCGCATTGACGTTCACCGGTGCGGTGTAGTCGTAGTCACCCGCATGATGAATACCCTCGTCGGCGAAATAGAATGTCAGCTTGCCGCCGGCGCTCGTGCTCACCTCGATCGACTTGCCGTCGTTTGCAAGCAGATGCGCGCCGGGTAATGCGCCGGAAAGGCTGATGGCGTTCGTTCCATTGAACGTATAGGTCGTACCGTCGATCGCAATCGACTGGATGTGGCCGCCGTCAGCGCCAAATGCATCGACGCCAAGGCCATGATCGGCAAGAATGCTGCCCGAGGCGGACGATGGCAGCGCACCCGCCAGCGTCGATGAGAGCTCGGTCGGATCCGTCACCGCTTCGGCAATATCGCCTGGGCGCGAGGCGATCTGCGCCAGGAAATTTGTATTGGCGATATCGCTGAAGCCAAGCGCGAAGACCTGGTTCACTTGGCTGCTGGCGAGGAAATTACTCCAGCTGCTCTGCTCGTTCGCATCCAGGCTCGCTCCCGATTGCGGGTCGCCGTCGCTCAGGAAGTAGATGTTGGTGGCGTCGGCCGTGGGATGCGGCAAATTCGCGTAGCGATCGGCACTACTGCTTCTGCCGTCGATCAGGTTGGCGGCGGAGTCATATTGCGTGCCAGCCGAGAGACTATTCGAATTGAACCCGTTTACAGTGTTGATGGCACTCTGGATGTAGTTGCTTTCACCGATCGTGTACTGGCCGACGAGCTCGGCTCCTACTCCGAAAGAATAGATTGTGATCTGGTTGAAGATCACTGTCGAACTGCTCAGGAAATTCTGGACCGCTGCCTGCATGAGTGCAAGCCGGGTAGTGAAACCGCCCGCGCCATCCGGATCGCTGTTCATGCTGAGCGAAAGATCGAGCACGAGGATCGCATTGAGCGTCGGCTTGCTGCCTTCGTCCACTTGCACGGTGTCCGGCCTCGCCACCGGCATATCGTCGTCGATCTTGATGCCGACCGTGCCGTTGGCGTGGTCGCCGTTGGAGTCGGTGATGGTGTACCCAAGCGAAAGATTGATGTCGTTCTCGCCGCCGCCTTGCGGGTGATCGACCTCCTGCAGCAGCGTGAAGTTATAGGTCGCCGCTGTCTGGTTGACCTCGATCTTGAAGACGGCGTGGTTGGCTGCGGCCGTCGCTCCGGACGTGTCGGTCGTGCCGTACAAGGTGTGTGAGGCCGTGTCGTAGTAATAGTGGAGCGCGACGCCGTCATGCTTCACTGTGAAAGCGCCGTCCATGACGGTGTCGCCATTGGCAACGTCGAAGCTGAGCGAGCCATGCCCGTCCGGTCCATAGCTGCCGAACGATATGTCCGCGGGGTTCGAAGTCGTATCGTCGCCCGTGCTATTGGTGTTGTGGACGCCCGCGGCAAGATCGTCTTCGTCGACGACGATGCTCGACGAGGTGGCGGTCGGCTGACCGGTGTTGTCGAGCCCGACGGTCAGCGTCGCGGTCGAGCTGTCGCCGTCGCCGTCCTTCAGCGTGTAGGTGAACACGTCGCTGCCGGCCAGGCCGGAGACACGGGTATAGACGTAGCTGCCGTTCTCCTGCAGAGCCAGCGTGCCGAACTGGCCGCTGACGACGAAGCCGCCGCCAGCCACATCGGTGTCCGATCCGCCAGCGCCCGTAACGCCGCTGATCTTGGCGCCGTCGGCACCCAGGGTGTCGATACCGGTGCCGTGCAGACCTTCGTTGGTGCCGGTGCCGTCTGTCACATTGCCGAGGATCGAGCTGCCTATGATGCCAGTGCCGAAGGAATCGGTGTCATTGTGGGCCGTTGGGCCATCATCGCGTATCGCGATGTCCAGCGAAGAGGTGGTGCTGCTGCCGTCGGTGTCTGTAACGACAACACCGTAGTTCGCAAACACCTGATCCTCGAGGCCACGGTCACCGGGCGTCGCATCCGCCGTTGTATTCGGATGAGTGACATTGTCGAGCAAGGTGAACTTGTAGGTCACCGTGCCGCCGGTCGCGTCTCCGACAAAGCTTGTCACCTGGAGCAATCCGTAGGCCGGGCCGCCCAAGATGGTCACCGGCGCTCCGGGCGAGGCGGCCTGTAACTCCGCCAAGGTCAGCGCTGTGGTCCCGATCGTCAGCGTGACCAGGCCGTCGGGCGATGTGAAACCGAAGGCGCCGGTGTTGCTTTCCGACGGATCGACATTGGTAGCCGGATTGTTGTCGTTTTCGCCAGATCCCGCAGGTTCGCCGCTACGGATATCCAGGCCTTTTTCGTCCACGAATGTGTCGCCGCCGGAAGCTTGCAGCGTCAGACCAGTGAGCGTTGTCAAGTAGTTGACGTCAACGGTGGTCGAGCCCGCCGTGACCAGATGCTCATATTCGCTGCCCCCCGACTGCACCGACGCAATCGAATTGGAAATATTCGCCTGGTTGGTGATCTCGGCATCCGTGTAGGTGTGGGTTACGGATCCGGACGTCGCACCGGCGGCGATCGTCACCGTCTCGCCATTGGCCAGCGTGAAGGTCAGTGGCGCGGTCGGTGCGACCGAACCAGGAGTGCCGGTCAGCGTCACCGTGTAGAGGATCGAGCCGCCATTTTCCGAGACCGGGATTGTTGAGGACGTGAGCGTCGCCGTCACCGTGTTTGTGGTGTCGGTGACCTGCGCCGTCGCCGTTGCGGCGCCGACCACGAGATGCTCGAAATTGCCACCGCTGGTGTTGATGATGGTCGCGGTCCGGCTCGACGCGTCGAGATAGACGTCCTCGTCATTGCCCGAGGCAATCGTCAGCGTGCCGGTGGTCTGGCCGTTCGCGATCGTGATGTCGCCCTGGTCGGTTGTGATCGTGGTCACGCCCTGGGAGGCGTTCGACAGTGTTGCCGTGAAGAGGTAGTTGGCCACCGCTCCTTCCGACACCGTCGAGGCGCTAAGGTTGACCGTCGTGTCGTTGGTGGTGTCGTTTATCGCAAAGCCGAAGTTGGCGGTCGACGTGTCGCCGTCGCCATCCTTTACGGTGAAGGTGCCGGTTGCGGTGCCTCCGGTAAGATAGACGTCGTCGCCTTGCGCGGTGAATGTGTAGCTGCCATTCGCCATGACCGCCATCGTGCCGTGCTCGAAGGCGATTGGCTGCGAGTAGCCATCGGCGCCGAACACCAGGGTCTTGCCGTTGATCTGCGTCACCGTGGCACCATCGGCGCCGGCGACGAAGTCCAGCACGCCGGTGACCGTTGTGCCCTCGGCGACGTTTTGCGAGGCACTCACACTCGCCGTCGGCGTGTCGTCGTCGACATCGATCGACAGCGTGCCGGTGGCCGTGTCGTGGTCGCCGTCCGTGACGGTGTAGTTGACCCCGAACTGCAGATTGTTCTCGTCGTCGCCGGCAGGGTGCTCGATCGCATGAAGCTGCGTGACCGTGTAGGCGCCGGATGTGGTGTCGGCCAGATGCACCTTCAGCACATCGACGACGACGTTGTTCTGCATCTGGCTGATGATCAGGTCGGTTCCCGAGTTCGAGGTCACCGAGAACCCGCCCGCAACCGGCAGCGTTGCGCCGGTGAGCAGCGTCGTACCGGCGCCGTCGGCGCCGTAGGTGTGACCGAGCGTACCGGATGTGTGGGCGGTGTCGGGATCGACATCGCCGGTGCCATCGGGATTGCCGCCCAGCGCGTCGTCATCGAGCTGGACCTGTGCATTCATCGCTGCCGCCGGCACGTCGTCCGCGACATTGACCGTAAAGCTCTGGGTGACGGAGTCGCCGTCGCCGTCGACGGCCTTGATGGTGAAGCCGAGCGGCAGCGAGGCGTCGCTGCCGCCGGTGTGGTCGTGGTCAAGCGGCTGCCAGAGGGTGAAGACAAAGGTCGGGGTGCCCACGCCGTTCAGGGTCACCATGAAGACGGGATTGGATACGGTGTCGCCTTGCTTGAAGGCGACGAGTTCCTCATCGACGCCGTTGGCGGCAAGACGGACTGTGTACTCCAGCGAAACGCCGCCCGAGGTCAGCTCTTCGGGCGCCATGAGAGTGTTGCCGGGACCGCGCGCGAATTCGAGGTGGCTCGATCCCTTGTCGTCCGCATTCCAGTCGATGTTGAGATCGCCGGATGTCGGCTGTACCAGGGGCAGCAGGCTCTCCGACACATTGCCCGTACCCGCGGGGCTGGTGACGACCGGAATGTCGTCGATGACATGCACGGTGAAGGTGGACGACGTGCTGTCGCCATCCGAATCCGTCGCGGTGAAGTCGAAGGACAGGGCCTTGTCGTTGTGGTCGGCTCCAGCCGGATGGTCGATATTGTCTTGCAGGTTGAACGAATAGTTGCCGTTAGTCTGATCGTTGATCGACACGGTGAAGATGGTGCGGATGACC
The DNA here is from genome assembly GCF_006442305.1 of Mesorhizobium sp. B2-3-6. Lineage (NCBI taxonomy): Bacteria > Pseudomonadati > Pseudomonadota > Alphaproteobacteria > Hyphomicrobiales > Phyllobacteriaceae > Mesorhizobium > Mesorhizobium sp. B2-3-6. The sequence goes on along the minus strand of NZ_VFVW01000002.1, from coordinate 462,842 downwards.
GAGTTGTGCGTGGCGGTCGCCGTCAGCACGGTGTCGTTGCTGGACAGAGTGTAGGTGATGGCATCGCCATTGGACGTCAGGCCAGCCTGGACGCCGGCCAACGCCGGATTGAAGGTAACCGAGCGGTCGTGAATGCCGCTGTTGGGATTGGCGTCGTCGGCTCCCCACGAGATTCCCAGCGAGCCGGTCGCGGAGGCCGCGTTGAATGCGTTTGTGGAACCCGCTGCGGTGCTTTCCGCCACGGTGGCCTCCGCCGCAGCGATCACTGGCCTGTCATTTTCGACCACAATGTTCAACGTGCCGGCCAGGTTGACGCTGTCGCCGTCGAAGTCGGTCGCCTTGAAGAGCGAGCCGATGTCGATCGCCATCGTCCCGCTGTCGCCGGAATTGAGGCTATGGTCGAGGTGATCGAGCAGCGTCAGCGTAAAGGTGCCGTTGTTGTTGTCCGCAATCGTGAATACGGTGCGACCGTCCGCCGCGACGCCATCGACGGCATCGACACCCACAACGAAATGAACCGCCGATCCCCCCGACGACACGCCCGCCTGAGTTCCATTCTTTTCGACGTTGAAGGAGAAAGTCGCGTCGTCATCAGCGCCGATCGAAAGCAGTGGGACGAAGGCCGATGCCCCAAACGTAACCGAGGTTGGCTGGCTGCCGCCTTCCGAATTTCCGCTCGACAGGCCGGTCAGCTTGTCTTCGTAGACGGTCGGAAGATTGGCGCTGCCGTTCAGCGCTACCGGAATGTCGTCCTCGATGCCAATGGTGAAGACGCCGCCGCTGGTGGTGGTGGTCGACGTATAGAGGAAATTTTCGGCGCGGATCTTGTCGCCGCTGTCGAGATCGAAGCGGATCACCAGATGGTCGAACGTGCCCGCCGGGTCGATCGTGACGACTGAGCCGTTGGCCGGCACAGTCATCGTTCCTATCTGGAAACCGGAGCTGCCGGAAACCGGCACGCCGGCGCCATTGTAGGCTTCCCAGGAAATTGTGCCCGAACCGTTGCCGTTGATGGTGAAGCTCACCGCGTCGGTGCCGGGCCGCGAGAAGATGAAGCCCTCATTGTCATGGATATGATTGTCGCCGATGCCGACGCCCTGACCCGAAACGTTGAAGGAATCGCTTCCGGCGCCATTGTTGAAATCGTGAGCCAAGGCTCCATTGAACGTTAGTCCGTCGAACGTAACGCCGCCCACGGTATAGGTGCCGTAATGGCCGGAATGCAGACTCAGGCCTGTCGTGGCTGTGGTGGTCGTCGTCTCGCCGGTGATCGCGATCGTGTCGCCGTCGGCGTCGGTGAACTGGAGCGCATGTGTGAAGTCGAGCACCAGCTTCTGGTTGTCATCGTTGGTGGGGGAGTTCGGCAGGTGGTCGATCTGGTCCAGCAAGGTGAAGGTGTAGGTGCCGTTCGGCTGGACATCGAGGGTGAAGACTTTGCGGTCGCCCGCATCGAGGCCGGGTGTTCCGCTCTCGACATAGCCGGTCAGCACCGTGCCGTCGACGTGGTAGACGATCGCCTCGCCCTTCGATGTCGCCGCCGGCAAGCCAGCGGGGTTCTGGATCAGCGAGAAGGAACCGGGTTCGTCCGCCCCGGCGAAGACCAGCGAACTCAGCGAACCGGTCGCGACCGTGCCGAGGCCATCTCCGTCGGGATTGCCGACGGAATGACCATTCGAGTTCGCCAGCAAAAGCGCGTCCTCGCCGACATTGCCGGAGACGGTGGCGCTGGTCTGCACCGGAATGTCGTCGAGGACCTGGATCAGGAAGGTCCCGGCGCCAAGGGAGATGGAGTCGCCGTCACCGTCGGTCGCGACGATATAAGAGGAAAGATCGATCGGGCTCGTCAGCTGGTTTTCACCATTGTCTCCGGCCTGGCCGTCCAGCGCCGGATGATCGATCTGATCCATGAGCGTGAAGACGTAGGAGCCGTTGGCCCCCACGGTCAGCTGGAAGATCTCGCGGTCGCCGGCCGAGAAGCCGGCGCCGTTTCCTGCCTCGGCATAACCATGCAAGGTGCTCCCATCGGATACGATGAGCACATGCGCGCCCTGCGACGTAAGGCCGGAATCCGCCGGCACCGCCGTCGAGGCAAGATGAAACGCCTGGGCGCCCGGGCCGTCGGCGCCGAAGTCGACGAGCGCGGTCAGCGCGCCGGCAGCGCCCGTGACGGTCGCGGAAAGGCCGATCGCTCCCGTCTCACCCGGCCTGCCGGCATCTGGGTTGTGCCCGGCAAGCCCATCTTCATCGACATTCGCCGTGATCGAGGCGGTTCCGACCGCCTTCGGCCCGTCGTCCTCGAAAATGATGGTCTGTGAGATGTCGGCGCTCTGTGTGACGTGGTCGCCGTCGCCATCGGTCGCCGTCACGGTGACCGAGACCGAGCCGGCGCCGAGCGCGATGCCCTCGTCGTTGCTGTGGGTGTCGGGATGCTGGAGCGAGACGTATTGCGCAACCGCGACCTGGCCGGTGGCGGCATCGACATGCAGGGCGAAGGCGACCTTGTCGGTGGCGGTGATGCCGTTGTTGTTGGCATCATAGACGCCGATGATGTGGCCGTGGCCGTCGTTGAACAGGGAGATTGCAAGCCCGTCCGTGGTCTTCAGGCCGGAATCCACGCCCGTATTGCTGGCAAGGGTGAGCGCATAGACGAGCGAAGCTTTCGCTGCCGGTCCGTCGGCGCCGAACAGCGCCGTGGCGTTCACGACGCCGCCGCTGCCTTGCGCGTATTGGTGCAGCGGCATGTCGGGATCGGTCCCGGCATTGACGCCGGCAAACAGGGCCGCCACGGCAGGATCGGTGGTGTCGTCGGAATCGGCATCGACACCTGCGGTCTCGTCGATAACGATGATGTCGCCGACCTTGATGTTGGCAAGGAAGGTGCCGGTGTTGTCGCCCTGTTCGCCGATTTCACGGAACGTCAGTGAGTTGTCGCCGGCCGTCGCCGTGACGTCGATGGCGATGGTCTGCATGACGCCCGACGTGGGATCGTAGGTTCCGACCGAGACGCCGTTCCACAGCACTTCGAGCTTGGCGCTGTGTAGGAGGCTGGTGTCGTTGGCGGCGCCGATCTCGAAGGAGATGCGGTATTCGCCGGCGCTGAGGCCATGCAGCGTCTGCGAGATCTGGATGTTGCCGGGGCTGGCCTCGAGGTCGACCATAACGCTGTTGGTCGGGCTGTCTGCACCGCGATAGCCGTCACCGACCTTCTGCAATTCGATGCTGCTGGCGCCCTCGTAAGGCGAGGCCGTGACGGTCCAGGCGCCGGCCGTGCCCGTGGTGTTCGTGCCGCTGCCCGCACCCCAGGCGTCGCCATTGGGGACGAAGCCGTCCAGGAACAGGCCGTTCAAGGCACCGTTCGGCTGCGAGATGGTCAGGCTCGGACCATCGTCGTCGAAGCTGATCTGGCCCGAGACATCGGCGCTGGCGCTGGCGGTGTCGCCGTCGCCATCGGTGACGGTCACGCTCACTGCGACCGAATGCAGGCCCAGCACCACCGTGTCGTCCGGATTGGAGGCGTTCGAATGATGAAGCGACAGATATTGCTCGACGGTCACCTTGCCGGTGGCCGGATCGATCGACAGCGCAAACGCCGCATCGCCATTGAATGTTCCGCCCTGCACGACGCCGACCACGACGCCATTGGCCAGCGTCTGCAAGGTGATCAGCGAGCCGTCGGTGACGGCAAGGCCGGAGACCGCATTGGTGACGCTTAGCGCATAGACGGTGCTGCCCGAAACGGCCGGACCGTCGGCGCCGAACAGCGCCGTGATGTTGACGAAGGCACTGTCGCTGGTGCCGTGCGCGATCGCGCCGGTGCCGCCGACATCGGGATCCTCGCCCTTGGTGACCGTACCAGTGTCGATCCCAGCCGGGGTGCTCGTGGTCGCCGTCTCGTCAAGCGCTACCGTAACGCCGGTGGCGGCGACAGCCGCCACCTTCGGCCCGTCGTCGTCGAAACTGATCTTGGCGCCGATGGCGAGCGACTGGCTGACTGTGTCGCCGTCGAAGTCGGTGATCGTGACCACCGCATTGATCTTGTTCGACAGGTTGACCGGCTCGTCATAAGAGCCGGCCGAACCGTTGCCGGCCAGCGGATGCTGCAGCGACAGATATTGTGCCGTCGAGATATGGCCAGTCTGGTCGACCGAGACTGCGAAGGCAATGGCGCCGCCGGGATTGGCCGTACCGTTCGCGTTGTCGACGCGGCCGACGATCAGATTGCCTTCCTTGAACAGCGAGATCTCGTGCCCGTCGGTCGTCTTCAGGCCCGAATCGGTGCCCGGCTCTGCAACCGAAAGGCTGAGCACGGCCGCGCGCGGCTCGTCCGTGCCGGGCAGCGAGCCGAACAGCACCACCGGCAGGTTGCCATGCGCATAGCCCAGGCTTGCCGTGCCCAGTCCAAGCGAATCGAACTGGTGCGCGACCGAGGCGCTGCTGGTGTCGTCGTTCTGGTTGCCCGCCGTCTCGTCATGCACGACCGACACGCCGGTCGCGGTGATGAACACCTGCGGCACGTCGTCGACCACGGTGACCGTCGCCTTGCCGGTCAGCGTGACCGTATCGCCGTCGCCGTCCTTGGCCTGGAACACCGAGCCGAGGTCGATGCCGGCCACGCTGCCGCCGCCCAGATGCGTCTGCAGCGTGGTGTTCTGGTCCGATGTTCCGGCCGCCGGTGCGACATGGTCGAGCTGGTCGAACTGGCGCACCACGAAGGCGCCGCTCGAGGCGTTCAGCGTCACCGTCATCACGGTGCGGTCGCTAAGCCCGTTGTAAGCGCCGTTATGGTTGCTGTCGACAAAGCCGACCAGCGTGTTGCCCTGGATCGCCCAGCTCAGCTCGACGCCCTTCGACGACAGCCCGATGGCCGTCAGGTCTGCGGCCGCCGTGCCGGTGAAGCCGAAACCGCCGCCGGCGGCCGGGCCGTCGGCGCCGAAGTCGACAAGCCCGTTCAGCGAGCCGGATGCGATCGCCGCACCCAGTGGGAACTCCGTGCCCGAACCGTCGCCGGACCCGTCATAGGGCGAGGTTCCCTGCGACAGCAGGCTGGCAATGTCGTCCTCGTCGATCGTCACCGGCGCGGCATGGCCGCTCAGGACCTTCGGCCCGTCGTCGTCGAAGACGATCTTGGCGCCGATGGCGAGCGACTGGCTGACTGTGTCGCCGTCGAAGTCGGTGACGGTGACCACCGCATTGATCTTGCCCGACAGGTTGACCGGCTCGTCATAGGAGCCGCCCGAACCGTTGCCGGCCAGCGGATGCTGCAGCGACAGATATTGTGCCGTCGAGATATGGCCGGTCTGGTCGACCGAGACTGCGAAGGCAATGGCGCCGCCGGGATTGGCCGTACCGTTCGCGTTGTCGACGCGGCCGACGATCAGATTGCCTTCCTTGAACAGCGAGATCTCGTGCCCGTCGGTCGTCTTCAGGCCCGAATCGGTGCCCGGCTCTGCAACCGAAAGGCTGAGCACGGCCGCGCGCGGCTCGTCCGTGCCGGGCAGCGAGCCGAACAGCACCACCGGCAGGTTGCCATGCGCATAGCCCAGGCTTGCCGTGCCCAGTCCAAGCGAATCGAACTGGTGCGCGACCGAGGCGCTGCTGGTGTCGTCGTTCTGGTTGCCCGCCGTCTCGTCATGCACGACCGACACGCCGGTCGCGGTGATGAACACCTGCGGCACGTCGTCGACCACGGTGACCGTCGCCTTGCCGGTCAGCGTGACCGTATCGCCGTCGCCGTCCTTGGCCTGGAACACCGAGCCGAGGTCGATGCCGGCCACGCTGCCGCCGCCCAGATGCGTCTGCAGCGTGGTGTTCTGGTCCGATGTTCCGGCCGCCGGTGCGACATGGTCGAGCTGGTCGAACTGGCGCACCACGAAGGCGCCGCTCGAGGCGTTCAGCGTCACCGTCATCACGGTGCGGTCGCTAAGCCCGTTGTAAGCGCCGTTATGGTTGCTGTCGACAAAGCCGACCAGCGTGTTGCCCTGGATCGCCCAGCTCAGCTCGACGCCCTTCGACGACAGCCCGATGGCCGTCAGGTCTGCGGCCGCCGTGCCGGTGAAGCCGAAACCGCCGCCGGCGGCCGGGCCGTCGGCGCCGAAGTCGACAAGCCCGTTCAGCGAGCCGGATGCGATCGCCGCACCCAGTGGGAACTCCGTGCCCGAACCGTCGCCGGACCCGTCATAGGGCGAGGTTCCGTGCGACAGCAGGCTGGCAATGTCGTCCTCGTCGATCGTCACCGGCGCGGCATGGCCGCTCAGGACCTTCGGCCCATCATCCTCGAAGACGATGGTCTGGGAGATGTCGGCGCTTTGTGTGACGTGGTCGCCGTCGCCATCGGTCGCCGTCACGGTGACCGAGACCGAACCGGCGCCGAGCGCGATGCCCTCGTCGTTGCTGCTGGTGTCGGGATGCTGGAGCGAGACGTATTGCGCAACCGCGACCTGGCCGGTGGCGGCATCGACATGCAGCGCGAAGGCGACCTTGTCGGTGGCGGTAACGCCGTTGTTGTTGGCGTCATAGACGCCGATGATGTGGCCGTTGCCGTCGTTGAACAGCGAGATTGCGTGGCCATCGGTGGTCTTCAGGCCGGAATCCACGCCCGTATTGCTGGCAAGGGTGAGCGCATAGACGAGCGAAGCTTTCGCTGCCGGTCCGTCGGCGCCGAACAGCGCCGTGGCGTTCACGACGCCGCCGCTGCCTTGCGCATATTGGTGCAGCGGCATGTCGGGATCGGTCCCGGCATTGACGCCGGCAAACAGGGCCGCCACGGCAGGATCGGTGGTGTCGTCGGAATCGGCATCGACACCTGCGGTCTCGTCGATAACGATGATGTCGCCGACCTTGATGTTGGCAAGGAAGGTGCCGGTGTTGTCGCCTGCTTCGCCGATTTCACGGAACGTCAGTGAGTTGTCGCCGGCCGTCGCCGTGACGTCGATGGCGATGGTCTGCATGACGCCCGACGTGGGATTGTAGGTTCCGACCGAGACGCCGTTCCACAGCACTTCGAGCTTGGCGCTGTGTAGGAGGCTGGTGTCGTTGGCGGCGCCGATCTCGAAGGAGATGCGGTATTCGCCGGCGCTGAGGCCATGCAGCGTCTGCGAGATCTGGATGTTGCCGGGGCTGGCCTCGAGGTCGACCATAACGCTGTTGGTCGGGCTGTCTGCACCGCGATAGCCGTCACCGACCTTCTGCAATTCGATGCTGCTGGCGCCCTCGTAAGGCGAGGCCGTGACGGTCCAGGCGCCGGCGGGACCGGTCGTGGTGCCGCTGCCCGCACCCCAGGCGTCGCCATTGGGGACGAAGCCGTCCAGGAACAGGCCGTTCAAGGCACCGTTCGGCTGCGAGATGGTCAGGCTCGGACCATCGTCGTCGAAGCTGATCTGGCCCGAGACATCGGCGCTGGCGCTGGCGGTGTCGCCGTCGCCATCGGTGACGGTCACGCTCACCGCGACCGAATGCGAGCCCAGCACCACCGTGTCGTCCGGATTGGAGGCGTTCGAATGATGAAGCGACAGATATTGCTCGACGGTCACCTTGCCGGTGGCCGGATCGATCGACAGCGCGAACGCCGCATCGCCATTGAATGTTCCGCCCTGCACGACGCCGACCACGACGCCGTTGGCCAGCGTCTGCAAGGTGATCAGCGAGCCGTCGGTGACGGCAAGGCCGGAGACCGCATTGGTGACGCTTAGCGCATAGACGGTGCTGCCCGAAACGGCCGGACCGTCGGCGCCGAACAGCGCCGTGATGTTGACGAAGGCACTGTCGCTGGTGCCGTGCGCGATCGCGCCGGTGCCGCCGACATCGGGATCCTCGCCCTTGGTGACCGTACCAGCGTCGATCCCAGCCGGGGTGCTCGCGGTCGCCGTCTCGTCAAGCGCTACCGTAACGCCGCTGGCGGCGACAGCCGTTACCTTCGGCCCGTCATCGTCGAAACTGATCTGGCCCGACACGTCGGCGCTGGCGCTGGCGGAGTCGCCATCGCTATCCGTGACCGTGACCTTCACGGCCAGCGAGCCGGCGGTGAGTGCAACCGTGTCGTCGGGATTACCGGTGTCGGAATGGTGGAGCGACAGATATTGCTCGACGGTCACCTTGCCGGTGGCCGGATCGATCGACAGCGCGAACGCGGCCTCGCCCTTGAACGCGCCGCCCTGCACGACTCCGACAACCACTCCGTTCGCAAGCGTCTGCAAGGTGATCGTTGAGCCGTCGGTGACGGTCAGGCCGGAAACGGCGTTCGTGACGCTCAGCTGATATACGGTGGCGGTGCTTGCCGCCGGGCCGTCGCCGCCGAACAGCGCCGTCACATTGACCAGGGCGCCGTTGCTGGTGCCGGAGGTGATCGCCCCGGTACCGCCGATATCGGGATCATCGCCCTTGACGATGGTTCCTGTGTTGATCGCAGCCGCCATGCTCAAGGCCTGCGTTTCGTCGAGTGAGACCACGGCGCCGGCGTCGGCGACGACTGTCACCAAAGGTCCATCGTCGTGGAACTGGATCGCGCCGCCGATCTGGGCACCGCCGAATGCGCTGTCGCCATCGAAGTCGGTGACGGTCACCGAGGCTGTGATCTTGCCCGAGAGGGTCAGCACGTCGTCATGGGCAGCAGCGCTCGATCCATCGACAGTGTGCTCCAGCGGAGCGTATTGGGTGACCGTAAGCGTGCCATTGCCGTTGATGACGATGGTAAAGGCGGTGTGGGTGCCGCCGTTCTGATAAGTGCCGGTGACCGTCGTCGCATTGGTCTGCAGCAGCGTGATCGCAAAATCGCCAATGGCCGTCTTCAGGCCCGAATCGAGCGATGCGACATTGCCGGTCAGGCCCAGCGCATAGGCGATGCCGCCGCCGGCGGCGGCGCCGTCGGCACCGAAATTGGATGCAACGGAAATAATCGGGTTGGCGCTCGTCACATCGATCGGAAAGCCAGCCGGCGAACCGGCGTTGCTTTCATCGAGCACCGCGGAACTGGCTGCCGTGTTGCCCACCGTCAGGGCAGGGCTGTCGTCCTCGACGATCACGGTCATGTTGGCCGTTGCCGAGCCGCCGAACGGGTCCTGCACGGTAACCGGGACGACGATGGAGAGGTCATCCTCGAAGCCGGCCAGCGGGTGGTCGAGGGGACCGAGCAGGGCGATCTGGAAGGTTCCCGTGCTCGCATCCGTGATGGTGACGCTGATCACAACGTCCGATCCGACCCTGCCGACGAGATGCGTCGAATCGACCAGTTCCCACACGACGTCGGTGCCGTGCGAGGTAAGCGTCGTGGCAGGCACTCCGAGGCCGTAGGTCAGCGGATCGCCATTGGGATCCGTAGCGCCGAAGCTGCCGTTGATCACCGAAAGATTCGATTCGTCGAAGGGTGAGCCGGGATCGCCGTCCGGGTTTGCGCCGGAAAGCCCTTCTTCCGACACGCGGACGGTGAGATCGCCAAATTCCGGGTTCGCATTGGGAAGGAACAGTTCCCGCCTCTCGGCCTGCCCGAACTGCAGATCGGTCGGCGGCAAGAGCGCCGAAAGATCAAATCCATCGCCGATGCCGCCAGGAGGAATTTCAAAATTTCCACCGGCGCTCGAGGTCGAACCTCCAGGGCCAGCCGACATCGAACCATCGGCGCCGAAGGCGACATCCACATGGCTCGCCTCGAGCGCGGCGATCAAGGCGACGCGCGGTACCTCAACATCGCCAAGGACGAAGGTCGGCACGTTGAGCGCGCCGTCCTTGATCACGATAACCGAGCCGTCGGCCTGTTCGAGCACGAGATTGTGGCCGTCGACCTTGATGTTGTCGATCGAGACGTTCGCCGGAAGCTTCACGACGTTGCCGGCGTCGGCGACGTATTCGTGCGGCGCGGCTGCCGCCTGGGCCTTCGCCTCCGCGGGTGCTTCCGCCGGCGCGCCACTGCCCACATCGACCGGCACTGGTTCGGCCGCTGCCGGCGCGGCCTGTTGCGTCGAAGCCGCCTGTGCGACCTGGAACTCTGCCGGCGAGGTCTGGTCGTGACGTTCACTGGCCATGGAATGCTCGTCCCACGAACCCGAAACGGCGTCCAATTCGTTATTGATGGTCATTGCTTGTACCCCTCCGGCATTTCCCCGAAAGAGACAGCGGCAACCATTACTTTGCAACCGTCCGTCAATCTACTTTATATACCATTATATGCCTACAATGGCATTTTTTACGCGTGGTAAACTGGGAGCATATATTCTGTTATATAAGTCGATATGTGCCGGTGCGGATGAGGCCTCGCCCCCTGTTGTATGCTAAATAGAAGTATAAATTCAAATAAAATTTTACGAAAAATAGCGGAAACAAGTTTCGTCGCCATTATCTACCTTCATTGCCAATAATTTGAGACAAGATCGGTACCGTCCACAGTCAAAAGGTGGGCGTTATGAAAAAAGAAAAAACCGCGCCGGGAACAGCCGGCCTCAAGCTACTCTTGCTGACGATCAGCCTCGCAGGCCTGCCGCAGCCATCGCTCGCGAGCGTCCATTTAGAGGGCACCGCTTCGGTCGGCGGGCTTGTTGAAGACGTGCGGATGCCGCCCAGCCTGGGCGGCGTTTCCCTGGAAAGATTCCAGCCTTGGCGACCGGCGGTAGGATACCAGCCCGACCTGGTTTCCATGAGTTACACGATCGACGATGCCCAAGCGGGCGTTGCGCCGGCGCCTGCGAATGTCGGAATTGATCCCATCAAGACGGCAACGATTATCCCCGGCGTGTTCGGCTCGGTCGCGTTGTCCATGCATAACTTTCCCGTCGCCGCGCGGTGGGCACCGGTCTACCAGGCAATTGTCGGCTGCTCGGCGGGCAGTGCCTGCGAGCAGAAGAGTGCGGCTTTTGCCAGGCTGATCTCGTCGGCACAGGGCAAAGGGTTCAGCGAGAAACTGTCATTCGTCAACAGCGGCATCAATCACCTGATCGCCTACAGGAAGGACAGCGTCATCTATGGCAAGCTCGATTACTGGGCAAAGCCCACCGAGGTGCTCGATAAGCGCGCCGGCGACTGCGAGGATTTCGTCATACTGAAGATGACGGCGCTGCTGAGGGCCGGCATCCCCGCGCAAAGCATGGCGTTGGTTGTTCTCCAGGATCGTAGGCGGGGATTCTTCCATGCGGTCCTGTCGGTAAGCACGGCAAGTGGCGTGTTCATTCTCGACAGCCTCAACAACACCGTGCTGCGCGACAGCGATCTCCCCGATTATGTGCCGCTTTATTCCTTCAGCACGGACCGAGCCTGGATCCATGGTTCGAGATCGGGCAGCGCGCAGGTCGCGGAGATCAAGGGCGGTTTTGCAGGCGTCGCGCCCGGCGAGGGATTGCAGCCCGACACGGCTTCTGGAGCGCTTGCCCGTCGGTGAGCAACCGCGGTTCGCCGGCTTTTATGGAAAACGCCGAACCGCTCTATCTCTTTGTTTTGCGCAATTCCCAAGGGAAAGCGCTACACGCTTTTCCCGGGAAGCGTTTCGCACTTTTCCTGGAACTGCTGCTAGCCGCTGACGAATGCCATCAGCAGGTCCTGCCCGACCAGCGGTGCTCGCACGGCATTCAATTGGCCACGATATCGGCGTTCGCCGGCGCCGATGACGAACCCGCTGGCGACCGGAATCTCGCCATTGGCATCCAGCCGCGCGAAGATGTCCGCCACGTTGAGATCGAGCGCCAGCCTGAGATCCTGACGCCCGTCATCGCTCGGCGCCGTCGGCAATTGGCGCTTTACCAATTGTTGGAACGGAGCGTTGAAGGTCAGGATCTTTTTCGACGATGAAAGGGCGAAGGCGGGCGAGGGGCAGGCGACCAGTATCGCGGTGATCGTCCTGATCGACGCAAGCCTCTTCAACGTCAGGTTTTCTTCCGTCAAGCCACGAATGCAGGCAACCCTGATCGCCGATGTCAGATTGCCGGCCGGAGGCTGGCTCTCGGCGATCTCATCGACAAGCATGCCGATCGTGCATTTGCGGCTTTCCGCCATCTGCCTGAGCGACGTCCAGAACGTCCGCTCCAGGCGGATGCCGCGGCGGATGCCGCGGCGCGCGACAACCCGGAACTCCATGCCGAGGTCTTCCGTGGCCATCGGCACGAGCAACCGCTCGAGAACAGCGGGAGGCGTGGCGCTATCGTTCACTCATCGCCTCCTCTCGTGCCTTGTTGATGGGTTTCAGCAGGTAGGTCAGGATCGTCTTGCGGCCGGTCTTGATGTCGACGGAGCAGATCATGCCCGGGATGATGGAATAGGTCTTGCCATCCCGCGTCAGCGTCGACCTGTCGGTCGCGACGCGCACCTGATAATAGGGCTCGCCTGTCTTCTGGTCGACGAGACTGTCGGCGGTGATGTTCGAGACCTTGCCTTCGATGCCGCCGAAGATCGAGAAATCATAGGCGGTGACCTTGATCAGCGCCTCCTGGTCCGGCCGGATGAAGGCAACGTCGCGGGGCGAAACCCGCGCTTCGACCAGCAAGGTCTCCGAAGTCGGAACGATGCCGGCGACCACCGCGCCGGGCTGCACGAAGGCGCCAACCGTATTGATGTCAAGCGTGTTGACGATACCGTCGACTGGAGAACGGATGTCGGTGCGGGCCACCTTGTCGGTCGCGCCGCGAATGGTTTCATCGACCACCGAGAGGTCAGCCAGCGCCTGCGTGAGGTCGCTCAGCGCCTCCTGTTGCAGCTGCAGGCCGAGCTCGTCGACCTGAAGCTGGGCCTCGGTGATAGCCGATTTGGCTTTCTTGGTGGTTTCTCCAGCAAGCGTCAGCTGCCCATTGAGCTCGGTCTGCTCGCGTTCGACCCGGAGTTGCTCGGTTCGCGCCATCAGGCCTTTCTTGACCATGGCTTCGACCAGCTTTGCCTCCTGGTCGCTGACGACCAGATTCTTCGTGAGGCGATCGGAATTGGCGGTCGCCTCGTCCAATTCCTTCTCGCGCTGATCGAGGCGCGACTTGAGAACCGACAGCTTGACTTCGAAGTTGTCGCGGCGGGCGACGAGCAGCTTCTGCTCGTTGTCGCAGATTTCCGGGGCGACCTTCTGGATTTCGGCCGGACATGGAAATTCGCCTTGCAGATCGCCGCTCTGCTCGAACTTCAGCCGTGCAATGCGGGTCTGTAATGCCCGTGCCTTGGCCTGTTGCTCGCCAAGGCTGGAGGTGTTGAACGTATTGTCGAGGCGGATGATGAGGTCGTTCTTCTTCACGACCTGCCCGATCTTGACGGCAATTTCCTGGACGACGCCCGGCTCGCTGGCCTGGATGATCTGCGTTTTGGAAGCAGGTATGACCTTGCCGTCGCCGCGTGCGATTTCATCCACCTCGGCAAAGGACGCCCAAGCAACGGAAGACACGAAGAGTGCACCTATGATAAATATGGACGCCGACGCAAAGAGCGGCGGCCGGTCTTCCCTTGCAAGCATTTCCCACGGCCCCAACGCATTGAATACTTTGATAGTTTTCGTTCTTCAGGTGCTTTTTTTCTGCAGCGCCTGTATCACTTGGTCCTTTGGTCCATCGGCAACGATCCTGCCTTGCTCGATGACGATAAGCCGGTCGGCAAGTTCGAGCATGCTGAAGCGGTGTGTCGAGACGATCAGCGTGGTGTTTCGATCGAAAGCCACTTTGAGCTGCTTGATCAGTTGACGCTCGGAAGCCAGATCCATCGAGCCGGACGGCTCGTCCAGGAAGACGACTTTCGGTTTCGTCAGCAACAGCCGGGCGATCGCCATCGTCTGTCTCTGGCCGCCCGAGAGATTGGTGCCGCGCTCGCCGACATTCATGTCATAGCCACGCGGGTGGCGGGAGACGAAATCGTCGACGCCGGCGGCCTTGGCCGCTTCGACGATCTGCTCATCGGTCGCCTCCGGACAGGCCATCAAAAGATTTTCCTTGATGGTGCCTGAAAACAGATCGTTCGCCTGCGCGACGATGCCGACGGCGGCGCGAACCTCGGAGGGGTGGTATTGACGGATGTCGATGCCGTCCAGCAGCAGTTCGCCGGAACTCGGCAAGAAAAGCCTGCCGATCAGCCGCCCCATCGTCGTCTTTCCCGATCCTATGCGGCCGATGATGCCGATCCGCTCCCCCGGCTTCACGGAGAAATTCAGGCCGGTCAGGACTTCGTTCTCGGAGCCGGGATAGGTAAAGCCGACGTTCCGGAACACCATGGCGCCGTTGCGGACGGGCCGGTTGACGAAGCCCACAGTGTCCGGACGATCCTCCGGCTGAGCCATGATCGAATTCACCATCCGCAAAGAGAGCATGGCCTGGCGCAATCTGGACAAGGTGATGGCGATCTGCCCGAGCGGGGCCACAGCCCGGCTGGCCAGCATGACGGTGCCGATGATGGCTCCGGTGGAGACATGTCCTTCGGAGAAGGCGTAGGCGCCGGCCACCACCAGCGCGACGGTGACCAGCTGCTGGATGGCCTGCGTTATGTTGCCGGCGGCGGCCGAAAGCTGCTTGATCTTCTCGGAGGTGTTGGAGGCGTTTTTGGAATGCTCTCCCCATTTTCGCAACAGGTAGGCTTCGGCGCGCAGCGACTTGATCGTCTCCAGCGTGGAAATGGATTCGACCAGCAGCGCCTGGCGCTGCGAGGCCTCGTTCATGGAGGCCGCCACACGCCTGCCGATGCGCCGCTGCGTGACCAGTCCGACGATCACCGACGCGACGAAGGCCAGCGCGGGTATCATGACCAGCCAGCCGCCTATCGCATAGATGACGAGGAGAAAAACAAACACGAAAGCCGTGTCGATGAACACGCTGATGGTGTTGGACGTGAAGAATTCGCGCACGAATTCATATTGGGTCACGCGATTTGCGTATTCGCCCGTCGAGCCCGGCCGTGCCGCCAGAGACGAGTTCAGCACCTTCTCGAACAGCATGTATGAAATGCGCAGATCCGCCTTGCGCCCGGCATAGTCGATGAGCGATGCCCGGGAGGTCTTTAGCAGCAGGTCGAACAGGATGACCGCGCCGATGCCGATGGCCAGCACCCAGAGCGTCGATATCGCTTTGTTCGGCAGGATCCTGTCGTACACGTTCATGGTGAAGATCGGCGAGGCGATGGCGAGCAGATTGATGAACACCGCCGACAGGACAACCTTCGAATAGGTGCGCCAGAACGGCCCCATCGTTCCCGTCAGCCAATGTCGCCGCTCGATTTTCGGCGCCGAGCCGACGCTCATGGCCTCCGTCGCGTTGGCGTAGGTGATCGAGAAGGACGCACCGCCGCTGATATAGCTGTTGGCCAGCTCCGACCGGCTGATCCTGGTGCGCCCGTCCTCCTGGGGAGCTGTAAAATATTCCCCGGCTTCACCATCGGCCAGCAGCGCGACAGGCAGCTGGCTGACGCGAAAGACGATCGCGGGGAGGTCGATGCGCCCCCGAACAAAGTCGCGCTGGCTGAATTCGGTGATTTCAAGGCCGACGCGCTCGGCAAGATGCCGGATTGCGTCGATATCGATGCGCGTCTCGGCCAGCGGCACGCCGGCAAAGAGCACGGTTTCGGCGCTGGGGCGGCCGAGATATGCGGCGACGGCCGAAAAGCAGGCCTTGAAAGCCTCTTTCGGTGACAGGATGTTGGGTTGCTGGTTCACGATCCGCCCGCGGGGACTCTCGATCGATCCTTAGGCCCGCCTATTTTTTCCTGACCGGTGCCAGAATATCGAACGGCACGTCATTTTTCTGTTCCGAAGGCGTGCGCGCATAGGTCTCGGTGTCGGCTATTTCCGGTGCGGCGAACTCGGTTCGCGCGTAAGCCGTGGCCTGTTTTGGCGGGTGGATATCCATCGTTTTCAACAACTGCCCGGTCGCCGCCAGAAGCCGATATTGCGCGAAAAGGGATGCGTAGGACGCGGTGTCGGCCAGTGTCGCGGTGTTGAACCGCGTGTTCTGCGCATCGAGCACGTCGAGCAACGAGCGCTGACCGACCTTGAACTGTTCGCGATAGGACGCGACCAGCTTTTCGTTGGAGGCTGCTTGAAGCTTTAGGGTCTTGGCCAGATCGGCCTGCCGGAAGCGACGATCCCATGACGTGCGAACGGCTTCCTCGATCTCTCGCAGAACCTGGTGCATCGCGAGCCGCTGCTCGCTGGTGCGGCGGATCTGCTCCTGCTCATTGGCCTTGTCGATGCCGCCCCGATAGAGATTCCAGCGCAACACCAGACGTGCCTGCAGATCGGATGCGTCTCCATCGTCGCCGTCAATGTCGTAGCCCGCCCGGGCAGAGCCTTCGGCAATGATCGAAGGGCCGTATTTCGCCCGCGCCGCGTCCACCAGCGAGGCCGCCGCGGCAATATCGCTGTTGGCCATGTGGACGCGCGGGTTACTCTCGCGCGCAAGGCCCAACGCATCGTCCAGCGACCTTGGCAGCGTGCCGGACACGTCGGCCGGCCTCGCTGCATTGGTCAGCGGCTTGCCGACAGTCTTGAAAAACCGTATCCGCGCGGCTTCCAGTTCCTCCGACGCTTCCTGCATGCGGGCCTTGGCCGCGAACAGCCGCTCCTCGGCCTGTTGCCGGTCGGCTTCGTTCAACCCGCCGCCGGCAATGCCTTCCTGGATGTCGTGGAGGATTGCTTGATGGAAGCCCAGGTTTTTCTTTGCCTCGGCAACAATCGAAGCCTGGAGCATGTATTCGAGGTAGTCCTGGACAACAGAGAGGCCGATGAATTCCGACCGTTCCAGCACTCGAAACGACGCGCCATCGACGCGGGAGGCCTGGCGGTTCAATTCTGCGCGCCTTGCGCCGCTGTCATAGAGCGTCTGCGAAACGGTCAGGTCTGTTTCTGCCGGGTAAAGCGCGTCGTCCTCTATCGAGAGTGCGCGCCGTGATGAATTGTCGAGACGACGAGCGCCAGCCGACGCCTGCAGGTCGACGCTGGGCAAATAGAGGCCCTTTGCCTGACGCAATTCGAACTCGATCGCTTCGCGATTTTCTATGGCCTGGCCGATCTCCGGATTGGATTCGACCGCTACCGCCACCGCCTCCTTGAGCGTGAGGGCGTTCGCCCCCCCGCAAGTCAGCATCGTAGCCGCCATCAAAAGACCAAGGCGCTTGCCTATGGCCGACATGCCAGTTCTGTTCATTTAGCCCACCCGTTTCCCCAACGCCTTCCTCAAGGCGCTTAAGCGGGCCAACCCCAGGCCCACCATTGCCGAATTACCCGATATATTCAGAAAATACGTGAGCGAATATTAATTTAGGCGACTCTAAATGGGTTTTCCCAGTCATGAGCAGCAACATGTAGCAAAAATAACACATAACAACGGGGCCGATGGGGGTGGGAGAATGCCGATCGGCTGCAACGAAAAATGCCTTGGTTGGAGCGGTGAGGGCACTTTTTGAAAAATCGCGCAGTGGTTCCCAACAGTTGGACACGCTTGCCCGGGCCGAGACGGTGGCGCTGTTGCCGAACGGGGATGCCGGACGCGGACTATAAAACGGATGTAGCCTCCGATAAGTGCCGATAACGCGTCAATGGAATGCTGCCCATCCAGTCACAAGGATAAGGGCAAGCGTAACCAGCGCTCCCGAAACGTACAGAACCGTCCTGACACTGCCTCCCTTTGCGGCGTTTCCGCCACGTAGGTAGATTCCCAGATGAATCAGGCGTATCGCCAGGTGCAGCCCCACAAGCGCTGCCAAAGTGGTCGGTCCAACACCAACCATCATCGCCAGCACCGCGGGCACGACAAAGGGCGCCAGCGCCTCAACCGAGTTCATGTGGACGCGGTCGATCCTGTAGAGCCTGTTGTGGTCGTCCGCCGGGACTACCGGTCCTGAAAGTACCCCTGCAAATCCCTTGGACGAACCGGAATAGACCGCCAACACCACCGACAGTAAACAAAGCGTAAGCACGCCGAGGATGCTTAACCAATAGACTTCCATGTTGTCTCTGCTCCTGGAATCTCAGTGGGCGATACGGTGCTTGCGAGTCATACCCCATGAACTGCAACGCGGTTGTCAGGCTGCCCGATGGTTGAACAGGCCGTGGAACCGTTGCAGGTAGAGCGGCCAGCCCTGATCGCTATCAACTGCACCCCTCACGCCCTCCCAGCCTTGCCCATGGCGCTCGAAATGCCGGTGCTCGATCTCAACCCGGGTTCTGTTCTCGGTCTCGGCCGTGAATCGGACCTCCCATTCGCTCGTCTTGTTCGGGTCGGTCTCGATCTGCCACCGAGGGCTGATGTCCCAACTCAGAACCAGCCGGCTGGGCGGATCGTAGGCCAACACACGAGCCCAGCGGCATTCGCTGCCATCCACACCTCGGTCGTAAACGTGCCCTCCGACCCGGGGTTCGAAGATCGTTTCTGCGATCGGAACGGCAAGAAGATTGTGCTCTCGAGGTTTGAATCTCCCGAAATCCTCGGTGAAAACCTTGAAGGCACGCGCAATGGATGCCTCGACGACGACGAAATGCCTTACCGGCGCGAGTGCGGGATCCTTACTCATGCTTGGTCCTTTTTTGGATACTCGACGGCTAATTTGTAGCCCGCCAGGGCCTTGCTCCAGAACTGGTCGATTTCCGCGCGCAGGCCTGCCAGCCCATCCTGATCGATACGGTATATGCGTTCCTTGCCCGAGCGCGTGTCGGCCACAAGCCCGGCAGCCTTGAGTATCTTCAAGTGCTGAGAGACAGCCGGCCGGGTTACAGGCAGGGCACGAGCAAGTCCGCTGACCGAGCAGGGCTGTTCGACCAGCAGTTCGAAGATCGTGCGCCTTGTCGGATCTCCGAGCGCTGTCCAGTAGTTCGCGTTAGTCACCACTAACGCGAACTTAAATCGATGGCCGCGATCTGTCAATATCGGGAGGTCAACGATGCGTCATCCAAGCCTCCGTCCGGCTCCGCGGATTAAAGGAAACCATTTCAGCGACCTGCGCTCGCTCGTGGCGTGAACCATGCGGCCGTCGCAGGGAGTGCCCGTTGCGCTTTGACGTGATCGGCATACCGAATTGCATTTTTTGAATTGGTCTTTGCCGACCTGCCTTGGCATTTATCGAGCAGTCAGTTGATGCTGGGATCGAGGATGGCCAAAGTGGCGCAAGTCTATTGCAATCGGCGTTACATGCCCGAAGACGAGGCGCGCATCGGTCTCTTCGATCGGGGATTCCTCTTTGCAGACGCGGTCTACGAGGTGACCGCCGTGATCGGCGGCAGGCTGATAGACAATGATTTCCATCTCAATCGTCTCCAGCGGTCGCTTGCCGAGATATGTATTCCCATGCCCGTGACGCTGCCTGAGATGGAAGCCATTCAATTGGAACTGATCTCGCTCAACGAATTGGATGAAGGAACGGTCTATCTCCAGATTTCGCGCGGCGAAGCCAAGCGCAATTTCCTGTTTCCCGATGATCTTGAGCCGACCATGGTCGCCTTCACAAGCGCCCGCAAACTCGTAGGAACCAAGGCTCAGGCCGAAGGCGTCGCCGTCGACCTGGCGCCTGATCCGCGCTGGGCACGGCGCGACATAAAGACCGTCATGCTGCTGGGGCAGGTTCTGGCAAAGCATGCTGCAAGCGAGAAAGGCTTCGATGATGTCTGGTTTGTCGAGGGTGGACAGGTGACCGAGGGCGCATCGGCGACGGCTTTCATCGTTACGCACGACGGCCGTGTCATCACTCGCGCCAATTCTCAAGCCATCCTGCCCGGCTGTACGCGGCGAGCAGTGGCGCGTCTATGTGAAGACCAGGGCATTTTGTTTGAAGAGCGTGCGTTCTCGCCAGAGGAGGCGTTTTCGGCGGCGGAAGCGTTCCTGACCTCCGCCTCCAGCCTGGTCACCCCCGTCATCCGTATTGCCGGCCACAGGATCGGAAACGGCCAACCTGGTCCATTGACACGCCGCCTGCAGGAAATTTACGTCCAGACAGCTTTTGCAGAGATGAACGGGCATGCGGCCGGAAGAGCGGCCCTTGCTTGATGAGTGGGATGTGAAAATGGGCGCGGCACGGCGTTTAGGCCTTTGCATGGGGCGGCTGCCGCCCGGCCCGAACAATGCGATCACGGACGTGCCGGGTGTCCTGGTCGGCCATAAGACGATCATCGCCGACGGACTTGCGACAGGCGTCACCGCCGTCTTGCCCCATGGCGGCGACCTGTTCAGATCCAAGGTCAGGGCGGCGGTCGATATCATCAACGGTTTCGGCAAGTCCGTCGGGCTCATGCAATTGTCCGAACTGTGCACGATCGAAACGCCGATCCTTCTGACCAACACGTTCTCGGTCGCACCATGTGCGGAGGCGCTGATCAAGCGTGCCATTGCCGCCAACCCGGAGATCGGGCGCAAGACCAGCACGGTCAACCCCGTCGTTTGCGAATGCAACGACGGCGGCATCAATGATATTCAGGCAATGGCGGTCACCCGGCATGACGCCGAAGCGGCGCTGGATGCCGCGAGCGCCGGTCCGGTCGAACAGGGCAGCATCGGCGCCGGCACCGGAATGACGTCGTTTGGCTTCAAGGCGGGTATCGGCAGCGCGTCCAGGTCTGTCGAGATCGGGTCTCGCGCCTTCACGCTTGGCGCTCTGGTGTTGTCCAACTTCGGCAGGGCAGGGGATCTTGTCCTCCCGGATGGCCGCAGAGCCGATCCCAAAGGGCTCGGCGAGCCTGAAAGCGGGTCGATCATCATCATTCTCGGCACGGATATTCCTCTTGACGACCGGCAATTGAACCGTGCCGCCAGCCGGGCCGGCGCCGGCATTGCCCGCCTCGGTTCGTATTGGGGACACGGCAGTGGCGATATCGCCATCGCCTTCACGACCGCCGATCCTCTGCCGCACGTCTCGCCTTCACCGTTCATTTCGATTTCGCGTGTCGATGACAGATACATCGACCTCGTTTTCGAAGCGGTTGTGGAAACCACGGTCGAGGCCGTTCTGAACGCCCTGTGCGCCGCGCAAGGCGTGGTTGGACGAAATAGACGCAGGATTCCGGCGTTGACCGACTGGCTGAAGGAGCCCCTTTGAGCATGAAGATTTTCATTTCGGCCGATATCGAAGGCACCGCGGGCATTCAATCCTGGGACGAGGCGGAAAGAACGCATGCCGACCACAGGGAATTCCGCGAACTGATGACCGGGGAGGTCCTGGCCGCCTGCGAAGGAGCGCGAGCCGCTGGCGCCACCGAAATCATGATCAAGGATGCGCATGACAGCGGGCGCAACCTTATTCTCGAACGCATGCCGCCTTTCGCGCGCATCGTGAGGGGCTGGTCGGGACATCCGGACGCAATGATGTTCGGGATCGATGAAAGCTTCGATGCCGCGCTTTATACCGGCTACCATTCCAAGGCCGGCGTCGAGGACAACCCGCTTGCACACACATCGACATTGCGAATATCGCGGCTGATCCTGAATGGCGAAACAGCGTCTGAATTCACATTGAATGCGTTGTGCGCCGCGCGCTATGGCGTGCGCTCGGTATTTCTTTCCGGCGACGAAGGCATTTGCGCCGACGCCAGAGCCCTCGTCCCGGGGATAGCCACTGTCGAAACCCTCAAAGGCATCGGCGCGGCCACCATCTCCCTGGCGCCTGCGGCGGCGCGCGGCGCAATATGCGAGGGCGTTGAAAGGGCGTTGCGCGACAGGGCGCGGCAAGCTTTGCCGTCAATGCCGGAAAGGGTCGAGATCATCATCGAATTCAGCAACCCCGTCGATGCCTATCGCGCCTCCTGGTATCCCGGAGTGCGCCGGCACGGGCCACGTGCCGTCGCCTTTGCATCGAACGACTATTTCGAGGTGCTGCGCGCCTTCCGCTTCATGAAGAGCTGAAGGTCGCCGTGCCCGCGGCTGGCGCGGCGGGCTTCAACGTTTGCGCCAGCGCCTTGGATGATTGCCAAAGAGCCTCTACCATGGTGCTTCGCGTCTTCTCCGAGCTGCGATACAATCGTATCTCGAGATCGAGCGTCCATGTGCTGTCATTCGAACAGATGACAAGGGCTCCATTGGAGATGTCGTTCTCGACGAGGCTTTCTGGCAGCCAGCAGATGCCCGCGCCGGTCAGCGCAAGTTCCTTGAGTCCGGCGCTTATTGTGCTTTCATGCACTGTCTGACGCCGGAACGGCGAGTGCTTCGAGAACAGTTTTCCGAGGGCGACACCAAAGAAAGAGCTGTAACCATAGCCCAGATAGGGCAAAGCTCGCTTTGCCGTTTCCGGACTGTCCAGAATGCCCGCCGCGGGCACGGTCGACTTGTCGAAGCGCAGTTCCGGCGCCGCGACCGGGATGAGCCGATCCGATCCGATAGCCAGATGAGAAAACTTGTCGCGATCCAGGTGAAACGGCACTTCACGGTGCGCATAGGTCAGGAAGAAGTCGGTTTCGCCATCGGTCAGTGCAGCCAGGTTCGCCTCGATGCCACCCCTGTCAGCCATGAAGGATGTGCCGAAGGTGCGAGTGTTCCGCTGCACCTCCCGCAGCCAAACCGGAAAGAACGTGATGGTCAATGTGTGAAGGGCCGCAAAGCGTACAAGCCCCTGTTCCGCAGGCGGGCGCAGAGACTCGCGCACCGAATAGAACATCCTGATGGCGTCTTGCGCCATCGGAAGAAAATTGCGTCCGGCCGATGTCAGTTCGGCCGGCATGGTGGCACGACTGATGAGCGGTGCTCCGAGCCACGTCTCAAGCTGCTTGATGCGCCGACTGAAGGCCGACTGGGTGACATTGCGGATTTCGGCTGCCCGCGAAAAGCTCGATGTTTCTGCAAGTGTCACGAAATCTTCGAGCCATTTGATTTCCACGCGGCCTCTCCTCCACTGCGTTCGAGCATTGATCGAACCGCAATGGGGAACATATTTCATTATAATTGCTATGTTATGCAAATTTTGCATGCTTGATTGCGAAAACCGAATTGGCCTTGTGATCGCCGACGCCCCAACGTCTGCAAAACGAAAAAGCTGGCAACTGGAGCCGGTGGCAGGGGGAACGTGACGTCGAGCGCGGGAGAAGAATCTGACCGCGCGCGAAACGGAATGCCACTCAAAGTCAAATCTATGTCGGCGACGTCCGTGAACGCCGGGGAGAAGAAAAGGCAGCATGAATTCGCAGAACCAAGCCGATCTCGTTTTGCATGGCGGCAAGATTTGGACCGGTTACGGAAATCCGATCGCGGAGGCGATTGCGGTCTTGGGCAACCAGGTCGTGGCCAGTGGCTCCAACGCCGAAATCAAGGCCCTGATCGGAAAGGGCACGAGGGCCGTGGATCTGGCCGGGCGCTTCGCAATGCCCGGTCTGAACGATGCGCACCTGCATCTGATCTCGACGGGGCTCCTGCGCGGCAAGGTCGATGCGACGCCCGATGCCGCGCCGACCCGCGGCGCGCTGATGGCTGCGTTGCAGGCGCGGGCCGCCGAAACGCCCAAGGGCGCATGGGTGACCGCGCGGGGTTTTGACCAGACCCGATATCCCGACGCACTGATGCCGACCGTGAAGGAACTGGACGCCGCCCTGCCCGATCATCCCGTTTCGGTCACGCGCGCCTGCGGCCATGTCACTGTCGTGAATTCGCTGGCGCTGGCGCTGGCGGGAATCGATATCGACACGCCCGATCCGGATGGTGGCGTCATTGGGCGCGAGGCCGGGCAACTGACCGGAATGCTGGCTGAGAACGCCCAGAACTTCGTCTACGACGTCCAGCCGACACCCTCTTTCGCCGAGATACTCGATGCTATCGAAGCGGGGGGCCGTGACCTCCTGCGGTTCGGCATGACGTCCTGCATGGACGCGGCCACTGGCCAGATCGACGGTATGACCGAGATCGAGGCTTATCATGAGGCCGAGCGCAGCGGCCGGCTCCCGGTACGGGTCTGGGCAACACTTCTGGGCGACCCCGGTTCGTCCATCGTCGAGCCTTGCCATGCCGCGGGTCTCGTTACCGGGGTCGGCAGCGACATGTTCCGCATAGGCGGCGTGAAGATATTCACGGACGGCTCGGCCGGCGGACGCACGGCCTGGATGCGCCAGCCATATATTGGCCAGCCTGACAATTTCGGTGTCCGGATGCTGCCGGACGCTCAATTGTTCGAACTGGTCGACCGCTACACCGCAATGGGCTACACCATGGTCTGCCATGGCATTGGCGATGCCGCCATCGACCAGCTCGTGCGCGCTTATGAACGTGTGCGCGCCGCCAGGCCGGATCACAAGCACCGGCACCGGATCGAGCATTGCGGTTATGTCGATGATGCCATCAATCAGCGGATGTTGAAGGCAGGCATCCTGCCTGCGCCGCAGCAGGCCTTCATCTATGATTTCGGCGACGCCTACGTCTCGGTTCTCGGGCCGGAGCGCGGGTTGCGCTCCTATCCGATCGGAACCTGGGATCGCCTCGGCATGAAGCCGTCCACCGGCAGCGACTCGCCGGTCTGTTCGCCCAATCCCTTCCCGGACCTCTACGCCATGCTGACGCGCAAGACGCACAAGGGCACGGTAATGGACGCTTCCGAAAAACTGACGTCCGAACAGGCGTTGCGCGCCTATACCGAACACGGTGCCTACTCCCAGGGCGCGGAAATGGTGAAGGGCCGGTTGGAGCCTGGAATGCTCGCGGACATCGCCGTGTTCTCCAACGACCTCCTGACGGCCACACCGGAGACAATCCTGCGTGAAACGCGCTGTGAGATGACAATTCTGGATGGGCGCATCGTCTATGAAGGAAGTTGAGGCGGGATGCCGGTTGGGCCCGTCTCTGACAGGAAATCAACAACGAACCACAGGGAGGAATTGAGGGATGTTGAACAGACTTGGCTTGATCGCGGCGCTTGCGCTTGGAACGGCGACCGCCGCGCTGGCGCAGGACGCCACACCGAAGGATGGGGGGAAATTGGTGTTCACCGCGCCCTATGGCAACTCCATCACATCGCTGGACATCACGGCGACACCGCATACGCAAGACGAGATCGTGGCCAAAGCGATCAACCGCTCCCTCTACAAATGGAACCCGGAAAGCGGCAAGCCTGAGCTCGACCTCGCCGAAACGGTAGAGAAGTCGGCGGATGGCAAGACCTATACCTACAAGCTCCGGGAAGCGACCTTTCACAATGGCGACAAGCTCGACGCCGATGACGTGATCTGGTCCTACAACCGTCTTGCCGATCCCAAGAAGGCCCTGCCGGGCGCCGAGCAGATGTTGCAGATCGCCGGCGTCGCCGAATTTCAGGCAGGCAAGGCCGATCATATTTCCGGGTTGAGGAAGATCGACGACAGGACCATCGAAATCACCTTCATCAACCTGGCCGATCCGGGCTGGAACCTGATGTCCAACTATGCGCCGATCTACTCCAAGGACTATCCGGAGGATCAGCTGGCCTCCAAGCCGAACGGCCTTGGCCCGTTCAAGCTCGCCAATTACGTTGCGGGCTCGAAGGTCGAACTGGAGAAGTTCGACGGCTATTATGAGAAGGGCAAGCCGCATCTCGACAAGCTCGACATCATGCTGATGGGCGAAGCTTCGGCTCGCGACGTCGCCTTCCGCAACGCGGAGATCGATACCAACGTTCTCGGCCCTGTGCAGTATGAGGCCTACAGCCAGGATCCGGCGCTGAAGGATCACATCCTTGAGGTGGCCGAAGTCTACACCCGCAATATCGGCTTCAATCCGAAGGTCGAGGCATTCAAGGACAAGCGCGTCCGGCAGGCGATCAATTATGCGATCAACAAGGACCTGATTGTCGAGAAGCTCTTGAAGAACAAGGCTTATCCCGCGGTCTCCTGGCTGCCGATTTCATCGCCGGCCTTCGACAAGGACGCCAAGCCCTATGCCTATGATCCGGAAAAGGCCAAGGAACTGCTGAAGGAGGCAGGGTTCGAGACCGGTCTGAAGTTCTCGGTCACCGCGACCTCGAACGAAAGCTGGGGCCTGCCGATCGTCGAGGCGATCATCCCGATGCTGGCCAAGGTGGGCGTCACCGTGACGACCGACCCGGTGGAAAGCTCGGTCCTGTCCGACAAGATCCTGTCCGACAATTTTGATGCCTTTATCTGGTCGAACTCGTCGGGCCCGGATCCGCTGAAATATCTGAACTGCTTCTATTCGAAGACATCGCAAACCGCCTGCAACTACGTCAAGTTCAACAATGCCGACTTCGACAAGCTGATCGAGCAGGCAGGCAACGAAACCGATCCGGCCAAACAGAACGATCTTCTGAGGCAAGCCAACAACCTGCTGCAGGACGAGGCTCCGGTCTGGTTCTTCAATTACAACAAGGCCGTCATGGCCTACCAGCCATGGGTCCACGGGCTGAAGCCGAACGGCGCGGAACTGGCTATCCAGGATTACGAGGACATCTGGATCGACGACAGCGCACCCGCATCACGCAAGTAGCGCGATGGCATGGCTGGCGGGCGGGACCGGTTTGTACGGCCCCGCCCACCGCATGGCGCCCACTCCTCGCCCGCCGCATGGCGCCCAGTTGTTGAAAGGCAGGATTCGCGGATGTCGCGCTTCATCTTTCGTCGCACGCTGCAGATGATCCCGACCCTGCTGGCGGTCGTGCTGATCATTTTCGTGATATTCAGCGTCGTCCCCGGCAGCTTCATATCGAGCCTGATGTCGGAGGGGCGCAACGCCACGAATGCCGATGTGATGGCGCATCTGAACGAGCAGTTCGGGCTGGACAAGCCTCTGCCGGTCCGCCTGTGGGACTATCTGTGGGGGCTGGCGCATTTCGACCTTGGAATTTCCTACCGCACCCGCGAACCGGTGTGGAACGTGATCGAGCCGCGGCTCTGGCCTTCGATCAAACTGGCGCTGGCGGCGATGGGCTTTGCCGCGGCAGTCGGTATTCCTCTGGGATTTCTGGCCGCGCTGAAGCCCGGCAGCGTGTTGGACACCGGCACGATGATGCTGGCGGTTTCCGGCCTGTCGGTTCCCGAATTCTGGCTAGGTTTGCTGCTAATGTACGTCTTTGCGCTGCAGCTCGGTCTGCTGCCGAGCTTCGGCTACCAGCCCGGCGGCATCCGCTACATCATATTGCCTGCCATCGCGCTCGGCGTATCGCCGATGGCGCTCCTGGCGCGAACCACCCGCGCTGGCGTTCTGGACGTGATGAACGCGGATTTCGTGCGAACGGCGCGAGCCAAAGGGTTGACCGAACCGCGTCTGGTGCGCAGTCACGTCACCCGCAACGTGCTGGTGTTGATCCTGACCACGCTTGGCCTTCAGATCGGTTCGCTCATGGGGCAGGCGATCGTGATCGAGAAACTGTTTTCCTGGCCAGGGATCGGGTCGCTTCTGGTCGACAGCGTGTCGGCACGCGACATTCCCGTGGTTCAGGGTACGGTCATCGTGATCGTGTTGTGGTTCCTTGTCATCAACATGCTGGTCGATATCGCCTATGCCATGATCGACCCGCGCATCAAGGTGGCCTGATCCATGCGGTTGCGTTTCAATTTCGCCCTTGGCCTGGCGCTGGCGTTGCTCGTGGTCGCCGCAGCCGTCAGCGCCGGCTGGATTGCCCCGTACAACCCGATATTCGACGCCGACCTGATGAATTCTGAAATGCCGCCGAGCTGGGACCATCTTTTGGGCACGGACGGGCAGGGTCGCGACGTCTTTTCCCGTATCCTCTACGGCGCCAGGGTGTCGCTGACCGTCGGCCTCGTTTCGCAGTTGATCAACTCGTGCATCGGTATGGCGCTTGGGGTTTCGGCCGGTTATTTCGGAGGCTGGTGGGACGACCTGGTGAACGGGCTGACCAACGTCATGCTGGCGATCCCATCCCTGGTCTTCGCGCTCGCCATCATGGCGGTGTTGGGACCCGGCTTGCCAAGTCTCCTGATCGCATTGGGCCTGACCAACTGGTCCTGGACCTGCCGCATCGCCCGCAGCTCCACCTTGTCGCTCAAGAATCAGGGCTTCGTGCAGGCCGCCAGGGCGGCCGGCTTCAGCGACGCCAACATCATGCGCACGCAGATACTGCCGAATATCGTCGGTCCGGTGCTGGTCATCGCGACACTTGGCATCGGCGGCGCGGTTCTGGCGGAAGCTGCACTGTCTTTCCTCGGCGTCGGCATCCGGCCACCACAGCCGAGCTGGGGGAACATGCTGACCGACGCGCGCGAACTGATCCGCACCGCCCCCTGGGCCTCGCTGTTCCCCGGCCTCGCAATCTTCGCCACGGTCCTTGGCTTCAATCTGCTCGGTGACGGGCTGCGCGACATGCTGGATCCGCATATGAGGATAAGGCAGGCATGAGCGGCATTCTTCCCGACCCTGTTCTGTCCATCCGCGACTTGCGCATCGGCGTCGGCAAGCGGAACGAAATCCTTCACGGCGTGTCTTTCGATATCCTGCCTGGGGAAACTTACGGACTTGTCGGCGAATCCGGTTCGGGCAAAAGCATCACCGGCCTTTCGGTGATGGGGTTGCTTAAACGCCCGCTGGAGGTGACCGGCGGCTCGATCTTCTTCCGGAGCCAGGACGTGTTGAAGCTTGGCAGCCGCGCCAGGCGCCGTCTGCGCGGCGACCGTATGGCGATGGTGTTTCAAGAGCCCATGACGGCGCTCAATCCGCTGATGGCGATTGGCCGTCAGATCGCGGAAATGTTCGTCGTTCACAGGGGCTTCGGGTGGTCGGATGCGCGCAGGAAAGCCGTCGAGGCACTGGAAAGTGTTCGTGTGCCGGCGCCCGAGGAACGCGCCCTGTCCTACCCCCATCAACTGTCGGGAGGGATGCGCCAGCGCGTCATGGTCGCCATTGCACTGGCCTGCCGTCCCGACCTGCTGATTGCGGACGAGCCGACCACCGCACTTGATGTGACGGTCCAGGCAGGCGTCCTGGAATTGCTTGCCGAGCTTTGCACGGCTGAAGGAACGGCCGTGCTGCTGGTCAGTCACGATTTGGGCGTGATCGCCAATATGTGCCGGCGCGTCGGGGTCATGGACCGGGGGCGGCTCGTCGAGGAGCAGGACACCAAGGCTCTGTTCGAAAATCCGCTGCATCCCTATACCCGAGGCCTGCTCGCGGCACGCCCTCGCCTGGGGTCGCGAACGCTGGTTGGACGCGCCCGCCTGACCGAACTGGACCAGGTCGTGGGCAGCGAGGAGCGTGGACGCGACGCACCGACGCTGACCACGCCGCGCGGCCTTGGTCTGGAGGCGACCGCATGAACCAGCCTCTTCTGGAAATCCGCGACCTCAACGTCCATTTCCCGCTGCCGCGTCGCTCGCTGTTGGGGCCAAAGCGGACGCTTCGTGCCGTTCAGGGCGTGAATCTGACCCTGAACGACGGAGAGTGCCTGTCCATCGTCGGTGAATCCGGCTGCGGAAAATCCACCACCGCGCTGACCGTGATGGGTCTGCAGGAGCCGACTTCGGGAAGAATCCTGTTCCAGGGCAAGCCGTTGACAGGCCCTGGCGCTCCCGCCCGCAAGGAGCGCGCGCGCATCGCTCAGATGGTGTTTCAGGACCCGTATGCGTCGCTGAATCCGCGCCAGACCATCGGCCGCATGCTGTCCTCGCAGCTTTCCCTGCATGGAATTGCCAAGGGAAGCGAGGCCAGCCACCGCGTCGCCGAGATGCTGACCCGCGTCGGCCTGACGCCCGATCACGCCGACCGTTATCCGCATGAATTCTCCGGTGGGCAGCGCCAGCGGATCGGCATCGCGCGGGCGTTGATGCTTGATCCGAAGATCCTGGTGCTGGACGAGCCGGTGTCGGCATTGGACGTGTCCATCCAGGCGCAGATCATCAACCTGCTGATGGACCTGCAGGAAACGCTGGGCTTGAGCTACATCATGATCTCCCACGATCTGAGCGTGGTCGAGCATGTCAGCGACAGGGTTGCCGTCATGTATTTCGGCCGCGTGGTGGAAGAGGGTGACTGGCATTCGATTTTTAGTCGCCCGACGCATCCCTACACGCGTCGCCTGATCGGTTCGGTTCCCGATCCCGACGCGATCCTGACCGGGGCACGCACCTTGCCGGATGCCGCCTTCGTTCCAGACGCCGCCCGCTTTTCGCCCGACATTTCGCGCCGTCCGGATCCCGACGAAGAACACGAGCCAAGCGAGCTTGTCGAGATCGGCCGCGGTCATCGCGTCCGCCTCGCGCAATAGGAATTGCCGATGACCTTCACCGTCCTTACCTGCGAATTCATGCACGAGAGCAATACGTTCTCGCGCTTCCGCACCGACTTGCCGCAGTTTCAGGTGGACACGCTTCTCCTTGGCGACGAAGCGATCCGCGCCCGCCGCAACGCCAACACCGAACTTGCTGGGTTCATGGATGTGGCGGAACCGGCGGGCTGGAACGTGATCCACGCGATTTCGGCACATGCCGTGCCCGGGGGGCGGGTGACGAAAGCCGCCTATGACCACATCGCCGGTATTATCCTGGAGGCAGCGCGTTCGAACAAGGGCCGCCTCGATGGAGTGCTTCTTGGACTTCATGGCTCGATGGTGCCGGAGTTTTGCCATGACGGTGAAGGGTATCTGCTGGGCCTTCTGCGGGCCGAACTTGGAGCGGACATTCCTGTTGCGGTAACGCTCGACCTTCATGCGATGGTGTCCGAAGACATGGTTCGGGACGCGCAGATCCTTGTTTCCTACAAGACCTATCCGCATGTGGACATGCGCGAAATCGGCGCGCATGCCGCCCGTATCCTGGATCGCGCAATGAAAGGTGAAATCGCGCCCCGGACTGTCAGGGCGCATGTGCCGATGCTGGACGAAGCGAATTCCGGCCGCACCGACATTCCCGAGACGCTGGCCCTTTATGACCGCGCCCGCGAGGCCGAGGCCGAGGGCTTGCTCGCGGTTTCCGTCAATGCAGCCTTCACGGGCGCCGACGTGTCCTGCGTCGGTCCCACCGTGCTCGCAACCTATGACAGCCGTGATCCCGGCGCCAAGCCAGCCGCCATGCGTGTGACAGAGGAACTTGCGGACAGGATCTGGCAGGGCCGGACCAAGAAGCGCAATGTTTTCATCGAGGTCGACGAGGCTGCTGCCGAGGCGCATGCCTGGCGCGGCGACAAACCGCTTGTTATCGCCGATTACGCCGACAATCCCGGCGCCGGTTCCTACGGCGACTCGACCGCGCTGTTGAAGGGCCTGCTTGATGCGGGAGTAAAGGGTGCGGTACTCGCGCCGATGATCGATCCTCAAGCGGCAAATGAATTGCACCGTCACCGGCAAGGCGAAACCGTGACGGTGACGATTGGCGGCAAGGGCGACGCCAACTTCGGCGGCGGCCCGCTGACGGTGACGGGTGTGCTGACTAGGCTTTCGGACGGCGCCTATGTCGGCGACGGACCGATTCAGGGCGGGCTCACCCATAGTTTCGGCCCCACCGCCGTAATCGACGTCGACGGGATCGAAGTCCTGGTCGTTTCAGAAGCGCAGCAGATGGTCGACCTTCAGCAATTGCGCGCTTTCGGGATAGAACCGACGGCTCGCCGCGTGTTGGTCCTGAAATCGATGCAGCATTTCCGGGCGGCATTCGAGCCGATATCGGGCAAGGTCATCGTCTGCGATGCAGGCGCGCTGGCAACGCCGCGGGCAGAGCGGCGCCCCTATATCCACGCGCCGCGCCCGCTCTGGCCGCTCGACAAGGATTTCGAGCGCTTCGTTCGTCCCTTGGTCGACACATTCTAAATTACCAAAGCGGGCCAGTGCAGACGGCCCCTTCCTGGATGCGAATGCTGACAGCGAGCGCACTCTTCGCAGGCCCTGCGTGGCGACGGCGGTGCGATCGATCATCGACCGTCAAGTCACAGACATCGCCGATACGCTTCAGCTCATCTATTCGCTCCGGCCTGCGGGCCTGCCCGGGCCGTTCTTCGAGGCTCGGAAAACGGCGGCGTCCGCGCTGCATCGTGACGCGCGCCGTCCCGGTGCCAGAAGTCGAGAACGGCTGCGGTGATAGCCTCTGGCGCGTCCTCCTGAACAAGATGCTTCGCATCCGGTACGACAATGAATGGAGCGTTTGGGATGCGCCGCGCGAGTTCTTCACCATCTTTCAACGGGATAAATTCATCCTCGGCGCCCCAAAGAATGCTCACGGGGCAGCGGATTTCACCGTAGCGGTCCTCGACCTCTTCGCTGTACTTGTCGTCCATCTGCGCCACCTGGCGCCAGAACGCCTTCTTGCCCTCCTCGCTAAGCCAAGGCTGGAGATAAAGCCGCATCTCCTCTTCGCGCAATTTGTGCTTCGCTGCGGCACCGATATACGCGCGCAGGACGGCTTCATGGATATAGGCTGGAAGACCGGCAAAAACGTCTTGGTGCACCTTGGCCGCCTGCACCAGCGCGGATCCCTGCGGGCTGATTGCGACAGGATCGATCAGCATCAGGCTGCTGTAGTCGATGCCGTCCATGAGATGGGCGCGCAGCGCGGCAGACCCGCCAAAGTCATGCGCGACGACGTCCGGGCGCTCTATACCCCAGTGCTTTACCAGCGCCGCGAAAAGTCCATTCTGAAGACCATGCAGGACGTCGGCGTCCGGCTTGTCGGACTGCCCGAAACCCAGCAAATCATAAAAGAAAACCCGACGGTGCCGCGCGAGCCACGGTGCAATTCGCCGCCACACCAGCGAGGAAAATGGCGAGCCGTGCAGGAGGATCGCAGCCTGTCCCTCGCCGAGCGTGCCCCAGGCGATCGCATGACCGCGGTAGATGAAGCGTTCAGGCAGAGTCCAGTTCGCAATCATCTCGTCCTCCGTATCCAGAGACTTGTCGAGGAATCCGACAGGAAGCGGGTCGGACCGAAACTCTCAGCCATGGTGCGATGGTGCGAATTCCGGCCCTGGACAATCTCTCGGCGACAGAAACCCAGGTGGTAGCGTCGTCAGGCCAGCCGTGCAGCAGCAAAGCCGCTGTGTCATGCTTCGCGCCTTCCTCCAGAAAGGCGATGTCGAGCATTTGTGGCCGCGGTTGACGGCATGATGAAGCGCGCGTGGGTCTGCATCCCTGCCCAACGAGGACGGCGCGATCGGGTTCCTTGGCATGCGACCATCAGGCCGCTCTTGTCGACCTCCGTCCGAGGCAGCCCGTTCACGGAAAGCCTTCCCCTATCCGAGCCGGACTTGCTTCATGATCCTGTTCCTCAGATGACCCCGCCATTCGCTCGGACGATCTGGCCGTTGATCCAGCCGCTGTCCGGTCCAACCAGCAGCGAGACGACGCGCGCGATGTCGTCGACCTCGCCCAGACGGCCGAGCGGGTTCATCTGTTTGATACGATCGAGCGTAGCCTGATCCTTGCCTTCGAGAAAAAGCTCGGTGGCCACCGGCCCCGGCGCAACCGCGTTGACCGTGATGGCGCGGGATCCCAACTCCTTCGCCACAATGTGGGTGAGCGCTTCGACCGCGGCCTTGGTGGCCGCATAAACGCCATAGGTCGGCTGATAGAGTCCGACGACGCTGGTCGAGAAGTTCACGATGCGGCCGCCGTCGCGCAGGCGCCTCGCCGCCTCGCGAAGGCCGTTGAACGTGCCCTTGAGATTGATCGCGATGGTCTGATCGAAAGTCGCATCATCAAATTGAGCGACCGGTGCGAGCTTCATGATGCCGGCATTGTTCACCAGCACGTCGACGCCGCCATGGGCCGCTTCGGCGGAATCGAACATCCGTCTCACAGCTTGCGGGTCGCTGACATCGGCCTGGAAGGAGGTGGCCCGACCGCCGGCCTTTTCGATCTCATCCACCAGCTTGGCGGCCGCTTTGGTGCTACCTGCATAGTTGACCACGACCGTGAGGCCGTCGCTCGCCAGCCGGCGGGCGATGGCCGCTCCGATGCCGCGAGAGGCTCCCGTGACGATTGCAACCCTATTCGTTGAGGTGGTCATTGTGGTTGTTCCTTTGCCGTGTTGTTGCCGATATCAATCCTTCGCTCGATATTCCTGCGGGATCACGAAGACCTCGTCGGCGCGGGCGTAACCGCCGTCCTTGACCTCCTCGATCAGGACCATGGTATGCGGCCGAGCGGCCTCGGAGAAATATTCCACGAGCATCGCGGTGGCCCGATGGACGATCTCTTCTTTCTGGGCCCGGTTCAGCGCCGCCTCGGGGACCTTGAAATTGACGAAAGGCATGATCTTCACTCCTGTCGATCTGAGGACTTGAATGGTGTGAAGGTAGCCGTTTTTAAAACCAGCACTAGAAAGCCGATTTCAACATCACCATTTCAAAAACCATAACAATCGACTACGAGATGGTCATGGATCGTATCGACGTCATGCGGCTCTTCGTCAGGATCGTCGAGCGTGGGAGCTTTGCCCAGGCCTCGCGGGACCTGCAGGTTCCGCGGCCCACTGCCACTCATGCGATCCAGCGCCTGGAAGCGGATCTCGGCGTTCGGCTCCTCGAACGGACAACCCGAAATGTGAGGCCGACGCTCGATGGCGCACTCTACCATGAACGCTGCATCCGGCTCCTTGCGGACCTGGATGAGGTGGAGAGCGTCTTCAGGAATGCTGAACCCAAGGGTCCGCTTCGTGTGGATATGCAGGGGACCATCGCGCGGTTTTTCGTCATGCCCGCCCTGCCCGAGTTCATCACGCGCTATCCCGGCATCTCGCTCAGCCTCAGCGAAGGCGACCGGATGGTCGACCTCATCACTGAAGGCGTCGATTGCGTCGTGCGAGCCGGCGAGCTGTCCGACTCGTCTCTGATCGGTCGCCGAATAACCGCATTCGAGCAACTCACCCTGGCGAGCCCAGCCTATCTTGAACGTTACGGCGTCCCTTCGACACCGGATGATCTCGGCGGCCATCACATGGTTGCCTATACCGCCTCCGCGACAGGGCAGCCGTACCCGCTGGAATTCGAGATGGACGGCGCGGCAAGGGAGGTTCCACTACCCTACGATATCGTCGTCCGGGGCGCCGAAATCTACACGGCCTCCGGCGTCGCCGGGCTCGGGTTGATACAGGTCCCGCGTTATCGCGTAGAGCATCAGATCGCCACCGGGCAATTGGTTCCGATACTGGAAGCCTTCCCACCACCGCCGATACCCGTATCCGTGCTCTATCCCCAGAGCCGCCATCTGTCTTCGCGGATCAGGGTGTTCATTGATTGGCTGGCGGAGGTTTTTCGGGCCCCTCGCGGCGTTGCCGGGAGTTCCTCTCAGAAGGGCTCGGTCGAGATATCAAGCTGAGGCAGTTCATCGTTGCACGGAAAGGCGGAACAGGTCCGCCACGCTTCGGCACACCGTCTCATGGCCTGCCCCTTGACACGAATGTGAGATGCCTCTGGTGCCTTCTCAGGCCGAGGCGTCTGGCGAGCAGAAGCGCTAGACCAAGCACAAATACGATGCCGCCCCCCACCAGCCCCTGGGCCGCCAAAACCAGCACCGTCTGCTCTGTCGTCGAGCCTGCCCGCATCTGGCGCACATCGGCTGCCGTGACGCTGACTTGCGGGTTTCCGAAGCGCGCTGTCACATAGTTTGCAAGGGCCGCCACCTGGCCGTCGTCCAGCCAGCCGTCAAAGGCCGCCATCGATTTGCGGCCCGCGACACCGCCTGCCTTGACGCCTTCAAGGATGGTCATGACGACATTCTCAGGCGAGGTTACGCCGAGAGTGCTGTTGTTGGTCAGTGATGGATAGGTGCCATCCGCCGATCCGCCTCCATTCAGGCCATGACATCCCGAGCAGAGCGACCGGTAGAGATCGTCGCCCACCGCGACCCCGCTGCCCTCCACGCTGGTCTTCGTCCCGGCATCGCGGGCGGCTGCGGGCGGATTGGTCCACGCGAAGCGCGGCCGCTTCTCGTCTCCCGATTGGGCGGGCACGGTCCTGAGATAGGCGACGATGGCATGAATGTCGTCGTCCGAAAGATATTGCAGACTGTTCATGACCGTTTCCGCCATCGGACCGCCCGCATATGCCTTTCCAGGCATGGCGCCGGTCTTGAGAAACCGAAACAGCTCCTCATCGCTCCAGCCGCCTATGCCCGCGATCTTGTCGCCGCTGATGTTGAACGCCTGCCAGATACCGGCGCTGCCGCCGGCAAGCTTGCGATCTTCATCCATGCCGAACGTCGTATTCCTTGGAGTGTGGCAGGCGCCGCAGTGGCCAAGCACCTCCACCAGGTAGGCGCCCCTGTTCCATGCGCCGGTTCGGCTTGGATTTGGTCCGAAGCCGCCGGCGTGGAGGTTGGCAAGTTTCCACAACCAGAGCGTCCAGCGCTGGTTAAATGGAAAGGGCAGTATGTTTGGCGGCGGCGGCTGAGAAATCGGCGCGGTCGTGAGCAGGTAGGCTCGGATCGCGAGCACATCCTCGCGATTCATCCCGACGAAGCTGTCATATGGCATGGCGGGATAGAGATCGGCCCCGTCGCGTCTGACGCCTTTCTGCACGGCTCGCACGAATTCGTCGGCGGAATAGCGCCCGATGCCTGTGTCGAGGTCCGGTGTGATGTTGGTGGAATAGACATCGCCGAACGGCGTCGGCACCCGATAGCCTCCGGCGAAAGGCCGGCTCGGATTGGACGTGTGGCAGCCGACGCAATCGGCGGCTCGGGCAAGATATTCGCCTTTCTGGATCTCGTTCGCCCGCAGCGGCGTGCCAGGCGCCAGCGACGCCATGACGGCCGCGACTACACGTAGGAGAACGGCGAGGAACGGAACGCTCGCAGCAGGCCACCGCAAACGCTGCCCATGGCGGATGACCGCTCGTCGGCTCCGCTGCACAGTCACAGTTCGCATCCGCTGAAGATCAATCCGGCCGCCATTTGCGCCAGCATGACGAGCGTGAACAGGGCCCCGATGCCTACCGAAGTCCTGGCCAGAAACGCGCGCGTGCGCGCCTTCAGGGGCGGGCTCGTGCCGTGCCCTGGATCATGAACGGCGCGCCATGACGACAGGACGCCCAGCGCCGCGACGGCGGCGCCTGTCAGCGAGAACAGAACAGTGGGCCGAAACCCGGCGTCGCATTGCCAATATGCGATTGAATAGTCGAGCTGCAGCGATATCGCCCACGCCGTTGGTCCGGTGGCCATGCCTGCCCAGGAAACGCCCGTGCGGATCGCCTGCATGTTACATCCTCGGAACCCAGTAGATTACGAGATAGAGCACGACCCATGAGACGACCACGAAGCCCCAGTAGAAGGCATTGTCCGACACGTCGCTGAAGTGGCGTCCGGTGTTGCCTTTCTTGGTGAACATGAGAACGGCGAGCACGATCGTGTCCCCGACATCGGTGAGGAGGTGTGTCGTGTGCAGGCCGAGCAGGAACCAGACGATCGACCCGTAGGCGTTCTGGTCCCAGGAGATCCGGAGCGCGGGAAATTCCCAGATGCGCACGATCAGGGGAAGAATTCCGGCGATCGACATGACGACGATGCCGATGCGCACCTTCACAAGGTCCTGCCGCCGCGCCCAAAGATCGATCAGACGGTTGGGGACGGCGCTGGCAAGCAGAATGATCAATATTGCCGTGCCCGGCAGGAGGTCGGGTGCTGGCGCTCCGATCGGCCAATGCCGCGCCTGCACAGCCAGGTAGAAATAGGTGCCGATCGCCAGGGCAAAACCGGTTGCTTCAAGGGTGATGAAGGCCACCGTTCCCCACCAGATCGGGCTTGCCGATCCAAAATCATAGGTGGGCAGGTGGCTGACGTCGACGGTTGGCCAGTGTCTCATTCTTCGTCCTCCGGCTCGCCTTTCGGCCAGAACCAGCAGATAAAGCCGATCGAGACCGGTATCGCGCCCCAGACCACCGCCCATGGCGTGTAAATCGAGCCCAGAAACGCGCCACCCACGGCGACGGCCGAGAGCAGCGGCCAGATCGAGTTGTCGGCCGATGGCACGCGCAGTTGCGGCACCGCATCGGCGACCGTGCCGGCAAGCACTTCGCGCGCATCGACGCGCAGGCCCTCGACCACCGGGAGTATGTCGGGTTCGGCCCAGAGCGGCTCGCGATGGGTCACCACTGGCAGGCGCGAAAAATCGTAGGAAGGTGGCGGCGACGTCGTTGCCCATTCCAGTGTGCTCGCCCCCCAGGGATTGTCTCCCGCGAGGCGACCGTTGCGAAGGCTGAGCAGCATGTTCAGGACGAGAAGCGCGAAGCCGGCGAACACCACCAGCGACGAGATGCTGATGAACAGGTTCGTGCCGCCCCAGCCGCTCGCCGGCGGATACGTGTAGACGCGCCGCGGCATGCCTTGCAAGCCAAGGATGTGCATCGGGAAGAAGGTGAGATTGAAGCCGATGAAGACAAGCCAGAAATTCCAGCGGCCGAGCCTTTCGGACAGCATGCGGCCAGTGATCTTGGGAAACCAGTAGTAGACGGCGCCGAGCAGGGGGAAGACGGCGCCGCCGACCAGCACATAGTGGAAATGCGCGACGACGAAATAGGTGTCGTGCATCTGCAGGTCGAGCGGCACCGAGGCGACCATGACTCCGGTCAGCCCGCCAATCACGAAGGTGAAAATGAAGCCGAGCACGAAAAGCAGCGGCGTGGCAAAAATCGGCCGGCCGCCCCAGATCGTCGCGATCCAGCAGAAGATCTGGATGCCGCTCGGAATGGCGATCATCATCGAGGAGGCGGTGAAGAAGCTTTCGCCGAGCTGCGGCAGGCCCGTGGCGAACATATGGTGCACCCACAGGCCGAAGGAAAGAAAGCCGATCGCGATCAGCGACAGCACGATCCCGAGATAGCCGAAGACCGGACGGCGCACGAAGCTCGGCAGGATAGCCGAGACGAAGCCGGTCGCGGGAATGAAGATGATATAGACCTCCGGGTGGCCGAAGAACCAGAACAGGTGCTGCCAGAGCAGTGCGTCGCCCCCCGCCGCCGGGTCGAAGAACCTGGTGCCGACCAGCCGGTCGAGGATCAGCATGGTGCTCGACACCATCACCGCGGGCATGGCGAACAATATGATGAAAGCCATGACGAGGACTGACCAGACATAGAGCGGGATGCGATCGAGCGACATGCCAGGGGCGCGCTGCTTGAACACAGTCGCGATGATCTCGACGGCGACCGCGAGTGCGGACACTTCGGTGTAGGTCACCATCTGCGCCCAGAAATCGGGGCGCTTGCCGATCCCATATTCAGGTCCGGCGAGCGGCACGTAGGAAAACCAGCCGGCATCCGCGCCGGTGTCGAAAGCGAAGGCGATCCAGATCATCAACCCACCGGAGAGATAGACCCAGTAGCTGAAGGCGTTGAGCCGCGGGAAGGCGACGTTTCGGGTGCCGATCATCAGCGGCACCAGGTAGATGGCGAACGCTTCCATGACCGGTACGGCGAACAGGAACATCATCGTCGTGCCATGCATGGTGAAGAGCTGGTTGTAGAGATCGGGGCCGATATGGCGTGCCTCCGGCGTGGCAAGCTGGAACCGCATGGCAAGTGCCGACAGGCCTGCAAGGGCGAGGAACAGGAAGGCCGTCACCATATAGCGCCGGGCGACCAGCTTGTGGTCGACCGTGACCAGCCAACCATAGAGGCCGTTCGGCGTCCGCCAGGCATGCGCCAGATAGTCGTGCAGTCTTGCCTCGTCGAGCCCGGTGTCGCAGATGCCTTTCAGGGCCGCTTCCTGTTTTCGCCTAGCCGTCTTCCGGGCAACGCCACTCATTCAAGACTTCCAAGATAGGCGACGACCGCACGAAGATCGTCGGCGCTGAGAGCAATGCGCGGCATCTTCGCGCCGGGTTTTATGGATTGCGGATCGGCGATCCACGCGGCGAGCGCGCCGGGTGTCATGGCCAGCGTGTCGGCGGCCAATGCACGCCGGTTTGCGAGATGGGTAAGGTCGGGCCCGACCGCTCCCTTGGCCGGCGTCCCCCTTATCGTGTGGCAGAGCGCGCAACCGGTGAAAAGAAAAGCCCGCTGGCCGCGGCGTTCCTCCTCGCTGGCAGGCGCAATGGCGGCGGCGTCTTGTCTGGACCGCCATGCCTCGAACGCTTCGCGGCTTTCCGCGATGACGGTGACGGCCATGTGAGCATGCTGGTAGCCGCAGAACTCGGCGCACTGGCCGCGATAGATACCGGGCCGGTCGGCAATGAGCGTGATCTCGCTTGGCCGGCCCGGAATGAGGTCCCGTTTGCCGGCGAGGCTTGGCACCCAGAAGCTGTGAATGACATCGGTCGAATCGAGCTCGACCTTGACCGGCTCGCCAACGGGGACATGGATTTCGTTCGCCGTGACCATCATCCGCGACCGATCATCTTTGGGATAGCGTATCTCCCACCACCATTGATGCCCTGTGATGCGGACCGTGAGTGTCTCCTTTCCGCTCATCGAGGCGATGGATTTGCCGGCGAAAAAGCTCGTTATCGTCAGCGCGGCGAGAACCAGCACGGTCGCCGCGACGGCGCTTCCGACCGCGCGGCCAAACCGGCGTTCCTGATGGCTGTCGATGCCTAGCGGGGGGGACGCTGCTTGCGCCCCGCGGTGATGGAGAAGCGCCATTGCCAGGGCCAGCATGACGAGCAGCCAGGTGATCGCCGCCACCGCGCCAAAAGACCAGATGAGATCGAGAATCGCACGGGCATTCGCACCATGTGCATGGAGTGCGGATTGCCAGCCGCTGCACCCGCTCAGGACCGGTGCCGAGACCACTGTCGACGCGAGGCCGAGCCATCTCAGGACGCCTGGAAGACGGCTGCCGGACGTGCTTCGAGCTGGACGTGCAAAGGCGGACGCAATGGGCCATTGCCGCCGTTGCCGCAGGCGGATGGACGGGCCCGTGCATCTTGCCATGTGAAATCCCCATGGATGCCAAGGCGATAACGCGAATCGCTGCAAAAGGATGCTTGGCAACGATGGCCGGCTTTTCTCCGCCATGCGATTGGCGCCGGGCCGATGCTTGCGCGCCGGGAGCGCAACCAAATGGCGGATATGTCCGTTTCTCCAGGCAAAGGCGCGGGACGCGCATCGGACGGTTCCACGCCGCGAAAGCTTAGGAACTAGCCATGAGCAACACAGACAAAACGGCCGGCGGAAATCGAAGCGTCGCAGGCAAGGACGATCGCAGCCAGGACGCGACGCGCAACGACCGCCGAGGCAGGGAAGAGACGCGGCAGGAACAGGCTGCGGACAGCCATCCGGAAGAGGATCCGGCGGAGGGCTCTCGCCAAACGGTCGAGCACGAGTTGGACAGGCTGGATCGGTCGGGGCGCAGCGCCTCGCAATCCGCGCGCGAGGGCCAGGTGGAACGCGCGCGTGAGGAACTGCGGAAGCAGGTCAGCGAAGAGACGCAATTACCGGGACGAGGTTCCGCCTGACAGCGGCTGTGGATCGCCCCGCGGTTGGCTTTTTGTTTCGATTCTTCGGTGTCAGACGGCACGCAGGTCGTGTCGGGCCTGCCGCTTTCCGCTTTCCCGGATCCAGAGGGTCGCCGTGAGCAGCGCCGCCCCGCCATAGATCAGGCCGGCTAGGGGAAGGTGCGGGTGAAGAGCCTCACCGCACTCTTTTCGACCGTCGGCCCCAGGCATATCCATGTCGATCTTCAAGGCGATGCAGCTTCAGCCGCATCAACGGCCAAGGCGGGCGCTGCGTTTCATTGGCGGTTGGCTTCCACAGGAACAAAAAGCTTGACCGGAGGTTCCAACCTCAATCTCGGCATCGGCACTTGGTCGGAACAATCGACATGATTTTTTCCCGTGTGGCCTCGTTGGACACGCATCTCCCATGAGTGGAGCAGCTGACGATGCCGGCCGAAGCGAGGGAGAGCGAAAAGACGGCGGCATCACACGCGCTCTCGGGCTCGGACTGATCACTGGGGCGGCTGACGACGATTGCTCGGCCATTGGCACCTATGCGAGTGCGGGAGCCCGGTTCGGGCCCGACCTTTTGTGGACGGCTCCTGTCACTCTCCCGATGATGTACATCGTCGTCTATCTCTCGTCCAAACTTGGCCAGGTGTCGGGCCGTGGTCTTTTCAAGGTCATTTCCGATTTCTATCCGCGTTGGCTGCTGTGGTCCGTGCTGGTGGGCGTGCTGATCGGCAACACGATCGAGGCAGCCGCCGACCTTGGCGCGATGTCGGCGGCTGTCGTGCTGTTCGTTCCGCTGCCTTCAAACTCGGTCGTCATCGGTGTCGCGATGATTATTTTTGCCTTGCAGATGTTCGGATCCTACAAGCTAATCCGCAACATATTCCGGTGGTTGGCACTGGCCCTGCTCGCCTATGTGGTCTCCGCTGTGCTCGCCAAGCCGGATGTGGTCTCGGTGCTGCGCGGCACCCTGCTGCCGAAAATCGAGTTCAGCCGCGAATATCTGTCCATCATCGTCGCCATCATCGGCACGACGCTGTCCGCCTATCTCTACACCTGGCAGTCCAACCAGGAGGTGGAGGAGGAGATCGCCAAGGGCAGAACGAGCCTCGAAGAGCGCAAGGGAGC
This sequence comes from Mesorhizobium sp. B2-3-6, assembly GCF_006442305.1. Classification (NCBI taxonomy): domain Bacteria; kingdom Pseudomonadati; phylum Pseudomonadota; class Alphaproteobacteria; order Hyphomicrobiales; family Phyllobacteriaceae; genus Mesorhizobium; species Mesorhizobium sp. B2-3-6. The sequence continues at coordinate 420,583 of NZ_VFVW01000002.1, read as the reverse complement.
CACCGAGGGTGAACTCCGCCGGTCCCGGCGCGATATCCTGATCGGCATGATCTTTTCCAACCTGATCATGTATTTCATCATCCTTTCGACCGGATCGACGCTGTACGAGGCGGGGCATACCCAGATCGAAACGGCAGCGCAGGCGGCCGAAGCGCTGCGGCCGCTTGCGGGCGACGCGGCCGGAATTCTCTTTGCGGCCGGGGTGATCGGCGTCGGCTTCCTGGCGGTGCCGGTCATGACTGCCGGCGCCGCTTTCGATTTCGCGCAGGCCATGGGGTGGAAGAATGGCTTGAACGCCAAGCCCCGGCATGCGCCCAAATTCTACATCGCGACGGGAGTGATAACCCTGGTGGCGGTGGGTCTCAATTTCTTTGGCTTCAACCCGATGAAAGCCTTGGTCTGGTCCGGCATCGTGCAGGGTTTTTCGACGCCACCTCTGCTGCTTCTCATGCTCATCATGACCAACAATCGCAAGATCATGGGCGACAAGGTCAACAGCAGGGCCACCAACATTCTGGGCGGCGTGACGACCATAGCGGTCTTTGCGGCGTCCGCGGGACTGGTGGCGACCTGGTTCATGTAGTTCGCCGGCGCGGAAGGACGTTCAGGCGCAGTGGAACATCCACGGTCAACTCTCGTTGAAATGCGTGTGAGAGAAAGGGCTGTCCATGTCAAAGCTCCAAGCCGCCACTCAAGAGCATTTAGAGCAACTGAGACTCGAGGCTTCGGCTCGTTTCGCCCCGATGATGCTGCATGAGGCATTGTTGCGTCTTTCCCGGGCCTGCGGGGGTGATAGCCTTGCCCGGTTCGAGAAAGCCATGGTCGATCAGATCGAGGCGACCAAGGACGATCGAGCCGATTTCGAGGCAATCAAGGAATTCGCGATCGAACAGCTTTATGCCTGGATCAGGAACGCGAACGAATCGCCGGATAAGAAGCAACCGCTGGAAAAGATAGAGGACCGCAGAACCCCCGGCCGCTCGGAAGAGCCGCAAACGCTGGAGGATCAGCTGCAGGCCGGTCTGGAAGATTCCTTTCCCGCAAGCGACCCGCCAGCGGTGGTGTCCACCTCCATTCCAGGCGGAGCCAAGAAGCTGGTCGGAACCGACGAAGTGCTGAGAAAACAGCGGGAGGCCAAGGAGCAAGACCGCCCCTAGCCCGCACCGACTGGAATCCCGCTGGCCGAACCGCCGCTCACGGAAGGGAATCCGTGCTGGGTAGATCGCGTCACAGCTTGACGGCCGCTTCCCGGGCCCACAGCCGCAGCTTGCGGCAAGCTTGCACGAATGCCTTGGCGGAGGCTGCGGAGTCCAGCCGCATCAATCCCTCATCGGCATCGGCTGCGACGCCTGCCTTGGCCAGGAGCGGCGCGGCTCCCTCTGTAAAGCCGATGAATTTGCAATGCGCAAAGGCATCCGACACGAAGTCCCTGGCGGCTGCCTCCTTGACCAGCAACTCGGCGCCCGGCTCGGACAGGAGCAGTACCACCGCGTCGAACAGGACCGACGGGCCGCCGTCGATCATGTGTCTGGCTTCGATGTGGGTGCCGTCTGCGGCCTCGACGCCGCCCACCTTGGGCGCGATCACCTCCATGACCGCGCCTTCCGTTTCGATGGCCGAGCGAAGTTGTTCGAAAAGGGCCGTGTCGGCCCCGTCGCTCAGCAACACGCCGACCTTGCGGCCTTTGAAACTATCGGGACCGTTCTCGATGATACTGAGAGCCGGAGACGGCGGCAGGTCGTCGCGCGGCGGGATGGCGGTCTCGGCGGGGTCGGGCATGTTCCGAATGCCAAGCTTGTCGGCGACTTGAGTCGCCAGCGTTTCGTCTATGTTCAGCAGATGCGCCACCATGCGTTCGCGGATCGCCGGTGCCTGCACCTTGCTCAATTCGAATGTCAGCGCCATGGCGATATGGCGTTGCTCCGGCGCTGTCTGGCTGTTGAAGAATTGCCGCGCCTGGCTGTAGTGGTCGGCGAAGCTCTCCGCCCGCAGACGCACCTTCTGCCCCTCTTCGGCGTCGGCTAAAGAGCGGAAGCCGCGTTGCGGATCCTCGCGGGGACCCGAGCCCCACGAATTCGGCTCATAGTTGGCGCGGCCGACCGGGTTGTGCATGGCCATGTGCCCGTCCTGCTGAAAATGTGCGAAGGGGCATTTCGGAGCGTTGATCGGAATATGGGTGAAGTTCGGGCTGCCCAGCCGCTTCAACTGGGTGTCGAGATAGGAGAAGTTGCGGCCCTGCAGAAGCGGGTCGTTGGAGAAGTCGATCCCGGGCGGCACGTTCTGGGTCATGAATGCAACCTGCTCGGTCTCGGCGAAGAAATTCTCCGGCATGCGGTCGAGCACCAGCCGCCCGACCGGGATTGGCTCGATGATCTCTTCAGGTATGATCTTCGTGGCGTCCAAGATGTCGAAGTCGAAGCTGTCGGCAAAATCCTGGTCGAACAATTGCACCGTCAGCTCCCATTCCGGGAAGTTTCCTGACTGGATCGCTTCCCACAGGTCGCGGCGGTGGAAGTCGGGATCGGCGCCATTGATCTTGACCGCTTCGTTCCAGATCACCGACTGCATGCCGAGTTTCGGCTTCCAGATGAATTTGACGAATGTGGATTCGTCGTCGGCATTGACGAGGCGGAACGTATGGACGCCAAAGCCTTGCATGAAACGGAAGGAGCGCGGTATCGCTCGATCCGACATGATCCACATGACCATGTGCATCGATTCCGGCATCAGGCTGATGAAATCCCAGAAATTGTCGTGTGCGGTCTGGGCCTGCGGGAAAGCCCGGTCTGGCTCCTGCTTGGCAGCATGGATGAGGTCCGGAAATTTGATGGCGTCCTGGATGAAGAACACGGGAATATTGTTGCCGACGAGGTCCCAATTGCCTTCTTTGGTGTAGAGCTTGACGGCAAAGCCGCGCACGTCTCGGGCGAGGTCGAACGAGCCCTTGTTGCCGGCAACCGTCGAGAACCGCACGAAGGCAGGCGTCTTTTCGCCGGCGCGCTGGAAAATGTCGGCACGCGTGTATTTGGCCAGCGATTCATAAGTCTCGAAATAGCCATGAGCGCCGTAACCACGGGCATGCACCACCCTTTCCGGGATGCGTTCGTGATCGAAGTGGAAGATCTTGTCGCGAAAGTGGGAGTCCTCGATCAGAGACGGTCCGCGCTCGCCAATCCGCAATGTGTTCTGGTCGTCGGAGACAGGCGTTCCCAGGGCAGTCGTGAGAACAGGCGTGTCGGCTTCCGCGATCTGGTGCAATTCGCCGCCATTTCCGCGCGCGGCATTCTGATCGTGCATAGGCGCCGATTTGGGAACTGAACGGTGTGCGGATTTGGCCATGATTTTTTCCTCGATTGACGCCCGTGGGCTGACTTGGCTCAAGGCGCCGAACTGCCGGTGCATGGCTTTGTTCCCGCACAACGGCGCGTCGCGCCTATCCTAAGCCAGCGCGAACACGCTGGTGGACGGCGCGCAAGGGGGGCGCGGCCGCAGCAGGATCGTTCGGCCGCATCAGAATTTTCTGGAGAGTTGTCTTCAACGCCCGGAACGATACAAACGTCCATGCATTTAGCTGGGGTCTGCATTCATACTTCTTTCTGGGAGCTGGACCATTGTCAGGCGAAGGCTATCTTTTGGCCGACCAGGAAACCCATGAAGTTTCCATCGTTGACCTGATACCCGCGCTACGGGCTTTCGCGCGCACCTTCTGCCGTATCCCCGACGATGCCGACGATCTGGTGCAGGAAACGTTGACGAAGGGCCTTGCCAACATCGACAAGTTCGAACCCGGCACGCGCATGAAGTCGTGGCTCTTCACCATCATGCGCAACACCTACTACACCCGGGTCAAGGTCGCGGCCAGGGAAGCGCCTGGCCTGCTCGACTGCGCGTCCTCGAGGCCGATTTCGGAAGCCACACAGGAATGGACCGTTCAGAGCAAGGAAGTTCACGGCGCCATCCAGAGGCTCCCTGAACACCAGCGCGAGGTGCTGATGCTGATCGGCGTCCTAGGTGTCAGCTATGAGGAGACGGCCGAGATATGTGGCTGTGCGGTGGGAACGGTCAAAAGCCGGCTCAACCGTGCCCGCGCCGCCGTTCTTGAGTTCCTGGGGGAGAGTTCGCTGCAGACGCTGATGGAAAGACGAAATCATCTGTCGGACGGGCAGATCGATATCGATGCCGACAGCCGAAGATAGTCAGTTCTTTATGTCGCGCCGGCGTTTCGCAAGGAGCGCGTTTTGCAGTTCGATCGCCAGTCTGGTCAAGCGATCAGGAACCTTTTCCTGCTCGATCGCGATCAGCAGAGAGGCAATCTCCTGATCCATCGCCATTCCTGCGCGCGGGTCCATTCTATCATCGCTCGAACGAGACATCGTATTCCCTGGCTGGATGGATGGCAGTCCGTCATCCTATTGTGATGACAAGCAACCGCCATTACAAGGAGATGCCCGGTGCCGAAACCGTTGCCGGCAGCCCTTGCACAGGTTTTTCTTCCACTCTCGATTGCCGAGGTCACAGATCCACTGCGGCGCTTTCAGTCCTTCGGCAATCGATTTGCGGCATGATCCTGATATTGATCGGACTTGATCTGATTGCCGTCCAGGCCGCGTTCCTCGCTGTGCTGCTTCTTGTCCCTGTTGGATAAAACGGCATTCTCTTCGATTTTGTCCTTGGCCAGTTCGGTCATTGCTCCGGCGCCGGCCCCTTTGCCGTGGCTGCCACGGCCGATATGTTTCTTGCTGCCGGATGCCATGCTGTCCTCCTTCGAATTGGCGCCGCTCTTCAGCGTCGCTGTGTTCGACGCCCGAACTGGCATTGGCTGGTAATGTTCCGTCACGCCGGCAAGCAGGAAGGCGTCGCCGTCCCACAGCCGAAACGCTTTTTCGCCATCGATGACGACCTGCAATCCGTGACGTTGCGCCAGGTGACGGATATCGGAGCGGTCCAAAAACAGTGATTCGCGATATGAGTAGTTCAGCAAGGCCAGCCTGCCCGGCCTTTTGAGGACGCGCGCAATTTCGCCGAAATGCCGCTCCGCCACGCCGGCTAGCACCAGATAGGGGAAACTGTCGACCGCCAGAACGCAGTCGAAACTCGCGTCGCCGAACTCCGCCAGATCCAGGCCTGAGGTCCGCCGCAACTCTACATTGCCAAGCGCTGCGCATTGCTCACGGGCGATCGATATCATCCTCGACGATATGTCGATACCGACGACCCGCCCACAGGATGCCGACAGCGCGCGTTCGAAACGCCCGATGCCGCAACCGATGTCCAGAATGTTGCGTCCAGCACCGGTGAAGTCTTGCGCTGTCAGCCATGCAACGATTTCGTCGGTCGTGGCTGCCAGCCTTTCCTCATCGCCAAGGGAAGCCAACTGGACACTCGCCACCCGGGAAATCGCTGCCGCGGCATCAAAGCCCGAGGCCAGCCGCGTCACGACATCTGCATCCGTCTCGTCGTCGTCGCGTTCGTGACGAACGGCAGAACCCGTTTTCTGCAACGTGGCAAAAACCTCCGATCCGCGGCGAAGCAGCCCGGCTATCTGCTGGAGCCTTTCCCTGTCTCGAGTATCGACCGGATCGATCTCCGCCACGATCTCCGCCAATTCGACTGCCCCGATGCCTGGGTGGAGATGCAGCGCCAGCCTGGCGATGACGGCCTCGGCACTGACAGCGTCCGCCATACAGTCCTCGACCGCCAGCCTGACCGCTATCCGGCGGCGCACGGATGTTGGTTCCATCGAAACCATGGTCTCATTTCCGCGTCCAAGTCCTTCGCATCGTCCACCTGTCGCCAGCGCCCCAGCCATATTTGTACGGCTCCTGGCCGCGCAGGAAGTCGAACTCGCGCGCACCTTCGCGGATCGATTCGGCGATTGCGTGGCCGACCAGGATCGCGCCTGGACTTTCCTCGGCATAGGCAGGATCGAAACCGCCAAGATAGGCATAGGCACGGCCGCGATGGTGAAATCCGTAGTAGACGCCGATTGGCTTGCCGTCGATGGCGAGCACCCAGCGTCGGGTCAGATCTCGAGCGTCGAGCAGGGGAAGCGAGCACCTGTGGAATTGCTCGACGGCGAGGTCGGCCAGCACGCCGCCTCCGTTTCCGGCCCAGCGCGCGCCGTGCAGGCCTATCAGGTGGTCGAGGAACAGTTGAGGATCGCCTCGTGCCGGCGACAACTCGACCCGGCCGCGTCTGGATGCGGCGCGGCGCGCCCGGCGCAACTGGCGTCTGCGCCGGGCAGGGACGCAGCCCGCCAGCGTTTCATCGCCGTCGGTGGCAAGCACGGGACAAACGGCGTGGCCGACCAGTCCATCGGCTTTCAATTCGGGATGTTCGATCGCCAGACCGGCACTGCCTTGCGGCAGATCCGGCAGGATCCACTGCGACCACTCGATCGAGAGTATCTTCTCTGCAAGGGCAGTGGCGACCTGGGCCTCGCTGCCGGGCACACACAGCACGTCCAGATAGTCGCTGAGGGAAATGCCGATCGGAAGCAGTTTCGAGCCTTCCGTGCCACGTTCGAGATAGAGCGGCGCCAGGCCCACCAGATCGTTGCCGCGCCAGATGGCGACCGTTGCCAGCTCCCCCGGAGCGAATGTGCGCCACCACGGCAGCAGCCAGGCGGGACATTGAAAGGGCGTCGCCGACGAACTCTGCTCCCACAGGTTCCACCAGTGCGGCGCCAGCGCATGCAATTGCTCTGGATCGCCGATGATCTCGCTGCGCAGCATCTGCTCTTTCACCGCACCGCGGCGAGACGCCTGCGGTCGGCGCCCAGCCGGGCCAGCGCCAGATAGGCGCTCATGTAGGACGAGACCATGCGCTCGAGCGAAAACCGCCGGCGCGCCTCGCTTCGGCACGTCTCGGCATCAAGGCTGGGTGCCGCGACAATTGCTTGCGCCATCTCGTCGACATTGTTGACGATAAAGCCGGTCTTGCCGTGCTCGACCACTTCGGGAAGCGCACCATTTGGAAAGGCGATCACCGGTGTGCCGCAGGCGAGTGCTTCCATCGCGACCAGCGAACTGGTCTCGGCGGCGAGGCTCGGAACGACCAGGCAGCGTGCTGCATTGAGCAAGCGCCGCTTGGCGATGAAGCCGAGCGGACCGAGAAAGCGGCGCCGACGATCGAGGCGAGGTTCGACCTCATCGCGAAAGTACTGGGTATGCGTCTCGTAAGGATAGACCCGCCCGCCGATGACCAGCGGCACATCAGCCTGCCTGGCGGCATCCAATGCCAGGTGTATGCCCTTTTCCGGGCAGATGCGGCTGAGCACGACGGCGAAATCGCCCCTGGGCCGCGGCTGGTTCAGCGCGTCGATATCGACACCATTCGGGATCGGGGCAACCAAGCTTGCGTCCGGCGGTGCGGTTCTTTGCTGGGCTGACGAGACGGCGTGAAGCCAGAGATCGTCGCGCCCTGGGCGCAGCGCCCCGGCCGGGTACCAGTCGAGCGGCAGGTGAAGCGTCACCAGGGTCGGACCGTCGGCAGGCAGGTAGGCGTCGAAGTCGATGCCATGCAGGTGAACCACGTCGATCGGCCATTGGGCGCGGGCAGCGGCGATCGCGGCGCGATGGGACTCCTGTGCCCGGTTTTTTGCTGACTGGTCGAGCACGCCGGCTTCGGCGGGCGTTTCCACCAGAATGCCGCTTGCACTGGAACCCTGGCAGCCGATGACGATGGATCGGTGACCGGCGCGGGTCAGGGCCTGATCGAGCATTGACAGCACCTGCTCGGCGCCGCCAACGGCGTTCGGTCCCACCGGCGCGAGAGGATAGGCAACATTGAGCACTGTGAGCGTCATGGCTGGTCGAGCCGGAGCGCCTCGTGAGCACGGGCGCTTGCATGCAGCCAGGTGCCGGGCTCGAAACCCAGCGGCAGCGATTCATAGTAGAGCCTGCCATCGTTGGGCAGCTTCAGGAAATCATAGGTCGGCGCCAGCCGGAAACGCTCGGTGCGGGTCGAGAACGGCGCCAGCGTCCGCTGCTGCGTCAGGTGGCTGGCCAGCATGCGCTGCTTTTGCTGAAAGGCCGCTTCGGTCAGGCAGACCTCTATGCAATCACTGCCGGTGCCGCTGGCGAAATCCTGAAATACCGGGCCGTCCGGGCCAGCCGAATAAAAGGCCATTTCGATGATGGTGGGCACGGGCCGGCGGTCACGGCGCAGAAGATGGCAGGCCGCGTGAACGGCAAAAGCGGTCGCGTCGTGGTCGGGATGGCCTCCCTCGAAAGGATGTGTGCAGACGAAGCGGATGTCGGGTTCGCAAACAAGGCAGGCGAGTTCCTGCGCGAGCGCCACGAGATTCGCCGCAGCCTCCTTGTCGGGATAGCCAAGAGCGGTCAGGCCCGATGGCGATATGCCGGCCGCGGCCAAGGCTTCCGTCAGTTCCGCACGGCGGGCATCGGCATAGTCCTGCCATGTCTCGAAACCATGCGCTTGCGCGTCGGCAAGATCGCGTGGTGCTCCGTCCGTGACATGGACGATGCGGCATGACCGCAGTCCGGCAAGATGCCCGCCGATGCCGATTGTCTCGTCGTCCGGATGCGCGACGACGACCATGAGGGCGGAGCCATGTGCTGCGTCACTGCCCGTCAACAGGGCCGCGAATTCGCCCAGGGTTGCCGACGGTTGATGCATGGGAGCCTCACGCTGCCGAGGCTCGCCGCTTCGACGTGGAAGCCACGCCGGGCGCGTAGCGGCGGATCATGGTTGCACAGAATTCGGCGAATTCCTCCGGCACCAGCGGCGGACTGGTGTGGTGAGGCATCATCCCGCGATGCTCTGGCGTGAAGCAGAAGGTGACGGTCACGTCGAAATCGGCGAGCGCTTCCATCTGTCGGTCGAACCAGTTCAATGCATTCGGCCTGAAACTGTCGGCCCAGGAAAGTCCGGTCCGCATATTGGTGACCCCGAGCCGCTTCATCCAGGCGACGGCGTCGTCCAGCCGCGGGTCCTCGAAATGAAACCACTGCACCAGCCCCATCTCCGGCGTATGGCGCAGGAATTCCTCCAGTGCCGGTTTTGGCGTGCCGTCCTGGCGCAGCAGCCCCATATGGAAGTGACGATAGTAGGAAGAGCCTTCCGCTTCGCGATGGCGCGTTGTTGCTTCCCATTCGCGCGGGAGATCATAAAGGCTGTACCACTGGATGCGCGGAGCGTTGCCGAGCAGCAATTCAGCGGTGCGCCTGAGGCCCCAGACCTGGATCTCGTCGGCGCCGAAGGTCGACACGCCAACTTCGCTGACCCAGATCGGGAGATCGGTGACGGCCGCGATCTCACCGATCTTCTGTGGCCATTCCTGGATCTGCCACAGGTTCCAGTCGAGCGGAAAGCCATGCACCGCGACGGCATCGACGTGGTCCAGCAATCTGAGTTCCTTCATGCGCGTGACGAAGCCGGGGTCGATCGGAGAGATGCCGCCGAGCACCTTGGTCAGGGCCGGGTTCTCGGACGCTATCGCATCCGCCGACAACATTGCCATGGCGGCGAAGCGGCTCCAATCGGGGTCGAGCTCGGGATCCCAATGCGATTTGTTGTTGGGCTCGTTCCAGATCATCGCGGCTTCAATCATGGATCTGTCCTTTCGACGGGTAGACGGCGCCGCCGCCGGCCGGATCGCCGGCGGAACGGCAAAAATAAACCTCCTGCTCGGGGTGCAAAAAAATCTCGAAGCCGGCGCTGCGCAACATCGCTTCGGTGCAGGCGCGGTTGGGAATCCACCAATTGGTCGGATCGTCGGCATATCGATGTTCGATGAAATGCAGTTTCGGAAATTCCGGCCGCTCGAACAGGTCGTGCGTCCAGAAATGATAATTCTGCTCAAGCGCAGGCAGATCGGCGCTGCCGCGTTGCATGGACTGGAAGATCATCAGGTCGCCGGCGACATGCCCGCGGATCAGGTCGAGCGCGAGCAGGGGATGGCGCAGGTGGTAAAGAACCCCCATGAACAGCACGATGTCGAATGTCTCGCGCAGGGCGCCGACGTCATAAACCGAAAGCTTCTGGAACTCGATGTCGCAGTCCGCGATCTCGGCGGCAAAGCGCGCCTGTGCCAGATAGGCCTCGTCGAAATCGATGCCGAGGACGCGACCGGCGCCGCGCCGTTTCATTTCGATGGAATAGAAACCGGCATTGCAGCCGATATCGAGCACGGACTTGCCGGACAGGTCGGCTGGAATGGCATAGGCGAACTTGCGCCATTTGACCAGCGGGTAGTTACCGAGAAAATGGTCCGGAGCAGTTTCGACGCCGGCCAGTTCCATGTTGTGGAACCATGGGCCGAGGGCATCGATACGGCGTTGGATTTCAGCATGGGAATGCAGCATGGCTAAGCTCCTTCGCCCGGAACGGCATGCGAATGTGCAGTAGGCGCGATCATCGTGGGCCGGTGCTGTTCGGACGCAGCATCGTCGTCGAGCAGCCGAAGGGCCGCGCGATAACCGTTGAAAGTGCCGACATCGACGTAGGCGGCCCCTGCCTTCACCCCATACGCCTGACCGCCCGCCGTCAGGTAGGCGTTGATCAACGTGCCGATATATTCGTCATAGCAATCCCGCTCGCGCCAGAGTGCCGCGAGCTGGTGCAGGACATGGCCCGGCATCTTGAACGCGCCCCATATCCAGTTCGTCGCCGCGTCCTGCCGCTTGACCTGGATTTCCCGCACCCGGCCCTCCTCGTCGAGAACCACGGCATCGAAGAATTCCGGCCGATCCACCGGGAAGAGCAGGAATGACAGCCGGTCGTCCGGCAGACGGCAGAAGCCGTCTTCGGGAAACCAGATCGTATCGGGAAGCCCGATCAACACCGTCTCGTCCGGTGCGACGAGGGGTGCTGCCCGGAAGATGGCGTCGCAAAGGCCAACAGGGTTGGGTTGTACCACGAACAGAGCGGTCGCCGCTCCGTAGCCCGCGGCATAGTATTCGAGAATGTCGGATTTACCCGATCCGATGATGAAACAGACCTTGTCGACGCCGGCGCGCACCATCCGCCGCACCAGGTACTCGCTTACGGCACATGGGCGCTCTGTCTGTCCATCGATCCGGCTCCCGACCGGCAGCAGCTCTTTCGAGAAGCCGAGCGGTTGAATGCGGCTGCCGCGTCCGGCAGCGGGCACGATGCCCAACATCAGACTGCTTCCTTCATCGGTTCGCCGGCCGACCTCTGCAAGGCTTCGTTCAGGATGCGATCCAGTTCCGCCGCGCGCCGCGTGGATGTGTGTTCGTCCAGAACCCGTTCACGCGCACGGCTTCGAATTGCATCGAGCTCGTGCGATGGCAGTTTGAGCGCCGCGATCACGTCGTCTGTGTCGTACGCCAGCAGGATCTCGCTACCGGGTTCGAAGAAACTGCTGAGGCCCGGCCAGGTGTCGGTGACGATCGGCACGCCGCATGCCGCTGCTTCGAACAGCCGGCCCGAAGGGCACCACCCCTTTTGCGCCATCGCCTCGCGCGTCACATTCAGCGTCAGGCGGGACGACGAAAAGAAGGCTGGATGATCTGCCGGCGGAAGATGCCTGACGAAGAAGATGTTGTCGCTCCACGGGAATTCCTGTGGATATTGTGCACCGCCGATGATGAAGCGGTGGTCAGGCAGGAGTGCGGCCGGACGGACCAGCAGTTTCTCGACGCCGGCCTGGCGATCTGCCGCATAGGTCCCGAGATAGGACAGATCGCCCGCAAATTCCGGCCTAGGTACTGCCGGCCGGTGTTGGTCGGGATCGACATGGCCATAGAGCGGCACCACGTGGCGTGCACCGAGGACCGACTTGAGTGCATCGATTGCCGAGCCGCCCGTGTAACTCAGGACGAGATCGAAATCGGCAAGGCCCTCGGGCCCGAAATAGGGTGGGCGTTCACCTTGATCGAGGCGCGCCAGAGTGACCGGAGTGTCCAAGTCGTAAAAGACGCGCAGCCCGCGGCATGCCTGCTGCGCCAGGCGCGAAGCGTCCACGGCGTCGGGACAGTAGGAGGTAATGATGACGACGTCGGATTGCTTGATCGTCTGCTCCGCGACCCTCCGGATGTCCTCCCAGTCGGGGTAGAGCACGATATTGCCGCCATCCAGTTGATCGAGGTCCCGCGCACCGGCATAGTAGGGGGTGTTGCGCTCGAAAAAGGTGATGGACCAGCCGTGCCGGGCCAGCGCGCGGATCAGGCCACGCCACAGGGTGGCGTGGCCGTTTCCCCATGAAGACGTGACGGTGAGACCGAAAATGACCATCTGCATCCGGCAAGTCCTCGTCAGGCAAGTTCGTTCAGACGGATGAGCTTTGCTCCCCAGTCTCCGGACACGATCGTCGTGATTGAGGCGGGGTCGATATCGAAGCGAAAACTGTCGCCGACGGGCAGACCAAGCACATGGCAGATGGCTGCCTTGATCACGTCGGCATGGCTGATCAGCGCGACGCATTGATTCTGATGCCGCTCGCGAGCCTGATCCATCAGCGAGACGATACGCTGTTGGACATCCAGCATGGTTTCGCCGCTTGGGGTGCTTGCTTCCTGCCGCCGGCTGTTCCACGCCTGCCAGCCGGCATCGCCGTTCAGCTCCTCGAACGTCTTTCCCGACCAGATGCCGAAGTCGATCTCGTCGAGTTCGGCGCAGATCGCGATTTCGCCGACATTACAGGCAGTCGCGATCGGCTTGGCGGTTTCCTGCGTGCGCTCGCGTGGGCTGCACCAGATAGCGGCAATCGGCTCGCGGGCCATGCGGCGGCCAAGATGCGCCGCCTGAGCCCTGCCGGATTCGCCAAGGCGAACTCCGCCCATCCGTCCGGCCAGATAGGAGCCGACATTGTCGTGTGCCGCGTGCCGGATCAGGAAGAAGGTCGTCGTCATTCCGCGGCATCGAGCATAGGCTCGTCCCTGCCTGTGATGAATGCGAGCGTGCGCTGCCGAGCTTCGGCATCGGTGAACTGCTCAGGCGGAGACTTCATGAAATAGCTGCACGGACCGGTCAGCGCGCCGGCGATGCCGCGGTCAAGCGCCAGCTTGGCGCAGCGCACGGCGTCGATGACCACGCCGGCCGAATTGGGCGAATCCCAGACTTCCAGCTTGAGTTCGGCGTTGAGCGGCACTCCACCGAAGGTCGTGCCTTCAACCCGGATGTAGGCCCATTTGCGATCGGTGAGCCATGGCACATGGTCACTGGGGCCGACATGAATGTTGCCCGGCTCCAGGGGAACATCGAACTGGCTGGTCACGGACTGCGTCTTCGAGATCTTCTTCGATTCCAGCCGCTCGCGTTCCAGCATGTTGAGGAAATCGGTGTTGCCGCCGAAGTTCAACTGATAAGTGCGGTCGATGCGGACGCCGCGCTCGCGGAAGAGATTGGCCAGCAACCGATGCACGATTGTCGCGCCGACCTGGCTCTTGATATCGTCGCCGACCAGCGGCAGCCCGCGTTCCTCGAAACGCAGGCGCCATTCGGGCCGTGACGCGATGAAAACCGGTATGCAGTTGACGAAGGCGCAGCCGGCCTCGAGGGCGCATTCGGCATAAAAGCGCGTCGCTTCCTCCGACCCCACCGGCAGGTACGAGACCAGCACATCGGCACCGCTGTTCCGCAGGATTTCGCTGACATTGGCAACCGGCTCCGGCGCTTCCTCGATTTCCGTGCGCAGATATTTGCCGATGCCGTCCAACGTGGGGCCACGCTCCACGCGAACCCCGGTTGCAACCGCATCGGCAAAACGGAACGTGTTGTTCGGGGCGCTGTAGATCGCATCGGCCACGTCGCACCCGACCTTGCCCTTGGCGACATCGAACGCACAGACGACCTCGATGTCGTCGACGTGGTAGCCGCCGAGATCGGTATGCATCAGCCCGGGGATCGGCTCATTGCCTTTTGCGTCTCGGTAATAGGAAAGGCCTTGCACCAGGGAGGATGCGCAATTGCCTACACCGACGATACCGACACGAACTTTCTTCGATCCCACGAAACTGCCGTCCTGTGCTGTCCAAGGTAAGTTCCTGGGCCCGAACCGTCAGCTTGCCGGAATGTTCCTTGGCATGTGGAAAAATTGCGCGCGGCAGGATGGATCAAAGCCGCGCATGCCGCGTTGGCGCACGGCGAGCTTGGAATCGGTGGATGATCGTCTACGGCGACCACAAACGAACGGAAGACGCGCGACAGCTTCGCGAGGCTGCAAGCGAAATGGCTGAAAGCCTCGATTGCAGGCCCTGCGGCATTCAACGCCACGCTGCGCTGGTAGGGTTGTTCGTCAAGGTCTCGGAACTGGTCCAGGCACAGGCCGATGTCGAGTTCGAGGCCCGCGGCGGGGACACCCCTTCGCCGAGGCAGCGGCAAGGTGCCAAGCTGCTGGTCGGCCTTGCGGCGGAAGTGGCGAGGTCCTGGCGAAGCGGCTTCACAGTGACTGGCGCCGTCGATCCCGTGCTGAGGCATATGCTGGCCGCGCTCGACTGCCGGGGCAAGGTTCTTACCGGCACGGCCGAGGGATACGCCCATTATGCGCTCTATCCTGAAAGCTACCTCGGCGCGGGGCGGGCATCAGGCCTCGACGCGAATACATGCGTCATCGGCATCCGCAGCATTGGCCTCGGGCTTGCCGCCTTGGTCGCCGCGGCGATCGACGCGCCGGCACCCATCAGCGTGCGCCCGATCGGCCATCCTTTCCGCAGGTATGTCAACGCCGACCCGGAATTGATCGGCGCCTGGAGGGGCAAGCCGTCGGCTTGCTTCGCTGTCGTCGACGAGGGCCCCGGCCTGTCGGGCAGTTCGATGCACTCCGTCGTCGCATGGCTGCGGCGGCTGGGCATCGATAGGGATCGCATTCACCTGTTCCCCAGCCATTCCGGCGGCCCGGGTGCCGAAGCCTCTAAGGAGGTTCGTGAGACATGGTCGGGTTGCCGAAAACATGTGGCGCGGGCCTTCGAACGCACCTTCCCGGGCGGCGCGCAAATGCCGACGCTACGCGATTGGGTGGCGGAGGCTGCCGGCAGCCCGCAATTGGCCCTGACCGAAATATCCGCTGGAGAGTGGCGAAACCTCCACTACGCCGAGGAGAGGCTCTGGCCGCCGAGTCAACGCGGCATCGAGCGGCGAAAATTCCTGGCGTCCGCGGGACGCGATCGGTGGCTCGTCAAATTTGCCGGCCTCGGTCAAACCGGGCAGCGCAAGATGCAAACCGCGGAGATGCTGCACGAAGCCGGCTTCGGACCGCAGATCGTCGGGCTTTGTCACGGTTTTCTGGTTGAACGGTGGATCGAGGGAAAGACAATGGATCAGGTAAACCTGTCCAGAGACAGGCTTGTCGCGGAGCTCGCACACTATCTCGCTTGGCGTGCGGCCAATCTCAGAACTCCGGAACTGGGTGCTGGATTGCCGGAACTCGCTGAGATGGCCGTCCACAATGGCGCCGAAGCCCTGGGTGAGCGGCGCGCGGCGGAGCTGCGGAACTGGTTCTCGAAGCGTGCCCCTGCGCAAGCGCTGCCACGGGTCGAGATCGACGGAAGGCTTCACCCGTGGGAGTTTCTCGTTTGTGCCGACGGGACGTTGATCAAGACGGATGCCGTCGATCACTGCCGGGGACATGATTTGATCGGCTGCCAGCCCATAGAGTGGGATATTGCCGGCGCTCGCGTCGAATATGGATTTTCCGACAGCGAGCTAGCGACGTTGGTCCACCGCATGGAAGCCGGGGAGCGGCTCAATATCGATACCGGCCTCATTGACTGTCTCGAACCTTGCTACCTGGCGTTTCAACTGGGACTCTGGGACGTTGCTGCCCGATCCGAGCATGGCCCGGAGAAGCCAAGGCTGGTAGCTGCGGCAACGCGGTACAAGAAAGGGCTGCTACGCTTCCTGGAGAGGTCCGGGCCGTGACGATCAGTCCAGTCTCCGCAGCATGTCCGCTTCGCGTTCGAGAATGGTGGCCACTTCCTCGCGCTGCAGATGCGTCATCATTAGGCTGACGCAGCACTCGAGATAGGTGATGGAGGCCCGTCGCAGAAAGGCAGCCGTCTCTCTTTCCGCAATCTGCTCGATATCCTTTGCGGATCGTTTGGGTTGCACAGGTCCATTCTCCATAGCGGGATCTCATCGTCAAACCCCGAGCTTGCCAGGATGTTCCGCGCAATCCGCAAAAGTGCGGCAGGAGGCACGACCGTGCTTGAGCGGTCATGCCGGAACACGTGGCTGCGGCGGCCTGGCCTCAGGCCGGAAGGTTCTGCAACCTGCCCGATCTTGCGTTTGTCGCAATAGCTGTCATCCGGCCGTCGATCCCGCTGGTTTCGAGATTGGAGAAGTATCCGATCGTCTGCATCAGCCCTTGCCTGAGCGGCACTTTCGGCGTCCAGCCGAGCAGCGCCTTCGCACGCGAGATGTCGGGCTGCCTCCGGCGGGGATCGTCTTGCGGCAAGGGCAGGAATTTCAGATCCGATTTGGTTCCGGTCATGTCTCTCACCATGGATGCCAGTCGCATGATGGTGAATTCTCCGGGATTGCCCAGGTTGACAGGTTTTCCGGGATTGGGGTCGAGATCCATCAGGCGCATCATACCTTCGATCAGATCGGAGACGTAGCAGAAGGACCTTGTCTGCAACCCATCACCGAATATCGTCATCGAGCGCTTCTCAAGCGCCTGCATGATCAGGTTCGAGACGATGCGGCCGTCGGCGGGGTCCATCCTGGGACCGTAGGTATTGAAGATGCGAGCCACGCGAATATCGGCTTTTGCCGCTCTCAGATAATCGAAGCAAAGCGTTTCGGCGGTGCGCTTGCCTTCGTCGTAGCAGGCGCGCGGGCCGGTGAAGTTCACATGGCCAACATAGTCTTCCCGTTGCGGATGTTGTTCCGGGTCGCCATAAACTTCACTTGTCGACGCCTGCAGGAATCGCGCATTGTTGCGGGCGGCGAGTTCGAGCAGGTTGAGCGTTCCGATGACGCAGGTGCGTGTCGTGTGTATCGGATCGGCCTGGTAGCGCGGCGGCGAAGCAGCGCATGCCAGGTTGAAAACGCGATCGACCGGCTCGCCGAGGTTCAGCGGCCGGCAGATATCCTGCTCGATCAGCCGGAAGCGCGGCTGGTCCATGATCGAGACGATGTTGTCCATGCGGCCGGTAAGGAAATTGTCGACGCAGATCACACGCCAGCCGTTGCGGAACAACGTTTCGCAAAGATGCGAGCCGAGGAAACCCGCGCCGCCGGCGACAAGCACTGTCTTCGCCCTTCGCGCTTTTCTTGTTTGCCGCATCGCTGTTTTCTCCTGTCTTTCAGTCATGCTGCGGTTCCGATATCGAGATCGATCATCGCCGCTCTCGGTCGTGTCAGCAGCGACACGAATTCGCGGGCCCTGGCCGCACCGGTATGTGCTGCCAGGACGAGTTCGCGCGCCCGGCCGGCCATGGCGAGCCGGGCGCGCTCGGATTCCCTGAGCAGGATATCGACGATGTCATCCGCCTTGTCGGCCGTGCGGATCGCCGAAGCAGGAAAGAAGCTGTCGAGACCCGGCCAGCGATCGCTGATAATCGGCGTGCCGCAAGCGGCAGCCTCGAAAAGCCGTACGCTGGGCGACCATCCGGCGGCGATCATCGATCTGCGCGTGACGTTCAGCGTGTAGCGTTGGCGGCTATAGAATGCGGCATGGTCGGCCGGCGGCAAATGTTCGATTCGTTCGACATTCTCAGGCCAGACGATGTCGGACGGATATTGCGAGCCGGCGACGACGAAACGGCGCTCCGGCATGCGTCGTGCGGGCTCGAGCAACAGCGCGTTGAGCGTCGCCTGCCGGTCGGTGCTGTAGGTGCCGAGATAACCGAGGTCCCAGCCGACTGGGTCGGCGGTTCGGTGATGCCGTTGCGGATCGACCGAACAGTAGAGCGGTTCGGCACGGCGCGCACCGAAATCCTGCGCCAGTCGGCCAAGCGTCGGCCCGCCGGTGAAGGAGAAATAGACATCGAAATACGGAATCTGGCGCCGACTAAGATAGTCGCATTCATCCGTCGAAAGCTTTGCCAGGGTCACCGGCGTGTCGATGTCATAAAAGCAGAGCGCCCCTTTGCAGAGCGCCGCGGCAATGTCGATGACCGCGCGCCCCTCCGGAACGAAGGACCCGACGACCACGACATCGGCCTGTTGCAGGCATCGTGCCCAGTCCTGTTGCAACTCCTGCGTCGTTTCGTAGTAGCGCAGAGTGCAGAAATCGGGATCGCGCAAGTCGCGGTGATTGGCATACCACGGCACGTTGCGCTCCAGGAAGGTCACGCGGTGACCGAGTTCATGCAGGCCTTTCAGCAGGCCTCGAAATGTCGTGGCGTGGCCGTTTCCCCAGGACGAGGAGAGGGACAGGCCGAGAAAGACGATGTTGAGCCGCTTGGTCATCACGCCGCCTCCACGGTCCCACGCTCGAAGTGCCGCTTCAAGACCGCGTCGGTGACCGCCGCTCTCATGGCGTAGGTATGTTCGCCGCGGACGCGGCGCAGCGCGGACGCGCCGATCGCCTTTGCCCGATTGGGGGTCAAGGTGCGCATGATTTCGGCGACATCGCCGCCGTCGCGCGCGACCAGGATCTCCTCGCCGGGTTTCAGGAACAGTTCGACGCCCAGCCACGCATCCGTGATGAGGCAGGCACCGGCGCCCGCCGCCTCGAAAACCCGGGTGGCGGGCGAAAAGCCGTTTGCGGCCATGCTGTCGCGGCTGATGTTCAACACGGCCTTGGGCGTGACATTGAAGGCGTTGTGGTCGCGGGTGCCGACGTGGCCGAGCCAACTGACATTGCCGGGAAGCGGCTTGTCGCCCCAGCCCGATCCGCCAAGCAGGAAACGCTGCTCCTGCAAACGGCTGGCCGGATCGAGAAAAAACGCCTCGACGCGCGCCTCACGGTCCGGCAGCCGGTTTCCGAGGAAAGCGAGGTCGCAAGCAAAACGCGCCTGACTGGCGACTGGATGATGCGTTTCAGGATCGAGCGCATTGTAGATCGGCACGCATTCCTTCGCTCCCATGGCGCGATAGGCCCAGACCACGGGGTCGCCGCCGCCATAGGTCAACACAAGATCGATTTGCCGCAGCGCGGCATGCAGCGGATGGTCCGGTTCATCGCGCAATTGGCCGAGCGTCGCCGGAGCATCCACGTCCCAGAACACGACGAGCGCGTCAGGACGCGCGTGATCGAGCACGGCGCGCAGCAGCGCCTCATCCTCGAAACCGACGCCGCTCGCCTTGACGACGATATCCGCCTCGGCGGCGCACGCCGCCACCTGCATCAGCGCGTGCTGGGTCGCCTCGTACACGACGACGGCGCACCAATCCGGCGCCTCGATGTCGCGGTTGTTCCGGCGGTCATAGACGTCAGGTTCATAGAAGGTGATTTCGTAGCCGAGTTGGGAAAGCGCCTTGAGCAACCCACGGTAATAGGTAGCGGCGCCGTTCCAGTAGGACGACAACAGGCTCGATCCATAAAAAGCGATCTTCATTCAGCAGCTTCCTTTGCGGCGGTCGGATTGGTGATGTGTTGAGGTCCGCATTCGGCGAGCACGCCGAACAACTCGTCCACGCGGTGCCGGCATGTGTGCCGCAGGCGGATGGTCTCGAGACCAGACGCCGCCAGGGAGGCAGCGAAATCCGCGTCGCCGAGTACGGCCCGGAGGTGTCGCCGCATCTGGGAGCCATTGTCCGCGAACAGGAAATCGACGCCTGGCCTGAACAGTTGCTCGGTGTCGGACCACGGGGCCGAAATCAGCGGAATGCCGCAGGCGAGCGCCTCGAACACGCGGATGGTCGGAATGCCGGGCAGGCCTTCCCGATAGGGGCGGCGCGGAACATGCACCGTGACACGATGCGCTGCGAACGCCTTCGGCACGTCGGCATTGGCGATCCAGCCTTCATGGCGCAGGCCGGCGGCTGCGAGATCGGCGAGCGCCTGCCTGGGGTAGCGCACGCCATGAACGGTGGCATCGAGGCCGAGTTCGTGCACCGGCTCGATCAGAAATTCCTTGAGCTCCGCGGTACGCTCGTCGTCGCCCCAGTTTCCAATCCAGATCAGATCGGAGGTCGGGCGGATCTCAGGATGCGGTCTGAACAGGCGGTCGTCAGCCGCCTCGTGCCAGGTGAAGACGCGTTTGCCCCACCCGGCGCGCAGGTAGCTCTCGCGCAGGGCTTCGCCAAAGGCGAGGACGCCGTCGTAATGCTCCAGCCGGAGCGCCGAGATCGCCTCGGTCGCCGACACGGCGCGGTGGTGGGTGTCGTGAAACAGGAGGATAAAGTTGCCGCCGTTGGCCCTGGCGCGACCAAGGCGCGCGACGAGGTCCGGCTCGGTCCATTCATGGACGACCACCACGTCCGCATCGGCGATCCAGGCCTCGTGGTCGAAGCCGGCATCGTAGGTCACCGGCATCAGCTCGGGGAAATCGTTCCTGAAGCGCTCGATGGCGAAGGAGCCCTTCTCGGCCAGCAGATTCGAGCGGCTCCAGCCGTCCGCCGGCTCCAGCGCGATCGCCTGATGCTGGCGTGCGACCAGCTCCCGCATGACGCCGCGCACGAAATGTGCGTTGCCGTGGTTCCAGTCGGAAACGACCGAATGGGTATAGAACAGAAAGCGCATGATCAGCGCTCCGCCATCGCTAGGGCCGCTTTGTCGTAGACGTCGCGCATGGCCGCTGCCTGCCTCGCCAACGAAAACCTGCGGCTCCGGCGCAGGGCTGCCCGTCCGAGCTCCCGCCTGTGCTGCGCATCCGCGGAGAGACGGTTGATGCAGGCGGCGAGATCATGCGGATCGCGCGCGTCGTAGAATAACGCGGCCCCGTCCCATAACTCGCGGTAGGTGGCGATGTCGGATAGAACCAGCGGCGTCGCCGACATGGCCGCTTCCAGCGTCGCCAGGCCGAACGGCTCGTAGAGCGATGGCGACACGAAGATTCCGGCGCGTGCCATCAGGGAGCGCATCTCATCATGCGGTAGCGCTCCGAGAGCGACGGCATGGCTGAAGCCGGCGCGCTGGCCGTCCGGACCTAGCGTGGAACCGGCTGCAAAGACGGGCCATTGCGTTATCGACGCGGCCTGGTCGATCACCGTGGCGTTCTTGGCTTCGTCCCACCAGCGGGCGGCGGCGAAGACGAGCGGTTGACGTTTTTCGGCTTTCGCAACCGGGCGGGCGCCGTTGGCGACGACATTGAGACGCGCGATTTGTCCATAGCAGGTTTCGAGCATTGCGGCGTGGCTGTGGCTCGGCGCGATGACGGCGTCGGCCCTGTCGAAGCCGCGCCTGTTGCGCTGCTTCTGCCAGTCCCATGTACTGTTCACCGCCTGTCCCTTGACGGCATGGAACCATGTGACCACGCAGGAATGCGAGACCACCACGACAGGGCAGGGCGCATCGAGCCCCACTGCCTGCGTCGGCGCATTGAGATGAACGAGGTCGATGGCGTGGTCACGAATGGGCGCATGCAGCTCCCCCGGCAACGCATCGAGGTCGCTGGCATTGCGGGTCATCCAATCCGGCGGCGTGTTCAGCCAGGTCAGTGTCGCCAAGGACCGTGCTTCTTCGGCCTGTTGCGTGGATGGTTCCGGACCGAGACCAGCGAGCAAAACGCTGTCCCCGCCGTCCACGAATTCCCGCGCCAGATCAAGCGCGTACCGCCACACGCCGCCCACGGCATCGACCGTCATCAGGATGCGCCGCGAACGCGGGGTCAGTGTCCGCAACATGTCGCCTCCAGTTCCGCCAGCGGACGCGGGCGCTTCTCCTGGATGTCGCTGAATTTTTGGAACGAGGCGAGATAGTGTTCATGCGCGCGCTCCCACGCGATGTCATCGGGCTCGCCCCAAAGCTCGCGATAGCTGGGCGAACTCGGGTAGGGATAGAGCGGTACCGGCTCATTGGCCCATACCCCGTTGTCGATCAGGTGGTTTCGCCAGTAGTCGACCAGGGCAGGGTCATCTTCGACCACGCCGATCAGATTGGCCTGGACGAACGGAACATGGCGTCTTGCATCGACGAGCAGCGCGGCGAGTTCCTCCGTGCCCAGGCGGCAGCGCTTGGCCAGCATGGCCCGGCCCTCCACTGTCAGGCTTTCGAGGCCCGCTTCGATTGACACGCAACCGGCCGCGCCAAGCAATTCCAGCAGTTCGGGCTTCCACAGGTCGATGCGGGTCTGTACGCCGAATTTCACGTCACGGTCGACCAGTGCCTCCAGCAAGGCTTTCTGCGGCAGGAAAATCTCGTCGATGAAGTAGATATAGCCGACACCTTGGGCGATCAGCCGGTCTATTTCCGTCACGACCGCCTCGTGATTTCGGCGGCGATAGGCATCGCGGAAATCCATCTTGGCGCAGAAGCTGCAATTGTAAGGGCAGCCGCGCGACGCCTCGACTTCCGCGCCGAACCCCACCTGGTGGTTGTCGAACCTGTGATGGTGGTGCGCGTGCGCGGCGATCCAGTCCGATGGCCATTCGAGCGGCGGATGGTCGATGAACGAACTGGCGTGGACGCCGCCGTTCGAGATCAGCCTTGCTTCGCTAAAGTAGGCGGTTGACGACACCGCACTCCAATCATCGCGCCGTGCAAGGTCGGCCACGACCTCCTCGCATTCGCCGCGCACGATGATGTCGACGCCGAGCTTGCGCAGCGTTGGCGCCGGTGTCGCCGAGCCATGCGGCCCGACCGCGACGGTGCGCCCGCCCCGCCCGGCAAGGCGGTTGAGAAAGTCGGCCGGCACGCGCAATTCCGGCGGCGCGCAGCGCCAGAACAGATAGGTCGGCGCGGTGGTGACGACCGTCATTGCCGGCGCGAACTCGGCCACCCGTTCGGAAAGGCTGGAATTGTCAAGCTTCTGAAGCTGTCCGTCCAGCATCAGCACCTCATGGCCAGCCCGTTCGAGCAAGGCTTTCGAGTAGCCGAGTTCCAGGGGTAGATGCGGTTGGCGGCAGCCGAAATAGATGCTGTCGTCGTAGGTCCAGAATGGGTTGACCAACGCGATTTTCATGCGACGTACCTCTCGGCTTCGGCGTGGGGTTCGAGCCGGTGACGCTGCAACCATTCGGCGAGGTCGCGGATGCCTTCTCGCCACGAAACATGCGCCGTCCAGCCAAGCGTGGTTTGCATCTTTCTCGTATCGGCGACGAAGAAGGGCTGGTCGCCCGTCCGCTCTGCCTCATAGCGGATCGACAGTGCTCGATCCGTCAGGCTGCCGATCTCGCTCAACAGCATGCGCAGGCTGAGCGCATTTTTCGGTCCGCCGCCGAGATTGAACGCCTGGCCCGTGATCGTCTCGATCCGGTCGAGCACGGCCCTGTAGGCTGCAACCGCATCGGAGACGTGCAGGATGTCGCGCACCTGCCTGCCGTCGCCGTAAATGGTTATCGGCCGCCCCGAAAACGCGCAAAGCAGGAAGTGCGCAACCCAGCCCTGGTCCTCCGTTCCGAACTGGCGCGGGCCGTAGATGCAGCTCATCCGCAGGACCGCCGTCGGCAAGCCATAGGACTTGGCGTAGTCGAGCACGTACTGGTCGGCCGCGCCTTTGGAGCAGCCATAGGGTGTGCAAAAGTCCAGGCTGCGGCCCTCGCCGATGCCCTCGGTGCGGATCGCAGGGTCGCAGGGCATATAGCGCTCGCCCTCCGGGCGAACCGCAATGTCGGGGAGGCTGCCGTACACCTTGTTGGTGCTGGCGAAGATCACCGGGATTCGTTCGCCGCTCTGTCGCGCCGCCTCCAGGACGTTGAAAGTTCCTCTAAGGTTAATGTCGAAATCCTCGCCCGGCCGAACCAGGCTGGTGGTAACGGCGGTCTGCGCGGCCAGGTGGAATATGGCTTTCGACCCCGTGAGGGCCGAAGCCAAGGCGTTGGCGTCGCGCACATCGACGGTTTCCACGGTGAGGCGGCTTCCATGCTTGTGCGACAACCATTCAAGGTTCTGTTCGACACCAGCGCGACTGAGATTGTCGATCACCAGCACCGGCTCGCCGTCCGACAACAGGCTGTCGGCAAGATTGGACCCGATGAAGCCGCTGCCGCCGACGATGGCGACAGGTGCTTCGCGACGGTTGCGCCTACCCGGCTTCATGACACCAGCCCGCGTTCTTCGAGTTCGCGTTTCATGTCGGCGCCGCGATCGATGGCAATCGTGTTGCGCACCCAGGAAACGAAGTCGCCGAGGGAATTCTCCAACTGCCGCCCTGGTTCGAAACCCAGCAGTTCGCGCGCCTTGGAAATGTCGGCGAAGCAGTTGCGAATGTCACCGGAACGCGCTTTGCCGAGCAGCTCGGGCGAGCGGTCCGGCGTTCCCATGGCCTCGGCCAGCAGGCGCGCGACATCGCGGATCGCATAAGCCCGGCCGCTTCCGATGTTGATGACGTGGCCTTTTGCCTGGCGTTGCTCCAGCGCCAGGCGAAAAGCGCGGGCGACGTCACGTACATGAACGAAATCGCGCTTCTGCTGGCCATCTTCGAAGATCATCGGCCGCTTGCCGTTGGCCAGACGCGAGGCGAAGTTAGCCAGCACGCCGGTATAGGGGTTTGAAAGCGCCTGTCCGGCGCCGAAAACGTTGAACAGGCGCAGCGCCACCGCATCGACGCCATAGGCTTCGCCGAAGATCAGCACGGCGCGTTCCTGGGCATATTTCGTCAATGCATAGATGGAGGCGAGATCGATCGGCTTTTCTTCGTCTGTCGGCAATGGCGAGAGAGGTTCACCGTCCGCAGACAAGGGATTCCATTGTCCGCCTTTGAGGTCGTTGGCCTTGCGCCGGGCGTTGCCGACGCGCCGGCCGTCGGGCGTGGCGTATAGACCTTCGCCGTAGACGCTCATCGAGGACGCGACGACGATCCGCTCGACCGGGTGCTTGATCAACACCTCGAGCAGTGTTGCAGTGCCGAGATCGTTGGCGCCGACATAGCGGGCGATCTCGTACATGGATTGGCCGACGCCGACTTCCGCAGCCAGGTGAATCACCCCGTCGACGCCGTTCAGCGCCTTGGTGACGGCTTCGCGATCGCGCACGTCGCCCTTGATCAGTTCGGCTCCAGCGGGAAGGTTGACCGCTTCGCCGGCATGCACCTGATCCAGCAATGCATCTAGGATGCAAACCGAATAACCGTGATCGGCGAATTCTTGTGCGACGTGGCGACCAATGAAACCACAGCCCCCTGTGACCAGTATACGTTTCACGACAACTCCTCGGACTGGTGACCTCGGCGTCCCCAACTTCTCGGCAAAAGCTTTGTTCCCTGGGCATCAACAAAGTTCTCCTGGCGGTTTCATTCGACAGCAGGCGCATCGCACCGCGCGACGGGTGCTGGAACATTGCCTGCCGTGTGCTGTTAGGACGCTCAACAGTTGCCGCGGTGCGTGCGCGGCGAGAGAGCAGGTCCAAAGGAGATTTCGATGTCGCAATCGCAGACGACCACCAATCACGAGGAGATTCGCAAATGGGCCGAGGAGCGGAACGGCCGGCCGGCAGTGGTGCGAACCAAGGGCGAGGGCGGCATCCTGCGGATCGATTTCGGCGAGCCCGAGGAGGCATTCGAACCAGTCGAATGGGATGAGTTCTTTCGGATATTCGATGAGAACCGTCTGGCTTTTCTTTACCAGGCCAACACCGGCGGCGGGCAGACCAGCCGTTTCAACAAGTTCGTCGAGCGTGACCAAAAGGGCTGACCGAGGCCCGGCCGGCGATCAATCGGAAACCTGGTTCGGCTCAGTTCAGAAGCCTTGCGCCGCTGGACTTTGCCAAATCGCGCATGATGGCGTTAAGCCAGTCTTCGGTGGACTGGCCGATCCGCCTTTGGTCGATGTCACGGATCGCTCGCTCAAGCGTCCTTTCGACAAGCCGGTCGGAGGCTTCCACATCCCCCAGCAACAGACGTGCCGCAAGCCTGAGTTTGGGCAGGAGCGAAAACACGTCGTCCGGCGAACTTGGCACAAAGCCGCTCGCCGCAGCCGGGCTTTGCGGCGGGAAAAGGGCATTGAATACAGCCCCGCTGCCCGAGGATTTTCGCAGGTTGCTGGCATGCCGGAGATGTTCGGGAATGGCGATATCGCTGTCACCGCTGAAAAACACGAACGGAACGCCGCGGCGCATCAGTTCATCCGCGATCGGAAAGACGCGTCGCCCGTTGAGGTTGACGTCGAGGATGGCAGCCTCGGCCGATTCAGTGTGCAATGATGCTTGTTCGACCGTCGCTGCCGGTCCCAGAATGATCGCACCCATATTGCTGAAATAACGGGCGAGATCTCCGGCTACCATCCATTCGTCTTCGACGATCAGAAGATGCACCCCTTGCAGATCGCGCACCTCGTCATCCTTTCTCGACCGGTATCTCGTGGAAACAGTCTCCCTGGCCGAGCCTGCTGGCGTTTCGGCACGAGCCCGGCCGAAATCGTCGAGCAATTCCACGCCGCTGACTCCATGTGCGTCGGGAGCTTTGTTTCAGAATGGACGTTTGGTCATTGAACACGTGAACTCCAAATTCAACGCCATCCGTCGCGACTTGTTCCGTATCTCCGCCGCGCCTATGCTTACCTGCTGTCCGCCTGCTTCATAAGTGATTTCGCACACAGGTGCCGAAAGGGGAACTTCCAGTGACAGCCCAGGCAAAAAGATTTCCCATCGTGGGCGTCGGCGCGTCCGCCGGCGGGATTCCGGCGATGGAAGGGCTGTTCAAGGGCATGGCCGATCAGCCCGGCATGGCGTTCGTCGTCATCACTCATCTCAGCCCTAAGCGAGAGAGCCTGTTGCACGAGGTCGTCGGCCGCTACACCGAAATGGCGGTCGAAATCGCGGCGGACGGCATGATCGTTCAACCGAACCACGTCTATGTCATGCCGCAGAACGTGACCATGACCATCGACAAGGGAATGCTGCGCCTGCGCCGGCCCAATGGGTTCAGCCAGGAGCGCAAACCCATAGACATCTTCTTCAGCGCACTGGCCGAAGACCAGGGCGAGCATGCCGTCGGCGTCATCCTGTCGGGCGGAGATTCCGATGGAACCTTGGGCGCCAAGGCGATCAAGGAGCATGGCGGGCTCACCGTTGCGCAGATCTCCGACGGCTACGGCCCGCGCAACCCCGATATGCCGCAGAGCGCCATCACCAGCGGACTTATCGATATAGCCGCGCCCGCCGAGGAGATCGGCACGAAACTGGAAGCCTTCACGCGCGGCTTCGACGCGTTGAATGGGTTGGCGGAGGAGGATAGCGTCCGCACGGCGGGTATGGAAAAGGTCCTGTCTCAGATCTACGGCATCCTGCGCAGCCACTCAGGCCATGATTTCTCGGGCTACAAGACCAAGACGTTCCTGCGACGCATCAAGCGGCGCATGCAGATCGCGCAGATGCAATCCATTGGCGCATACGTGGAATGGCTGCAGAAGGACCCTCGCGAGGTGATGAACCTTTTTCGCGACCTGCTGATCAACGTCACCAACTTCTTTCGCGATCCCGAGGCCTTCGAACTGCTCGAGCGAAAGATCGTACCGCAACTCTTCGAAGGCAAGACCGCCAACGACATCATCAGGGTGTGGATTCCCGGCTGCGCCACAGGCGAAGAGGTGTTCTCCATCGGCATCCTGCTACGCGAACATGTGGAAAAGCTCCCGGTCGTTCCGCGAATCCAGATATTCGCGACCGATATCGACGAACCGGCGCTGGCGGTGGCGCGGGCAGGGCGCTATCCCGAAGCCTTGCTGCAGGGACTTTCCCCCGAACGCCGCCAACGGTTTTTCAATGGCGACGGCGACACCTATGTCATCAGCAACGAGATACGGGAGCTGTGCATCTTCTCGCCGCACAGCGTCGTTCGCGACCCGCCTTTCTCACGCATGGACCTGGTCTCGTGCCGCAACCTGCTGATCTATTTCGGCCCAGCCATTCAGAGCCGGGTCATTCCTATTTTTCATTACGCCCTGAAGCCTGGCGGTTACCTTTTCCTCGGCACCTCGGAGAGCGTCGGACAGAACGACGATCTGTTCGCCACCGTCGACAAGAAACATCGCATCTTCCAGGCGCGGGAGCATGCCTCGCCGCATGTCAGGCTGCCGGCCCTCATCGGCGATGGCCGTTCAGGCGCATTCCCGTCCGAGAGCACTGGCTTGAGGAAGGGAGCCGCCGGTTATCCCCTACGCCAGGCGGTCGAGGCGCAGGTGCTGGAGCGCTTCGCCCCCCCGCATGTGCTGGTCAACGCCGAGGGCGATGTCGTCTACTACTCAGCTCGCACCGGCAAATATCTCGAAGCGCCGCAAGGCATTCCCAGCCGGCAACTGTTGACAATGGCGCGCCGTGGGCTGCGACTTGACCTGCGCGCCGCGCTGCGGGAAGCGACGTCGACGCGCCGGACCGTCATACGGGAAAATCTCACGGTCGAGGAGGATGATGAGCGGATCCAGCCGATCAAGCTCACCATTGAGCCGCTGGCGGAACGCGACAATGGCGAGCCGCTCTATCTCGTCCTGTTCGAACCGTCGGGACCTACGCAGATCCGCACAGACCAAGGCGGCAGCCATGACACCGACAGCACCGCCGATCTGGAGCGAGAACTGCGCGATGCGAGGGAGCGCCTGCAATCGACGATCGAGGAATATGAGACCGCACTGGAAGAGGTGAAATCGTCCAACGAGGAACTCGTCTCTGTCAACGAGGAGGCCCAGTCGACCAATGAGGAACTTGAGGCCTCGAAGGAGGAAATGCAGTCGCTCAATGAGGAACTGAACACTATCAATGCCGAGTTGACGAACAAGATCGAGGAACTCGATCACGCCAACAGCGATCTGCGCAACCTGTTCGAAAGCACGGAGATCGCGACCATTTTCCTCGATCGCAATCTAGTGGTGCGGACCTTCACGCCCGCGGCTTCGTCGTTCTTCAGTCTGCGACCCTCCGACGTCGGCCGGCCGCTGACGGACCTGTCGAGCCAGTTGGAGTATCCCGAGTTGAAGCAGCATATCGCCGAGGTGTTCGAGACAGGCGAGACCCTGAACCACCACCTTGCGCGCGACAGCGCCGGGCGGTTTCACATGGTCCATATCAATCCCTATCGGGACAAGAGCAACCGCGTTCAGGGTGTGGTCGTGACACTGGTCGACGTCACCACTCTGGCTCAGGCGGAAGAACATCAGCAGGTTCTCATCTCTGAGCTCAACCACCGGGTCAAGAACATGTTGGCGGTGATCGTCAGCATTGCGAGCCGCACGCGGGAGAAATCCGTGTCGAAGGATGAATTCGCGGAAGCCTTGATCGGACGCTTGCATGCGATGTCGCGGGCCTATGGATTGTTGAGCCGGAAAAGCTGGAAGGAAGCTTCGGTCAGCGAACTGCTTCACCAGGAACTCGAACCGTTTGGCATTGAACGGTTCGAACTGAACGGCCAAGAGATAGAACTTGGACCGCAACAGGGCCTTTCCCTTAGCATGGCCGTCCACGAACTGGCCACCAACGCGGCCAAATATGGCGCTCTTTCCAAACCTCGTGGCAAGGTGGTGGTGATGTGGTCGATCGCTGACGACATGTTTACGCTTACCTGGCGCGAGAAGGACGGTCCCCCTGTCAATGAACCCGTCGGCAGCGGCTTTGGCCTCACGCTGCTGCAGGGAGAGATCGGCTACAGGCTTGGCGGCCATGTCGAAACCGTTTTTCGCAAGGAAGGCCTCAACGTTCAGATCGCATTTCCCGTTAACCGGAAGGAGGGGTCGTGAACGACGGACCGCGCGTCCTGGTTGTCGAGGATGAATGGCTGATCGCGGAAGACACCGCGTTAGTCCTGCGTAGCGCCGGTTACCAAGTGGTCGGTCCCGCGCCTTCGGTAGCCGCGGCGCTTCGTCTCGTCGGCTCGGACAAGATCGACATGGCGTTGCTGGACATTCAGTTGAACGGTGAAACGAGCCTGCCCCTCGCGGAGACATTGCAGGCGCAGGGTGTTCCCTTCGCCCTCATGACGGGATTTGGCGCGCGCGACCTACCGGCATCCTTTCGCGACTGCAAATTCGTGCCCAAGCCGGCGACTGAAGCAGCTATCCTGGCTGCGCTGGCCGACCTGGGGTCGCTGCGCGACGTTTCGCGTTGACGGGCACTCGAAGGGCGCCACAGGATCAGTCCAAGGGCTTGTCCGTCGGTCGCGGAGTCGTGCTGGGTTGACGGGGACGACCGGCATTTCGATTGGCTGTGGGATTGTCCAGGGGAGGGGCTGAAGGCTGAGATCCTCCGGCAGTCTTCGGCGTCGGCGATTTCGCCCCTGCGTCCGTATCACCGGCGTCTCGCCTCGGGTGTGGCAAACCATCGGTGTTCGGAGACCGAATAACGGGTTTCGAGCGAGAATTCTCGTTGGCCATGGCGGCCCCCTTCTTCCGAACCGAACTCAGCGGGTCAATCGCCGACACAACAGAAAGTTCCGAACTGCCAATGCCGATCGGGCGGGCGTCCAACGGATGCCGGGAATGAGACAGCTCTTGCCTCTGGAATTGCGACATCTCAGCCATGCGGCCGCATAACCACCTTGATGCAACCATCCTGCTTGTCTCGGAAGGTCTTGTAGAGGTCCGGCCCGGCTTCGAGCTCGGCTCTGTGGGTGATGACGAAAGACGGGTCGATCTCGCCATTCTGGACCTTGGCCAGAAGTGGTTCGAGATAGCGCTGGGTATGGGTTTGGCCCATTCGGAAGGTCAGCCCCTTGTTCATCGCGGCGCCGAACGGGATGTGATCGACCAGGCCGATATAGACGCCGGGAACCGAGATGGTGCCGCCCTTGCGGCAGCAATAGATCGCCTCTCGCAGCACATGCGGCCGATCGGTGCCGAGATAGACGGCGGCCTTCACCTTGTCGAGCATGGCGTCGGCGCTGGCGCCGGGGTCGGATTCAGTGCCGACGCAGTCGATGCAGCGATCCGGGCCGCGGCCGTCGGTCATCGCCATCAGTGCGTCGTAGATATTGGAATTGCTGAAGTCGAGCGTCTCTGCTTTGCCGTGTTCACGCGCCATGGCCAGCCGCTCCGGCACCTTGTCGATGGCGATGACGCGGCCGGCGCCGAGCATCCACGCGCTCTGGATGGCGAATTGGCCAACCGGGCCGCAACCCCATATCGCGACCGTATCGCCCGGCTCGATGCCGGCGTTCTCTGCCGCCATGTAGCCGGTCGGGAAGATGTCGGAGAGAAACAGCACCTGTTCATCTTCCATTCCCTCCGGCACCTTGATCGGACCGACATCGGCGAACGGAACCCGCAGATATTCCGCTTGTCCGCCCCAATAGCCGCCGACAAGATGCGAATATCCGAAAAGGCCGGCCGGCGATTGACCCATCGCTTCGGCGGCCTGTTTTGCGTTGGGATTCGAGCGGTCGCAAAGCGAAAACAGCCCGTTCTGGCAAAACCAGCACTCGCCGCAGGAAATGTTGAACGGCACCACCACCCGGTCACCCTTCTTGAATTTCGAATGGCCCTGACCAACCTCCACCACTTCGCCCATCGTCTCGTGGCCAAGCACGTCGCCCGATTTCATCGTCGGCATGTAACCGTTCATCAGGTGGAGGTCGGAGCCGCATATGGCGCAGCAGGTAACCTTGATGATCACGTCGCGGTCATCCTCGATGACGGGATCGGCCACTTGGTCGCAGCGTATGTCGCCTTTGCCGTGCCATGTAAGGGCTTTCACGATGTTGCTCCTGAGTTTCGAGGGTGCGTTTCATTGGTGAGACGCGCGTTTCTCGTGCGTGGCGCCGGAGATGCCGCCGGTCAGTCCTGGGACGCCGAGCCCGGCGCAGCCATCTCGCGGTGCTGTTCGGCCAGCGTACCCGCTGGCGTGACATGCGCAGCGGCGACCTGCAGCTTGTTCTTCCAGCCGCTGACCACCTGTTCTTCGCCAGTGATCATCGCTTCGTAGCCGGCCTTGGCAACGTCGGCCGGATTGTCCTTCTCGTCGGTGCCGACCTTGGTGTCCATCATCTCGGCGCGTTCGAAGAAGCGTGTCTGCGTGGCGCCGGGCATCAACACGGTCACCGTGACGCCGGTGTCCTGCAATTCGTGACGCAAGGCGATCGCGAAGGAATCGATGAATGCCTTGGTGCCGTTGTAGACGGCTTGGAAAGTCCCGGGCATGAAACCGGCGATCGACCCGGTGAAAAGAATGCGCCCGCGCCCGCGGCGAGCCATCTTGGCGCCGAGTTCATGCGCGAGATACACCGTTCCGGTGATATTGGTGTCGATGATGCGCCGGATCTTCCCCCAGTCCTGGTCGACGAAGCCATTGCCGAGCCCGCGTCCAGCGTTGAGAAACAGCAGGTCGATGTCACGCTCGCCAATTCGGGAGATCAGCCGATCCACGCCTTCGACGGTCGCGAGATCGGCCTCGACGGCTTCGACTGCGATATTATGTGAGCCGAGTGCCTCGGCGGCCTGCTGGATTGCCGGTTCATCAGCCGCAACGACGAGATTGTAGCCATCCTTCGCGCAGAGTTTCGCAAGTTCCTTGCCTATGCCGCTCGAGGCGCCGGTGACCACTGCGAGTTTTGCATCCGTCATGATTTCCTCCGTCGTGCCGGCCGAACCAGCAGAGGAGATGATTGTTCCGTGGATCGGTATCGTCCGGTCGGCGCCTGTCGGGAGTCTGACTTCTGCTCTTGGCCGGGCGATGGATTTTCGGAATTCGGGCGGGAACAACCGGATGGTCCCGCAGTTCGGCGCGTGCAGGAGGAACATGATGCAACATGCTGATAAGATCGCGCTCCGGCGTGTGAAAATGCTGGTCGAGCAATATGTGCTGACCAGGAGCAGGCGATATGATTTCGTGTCGACGGAGTTGGCTTGCAGGGCCATTCGTGAGGTGATGCGCAGCCCGATCGAAGATGCCGAACTGGATCGCATGTTGGCCAGAAGCGCGGCCAGGCAGGGGCTTTCGGTGCGATTCGACCGGATGGAAGCTTGGCAGGCTGCTTCGCCATCTCCCACCGAAGGAGTATCGATATGAGAGCCGTGTTGCTGATGCTGGCACTGGTCTGTCTGGCCGGGTGCAACAATCCCGATCCCGACAAATCCAAAGCGGATACGAACAGTCAGCCGGTCGACAAAAACCCCACAACCGACACGAACCCCACCCCACAAACCACCACCGGCGGAGATCAGCAAGGCACCCAACCGGCCCAGCCGGCATCCCCTAAGCCGGCTGGCGGCTAGCTACGGCCTGGCCCACCAGACTGGGACCGCCATAGAGCAGTTCATCGTCTGCGGAAACGGCTAACCACTCTGTGTTGTTGTTTTTGCGCAATTCCTAAGGGAAAGCGCACCGCGCTTTTCCCTGGAAAGCCGTACACACTTTTCCTGGATTGCTTTAGTGGCGCGCCGAGCTTCTCGTTTTGGGTTCCCTGGCAACAATTCTGACGGGAACCGACTTTACGGCGGGGACGTGAGCCTTCTTGGCCCGGTGCCACAGAGGAACCAGGGGATTGAGTTCCGGATAATAACCGGCGCAGTTGCCTTCGGGCACGGAGTAGGGGGTGATGCGCAAACCTCGAACCCGCCGCTCCACGCCATCGTCGGCATGGGTTTCCAGATCGATTTCCTGCCCGGCGCTCAATCCGAACCGCTGAATGTCGGCCTCGTTCATCAACAGGACCATGCGTGTGCCGTGTATGCCGCGCAGTCTGTCATTGTACCCATAGACGGTGGTATTGAACTGGTCATTGGAGCGCACCGTTATGAGCGTCAGCACATTGTGACCCGAAACATCGATGTCCGGGTCTGTTTCAAGCGTCGTCGGCAGCTTGAAATTGGCTTTCTTGTTCGGCGTCTCCCAGACCCGTTTCGAGGCCTTGATATCGCGGTGAAAGCCTCCCGGCGTCAGGAACCGCTTGTTGAACTCACGAAAATGCTGCGGGTAAAAACGCTCGATCTCATCGCGGATAAGGGAATAATCGGCGACCCATTTATCCCACGGGATCGAACTCACCCCCGATACGGTGGCCTTGGCCAGTTCCGCCACGATCTTCGGTTCGGAAAGCAGATGCGGTGAAGCCGGCGGACGCGAACCGAAGGAGCCGTGGATACAGGCGGTGGAGTCCTCCATCGAAACGGTCTGGTCGCCGCTCGCCTGATGGTCCCTTTCCAGCCGCGACAGGCAGGGCAGCAGATAGGTCACCGCCCCCGGCAGGAGATGACTGCGGTTGAGCTTGGTGGCGACTTCGACATGCAGCCCAAGCCGACGCCATGCTTTCTCGATCAGGCCGGTTTCGGGCACGGCGCGAACGAAATTGCCGCCGAGTCCGATGAAGCCTTTCACCGAGCCGGCGATGACGCCCTCGCAGGCCTCGACCGTGTCGAGACCCTTCTCGCGTGGCGGCTCGAAATCATAGAACCGGGCGAACTTGTCGAGCGGAACGAGCTCGGGTTTTTCGGATATGCCGACAGTGCGCTGGCCCTGTACATTGGAATGGCCGCGCAGCGGTGAAATGCCGGCGCCGGGCTTTCCCATGTTGCCGCGCATGAGCAGCAGATTGCATAGCATCTGGACGTTCTCGGTACCGTGCCGGTGCTGTGTCAAACCCATGCCGTAATTGCCGATCACCGCGTTGGAGCGGCTGTAGACCTCGGCAACATGTTCGAGATCCGCCTGCGCAATTCCCGAGCGCCTGACGATGTCCTCCCACCTGGCGGCCCGCAGGTAAGCCTCGAATTCGGCAAAACCATCCGTGTGCTCGGCAATGAAATCGCCGTCGAGGACACGCGGATCCCCGTGTTCCCGTGCCGCGTCGTCGAGCGCCAGCACCGCCTTGGCGATGCCGGTCATGGCGGCGATATCGCCGCCGCTGCGGACCTGGAAGAAGTCGCTGGACATCTTCGTGCCGGGGCCCGGCGACAGCATCTCAAGCGGATCTTGCGGATTCTTGAAGCGCTTCAGCCCCCTTTCCGGCAAGGGATTGAAGGTGAACACCGGCACCCCGCGTTGACGAGCCTCTTGCAGCGGATGCAGCAGCCGCGGCGCCGTCACCCCGGTGTTGTGGCCAAAAAAGAACATCATGTCGCACTGGGAGAAGTCCTCGAGCTGCACGGTTCCAACCGGCGAGCCGATCGATTCGGGCAGCCCGACCGATGTCGATTCGTGGCACATGTTGGAAGAATCGGGCAGGTTCGATGAGCCATAGATACGCGCAAAGAGCTGATACATGAACGAAGCCTCCAGCGAGGCCCGGCCGGATGTGTAGAAGACGACCGATTTCGGATCGAGCCGCCGGAGCTCCATGCCGATCTCGAGGAATGCGTCATCCCAGGAAACCGGTTCATAGCGGTCAGTGACGGCATTGTAGCGCAGGGGATCCGTAAGCCTGCCTTGTTTTTCGAGGTCACGATCCGGCCAGTCGAGCAGTTCGGTGACCGTATGTCGCGCGAAGAAATCGGGGCCGCAACGCAGCTTCGTCTGATCCCACATGGTCGCCTTCGCGCCATTTTCGCAGAACTCGAAGGGCCGCGGATCGGCCGGCTTGGCCCATGAACAGGAAACGCACATGTAGCCATCGGCTTTGTTCTGCTTGAGCAGCGTGCTCCATATGCCCGACATCAGCAGGCCTTCGCCGTATGCCTTGCGGACCAATGACCTCAGGGATCCCCATCCGCCTGTGGGATGGTTGTATTTTTTTGTTTCAATACGGTCGGTTACGGCAGGTTTCATCGAGATCGTCCTTGAAGAACCGATACCGAACCTCGCCCGTCACCGATTGTTCCCGCGGCTCCGTGCAGTATTGGCGTCGAATCTTGCGTGTCGAAGCCGACGCGGCCGAGGAGCGATCGCGGCCGGTCGTGGAACTATTTTCGTGATCGGCTGTTCGGCTTGGGAAGGGAGCCTGGCAATGGTGCGACGCAATGCAGTGCTTTCGCTCGTGATAGCCGCCATCATCATCATCGGCTTCCTCATAGGCTTTCTCTATGCCGACATGGGCTGGCATACCTCGCCACTGAAGCGGGCGCCTGAACAGAACCGGGGCGGTAACGCGCCGACGGATACTTCGCCAGCCGCGGGCGTCCGGAAAAGTCCCCAGGAAAACACCGAAATGCCGGGGCAGCAGTAGCGACCTCGAACGGGATTCCGCGCGAAAGGATGTCATGCTGTCAGATCCTACCGTGCTGATCTTGATGTATTTCCTGCTGCCGGTCTGGTTGGCCGCCGGATTTGCCGACTGGCTCTGCCATCGCGCGTCTCACATCGAATCGACGACAGGCGCCAAGGAGTCGTTGATCCACCTTCTGATGTTCGCCGAGGTCGGAATACCTTTGCTGGCCGCCATGTTTGTTGACGTGAATGCTCTCATCATTCTCATCATGATCGTCACCTTCTTCGTCCACGAGGCGACAGCGATGTGGGACGTCAGCTACGCCACCACCGCCCGCACCGTCACGCCGATCGAGCAGCACGTTCACAGCTTCCTGGAGATGATCCCGCTGATGGGGCTGGTCAGCGTCATTTCCCTCCACTGGGGACAGTTCCTCGCCTTGTTCGGGGCGGGGACGGAAACCGCGCGCTTCGAACTTGTCTGGAAATCGCAGCAGCTGCCGGTGACCTACATTGCCTGCGTGATGGCCGTGATCCTGATTTTCGAACTGCTTCCCTATCTGGAAGAGCTCGTCAGGGGATTGCGGGCCAATGCCGGGAAACTGATCCCGTCGAAGGCCAGGCGAGGGGATCCGGGCCAGACGACATTGCGTTGACGTGATCGCGCAGCGACACTCCTCCGGCCACTGGCATCGGATATCCAGCCGGTCTGCAATGCCTAGGATCGTTATGCGGAACATTTCTGTCGGGCGAGCCATTGAGACAGCGGGCACGGCAGCGATGGGGAGTGCGACGATGGGATTTCTATCCGACCTCGACAAGAAATTGACGGACAATGTCTACGAACATGGCAGCCAGCTCACCGATTCCGCCGCGGATCTCCCGCAGACGGTCGGCGAAATTGTCGAACGGCTGATGCCTTTCGTCCAACCTGAGGCGCGCGAGACGGTCAAGGCTCAGATTCTGGGCCTGATCCACGAGTACAAAGCCGAGCGCACCCGGAGCGCCGCCGAGCAGGATCATCCAGGCTGAACTACCCGTTCTGGTCTATCGCGTGAGGCGCCGGCTGGCTGCCGCCCCCGCTGCCCGATGTATCGCGCCCGAACCATATCCAAGCCGCGACAAGCACAATCACCACGATGGCTATCCAGGCAATCAGACGGGGCATCGAGGGGTCCTTCCCTGCCAGTCGATCGTTCGGGCGGCGCGGCGATCAGGATGGAAGTCGAACCGCCCGCCTCCTCGTTAATCCGATTGCCGATCCTTTGTTCCGCTCGAGCTGGTCCCCGTCGCTGCCGCTTGGCACCTGCCGCGGCCGACAGGCTTGCACTCCGTGCTGGGCTCGATCGTGGCCGTCGGTTGACGGGGAGGGCGGGCGCGCTAGATCAAAACTTACGCCGAACATGGTTTTCGTTGGTGGGGGAGGTCATTCGTGTGGCGGGTCCAACGCCGGATCTAATTCTTAGCGGTCGTCGCCTTGGCCGCAACAGCGCATGCCTGCTGTTGCTCATGGCCATGTCGACCGCGTGCTCGTCCTCGGACCAGATCGAACAGCAATCCCGAACTGCCGCCTCGACGGCGCAGACCGTATCAATGACGCTTGATGCCTGGGCGGCGGGAGCTGCCCCTTCCAAATATGCTTCGGGCACGCTGCACTCGGCCGGCACGACGCTGGCCGACATCGACGCGAAGATCCGATCGGCCACTACGGCTGAACCTGCCGAGCAGGCTGCTTTGGCGGCGGCGGTCAAGGACCTGTCGATCGCGGTGGACCGCGCCCGTGCGGGACTGCAAGCGGACCGCCGCCCGCAAGTGCAGGAGGCTCAAGAAGATATTCGGACGGCCACGCGCTCCCTGGCCGCCGCTCACTTCAGATATTTCGCGCCGAAGCCATGAAGAAGCTCCTGGAAATATCGCTGGGCATCGTCACCAGTGTTGGCGGTTTCCTGGAAGTCGGATCGATGGCGACGGCAGCCCAGGCAGGTGCGACCTTCGGGTTCCAGCTGATCTGGGCGGTGGTTCTCGGCACCATCTGCATCATTTTTCTGGTCGAGATGGCCGGCCGGTTTGCCGCCGTGAGCCATCACACCATCTCCGACGGGATCCGGGAACGATTTGGCTTCAACGTTTCGCTATGGCCATTGCTTGCCGCCCTGCTGGTCAATTTCATGGTGCTGTCCGCCGAGATCGGTGGTGTTGCCATCGCGCTCGAACTTGCCACCGGCATTGGCTTTCAATGGTGGGCTTTACCCGTGGCTTTGATGGCATGGCTGTTGCTGTGGAAAGGCACGTTCGGGCTGATCGAGAAAGGCGTGTCGATACTCGGCCTCGTGACGCTGTGCTTCGTGGTCGCAGCGATGATGCTGAAGCCCGATTGGACAGCTGTCGCGTCCGGCGCGGTGCCTACACTGCCGACCCATGATGCGGCGAG
Organism: Mesorhizobium sp. B2-3-6; assembly: GCF_006442305.1. NCBI lineage: Bacteria > Pseudomonadati > Pseudomonadota > Alphaproteobacteria > Hyphomicrobiales > Phyllobacteriaceae > Mesorhizobium > Mesorhizobium sp. B2-3-6. The sequence goes on along the minus strand of NZ_VFVW01000002.1, from coordinate 382,178 downwards.
TTACTGGTTCATGGCGGTCAGCATCCTTGGCGCTTCGATATCGCCTTACCTGTTCATGTTCTATTCCTCGGGGGCGATCGAGGACCAGTGGGACAGAAGCTATCTCGGAACCAATCGGGCCATCGCCGGACTGGGCATGGCCTTTGGCGGCACCATTTCGATCGGCGTCTTGATGGTGGCCGCGCTCGTGCTTGCAACGCACGGCATCGATCAGGTCGACGACTATCATCAATTACCGTTGATGCTGATCCCGATATTCGGCTTCTGGGGGTTCGTCCTGTTCGTTGCCTCGCTCGCCATCGCTTGCTTCGGCGCCGCACTCGAGGTTGGGCTGCAACAGGCTTATCTGGTGGCGCAAGGGTTTGGATGGAACTGGGGCGAAAACCTCAAGCCACGCGACGATCCTGGCTTCAGTGCCGTCTACACGGTATCATTGTTTCTGGCCGCCATCCCCATCATGCTTGGGCTCGATCCGCTGAAGCTCACCATTTTTTCCATGGCGCTGACCGCCGCCAGCCTGCCGCTGACGGTAATTCCTTTCCTTTTCCTGCTGAACGACAAGCGCTATGTCGGCGAGCACCGCAACGGCATTGTCTCGAATGCCGCGGTGATCTTCATCATCGGGCTTGGTTTCGTGCTCGCCGTGGTGACCATTCCCCTGCAGATATTCGGAGGCACTTGATGGATTTGCTGCGCGACATCCTCGACAAGCAGATCGTCGACCGCGAACAGGTCAAGATCGGCAAGATCGACGGGCTGGTGGCGGAGTTGCGGCCGGGCAAGCCGCCGAGGATCATCGCGGTCGAGCTCGGCTCCGTCACCTTGGCGCGTCGCCTGGGCGTACGGCCAGGGCGTTGGATGACGCAACTCGCGGCAGCGTGGGGCGGCAAACGCCATCGCAAGCCGCACCGGATCGCCTGGAAGAAGGTCCAGGACATAGGCGTCGACATCCAGTTCGATATCGATGTGCGCGAAACCTCGATCTTCGCCTGGCAGGACTGGCTGCGCGACCATGTCATCGGACGCATTCCGGGAGCTTGATGATGTCCACCGTCAACCTCGAGCATCTGGCCGGACGACGCGTTCTCTCGCGGCAAGGCGAAAGCATCGGCTATATCGAGGAGATACGAGCCGAACCGGCCGGCGACGACTTCGTCGTTACCGAATTCCATGTCGGTATCTACGCCGCTTTCGAGCGTCTCTCGGCCTCGACCATCGGCACGGCGGTGCTGGATTTCTTCCGGCTGCGCCGTCGCGACGGCCTGTACCGTATTCCCTGGGACAAGCTCGACATCTCCGATCCTGCACGGCCGCGGCTGCTGTGTTCGACAACGGAACTTTCCGGCATGAAGGGCGCCCCCGAATTTCATCCACGAGGGAGGCAGGATCGATGACGACCCAGGCGGACGGCCGCGCGAAAGTGCTCGAACTCAGCCAAGGGTTGTCTGATGCTGTCTGCACTCAGGATGATGCGCCTTACCGCAGCAGGCTGGCTGCCAGGAACACCGCGGCCGCTATCAGCACGACGGCCGCAATCATCATTAGCGGCCAGTTGCTGCGGGGCTGCAGTTGGGGCTCGTTCTCCACCGGCCGCATCGCGTTGGCGAAGCTGGCATCGTTTTCGAATTTTGGCCGGAGAGAACGCTGCGGACCTGCTTCAGTGACCGGGTTCTGCGTGTCCGCCGCCTCGGCGTCGGTCTCGAACGGGGCAACTGCAGGATCGAATCCGGGCGTTTTGTCCCGTGTGGCTCCAGCCTGAACTTCTCCCCTGGCTGCGGCAGGTGTGGAATTTGAAATCTTGGCCATGAACTCTCCTCGGAACCCAATTCGGCAAGTTCGCTCGGTCGACAGATTGACGCTCATGGGTCGCATTTAAAATCAAATCTCGCAGCCGCCGATTTGTTCCGCGCCGCGGTCCCGATGTTGAAGGTCTCCTGGCCGGTCGTGGGGCCTGTCCGAAGGCGCTTGCAGCGCATCGCACGGCGCCGGAACAAAGCCCATCCTGGCTTGTTAGGGCGCATCGTAAGTTCGCGCATCGACAAGGACAAAGCCAATGAAAACGCGACACCTTCTTGCCTCGCTCGCCGCTGCTTCCATGCTTATCGCAATGCCTGCTTTGGCTGCTTCCGACAGCGCTCAGGATTTCGTCGACAAGGCCGCCGTCGGCGGCAAGTTCGAGGTCGATTCGAGCAAGATTGCCCAGGACAAGGCCCAGGATCAAAGCATCAAGAATTTCGCGCAGACGATGATCCGGGACCATGGCGCGGCCAACGCCAAGCTGGAAACAATTGCCGGCGAACAGAAGTTGAAGGTGCCGACGGCGCTCGATGCGCAGCATCAGGCCGATCTGGATAAGCTCCAGAACGCACAGCCGCCAATCGATCCGGCCTATGTGGACATGCAGCGCAAGGCGCACGCCGATGCCGTCAATCTGTTTGAAAGCTACGCCCGCGACGGCGACAACGCGGCCCTCAAGACGTTCGCCCAGCAAACGGTCGGCACCTTGAAGATGCATCGGCAGATGATCGAAAAGATCGCCTCCGCCCAGGACTCCATCACGGGAGCGACAACGCCCGCGGTGAAAACCACGAACACACCCAATGCCGCGGCCCTGGTGCCCGGCGCAAACAGTTTCACCGAGCCCCAGGCAAAGAGCCGCATCGAGGATGCCGGCTATTCCAATGTGTCGAAGCTTGCCAAGGACGATCAAGGCATCTGGCGCGGGCAGGCGACCAAGTCAGGCCAAAGTGTCGCCGTCGGGCTCGACTATCAGGGCAACGTCGTCGCCGACAGCAAATGAGCACGATCAGGAGATATCAAAATGAAAACCGTAACTGCACTGTTCGACAACTATGACGACGCAGCCGACGCGGTCGGCGAACTGGAAGCGTCCGGAGTGCCACATTCCGATATCAGCATCATCGCCAACAACTCGGATGGCTGGTACGAGAGAGATCGTTCCGAAACCGCTGAAGATGCCGCGAGCGGCGCAGGGATAGGGGCCGTGGTCGGTGGCGCCGGCGGTTTGCTGACAGGGTTGGGCGTCATGGCCGTTCCGGGCGTCGGACCTGTGGTTGCGGCCGGATGGCTTGCCGCTACCGCCACCGGGGCGGTTGCCGGCGCGGTGGCTGGTGGTGCGGCGGGCGGTATCATTGGCGCTCTGACGGATTCGGGCGTTTCCGAAAACGATGCAAATGTCTATGCAGAGGGCGTACGTCGTGGCGGTACGCTGGTGACGGCCAAGGTGGACGATGGGCTTGTTCCGGAAGCCGAGGACATTCTGGGTCAGTCCAGCTCGGTTGACGTGATGGAACGCCGCAGGGCTTACGAGGCGGATGGCTGGACCGGCTTTGACGTCAACGCGGGCGACTATGTCCCTGAGCGCGACGGCGGCAGGGCAATAAACCGGCCCTGAAGAACAAGCCTGCCAGGGCGGCGGGGCACTTTGCAGCCAGGCCGGCGTGGGTGCCTCGCCCGAAATTTGATCTTCGGGACATGTGCGAGGGATGTTTGGACCGCTGATCGAGTTTGCTGTGGGCCACAGTAGCTACAATCAATCCTTGTCCTGATGATAGAGCCGATCGGTGGCTCGATCGCTTTCTCTGCGTTCTGCGGGACCGCGGCGACGTCGAGTGACAATGACGTAGGCCAGCAATACGAGCAGTAGCAATGGCCCGCCGGCGACGACGATCAACCACATGACGCTTTCAAACATGGGAGGTCTCCTTTCCCTCACAACCGGCAAGGAGAAGAACCGTTCCGCGCGTGGACGACGGCACCTGGATCAATCTGCCTTCAATTGCCGGCCACGTTCGTAGGTTCCGACGAGTTCCGCCTGCTCCAGCAAATGTTTTTGCGCCTCCTGCCAGATACGCTCCACGCCCGTGCTTGCGGGGATAGCAAGGTTCGGCGTGTCGAGCGCCGCCAGCCGGAAGTGGTAGTGATGGACACCGTGGCCCACAGGCGGTTCAGGGCCGTCGTAATAGGCGTTACCGAAATCGTTCCGCGCTTGCCTGAGGGCCTGTGGACCCGGTCTGCCGCTTTCCGCTTCGGGCAACTCCTGCACCTCCGGCGATATGTTGAACACCCCCCAATGGCCGAACATTCCGCTCGGCGCGTCGGGATCCTGGACGACAAGGACGAGGCTCTTTGTGCCGTCCGGTACCCCGGCCCACTTCAGAGGCGGAGATACGTTCTTGCCGTCACGAGTATAGGCTTCGGGGATCTCTCCGCCGTCGGCAAAGGCGGGGCTGCTGAGCGTCAGGGGCATGGTTGGCACTCCTTTGAGGGAACATTCGATCGCATCACCGCCGCGTCGCAAAGCGTGCCGGAATTGTTGCGGTCATCGAATTGCTTGCGAGCACGTTCCGGCGCGGCTCAAGCGCGCTGCGGCTCGAAAGGATTCTAAGATCCCGTCATAAGCGGCTTGAGGACGAATATGGCCAAGAGGCCAATAAAAAACACGGCGGCGATCACGACACCCCAGGTGATGAGCTTTCCGGTACCGCGTTGCTCTTCCTCGCGAGACAGGTCTTCCGGCATTGCGCGGATCCTCCTGTAAGGTTCGATGATTTTAACAACCTGTTTTGTCGAGGTCCCGGCAGCCAAATCCAGAGCAGGACCCGCAGTTCAACTCGAACGCACCCCGCTCTGGACAGGAAGGCTGCCGGGCGCTTAGCGCCGGGCTGCCCCGCGGCTAAGCGGCTTTCTCAAGAGCCCGCTCATTGACCCCGCCTTCGCCTAAGCCTGTAAGCGCTTCATCGGTTGCCACTTCCTCTTTGAGCGTCTCGTTGAGGAGCTTGACCGCGTCGCTCTTGCCAAGCTGTTCAGCCCACGCGATCAACGTGCCGTAGCGTGCGATTTCATAGTGCTCGACCGCCTGTGCCGCTCCGACCAGTCCTGCATCCAATGCTGGGTCGCCCTTATAGTCGTCGAGAATCTCCGAACCCTCTTCGAGAATGCCGTCGATTGCCGGACAGGTCTTGCCGCGGGCTGGCTTGTCCATCAGGTCGAACACCTGTTCGAGGCGGTCGACCTGGCCTTCGGTTTCCACGCGATGTTTCTCGAACGCCGCCGCGACCTCCTCGGACTCGGCACCCTTGGCCATCTTGGGCAGCGCCTTTAGTATTTTCTTTTCGGCGTAATAAATATCCTTCAGCCCGTCGAGGAACAGGGCTTCCAGCCCTTTCGTCGCCGCCTTCTTCGCAGTCGCCATGTCTTCGTCTCCCTAAGGTTGTCATGAAAGCTCCACCACCGGTGTAGCTTTCCATAACCTTGAACACGGGCCGTTGTTCCCGCCGGATCGAGACAAAGACAAGGACGGCCGTATCTCACACGATCGCACTCGCTTTCTCCTCGTTGGATACAGCGGGACAGATGGCGGTGCGACGTCGCGACCTCCAGAAAACCTAACGCATCGATGGCGCGAATGATCCGGAGGAAAAGAGACTTTCTCCGGCGACAATCTACAGATCGGCCGGACGCCACGAGAGCGCCGACAGCGTCGCGAGACAGAGTGCTGCAAATACAATCGCGGTATTTACCGCATGAGAATATTCCCATTGCTGCCTGAGCGCTTCCCAGTTTGCGGGAATTGTCGTCCAGTTCTGCGTCGCCTGGTTGGCAGGGAGCGTCCAGACAACGAAGATCGCGAGCATGATCGCGAAACACAGCGCCGCAAGCAGGGCGAGCCAAAAGGGCCAAGCCTGTGAGCGCACGGAGATCGCCAACAATGCGTTCACGATCAGCGCGGCAGGCCAGAGCAATCCAAGGATCGCCCATCCGTAATAGATGCCTTGGACGGTGAAATATTCCGGCTGCGGCAGAGATATCTTGTTGGGGAGAGCTGCGAGATGGGCCCCTGCCGGGATGAGCGCGAGGGCCGAAATGACAATGGCGAGAAATTGCAGAACCCTGACTGTCATGGAAGCTTCTCCGCGGAATGATTTTTAACGCGCCGACGACCCAATCGATCTGGCTCTCTGATGAGGCGTTGGCGCCGGCGTCACGCGGGCAGTTGGCGCAGGAACCATTGGATCGCGAGGTCCGCCACTTCTTCCATCGCGCCGGGCTCCTCGAACAGGTGCGTCGCAGCCGGAACGATGGCCAGCTCCTTTTCACACCGCAGCGCCGCGAACGCCGAACGGTTGAGCGCAATCACCTGCGTGTCTGCGCCGCCGACCACGAGCAGCGTTGGTGCCCGGACGCGGGGCAGGGCAGGTGCCGCAAGATCCGGACGCCCGCCGCGCGAGACGACGGCGGCCGCTCGATCCGGGCGCTCTGCCGCAGCCATCAGCGCCGCGGCAGCCCCTGTGCTCGCGCCGAAATAACCGACGCGCAGCGCCGACGTTTCCTCGGACATGTGCAGCCAGTCGGTAACCTGAACCAGTCGATCGGCGAGCAAGCGGATGTCGAACCGCAACTCGGCGGTAATCTGGTCGATACGCTCCTCTTCGGTCGTCAACAGGTCGATGAGTAACGTGGCGAGTTCCGCCTCGTTCAACCGTCCGGCCACATAGCGGTTGCGCGGGCTGTGCCGGCTGCTGCCGCTGCCGTGAGCGAAGAGGACGAGCCCACGGGCTTCCTGCGGCAGCGACAGGTTGCCCGCGAGCATTGCGCCGCCGGCGGGAACCTGCACGGCCTTCTCGTTTGTCTTCAGGACTGAGACCATGGCGATCTCCATCTCAACTGGATCGGTCCCTAAACCCCGAACGGATAGGTCTCCGCGAGCTCGCCGGCGTCCCATTGCGAGCTGCGCTCCAGCGGCTCAACCGCCCGCGTCTCGTCGAAATGCAGCAGCATGTCGAATTGCGCGGCAAGGTTGGCATGGAAGTAGTGGCTGGCCCGTTCGGTCTCAGGCCGGTAGATGACGCCGATCGCGCGCTCCAGGAGCCGTCGCGGCAGGGCTTCGCCGTCGCCGCGCAGATCCAGCTGGAAGCGATCGGACGGGACAGCATGCAGCAGCGCCTCATAGCTGCGCGCCAGGGCAGGCCGGACAGCCTTGCGCTCCGCCGGACCGTCCCAGTTCGACGCGGCCGTCACCGTTCCTTGATACGTCGTGAAGCCGACGAGGAAGGCCTCGCGCTCATGCTTTTCGCGGATAAGCTGTCCGAGGTTGATTTCGCCATGCAGGCTCCTGTCTGTCGCCCTGGCGTCGCCAAGATGGGAGTTATGCGCCCAAACCACGATCTTCGGCGATCGCCCGAGCCGGCCGAGATGAGCGGTGAGAGCTTCGAACGTCTCGGCCATGTGCCGGTCACGCAGGTTCCAGGTCGATTCAGGCGCCAGGAACATGGCCCGATAATAGGCCTCCGCATTTTTTACGAGGCGGGCGTTTTGCTGCGCCGCGAAGAGTTCGTCCGCGACGGCGCCTTCGCGCGGCTCGGCCTTCGCCGGGCGCCGCTTCAGCATCTCGACCAGCTGTGCGACCACAGCCTCCTGGCAGGATTTGTCGACCTCATTGCCGGCTATGAAGCCATAAGCCTGCGGGTCAGGGCCGAAATGGTCGAAACAGGCATAGCGGCGACGCGCGATCTCCGCCGCGGCCGGGTCGGCCTTTTCGAGATAGCGTAGCACCGCCTTCATCGCGCCATGCAAGGCATAGAGGTCGAGCCCGTAGAACCCGGCTTTCGGATTGCCCTTGCCGGGCGCTTCATTGTGCCGGCGCAGCCATTCGACAAAATCGACGACGACCCTGTTCCGCCACATCCAGGTGGGGAAGCGTCGGAAATCGGCGAGCGCCTCTTCCGCGTCGATATCCTCGCCTGTTCCCTGAACATAGCGGTTGACCCGGTATGTGTCGGGCCAGTCGGCTTCGACAGCAACGGCGGCAAAATCCTGCTCCTCGATTAGCCGCCGCGTGATCCGCGCGCGCTCCTCATAGAACTCGTGTGTGCCGTGCGAAGCTTCACCGAGCAACACGAAGCGCGCCTCGCCGATCGCCGCCAAGAGCTCGTCGTAGTCTCGCGCGTCTCCGGAGAGCCGAACGACGTGCTTGTGCAATCGGTTTGCCGTATTCTGCGGCGCATCGCGGCCGGACGGTGCGGTTGGTCGCCCCGCCTTGGCGAGAAGGGCGCGGACCTCGTCGTCGCTGGTTTGGGAGAAATCTTCATACCAGCGCCCGACGCCGATGAGCGGCTGCGGCGTCGTCGCACAGACGACCTCGTCGGCCTCGCTCTCCATCGCCTCGCAGGTGTCGGGACTGCCGACCGGAACGGCCGCAACGATACGGGCAGGCCGCTTTCCGCGCAGCGCCCTGACCGCCGCGCGCATGGTCGACCCAGTGGCGAGCCCATCGTCCACGAGAATGACGATTCGATCCTCCACAAGGAGCGGTACCCGCTCGCCGCGATAGAGGTGCTCGCGGCGTAAAAGCTCCCTCTCCTCGCTGGCAGTGACCGCATCGATGACGTGGGCCGGCACAGCGAGGCCTTCCACGATCTCGTCGTTCAGGACGCGTACGCCGGAGGTCGCGATTGCGCCCATGGCCAACTCTTCGTAACCGGGAACGCCGAGCTTGCGTACGACGAAAACGTCGAGCGGTGCCTTCAATGCCTGTGCGACTTCGTAGGCGACAGGCACGCCGCCGCGCGGCAGCGCCAGCACGGTGACATCATCGCGCGCTGCGAAGTGGCCGAGCTTATCAGCGAGAACGCGTCCTGCCTCGCGACGATCCGAAAAGACAATAGTCATGATCTCAAGCCCAATATTTGCGTCGCGCCCACCCTTTGGAGTCCCGCTGCAAGGCTTTGATTGGCCGAGGCCACACGGGGCGGCAAGGCGTGGCGCAGGCACATCATTGGCGTGTTCGTCGCCAAGAGTTCGAGCGGCGGGCATTCCCAAGCCATCCCCCACTGCGCCGATGCTCGGAAACGGCCTAATCCCCCAAGGGTTCCGTGTCGCTCCGGTGCGGCTAGTCCGGATCGCTCCAAAAGCGTTGCCTTTGTTTCCGGAGGGAACAAAGCGGCCTGCCGGAGATTGGGGCACGCAGGAGGAGTTTCCAATGGACAAGGAAGAACTCATAAAGCGACGAGCCTACGAGATCTGGGAGCGCGAAGGCCGCCCGCCGGGCCGAGAGCAGGAGCATTGGGACCAGGCCGTGCAGGAAATAGAGGCGGAAGGATCGGAAGCCGAGCGCGGTCCGGTGGTGCCCGATCCGACCATCGGCAGCGGGTCGGAGCCTCGAAGCTCCTGAAGCGACGTCACTTGCCGCCAAGGAGGAAAAATGCGTCGACCGACTGTTCATTCCGTCGACGCATTCGAGATGGCGTCTCGGTCAACGTCCGAGCAGCGCCCTGAGCCTGGCGAAGATATTGAAACCTTCGCCCATGGCGGCGCGCACGCGAACGGCGACCCACCCGGCTTTCATGGTCGCACCGACGTGGCAATCGCAGACGATGTTGTGCAACTGCCAGTTGGACAGTTCGAAAAAGCGCTTTGCCTCGCCATAGGTGTCGCCTTCCAGACCCTGCGCCCGCAGTATCGGATCTTCGAACGCGACGCTGATGGGGGATTGCACGCAGTAGGCGTTTTCGCGCATGTCGGGGCTCATATATTCGGTGCCCGGAAGCGCTCCGAGGCGCCGTTCAGGATGACGCTCAAGAAGACTTGCCCAGCGCTCCAGGCGTTGGTTCCGCGTCATTGTCGGGCACACCGTATCAACTTCCGCGATTGCGTGTAGTTGTTCGAGTGTATGGGACTTCATGGTCAGCTCCTGTTGATCCAGGTTCCTCCCGCTTCAAGGTGAGTCGCGAGATCACGACAGCGCGCTCGCCGTCGCCGCGCTCCGAACTCTTTGTTGTCGCTGAAGTTCCATCATTTTGAGAATTTGAAGGCTGGTGCGGCGGCAACTCGGCAAACCCCAGGGCCGTTGCGCCACCTCGGTCGGTGCTGGGTCAGCCCCTTCCAACTCCACGCTCCTGGCCCCGGCCGCCTTTCGGCGCAGGAGTGTCGGTGTTCAATGCTGGAGATCGTCGGGCGGGTCCTCCAGGCTCCTGCTGGGGTGAATTTCGTTCGAGAGGGGGATATCCATCGTGCAGATCACCTCGGCATCGGTGAAGCGCAGCGAGCCAGCTCCGCCGATCTCATAGGGCACCACCTTTTCGATCAGCTCGGATCCGAAGCCGCGTCGCGCAGGTATTGCTGCCGGACCATGCAGGTCCTCGATCCAGCGGATCTTCAGCTCCTGTCTGGCGGGCGTGCCACCCACTTTCCAGCTTACGCTGATTGATTTGTCGGCTGCCGACAGCGCGCCATATTTCATCGAGTTGGTGGCGAGTTCGTGGAACGCCAGGCCCAAGGTCTCCGCCGTCTTTCCGGACAAGGAAATATCCGGGCCATCTATGGTGAACTGATCTTCCGTCCGGCCGCCTTGGGACGCAAGCTCGTCAAGGACAAGCATGTCAAGCTGCACGGTGGCCGAGGCCGATCGCATCAGCACATTGTGCGTGCGTGCAAGCGCATTGATGCGGCCCTCGAGGTGAAAGGCATAGTCCTCGACATTGTTGCTGTTTTCAACCGACCGGCGAGCGATCGAACGGACAATGCTCAACGTGTTGCGAACGCGGTGCTGCAATTCGGCGGCAAATGCCTTCGTCGCCTGGAGGCGGTCGCGTGTGACCTGGAGTTCGGCTTCGAGCCGGGCGATATGATCGTCACGTTCGTCCATCTGTTCATCGACATGGCTGAGCCGCATCGACGCGGAAGCATCGCGTTCTTCGGCGGACACACTTTGCGGACGGGAGAATGTACCCGTGACGTCTTTCTTGGGAGGTCTTTTTCCAGCCACCTGTCAGTCTTTCAACCGTTCATCGATCATGCGCGGTGCCAAGCGCATCGTCTCGTCGGCCTTTGGCTCGCGTTCACGCGCCCAGGATTGGCTTTCGTGCCGCCGCGCGCGGTTTTCAGCCGGCGAAAATGATACCGTCGAGCCGGCAGGAGCATTAATGCCGCCGCTGTCGGCGGAAATATGGAGGGCGATCGCAGCGGCCCAGCGGATCGATCGTACCTGCCGATCCGCCGATCAAATCGCGCTTGGCCATCGCTCGCTACCGCCTCCGGTCACGCCGAACCGGCAGAAGCAGGCCAGGTTCCCTATGATGTTTCATTTTTGCGCTCCACTCGATGAGGCCGTGCCTGATCATGCAAAAGGCTCCCTGACGTCCAACAGATGAAGGTAATCAGGATTGAAAAAGGCCGCCGCCTCCAGTTTCGCCAGGTTCTTGATCGTTACAGTGCCGTTGTTGAACGAAATGAGGCCGTCGCGCCTGAGATCCTGAAGCGTACGGTTGATGTGCACGTTCGAAAGACCGAGCGTATCGCCCAGGGTCGCCTGGGTTACCGGTAGGGGATAGCTCTTGCCGGCCGTTTCACCAATTGCGTGAAGCCTGTGGAACAGCTCGCAAAAAAGGTGAGCCATCCGCTCATAAGCAGTCCGCTGGCCGATGTTGACGACCCATTCGCGGGTGATCGCCTCGTCGAGCAGCGTGGTCCACCAGAGCGCACGCGTAAGATTGGGATAGCTGTTGGTGAAGCCGAGGATGGCGCTCTGCGGGATCGCCGCAACCTTGGAGCGGCTGAGAGCACCGATCGAGTGGTCCATGCGCCGCAGCAGGAACACGTGAAGATCGCAAAGGTCGCCCGGCACCAAATAGGCAAGGATCTGTCGCCGACCGTCTTCGAGAATCTTGTAGCGGCAGGCAAATCCTTCGAGCAGCAGGTTGACCCCGCCTGTCCTGTCGCCCCTTTGGATGACGTCATCGCCGGCGGCGAATTCGGCGACCTTTGTTGTCGCGCTCTCGATGGCGTCGCATTCTTCCACGGACAGGACCGTGAAATTGGACAGCTTGCGGATAAGCGGGTGCCGCGCGGTCTTCGCTCTCAGGCCAACCGCCGGCTCGCTTCTCTCGTTCATCGCGTATCGTGTGCCGTCGCGGCAACGAACTCGACAATGCTGCCGAATTCCAGAGGCTTTTCAAATCGCCTGATCCCGCCGAGCTCTGCTGGTATGGCCGTCTGATCATAGCCGGTGGCGAAGGCGATCGGAACGCCTTTCGCCAACGACTCGCGGGCAATCTCGAATGTCTGCTCGCCGCGCAAGTTGATATCGAGAATCGCAAAATCGCATTGACCGCTGTTCAGCAATTCGATTGCGGGCTCGACCGTGGCGACCGGGCCGAGCACTATCGCCCCTTGTGTGACGAGAGCCTTACGCAGGTCATCGGCGAGAAAATATTCGTCTTCCACGATCAAAACGCGAATCCCGCCCAGAAAGGCTGATTTCGCCGCTTCCCCGTCCATGGTGCAAGAGCTCTCCCTTTGCAGCGGCCATCACTTGGGACACTACACCGCAACCCGCTGCACTCCCAGTTATATTTCCACCGATGCAGCGGAGGTGAACTCCAAAGCCACCGCCAGCCCCTATTTTCCTGAATCGACATCTTTTTCGTCTGCCGTTTTAACAATTGTGATGGCAGGTTTCGGTGTCCGTCAACACAGTGAGAAAAACGGGGAAATAAGGAGGAGGAACCGATGCCTGTGATCGATATGACCTCGAAGGAACTGATCCGGGCCATCGATCACTACATCAATTCCCGCAGAAATCTCGAATGGCCAATTTCCACGGCGCAGGCGGTGTCAGCCATCCGTTACGAACTGCCAGAATGCACTCTCTCCGACAAAGAACTGGCGGACATTGTTGCCAGCTCAGCAATTCAAAAGCATCGCAACATCGCATTTGACCTGCAGTCGTAGCCATGCTCATGCATGTCGCCCAAAACGTCTCGGTTTGGAACAAAGACATGCATGAAAACAGAAACCTGACACAGGTCGCCCGCCTCGACGCATGCCGGGGCGGGCGCTTTGGAACATGCGGTCATTGAAGGACCTGGACGATTTTCCGGGTTTCCGGGTCGACCAGAACTGTTCGATTGTCGACCACGACGTAGCGGTATTTCACATCGGGAACTTCATGAAGTTCGACCGTATCAGGCACGGTGGATCCGACATTGAGTTCCACGCCGGGCAGTTGGACCGAGGCCAGCGGCTGCTTCTTCACATACTCCTTGATAACGGTTTCTTGCTCCGGCTGGATGACCACATCTTGCGCCGCGGCCGCTCCGGCCCCCGCAAGAAACAGGATGCCCACTGCCGTTCCCAGTAGATATTTTTCCACTTCTGTCTCCATCAGATGTTGGGCAGGGCGCCAAGCCGACGACGCCACCGGCGTTTCGGCAGGTGCGCCCCATGCGCCGAACTTCGCAAAATGCCGGCAGTTCCATCCGCTCCGGAATATATTAGCCTTCGGTGGAACAATCACGGGGTGGCAAAGTTTTGCCGCGAAGGGACTGCCATCCTAGGAGATTTCCCATGAGAACCACTCTGATCACCAGCATGTTAGCGCTTACCCTCGGATGTGGGGCGGCAATCGCGCAGACCCAGCAGCAGTCGGGCGAAGCGGCCCAATCGGGTGGGGCAGACACTTGCGCAGCCGGCTCGGCCAATTGCCAGAAGGGCGGCAGCACCGAGCAGCAGACGCAAGGCAAGGCCGGCATGAAGACCGACGAGCAGGCGCAAGGCAAAGCCGGAGCGAAGACCGATGAGCAGGCGCAGGGCAAGGCGGGCGTAAAGACCGACGAGCAGGCGCAAGGTAAGGCCGGCATGAAGACCGATGAGCAGGCGCAAGGCAAGGCCGGCATGAAGACCGACGAGCAGGCGCAAGGCAAGGCCGGCATGAAGACCGACGAGCAGGCGCAAGGCAAAGCCGGAGCGAAGACCGACGAGCAGGCGCAGGGCAAGGCCGGTACGACTACCGGTCAGCAAGCGCAGGGCAAGGCCGGTACGACTACCGATCAGCAAGCGCAGGGCAAGGCCGGTATGACGACCGACCAGCAGGCGCAGGGCAAGGCCGGTACGACTACCGATCAGCAAGCGCAGGGCAAGGCCGGTACGACTACCGACCAGAGTTCAACCGCTTCAATCAACAATATATCCGTCGAGCAGAAGACCGAAATCACCAACGTCATCCGCGAGACGAAGGTGGAACCGGTCTCGAACCTCGACGTGGACATTTCGGTCGGCGTGAAAGTGCCGAAGCAGAAGGTGCGGCTGCATCGACTTCCGCACCGGATCGTCGAAATCGTCCCTGCCTATGAGAGCTATGAATATTTCCTCCTGGCCGATGGCAGGATTGTTATTGTCGATCCGAACTCATATGAGATCGTCGCTATCCTGAGTTAGGAACCGAGCCGACTAACAAAAGCCCGCTCTCCATCGAAAGCGGGCTTTTGCGGCGCCTTCGGGCTCGAAAAATGTCAGTCGTGCGTCCCCTATTCACTCCGCTGCCATGTCGGGTGCCCGGCTTCGTACCGGGCCTAGCGCGTCGGCGTTCTGCACCAGTGCGCGCATGTAGCCCAATGCGAAGGCCTTGCCGGCGTGCCATGGCGCGTCGCAGGCCATCTCAGGCGTGTGATCGGGTATCATGACGCCTTGATAATTCTCGTCGCGCAGAATGCGCACGATCTCGGCCATGTCGATGTCGCCGTCGTCGACGAAGGTTTCGTGATATTTCGGCACTTTGCCCCGCACATTGCGGAAATGGATATAGCCGATGCGGCCACGCCGCGCGAAACGGCGCACATGGCTGTAGATCTCCTCGGTCTGCGGCATCTCCTGCAGCGAGCCGAGGCAGAGCTCCAGCCCGTTGGCGGGCGAGTCGACGATATCCATCAGCCGATCATATTTCTGCGGCCGGTTGACGAGGCGCGCCGTGCCGCGCAGCGCCTCGGCGGGTGGATCGTCCGGATGCGCAGCCATCACGACGCCGGCCTCTTCGGCCACCGGTACGATTTCGCGCAGAAAGACGCCAAGCCGTTCCCACAGTTCTTCTTGCGAGACCCTGACAGGCGCGGCGCCGGCTCGGCCCGGCCGGTAGCGCATATTCCAGACCACTCCGTCGGGCAGCGGCAGGTCGGGATCGATATTGGACAAATCGAGCCCCACGGACATGGCGTCGCCGCGCGCGAATGGCCCGCGCTGCCAGCCCCACACGCCCGCGATCGAGAAGTTGTAGCCTATGCAGGGAATGCCGGCCCGGCCGGCGTCACGCACCAGGCGCTTGAGGCCGTCGAGCTGCCTCGACCGATCGGGGCCGCCGAGCAGCACGTCGGACCAGAAGCGCGGCGACAGGTTTTCGATGCCGGCGATCTCCAGGCCGTTGTCGCGTACGGTTTTCACCAGTCCGGTGAAATCCTCGTAGCTCCACAATCCATCCGTTGAACAATCGCCCCAGCCATCCGTTTCGGTGCCGGCCGACAGCGAGGGATCGCGGCCGCGAAAATAGTTGGTCAGATGCGCAACGACATGCGTTGCGCCGGCCTGCCGGGCAAAGCGGAAATTCTCCGGCGTCAGCGAATCGCGATAGAGGCCAAGTCCGATCTTCATCCGCGTTACCCTACTTGACGCCGATGCCGGCGGTGAGGCCGCCATCGATCTTGTAGTCAGCGCCGGTGCAGAAGCCGGCTTTCGATGAACACAGGAAAGCGATGAGCTCCGCCACTTCCTCCGGCTCGCCGATGCGGCCGAGCGGATGGGCGGCGCCGAAGCGTCTGTAGGCTTCTTCGACATCGGCGTCGCTTCCATTGTCGCCACGCGCTGCCTTCTCGAGGATTGGCGTGCGGATCGAGCCCGGGCTGACCGAATTGACCCGGATGCCGGCCGCGGCATAGTCGAGCGCCAGCGAACGCGTCAGCGTGTGGATGGCGCCCTTGGTCGTGGCATAGGCGGCGACGTTCTGCTGGCAGGCGAACCCCTGCACCGAGGCGACATTGACGATGGCACCGCCGCCTCGGCGGATCATTTCGGGAATGCCGAAATGCGCGGTCAGGTAGATCGACCCGACATTGACCGTCATCGCCTGGTTCCAGGTTTCCCAGTCGGTGGTGGTCGCCGTGCCGTAGGGGTGGACCGCCGCCGAATTGACGATGATGTCGATGCCGCCGAACCTCGCGACGCCCGCTGCGACCGCGTCGCGCACCTGGTCGGAAACGGAGACATCCACCGTTTGCACCAGCGCATTCGCTCCGGCCTTGGCGAGGCTCTCCTGCATGGCGGCATTGGCCGCCCGGTCGATGCCGCAGGCGATGATCGCAGCGCCGCCTTGCGCCAGGCGACTCGCAGTGGCGAGCGCGATGCCGGTCGTGCCGGTGATCAGCGCCACCTTGTTCTCAAAATCAGACATGATGCAAATCCTTGGAAGATGCCGGACCCGGATGCACCGGGTTTGCCGCCGACATACGGGCGTTTTCGAGGTCGTCGGGAACGAAGCGCAAGCCGAAATCGAGATGCCGGCTCATCAGGTAGCAGTAGGCAATGCGGTCGCGCGCGCGCAGCGCCGCGATGATCTCGCCATGCGCGTGGCGTGTTTCGCTCAGCACCGGCCGGATGGATTTGCCGACGGTCATGATGTGCAGGATGACCGGCGACAGGAACTGATAAGTCTGCACCAGCATGCGGTTGCCGGCGAGCTTCATCAGCGCCAGATGGAAATCGAAATCGCGTTGCGCGGCTTCCTGGACATCCTTGCTGGTCTCGATCAGGCCATTGACCTCGTCCAGGGCTTCAAGTTCGGCGGCGCTGGCATTGAGGATGATGTGGTCGCCGACGCTCACTTCGATGATGCGGCGAAATCCTTGTATGTCGTGAAAGGACGTTTTCGATATGTCCATTTGCGCGGCGAAAAAATTCTGGATCGCGACATTCTGGCGATCGGCGAGCACCGCGCCGACGCGCGGCTTGGGATCGATCAGCCCATAGGTTCGGATGGTGCGCAGCGCCTCGCGTATCGTGTTGCGGCTGGCGCCGAACAGTTCGCCAAGCTCCCGTTCGGTGGGCAGCACATCGCCGATGGACATGGCGCGATTGCGGATGAGGTCGAGGATCTGCCGCACGGTCTGGTCGACGGCGGAACTGCTGATCCCGGCTTCGTCTGCCGCCTCCATCGAATCGTGGCTCGCCTGTTCCACCGCAGAACTCCTTGCTATTTGTTGGACCACCCTAGGGCTCGATCCACAGGAAATCAACTGTATGGCGACGGAAAGGTTCTGTTGACAGGCTTGTGGTCCGACAATATGGTCGCCGCCAACCCTGAGGAGGCTTCATGGAACAGTGCTGGCGCTGGTATGGTCCCGATGATCCGGTGACGCTTGAACATGTCAGGCAGGCCGGCGCCACCGGCGTTGTCTCCGCGTTGCACCAGATCTATGACGGCCGCGCCTGGCCTGAGGCCGATGTGCTCGAGCGCAAGCGGATCATCGAGGCGGCTGGCCTGAAATGGTCGGTCGTCGAGAGCATTCCGGTGCACAATTCCTTCAAGATCGGCGCGCCCGAGCGCGAGCGCTATGCCGGCTACTACCGCGACAGCATCCGGGCGCTCGCCAAGGCCGGCATCGAGACGATCTGCTACAATTTCATGCCGGTGGTGGACTGGACCCGCACCGACCTGATGTATCGCCTGCCGACAACCGGCTATGCGCTGCGCTTCGATGCGATCGATTTCGCGGCCTACGATCTTTTCGTGCTGCAGCGCAAGAACGGTGCGGCAAGCTATACGCCGGCGCGTATCGCCGAGGCCGAGAAGCGGCTGAAGATGCTGACGCCAGAGCAGATCGACCGCATCGAGCGCAACCTCATTGCCGGCCTGCCGGCGACCGAACGCAGCTATAACAGGGACAGTTTTCGCGAAGCCCTGGCTGAATACGATTCGATCGGGCCGAAGGAGTTGCGCGACAACCTCGCCTGGTTCCTGCGCGAGATCATTCCGGCGGCCGAAGAGGAGGGGGTGCGCATGTGCATCCATCCCGACGACCCGCCATTCTCGCTCTACGGCCTGCCGCGCGTGGTTTCGACGGCACAGGACGCGCGTTTCATCCTCAACGCCGTCGACAGTCCCGCCAATGGACTGACCTTCTGCACCGGCTCCTATGGCACGCGCGCCGACAACGACATCGTCGCCATGGTCAAGGAATTCGCCGACCGCATCCATTTCGTCCACCTGCGCAACATCACCATCGAGGAGGACGGCTCGTTCTATGAAGCCGAGCATCTCGAAGGCGGCACCGACATGGCGCACGTCATCCTCGCTCTGATGCAGGAAGAAAAGCGCCGTCGCGAGCAAGGCCGGGCCGACTGGCAAATCCCGATGCGGCCGGACCATGGGCATCTGCTTGCCGACGACATCGGCAAGAAAAAGATCAACCCCGGCTATTCGCTTATCGGACGGCTCAAGGGGTTGGCTGAACTGCGCGGCATCATGCGCGCCGTGGAGCGTTTCGATCTGGCTTGAACCCTGCATCGGCCAGTCGGGAGGATGTGTGCGCTTTTTGCGCAAATGAAAACAAGTTGCGCATATGAAAAATGGTGCTAGTGTCGATGGCGAGCCGGCTATTGCCGGTGCCGGGAGGATTTGAGTGGCATGACGAAGCTGCGCGGACTGGCGTGGGATCATAGACGATGCTGGGGTCCGCTGGACGCCAGCATCGAGTCCTATTGCGCCGCGCATCCCGGCCTGGAGATCCAATGGGACCGCCGCAGCCTCTATGAATTCGGTGAGGGCGCCCTCGGTCCGGTGCTCGGCACTTACGATCTGGTCGTGTTCGACCATCCCTTCATCGGCGATATCGCCCAGGATGAACTGATGGTCCCGTTCGACGCTTATCTGTCGGCCGAACAGATCCGTTTCTTCGAACGTGACTCAGTCGGGGCGTCCTGGCGCTCTTACCAGAAGAACAGCCGTCAGTGGGCGCTGCCGATCGATGCCGCCTGCCAGGTCGCCTCCTATCGGCCGGATTTGCTGGAGCGCTACGGGCCGGTGCCTAGCACGCACCAGGAAGTGCTGGAGCTTGGCCGGCGCGCGCGCAGCGACGGCAAGTGGCTCGGCCTGCCCTTCGTGCCGACCGACGCCATGTGTCTGCTTCTGACGCTTGGCCGTCCCCAGGAAGATGGCGAGCAATTCATCGCGAAGGAAATGGTCGAGCAGGCGATTGCGCAATTGCGCGAGCTTGTCGCGCTTTCGCACCCGGACTCGTCGAAGTGGAATCCGATCCGCTGCTACGACCACATGATCGCGCATGACGACGTTGTCTACGTGCCGTTCGCCTTCGGCTATGTGAATTACGCCTCGAAACCCGACAGGCCCCATCTGCGCTTCGCCGAAGTGCCCACCCCGCAAGCCGCCGGCGCCTTGCTCGGCGGTGCCGGCATCGGCGTCAGCGCCCAATCGAAGCACAAGCAGGCCGCGATCGACTACGCACTGTTCCTGTGCTCGCCCGAATACCAGCGCGGCGACTATGTGAAATCTGGCGGACAACCGGGTTCGCTGGCTGCCTGGAAGGATGCCGGGGTCAATGGTCTTTCCGGCGATTTCTTCGGCTCGACGCTGCGGACGATCGCCTCGTCCTATCTGCGTCCGACCCATCCGGGCTTCATCGCCTTCTTCCGCGAATGCGCGCCGCATGCCGCCGCAGCCATAGCCGGTGACATGTCGGCGACCGAACTCGCAGGCCACGTCAACAGCCTCTACCGCGAAACCAGGCAAGTCCAGCCGGAACGGAGCGTCGCCTGATGGCCGCCAGCGTTGCCGAGACGCTCGACGAGGGCGAAAGCGGCCGCAACGGCTATCGCGTGCCGGCGGTGGAGAAGGCGCTCGACGTTCTGGAATTCATGGCCTCCAGCGCCGAAACGCTGACCCAGACCGAGATCGCGACCGGCCTCGGCCGCTCCATTCACGAGATCTACCGCATCCTGCTTCTGCTGGAGAAACGGGGCTATATCTTTCGCACGCAATCGGACCGTTTCCGGCTGTCGCTGAAGCTGTTCGAATTGGCGCACATGCATCCGCCGGTAAACCGGCTGGTGGAATGCGCTCTGCCGGTGATGCGCGAATTGACCGCCAATGCCGACCAGAGCTGCCATCTCGTGGTGCGCGAGGGCCAGAACGCACTGGTGGTTTTGCAGATCGATTCGCCGCTGCCGATGCGCTACTCGGTAGCACTTGGGTCGCATTTCCCGATCCTCGAAACAAGTTCGGGTGCCGTGCTGCTCGCCCATTCGAACCGGGCCGAGCGCGACCGCATCGTCGAGCGCATCGTGGCCGCCGGTGAGGGCCAGGGCACGCGGGCCGAAATCGAGGCGCGGCTGAACGAGGTCGCCAGGCTCGGCTACGAGATGCGCGCTTCCTTGGCCGTTGCGGCCTGCACCAACATCTCCATGCCTGTGCACGATCACACCGGTGCCGTCATCGCCGCGCTAACCGTGCCGCTGCTGCCGCAGAAGGCGGCGCGGTTCGACAGCGAAACCGTCTTCGAACGCACCCGCGCCGCCGCCGAGAAGATATCGGCGGCACTCGGCTGGGGCGAAGCCACCAACTCCTTACGTGCCGACCCGGAACGGCGGGACTATCCGTTCAGCGACTAACAAAAGCGATAAATCTGGGAGAAGAAAATGCTCTGGTCCAAGTCAATCCTGTTTGCGTCCGCCGCCGTGCTGGCGCTCGGCGCCGCCGCCGCGCATGCCGAGAACATGCCCAAGCGCATCGGCTACGTCACCAACTACGCCACCCATGAGTGGTATCAGAACGTCATCAAGGGCATGAAGGCTCACGGCAAGGAACTCGGCATCGAGGTCGAGGTGCAGGATGCCAATCTCGACATAGCCAAGCAGGTCGCCGCGGCCGAAGACTTCATCGCCAAGGGCGTCGACGTGCTGATCATCACCCCGGTGAACGAAGAAGGCGTGGTGCCGCTGCTGCGCCAGGCCAAGGCCGCCAACGTGCCGGTCGTGCTGGAAGGCAATCCGGTCAAGGGCATGACGACCATGGTCGCCATCTGCGACTACGACACCGGCTATTTCTCCGGCGTCGAGGCCGGCAAATACGCGAAGGAAAAGCTCGGCGGCGTTGCCAAGGTGATGAATGTCGGCCTGCCGCTGCTTTCCGCCACCGTGCTGCGCTCGCACGGCTTCATGGACGGGCTGAAGACCATCATCCCCGATGCGGTCATGGTCCACGATCTCGACGGCGGCGGCAATCCGGACCGCGCTCTCGAAGTGTCCTCCGCGGCACTGGCCAAGAACGCCGATATCAACATCATCTACGGCATCAATGATTCGTCTTCGTTGGGTGGCCTGCAGGCCTGGAAAGCGGCGGGCAAGTCGCAGGATGGCCTGTTGACGGTCGGCACGGGCGGCGAAGGGCTTGCCTTCATCAACGCGATGCAGAACGAGCCTTCCTACCGCATCGAAGCCGCGATGTTCCCCGAGAAGGAAGGCTTTACCGCCATCGATGCCGCGGTGAAGCTTTTCAACAATGAGGAAGTGCCGGAGCACATCGTCAGCCCGACCGCGCCGATGAACGGCGACGATTGGAAGAAGTTCTATGACTATGACGGCACCACCCGCACCATCAAATGGGATGCCGTCAACGCGCTGCAGCCGCCGGCAAAGTGCATGAAGACCTCCGCCGACCTGAAGAAATAAGGCCGGCCGATATCGCCCTTCCCGTGTTGCGGGAAGGGCAGGCGGCCAGGACCTTTCGGTGGGCAAGACAAATGCCGGGTTCGACACGACAGGTTCCAGAGGGACCAGGCAAACGGCCGGGAATGGACTGAAATGAGCGAGCTTACACAGGCCTCCGCGTCGAAGCGTTTCATCGGCGGCAACCTTCTGGGCAGCAGCCAGCTCGTGCTGGGCGCAATCCTGGCCGTGCTGTGCATCGCCATCTCGATCGCGGCGCCGCAATTCTATTCGGAGGCCAACATCATCGCCATCCTGCGCCAATGCGCTCTGGTGCTGATCGTCGCCTCGGGCATGACCATGCTCATCATCACCGCCGAGGTCGACTTGTCGGTCGGCGCGTCGCTCGCCTTCGTCGGCTGCATCGGCATGGCAGTGCTCAATTCCACCCATAGTCTTACGCTCGGCATGCTGGCGGCGCTCGCCTTTGCCGGCGGGGTCGGCCTGTTCAACGGGCTGGTCGTCACCAGGCTCAGGGTGAATTCGCTGATCGCCACCATCGGCACGATGATGATGCTGCAGGGCGGCGTCTATCTCTTCACGCGCGAGGCGGTGCAGAACCACAACCAATTGGCAAACTTCACCGATCTCGGCGCCGGTTATGTCGGCCCCGTGCCGGTTCCCGTCATCCTGGCGGCGCTGATCTTCGTGGTTGCCTATGTGACGCTGCGCTTCACCACGCTCGGCCGCTACCTCTACGCGGTCGGCGCCAACGAAAAGGCGGTGCGCCTGTCAGGCATTCGCTCGGAACGGCTCAAGCTGTTGGCCTTCGTCGTCACCGGCCTGTGCGTCGGTGTTGCCGGCATGATCCTGTCGTCGCTGATGAATGCCGGCCAGCCTACCGCCGGCCGTGGCTTCGAGCTGACGGTGATTGCCGCCGTCATCCTCGGCGGCACCAGCCTGCTTGGTGGCCGCGGTTCGCTGTTCGGTACCTTGCTTGGCGTTCTGGTGCTGAAGGTGATCGACAACGGCATCATCATCCTCGGCTGGAACCAGGATTTGCAGATGGTGGTGCCGGGCATCGTCATCATCCTGGCAACCTATCTCGACATCATCCGGAACAGAGCCAATGTCCGTTGATTTCCTGCATCCTGGCGAAGGCGCGGCCATCGATACCGATGTGCCGGCGCTGGAACTGCGCGGCATCGGCAAGCGCTTTCCCGGCGTCGTGGCGCTCGACAATGTCGACTTCACCCTGGAGCCCGGCAAGATCCATGCGCTGATGGGCGAGAACGGCGCCGGCAAGTCGACGCTGATCAAGATCATGGCCGGCGTCTACGGCAAGGATGCCGGCTCCATCCGCATGCACGGACGCGAGGTCGACATCAAGTCGCCGCGCGACAGCTTGAAGCAAGGCATCAAGGTCGTGTTCCAGGAGATCGCGCTGATCTCCGAATTCACCGTTGCCGAGAACATCTTCCTGGAAGGCTATCCGACCGGCAGGACGGGCTCCATCGACTGGAAGAAGATCCGCGCCGATTCAGCCGCGCTCTTCGACCGCATCGGCTTCAACGTCGATCCGGCGGCGCGCACCGGCTCGTTGCCGGTCAGCCAGCAGCAAATGGTCGAGATCGCCCGCGCGCTCGCTCATGAAGCCCGAGTGGTGGTGATGGACGAGCCGACATCCTCGCTGACGCCGAACGAGGTTTCGCTGCTGTTCACCGTCATCCGCCGGCTTGCCGGCCTTGGCATCGCGGTGGTCTATGTCAGCCACAAGCTCGACGAAGTGTTCGAGATCGCCGACACGGTGACGGTGCTGCGCGACGGGCGCCACATCTCGACCAAGCCGATCGGCGAGCACACCAACGACACGCTGATCCAGGACATGATCGGCCGGCGCATCGAAAATCTGTTTCCCCGCAAGCGTGGCGCACCGGCTAGCAAGGTAGCCCTGTCAGTGGACAAGCTCAGCACGGCGAAGAAGCTCAACGGCGTGTCCTTCGAGGCGCGCGCCGGCGAGGTGCTCGGCTTCTTCGGGCTGATGGGCGCCGGTCGCACCGAACTCGCCAAGGCGATCGTCGGTTACGATCCGATCACTTCGGGCACGATCACCGTCGACGGCCAGCGCCTCTCGCCGCACGATACGCGCACCGGCGTCAGGTTAGGTATCGGTCTGCTCACCGAGGATCGCAAGAGCGAAGGGCTGATGGGCGAGCTGCCTGTCTACCAGAATGCCAGCCTCGCCTCGCTCGGCGCCTTCGCCCGCATGGGCTTCGTCGATAGGGCCAGGGAACACAAAGCGGTGCAGGATTACGTCGACCGCTTCCGCATCAAGACGCCCAGCCTGTTCCAAGAGGTGAAAAACCTCTCAGGCGGTAACCAGCAGAAGGTGCTGATCTCGCGCTGGCTGATGCGTGGCCTCAAGGTCATCGTCGTCGACGAGCCGACCCGCGGCATCGATGTCGGCGCCAAGTCGGAGATATTCGCCTTGATCGACCGGCTCGCCGGCGAAGGCCTGGCGGTCATCATGATGACGTCGGAAATGCCGGAGCTACTCGGTCTTGCCGACAGGGTCGCGGTGATGTGCGAAGGCCGCCTGACCGCGATCATGCCGCGCGACGAAGCCACGCAGGAGAAGATCCTCAATGCGGCGATCGGATAAGACATGAGCGTTGTGAATACAGTCTCCGCGAAAGCCCGGCCGTCCATGCTGGCGCGGCTCTTTGCCCGGCAGGAACTTGCGCTGCTGGTCTGCCTCGTGCTGGTGCTGGCTTTCTTCTCCGTTACCGTCGAGAATTTCTTCTCCGTGCGCAACATGACCAATGTGCTCGGCCAGGCCTCGCTCGCGCTCACCGCCGGCATTGGCTGCGCCATCGTCTTCATTTCCGGCGAGGTCGATATTTCGATCGGATCGCTGCTGGCGACCATTGCACTGCCGCTGATCATCATCATGAACGACACCAATTCGCTGCTGCTCGGCGTCGGCGGCGCGCTGTTGTTCGGGCTGATCATCGGTGTCGTCAACGGCTATCTCACCGCCTATGCCGGCATCAACTCGCTGATCGTGACGCTGGGCACGATGTTCATCATGCGCGGCGGCGTCTATCTCTACACTGGTCAGCGCGCGATCCCTGACGATGCCAGCCTCGACAGCTTCATCGCGCTGTCGGATGGCCGCCTGTTCAACGTCATCCCCTATTCGGCCGTCATCGCCATCGTCCTGCTCGCCGCCTTCGCCTACATGATGCAGCACCGGCCGTTCGGACGGCAAATCTATGCCGTCGGCGGCAATCAGGAAGTGGCCCGTCTTGCAGGCTACGACGTGCGGCGGGTCAAGTTCATCTGCTTCATCATCAGCGCGCTGCTGGCGACGGTCGCCGGCATCATCCTGGCCGCGCGGGTCGGCTCGGCACAGCATACGGCGGGGCTCAATTTCGAATTCCAGGTGGTTGCCGCCACCGTGCTCGGCGGGGTCAGCCTTGCGGGGGGCATCGGCAGCCTGACCGGCATGGCGCTGGGCGTGCTGATCCTGCAATTCCTGTCCAACGGCCTGCGCGGACTTGGCCTGCCGACCGAGTGGCAGTTGGTCATCACCGGCATGATCATCATTGCCGCGGTCGCCCTTGATGAAGCGAAACGCCGGCGTGCGAATGGAGGCTGAAGATGGCTCGTCTTGAAGCAAAAATCGCCGTCATCACTGGTGCGGCCGACGGGATCGGCCACGCGATCACGCAAGCGATGGCGCGCGAAGGGGCGCATGTCTTCCTGGGCGACATCGCCGACAGCGCTGGTGAGGATTTCGCGGCCGCACTTCGCGCCGCCGGCCACCGCGCCGACTATCTGCATTGCGACGTTTCGCAGGAGGCCGACATTTCAGGCCTCATCGACAGTGCCGTCAAAAAGACGGGACGCCTCGACATCCTCGTCAACAACGCGGCCATTGCCATTGGCGGCATGCCGGTGCACGAGATGACCGACGAGCAGTGGCACCGGCTGATAGCAGTCAACCTGACCAGCGTGTTTCGCGCCTGTAAATACGCGCTGCCGCACATGATCGCGCAGAAATCGGGCTCGATCATCAACATGGCCTCCGCGCAAGGCCACATCGGGCTTGATGGCTGGACCGCCTATGCCGGCGCCAAGGGCGCGGTCATGGCGATGACACGCCAGATGGCGGTTGAATTCGGGCCGCTGAACATCCGCGTCAATTCGATCTCGCCGGGCACCATCAACACGCCGATGAACGACAAACTCATCAAGGAGATCGGCGGCAATCTTGCCAAGGCCTGGGTCAAGATGCATCCGCTCGGCCGTATCGGCGAGCCTTCGGAAGTGGCCGAGGCCGCCGTCTATCTTGCCTCCGATGCCGCCGGCTTCACCACCGGCACCGACCTGCGCGTCGATGGCGGGCTGACGGCGGCGCCGCGCTACGTTCCCGAACTGCTTTGAAAATTTTGAAACGAGACATGACATGAACAAGGCCCTCGAAGGCGTCCGCATCCTCGATTTCAGCCATCTGCTGCAGGGGCCGTTCGCTACCCAGCTGCTCGGCGACATGGGCGCCGATGTCATCAAGATCGAGCGCGCCGGCGCCGGCGACATGTTCCGTGGCATGACCTTCTTCGCCAAATGGGTCGGCGGCTCGGAGAGCCCGAACTTCCTCGCCTGGAACCGCAACAAGCGTTCGATCGCGCTCAACCTGAAGAGCCGCAAGGTGCATGCCATCATCATGGAAATGGCGAAAAGCGCCGACGTGGTGGTGCAGAACTTCCGCCCAGGCGTGCTGGCCAAGCTCGGCTATGGTTATGAGGATTTCAAGACTGTCAATCCGCGCATCATCTATTGCTCGGGCTCGGGCTATGGCGAGGAAGGGCCTTATGTCGAACGCCCCGGCCAGGACATGCTGATCCAGGGGCTCGCAGGGCTGATCGCCAACACCGGCCGCGGCGATCAAGCCCCGGTTCCCGCCGGCGCCGGCCTCGCCGACCAGATCGGCGCCATGAACATGGTCTACGGCATCCTGTCGGCGCTCTATTATCGCGAGAAGACCGGCAAGGGCCAGAAGATCGAGGTCAACCTGCTGGCCGGCCTCTTGGCGCACCTCAACCAGGAATATGTCGCGGTGCTCAACCTTGGTGAGGACTTCGTGCGGCCGAATTCCGGGATCGGCCATCCCGGCATGCAGGCGCCGTTTGGCATATACGAGACCAGCGACGGCGGCTACGTGTCGATCGCCATGAGCCCGTTCAAGACGCTCTACGAGGTGCTGGAGGCGCCGCAGCTTGCCGTCTACGACGATCTCAAGACTTTGTTCGACAAGCGCGATGAAGTCTTCGAGAAGGTGAATGCCGAGACCAGGAAATTCGCCACGCAGGATTTGTTGGCGCGGCTGCTGGCAGCTGACATCTGGTGCGCCGAGGTGAAGGATATCCGCCGCGCCGCTGAGGACCCGCAGGTCAAGCACATGGGCATGATCACCAGCTACGACCATCCGCGCGGCGGCAAGGTGCGGGTGGTCGCCCCGGCGGTCAAGATGAGCGAGACGCCCGCGACCATAGAACGGCCGGCGCCGCTGGTCGGCCAGCACGGCCGCGAGATCCTGGCCGAATTCGGCCTCTCCAAGGACGAGATCGCCGCATTGGAGGCGTCCGGTGACATGACCGTGGACGCCGCCTGACGATGCGCACCTACCAGACACTCACGGTCGAAACCGCGGGCCGCGTCGCGATCGTCACCTTCCGCCGCGCCGATCAGCTCAACGCCATGAACCGGCTGATGCAAGGCGAGATCACTGAAAGCTTCGAGTCGCTATCCGGCGATGCAAGCATCGGGGCGATCGTGGTGACAGGGGAAGGGCGCGGCTTCATGGCCGGCGCCGACATCAAGGAATACGCCGCCCAGACCGGACCGGAATTCGACATTTTCCAGGCTGCCGGCATGCGCATGTACGCGGCCATCGAGAACAACCGCAAACCGGTGATCGCGGCGGTCAACGGCTTCGCGCTGGGCGGCGGCATGGAGCTGGTGCTGTGCTGCGACCTCGTCATCGCCAACCAATTCGCCAAGCTCGGTCTGCCGGAAATCAAGCTCGGGCTGATCCCCGGCGGCGGTGGCACGCAACGCAGCGTGGCCAAGCTCGGCCGCAGCCGCGCCAATTTCCTGCTGATGACCGGCGCCATCGTCCCGGCCTCGGAATTCGTCGCTGCCGGTCTGGTCAATGAGATCGTCGAGGTCGACCGGCTGATGCCGCGCGCGCTGGAACTGGCCGAAATGATCGCCGCCGAGCCTGCTGCCGCAATCGAGGGACTGAAGGCGCTGACGGCGCATGCCGTGTCCGGTGATCTGGACGATGGGCTCACCATGGAGCGCGACATATTGGGTGAGCTCTATCGCAGCGAGATCGGCCAGCAGCGCGTCAGGGAGTTCGCCGAGCGGAGCACGACAAAGGCAAAGAAGGGCGGGCCGTGAACGCGGGCGACGATTATCGCGGATTGGGCTGGGCGCATGGCGCGCTGACTGTCCAGCGGCTTGGCGCGATGCTGGCGCCGGTTACGTTCATTCTGGAGGACGGTCGGCAGGTTTCGCCGATGCACATTGCGCCGTGGTCGAACGAGCCGCAGGCGCAAGCGCTGCCAGGCATCCTGCGCAAGTTGCGCGGCGAATTGCCCTGCGTGCCCTTCGGCTATTCGGTGCCGGCCGATGGATGGCCCGAGGACTGGGCTCGGGTGATGGGCTCGCCGGAGGAGGGCGAGGAAGCCCATGGCCATAGCTCCAACCATGACTGGCGATGGCGCGAGAGCGCCAAAGGATCGTTGTCACTGACACTCGCCTATCCAGCCGGAAGCCCGGTCGGGCGTGTCGAGCGGACGGTGACGCCCGATCCGTCGATGCCAGCCGTCGACGTTGAATTCAAGATCGTCGTTCGCCATGCCTGCCGATTGCCGATCGGCTTGCATCCGGTGTTCCGGCTGCCAGCGGAGATCGGCGCCGCCGCGCTGGAACTTGGTTCCTTCGATCACGGTCGCACCTATCCACACGATGTCGAAACTAGCGCTGAACTGTTCGCCCGGAACGCGTCCTTCACTGACTTGTCGAGCGTACCGGCCCGCGCGGGCGGCATGGCTGATGCTTCGCGACCGCCGCTGGTGGCCGACACGGAGGAATTGTTGCAGATCGAGGGCCTGGATGGCACGGTGGCGCTCGCCAATCATGCGGACGGGTACCGCGTGAAACTTTCCTGGCAGAAGGAGCATTTCCCGAGCCTTTTGCTCTGGTACTCCAATCGTGGCCGCGAAGCAGCACCCTGGAACGGGCGCCATGTCGCCATCGGCATCGAGCCGATCTGCTCGCCCTTCGGGCTCGGCCCGGCGACAGCGTTGGCCGACAATCCGATCGCGCAATCCGGCATTGCGACGGCGCAGGAATTCTCGCCTGAAAAACAGTTCGTGACCCGCTATCGCATCGAGGCATCCGCGCTGTGACGAACCGTGCCGCAATGTCCCTGGTCAAGCCGAACCGGCCGCGCTTCACGGATGTCGAAGGACTGGCCGCGATGGTCGGCCATGGCGAATCGTTTGGTGTCGGCGGCCACCATTTCGCCCGGCTGCCGATCGCATTGCTGCGTGCGATAGCCCGGTCGGGCGTCAAGGATCTGCATTACATCTGCTGGGCCGGCGGCTTGCCCCTCGAACTGCTGCTCGAAGCGCATGCCGTGGCTGAGATCGACCTCTGTTTCTCCAGCCTCGACATTTTCGGCTTGCCGCCAAAATTCCGCGCAGCCGCCGAAAGCGGCGCGATACCGGTTCGCGATTGGACGGCGCTGGCCATGATCCAGGCGCTGCGGGCGGCGCAGCAGAACCTGCCCTCGATGCCGTTCCAGCTTCCGCTGGGATCGGGCATGCTGGCGCGCGTGCCGGGTGCGAGCGCCAGACCTGATCCGATTGCCGGTACCGAAAACGGATTCGTCCCGCCGCTGCGGCTCGACACATTCGTCGTCCATGCCCAGCGCGCCGATGAAAGCGGCAATGTGCAGATCATCGGGCCCCGCGCGCTGGACTTCGCCATGGCGGGTGCGGCGCGCAAGGTGCTGGTCACGGTCGAGGAAATCGTGCCGGGCGGGACGCTGCGCCAGGACGGCCGCCAGAGCGTGCTGACCCGCAACCAGGTTTCGGCGATTGCGCTGGCGCCGGCCGGCGCCTATCCGGCCTCGTGCCTGCCGTTTTACGTCACGGATTATCAGCGATTGTCGGAGGCGTTCGCCGACCGGCAAACGCCTTTGGCGGACAATCTGCGCCCGCCTTCCGAGGGCGTGCCGAAGCCGTTGCAAAGAGCTGCGAAGGTTCGAGCTGACACAGTGCTTGCCATGCCGGCGCTTGCGCGCGCCGAAGAGAAAGCATCCGTCGACGAGATCATCGCCGCCCGCATCGCCGCCGAACTCACCAATGAGAGCTTCGCCAGCGCGGGTGCCGTCTCGCCGCTGGCCAATGTCGCCTATCGCCTGGCCAAGGCGACGCACGCGCCGGATATGATCATCGCGACGATGAGCTGCGGCCATCTCGACATCGCGCCGAGCCCGATGATCCTGTCGCTGATCGAAAGCCTCGATTGCGAAACGGCCGTCGCGCATGCCGGCGGCGACGATACCTACTCGACCTATTACCAGGCCGGCGCGGTGACGCACGAGATCGTCGGCGCGGCACAGGTCGACCGGCGCGGCCGCGTCAACACGATCGCACTGCGCAAACCAAGCGGCGGCCTCATCCGGTTGCCGGGGCAAGGCGGCATGGCCGATGTCGCCAACATGCACCGCGATTACCTGCTCTACATCCCCCGCCACTCGATCCAGTCGCTGGTGGACGAGGTCGAGATCGTCAGTTCCGCCCGGGGGTTGCTGACGGCGGCCGAACGCGAGCCGATGGGCTATCGCACCGGCAGGGCGCTGGTCTTCACTGATCTCTGCGTCTTCCGGCTCGACGAGACTTCGAGGGAATTGATCGTCATCGAAACCATGCCGGGCGTTACGCAGCAGCAAATCCGTGACGCCACCGGATTTGCGGTGTCGTTCGATCCCGACTGCCGGGAGGTCTCGCTGCCTTCCGACGACATGCTCGCCACCTTGCGAAACCGCATCGATCCGCTCGGTCTGCGCCGTCTGGAGTTCGTCCGCGCCAAGGAGCGCGGCGCGCTGATCGCCGAGATTCTTGAAGCCGACCGCGCGATGGTCGAACGCTGCATCGCCGCGCAGACGGCGCTTGTCGAAAGCTGAGATCCCATGGCCAAGCCGTTGCTCGACATGTCAGCCGCGCGCGTTTTCTTCGACGGCATCTTCACCAGCCCGCGCGTCGCGCATCCGGAGGGCGTGGCCGTTCACCGCGATGGCTCGATCTGGTGTGGCACCGAAACCGGCGACCTGCTGCGGCTGGCCGCCGATGGCGGCTCGGTCGGGCGCATGGGCGGCACCGACGGTTTTCTGCTCGGCATCGCTTTCGACAGCGCGGGAAACTGCTTTGCCTGCGACCTCAGGCATGCCGCGATTTTCCGCTGGGATGCCGCGACAGCGCGCATGGAGCGCTTCGCGTCGGCCGGCATTCGCGTGCCGAACTACCCGATCGTCGACGAGGCGAGGGGTTGGCTCTTCGTTTCGGACAGCGTTGGCCAGGACAATCGCTCGGGCATCTTCCGCTACGATCTCAAGACGGGCGAGGGCGGCCTGTGGTGCCGGGAGGCGATGTCGTTCGCCAACGGCATGGCGATGGCGCCGGACGGCAACGGCCTCTATGTCGTGGAAAGCGACGCACCCTGCATCAGCTATGTGCCGATCCTTGCTGACGGATCGGCGGGGGCTCGTGAGATCGTCGTCGAGGGCGTGCACAATGTTCCGGACGGAGTGGCCTTTGCGCCTGACGGCTCATTGTTCATCTCATGTTATGAGCCCAGCCGTATTTATCGCTGGCAAAAGGACAAAGGTCTCGAAGTGCTGATCGAGGATCCCGCCGCAACCACGCTGGCGCACCCCACCAACATCGCCTTCAAGGGCGACAAGCTCTATACCGCCAATCTGGGTCGCTGGCATATTACCGAGATCGACTTGAGCCTTCTCCAGCAAGGGAAGTAGCATTTCGCAGAAGGTCAACTCGTCGGGCGAAAGGGTTTTGCCAGCGAGGCCGGGAAGTGCAGGGCCAGCATCTGGCGGTTTCGTGAGATCAGCACCAGAACGATGATGGTGGCGAGATAAGGCAGGGCCGAGAGCAGTTCGGATGGCACGTCCAGCCCCAGCGCCTGACCTTGCAACTGAAGGATCGTCATCCCGCCGAACAGCCACGCGCCAAGCAGGATGCGCAGCGGCCGCCAGGTGGCGAAGACCACCAGCGCAAGCGCGATCCAACCCTTGCCGGCAGTCATGTTCTCGACCCAGAGCGGCGTGTAGGCGACCGACAAATAGGCGCCTGCCAGGCCTGCCATCAGCCCGCCGAACAGCACGGCCATGTAGCGGATCCTGATCACGGGATAGCCGATCGCATGCGACGTCTGCGGCGACTCGCCGATCGTGCGCAGCACCAGGCCAGCTTTCGTGCGGTAGAGAAACCAACTGATGGCGACGAACATCAGCAGGGCCAGATAGACCATCGGATCGAAGCGGAACAGTAGCGGACCGATCAGCGGCAGATCGGACAGAACGGGGATGTCGAGGCGGCGCAGTGCCTCGATCGGCTCGCTGCCGAAGCCGCGCCCGAGGAAGGCGGAGACGCCCGAACCGAAGATCGCCAGCGCCAGGCCGGCTGCATATTGGTTGGTCAGGAACGTCAGCGCCAGAACGCCGAACAGCAGCGAGGCGGCCGCACCCGCCAACGCGCCGGCCAGGATCGCCACAGGCATCGGATAGCCCGCGGTGACGGCCCAGAATGCCAATGCGGCGCCCATCAGCATCATGCCTTCGATTCCGAGATTGAGGACACCCGACTTCTCCACCACGAGCTCGCCGAGCGCGGCGAATATCAGCGGTGTGGCGGCAATGACGGTGCCGGTGAAGATGGCGATGAATAGATCCATCAGGCTGTCTCCCGCACGATCCGAAATCCGCTCATCGTGCCGTCTCCAGCGCATGCGTGTCCCGGACGGGTCGCACCAGTCGAACGCGATAGAAGATGAAGAAGTCGGCGGCGAGCAGGAAGAACAGCAGGATGCCCTGGAAGATCCGCGTCAGGGCCGAAGGCAGGCCGAGCGTCATCTGCACACCTTCGCCGCCGAGGAAAAGCAGCGACATCAACAGCCCGCCAAGCACGATACCGAAGGCGTTCAGCCGTCCGACGAAGGCAACGATGATGGCCGCGAAGCCGTAGCCTGGCGAAATCTGAGGCGAGAGCTGCCCGAGCGGCCCGGCGGCTTCCGCCATGCCGGCGATGCCGGCCGCGGCACCTCCCGCCAGCAGTCCGATCCAGACCGCAGCCGATTCGCGAAAGCCGGCATAACGGGCGGCAAGCGGTGCAGCCCCGCTCACCGACATCTTGTAGCCGAGGAAGCTGCGGTCGGTGAACAGCCACATCAGGAGCACGGCGACGACCGTGATGAAGATCGACGGGTTGAGGCGATAGGCGGGGTCAAAGGATTCGAACAGGGCCGCCGTCGGCAGAAGTGCCGTCTGCGGATAGTTGAAGCCGGCCGGATCGCGCCACGGTCCGTGCACGAGATAGGACAGGAACAGCGTCGCGATATAGGTCATCATCAGCGTGACGAGGATCTCGTTGGTGTTCATGCGGGCGCGCAGAAAGGCGGGGATTGCCGCCCAGGCCATGCCGGCGCCCATGCCGGCGATGAACATCAGCGGCAACAGCAGCACGCTTTCGGGGTTCGGCCAGAAAAGCCCCACGCCGCTGGCCGCGATTGCCCCCATGGTGAACTGGCCCTCGGCGCCGATATTCCAGACATTGGCGCGGAAGCCGACCGCCAGCCCGCAAGCAATGAGGATCAGCGGCGAGGCCTTGAGCAGCCATTCGGACAGGCCGTTCATGGAAGAGAGCGGCTCGATGAAGAAGGCATGGAGGGTCGCCAGCGGATCATGTCCGAGGGAGGCGAAGAAAATCGATCCGACGACGACAGTCAACAGGGTCGCCAGTGCCGGCGCGGCAACGCGCATCAGCGAGGAGGGCTCCGGCCTTTGTTCAATCCTGAAGCGCATTGTTGCCACCCCCATTGGCCAATGCGCCGTCGCTCATGCCGCGGCCCGTCATCAGAAGTCCGATCTCCTCGCGATCGGTCGTCTTGCGCGCCAGCGGTGGGGAAACCTTCCCTTGGCAAATGACCAGCAGCCGGTCGCAGATCTCGAACAACTCGTCGAGTTCCTCGGAGACGACGAGCACCGCCGCGCCGGCGCGGCTGAGATCGACGATGGTCTGCCGGATGAAGGCGCTCGCGCCGACGTCAACCCCCCAGGTCGGCTGAGACACCAGGAGGAGCTTCGGCTGGAGCGCGATCTCACGCCCGACGATGAATTTCTGCAGATTGCCGCCGGACAGGCTTTGCGCCGTCGCCTGCGGCCCGTTGGCCTTGACCTTGAACCTATCGATTATGCCGGCGGCGAACGCCTTGGCCCGGCGCCGGTCGACCAGCCCGTTGCGCACCGTGCCGAAGCGGTGCGCGGTCAGCACCGCATTCTCCCACAGCGTGTGCGAGGGCACGGCGCCGCGCCCGAGCCGCTCTTCGGGAACGAAGGCGACGCCGAGCTTGCGGCGCTCGTGCGGGCGAAGGCGGGCTGCGCCGGTTCCGCAAATCCGGATGGCGTCGCTGCGCTCATGCGTGCGCTCGCCGCTGAGCAAGGCGATCAGCTCGGCCTGGCCATTGCCGGAAACCCCGGCCAGGCCGACAATCTCGCCGCCATGCACCTTGAAAGAAATGTCCTTCAGGTCGACGCCGAAATGATCCCGGGACTTCACCGTAAGTCTGTTGACCTCGAGCACCGGTCTGTCGCTTGGCGTCGGCGGGCCGACATGCATTTCAGGCAGCTTCGAACCCACCATCATGCGGGCAAGCTCCAGCGACGTCGTCTCCTTCGGACGCGCGGTACCGGTGACCTTGCCGTTGCGCAGCACGGTGGCGGTGTCGCAGAGCTCCTGGACCTCGTCGAGCTTGTGGCTGATATAGACGATGCTGCAGCCCTCGGCGGCAAGTTGGCGGAGCGTCTCGAACAGCTTCACCACCGCCTGCGGCGTCAGTACCGAGGTCGGCTCGTCGAGGATCAGCAGTTTCGGCGCCTGCAGCAGGCAGCGCACGATCTCGACGCGCTGGCGCTCGCCGACCGACAGGTCGTGCACCTGGCGATGCGGGTCGATGGGCATGCCGTAGCGGCGCGACAGATCGCGGATCTTGTCGGCGAGCGAAGGCAGGTCGTATGCGCTGCTTGCCGAGAGCGCTATGTTCTCGACCACCGAAACGGATTCGAACAGCGCGAAATGCTGATAGACCATTTCGATGCCGAGTGCGCGCGACATCGCCGGGGTGTGCGTGGCGATCGGATTGCCGTCGCAAAAGATCTCGCCGGAATCGGCTTGCGTCGCCCCATAGATGATTTTCATCAGGGTGGATTTGCCGGCGCCGTTTTCGCCCAGCACGGCATGGATCTCGCCGGGTTGAATCGACAGCGACACATCGTCATTGGCGACGACGCCGGGATAGCGCTTGCAGATGTTGCGCAGTTCTAGTCGCGGATGCATGGCGGGTCCTGCCGTGGCGTGAAGCGAGGTTGGACGGGAACCAGGCAAGGAGACGCCGAAGATATGGACTTGGGCGTCTCCCGGCACTTTTACGGCGATCAGCTCAGCCTGCCGATCATCCCCTTCACGAACCAGTTCATGCCGCGAATGTCGTCATCGGCCAGAACCGAACCGGCGGCAACCTTGACGTTGCCGTCCTGATCCTTCAGCTCCCCGGCGTAGGGATGAAGCTTGCCGCTGCCGATGTCGGCCTCGAGCTGCTTGAGCTTGGCGCGCGCATCGGCGGGGATACCCTCATTGTAGGGGGCCATTTTCACCACCCCGGCCGCCAATCCGTCCCAGCGGACTTCCGGCTTCCAGGTACCGGCGGCCACGGCCTTGGCTGCGCCGACATAGTCGCTGGTCCAATCGAGAACGAAAGAGGTCAGCTGCTTGCCCGAGGCGAATTTCGACATGTCGCTGGCATAGCCGATCGACCAGGCGCCACCTTCGCCGGCGACCTGTACGCCGGTCGCGGTGTCCGTCATCGAGCAGACCACGTCGCAGCCTTGAGAGATCAGCGTCTTGGCCGCCTCCTTCTCCTTGCCCGGGTCGAACCAGGAATTCAGGAAGATGGTGTTGCAGGTCGCGTTTGGATTGACGCTCTGCGCGCCAAGCAGCAGCGCATTTGCCGGACCGACGATGTCGGGGATCGGAAAGCCGCCGATGAAACCGATCTTGCCCGATTTGGACATGTAGCCGCCCGCCGCGCCGGCGACGAAGGTGCCTTCGTAATATTTCGCTTCGAAGGTTCCCAGATTGGCTAGGTGGACGATGCCTGAGCAGTGTTCGAACGCCACCTTGGGAAAGCGCGGCGCCACCTTCTGCATCGGCGTTCCATGCGAAAAGCTTGTGCCGAAGATCAGCCTGTTGCCGGCGCTGGCCAGTTCGCGGAAGACACGCTCGGCGTCCTGCGGCATGAAGATGTTGTCGATGACGGTGAGCTCGACCTTGTCGCCGAATTCGGCCTTGATGGCCTCGACGCCGAGGCTGTGCTGCTTGGTCCAGCCGATCTCGGCGACCGGCGAGACGTAGACGGCACCGATCTTCAGCACCTCCTGCGCCTGTGCGATGGTGCTCAGCGCTCCCGCGCCAAGAGCCGCGCCGGCCGCGCCGCTGTGTTTCAGGAATTCACGTCTCGTCAGTTTCTTCATGATGGTAGCCCTCTGTTGGTCTTTTTTGTTGATGCCCGGCTTGTCGGTGCCCGGTCTGTTCTGGGGATATGGAGGTGGAGATGCGTTGCCGCGTCGCCGCCGCCGGATGCATTCGACAATCTTCGCAGCGGCACAGTCGCGCCGTCGGCCTTGCCGTCGAGATAGGGCGCTAGCGCTTCGGCAGGCGTCATCTCTGGAAACACTGCGCGATCCATGATGTAGCCGCGCACCACCGCGCGGTGGTGGGTGTCGATCAGGTCCATGGCCGGTTTCAGCCGGCCCTTCTCCAGCAGGTCGACGACCCGCGAGTGGTCGTCCAGCAGATTGCAATAGTCGAAATCGGCTGAAATGAGGGAGCGCAGCAGCGTCGTGCGGCGCACCAGCTGCGCGTGGATTTCCTGCATGACCTTGTTGCGGCTGAGGCGTACGAATACGGTATGGAACTCTTGGCCAAGCACGTCGGCCAGCGCATCGTTGCCCGCCGCAACAGCTTGGCGCTGGCGCTCGACATGCTGGCGCAGCTCAGCCCAGCCGGCCGGCCCGAGGCGATCGCTGAGCTGTGCTGCGACGCCCTGTTCGACGAGCGTCAACGCGTCGTAGATCTCCATCGCCTCCTGCATGCTCGGCTTGGCGACGAAGGCACCGCGGTTGCGTTCGATCTGGGCCAGCCCGTCATCGGCGAGCCGGATCAGGGCCTGGCGCACCACGATGCGGCTCACGTTGAATATTTCGGAGAGTTCGCGTTCGCCGAGCTTGCAGCCGGGCACGAGGCGATGGTCGATGATGGCGCGGGTCAGCGTATCCGCGATGGTCTGGGAACGGCTGCTCAAGGCATGGTTCTCCGCCATTTCGACGTCATGATCAGCGGGCTTTCGTGATGGCGACATGCCTTGTCAGGACACGACATATCCCAAGTTCAGCTTTCTCATATCGGAATTCAATCATCATAATCTGTCAACACAAAAAAGGATTTTGGACGACAAAAAAATGTTGATTGGTATCCAATCTTGTGGTTTCGTCATCCCGAAACGTCGGGCTAGGTTCATGGTGAAGGGCTAGCCGAGTTGGGAGGGAAGCCGATGGCAACCCGTTGCGTTGACCGCGAGCTTTTGAACGACTGGCACATCGTCGCGGATCAGGAATCGCTAAGCCAGGATACGCGGTTTGCCACATGCCTGCTTGGGGTCGCTCTCTCCGTTTACAAGTGTTCAAACAAGATCGAAGTCGTTCGCAGCGATACGGGCGCCACGCTGAAAAGCGCCCAGCGTTATGGCTTCATCTGGACCTGCCTGGACAAGCCCTGGCGCGACATCATCTATATCCCTGAGGCCAATGAGGCAGACCGGCATCTGGTCAGCGGCGGTTCGATCGCGGTCAAGGTGTCGGGCCTCCGCGCGGTCGAGAATTTTCTCGATATGGGGCATTTCCCCTTCATTCATGCCGGCTGGCTCGGCGAGGAGCCGCATACCGAGGTCGCGCCCTACAAGGTTGAGATCACAGCGCAGGACGAGGTGCTGGCGACCGAATGCAAATTCTATCAGCCGGTGGCTTCGCCGACCGCCAAGGAAGGCTTTGTCGTCGACTACATCTACAGGGTGATTCGGCCCTACACGGTGGCTCTCTACAAGAGCAACCCGATCCAGAAGGACCGGCTCGACGTCATTACCCTGTTCGTGCAGCCGGTGGACGAGGAAAACTGCATCGCGCATCCTTACCTCTGCTATCTTAAGGAAGGCATGGAGGCGGCAACGGTGCGCAGCTTCATGCAATTGATCTTCGCCCAGGACAAACCGATCCTGGAGAACCAGGTACCCAAGCGCCTGCCGCTCGATCCACGTGCCGAGACCCCGATCCGTGCCGATGCCGTGTCGGTTTCCTACCGGCGCTGGTTGCGTGATCGGGCCGTCACCTATGGCGCGATACGGGCACAAGCCTGATGACGTCTGAGGGCTTCCAGAGGATAAAACGATGACAAAATGCTCGGATCCTGTGATCCTCAATCTCTGGCATCCCGTAGGGGCGATCACCGAGACCATTCCCGGCGCTGTCCAGGACACCGTTCTGCTCGAGGAGCGCCTCAGTTTTGCGGTCGATATGGATGGTGAGCCCGTCGTCTGGCGCTCACGTCCCGATGTAGAACGGGTGGATCGTGTTCCAGGCGCCGACAGACTGCCGGCAAGAAGCGCCTACGGCTATGTCTGGACTTCGCTCGGCTCGCCACCGGCCGAGCTGTTCCCGATCCCGGAATATGAAGAGCCGGACCGCCGCAAGCTCAACGCGGCCACGTTTGGCGTCAACGTCTCGGCACCGCGCGCCATCGAGAACTTTCTCGACATGGGCCACTTTCCCTATGTGCATACCGACATACTCGGCGTCGAGCCGCATACCGAAGTCAAGGAATACGACGTCGAGATATCCCTCGACCGTGACGAGATCCTGGCCACGCGCTGCCGCTTCTTCCAGCCGATGGCTTCGACCGCTTCCGGTGGCGGCGCCGACGTGGACTATGTCTATCGCGTGCCGCACCCCTATTGCTCCGTGCTCTATAAATCGAGCCCGGTCGACGAGGCACGGCGCGACGTCATCGCCATCTTCCTGCAGCCGGTCGACCAGGAGCATGTGCGCGCCCACATGCTGCTTTGCGTGCTCGACGAAGACAATGAAGACAAGGTGATCAAGCGCTTCCAGCAGACGATCTTCGGCCAGGACAAGCCGATCCTGGAAAACCAGGTGCCCAAACGCCTGCCGCTCGATCCGCGCGCCGAAACGCCCATCCGGGCCGATAAGTCGGCCATCGCCTACCGGCGCTGGCTCAGCCAGAAGGGCGTGACCTACGGTGTCATTCCGGTTGCGGCCTGACGAGATTCTTGGAGACGATTGATGTTGGAAGAAGCCAGAAGCCAGTGGCATCCGATCGCCGCTTCCCATGATTTGCCGTACCGCCACGTTTTCCATGGTCAATTGCTCGGCCGGGAATTCGCCGTCTGGCGTGCCGATGACGGCTACGTCAACATCTGGGAAAACCGCTGCCTGCATCGCGGCGTCAGGCTGTCGATAGGCATCAATGACGGGCGCGAGCTGAAGTGCCAGTATCACGGCTGGCGTTATTCGAACCGCACCGCCGGCTGCACCTACATTCCCGCGCATCCTGCCGACGCGCCGGCCCGCACCATCACCAACCGCACCTTCCCGGCGGTCGAGCGCTACGGTCTTGTCTGGTCGTCCGAGGAGCCTCGTGGCGAGGTGCCGGATGTTGCCGCGCTGACCGAAGGCAAGCTGCTCGCCTTGCGCGGCATCGCGGTCAACGCGCCGGCCGACAAGGTCGTCGAAAGGCTGAAGGCCTATCGCTTTCAGCCCAACGCAGCGATCGAAGGCGAGGGCGCGGAAACCATCATCGAGGCCGCGCGGGATTTTGCCGTGGCGCTGCACTCGCACGATGGTGGTGCCGAGACGCGCGGCGTGTTCTTCGTGCAGCCGGTTGATTCAAACCGTTCGGTGATCCGTGGCGTGCTCGATCAGGAGGCCGAAGGGGCCACCCGCATCGCCATCCTGCGCCACCACAATGAGCGGCTTTCCAAGCTGCGCGACAAGGTCGAGCGCGACGTCGCGAACGCACCGGCGCCCGCACCGATCGAGCCGGTCTACGAAAGGGTGTCGGCCGAACTCGCCGAAATGCCCGAAGTGACCGCGCATGGCCGCAAGGCGGCGCTGCGCGTCAGCGTGGCCAGGAAATGGCAGGCGGCCGACGGCGTTGCCGGTTTCGAGCTCCGCCCGATCAAGGGCATCCTGCCGACGTTCCAGCCTGGAGCCCATATCGACGTCTATATGCCCAATAGCGAGATCAGGCAGTATTCGATCACCAACGGCCCTGGTGAAACCGACAGCTTCATCATCGGCGTCAAGCTGGAGCGCGATTCCAAGGGCGGTTCGAAATGCATGCACGAGACTGTGCGCGAGGGGGACGTGCTGGCGATTTCCGAGCCGCGTAACAATTTCCCGCTGCGCCGTGACGCGATCAAGACGCTGTTCGTCGCCGGCGGCATCGGCATCACGCCGCTGCTCGCAATGGCGCAGGCGCTGAAGAACCAGGAACTGGCGCACGAACTGCACTATTTTGCGCAAGGGCAGGAACACCTCGCTTTCGCCGATCGGCTGAAGCATCTCGGCGATGCGCTGAAGCCGCATCTCGGGCTGTCGCCGGACGCGACCGGCGCCGAGCTTCGAGGGATTCTCGCCGGTTACCGGGACGGCATGCATCTCTATATCTGCGGTCCCGGACCGATGCTGGAAGCCGCGCGCAAGATCGCCGCCGAGCAGGGCTGGCCGGATACCGCCATCCATTTCGAATATTTCAAGAACACCAACAAGATCGACGACAGTTCGAGCTTCGAAGTAGCGCTGGCGCGCTCCTGCGTCACGCTGCAGGTGCCGGCCGGCAAGACGATCATGCAGGTCATGCGCGAGAATGGCATCGATGTTCCGTCGTCCTGCGAGCAGGGCGCATGCGGCACCTGCGTCGCCACCGTGATCGAAGGCGAGCCGGACCATCAGGACGTCTACCTCAACGATGCCGAGCGCAAGGCCGGAACCAGGATCATGACCTGCGTCTCGCGCGCCAAATCGGCACGCCTCGTGCTCGACGTTTAGGAACTCCCGATGATCACGCTTTACGATTACGAACTTTCGGGCAATTGCTACAAGCTGCGGCTGCTGATGAGTTTTCTCGGCATCGACTACAAGACAGTGCCGGTCGACTTCTACCCCGGCCGCGAACACAAGTCGGAATGGTTCCTGAAGCTCAATCCGCTTGGCCAGCTGCCGGTCATCGAGGATGAAGGGCTGATCCTGCGCGACGCCCAGGCGATCCTGGTCTACCTCGCGTCGAAATACGATCCGTCGGGCACATGGTATCCCCGGAACAGACCGGCCCTGCTCGGCGAGATCAGCCAGTGGCTGGCCTTCGCCGACGGCATCACTTCGACGGCGTCGGCCGCCCGCCTGCACGACGCGCTGTTCTACGATTTCGACATCGATGCCGCACGCGCCGGCGCGCACCGGCTGTTCCGTATCCTCGACGAGCATCTGTGGTTCGGCGAGCAGCAGGGCCGCGGCTGGATCTGCTCGGCCGATCATCCGACCATCGCCGATATTGCCTGCTTTCCCTACATCATGCTGTCGGAGGAGGGCGGCATTACGCGCCAGGACTATCCCGCCATCCGGCGTTGGTGCGATCGTGTCAAACGCATCAAAGGCTTTACCGTGATGTCGGGCGTGTTCCCGGCGGGGCCGGCCAAGGCCGCATGATTTCTATCGCAACGCCGGGCGATCGATCGTTCCGGCAAGCAAGTTTGGGAGAAAGAAATGAAAACCCGCGCCGCTGTTGCCGTTGCTGCC
Source organism: Mesorhizobium sp. B2-3-6 (assembly GCF_006442305.1). Lineage (NCBI taxonomy): Bacteria > Pseudomonadati > Pseudomonadota > Alphaproteobacteria > Hyphomicrobiales > Phyllobacteriaceae > Mesorhizobium > Mesorhizobium sp. B2-3-6. Next base: position 340,384 of record NZ_VFVW01000002.1, on the reverse strand, counting down.
GGAAAGCCGCTTGAGATCATGGAGGTCGACCTCGACGGCCCGCGCGAGGGCGAGGTGCTGGTCGAGATCAAGGCGACCGGCATCTGCCACACCGACGAGTTCACGCTGTCGGGCGCCGATCCCGAGGGCCTGTTTCCGGCCATTCTCGGCCATGAGGGCGCCGGCGTGGTAGTCGATGTCGGCAAGGGCGTCACCTCGGTCAAAAAGGGCGACCACGTCATCCCGCTCTATACGCCCGAATGCCGCCAGTGCCCGTCGTGTTTGTCGCGCAAGACCAATCTGTGCACCGCCATCCGCGCCACGCAGGGCCAGGGCCTGATGCCGGACGGCACCTCGCGCTTCTCGATCGGGGGCGAAAAACTGTTTCACTATATGGGCTGCTCGACCTTCTCCAACTTTACGGTGCTGCCGGAGATCGCCGTGGCCAAAGTCAATCCCGACGCGCCCTTCGACAAGATCTGCTACATCGGCTGCGGGGTGACCACCGGCGTGGGCGCGGTCATCAACACCGCCAAGGTCGAGCAAGGCGCGACCGCGGTGGTCTTCGGCCTCGGCGGCATCGGGCTCAACGTCATCCAGGGCCTGAAACTTGCCGGCGCCGACATGATCATCGGCGTCGATCTCAACAACGACAGACGAGCCTGGGGCGAGCGCTTCGGCATGACGCATTTCGTCAATCCGAAGGAGATCGACGGCGACATCGTTCCCCATCTCGTCAACATGACCAAGCGCGGCGCCGACCAGATCGGCGGCGCCGACTACACGTTCGACTGCACCGGCAACACCAAGGTGATGCGCCAGGCGCTGGAGGCTTCGCATCGCGGCTGGGGCAAGTCGGTGGTCATCGGTGTGGCGGGCGCCGGCCAGGAGATCTCGACGCGGCCCTTCCAGCTGGTCACCGGGCGGACCTGGATGGGCACCGCCTTCGGCGGCGCGCGCGGCCGCACCGACGTGCCCAGGATCGTCGACTGGTACATGGACGGCAAGATCGAGATCGATCCGATGATCACCCACACGCTCAAGCTCGAGGACATCAACAAGGGTTTCGACCTCATGCATGAGGGCAAGTCGATCAGGAGTGTCGTGGTTTATTGAGGGCGGCCACACGCCGCGGGCACGAGGACATCCCCGCTTGGACCGACAGGAGCCCTGTCGGCTTGAGAAGGCGGGCCACAGAAATGCCCGGACTTTTCGCTACCTCCAGCCTCCCGGCCAGGTCGGCGTGTTCCCAAAGTCCGGCGTCGACCGGCGGCGTGACCAAGGTGCACCTCGGTTACGCCGCCGGTGCTGTTTGCAGGGCTGAAGGTTGCGGGTGCGGCGGCCGGCAGCTATGTCGGACGGAAAGGTCATGACGAAAAGGCAGAGTTGATGAAAGTCGTTTCCACGTCCAAGTCGCATGGCGGCGTCCAGGGTGTTTATTCGCACGCTTCAGAGGTCTGCGCCTGCGACATGACCTTTGCCGTCTTCGTGCCGCCGCAGGCCAAGGATGGGCCGGTGCCGGTGCTGTGGTATCTTTCGGGTCTCACCTGCACTCATGCCAATGTCATGGACAAGGGCGAGTACCGGCGCCTGGCGGCCGAGCTTGGTCTCATCGTGGTCTGCCCCGACACCAGCCCGCGCGGTGCCGATGTGCCGGACGAGAAGGATAATTGGCAGTTCGGCTGCGGCGCCGGTTTCTATGTCGATGCGACGCAGCAGCCTTACGCCAGGAACTACCGTATGTATTCCTACGTCCTCGACGAGCTGCCGGGATTGATCGCCGCGAACTTCCCTGCCGACATGGCGCGCCAGGGCATATCGGGGCATTCGATGGGCGGACACGGCGCGTTGACGATCGCGCTGAAGAACCCCGACCGCTTCAGGAGTTGCTCGGCCTTCGCGCCGATCGTTCAGCCAACGACTGCTGGCTGGTCGCGGCCTGCGCTCGAGAAATATCTCGGCGCCGACGACAGGGACTGGCGCGCCTATGACGCCACGCTGCTTATCGAGGACGGCCGCCGTTTTGGCGAGTTCCTGGTTGACCAGGGCACGGCCGATGGGTTCCTTGACGAAGGCCTCCGTCCGTGGCTGCTCGATGAAGCCTGCAAGAAGGCCGGCATCGACCTCACCTTGCGCATGCAGGAAGGCTACGATCATTCCTACAACTTCATCTCGACCTTCATGGACGATCACCTGAAGTGGCATGCCGCTCGGCTAGGCTGAAGAACCGCCGGGCATCATCAGCGGTAGGGTCTGTGCATCGGCGAAGGCGACATAGCCACGGCGCAGGCGGCGCACGGGTCCGCGCCCGATATCGCCGGCAAGGGCATCGTCAATCCCTATGCGATGATCGAATCCACCCGCATGCTGCTGCAATGACTTGGCCACAACCGCGGCGCCATCGTCGCTGCCATCGAGAAGGAAACTGAAAATGTCCTCGCATAGGATCGCCGTCATCGGCGGTGACGGTATCGGGCCGGAGGTCGTCGAAGCCGGCGTGAAGGTGCTGGAAGCCCTGACCGCTGTCGAGCCGGGTCTGGCCTTCGACTTCAAGCGCTTCGACTGGGGTTCCGATTATTACCGCCGCAACGGCCGCATGATGCCGCAGGACGGCCTCGGGCAATTGGAGGGTTTCGATGCGATCTATTTCGGCTCGGTCGGCGATCCGGACCTTCCCGACGACGTCACCCTCTGGGGGCTGCGCCTGGCCATCTGCCAGGGGTTCGACCAATACGCCAACGTGCGGCCGACGCGCCTCTTGCCCGGGCTGACCGGCCCGTTGCGGCCCGATCTCGGCAAGCAGATTGACTGGGTGATCGTGCGCGAAAACAGCGAAGGCGAATATGCCGGCGTCGGTGGTCGCGCCCATCGCGGACTGCCTATCGAGGTCGGCATGGATGTCGCCGTCTTTACCCGCGCCGGGATAGAACGCATCGCACGTTTCGCCTGCGAGCTTGCGCTGTCGCGCCCCCGCAAGCTTCTGACGGTTGTCACCAAGTCGAATGCGCAGCGTCACGGCATGGTTCTGTGGGACGAAGTCGTGCGCGGCGTGCTTCGCGACTATCCCGGTCTCAGCGTCGACTGGATGCTGGTGGACGCCATGACCCAGCGCATGGTCAACAAGCCCGGCAGCATCGACACGGTTTTGGCGACCAACCTGCATGCCGACATCCTCTCCGACCTGGCCGCCGCGCTGGGTGGATCACTCGGCATCGGCTCGACGTCGAACATCGATCCCTCGCGCAGCCGGCCGTCCATGTTCGAACCCATCCACGGTTCGGCCTTCGACATTACCGGCAAGGGCGTCGCCAATCCGCTCGGATCGTTCTGGACGGCGAGCCTGATGCTTGAGCATCTCGGCGAGCAGGCCGCCGCGCGGCGCCTCATGGTTGCGATCGAGCTTGTCACGGACCGGGCGGAATATCTCAGCCCCGATCTCGGCGGCACCGCGAGCACCGCCGAGGTTACCGCCGCGATGATCGCGGCCCTTCGCGCCAATTAGAGTAATTCCAGGAAAAGCGTGTACGGTTTTCCCGGGAAAAGCGCGTAGCGCTTTCCCTTGGGAATTGCGACAAAAACAAAGAGATAGCGCGGCACGAACAGGCAAGCATGTCATCGAGGGCGTGGCCTCAGGAAGTTCGCGCGCCTTCGGCGTCCGTTCCCCGATATTTAACATGCTCTATGAACGCGCGCAGCTTGGGCAGGACCTGGCGTCTGTCGGGATAATACAGAAAAACGCCCGGCGTCGTGACGGCGAAGGGCGTGAGCAACGCTTGCAACCGGCCATCGGCAATCGGGGCTTCGGTGAGAGGGCCGGGCACCTGTGCAAGTCCGACACCTTGGATCGCCGCGCCAAGCAGTGTCGGGTAATCATGCGCGACCAGCGGCCCGGAGACGATTGCCTCGACCGTCTTGTTGCCGTCGATGAAGGGCCAGGGCGCGATCGATCCGTTGGAGCGGCGCATGCGCAGGCAGGCATGGCCGCGCAGATCGTCGATGCGCTCCGGCCGCTTCTGCCGGCGCAGATAGCCAGGGCTGCCGACGACCACGAGCGGGAACGGCGGCGTCAGCCGAACCGCGACCATGTCGGCGGCGATGAACTGGCCGAGCCGGATGCCGGCGTCGAACCCCTCGGCCGCCAGGTCGACCAGTTCACCGCTTGCGGCGATCTCCACCTCTACTTCGGGATAGGCCTGGCAAAAGGATGCCACCAGCGGCTCCAGCAGGATCGGCACCACGGCGCGCGGCACAGAGAGGCGCAACAGCCCAGTCGGCCGCTGCCCAAGTTCACGTGCGACTTCGCTTGCGGCGACCAGTTCCTCGAAAGCGGGCTTTGCGCGCGAAAGGAACCGTTCGCCGGCTTCGGTCAGGCCGACGCTGCGCGTCGTGCGCATGAAGAGCGCCGCACCGACGCGCACCTCGAGCGCGCGCACCGCCTGGCTGATCGCCGATGGCGTGACGCCGAGCTCCGCGGCCGCTTTTCGGAAGCTGCGGTGTTGCGCGACGCCGAGGAACGCCTCCACGCCGTCGAGCGCACCTTTCCGGATTGTGAAGTTCTGCTTCATGCCCCGTCAACATTATCGCGAATAGTCGACCGCTGGAAGCGGGCGTAAATTGCGCCTTGCATCTCTCGGGAGGCCATATGTCGCCTGCAACCATTTTCCTGTTACATCTCGCTCTAGGCTACGTGCCTTGGCTGCTCTGCGTCGGCGTGTATGTCTTGCCCCGGCTCAGATCCGTCAACCTGGTCGAGGCGCAACGTGCCATCGCCACGCTGCACAGCTTCCGCTTCTTCGGGCTTGTCTTCATCGTTCCAGGCGTCGTCGGGCGCGATTTGCCGGCTGATTTCGCCACCTTCGCCGCCTATGGCGACTTCGCAACCGGAGTGTTGGCCATGCTGGCGCTTTTGACGACGAGGATACGTCCGCTGTTCTGGTTGTCCGTCGTCGCGTTCAATCTCGTGGGGACGATCGATATCGCCGTCGACTACTATCACGGCAGCCAAGCCGGTCTTCCTGAGCTGGCGGGGCAGTTGGGCGCTGCATACGCGATCCCCGTAATCTATGTCCCACTGCTGATGATCACGCACGTCGTCGCGTTCTACCTGATGGTGCGCCCCCAGATCCAGGCAGCTCGAGTCTTCGCAGGCGACGCGGCCGCATCTCCGTGAGGCAGCAAGTGCCGGTGTACCGGCGCGCCGCGGCGCAGACGCTTCGCGGCGCGCGGGTATTCGACTAATAGGTCGTGCGCCCGCCCGACAGGTCGAAGGTCGAGGCGGTGGTGAAGCTGTTTTCCTTTGAGACGAGCCAAGCGACCATGGCGGCGGCCTCGTCGACCTCCAGCAGACGGCCGCGTGGAATGCGCGAGCGCATGTATTCGATGTGCTCGGGCGTGAGCTGTTCGAGGATTCGGGTCTGCGCGGTGGCCGGCGAGATGCAGTTGACCGCAATGTCATACTGCGCGAGCTCCTTGCCGAGCGATTTGGTCATGCCGATGACCGCCGCCTTCGAAGCGGAATAGGCGGCGGCGTTGGGATTGCCTTCCTTGCCAGCGACGGAAGCGATGTTGACGATCCGCCCGTAATTGCGCGCCTTCATCCCGGGCACCACGGCGCGGTTGACGTAGAAGGTGCCGTTGACGTTGATGTCGATGATCTTCTTCCACGTCTCTATGTCGTAGCTGTCGAGCGGGGCGGCGGGACCGGCAATGCCGGCAGAATTGACCAGGATGGAGATTTTGCCGGCGCTCTCCTCGGTTTTCGCCCGCGCGGCGTCCACCGTCTCCCAATTCGCAATGTCGACGACCAGCGTCGTGGCGGCCTTGCCAAGGTCGCGCTTGGCCGTTTCGAGGCGCGCCTCGTCGACGTCCCATAAGGTGACCGTCGCGCCGGAGGCGACGAAACGTTTGGCCATCGCGAAGCCGAGGCCTTGCGCGCCTCCAGTGATCACGGCGTGTTGGCCGTCAAGATCGATCCTGTTCATGCCGGGCGTTCTTTCTGGTTGAGTGAATTGAGGTTGCCTGTTGCGGGCGGGCGATGTCGCTACATGGTAGCGCCGAGGTTCCAAGGCACGAACTCATTGTCGCCGTAGCCCAGCGATTCCGATTTGGTACGCGCGCCCGATGCCACGCGCAGGATCTCTGCGAAGATCTCCTGGCCTTTGTCGTCCAGCGTGACGCCGTCGAGGATGTCCCCGCAATTGATGTCCATGTCCTCGCGCATCTGCTCGAAAATGAAGGAATTGGAGGCAAGCTTGATCGAGGGCGTCGGCTTGCAGCCGAAGGCCGAACCGCGCCCGGTGGTGAAGCACAATATGTTCGCGCCGCCGGCGACCTGGCCGGTTGCCGAAACCGGATCGTAGCCGGGCGTGTCCATGAAGACGAGGCCGCGTTCGTTGATCGGTTCGGCATATTCCAGCACCGCGCGCAGATTGGTCGTCCCGCCCTTGGCGGACGCGCCGAGCGACTTCTCCAGGATCGTCGTCAACCCGCCGAGCTTGTTGCCGGGAGACGGGTTGTTGTTCATCTCCATGTCGTGCCTGGCGGTGTAGTCCTCCCACCAGCGGATACGCTCGATCAGCTTCTCGCCGACCGCGCGGTTTTCCGCACGCATGGTGAGCAGATGTTCGGCGCCGTAGATCTCCGGCGTCTCGGACAGCACCGCCGTGCCGCCTTGCGCCACAAGCAGGTCCACGGCGGCGCCAAGCGCCGGATTGGCGCTGATGCCGGAATAGCCGTCCGACCCGCCGCATTGCAGCGCGAGCACCAGTTCGGAGGCCGGTTGTGGCGTCCTTTGCGCGGCGTTGACCATGGGCAGCATATCGACGATCGCCTTGACCCCGGCCTCGACCGTCTTGCGTGTGCCGCCAGTCTCCTGGATCGTCATCGTGCGGAAGGTCGTGCTCTCCTCGATATTGTAGGACTGCATCCAGCGCGGAATCTGGAACGCCTCGCAGCCGAGCCCAACCATCAGCACGCCGCCGACATTGGGGTTCGTGGCAAAACCCCACTGCGTGCGCTTCAAGAGGTCGTAAGCGGGGCCTTTGGTGTCAATGCCGCAGCCGGTGCCATGGACGAGCGAGATCACGCCGTCGACATTGGGATAGTCGCGCAGGATGCCGCAGCGGTTGACCTCTTCTACGATGAAGCGGGCGACGCTGGCCGAACAATTTACCGAGGTCAGGACAGCGATGAAGTTGCGCGTCCCGACCTTGCCGCTCGGCCTGCGGTAACCCATGAAGCTCGCGCGCTCGGCTTCAGGGACGACAGGCGTTTGCCTGGCGTTGGTGCCGAACAGATAGTCGCGTTCGAAATTGCGCAGATATACATTGTGCTCGTGAACCCAATCGCCGGCGGCGATCGGTCCGCGGGCGAATCCGATGGTCTGCCCATATTTCACGACCGGCTCGTCCGAAGCGATGTCGCGGATCGCCATCTTGTGGCCGCGCGGTATGCGCGCCTTCGCGGGCATGTCGCCTGCCTTGTCGCCGATCATCAACGGATCGATCGCCAGAAGGATGTTGTCGGCATGCGAAAGCTGGATGAACCGCGCCATTACAAACTCTGAAAAAGCCCCCGTCGGCACAATGCCGCCGAATGGATCGGAATACTAATATAATAGATTGTCAACGGTCAAGCTGCGAACACGGCTCACCAGGCATCGGCAAGCCGATCGGATGCCAGGTTCGGGACCTCAAACCTGCGCCGCCCGTCTCAGCGCTCAGTCGAGGTCGTCAGTCGAGAAGCTCGGCGGCGACTTCGAGCGTGTTGCGAAATGACGTCTCGAGGTGATGCTCCATTGCCTGTGCGGCGCCCTCGGCGTCGTGACGCTTCAGCGCGTCCAGAATGGCCTCGTGCTGCTCGATCGTCTGCTCGCCATAGCCGGGCTTCGGAATGGCGAGATAGCGGCCGCGATCCATCTGCGCCTTTGAGATGTCGACGGCGCGCCAGATCATCGGCAAGCCGCATATTTCAGCAATGGTGCGGTGAAAGACGTCGTCGAGCTGAATCGCTGTGGCGTACCTGCCGCGCGCAATGGCGAGCTTATGCGCGGCCATGTTGTCTTCCAGCAATTCACAGGCAGCCGGCGTCAGCTTGGCGGCGGCGCGCCTGGCGCTCTCCATCTCCAATGCACGCCGGATGACATAGGCTTCCTCGAGGTCGGCCCGGCTGATGGGAGCAACGTAGGTGCCGGTCTGCGCCAGGATCTTGACGAGCCCTTCGTCGCTGATGCGTTTGACCGCTTCGCGCACGGGCGTGCGCGAGACGCCCAGCGCTTCGGCAATGGCGATCTCATTGATGACCTCACCCGGTTTCAGCCGTCCGACGACGATCATGTTGCGGATCTTGTTGTAGATCTGGTCGCGCAGCGGGAGGGCTCGATTGAGGGTCGAAGGATCTAGATCCATGGAAAATCCCATCGTTCGTCCGCCTGAAATGGCAAAATTATTCGAATGTCAAACGGAATGCACCTGCTTGCGACGCCGGGTTCGTTGCGATCCGACGCCAGTGACGGGAGCGGTCAGATCCAGCTTGCCAGAACTATTATATTAGTGCAATAGTGCCGCCCGTTGCGTGATTTTCAGCCTATGGTGAAGTGCCTGGTGCGGATGCGCTGAAAGGGGCCTTCGGGCCGGCTCGAGGTGGGCCGAACCGTGCCTGGAAGTGCATTATACTAACATAACGCTGCCTGCATGCTACCAGGAAGGACCAAGCCTAGATGAGTGCCGCCGCCGATTGTGCCCTGGACATGAGAGGCATCTCCAAGACTTTTCCCGGCGTGAAGGCCCTGTCGAACGTCAATTTCGCCGTCCGGTTCGGCACCGTCCATGCGGTCGTCGGCGAGAATGGCGCCGGCAAGTCGACGCTGATGAAGGTGCTCAACGGATCCTACGCTCCGACCGCCGGCACGATCCTCGTCGGCGGCGCCGAAGTGCCCATGCGGCGTCCCGCCGACGCCCAGGCGCTCGGCATTCGCATGGTGCACCAGGAGATCAATCTTGTTCCCGACCTGACCGTCGCGGAGAACGTCTATCTCGGCCGCATGCCCGGCAAATGGAGCTGGCTGCACAAGGGCGAAATGGTCAGGAAGGCCGCCGCCGTCCTCCACGAGCTGGGCGCGGCCATCAACCCGCGCGCGCGGCTCGGCGACCTGTCGATCAGCCAGCAGCAACTGGTCGAGATCGCCAAGGCCTATGCGGCGCAGCCCAGGATCATCGTGCTGGACGAGCCGACATCGAGCCTGAGCGAGCACGAAACCGCGGCGCTGTTCCGGATCCTTCGCAAGATGCGCGATGACGGCATCGCCATCGTCTACATCAGCCATAGGCTGAAGGAGGTTCTCGAGATCGCCGACGAGGTGACCGTGCTGCGCGACGGCTCAATGATCGAGACCCGTCCGATCGACGGCATAACCGCGGCCGAGATGATCAGGCTGATGGTTGGCCGCGAGGTCGCCAACGTGTTCCCGAAAAGCCCGGCCGCGATCGGCAAGTCCGTGCTGCGTGTCGAACGCATCGGCGACGGGGCGCATTTCAGTGATGTCAGCTTCGATGTGCGCGCTGGGGAGATACTGGGCTTGACCGGACTGGTCGGGGCGGGTCGCACCGAGGTAGCACGCGCCATCTTCGGCCTGTCGCGGCTGGTGGAGGGAACGGTCAGCGTCTACGGGCGCAAGGTCGCCATCAACTCTCCTTCCGAGGCGGTGCGAGCCGGGATCGCCTACGTCCCCGAGGACCGCAAGGGCGACGGCATCATTCCGGGCATGTCGGTCCGCGAGAACATCAGCCTGTCGATATTGCGGCGTCTGACCAGCTTCGGCCGTATCAGGCGCAGCGCCGACCGTTCGCTGGCGACGACCTATGTGAAGCAGTTTTCCATTTCGCCGCCCGACGGGGAGCGGCGCATCAACCTGTTGTCGGGAGGCAACCAGCAGAAGGCGGTCATCGCCAAATGGCTCGCGGCCAAGCCCTCCGTGCTCATTCTCGACGAGCCGACGCGCGGCGTCGACGTCGGCGCCAAGGCCGAGATCCACAGCATCATCGGCCGGCTTGTCGCCGACGGCATGGCGGTGGTGATGATCTCGTCGGAACTGCCCGAAATCCTCGGCGTCTGCGATCGCATCGTTGTGATGCGCGACGGCCGCGCATCGGAGGCGCTCGCCCGCGCCGAACTGAGCGAGGAGCGCATCATGGCGCTGGCGACGGGGGAGGCTGCATGACTGATGCGGCCATGGAGACCAGCGGGGCGAACCGCAATGACCGCTTCACGCGCGGCAGCAGGCTTGCCGATGTCCTGTCCAAGGCGGGGCTTGGCTTCGCTATCCTTGCAGTGGTGCTCTACGGCTCATTCGTCAGCCCCGCCTTCTTCACCACAGGCAATCTGCTCAACGTCCTGACCTCGATGTCCATTGTCGGCATCGTCGTTGTCGGCATGACTTTCGTGCTTGTGGCAGGCGGCTTGGCCGACCTGTCGGTGCCGGCCACCATCGCCTGCGGGGCCATCCTCTCGCTCGGGCTGCAGCCAATGATCGGGCCGGTTCCTGCCTTCGTCCTGGCGGTGGCGCTTGCGGGCCTTATCGGCCTGCTCAACGGCGTGCTGGTCGGCTATGTCGGTATCAATCCCATCATCGCCACGCTCGGCATCGGCACCATCGGGCTGGGCATCGTGCAGGCCACTGTCGGCGGCGTCATCGTCTATGGCAACAATCCCGCTTCGGCCGAATTCGCCAAGGGCCGGCTCTTCGGCGTCCCGGTCGTGGTGCTGATTTTCCTGCTGATCGCTCTCATAGGGCATTTCGTCCTCTCGCGCTCCTTCTGGGGCAGGTGGACGCTCGCCACGGGCGGCAATTACAGCGCCGCCGAGGCGAGCGCGGTGCCCGTGCGAGCGGTGAAGGCCGGTGCGTTCGTGATCACGGCGTTGGCTTCGGGCGTCAGCGGCGGCCTGCTGGGCCTGACCTTGCAAAGCGCGCGGCCGCTGATCGGCGCCGGCTACGAGTTCAGCGCCATCACCGCGGTCGTGGTCGGCGGCGTGTCGATTATCGGCGGTTTCGGCTCGGTGCCGAGGGCGATCGCGGGCCTGATCTTCGTGCAGCTTCTGACCAACGTCATGGTGCTCGACGGCGTGCGCACGCCGATCCAGGGTTTTGTCCTCGGCATCCTGATCGTCGGCGCCGTCGGCATGGACGCGGCATTGCGCAAGAGGGGGGTGGCGTGATGAGGTTCCTGGCGCTTGCCTCGCGGCACAGGGTGGTGATCATCCTCGGCCTGACGCTGATCATTTCCGCCTTGGCGGTTCCGGGTTATTTCTCCGCATCGACCCTCGGACTCGGCCTCGACCGGGCGGCGACGATCGGCCTGATCGCCATTGGACTTACGGTGCTTCTGGTCGCCGGCCAGATCGACCTCTCCGGCGGCGCGGTATTCGCGCTGGCGGGGATCATGTCGGTCATCCTGCAGCGCGAGATCGGCATCCTGCCTGCCGCACTTGTCGGTATCCTGGTCGGCATGCTGGCAGGCGCCATCAACGGCGCGCTGGTCGTCGGGCTGAAGGTGAACTCGCTGGTGCTGACGCTGGCGACGATGCTGATCTTCCGCTCGCTCGCGCATTGGATCACCAACAGCCAGCCGGTGACCGGCACCGACATCATGCTTTCACTGGCGTTCGCCAAGATCCATCTCGAAATCTTCACCATCCGCAGTGCGCTGTTCATCGTTCTGATCGTGCTGCTGCATGTCTGGCTGACGCGTACAATACCGGGCCGAAATGTCTTTGCGGTGGGGTCCAATCCGGCGGCAGCCAAGGAGAGCGGCATCGCTTCCGATCGCATCGTTTTTCTGGGCTTCGTCTTCGCCGGGACGCTCGCCGGTCTCGCAGGCGTTCTCCAGAGCCTCGTCACCAACACCGGTTCGCCCGTCTTCGGCTCGGAACTGACGGTCGCCGTCATTGCCGCGGTCGTGGTCGGCGGAACCCGCCTCGAAGGCGGCAAGGGATCCGCGCTCGGCACGCTTGGCGGCGTGCTGACGATCGGCTCGCTGACCATCGCGATGGAGTTCCAATCCGTTCCCGCATACGTCCAGCAGGTCGTGTCGGGGCTTATCCTGATCCTGCTCGTCGTGCTCGATCGGGCCGTGACTACCAAGGGGAGGGCGCCGGGCACAGGCCCCGCGCTCATTCGCGACAATCCAATCACTCAAGGAGGAAATACATGATCGGGAGGAAACCTATGGTTGGCAAGAAAAGCATGCTCCACATTACCGCCATGGCGGTAATATTGGCCTCGACGGGCTGGGCCAGTGCAAAGACGGTCTGCTACGTCACGGCCGCGGATTCGCATGCCTATGCGACGCCGGCCAACAAGGCGCTCCAGGCGCGCGCCGGCGAGCTCGGCATCGAGATCCTGAGCCTCAGCCAGGATTTCGACGTCCAGAAGGGCACCGAGCAGCTCAACACCTGCGTCGCGCGCAAGGTTGACGGCATCATCCTGTGGCCGCTCGACCCGCAGGCCTACATACCGGGCCTGGCCCGCGCACAACAGGCGAACATTCCCGCGATCCTCATCAACTCGCCGATGAGCGACGATGCCAAGCCGTTCATCAAGTCGTTCACCGGGCCCGACGTCTACGAGGAAGGCAAGCTTGCGGCCGACTCGCTCAGCAAGGCGTTGGGTGGCAAGGGTTCCGTCGTCATCATCGCCGGCCAGGCCGGCAACGGCACGACGATCGGCCGCGTCGGCGGCTTCACCGATCGTCTCAAGGAAACCAACGCCGACATCAAGGTGCTCGACACGGTCAATGCCGATTTCGACCAGCAGAAGGCGCTGGTGGTCAGCCGCGACCTGATCACCCGCTTCGGCGACGAGATCAGCGGCGTCTACGCCAATGACGACACCATGGCGCGCGGCTTCATCGACGCCTGGAAGGAGGCCAATCCGTCCAAGGCGGCACCGCCGATCGTCGGCATCAATGGTCAGAAGGATGCGTTCGAATCGATCCGCACCAACGAAATGTACTCCACCATCGTGCAGTCGCCGGTTGAGGACGGCCGCCTGGCGATCAACACCATGGCGGAGATCATGGACGGCAAGGAGGTCAAGGACCGTTTGCCGATCCCGCTGACGGTCGTCACCAAGGACAATGTCAACGCGGTCGAGCCGGCGTTCTGATCCCTTGGGGCCGGCTCGGCAGAACCGGGCCGGCTCCGTCGTCTTCTGGCGCGGACGGACGATCCGGCTGCGCTGCTCACTATAGGAAGGCCTGCCAGCCAAGGCTGCCCGGCACAGTTGGAACTTCCGTTTGCGCCCCGGATTATCCATCCGGGAGAACGCCAATGCCTTCTACGGCCATCCGCAGCACACAGTACCATCCCGCCACCAGGGTGCTTTCGGTCTGGTTCGTACCGAGCGGAAACCGCTATGACTACGAAGACGTGGAGCCCGAGACCTACGCTGCCTTCAAAGCCGCCTCTTCCAAGGGACGCTTCTTCAATGAATTCATACGGGATCGCTACAGGTTTCGTCTGGTCGAACGCGCCCCTGAACGCTGATGCACGCCAGCAACAAAGCGCGGTATCGCGGGACTGTTCGTCGGTCACGAATTCGTGCTGACAGGCATACGCCTAGCAAGATCAGCAACTTAATTGCCGGATATTCGTTTCATGATGTCCTCGAGGCCATGAAATGTCTCAAGTTTACGATCTTGCATCCGGTCTGGTGCGGCGGATCTACGAAAAGCGCATCGACGCGCCGGCGATCCTCGATACCGCCAGCGAATTTCCAAACGCCACCAAGTTCACGGCCGCCTGGCAGGCCATCCGCGACGAAGCGCTTGCCGTGGGCAAGGCGCCCCGCTTCCACGACATCATGCCTGAACAGGCCGACATCTCGGCCAATGACGGTCGCGACTGGCGTATGTTCGTGCTCAAGGCCTACGATGTCGCGGTTCCGCAAAACCTCGCGCGAATGCCGGTCCTCGACCGGCTGCTTGCAGAATGCCCTGAGGTGAAGTCGGCGGCGATCTCTTTCCTGGCTCCGGGCAAGCACATTCCCAGCCACCGCGGCCCTTTCAGGGGCATAATGAGGTTCCATCTCGGCTTGGTGATCCCTCGACAGGCAGATGGTCGTCCGGCGACGGTCATGATGATCAATCATCAGGAGAGGCGGATCGCCGACGGCGAGTGTCTGTTGTGGGACGACACGTTCCCTCATGAAGTGACAAACAACGCCGACAAGCCTCGCGTGGCCCTGCTTTTGGATATCTGGCGTCCACGAATGCCGCCCGACATGGAAATCCTGTCACGGCTGATCGTCCACGGCGTGCAGGCAGGCATGCGCCGCAGAGGCGTGTCCTTTTCTGCGTGAGGAGGCCCGCGGGCCATGGGCTCGCCGAGCGCCTTGGCGCGTCAGTCGCGTGGGCCCGCCACCATCCGTGCGATCCGTGTCATGTCCGTGCTCATTTCACGGTCATCGTCAAGCGGGCTGACAAGGGAGCGCACGGCGGCGAAGGTGCGCTGCGGTCCGTCGCCCATGCCGTCGACGACACCGCGCAATTTCACCCCCGTAGCCGCAAAGATCAGTTCCATCGCAACGAGATAACGCAGCCGCTCGACGATTTCGGCTGTCTTGGCCATTCCCGTTCCGAAGGTTCGCCGCGGCAACTTCGCAGGCGCATCGCCGCCGGCTTGCAACTCTTCTCGTACACATGGATACCTATATCCGAGAATGAAGCTTTCCCCTAAGCTGACGATACGTGAAATGGGAGCATGGATTGCGCGGATTTGGCGAAGGCTTGATCGAGAGGCCGCAAACGGTTGCCGAGCAGGTCGCCAATGTCTTGCGCGAGGCCATTGCCAGCGGGACCCTGAAGGCCGGCACGACGTTGCGCCAGGATGATCTGGCCGAGCAGTTTGGCTTCAGCCGGATGCCGATCCGGGACGCGCTTCGTCAGCTCGAGGCCGAAGGCATCGTGTCCATCCACCCGACAAAGGGTGCGCACGTCGCCAGAATGGACGGCGACGAGATCCGAGAGATCTATGCCGTGCGCGAACTGCTCGAGTGCGAGGCACTGCGGCTCTCCATTCCCGGCCTACCCGGCGGCAAGCTGGACGAGGCCGAACAGGTGCTCGATCAGATCGATGCCGAGCGCAAT
This sequence comes from Mesorhizobium sp. B2-3-6, assembly GCF_006442305.1. Taxonomy (NCBI): domain Bacteria; kingdom Pseudomonadati; phylum Pseudomonadota; class Alphaproteobacteria; order Hyphomicrobiales; family Phyllobacteriaceae; genus Mesorhizobium; species Mesorhizobium sp. B2-3-6. Next base: position 325,265 of record NZ_VFVW01000002.1, on the reverse strand, counting down.
GTCGGCAGGTGGGGCGTGCTGAACCGGGCCTTTCATCTGGCGCTTTATGACGCCTGCGGCAATCGCCGATTGCTCGGCCTGATCGAGGCGCACCATAATGCGGCCGACCGCTACGTCCGTATCCTGTTGTCGAACCTCGACTACCGCGCCCGCTCGCAGACGGAGCATCGCGACCTCCTGGCCGCTTGCCGGCGACGCGACGCCGGCGAGGCCGTCAGCGTTTTGATGCAGCATCTGCGCCAAGGCAGCGAGACACTGGTCAACGCCATAGAAGGCGACGGTCTGTCGCGAAAATCTTAGAATCTTTGTCCAATTCCGATGGGCGCGCGTGACGGGCTATACGCCTTCGTCTAGCCGCTGCCGCCAGGGACGCTGCTTTTCAGCTTGCCTGATTTGATCAAATGGAAGAATTGGTTCTGGATTTCTCCCTGAAAATGCGTTTTGAAGAGCACTCCAAAGAAAAGTGTGATCAAATTGGAAAGGCTGGGCTATTGACGGTGCAAAAGGAAGAGATCGACATCCAGAATGCGCTGGCTCTTGCCGAGCGCTTCACGATGGCTGGCCGGCGCGCCTTGGTGACCGGCGGCAGCGTCAGCATCGGTCGTGAGATCGTGCGGGTTTTTGCCGAGGCGGGCGCCGATGTGGCCGTCCATTTCGCTCGCGACGCCGACGTGGCATTCGGGCAGCCGGATGCGGCCGCCGAAGCTGTCCGTGAAATTCGCGGGAAGGGCAGGCGCGGCGTCGCCATCGATGCTGATTTCGCTCGGGCCGGAGAGGCGGCTCGCTGTGTCCAGGCGGCGATCGAGGCGTTGGGTGGTGTCGACGTGCTTGTCGTCTGCGCCTCGATCCAGTACCGCACGCCTTTCCTCGATCTACCCGCCGAGCAGATCGAGCACCAGATCCAGATCAACTTCAAGGCGACGATCGAATTGCTGCAGGCCGCCTTGCCCGGCATGAAGGACAATGGCTGGGGCCGTGTGCTGACGATCGGCAGCATCAACCAGACGCGGCCCGAATCCGATCTCGCCGTCTATGCCGCGCTGAAGAGCGCGCAGCACAATCTGTCGTTCAACCTTGCCAAGGATTATGCGCCACACGGGGTGACGATCAACAACCTGTCGCCCGGCCTTGTCGTTACCGAGCGCAATCGCTGGCGCCGCGAGGACGCGGCCAAATGGGCGGAGATCCAGAAGGGGTCCGCGCCGATGCAGCGGGCCGGCGAGGCGCGCGAGATGGCGGGAGCGGCGTTGCTGCTTTGCTCCGACGCCGGCAGCTTCATCACCGGGGCGGACCTGCAGGCGACGGGTGGCCGCCATCTCGGCTGGCAATAGCCGAGATTAACCGGCAAAAGCCGGCTCCGGCAGTCCCGCCACGCCGACGTCGAGCGCAAGCAGGCAACCCGCCAGGGGCTCGTTGGCCAGTTGATCCTCCGTCAGCTTCTGCGTTGCGGTCGTCACGTACAGTGTCTTCAGGCCTGGACCGCCGAAGGCGCAGGAGGTCGGCTGAGTGACCGGCAGAGGGACCAGCCTGTCGAGCCGGCCATCGGGCGCGAACCGCGCCAGCGAGCCGCCCTGGTAGCGCGCATTCCACAGGAAGCCGTCCGCATCGACGGTGGCGCCGTCGGGCTTTCCAGGCGCCGCGTGCCGGTCGGCGAACAGAGACCACGGCCCCACAAGTCCGCTCGCCGGGTCGAAATCCGCCCGCTCTATGTCGCCTTGCCGTGTATCCGTGAAGTAGACAGTGCGGCCGTCCGGGGCAAAGGCGATCGCATTGGGCACGGCGATCCCGTCGCGAATCCGGCTCGAACTTCCGGCGGCGTTGATCCGGTAAAGCGCCCCGGACGCATGCAGCCCATAGTCCCACATGCTGCCGCAGATTATGCCGCCTCCGGGATCGCACTTCATGTCGTTCAGCCGATGCTCGGGCGGCCCATCCTCCACGCGCGCCAGCAGGCTCAGTGCGCCGCTGGCGGGATCAAATGCGTGGAGACCTTGCCGCAAGGCCACGACGACACCGCCCGATGCTCGTGGAACCACCGAGCCGATGACCTCAGGCATCGGCCACGATGTCACCGCTCCTGTCTCGGGCCGCAGCCTGTGCAGGCAAGGACGCCGCAGATCGACCCAGAACAGCTCTCCGCCCCGCGCCAGCCATGTCGGCGATTCGCCCAGCGTGTCGCCCGTCGACGCCGCGACCTCGAACCCGGCCGTCATTGCCGGCCGATATCGGGTTTGGGATCGACGGCGATGCGCGCCAGGAGGTCGTGTTTGGCCTTTTCGATATGCGCGCCCATCAAGGTCGCCGCCGAGCCGGCATCCTGGCGCTCTATGGCCCGGATGATGTGGCGATGATCGTCGATGACGCCATGGAAGCGCCCCTCGTCATAGCCGTAGCGTTGCCAGATCGCCGCCACCAGCAGCCAGTTGCGATCCACCATCGACAGCGCGCCCGGATTGCCGGCCGCCTCGTTGATGACGCCGTGAAAGATGTTGTTGGCATGTGGGACGGCAAGGAAGTCGTCGCTGGCCACTCTTTGCTCAAGCATGTCCTGCGCGGCCTTCAGATCGCACAGATGCTCGGCGGTACGCCGCTCGCTGGCACGCCGCGCCAGCATCGTTTCGACGGCGCTGCGGATATCGAACAGGTCGATCACAAACGACATGTGGACCGTTCTGACGCTGGCGCCGCGATTGGGTTCCAGCACGACCAATCCCGTGCCGCTCAAGGCGCGCAAGGCCTCGCGGACCGGCATATGGCTTACGCCATAACGACCGGCGAGATCGTCGATCCTCAGCCTTGCCCCGAATGGAATGGCTCCGGAAACGATGTCGTCACGAAGAAGCTTCTGAACGTCGGGAATACGCGCCATGCATTCAAGCCTACCCTGATTTGAGCAAATATTGCTCGCACGGCGGTCGAAAGAAGTCAATTTTGCCCTTGCCAAGGCGACATTTGATCAAATATTGAGATTTGAAGAGATTGCCACGCTCGCGACGGTTTGGAAACGCCAATGCCACTGCCTGCCTCCGGTGCCGACAAAATCGACGGCCTGCCGCCATTCAGTGGCTACAGGCGGGTCGATGGCCGCGCCGGAATCCGCAATTATGTGCTGATCCTGTGCATCAATGGTTTGGCGCTGCGTGTCAGCGAGCGAATCGCGGCGGGTCTCGAAGGCGCGCTTCTGGCCGCGACGAGCGCGGGCAGGGGACACATCGAGCCGGACCTCGGCCTGCACCTTGATCAACTTGTCGGTCTCGGCCGCAATCCGAACGCCGCCGCCGTTCTGGTGGTCGGAGTGGATTCGGCGACGACCGAGATGGTCGCGGCCCGCATTTCGGCTTGCGGCAAGCCGGTCGCCAGCGTTTCCTTCGCCGAGCAGCATGAGGACATGCTGTCGGTCATGGGCGAGGGCATCAGGCGCGGCGCGGCGTTGCTGCGCGAGGCTTCTCGGATCCGGCGCGAGACCTTGCCCGGCGCGCAGCTGGTGGTCGGCATCGAATGCGGCCATTCCGACGCGACGTCGGGTCTGGTCAGCAATCCGGTCGTGGGGGCCGCGGTCGATCTTCTGGTTTCGCATGGCGGCACCGTCATTGTCGGTGAGACCGTCGAGTGGCTGGGGGCAGAACATATACTCGCGGCGCGCGCTCGCGATGCAACGGTGGCACGACAGATCCTGCAGGCCGTGGAGCGCAAGGAAGGCTTCGCCGCCGCTTCCGGCCACAGCCTGACCGGCAACAATCCGGGCGAGGAGAATATACGCGGCGGATTGAGCACGATCGAGGAGAAGTCGCTCGGCGCCCTGGCCAAGACGGGAACTTGCCGCATCGACGGCGTGCTCGGCATGGCCGAGCCGGTCACCGCCGGCGGCCTTTACCTCATGGACGGCCCGTCCTTCTCGCCGGAATCGATGACAGGCTTCGCCGCGGCCGGTGCCCAGATCATGCTGTTCACAACCGGGCCAGGCAACAGCACCGCGAGCGCGCTCGCGCCGACGATCAAGATCACGGCGCGGCGCGAGACGGCTCGCCGGCTGCCTGAGCAGATCGATTTCGACGCCAGCCCGGTTTCGGAGGGGATCGAAACCGTCGCCGAAGCGGCGAACCGGCTGCTGGCGACCATCGTCGATGTCGCCGGCGGCACCCTCACCTTCGGCGAGATTTTGGGGGAAGGGCTCGAAGTTCCGACCCGCGTGCGGGGCTCGTTGTGACGGCTATCTCCTCGAACGATGCCGGCCAAAGGACAATGCGCTTTGCGCGCCTGACCAGCCTGTTCGTGTATTTGCGCACGATGGGCCTGTTCGTCCTTGCCTGGTATGTCGGCTCGTTCTTCGTGCCTTCGAAGCTGCTCTTGCCGTCGCCGGTCGCGGTTGCGCTTGCGCTGCGCGATACGGCCCTCAACGGCGAACTGCTCGGCAATGCAGGGATCAGTCTGGCCCGTCTGCTGGTAAGCGTCGCGGCTGCCGCGGCGGTGGCGGTGCCGCTCGGGCTGCTGATGGGCCGCAGCCGGCTCTGGAACGATCTGCTCGAACTGCCGGTGGAGATCCTGCGGCCGATAGCCGGCATCGCATGGATACCGCTTGCGCTCTACATGTTCGGCATCGGCCATCGGCTGCCGCTGTTCATCATGTTCTATACCGCCTTCTTCCCGCTGCTGATCGGCACCGCCGCGGGCGCCGCCGCCGTCGACAGGCGGCTCGTCGCGGCGGCCAGCACGATGGGCCTGTCCGGGCGGGCGATCATGCGGCGCGTCATCGTTCCGGCGGCGCTGCCGGCGATCCTGGTCTCGGCGCGGCTTGCGGTGGCGGCCTCGTGGACCGCCGTCGTCGCTGCCGAACTGGTAGGAGCGCCGAACGGCCTCGGTTACGCCATCGAATACTACCGCAGCATGCTGTTGACGCCGACGGTGATGGCTTTCATCGTCGCCATCGGCCTGCTCGGCTTCCTGACGGACAAGGGGTTGCGCTGGCTCTCTGATGTCTTGACTCCGTGGGCGCGGACGGAGGTGGCGCGATGAACAGGTTTGCGCTTCGCCTCATCGTTCCGGTGCTGCTGCTGGTCGTCTGGGAAGCTCTCGCGTCCGGCTCCGCCCAGGCGCCACGCCCCAGCACGGTGGCCGAAACGGCCATTTCCATGCTGCGCGACGGCGATCTCGTGGCCGGTCTCGCCACCAGCCTCGGACGGGTCTTCGCCGGCTTCGCGGCGGCGGCCCTGTTGGCGATCCCGCTTGGCATCGCCATGGGCAGCATGCCGGCCGTCGAGCGCAATCTCGATCCGCTGGTCGAGACCTTCCGGCCGATAGCGGCACTTGCCATCCTGCCCCTGGTTATCCTCTGGTTGGGCTCGGGCTCCGGGGCAGCTGTCGCCATCGTTGCCTATGCCGCCTTCTTCCCGATCCTGATCAACACCATCTCGGGCGTGAAGCGTATCGAGCCCAGTCTGATGCGCGCCGCGCTGACCATGGGGCTGGCGCCGCTGACGCGGATGCGGGTGGTGCTGCTGCCGGCCGCCTTGCCATCCATTCTGGTCGGCATGCGCATCGGCCTCGGCATCGCCTGGACGGCGATCATTGCCGCCGAACTTGCGGTCGGCGCCAAGTCCGGCAGCAGCGGCGGCATCGGCCAGATGATGTTCGTCTTCTACGCCTATTCGATCAACCTCAACGGCATGGTGGTCTGCATGATCGCGGTCGGCATCGTGGCCTTCGCGCTCGACCGCATCCTGCGTGCCGCACTCGCCTTCGCCGTGCCGTGGAGCCAGCCATGAGCGATGCCAAGATCCGCCTCGACGGCGTCAGCAAATCCTTCGGGGAATCTGCCTCCGTGGTGGCGGTCGACAGCCTGTCGCTGGACATCAAGGCCGGCGAGTTCATGGCTATCGTCGGCCCATCCGGATGCGGCAAGACGACCGTTCTCAACATGCTCGCCGGCCTCGACAGGCCGACGTCGGGTACGATGAGCCTGAACGGCAGGCCGATCGAAGGACCGGGGGCCGAACGCGGCGTGATGTTCCAGGACTATGCCCTGTTTCCCTGGCGCACCGTGCGCGGCAATGTCGAGTTCGGATTGATCTATGGGCCGGCCGGGCGAGGGCTTTCGCCCGCGCAGCGCGCCGACCGCGTCAACCGCACCGTCGAAATGGTCGGCCTGACCGGCTCCGAGGACAAGTACCCGCACCAGCTATCGGGCGGCATGCGCCAGCGCGTGGCACTGGCGCGCCTGATGGCGAACGAGCCGGAAATCCTGCTGATGGACGAACCGCTAGCGGCGCTGGACGCGCAGACCCGCGTCATCCTGCAAGACGAATTGCTGCGCATCTGGGGGCAGGACCGCCCCGCTGCCGAGCGGCGGACGGTCGTCTTCATCACGCACGCCATAGACGAGGCGGTGTTCCTGGCCGACCGGGTCGCGGTGCTAAGCAGCCATCCGGGTCGCCTGAAGCAGGTCATCGACATCGACCTGCCCAGGCCACGCGGCGACGAGACGCGGCGCTCCGGCGATTTCGCCAGGCTCAGCCAATCGATCTGGGAACTGATCCGCGAAGAGGCTTACCGCGCAACGATGAACTGAAACGACAACAGGGAGAGGATTGTCATGAGGAAACTTCTGGAAACCGCATTCAACCGACGCGCAGTCCTGAGTGGTGCCGCGGCTGCCGCGCTGGCCATGCCATCGATCGTGCGGGCGCAGGACCGCAAGCCGGCCAAGGTCTCAATCGGCCGCCAGCCCTACGCGGCTGGCAACTCGCCGCTGACGCAACGCATGATCAACGAAAAGCTGCTCGAGAAGGCGGCCGCCGAACTCGGCTACGACCTGACAGTCGACTGGCGCGACTATCCTTCCGCGCTGCCGATGGTGGAGGCTTTCGTCTCCGGCGATCTCGACATCGGCATGTGGGGCAACACCCCGATCGTGCGGCTGCTTTCGCAGGCGCAGCCGATCAACATTCTCACCGTCGGTGAGGGCCACATGCGCATGGTGCTGGCGACCCGCAAGGGCTCCGCCATCAAGAACATCGGCGACCTCAAGGGCAAGACCGTCGGCGCGCTTGTCGGCGGCGACCCCTACAACGCGCTCTCGCAAATGCTGCTGCAGGAACTGGGCGACGCCGACCCGCGCGCCTTCGGCATCAACATCGTCAACACGCCGACCCAGGCCGTTGCCGCGTCCCTCCCGGAGGGCATGGACGCGTCGGTGGTGATCTACCCGGCCTTCCTCAAGGCGAATGCCGAAACCGGCCTCACCGGGATCATGAATTCGTTCGGCTATACCGAGGCCGGCTACAGCGGACCCGCGGGCGAGGGCGAAGGCCACATGCTGCCCGGCGTCAAGAAGTCGAAATTCTACCCCGACGGCTACTATTTGCACCGTTCCTTCTGGATCTGCAGCGACCGCATCGTCGGCGACGATGCCGCGCTCGGCCAGGCCTTCCTGACGGCCGCGCAACGCGCGCTTGCCGATCTCCAGAAGATCGACCCGCGGGAGATCTCGCAGTCGGTTGTCAAATATTGGGGGCTCGATCCTGCGCTGGGCGCCAAGGTCATCGGCGACGAGGTGCTTTTCCAGCGCGGCTGGATCTGGCCGACCGAAGGCGATGCGGCGGCAATCAGCCAAATCTCCCAGTTCATGGTTGCCGGCAAGATGATTCCTGAGGCGCTGAGCTGGGACCAGGTCAAGGCCGCCTTCGGCAAGGCGGCGCCGCTGCTTCAGAAAGCCTATGAGGGCACGGGCAAGGTGCCGGACGAAAGCGGCTTCACCGACAAGAATGCCAAGGATCTGCGTGGCCTGCCGGCATGGCAGCTCGACCAGTGGAAAGTGCCGTCCTGAGGAGTTCGGGCGGCACGCGCATTCAGAGTAATTCAGGGAAGGAAGTTGATCCATGACGTCAGTCGGTTTTGTCGGGCTTGGAACCATGGGCGCACCCATGGCCCGCAACGTGCTCAAGGCGGGACACGCGCTGACGGTCTTCGACCTCAATCCCGTGGCGGTGAAAAAACTCGTCGAGGCCGGCGCTCGGGCGGCGGCGTCGCCGCGCGAGGTTGCACAGCAATCGGAAATCGTCATCACCATGCTGCCGGATGCGCCTGATGTGGAGGCCGCCGTGCTCGGTGCCGACGGCATCGGTCATGGCCTCAGGGCCGGCAGCCTCTATATCGACATGAGCACGATCGACCCGCAGACCACCCAGCGTATCGGCGCATGGCTGGCGCAACGCGGCGTCGACATGATCGACAGCCCTGTTGGCAAGACGGTGGAGCACGCCATCGCCGGAACCTCGACGCTGATGATCGGCGGCGATGCCGCCGTGCTGGAGCGCGCGCGCCCGATCCTGTCGAGCATGGGGGCCGACCTCATCCATTGCGGCGGGCTCGGCATGGGGCAGGCAATGAAGCTCACCAACAACCTGCTGGCCAGCGTGCTGATAACGGCCAGCTCCGAGGCGCTGGTCGCCGGCGCCAAGGCGGGCCTGACGCTCGACACCATGATCAACGTGCTGAAGACGACGATGGCCTGGAACCAGCAATTGGCGGTGGCGATGCACAATCGCGCGCTCAAGGGCGACTTCGAGCCAGGCTTCATGGTCAAGCTTGCCCACAAGGATTGCCGGCTTGCCCTGGCGATGAACGACGCGCTCGGCGTCGAGACGCCGGTCGGGGGCGCCACGCTCGCCGTGCTCAGGGAGGCGATGGACGCTGGCATGGCCGGCAAGGATGTCGGCGCCGTGCTGAAGCTGCGCGAAGACGCGACCGGCGTCCAGGTCCGGCTTGCCGGCGCATGAGCAAGCCTGGAGCCATAGTGCTGCACGCTGACGACGACGTGGCCGTCCTCGTCGAACCAGTCGAGGCAGGCGCCGAAGTGACGACGCGAGGCGCCCGCGAGGGGGTTGTCCTCAAGGCCGGCGCCGCGCTGCAAGCCGGTCACAAGCTGGCGTTGCACGACCTGGCCGCCGGCTCCACCATACGCAAATACGGCGAGGCGATCGGCCGCCTGACGGCTGCCGTGGCGGCCGGCGACCACGTCCACGTGCACAATCTGCAAAGTCTGCGCGGACGCTGACGCCGGGTCAGCACCCGAACAGGCCAGACCTTATCGATCGACCATGGCCACGCCGTCCTCGCGGTTGCCTCCCGGGCGGTTCACTGCCACATATCGCAACATCATTCGTTCGATATGAGGCCCTCCATGTCCCCCGACAGCCGTCTGCCGGCACGTGCCCTTGCTCCCCGCCGTCATGACGAGATCCTGAGGCGCCTGGGTGCCCAGGGCTCGGTCAGCGTCGCCGAACTGGCCGGCTTTTTCGACGTCTCGCGCGAGACCATCCGCCGCGACCTGAAGCTGCTTTCTGACCAGGGACGGCTCGGCATCGTGCATGGCGGCGCCGCTCGCTTCGAGCCGAGCGAGCCGGCGATGGGCCTGCGCAGCCGGGAGAATGCGCACGGCAAGGCGGCGATCGGCAGGGCGGCGGCCGGCCTCGTTAGCAGCGGTATGGTGGTCTTCCTCGATTCCGGCACCACCACCTTGGCCGTCGCGCATGCCATGAACGACCTGCGCGATCTCACTATCTGCACGACCAGCCTGAAGATTGCACTGCATCTGTGCCATGTCCCCGGCATGCGTGTGCACATACTGGGCGGTGAAGTCGACCCAGGCGAGGAGGCCGCTTCCGGCATCGATGCGCTCGATGCAATGGCGCGCTTTCGCGTCGACATCGCCTTTCTCGGCGGCGGCGCGTTGTCCCCCGATGGCGAGGTGACCGATTTCACCAGGGCCGGTGCCGAGCAGCGCGGCCGCATGATCGCGCTCGCCGGCAAGACCTATTTCGTCCTCGACAGCAGCAAGTTCGGCAAGCTGACGCCGCTCAGGATTCCGAATTTCGACCGCGCCGCCGGCGTTGTCGTCGACGCCCGGCCGCAGCCTGCGCTTGCCGACGCCCTTTTGCAAAAAGGGCCGGAGCTGATCGTCGCATCTTGATGTGATATTTTGTGAGTTTTTGACTTGATATTTGGCTTTCCTGTGTTAGCTTGCCGGCCACCCTCAAGATGGCGGAACGCTCATGGCTCATGAATTTCCCACGCAGGCACGCGTCGTGATCGTCGGCGGCGGCATCATCGGCTGCTCCGTCGCCTATCACCTGACGAAGCTCGGCTGGGCCGACGTCGTCCTGCTCGAACAGGGGCAGCTCAGCGGCGGCACCACCTGGCATGCGGCGGGCCTGGTCGGGCAATTGCGCAGCCATTCCAACATGACCAGCCTGATCAGATACTCCACTCAACTCTATGGCGAACTGGAGGCCGAGACCGGTCTCGCGACCGGCTGGAAGAATTGCGGCTCGCTGTCGGTGGCGCGCACCGCTGACCGCATGACGGTGCTGAAGCGCACGGCTGCCTCGGCGCGTGCGCAAGGGGTTGAGATCGACGTCATCTCGCCGAGCGAAGCCGGCGATCTGTGGCCGGTCATGGCGACGGACGATCTGGTCGGCGCGGTCTGGCTGCCTGGCGACGGCAAGGCCAATCCGACCGATCTCACGCAATCGCTCGCCAAGGGCGCGCGCAATCGCGGCGCGAGGATATTCGAGCGGGTCAAGGTCACCGGCATCATGGTGAGAAACGGCGTCGCCTGCGGTGTCGAGACCGACCGCGGCGACATCGCCGCCGAGATCGTCGTCAACTGCGCCGGCCAGTGGGCGCGTAAGGTCGGGCTGATGTGCGGCGTCTCGGTGCCGCTGCATTCGGCCGAGCACATGTATATCGTCACGGGCCGGATCGAGGGTGTGTATCCGGACCTGCCCGTGATGCGCGATCCGGACGGCTTCATCTATTTCAAGGAAGAGGTTGGCGGGCTGGTTATGGGCGGCTTCGAACCGCATGCCAAGCCGTGGGGCATGAACGGCATCCCCGAGAATTTCGAGTTCGCGCTGCTGCCGGACGATTGGGACCAGTTCGAGATCCTGATGGAAAACGCGCTGGTGCGCGTGCCGCAACTGGCGCAAGCCGAGGTCAAGAAGTTCTACAACGGTCCCGAAAGCTTCACGCCCGACAACAATTTTCTCCTCGGCGAGGCGCCGGAGCTGAAGAATTTCTATGTTGGCGCCGGCTTTAACTCGATGGGCATCGCCAGCGCCGGCGGTGCCGGCAAGGCGCTGGCCGAGTGGATCGTCAACGGCGCGCCGACCATGGATTTGTGGCCTGTCGATATCAGGCGCTTCGCCGCCTTCAACAACAATCCGCGCTGGCTGCATGATCGCGTCAAGGAGACGCTCGGTCTGCATTACGCCATGCCGTGGCCGAACCGCGAGCTGGACACCGCCCGACCCTTCCGCCGCTCGCCGCTCTACGACCGGCTGGCCGCCAGGGGCGCCTGCTTCGGTTCCAAGATGGGCTGGGAGCGCGCCAACTGGTTCGCGGCCCCGGGAGAGAGGGCCGGGAACGATTATGCCTTCGGCCGCCAGAACTGGCATGAGGCAGTCAAGCGCGAAATGAAGGCGACGCGCGAGGCTGTTGCCGTATTCGACCAGACCTCTTTCGCCAAGCTTCTCGTGCAGGGCCGCGACGCCTGTGCCCTGCTCAACCGCATCTGCGCCGGCAATGTCGATGTACCGGTCGGTACATCCGTTTACACGGGCGTGCTCAACGCGCGCGGCGGGTACGAAAGCGATCTCACCGTAATGCGACTTGGTGCGCAAAAATTCCTCATCGTCACCGGTTCGGCGCAAGCGGTCCACGACGCCGACTGGATCGCCAGGAACATCCCACCGGACGCACATGCCATCGTGACCGACGTCACCTCGTCCTACGCGGTGCTGGCGCTGATGGGGCCGCGCTCGCGCGATCTCCTGGGCAAATTGTCGTCGGCCGATCTTTCCAACGCCGGCTTCCCCTTCGCCACCATCCGCGAGATCGATATCGGCTACGCTACCGCCTACGCCAACCGCATGACCTATGTCGGCGAGCTCGGCTGGGAGCTGATCGTGCTGACGGAATTCGCCGTCGGCGTCTACGAGGCGCTGCACGAGGCTGGCGGCGAATTCGGCCTCCTGGACGCCGGCTACTACGCGCTTGATGCCTTGCGCATCGAAAAGGGTTTTCGCGCCTGGGGCCGTGAGTTGACGCCTGACATTACCCCCTGGCAGGCGGGGCTTGGCTTCGCCGTCGCCATGGACAAACCGGGTGGCTTCATCGGCCGTGACGCGCTGGTCGAGGCCAAGCCGTCGACAGCGCCAGCAAAACGCATCGTACTGTTCACGCTCGACCATGCCGAGCCGATGCTGTGGGGCGGCGAGCTGATCCTGCGCGACGGCAAGCCCGTCGGCGAGGTCCGCTCGGCCGCCTACGGTCACACGCTTGGCCGCTCGGTGGCGCTCGGGCTGATCGAGAACGAGACGGGCGTCGACGCTGCGTTTCTGGCTAGCGGCCGTTTCGAGATCGATCTTGCCGGCGTTCGCCACGCGGCCACGGCACATTTGCGCACCCCTTACGATCCGAAGTCGGAACGGGTGAAAGCGGATGTGGAGGAGATCAGGGCCGCCGCCTAATCCGCCGACATCGAACGCGCCATGTCGAGGAAGGCGCGCACCAGCTTGCCGCCGCTGCGTTCGCGCAGGCAGATCAGCGCTTCGTCCATCAACGTCTCAGGCGCGTCGAGCGCGATCGCTACCAGCCGCGAATCCTGGCCGAATTCGGCCGCCGAGACAAAGCCGATGCCGGCACCCGAGGCGACGATCTCGCGGACGGCTTCACGGCCTTCGGCCTCGATCACCGGCCTGAGTTCGACCTTCGATGCCGCGGCCAGATCCTCGAGCTTCTGGCGCGTCTTGGAGCCGCGCTCCCGCATGACCAGCGATTCCTGCGCGAGTTGCTTGAGGCTCAATGATTTCTTGCCCGACAGCGGATGATCGACCGACGCAAAAGCGATGATCGGCGTCGAATTGAGTTTCAGCACCTCGAAGTCCCGTCCGGTCGGCACCTCGCCCAGCACGCCGATGTCGGCATCATAGCTGTAGAGGCTGCTGATTACCGTCTCGGTGTTGCCGGCGCGTAGCGAAACCTGGACGCCGGGATAGCGCGCGCGAAAACTGCCGAGGATGTGAAGCAGATGATGCGCGGCGTCGGCGACGATGCGCAGCGTGCCGGAGCGCAGGGCGCGCGATTCCGTCAGAAGCTCGAGCGCCTGCTGCTCGGTGTCGAACATGCGGTGGGTTATTTCGAGCAGCTTCTGGCCCGAATGGGTCAGCGTGACCTGCTTCTTGTTCCGGTTGAACAGCAGCACGTCATATTCTTCCTCGAGCTTGCGCACCTGGTCCGAAATTGCCGGCTGCGTCAGGAACAGCGCTTCCGCGGCACGTGAAAACCCGCCTGATATCGCCACCTGGTGAAAGGCTCGCAATTGAACGTAGCGCATGTTCTCAGCTTTCTAGATCCGAGTTCCGGCCGCCACCCTATCATAAGCCTCGCAGGCAAAAAGGCATGAAGGAACGATTCTTCTTATATCTGGGGATGATCGCCCACGGTCACGCACATGTCATGGATACCACGCAGGCTGCGCTCGGCTGGAGGCGCGATTATCCCGCCGGGCAATAATTCGACTGCAAGCCAGATCATCGGGTGAGCTTATACATCAATACAAAATAACGATTTTACAAATACGTCGTTCCAGCCAAGAATGTCTCCACATAAAAAGCAGCGGAGGACACTATGCTCGCCGAGACGAAATTTGCCGCGGAGCCATTGGCCGGTCCGGCGCTGGGCGAGCCGTACCTGCTGACGCCGGGGCCGCTCACCACCTCCTATCCGGTCAAGCAGGCGATGCTGCGCGACTGGGGATCCTGGGACGGCGATTTCCGCGCCATGACGTCAGACATGCGCCGCCGCCTGCTGGCGCTGACCGGCGATGCGAAAGGCGAATTCGACTGTGTGCCGATGCAAGGCAGCGGCTCCTTCTGCGTCGAGGCGATGCTGGGTTCGTTCGTGCCGAAGGACGGCAAGGTTCTGGTCCTGGCCAATGGCGCCTACGGCCTGCGCGCGGCCCAGACCATGCAGTATCTCGGCCGCGCCTATACGCTGATCGACAAGGGCGACTACCTGCCGCCGCGCGGCGACGAGGTGGCCGCCGCCCTCGAGGCCGATCCTGCCATCACGCATGTGATCGCCATCCATTGCGAGACCAGTTCCGGCATCCTCAACCCCGTCGCCGAGATTGCCGAAGCCGTCCATGCCAAGGGCCGCAAGCTGCTGGTCGATTCCATGAGCGCCTTCGGCGCCATCGCGCTCGACGTGAACGAGATCCGCTACGAGGCGATGGTCTCGTCCGCCAACAAGTGCATCGAGGGCGTGCCGGGCTTCGGCTTCATCATCGCCCGCAAGAGCGAATTGGAAGCCGCCAAGGGCCGCAGCCATTCGCTGTCGCTCGACGTCCATGCGCAGTGGGCGCATATGAACAAGACCGGGCAGTGGCGCTACACTCCGCCGACCCATGTCGTCGCCGCCTTCCTTGAAGCGCTTCGCCAGCACGAGGCCGAGGGCGGTGTTGCCGGCCGCGGCGCCCGCTACACCAGGAACCGCGACGTGATGGTGGCCGGCATGCGCGAGCTCGGCTTCGAGACTTTGCTCAGGGATCGCTGGCTGTCGCCGATCATCGTCACCTTCTTCAACCCGGCCCACGCCAACTTCGCCTTCGACCGCTTCTACGAGCTGATGAAGGACAAGGGCTTCATCATCTATCCGGGCAAGCTGACCGTCGTCGATAGCTTCCGTATCGGCTGCATCGGCCAGATGGACGAACATGTCATGCGCCGCGTCGTAGAGGCGGCGGCGCAGTCGCTGAAGGAGATGAACGTCGACACCGCCGCTCCTCCCGCCGCGGCAATCGCCGAGCGCGCCAAACTCGCCGCCTGAAGCGGCAGAATTTTTGAGGATTTCGATGAACCAGATGTCTCCCATCAATGTCGCGGTCAACGGCCGCACCTACGCCTGGCCACGTGTGCCGGCCATCGCCATCTGCCTCGACGGCTGCGAGCCGGCCTATCTCGACAAAGCCATCAAGGCCGGGCTGATGCCGGCGCTGGAGAAGATCAAGCAGAAAGGCACGGTGCGTTTTGCGCATTCTGTCATTCCGAGCTTCACCAACCCCAACAATCTGTCGATCGCCACAGGCCGCCCGCCGTCGGTGCACGGCATTTGCGGCAACTACCTCTACGAGCGCGAAACCGGCAAGGAAGTGATGATGAACGACCCGCGTTTCCTGCGCGCGCCGACCATCTTCCAGGCCTTCTACGATGCCGGCGCCAAGGTCGCGGTGGTCACCGCCAAGGACAAATTGCGTGCGCTGCTCGGCAAGGGCCTCGCCTTCGACGACGGCCGCGCGCTGTGCTTCTCGGCCGAAAAATCCGACACCACCACCAAGGCCGAGCACGGCATCAACAATGCCTCGAAGCACTTTGGGCTGCCGGTGCCGGAAGTCTATTCGGCCGAACTGTCGGAATTCGTCTTCGCCGCCGGCGTCCAACTGCTGAAGGAATTCCGCCCCGACATCATGTACCTGACCACCACCGACTATGTGCAGCACAAATACGCACCCGGCGTGCCGCAGGCCAACGCCTTCTACGAGATGTTCGACAAGTACCTGGCCGAGCTTGATGCGCTGGGCGCGGCAATCGTGGTGACCGCCGACCACGGCATGAAGCCCAAGCACAAGCAGGATGGTTCGCCTGACGTCGTCTATGTCCAGGACCTGCTCGACGAATGGCTGGGCAAGGATGCCGCGCGCGTCATCCTGCCGATCACAGATCCCTATGTCGTGCATCACGGCGCGCTAGGCTCGTTCGCCACCGCCTACCTTCCTGACGGCGCCGATCAGGCCGACATCATGGCGCGGCTGGCGAAGATCGACGGCATCATGCTGGTTGTCGACAGCCCGACCGCCTGCGAGCGTTTCGAACTGCCGGCCGACCGCATCGGCGACATCGTGCTGATCTCGACGCAGAACAAGACCGTCGGCACCTCGGAACACCGCCACGACCTGGCAGCCCTCAACGAGCCGCTGCGCTCGCATGGCGGGCTGACCGAGCAGGAGGTTCCGTTCATCGTCAACCGCGTGCTGGCCGATTTGCCTGATGAGCCCGTGCTGAGGAACTTCGACGCGTTCTACTACGCGACGATGGCGGCCGCGCAGGCTTGATCTCGAGCGTGATTGTCGACCCCCCACTCCGCCGAGCTTCGCTCGGCACCTCTCCCCCGATCGACGGGGGAGAGGAAAGGCGCCAGGGCTAGCGGCGGCTTAGCCCGGAAACGTGGTGGCGCCGACCTCACCTGATTTCCTCTCCCCCGTCGATCGGGGGAGAGGTGGCCCGAAGGGCCGGAGTGGGGGTCGACAATCCGTTGCACCACTTTCTCCTTCGAATTGCTGGAACGGAACCGATGACCAAGCTCGATACTTCGATCAAAGTCCGCCACGAACCGATGCGCATAGCTGGTCGCAAGGTCGACGCCGACCGCGTCGTTCCTGTCCACTACCCCTATACCAATGCCGTTATCGGCACCGTGCCCGCCGGCCGCGCCGAGCATGCCCGCCAGGCCTTCGAGATCGCCGCCGGCTACAGGTCGAAGTTGACGCGCTACGAGCGCCAGCAGATCCTGTTCCGCACGGCGGAAAAACTGGCGTCGCGCCGGGAAGAAATATCTGATCTCATCACGCTCGAGCTCGGCATTTCCAAGGCGGATTCGCTCTATGAGGTCGGCCGCGCCTATGACGTGTTCACATTGTCGGCGCAGATGTGCATCCAGGATGACGGCCAGATCTTCTCCTGCGATCTCACCCCGCACGGCAAGGCGCGCAAGATCTTCACCACGCGCGAGCCGCTGAAGGCGATCTCGGCGATCACCCCGTTCAACCATCCGCTCAACATGGTCTCGCACAAGGTGGCGCCGGCGATCGCCACCAACAATTGCGTGGTGGTCAAACCGACCGAACTGACGCCGATGACGGCGCTGCTTTTGGCCGACATCCTCTACGAAGCCGGCCTGCCGCCGGAAATGCTCTCGGTGGTGACCGGCTGGCCGGCCGACATTGGCAACGAGATGATCACCAACGACAATATCGACCTGATCACCTTTACCGGCGGCGTGCCGGTCGGCAAGATGATCGCCCGCACCGCCGGCTACAAGCGCCAGGTGCTGGAGCTCGGCGGCAACGATCCGCTGATCGTCCTCAACGATCTCTCGGACGACGATCTGGCCAGGGCCGCGGATCTCGCCGTCGCCGGCGCCACGAAGAACTCCGGCCAGCGCTGCACGGCGGTCAAGCGCATCCTTGTCCAGGAAAGCGTCGCCGACCGCTTCGTGTCGCTGGTGCTGGAGCGGGCCCGAAAGATCCGCTTCGGCGACCCGATGGACCGCACGACCGATCTCGGCACCGTCGTGCACGAGAAGGCGGCGGCACTCTTCGAAGCTCGTGTCCACATGGCCGCCGGGCAGGGCGCCGAAATCCTCTACAATCCGGGCCGGCAAGGCGCGCTGCTGCCGCCGATCGTCGTCGATCGCGTGCCGCACACATCCGAACTGGTGATGGAAGAGACGTTTGGGCCGATCATCCCGATCGTGCGCGCACCGGACGATGACGAGGCGCTGATCAGGCTGTCCAACTCGACCGCCTTCGGCTTGTCCTCGGGCGTCTGCACCAACTCGTTTCCGCGCATGCAGAAATACATCACCGGCCTTGAGGTCGGCACCGTCAACATCTGGGAAGTGCCGGGCTACCGCATCGAGATGTCGCCGTTCGGCGGCATCAAGGACAGTGGCAATGGCTACAAGGAAGGCGTCATCGAGGCAATGAAGAGCTATACCAATGTGAAGACGTTTTCGCTGCCCTGGTCCTGACCGGACGGCTCGGCTGACAGAACAACCGAGGGAGCGTTCCACGCTCCCTCATTCGCGTTTCGGAGATGGTTATGGCCGCGATCAAAGAGCTTGTGCATACCGAGGGCGATTCCAACACCACGGCGGCCCGCAGCCGCTGGGATTCCGGCCAGGACGATCCACGCATCCGCGGGCTGCTTGACCGCGACGCTTCGGCCTTCATGCACCAGAGCCTGTCCAGCCCTTGTCTTTCGACGATCGCTAAGGCCGAAGGCATCTGGATCGAGGACACCGCCGGCCGCCGTTTCATGGATTTCCACGGCAACAGCGTGCACCATCTCGGCTATGGCCATCCGAAGCTGGTCGCCGCGATCAAGAAACAGCTCGACGATCTCTGTTTTGCGCCGCGCCGCTTCACCTGCGAACCCGCTGTCGAACTGGCCGAGAAATTGGCCGAGTTGGCGCCCGGCGATCTCGGCAAGGTGCTGTTCACGACAGGCGGTTCCGACGCCATCGAGGTGGCGCTGAAGATCGCGCGCGCCGCGACCGGCCGCTTCAAGACGGTTTCGTTCTGGGATGCCTTTCATGGCGCTGGCTTCGGTGCCGCAAGCGTCGGCGGCGAAGCGACCTTCCGTTCCCATATCGCCGGCCCGATGATGACCGGCACCGAACATGTCGCGCCCTGGGACGGCTACCGCTGTCCTTACGGCCACGGCACCCTGGAAGCCTCCGGGCTCGCCTGCGCCAACATGATCGCCTATGTGCTCGGTCGCGAACAGGATGTGGCTGCGGTCGTCGCCGAGCCGATGCGGGCAACGCCCAACCCGCCGCCGCCCGGTTTCTGGAATCGGGTGCGCGAGGCCTGCGACCGGCACGGCACGCTGCTGATCTTCGACGAGATCCCGACCGGCCTTGGCAAGACCGGAAAATTCTTCGCCCATGAGCATGACGGCGTGACGCCGGACATCGTCGTTCTCGGCAAGTCGCTCGGCGGCGGCATCCTGCCGATCGCCGCTGTCATCGCCCGCCGCGATCTCGACGTCACCGGCGGTTTTGCCATCGGTCACTACACCCACGAGAAGAACCCGGTGACGACGCGCGCGGCGCTGACGACGATCGATATCATCCTGGAAGAAGGACTGGTCGAGCGTGCGGCCGAGCTTGGCCGGCATATGCTGGGACGCATGCAGGATCTGATGGGGCGTTCGCCCCATGTCGGCGATGTCAGGGGCAGGGGACTGATGGTCGGCGTCGAACTTGTCGAGGACCGTACCTCGCGCCAGCCCGCGCGCGATCTTGCCGAACGCGTCTTCTATGCCTGCCTCGAACGGGGGCTGAGCTTCAAGGTCAGCCACGGCAACGTGCTGACGCTGTCGCCGCCGCTGGTGATTTCGAAAGCCGACCTCGACCGTGCGCTCGATATCGTCGAACGCGCCGTGCTGGCGGCCTGACCGTGAAGGCCGTCCGCACCGACCGCGAGCTCGAATGCCCAGGCATCGATGCCGGCTTGCGGGCAAGGGGTGTCGAGCTGGTGACGCTGCCGGACGGCATTTCCGAGGCGGAGCTCAAAGCCGCGGTCGCCGACGCCGATCTGCTCTTGATGTGCTACACGCCAGTCACTGCGGAGGTGATCGACGCGGCGCCCAGGTTGAAGGGCATCATCAAATATGGCGTCGGTATCGACGCCATCGATATCCCCGCTGCCATGCGGCGCGGTATCCCCGTCGTCAACGTGCCCGAATATGCCGAGGAAACCGTCGCCGAAGGTGCTTTCGCCATGATGGTCGCGCTGGCCAAGCGGCTGCCCGCCATCACCGCGGCGGTATCGCGCGATGGCTGGATCTGGCCCGAGCCGCGCTGGCTGGGACGCGACATTTCAGGCGCCACGCTTGGGATCGTCGGTTGTGGCAAAATTGGCCGCAGCATGGCGCGCATGGCCGGCCAGGGATTTCGTGCGCGGCTTCTTGGCTTCGATCCCGGTGTCGACGCCGAAACGATGCGCGCCGCCGGCATCGAAAAAGCCGACGACCTCCAGGCAATGCTTCGCGCCTGCGACTTCGTCTCAATCCATTGCGTGCTGAACGACAGCACGCGCGGCCTGATCGGCAAGGCTGAACTCGCCTGCCTCAAGCCTTCCGCCATCATCGTCAACGTCTCGCGCGGCGCGCTCATCGACGAGGCGGCCCTTGTCGAGGCGATCGTTTCCGAGCGCATCGGCGGCGCCGGGCTCGACGTCTATTCGGTCGAGCCGCTGGCCAAGTCGGGCCATCCGATGGGCGCGCTTTTCGGCCGCGACGACGTCATCCTGTTCCCGCACCTCACCTTCTTTACGCATCAGGCGATGCGCCGGCTCGAGGACGACACGCTCGCGCGCTGCTTTGAGATTCTCGACGGCCGGCCGGTGATCGTGCGCTCGTCCGACCCGCGGTTGCGGGCGCAGACTTCTGGCGTTTCATTCGTCTGATCATCACCTGCTCAAACGCTTCGACGGCCTGCCCTGAGCAGGCCGAAATATGTTCGCGACATGACTGCGACGGTTCCATGACAACTATCAGATGAAGTTTGCCTGTCATAAAATAAATAGATTTTACTTATCGATTCCCAATCCCCAGAGTTGCACTTAACGACGACGCTGCCGGCACCCATCGAAGCAGAAGCAGCCGGCGCGGTCGCCACAGTGCATCGCAGAATGTGCCATCAATCAAAAAAGGGGAACTGGACATGAAATCACGCAACGCAACCATGGTCGCGGCTTTCGCCGCGTTGCTGGCGTCGGCTGCCCTCATCGGACCGGCGATGGCAGATGGCGTCGTCACCATCTACTCCGCCGATGGCCTGCATGACGGCAACGGCAGCTGGTTCGAAACCGAGTTCGCCGCCTTCACCAAGGCCACCGGCATAAAAGTGCAGTATATCGAGGCTGGTTCGGGCGGTGTCGTTGAGCGTGTCGCCAAGGAGAAGTCGAACCCGCAAGCGGACGTGCTGGTGACATTGCCGCCCTTCGTGCAGCGCGCCGCCGCCGGCGGCCTGCTGCAGGATTACAAGCCCGAAGGGGCGGACCAGATCGACGGCGGCACCGACAAATACCGGCCGCTGGTCAACAACTACATGAACTTCATCTACAACAGCGCCGTGCTTTCGGAAGCGCCGAAGAGCTACGACGATCTGCTGGACCCGAAATTCAAGGGCAAGATCCAATACTCGACGCCCGGCCAGGCCGGCGACGGCACCGCTGTCATGCTGCAGATCATCCATGCCTTCGGCGGCGAGGATGCAGGTTTCGAGTTCATGAGGAAATTGCAGGACAACAATGTCGGCCCCTCCGCTTCGACCGGCAAGCTGACGGCGCTGGTCAACAAGGGCGAGCTGCATGTCGCCAACGGCGATTTGCAGATGAACATGTCGCAAATGGCCGACAATCCCAACATCAAGGTGTTCTGGCCGGCGGGGCCTGACGGCGTGCGCTCCACCTTTGCGCTGCCCTATGAGATCGGCCTGGTAACCGGCGCGCCCAATGCCGACAACGGCAAGAAGCTGATCGACTTCCTGCTCTCAAAGGAAGCTCAGTCGAAGGTCAGTTCCGTGGCTCTTGGCCTGCCGGCCCGCAAGGATGTGACGCCGAACGACGCCAATTTCGCGAAGGCGCAAGAGGCGATGAAGGGCCTGACCATCTGGTCGCCGAACTGGGATGACGCTCTGGCCAAGCTGCCCGACTACGTCAAGCGGTGGAACGAAGCGACCGGAAGTTGATCCCTGCCAATCCGGAGGACCATGCCATGTCGGCCGCCGCTTTTACTGGGACCAGTGTCATGGACATCGACGCCGCGAAGGTTCGCGGCGCCGGCTCCAACGTCCATTTCGACAAGGTCGTTGTCGCCTATGGCGCGCATGTCGTTCTGCATCCGCTGACCCTGGATATTGCTCCCGGCGAGATCCTGGCGATGATCGGCCCGTCCGGCTCCGGCAAGACCACCGCCTTGCGGGCGGTGGCCGGCTTCGTGCGGCCGAGAAGCGGACGAATCCGCATTGGCGCGACGGATGTGACCGATCTGCCGCCTTATGAGCGTGGGCTCGGCATGGTGGTCCAGAACTACGCGCTGTTTCCGCATATGCGGGTCGAGGACAACGTCGCCTTCGGCCTCAGGGCTCAGGGCGCCGACAAGGCGCTGATCGCCGAGCGGGTCAAGGATGCACTCGGTACCGTCGGCATGGCTGCCTATGCAGGACGTTATCCGCGCGAGCTTTCCGGCGGCCAGCAGCAGCGTGTCGCGATTGCGCGCGCTCTTGCCGTGCGGCCCCGCGTGCTGCTGCTTGACGAGCCGCTTTCGGCGCTGGACGCACAGATCCGCCGCAATATGGTCGAGGAGATCGCCAGGCTGCACCGCAGCCTGCCGGGTCTGACGATCCTCTATGTCACTCACGACCAGACAGAGGCGCTCACCCTCGCCGACAAGATCGCCATCATGCGCGACGGCTCGGTCTGTTCGCATGGACCGACGACCGAGCTCTACCGCCGTCCGCCCAACCGCTTCACCGCCGAGTTCCTCGGCCGCGCCAATCTACTGCCGGTCACCATTGCCGAGGCTGCCGGCTCCAAGGGTTTTGCCGCGGCAAGGCATGGCGACGCGGTGCTGATGGGCACCGGCCGTGACGAGAAGGTCGGCGACAAGAGCCTGCTTTGTATCAGGCCCCAGCACCTCAGCCTGACGGCCGATGGCGACCATACCAATCGCATTGTCGGCACGCTCCTGGAGGTGCACTGGCAAGGCGAACTCACCCATCTCGTGCTCGATGTCGACGGCACGACGGTGCGCGTCTCGGCGACGAGACTGCCGATGGCCCTGCCGGAACCCGGCGCCAAGGTGCCGCTGTTCTTCGCGCCCACCGACACCTCGCTCGTTCCGGAAGACGCCGGTGTCTGAGGCTGTCGCTATCGCCTCGCCAGCGGTCAGGAGAGAGCCTGGCAGATTCTGGATCGTGCCGCCGGCCGCACTCCTGGCCCTGCTGTTCTTCTATCCGCTGGCGCTCATCGCCCGGCAGGCCTTCCTGGACGACAGCGGCGTTGCCAATGTCGCCGAAGTGATCCGCGTCCTGCATTCGCGCTTCTTCCTCAACGCGCTGATCAACACGGTGACGATTTCGGTTACCGCGACTGCCGGGTGCCTGATCGTCGGTCTCGTGCTGGCACTGATCCTGGCCTTCGTTCCGTTCCCCGGCAGCGGCTTCATCGCCAGGCTGATCGACACCTTCATCGCATTGCCGACCTTCCTGGTGACGCTCGCCTTCACCTTTCTCTACGGCTCCGCAGGCATGCTCAACGCAGGGCTGATGGAGACCTTTTCACTGCCGTCGCCGCCCGTCGATTTCCTCTATTCGAGCTGGGGCGTGGTGCTGGCCGAGGTCACTGTCTACACGCCGTTCATCCTGCGGCCGCTGCTTGCCGCCTTCTCGCTGGTGGACCGCGGCCAGATCGAAGCGGCAAGCGTGCTCGGCGCGCGGTCGTTCCGCATCGTGCGCCAAATCATCCTGCCGGCCGCCATTCCGGCACTCATTGCCGGCGGGAGCCTCTGCCTGCTGCTCACCGTCAACGAGTTCGGCATCGTGCTGTTCATCGGCGCCAAGGGGGTCATCACGCTGCCGCTGCTGATCTATGGCAAGGCGATCCAGGAATCGGCCTATCAGGTCGCCTGCATCATCGCCCTGATCAACATCGCGCTGTCGCTCGGCCTGTTCGGGCTCTATCGTTTCGCAGCCGGCCGGCTGGGGGTCTAGCCATGCTGGTCTGGTCCCGCTCCGGTCGCCTCGTTCTGTGGCTCCTCTTCGCGCTGATCTTCGGTGTGCTGTTCCTGGCGCCGCTTGCGGTCATTCTCCTGTCCAGCCTTGCCGGCCAGTGGAACGGGGTGCTGCCGAGCAGCCTGACGACGGAACACTACAGCGACGTCCTGCATGGCGCGGCCGGCGATGCGGTCAAGGCGAGCCTTCTCACCGGTTTTGCAGCCAGCGCGCTGGCGCTGGTCAGCGGCACCTGGGCGGCGCTGTCGCTGCGGGTCCAGGGGCATGCGCTGCGGCGCCTGCTCGGCCTGTTGTTCTTCATCCCCAGCGCCGTGCCTTCGGTCTCCGTCGGCCTTGGCCTGCTGGTCGCCTTCAGCCATCCGCCGCTGCTGCTCAACGGTACGATCGCGATCGTCATGATCGCCCATTTCGTGCTGATCTCAGCCTTCACCTTCGGCAATGTGTCGGCCGGACTGGCGCGACTCTCGCCCGATTTCGAGCAGGTGGCATCGAGCCTCGGCGCGCGGCCGGCCTACCGCCTCTGGCACGTCACCTTGCCTCTGCTCGCACCCTATCTGGTCGCGGCGTTCGGGCTCAGCTTCGCACTGTCGATGGGTGAACTCGGCGCCACCGTGATGGTCTATCCGCCGGGTTGGGTGACGCTGCCGGTGTCGATCTTCAGCCTCACCGACCGAGGCGACATCTTTGCGGGAGCAGCGCTCACCATGATCCTGGTGGTGGCGACCCTGGCGCTGCTGCTCGGTCTGGAGCGCATCACCGCCCGCGCCACGGGATCGTAGCGCTGCCTCAGCCGGGTTTGCGTTCGACGATGTAGATGTGATCCGCGGCCAACACCACTTCGTCGCGCTGGTTGATCACCTCGCAGCGTTCGATCACCCGGCCCGCGGCCGGCCGCTTCGGATCGTCCTCCTTGGCCGCGATGGTGGTGCGCGTGCGGATCGTGTCGCCGATGAACACCGGCTTGATGAAACGCAGCCGATCATAGCCATAGGAGAAGGCAACGGGATTGACGACGCTTGCCGTCAGTCCGATGCCGACCGAGAACACCAGCGTGCCGTGCGCGATGCGCTGACCGAACGGCGTCGTCTTCATGAACTCGGCGTCCATGTGGTGTGGGAAGAAATCGCCGGTGTGTCCGGCATGGACGATGAAGTCGGTCTCGGTAATGGTGCGGCCGCTGGTCAGCCGCGAGGAGCCGATCTCGTAGTCTTCGAAATAAATTATCTGTTCCATGTCCTGCCTTACGGCCTTTCGGCCAGTGGCGTCGCCGGCGCTGCGCTCGATTTATAGGCGGCTTCCACCAGCGCCATCGTGCTCCAGGCGTCCTCGACCGAGCTGACCAGCTCGTCGTCTTCCCCGCAAGCAAAGCGCTGGACATTGGCCATGCGCCCGACAAAGGCATCGGGGAACCATTCGCCGGCGAGTGGCACGGCAATCCAATCCGTCCCGCCTTTCGGGTATATTTCCAGGACATCCGGTTCGCCGCGGGGATAGTCAAGATTGAGGCCGAGTTTGAGATAGGCCGCGCCCTCGGTGCCGCAAATGCGGAATTCGCAGGCCTGGTGCCGGCGCCCGAACTTGTGATCATGATTGATCGACAGCGCGCAGCGCACGGTGTCGCCATAGTCGAGGATGGCGCTGGTGCGCGTCTGCGCCACCGTATGGTTGGGGTGGCCGAGCGTCTTGGCGTGCACCCCTTTGGGGTCGCCCAGCAATTGTCTGACGAGGTCCAGATAGTGGATCGAATGCATCGCGATCTCGACACGCGGCGCCTTGAGCAGGAATTCCCACAACTCCCAAGGTGTCGCCAGCGCCAGCCAGGCGTCGAAGTCGACGACCTCGCCGAGCCATCCCTTGGCGATGGCATCCTTGAGCGCCAGCATCATCGGCGCGAAACGCAATTGGAAATTCACCGCGGCCTTGAGCTTCCTGGCGCGGCAGATCTCGAGGATTTCGGTTGCCTCGCCGAGATAGTTGCCCATCGGCTTCTGGATCAGTGCGACCGCCCCCTCGGGAAGCGCCTTCAGGATCTCGGCATGCCGACCGGGCGGTGTCGCGAGATCAAAGATCGCATCGTTGATTCCGGCGGCTTCTTCCACGGAGCGGAATGCGGTGACACCCCATTTCTCGGCCAACGTCCGCGCCTTGGCCTGGTCCGGATCATAGAGGCCGGCAACCGGAAACTCGGCCTTCCGGTAGGCGGGAAAATGGGCATCGCCGACAATCGAACCTGCGCCGAAGGTGACGATCGGCCGGGGCTTTGTAGGCTTAGGCCAGGACTGGATGAGTGAGGCAGGGTCGAAACCGCCTTCAGTCATGATGGAAGACCTCGTCCATCGAAGCCCACCATTCGCCCTCCTTGCGGGTCGCCAGCGGCTCCTGGCAAGGCATGCAGAGGGCCCACCATTCCTGTGTTTTCGGGTCTGCCGCCATCTTGGCCATGTCGGCGGCATAGTCGGTGCCGTGGTATTCGAAGTAGGCAAACAGCAGGTTCTCCGGCCGCTTCAGGTAGATCGAATAGTTCTCGATGTTGCAAGCCGAGATCATGGTCAGCACGTCGGGCCAGACGGCGGCATGGAGGCGCACATACTCCTCGACCTTTTCCGGCTTCAGTCCCAGAACCATTCCCATCCGCTGCATGTTCGTTCCCCTATTTCGTGATCGCCGTGGTGAATTCGGCGATGCTCATGGCCTTGACCGCGTCCCAGTCCCAATCGATGCCGATGCCGGGCTCGTCGGGTGCCAGCGCGTGCCCATCCTCGATGCGCATGCGCTTGCCGGTCAACTGGTCAAGCTGCGGAATGTACTCGACATACCGGCCGTTCTGAACAGCGCAGGTGAGGCTGACATGCAATTCCATCAGGAAATGCGGGCAGACCGGGATGTCGAAGGCCTCCGCCGCATGCGCCACCTTTAGCCAGGGCGTGATGCCGCCAATGCGGCCGACGTCGACTTGCACGATCGAACAGGCGCCTTTCTGCATGTATTCGCGGAAATGCCTGATGGAATAGAGCGACTCGCCGATGGCAATCGGCGTCTGCGTCGAATTCGACAGTCGCACATGGCCATCGATGTCGTCGGCCGGCAGCGGCTCCTCGATCCAGGCGAGATCGAGTTCACGCAGCCTCGCTGCGCGGCGGATCGCTTCGTCGACGGAGAATCCCTGATTGGCGTCGGTCATGATCTCGTAGCCGTCGCCCACCGCCTTGCGCACCGCCGCCAGCCGCGCCAGATCTTCCGATCCGTGCGGTTTGCCGATCTTCACCTTCGAGCCGCGAAATCCCTTGGCCTTCGCGGCCAGCGCGTCATCGACCAGCGCCTGCGTCTCGATGTGCAGCCAGCCGCCCTCCGTCGTGTAGAGCGGGCAGCGGTCCTTGGCGCCGCCCGCCAGCTTCCACAGAGGCAGGCCCTGCTTCTTCGCCCGCAGGTCCCAAAGCGCGGTGTCGATCGCCGCGATCGCGATGGCCGTGATCGCGCCGATCGTGGTGGCGTGTGTGGCGAATTCGAGATCGTGCCAGATCGCCTCGATCATGTCGGGGTCGCGGCCGATCAGGCGCGGCGCCAGATGGTCGGACAAGAGCCGCATCACAGACGAGCCGCCGGTGCCGATCGTGTAGCTGTAGCCGGTGCCGACGGCGCCGTCGGAATCGGTGATCGTGACGAGAGGCGTTTCCTGGCTGACGAAACTCTGGATCGCGTCCGTGCGCTTGACCTTCGGCACAAGGTCCACCATCCGCAGTTCTATCTTTTCGATCGTGGCCATGTCGTCAGCTCCGCAATGACTTTCCCGTGTCGGCGGCAAACAGGTGCGCCTGCGACAGGTCGAGGCTCATGGCCATCCGCTCGCCCGATCTCAAAGCTCTTGGGTTCAGCATGCGCGAAACCCAGTCTGCGCCATTGAATTCGACGAACACCAGCGTCTCGTTGCCGAGTGGTTCGGTGACCGTGATCGGCAATTCGATCTGGTGGACGTCTGCGGCACCACCGGAACTGATACCATGGCCGGTCGGGTAGATGTCGTCGGGCCGCAACCCGAACACCACCTTGTTACCCCTGGCGACATTGGCTTTGAATTGGCTAGGCAATGGCAGCTTTTCGCCGCTGGCGAAAACCAGCTGGCCGTCATCGATCGTCGCCTCGTGCAGGTTCATCGGCGGCGAGCCGATGAAGCCCGCGACGAACCGCGTCGCCGGCCGTCGGAACACCTCGTCTGGGGTGCCGACCTGTTCGATATGGCCGTCGCGCATGATGACGATGCGGTCGGCAAGCGTCATCGCCTCGACCTGGTCATGGGTGACATAGATCACCGTCGACCGCACCTTGGCGTGCAGCTTCTTGATTTCGGTCCGCATCTGCGTGCGCAGTTTGGCGTCGAGATTTGAAAGCGGCTCGTCGAACAGGAACACGTCGGGATCGCGTACGATGGCGCGGCCCATGGCGACGCGCTGGCGCTGGCCGCCGGAAAGTTGCGACGGGCGACGGTCGAGCAGCGTGTCGAGGCCGAGGATGGCCGAGGCTTCGGCGACGCGGCGCTCCATATCCTCCTTGGCGGCCCCGGCAATCTTCAGGGAGAAGCCGAGGTTCTCGCGCACCGTCATGTGGGGATAAAGCGCGTAGGACTGGAACACCATCGAGATGTTGCGCGAACGCGGCGGCAAATCGTTGACGACGCGGCCGCCGATCTCGATCGAGCCGGCGCTGATCTCTTCCAGCCCTGCGATCATCCTGAGCGTCGTCGACTTGCCGCAGCCGGAGGGGCCGACCAGCGCGATGAATTCGCGGTCCGCGATGTCGAGGTCGATGCCGTGCACGATCCCGACATTGCCGTAGCGCTTGGTCAGCTTTTGGAGGGAAACCGTTGCCATGGGATCAGCCTTTCACCGCGCCGGAGGTCAAGCCGCCGACAAGGTGTTTCTGGACGATGTAGGTGAGGGTGAGCGCCGGGATGATCATCACCACGGCGAGCGCGCACATGCCGCGCCAGTCGATGGTGAATTCGGCCGTGTAGTCGAGCAGGCCGACCGGCAGGGTCTTGGCGCTGACCGAGCGGGTAAGCTGCGAGGCCAGCGCGAACTCGTTCCAGCAGGTCAGGAAAGCAAAGATCGCGGCGGAGGCGATGCCGGGCCCGGCAAGCGGGAACTCGACCTGCCAGAAGGCCTGCCAGCGGGTGCAGCCGTCGATCTGGGCGGCTTCCGCGAGGTCCTTCGGCACCTGGCGGAAGAAGCCGTCGATCAGCCAAATGGTGAACGGCACGTTGAGCGCGACATAGGCCAGGATCAGTCCGAAATGCGTGTCGATGATGCCGAGCCTGACATAAAGGAAGAACAGCGGCAGCGAGAGCGCGATACCCGGCACCGTGCGCGTCAGCATCAGGCCGAGGAAGACGCCCGACTTGCCGCGGAAACGGTAGCGCGCGAAGGCATAGCCGCCGGCCATGCCGATGGCCACCGCGATCATCGTCGAGGTCACCGAGATGATCAGCGAGTTGCGGAAATATTCTATGACCGGGATGCCGCCCTTGCCGATCCCTGAGAACATCGCGACATAGGCGTCGAACGAGATCTGCTGCGGGATCCACACCGGCGGCTTGGCCATGATCTCCACAGTCGGCCGCAGCGACGAAAGCACGATCCACAGGCCGGGCAGGCAGATGGTCAGCATCGCCAGGAACAGGCCGATGCGATAGGCGATGCCCAGCAGCCGGCGCTTGAGGCGGGCGGAAGAATTCTCGTCCATCACCACTCCGCACCGATCTGCGTGCGCGCCGCGGCGAGCTTGTTGAAGAAGTAGACGGTGAAGGCGATCGACAACAGGATCGAGAAATAGGCCATGGCGTTGGCCATGCCCATGCGCCCGTCGCTGTAGGCGGTGCGCGCCACCAGCGTCCACAAAAGCTCGGTGCGGCCCGCCGGCCCGCCATCGGTCATGATCTTGACGATGTCATAGGCGCGCGCCACGTCGAGCGAACGGATGGTCATGGCGATGTAGGCGAAAGGCATGACGAACGGCCAGGTCACATAGCGGAACGTCTGCCACGGCGTGCAGCCGTCGACCCGCGCCGCCTCGATCGGCTCCTTGGGCATAGCGAGCAGGCCGGCAAGGATCAGGATGGCGAAGATCGCCGTCGACGACCAGATCTCGGCGATCGAGATGGCGATGAAGGCGAGATGGCCTTCGATCAGCCACGGAATGGCATCCCTGGTGATGCCGAGCGATTGCAGGGCGTTGTTCACCAGGCCGATATTGTCGTTGAACATGAACTTGAACTGGAAGCCGACGAGGATCGGCGAGAACATCATCGGAAACATCATCAGCGTGCGCAGGATGCGCTGGCCGCGCGTCGCCTTTTCGACCAGCATGGCGAGGCCGAGGCCCAGCAGCATTTCGAGATTGAGCGCGATGGTCAGCAACAGAACCGTGCGGCCGAACGCCCACCAGAAATCGGCGTTCGCCAGGATCGAGAGATAATTGCGGAAGCCGACAAGGACGAAGAATGTTTCGGGCTTGGTCAGGCGGAAAGGCGTGAAGCTGGAATAGAGCGACAAAAGCAACGGCACCACGACGACCGCCGCCAGCACGATGATCGCCGGAAGCAGCAGCAGGAATGGCGCGGATGGCTTGAAGCCCTTCATTGGGACCCTGTGAGTTGCATTCGATTGCCGCCTGTCGAGCCGGGCGGGGCAGGCATCGTCATCGTGGGAACACCCGAGGCAGTGCGCGCCTTAAGACGCGAGCGCCTCCCCCATTCCTGATGGGGGAGGCGGCCTTGGGAGCGGTTCTACAGCTTGCCGGCGTCTTCGAGAATTTGCGTCGCCTTGGCGGCGGCTTCGTCGAGCGCCTGCTTGGACGTCTTGTCGCCGAGGATCGCCGCCTGCAATTCGGGATAGACGGAGTTCGAGATCTCGATCCATTCAGGCGTCTGCGGCACCGCGAAAGCGTGCTTGGCTTCTTCCTGGAAGGCGGAGAGAACCTCCTTCTTGTAAGGATCGTTTTCGGCCTGCTTCAGGTCCCAGTCCCAGACCGCGGTGCGGGTCGGCAGCGGGCCCGCAGCGGCTTCCAGCTTCTGGCTGTCCTCATTGGTGAGCCACCACACCAGCGATGCCGCGGCCTCCTTGTTCGGGCAGTTCTCGGTCACCGAGAAGCCATGGAAACCGGACCAGCCGGTGCGCTTGCCGGACGAGCCTTTCGGCGCGACCTTGACGCCGACATTGCCGGCGACCTTCGACGACTTCGGATCGTTGAAGAAGCCGGCCCAGCCCGGCCAGTCCAAGTTGATGGCGACGGTGCCGGAGGCAAAACCCTGGCCGAGATCGTCCCAGAGATAGTTGGTGGTTCCGGCCGGCACGGCCTTGGCCTTGTAGAGGTTGACGAACCAGTCGAGCGCACGCACGCCGGCTTCGGAGTTGAAGACCGGCTTGCCGTCCTTGTCGAGATACTCGCCGCCCTCGGCCACCACCATCTCGTAGAAGCGGCCGTTGATCGCCTCTTCCTTGCCGGCGAACTGCGTGCCGTAGAAGTTGGGCGGGTTGGCGAAGAACTCGGCCTGGTCGGTGACTTCCTTCCAGGTGTCCGGCGGCACCAGATCATAGCCGTATTTCGCCTTGAACTTGGCCTTGTTGTCGGCGTTCTCGTAGAGGCTCTTCTGGTAGTAGAGGGCAGAGACGTCGAACTGCGCGCGCGGCAGCATCTCCAGCTTGCCATCGATGGTCGCCGCCTTGATCGTCGATGGCACGAAGGCATCGATCTCTTCCTTGGGCAGCAATTTGCTGAGGTCGGTATAAAGGCCGGTATACTGCGGCGCGAAGGAGGAATGATTCCAGCCGACGCACCAGTTGGTGCTGCCCGAGGCGATGTCGGACTTCAACTCCTTGTCGATGTCGAAGCCGTTCTTCTTGGTCAGGATGTTGACCTTGGCGCCGGTCGCCTTCTCCCATTCGGGGATGCGCTCGTAGAGCTTTTCGTATTGCTGGCCGCCGATCAGCTTCACGTCGACGGTAACGCCTTCGAACTTGCCGGGCAGGTCGCCGGCAAGGGCCGCGCCTGCGCCTGACGCAAGCAACAATGCGCCAGCGCATACGCCGGAAAGCAGTCTGTTCATTGGTATCCTCCCTGGGTGCGCCTTGGCGGCGACCGCAACTCGTCTGATGACAAGAAGTGCTACATTCATATACAAACAAAACATTCATGGATACGTCAAGGCGAAATTTGTTTCCGCCGGCAGCATTCCTGCGTATATGAAGAATCGATTTCACTGGAGGGAAAGCCCATGGATGATAGCGAAGACGAGCGGTATCGCGCGCCTGCGCTCGACAAGGGGCTCGACATCCTGGAACTGCTGGCCGGCGTCGACGGCGGCCTGACGCAGGCGGAAATCGCCAAGAAGCTCGACCGCAGCCCCAACGAGTTCTACCGCATGCTGGACCGGCTGGTGCGACGCGGTTATGTCACGCGGCTCGACGGTGACCGCTATTCACTGACGCTCAAGCTGTTCGGTCTGGCGCAACTGCACGCGCCGGTGCGGCGGCTGGTTTCCTATGCGACGCCGTTGATGCGGGAGTTGGCGGAGACGTCGCAGCAGGCCAACCAACTCGTTGTTTTTGATCGCGGTTCCGCCGTGGTCATCGGCCAGCAGGAGGCGCCGAACTACTGGGGCATCTCGATCCGGGTCGGCGCCCACATCAGCCTGTTCGACACCGGTTCGGGACATGTGCTGCTCGCTTTCCGTTCGCAGGAGGAGCGCCAGATGATGATCTCCGAACATGTCCGCAGCACCGACAATACGGCGCAGCCGCCCGAGTTCTTTGCCCGTCTCGACCAGATCAGGGAACGGGGATATGAGATGATGGCCTCGATGCAGACTGCCGGCGTCTACAATCTGTCGGCACCGGTGCGCGGCTCCGACGGCAAGGCCATCGCGGCGCTTTCGATTCCTTACATTACCGTCGTCAACGCACCGTCCGCGCCGGACATGACCCGCACCATCGAACTGCTGCTGGCCACATGTGAGAAGCTGTCGCGTCTGGCCGGGTCGGCCGTCGGTTCATCGGCGTAATTCTTATTTGAATGAAGAATTCCTCCGTGAGATGATGTGAAAGATACGGGAGGAGCCCTGCCATGATCATCGACACCCACCTGCACCTCATCGACCGCTCGGCCTTGCGCTACCCGTGGCTTGCCGGCGTGCCCGCTCTCAACCGCGACTTCTCCTATGAGGAGTACGGCGTGGAAGCTCAACGTGTCGGCGTCGAGCGTGTGCTGCATATGGAGGTCGATGTCGACCCCGCCGATATCGAGGCCGAGACCGAACGTGTCGAAGGCCTGTCGAGACAGGCCGGCAGCATGCTGGCCGGGGCGATCGCCGCCTGCCGTCCGGAAGAGGCCAATTTTGCGGCCTATCTCGAGCGCCAGCGAGCAAAGCCGTTCGTCAAGGGTTTTCGCCGCGTCCTCCACGTCATGCCCGATGAACTCTCGGAAGGCGCGCTATTCCGGGACAGCATCCGGCGGCTTGGCGGCACCGGGCTCACCTTCGATCTCGTCGTGCTACCGCATCAGATTCCCAAGGCGATCGCGCTCGCCGATCTGGCGCCCGACGTCCAGTTCGTGCTCGACCATTGCGGCGTCCCCGACATCAAGGGCAATGGCGAGCATCCGTGGCGCGAACACATGAGCGAAATCGCGCGGCGTCCCAACGTCGTGGCCAAGATTTCCGGCGTCGTCGCCTATGCGGATCCCGGCAGTTGGACGGTCGAGACGCTGCGGCCCTATGTCGAACACACGATCGGTTCGTTCGGATGGGATCGTGTTGTCTGGGGCAGCGATTGGCCGGTCTGCACGCTGGGTGGCGGTCTGTCGACCTGGGTGGCGGCGACCCATGCGCTGCTTGCCGGCTGCAGCGTTGCGGAACGCGACAAGCTCTTGTCCGCGAACGCCCGCAAGCTCTGGAGGCTTTGACCGGCTCCGCTTCTTCAGATCGTCGCCGAAACGTGCCGTTCGCGCCCGTAGAGCGAAACCAGCAGCACGATGATGAAGCCGAGTGTTGCCTGCACCGCCGAGGGCTGGAATCCGAGCCCGATCAGCAGCGTGTTGATCTCGGTCAGCACCAGCACGCCGGCGATAGTGCCGAGATAGCTGCCGCGCCCGCCGACCAGCGCGGCGCCGCCGACGACCACGGCCGCGATGGTCTGGAACAGGTAGGGCTGCCCGACATCGCCATAGGCCGAGCCGGTGAAGCCGAGCAGCAGCACGCCCGCCACCGCGGCGAAGAAGGCGCTTGCCGCATAGGTGATCACCCACATTCGGACGGGGTCGATCAGCGCCAGCGGCGCGGCACCCGGATTGCTGCCGAGTGCGTAGAGCCGGCGCCCATAGGGCGTCCGCTCCAGCACCAGGACGACGAGCGCCACCAGCACGACGAGACAGGGCACCAGCCATGGAACCGGCAGTGGCCCGGCCGATCCGCCGATCGACACGAAGCTCGAAACCGCTTGCGGCGCGGAGCCTGAAGGGAAGCCGGCAGTCCACAAAAGCACAAGCCCTTGCACGACCATGCCGATGCCGAGCGTGACGATGAGCGGCTGGATGTCGAGGCTGCGCGCGATCAGCCCGTTCACGCCACCGATAAGGATCGCCAGCACGCCTACGAGGCCGCAGACGAGGACAAAATTCCAGCCATCGCCGTAGAGTTGCGCGGCCACGACATTGGCAAAGCCGATGACGAAGGGGATCGACAGGTCGATGCCGCCCATGATGACGACCAGCGTCTGCCCGATCGAGGCGACGGCGAGCAGCGAAGCAAGCACCAGCATGGCGCGCACCGCAAACGGGCTGGAGTAACCCGGAATGAGGATGGTGCCGGCAAGATGCAGAAGGGCGGCAACACAGAAGGCGCCAATGACACGGGCATTGGTTGTCGCGAATAGATTTCGGCCAGCCATGTCAGCGCCTCCCGATGGCAAAGCGTTCCTGCAGCGCGGTCAGCATCACCGCCAGCACCAGTACGGCGCCGTAGGCGATCTGCAGCACGAAGGTCGAGACGTTGAACGTCGTCAGCACGCTCTGCAGCAGGAAGATGTCGACAGCGCCGATCGCGGCACCCGCGACGCCACCACGGCCGCCGGTAAGACTGACACCGCCAAGAGCTACAGCCGCAATGGCGATCAGCGTGTAGGTCGGGCCGATATTGGGATCGGCCGAACCGATCAGCGCAGTCAGCATCAGCCCGGCGCAGCCGCCAAGGATGCCGGTCATGACATAGGCGATGAAGCGCACGAGCGTGACGTCGACGCCGGCGGTATAGGCGGCGCGATCGTCGCTGCCGACCGCCATCAGCTGGTCGTAATAGGGGCTGCGCCGCACCAGCCACCAGAAAAGGAACATCAAGGCCAGCGGCAGAAGCGAGAACGGGCCTGCCAGGGATTTCAGCCAGGCCGGCGCCGGGCCGATCGGCGCCGGCAGGATGGTCAGCGTCACCCCCGTCAGGATCAGATAGGTGCCGAGCGTGGCCACGATCGGTTGGATGCGCACGATGGTCGCCAGGAAACCGTTCGCCGCCCCGACCAGCGCACCGATGAGCAGCGCCGCCGGAACAAGCGCCAGCGGCGAGGATATTCCGGCGCGCAGGAAAAGCACCTGGATCACGATGGCGTTGACGAAGCCCATCAGCGGCCCGACCGAAATATCGATGCCGCCGCGCCCGGCGAGGATCACCGGGGTCGAGGCGATGGCCGCGCCGATCAGCGGCGCCGCCAGCCCAACCAGCGCACCCCAGGAGCCCGGCTGGAACCGTGCCGGGCTCAGCATCAGATTGACCGCCAGCAGGACGATCAGCAGCACGGCGGCGAAGCCGACGCTTCGGCCGAGGGACAGGATGCGTGCGAAGGGTCTCATGCTGCGCGTCCGAACATGGCTGCGATCACGTTCCCGGTGGTCATCGCCTGGCCGGCGATTTCCGCCGCGACTTCATTTTCGCGGAACACCAGCACGCGATGGCAGAGAAGAAGGATCTCCTCGATCTCGCTGGACAGGATGACGAGCCCCATGCCGTCGGAAGCCAGCCCGCGAAAGACGTCGTAGAGAACATGCCGGGTCGCCACGTCGACGCCGCGCGTCGGATCGTTGAGAAGCAACATTGCGGGGTCCAGCGCGAGGGCCCGCGCCAACAGCACCTTCTGCTGGTTGCCACCGGACAGGGTGGTGATCGGCGCGTCGGGCCGAGGCGCCGATATCGACAGCCTTTCGCGATAGGCCTCGTAGCGCGCCTTGCGCGCCGCCGGGCTGATCAGGCCGAGGCGGGTATCGCGAGACAGCGTCGAGACGGCGAAATTGTCGAGCACCGATTGCGTCGGGAAAATGCCGTTGGCACGCCCGCGCGGAAGATAGGCGATGCCGCTCGATACGGCCTTGCGGAAGCCGGTGATGGCGCGGGATGCGCCGGGCAGATCGAGGGTTATCGAACCGCCAAGCGGCGCGACTAGGCCGGCGAGCATCTCGAGGAAAAGCTCCTGGCCGTGGCCATCCAGGCCGGCGAGCCCAACGATCTCGCCGGCGGCGACCGCCTGCATGATCGGGCTGGCGTCCGGTGCGATGACGAGGTCGCGGATAGTGAGGGCGGCGCGATCAGCCATGCGCCAGCTCCGCGGCGGTGCGTGGCGCCATCGCCTTGAGAAGCTCCGCCGGCGTCGAAGCGCCGCGCTCCTCGGTGCGCACCACGCTGCCGCCGCGCAGGATCGAGATGCGATCCGAAAGCGACGTCACCTCATCCATGCGGTGGGTGATGAACAGGATCAGGCAGCCTTCGCCGGCAAGCGTGCGCATCAGCGAAAAAACGGACTCGCGGTCGGCGAAGTCGAGTGCTGCGGTCACTTCGTCGAGGATCAGGATCTTTGGATCGCGCACGACCGCACGAGCAAGAACGACGAGTTGCTGTGCTGCGAGCGGCAACTGCCCGGCGGGCATGTCGAGCGGCACGTTGGTGACGGCGAAACGTTTGAGGGCGGCGGCTGCCCTGTCGCGCCGCTCGTTGCGGGGAACCGCGCGCCGGACCAGGCCGTCCAGGCCAAGCAGGATATTGTCGGTCACGCTGCGGTCCGGCGCGATCAGCACTTCCTGGAAGACCGTGGCGAAGCCTTGCGCCTGGAAGGCCGAGGGGGTTCCGCCCGAAAACGGCCTGCCTTGCAGGAGGACCGTGCCGCTGTCGGGCTGAACGATGCCGGACAGCAGCTTGACCATGGTGCTCTTGCCCGAACCATTCTCGCCCAGGATGGTGTGGATGGTTCCTGCCCGGAACGCGATCGAGGCGTCCGCAAGCGCGACCGTCTCGCCATAGCGTTTGGATATGTTTCTGATTTCAAGCATGTCGCGTTTCGAAGCTGGCAAGCCGGCCCTCCGAAAGGAGCCGGCTTGTCGAGGTCTTATCTGGCCCAGGCGTCACTTCGCGCAGGCGTCTGGCACCTTCGAATAGTCCCATCCCTTGGTCGGCGCCGGGTTGGAGAAATAGGCGTCGAGCCATTCTTCCGGCATCGGATCCTTGGGCGGCACCGGGAAGATCGATACGGCATCCGTCGTCATGCAGTCCTTGTACCAGGCGCCGAGATCGGCATTGTGGACCGGCGGAATCGGAATGAGCAGCGTGTTCAGCTTCGGCTTCTGGCCGTCGAGCATGCGTTCGCCGACGCGAAACAGCGTTTCGGCGGTCCAGTGCGGCAGCACGGCATGGCCCTCGAAGCGGTACTTGTCGGGATTGGCCTTCCAGTAGCCCAGGGCATCGCCGGTGATCGAACCGGTGATCAGCGGCGCCGGCCGGCCGGCTTCGGCGAACGCCTCCGCGACGACGCGGCTTTCGCTGCCTGTCGTCCACACCGCATCGATCGGCGCCGGGTTGGTGGCGATCGCCTGCAGCACCACCGTCTTGGTGACATTGGCCGTCCAATTGCCGTTGACCGTGCGCGAGATCTTCAGCTTGGGGTTTTCCGCCAGCGCCTTGTCGGCGCCCTGGCGCTCCTGAACCACGATCGGGTGGCCGGCGATGCCTTCGACCAGAAGGATGCTGGCGCCATCAGGCTTGGCCTTGCCGATCGCGGTCATCATGTCATAGCCCCAGCGCGCATAGTTGGAATCGACATTGATCGCGTTCGGGCTGGTCACCGAACCGGCGGCGGTGATGAACGGGATGCCTGCCTTGGCGGCCGCATCGATGGCGTCGTCGAGCGCTGTTGCCGAGCCCGGGATCGAGGTGATGATCGAGCACTTCTTGTCGATGAAGGCGCGGATCTGGTTGATCTGCTGGCTGGCGTCGTTGTTGGAATCCGACACTTCGAAGCTGGAGACGGTGCCGTCGGCGATCAGCCCGTCGACCAGGCGCTTCAGCTCCTTGGTGACGGTGACCCGCCAGGGGTTGCCCTGGTAGGATTCCGAATGGCACCATTTCCATGGCTTGGACGGCGGGTTGAAATTGTCCCAGGCCGATGGCAGCACCTTCTGCGGTGCGCCGTCATATTGCGCCTTGAGTTCATCGGGCAGCCCGCTGATGACGCCTTGTACGTCTTCGGCAAAAGCTGTCGTTGCGAGTGAGGCGAAGGCGGTTGCGGCCACAAGGCCGCGGATCAGGGTTTTCATTTGTCTCCTCCGTTCGATTTCTTCAGGCTCCTCCACCGGCAGTGCCGGTCGCCTGCGCCGGGGCGCTCTGCCGAAACAGGCGATTGAGATCGGCAATGACCTGGCTGGAACGATGCCCTGAGGTCATGCCGGAATTGACGCGGTCGGACGCGGCCTGCTGGAACGCCATGTAACCATCATGGCGAGGCCGCACCCATGCGCCCTCCAGGGTCGCGCGCGTATCGCGATAGAAATTGCCGGTCGCCGCATTGACGGCCTGATCCTCCCAGGCCGCGGCATGGCCGGGCTGTCCGCCGGCCGCGGCATAGGGGCCACGCTGGATCTCGCCGCTGGCGAGCCAGTAGGCGAAATCGGTTGCCGCCTCTTTCGCCTTCGAGAAGGCCGACACCGCTATGCCTGTGCCGCCAAGCGCCGTGCCAATCGGGCCGCTGGATCCGACAACAGGGATGTCGCCAAATGCCAGGCGATGTGGGCGAAACCCGGCCATCGCGTAGGAAACATAGCCGTAGATCAGCGGTGCGCAGACGATCGGGGATCCGGCCTGCGCCATCCGCTCCGAAACGGCGATCGGATCCATCTCGAAGCAGGCCGGGTCGACCAGCGCGGCAATCTCGCGCATTGTCTCGAAGACTTCGCTGCCGGCCTCGCCGTCGATGAGATCGTTGGATGGGTCGGTCGCGCAAGCATGCCCGAGATTGCCTGCGAGCGTGAAGAACACCATCATCGAATGCGGTGGCCGCAACGGCAGCAGCACGCGTGCCTGCCGGGCGAGATCGAGCACTTCGCTCCATCGCGATGGCGGTGCGCCAAGCGCATCGGGCCGCCATGCCTGGACCTGCGTCGCGGCATCGATGGGAAACGCCCACTGCCGTCCCTGCCATGTGTAACTCGGATAGGACTGGCCGACGCTGCCGGAGGAAAGTGCCGCGCGCTCCGCCTCGCGGCCGGCGACATCGAGCGGCTCCAGGCAGCGTTCGGCGGTGATCTGGCCGACATGCGGATGGTCGATGACGATCAGATCATAGGCGCGCGCCAGTTCCTCGACCGGGAAGGACTCGAAGTCCTGCAGCGAACGCTTGTCCCATTCGACGGCAATGCCGGTTTTCTGCTTCCACAGCGACGAGCAGGCGACCATCGGATCATAGCCGCGCGGATGGTTCCAGGTCATGCCCCTGAGCGTGGGCTTTAGGAAGCGCGTGGTCACAGGCCGAACTCCTCGCGGATCGCGGCGCTATGCTCGCCGATGCGCGGTGCTGCCCGGTCGACCTTGGCCCTGATGCCGTCGACCCTGAGCGGCGAACTGGTGGTAAGGATCGAGACATCGTCCTCGCGCGTCACCGTCTGCAGCATGTCGAGCGACTGGAAGCCCCCACTTGCCAGCATTTCCGGCCAGGTCAGCACCTTGGCGCACCAGATGTCGGCGGGTTCGAGAACATCAAGCCACTCGTCGACCGTCCTGGTCGCGATCCGCTGCGCGACGATCGCCTTGATGTCGTCGCGCGCGGTGAACCAGGATGCCGGCTTGTCGCGGTAGGGCGCCAGTTCCTCCAGCGACAGCAGGTCGGCGAGTTTCGGGATTGGCGTCATGGCGATGGCGAGATAGCCGTCCTTGGCGGGATAGACGCCGTAAGGTGCCGACAGATAGGCATGCGCGCTGCGGAAGCTGGAGCGGCGCGGCAAACGGCGGCCGTCATTGAGATGCGTGGTCAGTACCTCGAACTGGAAGTCGACCAGCGCTTCCAGCAGGCTGGTTTCGATATGGCTGCCCTGGCCGGTGATGCCGCGCCGCACAAGGGCGGCCAGTATGCCTTGCGCGCATGCCGCGCCCGCCAGCATGTCGCCGATAGCAAGCCCGAACGGCACCGGCCCCTGGTCCTCGTCGCCGTTCAGCCACATCACCCCGGAGCGCGCCTGCGCCAGGAGGTCCTGGCCGGGCCGCTTGACCCATGGGCCGTCCTCGCCATAGCCGCTGATCGAGGCATAGACCAGGCGCGGGTTGATCTTGCGGACCGCCTCGTAGTCGAGGCCGAGCCGTTCGATGACACCCGGCCTGAAATTCTGGATCAGCACGTCGGCCTTCGCCAGCAGGCCGCGCAGCGCCTTGAGATCCGCCTCGTCCTTCAGGTCGATGGCGAGGCTTTCCTTGGCCCGGTTGATGGCATGGAAGATGGTGGAATCACCGCCGATCTCGGTGTCGCTGAGATAGAGCCGGCGCGACAGGTCGCCGCCGTCCGGACGCTCGATCTTGATGACGCGGGCGCCGAGATCCAGCAGCCTGAGCGAGCAGTAGGGCCCGGACAGGAACTGGCTCATGTCGACGACGACGAGACCGGCAAGCGGCAATTCGGCTGCTGCCGGCATTTCTACTTCTCCGTCTTGCCGAGGAAATCGGCAGGGTTGCGGTACTTCACCGTCTGCAGATGCTCGCAATAGAGAACGA
The DNA here is from genome assembly GCF_006442305.1 of Mesorhizobium sp. B2-3-6. Taxonomy (NCBI): domain Bacteria; kingdom Pseudomonadati; phylum Pseudomonadota; class Alphaproteobacteria; order Hyphomicrobiales; family Phyllobacteriaceae; genus Mesorhizobium; species Mesorhizobium sp. B2-3-6. Next base: position 284,575 of record NZ_VFVW01000002.1, on the reverse strand, counting down.
GTTCGCCTTCGCCCTTGAACACCTGGTAGCTGGCGCGGATCAGCCCCATGTCCTTGTAGCGCGGCGTCTTGTCGAGGTTGGACCGGATCGAATAGATCGTCTCGCCGATGAAGACGGGCTTTATGAAGCGGAGCTTGTCGTAGCCATAGGAAAACGCGTTGACGCAGTTGGTTGCGACGAGCCCCAGGCCAGCCGAGAAGACGAAGGCGCCCGCCACCAGCCGCTTGCCGAAAATGCCCTCTGTCTCGGCAAACATCTGGTCCTGCACGTAAGGATGGATGTCGAGCACCAGCGTGTTGAACAGGTGGCTGTCCCCTTCGGCCATGGTGCGGCGCAACGAGCGGATCTTCTGGCCGACCGGCCAGTCCTCGTAGAACCAGTTCTCGGCGTTCCAAACCGGCAAGGCGGCATGTTCCGCGGGCATGTTGGCCGGATGCGTCGAGGCGACGCCGACGGTCGGTGCGAAGTCGTTCATCGCTGGCTCCGCTGGCACTGCGCAAGGCACGGCACAAGTTTCGGAACACGCGTCAAGGCGCCAGATTGCACGACGTCTCCTCCCGTCAATCTTCTTTTGTAAATACTATTTTCACATATGGGGTTGCGTTGCAAGCGAGGACGGGCGAAATTTTGGCTGTTTCCGCTGCGCTCGAGCCCGGCGGAACAGGGAGGAAAACATGCGCGATGCCTGTCTGGTCTTTGTCGGCAGCCTGAACCGGGAGGCGCCCTATTTTCAGGGCGCACGCGGCGTCGGCCTCGGCGTCTACAGCTTCGACGAGGAGACGCTGGAAACACGAAAGCTGGCCGAGACCAGTGACATCGACAATCCGACCTTCCTTTCGGTGACGCCGGACGGTTCGCGCCTCTACGCCAATTCGGAAGTCTTCCCCTGGCGCGAAGGAACGGTTTCGGCCTACGGCTTCGACCGCGCCTCGGGCACGCTCACTTACCTGAACAAGCAGCCGTCACTCGGCAGCATCACCGCGCATAACACCATCACCCGCGATGGCACGAAGCTGCTGGTCGCCAATTACGGCATGGGCGAGGGCGGTCCGGATCGCGCAGTCGCGGTCTATGGCTTCGACAGCGATGGCGCCTTGTCGGCTCCTCTGGCCAGCGTTTCGCACAAGGGCACTGGCCCGAACGCAGCCCGGCAAGAGCGCTCGCATGCCCATAGCGTCACCGAAACCATCGCCGGCGGAACGGCCATCGTCGCCGATCTCGGCATCGACCGGCTGGTGTCCTACCGGATCGAGCACGATGGCAATCTGACCAAACTGGCCGAATCCGCTTTGCCGCCGGGCGCCGGTCCGCGCCATCTCGCCTTGCATCCGAACGGCCGTTTTGTCTTCGTCATGAACGAGCTGGATTCGACCATCGTGTCGATGGCGCTGGACGAGGCGAGCGGCAAGCTCTCGATCATCGACGCCAGGCCGGCCGTGCCGGCCGAGGCGCGCCAGGCCAATCACTGCGCCGATATCCAGATCTCGCCCGACGGCCGCTTCCTCTACGGCTCCAACCGAGGCCATGACAGCGTGGTCATCATGGCCGTCGACCAGCAAAGTGGCGCGCTGAGCCTCGTCGGCCATGTCCCTTGCGGGGGCGCCACGCCGCGCAACCTGGCGCTGACGCCGTCCGGCGGCCACCTGTTCTCGGCCAACCAGAATGCCGACCGCATCTCGATCTTCGCGCGCGACGCCGAGAGCGGCGGGCTGACCGACACCGGCCGTGCCATCGAGATCGGCACGCCGATGTGCGTCAAGATCGTGCGGTGAACCGTGCGCGACATCGGCATCGAGCTTCGGACGGAAACGGGCCGGAGCTCAGGCCGGGCGATCCGGGTTGACGGGTGCCTTCGCCGGAGCTGTTGACGGAGCATTGAACGAAAAAAACCCGCCTGCGCGGCGGGTTCCTGGCGCAACTCAGCACCATAGATAAATATCTACCATAGTTGCCTTCACCCAGTCAAGAAAAAATTCCTATCTTGAGAGCTGCCGGCCATGGAAGGCTGCTGACACAGCCGGACCGGCCGTCGTCAGGTCGCCTTTGTCAACGCGAGTTCGCACGCTGGAGCTCAGGCCTGTTGGATTGCCGAGAGCTTCCAACTCGAGCCATTCTGACGCGTGAAGGTCCACAGCTCCGTCGTCTCCGTGGGATGATCCTCGTCGCCCTCGACGACCTTGCCGCTGGCCCGTTCGCGCATCACGTCGCGCGATTCATAACGCAGGGCCGCCGTGGCATAGTCGCGGTCATCCTCGCGCCAGCTTTCCGCGATGTCGGCCTGCAGGAGGGTGACGTCGGATACCTCGTTCCTGAGGCCCTTCTTCGCATTGTCGGCCAGCTCTTCAGAGAGATAGGACACCATTTCGGGAGTCGTCGTCTTGCGCAACGCGGCATGATCCTCACGCCCGAACGCTTCCTGGACATCGCTCAACAGCTGCTGGAATGCGTCGAGGTCGGTCTGGGCGAGCCGGATTTCATCGGAACCGGTGGCCGCGGCGGAGCCTCCGCCTGAACCGCCGCCAAAGCCGGGAATGGCGAAAGAATGCGCATTGTTGGCATCGCTCTGTCCGCCTGCGCGGTTTTCAAATCGCGAGGCATTGCCGGCGCCGGCGAGCGCAGGGGCGGGGCCACGCGCGGATTGCGACCGGAAGAACCTGATTGCCAGCATGATGGCGCCACCGATCAGCACGGCCTGCAGCAGGAAACCGAACATGCCCGCCAGCCCACCGAAGCCCTGGCCCAGGAGCAGCCCGATCAGGCCGCCGATCAGCAGGCCGCGCATCATCGTTCCACCGAAGCCGCTCATGAAGCCGGGCCTCTGCGGGCCGGCCTGCGGCTGCCGGGCCGCGGTGTTCACGCCGGTATTGGGCGTCATCGAACGCTCGACCGGAGCGGTCGGCGCCGGAGCGGTCCTGGTCGGCGGCGCTGATTGGAACGTGCGCATGCCGCGGCTGCCGAAACTGCCGCCGCGACGGGCCTCGGCATGGTCTACCGCGACCATGGAGAATGCCAGGAACAGTCCGGCAAACAGGGCGGCAAATCGGCTTGTGCGGGAAATCATCTGGACGGACCTTTTATCGATGTGGTTTCGGAAATTCTCGACAGACGTCGGGCCGGCTACCGGCGTGCGGTCAATCGAACAGCTCTTCGAAGAACGATTTCTTCCGTTTCGGATAGCGGTGGCCCTGCGAGCGCGCATAGTCGTCATCGCGGTCCCGGCCATGCTGGGGCTGGGAGAACGCTGCCGGCTGTGGCGCGGGCGAGGCCTCCTTGGCCGATCGCTCGATGATCTTGTCGAGTTCGCCTCGGTCAAGCCACACGCCACGGCACTGCGGGCAATAATCGATCTCGATACCCTGGCGTTCGCTCATCACGAGCGCGACGCGGCAGGAGGGGCAAACCAAACCAAGAAGGGAAGACGATGTCATATGGGGCTCCAAACCAAAAGAGATGAGCCCGCTTGACCGAAAGGATGGAAACGGGCCCGTTAAAGCGGTCCGACATCACGGTCGCGAGATGCGACAGTCAGAGGGGCCCGGCCCGCATGCGAGAATTAGGAACGCAGAGCGGCGCCTTCAAGAGCAACATTGTCCGCGAGGATCGAATTTGTTCGTCATTGCGCTTCGAGCGCTGGGTACCGCGCCTGCGCCAACGACCCCGGCGTCCCTGCTCAGACCGTCACCACGATCTTGCCGAACTGCTCGTTCGATTCGAGATAGCGATGCGCCTCGACGATCTGCTCGAACGGGAAGGTCCTGTCGATCATCGGCTTCAGCGCGCCGGCCTCCAGCCCTTTGAGGATGAACGCCTTGGCGGCTTCCAGCTTTGCTGGGTCGCCGGTGATCTCGTGGACGAGGTAGCCGCGCAGCGTCAATGTCTTGCCAAGCACGGCGGGCAAGGGAAACGGCGTCGGCTCGGGGCTCAACCCGCCATATTCAATGAGAATGCCGCCCCGGGACATCGCCGCCGCGAGCGGCTCGAAAATCGGGCCGCCGATCGCCTCCAACACGATGCGCACGCCTCGCGGCCCGGCGATCCGGCGTAGCCGCGCCTCCAGATCCTCCTCGGCCAGGACCACGACTTCAGCCGCGCCGGCGTCGAGCAGGGCCTGCTTCTTCGTCGAGGTCCGTGTCACCGCGATCGCCGTCGCGCCGACGCTGTTGGCGATCTGGATCGCGGCAAGCCCGACGCTGCTCGAGGCTGCCGTGATGACGACGAAGTCCTCGTTGCGCAGCCTGGCGATGTCGATCAGCGCGCCATAGGCGGTGAGGTACGGCATCCACATCGCGGCCGCGGTCCGCCAGTCGAGTGATATCGGGTTTTTGACGACGAGCCCGGCGGGATAGGTAACAAGCTCTCCATAAGCCGGCCAGCGGATCATCGATTGCGGCGGGATGACGCTGACGGCATCACCCGGCGCCAGACCCGTCACGGCTTCGCCGACCGCTTCGATGATGCCTGCGGCCTCCAGGCCAAGCCCGGAGGGCAGGGTGGGCGTCTCGATATAGGTGCCCGCGCGCAGCAGCGCCTCGGCGCGATTGAGGCCGAGCGCCTTGACGCGGATCTGAACCTCGCCCGGGCCGGGTAGGGGAAGATCCACATTTTCGATCCGCAGGACCTCGGGGCCACCATGCCGATGAAAGCGAACGACGCGCGTCATTCGGTCTACTCCAAATTGTTTGAACCGAAAGGAGCTATGCCGGTAAGACGAAGTCGGATAAATGGCATTGGGAGCAGGACAGTAGAAACCAGGAGTTTCGAATATGGATCGGCTTGAGAGCATGGCCGTGTTCGTCAGGGCAGTCGACCTCGGCTCGTTCGCGGCGGCCGCGGCCGCACTCGATCTGTCCGGACCGATGGTCGGCAAGCACGTCCGTTTTCTGGAGGAGCGTCTCGGCATGCGCCTGCTCAACCGCACCACGCGCCGGCAGAACCTCACCGAGTTCGGACGCGCCTACTACGACCGCTGTCGGCTGGTGCTGGCCGAGGCCGAAGCTGCCGATCAACTTGCCGCCGGCCAAATCTCGGAGCCGCGCGGCAAGCTGCGCGTCACCATGCCGGCGCATTTCGGCCGCCACTGCGTAACACCCGTGCTGCTGAAACTGGTGCGGCAATATCCGATGCTGGAACTCGATCTGTCGCTCAGCGACCGCTTCGCCGATCTTGCCGAGGACGGCTACGATCTTGCCATCCGAACCGGTGATCTGGAGGACAGGGCAGGCGTGATCGCGCGCCGCGTCGCGAGCCAGGACATGATTGTCTGTGCGGCGCCGTCCTATCTGAAAATTCAGGGCGAGCCACGGCGGATCGAAGATCTCGCCAATCATCATGCCATCGTATATCGCCGGCTCGGCCAAGCCGTTCAGCCTTGGCTGTTCCCGCGCGAAGGACAACCAGCACAGGAGATCATGCCCGGCAGCCGGCTGCGGCTCGACGATCTCGATGCCATCGCCGATGCTTCGGCCGAGGGCATGGGGCTCGCCTGGTTGCCATGGTGGCTGGTTCGCGAGCGCATCCGGGCAGGCGCGCTGGTCGAGCTCTTGCCGGACCAGCCGCGATATCTTTATGACTGCCACGCCCTTTGGCTGCAGACGCCTCACTTGCCGCTGAAAGTTCGGCTGGCCGTCGATGCGCTGGCGGCCGCCTTGCCGAAACGGATGGCGTGATCGCCAGCGCTCGCGGCCACTCTCGTTTTGGATCGCGCGGACATTCCGTAGAGAGGCGCCTCGGCTCTTTGAGGCATCGCTTTCCAATGCGATATGGGGCAAAGCTGGCGGCATGCACGCGCATTGCGGGAGAGACGGTTGATGACCAAAGGTTCGGATCTGTTCGTGGCGGCCCTCGAGAACGAAGGGGTCGACCGGATATTCGGCATTCCGGGCGAGGAGAATCTCGACATCGTCGAATCCATCCGCCGCTCCTCGATCCAGCTCATCCTGACCCGTCACGAGCAGGCGGCCGCCTTCATGGCCGCGACCTATGGCCGGCTCACCGGCAAGCCAGGTGTGTGCATCACCACGCTCGGCCCCGGCGCGCTCAATCTGACGACCGGCTCGGCCTATGCGCTGCTCGGCGCCATGCCGATGATCATGATCACCGGCCAGAAGGGAATCCTGTCGTCCAGGCAGGCGCGGTTCCAGATCGTCGACATCGTCGCGGCGATGAAACCGCTGACCAAGCTGTCGCGCCAGATCGTCTCGCCCAAAATGATCCCCTCGCTGGTGCGCGAAGCCTTCCGCGTCGCGCAGGAAGAGCGGCCGGGTCCCGTGCATCTGGAACTGCCAGAAGACATTGCGGCGGCTGAGTGTGAGGATGTCCCGCTGGTGCCGACGCATCCGGTCGAACTGCCGCTGGCCGGTGCGGGCGCGCTCGACCGCGCCGCCCGCATGATCATCGAGGCCAAACGTCCGCTGCTGATGTTCGGCGCCGCGGCGTCGCGGCCGCGCGTCACGCCCGATGTCGCCCAGTTCGTGCTGCGCACCCAAATTCCCTATTTCACCACGCAGATGGGCAAGGGCACCGTGCCCGGCGGCACCGAACTCTACATGGGAACGGCGGCCCTTTCGGAACGCGACTACGTGCACGAGGCCATCGAACAGGCCGACCTGATCATCACCATCGGTCACGACACAGTCGAGAAGCCGCCCTTCATCATGGGCGTCAACGGGCCGAAGGTCATTCATGTCGGCTATCAAACCGCCGATGTCGAGCAGGTCTATTTCCCGCAGACCGAGATCGTCGGCGACCTCGGCCCTTCGCTGGCGCTGCTGGCGGATCGCATCGAGGGCAAGATCCCCAACGCGCAGGCTCTGTTGCCGTTGCGCGAAGGCATTCTGAGCCGCATCGCCGCGCGCGCCACGGAAGACCGCTTCACGCCGCAACGCATCGTGCATGACGTGCGCGCCGTGATGCCGGCCGACGGAATCCTTGCCCTCGACAACGGCATGTACAAGATCTGGTTCGCGCGCAACTACCGCACGCGCATGGCGAATACGCTGCTGCTCGACAATGCGCTGGCCACCATGGGCGCGGGGCTGCCGTCGGCGATGATGGCGGCACTGCTCTATCCGCAGCGCCGCGTCATGGCCATCTGCGGCGATGGCGGCTTCATGATGAACAGCCAGGAACTGGAGACCGCCGTCCGGCTCAAGCTCAATCTTGTCGTCCTGCTGCTCGAGGACCACGCCTATGGCATGATCCGCTGGAAGCAGGCGGTCGACGAGTTTCCGGATTTCGGCATGACCTTCGGCAATCCCGACTTCGTCAAATACGCCGAGGCCTATGGCGCCAAGGGAACCAGGGTCGGCGCGATCGCCGAATTCCGGCCGGCGCTGGAACAGGCTTTTGCCGGCGGCGGCGTGCATCTCGTCGTCGTGCCCATCGACTATTCCGAAAACATCAGGGTGCTCGTCGACGAATTGCGTGAGCGGCTGCCAGCGGTGCAGGCGACCTGACGGCGGCCGGCGCCAAGGCTGTCGATGCCGAGATGCCTGGCTGGTTGTGAAGGCGTTTTCATCTGGCGTCGGGGGACCAGTCCGTCTCGATCAAGGGAATCTGCGGCGCCGCATCACGCGGCAACGTTCCCTTGGTCCTGGGGTCGTCGGCGATTTCGAAGCCGGTCGCAAAGGGCTCAAATCCGCAGGCCCTGTAGAAACCGATGACACTGTGATGGTCGAAGCTGCTGGTATGAAGCCAAATGCGGCTGGGCCGGAGACGCCATGCCTGGTCGAGCGCGCCGGCCATCAGCCGCTTGCCGAAGCCACGGCCGGTCAAGGAGGGGAACAGGCCGAAATAGGTGATCTCGATCTCGTTGTCCTCGGCCACCGAGAACTCGACCATGCCGACATGGGCGCCGCTTTCATCATGGCCGTAATAGAGATGCTGGCGCGGATCGGCGAAATGCGCGGCGATCTCGGCATCCGACATTTCGGCGGCGCGATCCCAGAGCCAGGGAGCGCCGATCTCCAGGAAGATTGCACGGTAGGAAGCACTGTCGGGTTTCGCGATCCTTGTCATGGTCAACGGCCGCGCGAGACCCGGCACCGGCGCGCGCGCTTCCATCCATGTCACCGCATTGACGATCTTGCCGGCCCGCACCCGCCGATAGCCGACCGTTAGATTGGTGATTTCATCAGGCAATCTGCCTTCGGTGACCAACATCTGTCCTCGACCTTCCCCACCGGCGCGCAAGAAGCTGATGCCAACTCTGCGCTCGCCTGCCAAGAGGCTCCCGAGGTGGCTCAAGATTTTTGGCCCGCCTGTCCCTTGCGTTTCACAGAGATGGCATATGAGATATGATACACCATCGAAGGGAAAGCGGAATATCATGCCTGAGCGAATTGCCGACGAGGCCATTTTGAACGCGGTCGACGACGGCTTCGCGCGGCAGGTGGAATTCCTCGCGAACCTCGTGCGCTTCCCCTCGCAACGCGGCGAAGAACACGCGGCGCAATCCTTCATGGCAGCCGCGTATGAAACGGATGGCTATACGGTGGACATGTGGCGTGTCGATGTCGATGCGATTCGCGACCTGCCGGGCTTTTCGCCCGTGGCCGTCTCTTATGACGACGCCTTCAACGTCGTCGCCACCCACATGCCGCGAAACGCGACCGGCCGCTCGCTGATCCTCAACGGCCACATCGACGTCGTGCCGACGGGCCCGCTCGATCGCTGGCTGCGCGATCCCTATGATCCGGTCATCGAGGACGGCTGGATGCATGGTCGCGGCGCCGGCGACATGAAGGCTGGGCTCTCGGCCTGCCTCTACGCGCTGGCCGCACTGCGCAGCCTCGGCTATCAGCCGGCCGCGAAGGTCTTCCTGCAATCGGTGGTCGAGGAAGAGTGCACCGGCAACGGCGCGCTCGCTTGCCTGCAGCGCGGCTACCGCGCCGACGCCGCCTTCATCCCCGAACCCCTGGAGCCGAAGCTGATGCGGGCGCAGGTCGGCCCGATCTGGTTTAGGGTCGAGGTCGACGGCGATCCCCAGCATGCGTCGGGCGCTTTCTCGGCCGGCGCCAACGCCATCGAAAAGGCTTTCCTCATCATCCAGGCGTTGAAGCAGCTCGAAATCGTCTGGAACGCGCGCAAGGTCGACGACAGGCATTTCTGCGATCACCCGCATCCGATCCGTTTCAATCTCGGCAAGATCGAAGGTGGCGAGTGGACATCGAGCGTCCCCGCACGCTGTGTGTTCGAGATGCGTGTCGCCACCTATCCCGGCCAGAAGCTGGAGGATGCCAGGGCCGAGCTCGAGGCCTGCATCGCCGACGCGGCCCGCGCCGATCCGTTCCTGGCCAACCGCCCGCCCAGGATGACCTACAATGGCTTCATGGCCGAGGGCTATGTGCTGGAGGGCGCCGACGAGATGGAAACCGTGCTGCGTCGTAGCCATGCCGCCGTCTGGGGCGAGCCGCTGCAGGAACACGTCACCTCTGCCACCACGGATGCGCGCTTCTTCGGCCTCTACGCCGACACGCCAGCCATCGTCTACGGTCCGATCTGCCGCATGCCGCATGGCTATGACGAGGCGGTGGACCTTGATTCCGTACGCAAGGTCACCCAGACGATCGCACTGTTCATCGCCGACTGGTGTGGGCTGGAGCCTGTTGACCCCGAGGCAAGGCCATGACCGGCGCCGTGACCGATGCATTCGGCGAGACGCTGGCCGAGGACGCGCCCGATGTCCCGATTGCCGATGCGCTTGCCATCCTGCGCCAGCACTACGGCCTTGCCGGAACCGCTCAGCCCTTGCCCGGGGAGCGCGACCACAATTTTCACATCCGCACCGATGGCGAGGGCGAATTTGTCCTGAAAATCTCGCATCCGGCGGAAGAGGCCGGCTTCACCGATTTCCAGAACAAGGCGCTGGACCACATCCTTGCTGTCGACCCCGCCTTGCCGGTTCCTTCGGTGCGCAAAAGCCTGGATGGCGATGCGCAGTTCACCGTCAGCATCGGCGGTTCGCAGCCGCGCATCATTCGGCTGGTCACCTATCTGCCCGGCCAGTTGCTTTCGCGCTCGCCGGTGTCGGCTGCGCAAGATCGCAATCTCGGCATCTTCCTTGCTCGGCTTGGCCGCGCCCTGCGCGGCTTTTTCCACCCGGCCGCCGGCAGCGACCTTTTGTGGGATATCCGCAAGGTCGCCAAGACGCGGCCCATGCTGGCGCATATCGCCGATGCCGGGCGCCGGGCCATGGTCGAGCGCGTCATCGATGCCTTCGAGGAGCACGTCGCGCCCATCATCCCCAGCCTGCGCGCCCAGATCGTCCACAACGACATGAATTCCTACAATGTGGTGATGGACGCATCGCGGCCGGAGATCGTCAGCGGCATCCTCGATTTCGGCGACATGATCCACTCGCCGCTGATCTGCGATCTCGCCATCGGCGCCGTCTATCGCTGGCCGGCCGACGGCCACCCGCTGGCGCCCGCCGCACGCTTCGTTGCTGGCTACCAGTCGGTGCAGCCGCTCGAGGCTGAAGAGATCGGCATCCTGTTCGACCTGATCCGTGCCCGCTTGGCTCTCATCGCCAACATTGCCAGCTGGCAGGCGGAGCGCTTTCCGGCCAAGCGCGACTATGTGCTGCGCCTCATCACCGAGGTCTGGGCCTCGCTCGAGCGGCTGGACGGACTGTCACACAGCGATGCCCGCCGCTATTTCCTCGATCATTCCAATCCGGAGTAGATGTTCGTGTCCCAATCCTCGCCCGCAAATGCCTCCGCCGATGCCGGTGCATCAGCATCCGAGGGTGCGCTGCTCGAGCGCCGTGCCACGCTGCTCGGCCCGACCTATCGCGCCTTCTACCGCAACCCGATCCATCTCGTGCGTGGCAGCGGCGTCTGGCTCTACGATGCCCAGGGTCGCAAGTATCTCGATGCCTACAACAACGTCGCTTCGGTCGGGCATTGCCATCCACGTGTCGTCGAGGCGCTGTCGGGGCAGGCGGCCACGCTCAACACCCACACGCGTTATCTCAGCGAAATCATCCTCGACTACGCGGAAAGACTTCTCGGCACGCTTCCGCCTCATCTCGGCCATGCCATGTTCACCTGCACCGGCAGCGAGGCCAACGATCTCGCCATCCGCATCGCCCAGCATTCCAGCGGCAATACCGGCGTGATCATCACCGATTTCGCCTATCATGGCGCCACCATCGCCACGGCGCAGCTGTCGCCGGCAGCGGTCGGGGCAAAAGGCATGCCCGCGCAGCACAGGACCGTGGCAGCGCCGGATACGTTTCGCAACCAGGGCCGGGCCGCGCGCGATTTCGCCAGGAATGTCGCCGCCGCCATCGAGGACATGCGCGCACAGAACGTGCGCCCGGCGGCGCTGCTGCTCGACTCGGCATTTTCCAGCGACGGAATTTTCTTCCCCGATGCATCGGTGATGCGCGAGGCGGCCGATCACGTCAGGAAGGCGGGCGGCATCGTCATTGCCGACGAAGTCCAGTCCGGCTTCGGCAGGCTCGGCCAGGGCATGTGGGGTTTCGCCAATTACGGCCTCGAACCTGACATCGTCACCATGGGCAAGCCGATCGGCGACGGGCATCCGATGGCCGCGGTCATCGTGCGGCCGCAGCTTGTTGCCTCCTTCGGTTCCAACACCGGCTACTTCAACACATTCGGCGGCAATCCTGTCGCCGCCGCCGTCGGCATCGCGGTGCTCGACGTGATCGAAGGCGAGGGGCTGGTCGAGAATGCGCGCACGGTTGGGGCCTATACGGGCGAGCTGCTGCGCGCCTTGCAGGGTCGCCACGCCATGGTCGCCGATGTCAGGCATAACGGTCTTTATTTCGGCGTCGAGTTGACGGCGGAGGGGGACGAGGCGCTGGCCTCCACCAGGACGTCGGCGGTCGTCGAAGCCATGCGCGAGGACGGCGTGCTGATCTCGTCGTGCGGTCCGCGCGGCAACGTGCTGAAGATCAGGCCGCCGCTGCCGTTCGCCAGGGACAATGCCGAGCAACTTGCCGAAACGCTCGATCGCACCCTGTCGCGCTGGTGAGGGGATAGGAAAGGGGGCGGCGATCAACATGCTGAAGCTCGAACATCAGACCCTGAACGACCGCGCCTATGGCGCGCTCAAGCAGGAGCTGATTTCGGGCGGCTTCAGCCCGGGCCAGACATTGGTCATCCGCAAGCTTGCCGAGACGTTCGGCATTTCGACGACGCCGATCCGCGAGGCGCTGCAACGGCTCGTCGCCGAGCGGCTTCTGGAATTGCAGAACAACCGCTCGATCATCGTGCCCTTGTTGTCTGCCCCCGCCTTCGAGGAACTGACGCGCATCCGCGTCGCTGTGGAGGGGTTGGCGGGTGAGATGGCCGCGTCGCGCATCACCGAAGACGGGCTGGTCGACATACAGGCCACGCTGGCGGGCATGCAGCGCGCGATTGAGGCGGGCGACGCCGGGGCCTATCTCGCGCTCAACGAGGCCTTCCACTTCGCCATCTACCGGCATGCCGGGGCCCCGATCCTCCTCAACATGATCCGTGATCTCTGGGGGCGGGTTGGGCCCTATCTCAAGCTCCTGATGCAGGCCGATCGCTACAAACCCCAGTCGAACGAGGCGCATCGCAAGATCGTCGCGGCATTGGCGCAGCGCAACGGCGCCGACGTCAGGACCTTCATAGAACAGGACATCGCCATGGCGGCGGCGGTGCTGGCGGGGAACCTTCGCGCGGCCGAATGACGATCCGATGCCGTCGCGCCCTGGCGATCGGCCTATCCGGTCTTGTCCAGCCGGTCGCGAAGCATGCTCCACGGCAGCAGCGCGTTCGGCGCGAAGCGCAGCAGGCTGTGGAACGGCATCCGCGACGGCGGCGCAAAGGGCAGCGGCAGATCGCGGGCGTCGGTTCCGCTAGCCCAGTCCGCAAGCACCTTGCCCATGGCCGTGGTCATGGCGATGCCGCGGCCGTTGCAGGCGCGACCCGCGATCAGCCCCGGTCCGAGATCGATGAGGTGGGGCAGGAAATCGGGTTCGACCGCAGCCATGCCCGACCAGCCATAGGCGAGCGGCGGCAGGTCCGGGAGTTCGAGATGCCGGGCCAGCCGCCGCCGGATCGTCTGCGGCAGGCGTCGGTCCGCACCCGCGCCGAAGACATGCATGCCGCCGCTGATCAGCCGGTTTTCGGCATCGAAGCGGTAGGTGAAGAGATTGCGTCTCGTGTCGCCGACGCCTTGCCCGCCGGGCAACAGGCGGCTGCGCACCTTGCGCGGCAGCGGCGCCGTCGCGATCTGGAAGATTTTCAGCGGGAAAAAGCTTTTCCGAAGCCCCGGATTGAGCTGTCCGCCATAGGCATTGGTGGCGATCAGCACCTTTCCGGTGCGCACCGAACCCGTTTGCGTCTTCAGCGACCAGCCGTCCGCGATGGGGTCGATCGCGACGACGCGCGTGTGCTCGAACAGGCGCGCGCCGGTTTTTTCCGCCACGTCGGCCAGGCCGCGCGCATAGGCGACCGGATTGAGTACGCCTCCGGAACGATCCATCCAACCGCCGACATAACCGCGGGCGCCGGTCAGCGCCTCGATTTCTTGCCGGTCCAACACGACGGCCGGTCGGCCGCGCTCCGCCCATTGCCCCGCGCGTGATTTGACCTTTTCGAGCGCGACAGGGGAATGTGCCGGCTGGATCCAACCGTTCTGCACCGCGTCGCACTTGATGTCGTGCCGCCTGATCAGGCCAAAGACCAGGTCGGCGCTGCCAGCGGCGAAGTCGATCAGCCTCTCGCCGCGCGCGGGGCCTAGATGGGCCTTTATCGCATCCGGATCCATTTTGGCGAAGTTCGGTACGATGAAGCCGGCATTCCTGCCGGTAGCGCCCCAGGCGATGGTTTCGGCCTCGAGAACGGCGACCGAAAGACCTCTGGCCGCGGCATGCAAGGCCGTCGAAAGGCCGGTGAAGCCGCCGCCGACGATGGCAAGGTCGACATCGAGCTCGCCTTCCAGCGCCGGGCGGAGGCGGGTCTCACGGCTGACCGCGTGCCAAAGCGAAAGCGCTTCCTGCCGGGCCATTGCGGTCACGAGCCGCTCTCGCTGGCGGCCACCTTCGCCCGCTTGCCGAGCCGTGCCCGCCGCGGCCGTTCCCCGAACAGTCCGTTGGGGCGGACCAGGAGGATGATGCACAGCATGACGCCGATTGCCACGATCTGCAGGGATGCGGCGCGGGCCTGTTGCTCCGGCGGGAACAGCGCGCTGGTGAGCGTGCCCGACCCGGCCCATATCCCCCAGACCAGGATGCTGCCGATGACGGCACCGGCATTGCTGCCCGAGCCGCCGACGATCAGCATCACCCAGACCTGGAAGGTCAGGATCGGCAGGTAATTGTCCGGCGCAATGAAGCCGGTGAAATGCGCCTGCAAGGCGCCCGCTAGGGCCATGATGGCACCGCCGACCGCGAAGGCCTGGACACGGTAGAAGCGCGCGCTCTTGCCGAGCGAGATCGCCGCCCGCTCGTCCTCCCGCAGCGCCTTCAGCACCCGGCCCCACGGGCTGCGAGACAGGTGCTCCAGCGCCAGATAGGCAACCAACGTGACCGCCGAGACGACGGCAAGGTTCGACAGGTTGAACAGCAGCGGCGTCTCGGCGAGGCTGCCGAAGGGGCGCGGGATGAAGCCGATGCCGAACGGACCGCCGGTCAGTTTCTGCGCATTGAGCGCGACCAGTTGCACGACCACGGCGACGCCGAAGGTGGTGATGGCCAGATAGTCGGATCTGAGCCGCAGCGTGGCGATGCCCGTCAGGGCCGCGGCGATGCCGCCGACGACCATGGCGCCGAGCCAGCCGGCCAGGATCGGCAGGCCGAAACCGCCCAGACGCGCGGCATCGTCCGGCGTCGTCAGCAGCGCCGAAGTATAGGCGCCGATGGCGACGAAGCCGGCGAGCCCGACATTGAAGAGCCCGGTCAGCCCCCATTGCAGATTGAGCCCCAGCGTGACGAGCGAAAAGATCAGCGCCGTGGTCAGGAAGAAAGCGCCATAGCCGAGCAGGTCCATCAGCGTTCCCTCACACCAAAAAGGCCGATCGGCCGCACGAACAGCACCGCCATCAAGATGATGAAGGAGACCGCCGCGCGCCATTCGGCGCCGATCAGTTGCACGGCGCCCGCTTCGGCGAGCCCGATGATCAACCCGCCGAGCACGGCGCCCGGGATGCTGCCGATACCGCCGAGAATGGCGGCGGCGAACATCGGCAGCAGCATGTCGAAACCCATGAACGGGCGGATCTGCACCAGGATGCCGATCATCACGCCGGCGACGCAGGCAAGCGCTGCGCCGAGGATCCAGGTGACACGCACCACCTTGGCGACATCGATGCCGACGATGCGGGCAAGTGCCGCATTCTGGCTCAGGGCCTGCATGGACCGGCCGGTCTGCGTGCGCGTCATCAACAGGTGTACGCCCAGCACCAGAATTGCTGTCAGCAGCAACAGCGCGATCTGGTCCGGCGTGATGCGGATGCCGAAGCCGACCGGCATGGCGATCTGGATGGCGCGGCTGAAATAGGTCGGGCGTGAGGTGAAGGTGAACTCGAGCAGGCTTCGCAGCGCCATCGAGGCGCCGAAACTTGCCATCACCACGATGATGGCCTGGCCCTGAGAGCGCAGCCGCGCGAACAGCACCTTGTCGAGCAGCAGCGCCAGCAGGGCGGTGAATGCCATGCCGACGACCAGCGCGACGATGAGCGGCCAGCCGAAGGAAAGCGGGGCGATCGGCGCCACCTTGCCGATCGTCGCGCCGATGGCGCCTACGACGGCCAGCGTCGCATAGGTGCCCCAGGCCATGAAGTCGCCATGGGCGAAGTTCGAGAAGCGCAGGATCGAATAGGTCAGCGTCACGCCGATGGCGCCGAGGCCTATCATCGAGCCGGTCAGCAATCCGTCGACGATGAATTGCAGGTTCATGCCGCACTTCCCTTGCCTGAAGGCGCGGCCTTGCCGGCACTGTCCGGGCGCTGGCCAAGATAGAGCTCGGCGACCACCGGATCGCTCCACAATTCAGCGGCGATGCCCTCGTGCCGGTCCTTGCCTTCGACCAGCACATAGGCGCGGTCGCCGATGGCGAGCGCCGCCTTGGCGTTCTGTTCGACGAGAAGGATGGTGACGCCGGACTTGCGGATGCCGGCCAGCATCTCGAACACCATCGAGACGAATTTCGGCGACAGGCCGGCCGACGGCTCGTCCAGCACCAGCACCTTGGGGTGGACGATCAGCGCCCGCGCCACGGCCAGCATCTGGCGTTGCCCGCCCGACAGATTGCCGGCGGCGATGCGGCGCTGGCGCGCCAGGTCGGGGAAGGTCGCGTACATCTCGTCGATGCGGGCGGGAACCCCGCGGCGCTCGATGATGCCGCAGGCAACCCTGAGATTGTCGTCGACCGACATCAGTGGAAACACGTTCTCCGTCTGTGGCACGAAGGCGAGCCCTAGCCGCACCATGGTGTGGGCCGGTGCGGTGGTGATATCCTTGCCGTCGAGGAGAACGGTGCCGCCGGTGACCGGGACGAGACCGGCAATTGCCTTGATCAGGCTCGACTTGCCGGCGCCGTTGGGGCCGAGAACGACGACGATTTCGCCCTTCCTCACCGTGATCGAGGCACCGCGCACGATCGGCACGCCGGGTTCGTAGCCGGCTTCGAGGTTGCGGACGTCAAGCACGGTGCCGGTCACGCCGCGCCCCCGAGATAAGCCTCTATCACGCGCGGATCGCGCGCCACCTCGTCGGCCGTGCCCTCGCACAGAAGCTCGCCGCCCGCCATCACCAGAACGCGATGGCAAAGCCGGGTCACCATGTCGATGTTGTGCTCGATCAGAAGAAAGGTGATGCCGCTTTTGTTGATGTCGCGGATGCGGTCGATGATGACTTCGAGCAGCGTGGCGTTGACGCCGGCCGCGGGCTCGTCGAGCAGGATGATGGCCGGGTCGGCCATCATCACACGGGCAAGTTCGAGCAGTTTGCGCTGGCCGCCGGAAAGCACCCGCGCCGGTTCGTGCGCCAGCCGGGTGAGCGAGACGAGTTCAAGCAGTTCGGCAGCCTTCTCGGCGGCTGCCTTCTCTTCGGCGGCGACCCGCCACGGGATCAGGAAATTGGCGAGCAGCCGCTCCCCTGCCTGACGTTGCGCGGCAAGCATGACGTTTTCGATCAGCGTGAGATTGGGCAAGGGCCGGGGAATCTGAAAGGTGCGCCCAAGACCGCGGCCAATGCGCAGGTGCGCTGCTTCGCCGGAGACGAGCGCCCCGTTGAGACGTATCTCGCCGCTTGTAGGCAGGATGCTGCCGGCGAGCAGGTCGAACATCGTCGTCTTGCCGGCGCCGTTGGGGCCGATCAGGCCGAGGATCTCGCCCGGGCGGACCTCGAACGAGACATCGTTGACGGCGACAAGGCCGCCGAAACGCCGCACGACGTTCTTTGCTGCCAGAACCGGCGCCTGGGTCTCCGTCCCATGCCGTTTCGCCGTGTCGTTCATCAAGCCCTCTGGCCGAAGCGATCTTTGCCGCTTTCTGATTTTTTGATTTGTGATCACACTTGCTTTGATCACGCTAATCAGCTTTAATTTTCTCCGCAAGCCGAAAACAGGCCAGGCCGCCGAAAAGGCCAAGATCGGGAACGCCATGCAAAGGGCTGCTGTCGAGCGCACCAACGAGGTCATCGCCGCGCAACTCGCGCCGGTCGGCCGCGAGACGGTGCAGGACCGCGTCTATTCCGAATTGCGCCGGGCGCTGATTGGCGGTCTCTTCGAGCCGAGCCAGGTTCTGACCATACGCGGCCTTGCCGATGCGCTGGTCACGTCTACCATGCCGGTGCGCGAGGCGCTTGGGCGGCTGATCACGGAAAAGGCGCTGGAAGCGCTTCCAAACCGCTCGGTGCGGGTGCCGCCGATCACGCTGGAACGCATCGACGACCTCCTGCGCGCCCGTGCCCTGATCGAAGGCGAGGCAATCGCGCTTGCCGCCGCGCGCATGGATCCGCGTCAGATCGCCACCATCGAAACCATTCTCGGTGAATGGGACGAGATGCGGGCGCTGAAGCACAAGAAGGATGTCGACCGCGAGGTGACGCTCAATCAGAGCTTTCATTTCGAAATCTATCGCGCCTGCGGTTCCGCCGTGCTCATCCCGATGATCGAGAGCCTCTGGCTGCAGTCGGGACCATGCATCCGCGTTGCAATCTATGCCTTTTCCGAGGCCGGCGAGGTCGACACCGCCCATTATCATCGCAGCATCGTCGCCGCGCTTGCGGCGCAGGATGCCCAGGCCGCACGCGAGGCGCTGGTGGCCGACATCAGCCGCCCTTTCGCTTTCCTGCGCGACAAGCTGAAGTTGACGGCAAAAGCGGAGTGAATGCCTGATATGACCAGACGCATCATCAGGATCACCGAGCCGCATTCCGAGCTGTCGGTGACGGCGCAGTTGCTGCCGGAAAAAGCGCCAGAGAACGCAACGTTCCTGTGGTCTTACCTGGCCGAGCCGCGCGTCGTCGCGGGCATTCATGCCATGTGGACCGGCCCGGAAATCTCCTGTCCGATCCCCGCGGCGCATCTGGACGGCGAGGCCTTTGCCCAGGCCTTGCCGGCGGAGAACGCGACGCTGACGCCGCAGCCCGGCGACATCGTGCTTTCCTATGTGCCGCCGCGCATGTGGGGCGGCAACCCGCATGCGATCTTCGACATCGGCCTGTTCTACGGGCAAGGCGCGCGCCTGCTGTTTCCGATCGGCTGGCTGGCGGGGAGCGTCGTTGCGCAGGTGCTGCCTGAGCAACGCGATCAGTTCGCATCTGCCTGCGGCATCATTCGCCGCAATGGCGCCTGCGACGTCACCTTCGCGCGGCTGGAGAGCTGAAATGGCTGAACGCGACGACAGCTTCGAACTTTTCGACCTCCGCGTCGAGGCTGTCGTCCCCGAGGGCAAGCCGGTGTATTGCGGCGCCAAGCCCGGCGACTATTTCGAGCTGAAGGGCGAGATGCTGTCGATGCCGGCGGGCCAGGGATTTTCGATCTATTCCATAGCGGCCGTGCTGCCGCTGCTGGCGGCGAAGCAGCGCCCCACCCATGCCAATGACTGGATGACCTCGGATGCCGAGATCGCCTGTCCCGATCCCAATTGCGCCAGCAGGCTCAGGATCGTCAGGACCGGCAAACGGCGGTTCAGCCACGCCGAGACCACGGCGGTGCCGCTGCCGAAGGAGAGTGAGCAGAGATGACCGCCAAGACTTTCGAACTCAGCCCCGGCTACACAATCTCGCGCGTCATTCGCGGTGGCTGGCAGTTGGCCGGCGGCCACGGCGCGGTCGACCGTCAGCAGGCGGTGTCCGACCTGATCGCCACGTTCGACGCCGGCATCTGGACCTATGACTGCGCCGATATCTACACCGGCGTCGAGGAGCTGATCGGAGCGGCGCGGCTGCGTCTGGCCAACGAACGCGGTCTCGATGCCGCCGCCAGGATGAGGGTGCACACCAAGCTGGTGCCGGACCTCGAGCGGCTCGCCGGCATCAGCCGCGATTACATCAGAGGCATAGTCGACCAGTCTCTGCGGCGGCTGAAGACCGAGCGGCTCGACCTCGTGCAGTTCCACTGGTGGGACTATTCAGTGCCTCGCTATGTCGACGCGATGGGTTGGCTCGACGAGCTCCGGCTGGAAGGCAAGGTGCGCAATGTCGGCACCACCAATTTCGATACGCAGCGCCTGGGCGAAATTCTATCGGCCGGCGTGCCAGTCGTCAGCCAGCAACTGCAATACTCCGTCCTCGACCAGCGTCCGGCGGCGAGCCTCGCCGCGCTCGCCGCGCGCAATGGCGTCAGCTTTCTCTGCTACGGTTCGGTGGCCGGCGGCTTTCTCGGCGACAGATGGCTCGGCGTCGCCGAGCCGGACATGCCGCTCGAAAACCGCTCGCTGGTCAAATACAAGCTGATCATAGACGATTTCGGCGGCTGGGAGCTCTTCCAAGCCCTGCTCAGGGTGCTGAAGCGGATCGGCGACCGCCACGGCGTCGACATCGCCACTGTCGCCAGTGCCTGGGTGCTCGAGCAGCCGCAAGTGGCGGCCGTCATCGTCGGCGCCCGCAACCAGGCGCATGCGCTGGCCAATGCGAAGGTCATGGATGTCGCGCTCGGGACTGAGGATCGGGCAGAGATCGGCGCCGTGATCGCCCAGAGCCGCGGTCCCCTCGGCGACGTCTACACGCTGGAGCGCGATCGTCACGGCCGCCACGGCTCGATCATGCACTACAATCTCAACGCGGCCCGGCCATGAGCGCCACCACCGAAAGCCTGTTTTCGCGGGCCAGCACCGAAATCGTCGAGTTGCATCGCTTCTTCGTCGACTGGTTCGTCGCATCGCGCGCCGGCAAGGCCGATTTCAGCCGCTTCGAACGCGTCATGGGCGAAGGCCTGGCCATGGTCACGCCTGACGGCACGGTCTTCGATCGCGATGCGGTGGTCGACCATGTCCGCGCAAGCCGCGCTTCCTGCGACGAAGCCTTCGCCATCTCGATCGAGGACATCCGGCCGGGCTGGCAAACCGGCGACGCGATCGTCGTGCTCTATGTCGAGGCGCAGTTGCGAGGCGGCAAGCATAGCCGCCGTCAGTCGAGTGCGCTCTTCACCACCAATCCATCGGCGCCCAACGGCGTCGAATGGCGACATCTGCATGAAACCTGGCTGCAGATGCCGGAAAGCTGAACAGGCTCCAGGCGTGAAATTTGGTTCGTGTAACTCAATTCGTGTAGCTCAAGGGGAACAACAATGAGAAAGACGATACTCCAACTCACCACCGCGCTCGCTCTCGTGATGATTGCCGGCGCGGCCCATGCCGCCGACTGCAAGATCACGGTCGGCCTCGTCATGGAATTGACCGGACCGGCCGGTGAATACGGCCAGGCCGGCGCAAAATCGGTCGAGATGGCCTTCCGCGACATCAACGACGCTGGCGGCGTTCGCGGCTGCGATCTGGTGACCGACACGCGCGACAGCCAGAGCCAGGGCAACATCGCCGTCGATGCGGCGACCCAGTTGGTTCAGGTCAAGAAGGTGCCGGTGATCATCGGCGGCATCATCTCCTCTGTGTCGATCCCGATCCTGACCTCGGTCACCGCACCGGCCAAGATCGTGCAGGTCTCGCCGGCTTCGTCCTCGCCGACGCTGACCGCACTCGGGCGCGACGGCAAGACCAACGGCATCTTCTTCCGCACCATCACCTCCGATGCGCTGCAAGGCGTGGCCGCCGCGAAATACGCCATCGACAAGGGCTTCAAGAAGCTGTCGATCATCCATGTCAACAATGATTTCGGGGTCAACATGGTGGCCGAATTCTCCCGCGCCTACAAAGCGCTCGGCGGCACCGTCGTCTCCGACACGCCCTACAATGAGAAGCAGTCGAGCTATGCCTCGGAAGTCACGGCGGCCATGGCCGGCGAGCCTGACGGGCTTTATCTCGTCAGCACGCCGGTTGACGGCGCCACCGTCGCCCGCACCTGGATTTCGCAAGGGGGCGTGCAGAAATTCCTGCTCAATGACGGCATGAACAGCCCGGACTTCATCGAGTCCGTCGGCGCCGACTATCTCAAGGAGGCCTATGGCACCTCGTCCGGCACCAGCCCGACCGCCTCCACCGACTACTTCACCAAGAACTACAAGGCGTTTTCGGGCATCGAACCGTCCAATCCCGCGGCCGACCGTTCCTATGATGCCGGCGCCATCGTCGGCCTGGCAATCGCCATCGCCGGCTCAGAGGATCCGGCCAAGATCAAGGACGCCATGTACAAGGCGGTCGATCCGGCCGGCGCGCCGATCTTTGCTGGCAAGGAAGAATTCGCCAAGGCGCTCGGATTGATCAAGGACGGCAAGCCGATCCGCTACGAAGGTGTAATCGGCCCGGTCGCCTTCGACAAATATGGCGACATCACCGGTCCGTTCCGCCTGTGGAAGATCGTCGACGGCAAGGTAACGACCGACGGTGAAATGACCACCGACGACGTCAATGCCCTGCAGGCGAAGCTCCAATAGGCCGTCACATCAGGCAGCCCGGCATCGATCTCTCGATGCCGGGCTGCTCGCAACCTGCCTTGGCCTTGCGCTCTGAAATTCATGCCGTCCACAACAAGGGCTGCGGGTTTCATTCTCCCGACCTGCGTGACAGCCAGCGCCTGCGTCTTTCGCGCTGTTCGGCGAGCTCGGCCTCGTCCCAGTAGCCGATCAGCACGCCGGGCTCGATCAACGGATCGAAGTGCCGCATCTTGTCGTCGTTTCCCGTCAGCCATTCCTCGGCGGCGGTGATGCGGTTGTTGGGCAGCGCCAGCCAGCGGAACAGCGCCTGCCGCAGTCGTTCGATGTCGGCCGCCGCCGATGCTTCGGTGCCGAGGTCGCGCAGCTCGTCCGGATCACCGTGCAGATCGAAGAACATCGGCGCCAGGCCCTCGCCATGGACCAGTTTGAAGCGGCCGTCGGTGATCATGTAGAGCTTGCAGTCGGCGACCGGCATAGCGAGCTTCAGCCGCGCGGCATCGCCGCCATAATCGTACTCGCTCACCGCGTGCCGCCGCCAGTTCACGTCCTGGCCTGCCAGCAGCGGCAGCAGCGACCGGCCCTCGAGAACATGCGGCTTCGCCTTGCCGCCGAAGAAGTCGAGGAAGGTGGGCGCGAGGTCGATCATCTCCACCAGCGCATCGGACGTCGTGCCGCGCGTCGCGTCGGCCTGCCGGCGCGGATCGCAGACGATCATCGGCACCTTGGCCGCGACGTCGTGGAACAGGTATTTTTCGCCCAGCCAATGGTCGCCGAGATAGTCGCCGTGGTCGGAGGTGAACACGATCATCGTGTTGTCGAACAGGGCGCGCTGCTCCATGAACTCGAACAATCCGCCCAACTGATCGTCGATCTGCCTGATCAGGCCCATATAGCAGGGAACGACCCTTTCGCGGACCTCGTCGCGGGAGAAGTTCCTGGAATAGCGCTCCTGCTGGAAGGCTTCGAAGATCGGGTGAGGCGAGACGCGTTCTGCTTCGCTGCGCACGACCGGCTTTATGTCGGCCTTGCCGTACATGTCGTGATAGGGCGCCGGTACGATGTAGGGCCAGTGCGGCTTGATGTAGGAGAGATGCGCGCACCAGGCTTCGCCCTTTGCCTCGGCCTCCTCGATGAAGCGCATGGCGCGGCGCGTCATGTAGGGCGTTTCCGAATGCTCCTCGGGAATGCGCGCCGGCTTGTCGGCATGGACGAGCAGCCAGCCGTTGAAATTCTCGCCGTTCTCGCCTTCACCGGAATTGGCCCAGTGCTCCCACGGATTGGCGGCGTCGAAGCCGTGCTCGCGCAGATATTGGTCGTAGGCCGGGTCGGGATCGTAGGCGGACGACGGATGCAACCCGTCGTCGCGCTCGAACGGTTCGAAGCCGCATTCGGCGACGCGCACGCCTATGATGGACGTCTTGTCGATACCGAGGCGCTCCATGCCTTCCTCGTCGGCCCTCATATGCGTCTTGCCGATCACCGCGCAGCGCACGCCGATCTCGCGCAGATGCTCGCCGAGCGTAGGCTCGCCGACCCTGAGCGGCACGCCGTTAAGCGTCGATCCGTGCGAGCGGACATAGCGGCCTGTATAGGCGCTCATGCGCGAGGGCCCGCACACGGTCGATTGCACATAGGCGTTGGTGAAGCGCACGCCGCGGCTGGCCAGCCGGTCGATATTCGGCGTGTGCAGGGTCTGGTGTCCGGCGCAGCTCAAATAGTCGAAGCGCAGCTGGTCGCACATGATGAAAAGGACGTTGCGGCGGTCTGTCATTGGTCGTCCGTCATTGTGGTTCGCGCAAGACCGGTGTGCCAGAACGGCCGATGTCCTACAACGATGCCTCAAAATATCATTTTACCCAACCAGATGCCTCATGCACTGTGGGAGCCGGGAGGGTCGAAATCGTGCCGTTCGTCACCATTGGCGGCCTTGCGCTGCACCACCGCTATGTCGAGGCGACCGGCACCGCGCGGCCGGTGATCTTCATCAATTCGCTGGGTACCGATTTGCGCATCTGGGACGATGTCATCTCGCAATTAAGCGGTGACATGCCTCTGCTGGTCTACGACAAGCGCGGCCACGGACTTTCCGATATCGGCAGCGGCATCCGGTCGATCGATGATCATGTCGACGATCTCCTGGGCCTCATCGATCATTTCGATCTCGGCAGGGTCGTGCTGTTCGGCCTGTCGGTCGGTGGCTTGATCGCGCAGCGGCTCTATACCCGTCATCCCAGCTGCGTTGAGGCTCTGATCCTGTCCGACACGGCGCACAAGATCGGCACGGACGAGAGCTGGAATAAGCGTATCGCCACCGTCGAGCGCGACGGGATCGAGGCGATAGCCGACGGTGTGATGGAAGCATGGTTCACGCCCGGCTTCCATGCCGCGCGTGCGGCCGACCTTGCCGGTTGCCGCAATATGCTGACTAGGCAGGCGCTGCCGGGTTACATCGGGACATGCATGGCGGTCCGCGACGCCGACCTCACCGAGGCCGCGCGGCGTATCGCGGTGCCGACACTTTGCATGGTCGGCGACCAGGACGGCTCGACACCGCCCGATCTCGTCCGCTCGCTGGCAGCGCTGATCCCCGGCGCCCGCTTCGAAATCATTCCTAATGCCGGCCATATTCCCTGCATCGAACAGCCGGAGGCGGTGGTCGCGCTGATCCGCGATTTTGTCGCGTCGCCTCCTCCGGGGCAGAAACCTTTGAGCGCGGCTACCCCTTGATCGCCGAGCCGACGATGGAATCGACGAAAAAGCGCTGCAGCAGGACGAAGAGGATGAGCGGCGGCAGCACGGCAAGCGTCGCGCCGGCCATCACCAACCCGGTGTTGACGGCGCCTCTGTTGTAACTCAACAGCCGGCTGAGGCTGATGACGATCGGATAGGCGTCGGCGTTGCCTTGTAGCACGGTCAGCGGCCACAGATAGCTGTTCCAGTGATAGACGAAGGCAAACAGCGCCAATGCCGCGATCGCCGGCGCCACGCTGGGCGCCACGATCTTGAACAGGATCAGCAGTTCGGAGGCGCCGTCCATGCGCGCAGCGTCGATCAGATCGTCAGGCACGCTTGCAATGAACTGGCGCATCAGGAAGATACCGAAGGCATTGGCGAGGTTGGGCGCGATGATGCCGGCGAGGCTGGCATTGAGGCCGATCGAGCCGACGAGGCGATAGAGCGGGATCAGCGTCACGATCGGCGGCAGGAACATGGTCGCGATCAGCACCGAGAACAAAAGCGAGCGGCCGGGGAAGTGGTATTTGGCGAAGGCGTAGCCGGCCATCATGCTGGTGATGAGGATACCGGCTGTGGTGATCGAGGCGATGACCAGGGAATTCCACATAGAACGGCCGACATTGACCACGCCCGAAACTTTCCCGTAGGCGTCGAGGCTCGGCGTGTGCGGGATCCACACCGGCGGCACCTGCATGCTCTCGGCCGGAGTCTTGAGACTGGACAGAACCATCCAAACCAGCGGAAAGGCCGACGCCACGGCCACGAGCAGCATGAGCGTGGCCAGCAGCGCCTTGCGGCCGGCGGGGCGTCTGCGCGGCAACCGGCTCGACGATCCCGCGCTCATTCCTGATCCTTCCGGTTGGCAAAGGCGAACAGAGCGCAGACCACGACGATCAGCGACAGCATCAGCATGACGGCCATGGCCGAACCCAGTCCGCCCTGCGCGCGCTCGATGCCGACGCGGCGTATGTGATAGGTCAAGACATTGGTCGAGCCGACCGGCCCGCCCTGCGTGATCAGCGCCACCGGCTCGAACACCTGCACGGCGTTGATGATGGCGATCACCGCGCTGAACAGGAGTGTGCGCCGCAGCAACGGCAAGGTGATGAAGCGGAACTGCTCGAACCGGTTGGCGCCGTCGAGTTTTGCCGCCTCGTAGAGGCTGCCGGAAATCTGGGTCAGCCCCGCAATCGCCAGCACCGTGAAATAGCCGACCTGCTGCCACACATTGAGCAGGACGATCGAGATCAGCGCCGAGCGCGGGGACGACAGAAAGGGCTGCGGGCCGACGCCGATCAGGCCGAGCATCTGATTCAGCGGCCCTTCACCAGGCGAATAGAGTTTCGACCACACCAGCGCCACCGCGATCATCGGTACCATATAGGTGGAAAACAGCACGGTCCGCAGCGCCGTGCCGCCGCCAACATCGTGCTGGTGGACCATCAGCCCGAAGGCGACCGAGAGCGGCAGGATGAGGATGACGGAAAGCGCGGTGTAGATGGAGGTGTTGATCAACGCGCCCTTGAAGTCGCGTCCGACCGATGAGGCGCCGAAAATGTCGCGGAAATTGTCGAGGCCGATGAAGCTGGCGCTGGAAAAAGGCGTCTGCGTCGACCAGTCCTGGAAGGATAGCCAGACGGTGAGCAGCATCGGCAACAGGATGAAGATGCCGATCAGCGTCACGGCGGGCGCCAGCATGATGCCCGCCGAGGCACGGTACCTGTTGATCATGGTTCGGTCTACTTGGCGGCGCGCTCCAGGATCAAGGCGGCGTCCGCTTGCGCCGTCGCCTGCGCATCCTTGGCCGAGACCTGGCCGTACTGCAACGCCTCCAGCGTCTGCTGCAGGGATTCCGAGAACTCCTGTCCGCCCGGCACGACCGGGAAGGGCTTGGCGTCGGCCAGCACGCTGACATAGCCCGACAGGAATTCCGAGCCGAGCTTGTCCTTGTGGGCCTCGATATCGGAGCTGCGCGAGGGCAGGATGCCCATCGACATCAATATGTCGGACATCGCCGAGGCGCCGTTCTTGCCGGATTTCGGATTGTTGAGCCAGGCCAGGAATTCCCATGCGGCCTTCTGCTCGGCCTCGCCGGCATTGCCGTTGACCACGGTCATCCAGGAATAGGAGATCGAATGCGGCTTGTCGCCGCTCGGGCCGACGGGGATTGGTGCGGTGGCGATATCCGCGAACCTGTCGCCCATGCCTGCCTTCAGCGCGCTTTCCCACCAATTGGCCATGATGATCATGCCGGTCTTGCCGGAGACGAAATTGTCGAGGAAGGGGCCGGTGGTGTTGGCGTCTGCCGTCGCCATGGCCGGCACGCTGGCGCCCGATTTGATGAGATCCTCATAGAGCTGGAAGGTCTGCGCGGCCTGCGGAGTGTCCAGCGCCGGTTTGCCGTCCTTGACCAGGTCGCCGCCATTGGAGACCAGCAGCGAGGCGAAGGGATGGACGACGCCCGCCGCCCAGGAATTGATCATGCCGAAACCCTGCTGGCCGGCATCCTTGTTGGTCAGCTTCTTCGCCGCCTCCTTGAACTCGTCCCAGGTTTTCGGCGCGGCGGCAATGCCGGCCTGCTTGAACAGTGCCTTGTTGTAGTTCAGCGCGTAGACGTCGATCTCGTTGGGAATGCCGTAGAGCTTGCCGCCGACCGATGCGGCGCTCACCACGCCAGCCGGCCATGCTCCCTTGACCTCTTCGGCGACGGGGTCGGGGGCGGGCGCGACGAGCTTGTCGCGGGCGAGCTCAGGCAACCAGAGATCGTAGATGCCGCCGATCGTGGGACCGTCCGCGCCGCCGCCCTGGGAGCGCAGCGTGGTCAGGAGATCGCCGAAGGGAACGGCGCGCACGGTGACGCTGACATCTGGATTTGTCTTCGCATAGTCCTTGGCCGCCGCTTCCAGCAATGCGACCGTCTCCGGCGACCAATGGGTGAGATAGGAGATGTTGACCGACTGCGCCCAGCCGCTGGCGGGCAGGATGGCCAGGCTCGCGGCCAGAGCCAGTTTCGAAGTCCAGGCAAGAGACATCCTCATCCTCCCTCAGGCTAGCGATCACGATGACGTTATGACAACATGAAGCATTGGCGCAAGGGCCCGATTGCGAAAAAGCTGCGCATGGCGCTGTCCCTGATTTCTCTGCTGTCCGTTCA
This sequence comes from Mesorhizobium sp. B2-3-6, assembly GCF_006442305.1. Lineage (NCBI taxonomy): Bacteria > Pseudomonadati > Pseudomonadota > Alphaproteobacteria > Hyphomicrobiales > Phyllobacteriaceae > Mesorhizobium > Mesorhizobium sp. B2-3-6. The sequence goes on along the minus strand of NZ_VFVW01000002.1, from coordinate 256,693 downwards.
CATACGAAATTTACGGTGGAAATACAGTTAGCTGTGAAGGAATCATGGTTGATTGGCTTAGCCCAGCCGTTCCCGGAGGGAGTGTCAGACCTCTTGCGGAGGCTGCTATGTCGTTATAATGACTTTCCTGAGGAATGACTCTCCGCGGCGTCGATAGGGCCGTGGGACGCCAAGGACAGATAAAAATGGGAGACTGGCAATGAGCATGCTTTCAATTCACCGACGCGCAGCCCTTGGCCTGATCGGCGGCCTTGCCGCCTGCGCTGGCCTGTTCACCAGCCTGCCGGCGCGGGCCGACAGCACGGTGACGCTGTGGAGCTGGCGCACCGAGGACGAAGCCGCGATGCGCCGCATCTTCGCTGCCTTCGAGGCCAAGAACCCAGGCATCAAGGTCAACATCCAGTTCACGCCGGATGCCGACTACCAGAACCGCCTGAGCACGAGTTTGCGTGGCGGGCGCGGGCCCGACATCGCCCAGCTCAAGGCCTATGGCGAATTGCAGCCTTTCGTCGAGGCGGGCTATCTCGACGCGCTCGACGAGAGCGTGCCGGAACTGAAGAGCATGCCGGACGCAGCCCTTGGCGGCGCGCGTGGGCGCTCCGACGGCAAGCTCTACGGCGTGCCCTATTCGGTGCCGATGATGGGCGTCTTCTACAACAAGGATATCTTTGCCGCGCAGGGCATCGAGGTCCCCAAGACCTACAAGGATTTCGTCGCCGCCTGCGACAAGCTGAAGGCGGCCGGCATCACGCCGATCGCCACCGGCGGCGCCAACGGCTCGGCGTGGGAGCTGGAGATCGGCGTCGGCGTCATCGGCCCGACCGTCTACGGCCCCGGCTTTTACGACGAGATGATGACCGGCAAGGCGACCTTCGAGGATCCGCGCTATGTCGCGGCGCTGAAGCGCTTCGCAGAGCTGAAGCCTTATTTCCCCGACGGCTTCGCCGGGATCGACTACACCACCGCCACCCAGCAGTTCATTGGTGGCAAGGCCGCGATGTTTCTTGGCGGTTCGTTCGAGAATGGCAGCTTCAAATCGCAGAACCCGAAGCTGAAATTCTCGATCTTCCCGTTCCCCGCCGACGATGCGGGGGCAAAGCTCTACACCTCGGCCTTCTCGGACGGCTCCTACGGCCTCGTCTCCGAAAGCGCGAACAAGGAAGCCGCGATCAAGGTGCTGGACTTCATGGCCTCGGCCGAATTCGCGCAGATGTTCGCAGACGAACTCGGCTGGCCGCCAGCCCGCACCGATGTCACGGTGAAGGACCCGGTATTGGCCGAGATGATGGAGATGTCGAAGAACTCGACGCCCTACCTGACGCTGGTCGGCTTCCGCTGGCAGTCGCCGACCGCCTCTTCCGTCCTGCAAGCGGAGATCATCGACATGGTCGAAGGCAACATCGCACCGGAGAAGCTGGCGGCCGACATGCAGGCCGCCGTCGCCACCTGGTTCAAGCCGAAGCAGTAAGGAGCCGGGCCGGCCGCAATGCGGCCGGCCTCCCACCGGGCAAGCCACGCATGATCGATCGTCGCCGCAAAAGCAGCCTGAAGCGAACGCAGCAGCGCATGGCCGTGCTTTTCATCCTGCCGGCGCTGGCCGTCTACGCCCTGTTCGTCCTCTATCCCCTGGCGATGTCGCTGTGGGGCAGCTTCTTCATCTGGAAGGGGCTGCGCATCACCGAGTTCGCCGGCCTGTCGAATTTTTCGCGCCTGTTCGTCTTCCCCAGTAGCGCCAGGCTCTACGGCGCCCTCTGGCACAACACCGCCTGGTTCTTCGGCATCATGGTCTTCCAGAACGGCATCGGGCTGCTGTTTGCCTGGCTGCTGTTCCTGCGCGACAGGGGTGCTGCCTTCTTCCAGTCGGTTTTTTTCTTCCCCGCGGTGCTGAGCCCGGTCATCGTCGGTGCGCTGTGGCGCCTGCTGTTGGCGCCGGGCGGCGTGGTCGAATGGGCGCTGAACGGGCTTGGCCTGCATCAGGGCAGCCTAACCGTGCTTGGCAACAGCCACACCGCGCTGGCCATGCTGGTCGCCGTCGACGCCTGGAACTGGATGGGCCTGCCGGTGCTGATCTACACGGCGGGCCTGCGGCAGATTTCGGGCCAGATCTTCGAGGCGGCGAAACTCGACGGCGCCGGCAATGCGCGCATGCTGTTCTCCGTCGCGCTGCCCTTGCTGATGCCGGCGCTGGGCACGCTGACGACTTTGTCCTTCATCAACACCTTCAACCAGTTCGACATCGTCTATGTGATGCAAGGCGTACAGGGCAATCCGAGCTATTCGACCGACACGCTGGTGACCTATTTCTACAGGCTGGCCTTCGGCGCGGAGGGCGCCGTCGGCATCACCGATATCGGGCTTGCTTTGGCGTTGGGCACCATGCTGTTCCTCATCCTCAGCGTCGGCACGCTGTTGATGCTGCGTTTCTTCGACCGCCGCACGGTGCAGCTATGAGCGCGCTGACCATGGCAGGCAATCCCGTGATCTCGCGCCGGCTTTCGCGGCTGCCCGGCTGGACGGTGCTTGCCCTGTGGACGGCGGCCGTGCTGCTGCCGCTCTACATCCTCGTCGTCTCCTGCTTCAAGTCGACGGCCGAAATCTACGACAACCGGCTCGGCCTGCCGGCAAGCTGGGCCTTCGACAATTTCGTCAACGCCTGGACGCGCGCCGACCTCGGCCACAATTTCATCAACAGCCTGATCGTCACCGCCGGCGCGGTCATCCTCACCATCGTCGTCTCGGCCATGGCCGCCTATCCGCTCAGCCGCTATCGGCTGGGCTGGAACGCCATCATGCTCGGCCTGTTCCTGTCCGGCATCATGCTGCCGACAAGGCTCGCCTCGGTCGAGCTGTTCACGCTGATGCGCAATCTCGGCCTGCTGGATTCCCTGACCGGACTGATCCTCGTCTATTCGGCGATCCGCATTCCCTTCGCCGTCTTCATCTTCGCCAATTTCATGCGCGTCCTGCCCTCCGAACTCGACGAGGCGGCACGCATGGACGGCGCCGGCGAGGTCCGCATCCTGTTCCAGATCATCCTGCCGATGGTGAAGCCGGCGGTGTCGATCGTCGCCATCTTCACGGCAATCGCCGTGTGGAACGACTTCTTCTTCCCGCTGATCTTCATCTTCGACGACCGCTACAAGACCGTGCCGCTGGCCATCAGCGTCTTCGTCGGCCAGTACCGCACCGATTGGGGCCTGGTGTTCGCCTCGCTGGCGATCTCCATGGCGCCGATCCTGATCATGTATTGTCTGCTCGCCCGCCAGATTCGCGAGGGCGTCGGCGCCGGGGGAGGCATGAAGTGATCGAGGACAGGATCTATGCCGCCAAATCCATCCTGGTCGTCGGCGCGCATGCCTTCGATGCCGAGGTGATCGCCGGACCGCTGGCGGCGGCCGCCATAATGAGGGGCGCCACGGTGACGTTCCTGCACCTGAGCATGGGCGAGCAGGGCCATCCGTGCCTGATCCCCGAGCATTATTGCGCCCAGAAGGAAGAGGAAGCGGGCAGGGCCGCCGCTCGCCTCGGCGTCGCCATGCGCAATCTAGGCCTGCATGACGCCTTCCTGCCTTCCGATGACGAGACGGCGCTGAAACTGTGCGATGTCATTCGCGAGCTGAAGCCGGAAGTGGTCATAACCCATTGGCACGGCAGCTGGCACAAGGACCATCGCGCCGCAGCCAAGCTGACGCAGACCGGCATCTTCTTCGCCGCCTTGCCGACCGTTGCGCGCGACCATGCCGCCTTTACGCCGGGCTTGCTGCTGTTCGGCGAGAACTGGGAGGACGATGACGGTTTCCGCCCCGAGCATTTGGTCGACGTCAGCGACGGCTTCGAGGCGTGGAGCGAGGCGGTGCATGAATACGAGCTGGCGCGCGGCCTGAGCAGCTTCCCCTATGTCGATTACTACAGCGCGCTCTACCGTCTGCGCGGCTGCCTGCGCGGCACGCGCCATGCGCAGGCCTTCGCGGCGGCCTCGCATTCCTGGAACGCCGGCAGCGGTCTGTTCGCGCCACCGGCTGCCGGAGGGCGCCGATGACGCGGGTTCTGGCCATCGATCTCGGCGGCACCAATCTGCGCGCCGCCGTCCAGTCCGGCAATGTCAGCGCGCTGGAGAGGCCGAGCCGCGAACCGGCGCCGGCAAGCTTGGATGCCTTCGTCGCCCGTATCACGGCGCTTTGCGCCGAGGCTGGCGCGGTCAAGGCGTTGGGCCTGGCGGTGCCAGGTCTCGTCGAGGGGTCGGTCTGCCGCTGGATCCCGAATCTCCCTTGGCTCGACGGTGTCGACATCGCGGCGCTGTTCCCGCAGTTGCGCGTCGCCGTTGGCAATGACGCGCAGATCGCCCTGCTGGCGGAAGCCGTTGAAGGCAGCGCGAAGGGCATGTCGGATGCGATCCTGCTGGCAATCGGCACGGGCATAGGCTCGGCGGTGCTCGCCAACCACCGCATCGTCGCCGGCACGCATGGCGGCGCCTGCTCGTTCGGCTGGGCCTGCGCCGACATCAAGGACCATGGCGAGGAGCGCAGCGGCTGGCTGGAGCGCGTTGCATCGGGCCGTGCGCTTGACGCGCTTGCCGGTCAGGTCGGCCTTGCCAGCGGCCGCCAGCTGATCGCGGCTGCCCAGGCGGGCGAACTCGCGGCACAGACCTTGCTCGAGCTGCCGGCGCGCCGGCTGGGCACCGCGCTTGCCGGCGCCGTCGCGCTGCTCGACCCCCAGGTGATCCTGGTTTCCGGCGGCCTTGCCGATGCGCTTGACGTCATCGGACCGCCGCTGCTTGCCGCGCTGCGGCGCCAACTGCCGCCGCATCTGCGCGGCATTTCTCTCAAGGCTGGCGCGTTCGGCCCTGGCGCAGGCCTGGTCGGTGCGGCAGTGGCCGGGCAGGCCGGAAGCGGGTGGAGACAGATCCGATGAGTGAAGCCAGTTTTCAGCAGCCGGATCGCAGAAGGCCCGAGCCGCTCTGGTATCAGGTCGAGGAGGCCATCCGCGCCATCGTCAAGAGCGGCGAATGGGCGACGGGCGACCAGATCCCGGCCGAAGACCGGCTGGGCGCGCTTTTCGGGGTCAGCCGCATCACGCTGCGCCACGCTTTGCGCAATCTGGAGGAAAGCGGATTGCTGCGCCGCGAACACGGACGCGGCACCTTCGTGCGCTCCACCACGCTCGTCGCCGGCACCCGCGAACTGACGAGCTTCACCCAGGAGATGGGCAACATCGGCGTCGTTGCCGGCTCGCGCCTGCTCGATTGCAGCCTCACCATCGCCAATGCGGCGGCGGCCGGCGCGCTGGAGATTGAGGAGGGTGACCCGGTGGTGCGCATCCGGCGGCTGCGGCTCGGCAACAACGAACCGATCGGCATCCAGACGGCGCAGCTCTCAGCCGCACGTGTGCCGGGCTTCCTCGACGCCGGCCTGCTGCAGGGATCGCTGTACGAGGCGCTGGAGCGCCACTACGGCATCGTACCGGTGGCGGCGCGCGAGAATTATCGCGTCGGCGCGGTTGGCGCGGCGGACGCCGAGCTGCTCGATCTGCCGGTCGGCAGTCCGGCTTTCGTGGTCGAGCGTATCGCCACCGACGAGCGCGGTCCGTTCGAGTTCACCGTCTCCATCATGCGCGGCGACCGCTACGAGATACGCTCGACGCTGCGCGCCGGGCGCGTCCCGTCAAATCCGCGAAGCTGATCCATCATCACCCAAGCAGACACTTAACAGGAGTACCCACGTGTCCGACCTCTACATTCACCGTCTCGCCGCCCTCATCGACCAGGCAGCGAAAACCAATGAAGCGGCCTTTGGCCAGGCAGCCAGCCGCTTTGCCGACTCGCTTGAAGGCGGCGGTCTGATCCATCTCTACGGTTCAGGCCATTCGGTGCTGCCGGTGCAAGAAGTGTTTCCGCGTTACGGCAGCTATGTCGGTTTCAACCCGCTGACGGACCCGCGCGTGATGTGGCACAATGTGCTCGGCGCCGGCGGCGTGCGTGAGCTGCTGTGGCTGGAGCGCACCGAGAAATACGCCGAAAAATTTCTGGATCATCAGCCGCTCAACAAGGGCGACTCCATCATCATCTTCGGCCACAGCGGCCGCAACTCTTCCGGCATCGACACGGCGCTCTATGCCAGGAAGCGCGGCATCTTCGTCGTTGCGGTCACCAGCAAGAACAATCTCGACAAGCCCGCGACGCACTCCTCCGGCAAGCGACTGGCCGACGCGGCCGATCTCGTCATCGACACCTGCTCTCCGATCGAGGATGCGATCGTTCCGGTCGAGGGCTGGAGCCGTCCGGTCTCCGGCTCTTCGACGGTACTCGCCATGATCCTGGCGCATGAGCTGATCGCGCGTACCGCCGAGCAGCTCGCCAAGCGCGGCATCGAACTGCCGGTCTTCGCTTCGCCGACGATCGCGGGCGTGACCCTGCACGACACCGATGTCATCTACGGCGTCTACCGCGAACGCATGCTGGAAGCGCAGAAGAAGCACCTGCCGGCCTTCCAGGCGACGATGCGGGGCGAATGATGTTCGGGGCGGGAGGCGTCGCGTACGCCTCCCGCCCATGGATGCGCCCAATGCGAACTTATCATCGTCGATGCAAGACCGGGCCTATCCCATTGGCTTCCTTCCGAAGCTTCAGTGTTGCTTTGAAAGCGTCAATAAATAATTTGACGCGCGTAATGACTCTGCGATCTATTGGGAACCGTTAAAACTTGACTGGACAAGTTCGGTCGAGCATTGCTGCTTCCGGGCAACGGCCACGTGACTCGTGTCGGCCGGGGCGGCGGGCGAGGGCAAGGGACCCTTAATATCGATGGCGGAAAAGACGCACCGCACGATGGATGACTTCGCCCGGGCGTGCGGCGTGTCACGGCCGACCCTGTCGAAATATTTCGATGATCCGGCGAGCGTCAAGCCGGCGACGCGCGCCCGCATCGAGGCCGCGCTTCGCTCCTCGGATTATCAGCCGAACCTCTTCGCCCGTAATCTCAACCGCAAGCGCACCCGCAATGTCGGCATCGTCGTGCCGGCGATTACCGATCCGTTCTATGCCGAGATGGTCAGCCGCATTGAGCTGCGCTGCCGCGACGAAGGTTTTTGGCCGATCGTCATCTCCTCGCACGGTTCGCCCAGGCTTGAGTCGGAATCGGTCAAGACGCTCACCTCGCTGAAGGTGGCCGGCGCCATCGTGGCCCCGCTGGGATCGGTCTCCGAGCCAGGCGTCTTCGAACGGATGGGCAAAGACATCCCGATCGTCTATTTCGACACCTATATCGAGGGTGACACGCCCTTCGTCGGCAACGACAACCACCAGAGCACGTCGATCATGGTCGATTATCTCTGCCGGTCCGGCGAGCCGCCGGTGTATGTCGACATCCCGCACGTCAACCACAATTCGGGCGAGCGACTGCAAAGCTATATCGAGACGATGCGGGCCGCCGGCCTTGAGCCTGTCGTCATCAACGCGGCGCGCGACTACACCTGGGACTTCGAGCGGATCGGCCATGAATGGATGGAAAGGACGCTCGACAAGGGAGGCCTGCCTGGTGGCACCATCCTGTGCGCCAATGACCGGCTCGCCTTCGGCATCATGTCGGCCGCTTTCACGCGCGGGCTGAAGATCGGCCGCAAGCCCGATTGCGACTTCCGTGTCGCCGCCCATGACGACCACCCGTTGAGCCGCTACACCTGTCCGCCGCTCACCACCATGGCGCAGGACTTCGCCGCAATGGCCGGCCGCAGCGTCGAGATCTTGCTGGCCTTGCTCGACGAGGCCCGCCCGCCCGCGCATGACCTCGTGCGAAACGTCAAGCTCGGCGCGACCCTGGTGATGCGTCAGTCGGCCTGAGCGCGCGTCTGCAATTGGAGCCAGGCCGCGGCCTCGCTCATCGCTTGCCGCGCGGCGAGAATGTAGCGGCCCATCGAGACGAAGCCGTGGATCTGGCCCGGCCAGTGCCGCAGGACCAGCGGCACCCCTTCAGCAAGCAGGCGTTCGCCATAGGCGGTCCCTTCGTCGGCCAGGATATCGTGACCGGCGGTCACGACAAACGCCGGCGCCGCGCCTGCAAGGCTCGGTGCCAGCAGCGGCGAAACGCGCCAGTCCTTGATGTCGTCCGGGGTGCGCACATAGTGGTCGCGGAACCAGGCCATGGTGGCGGCGGTCAGTCCAAACCCGTTACCGAAACGGCGGTAGCTGTCCGCCGTCTGGCGGGCATCGGTGTTGGGATAGATCAGGATCTGGGCGGCAAGCGGCGGTGCTTGCCCATCGCGGGCGAGCAGTGCCAGCACGGCGGCAAGATTGCCGCCGGCGCTGTCGCCGGCAACGGCGATACGGGCAGGATCGATGCCGAGCTCCCCGGCGTCTTGCGCGATGAAGCGGAGCGCTGCCGCGCAGTCCTCGAGCCCGGCGGGGAACTTGTGCTCTGGTGCCAGTCGATAAGCGGGGCAGACGACGACGGCATTGGCCAGATTGGCCAGCCAGCGGCAGATCTCGTCATGCGAATCGAGATTGCCGATGACCCAGCCGCCGCCATGCAGATAGAGCACGGCGCGCGCGCCGGTTCGCGGTGCGCCGATGCCGCGATGGATGCGGATCGGAACCGGGCCGTTCGGTCCGTCGATCTGCCGCTGCGACGTCGCCGCGACCGGCTCATGTTCGCCCTGCTGCGCCGGGAACGAAGCGTTGTAGGCGGCCCGCGCCGCCGCCACGCTGCCGTTCTCGAACGGCGCACCGCCGGCCGCGCGGCCGATTTCCAGGGCACGCAGAGCATCAGGATCGAGCGTCATCGCAATCTCCGTCATGATTGCATCTAGGCGAGCAGGTCGCGCGCCTCGTCCTCCGAGAGTAGGGCCGGCTGGACGACATCGCCAGCAATGGCGACCGGGTTTTTCGTTTCGCCGGAGTGCAGGATCGCCTCCATGATCTCCAGCACATGCAGCGCCAGAGTGCCGGACGCGCGGGGCGTGGCACCTGTCGCGAGCGAACGCACGAGGTCGGCGACGCCGAGCATGCGATAGTTGGCGCGGTCGGGCGCGGCATAGGGCCAGTTGCGGGCGCCGTAGAGTTCGCCCTCGCTGGGGAAATCCTTCCACTCGGCGCCGCGCTCGGACAAGGACACGGTGCCGCCGAACGTGTCGGGGTCGGGCAGGCGCAGCGAGCCCTCCGTGCCGTGCAGTTCGATCGGATGGTTGGAGTGCTTGAAGACGTCCCATGAGGCGCCGAAGGTGACTGTCGCGCCTGACCGGAATTCGAGCAGCGACAGCACGTTGGTCGGCGTGCCGACCTTGAAGGTCGTGTTCTTGAACGGTCCCTCGGCTGATATCAGCCGCTCCTGCTGGCCCAGCGTCGCCATTGCCATGACGCGTTGGACGGGGCCGAGCAAATTGACCAGCATGGTCAGATAGTAGGGGCCCATGTCGAACACCGGGCCGCCGCCCGGCTGGTAGTAGAATTGCGGGTTGGGGTGCCAGTGCTCCATGCCGCGGCCCATCATGAAGGCGGTGCCGGTCACGGCGCGGCCGATGGCGCCATCGTCCATCAGGCGGCGCGCCCGCCGGCCGGCGGCGCCGAGGAAAGTGTCGGGGGCCGAGCCGAGCAGCAGCCCCCGCTTGGCCGCCTCCGACACCAGGCGGCGCCCGTCGCTGGTCGAGGTCGCCAGCGGCTTTTCGGTAAACACATGCTTGCCCGCCGAAAGCGCCGAAAGCGAGACCTCGAAATGTGCAGCCGGGATGGTCAGGTTGAGGACGAGATCGATCTCGGGATCGCCTAGCATCGCATCGACGCCGAGCGCACGAATGCCATATTCCTTGGCGCGCAAGGCAGCCATCTCGGCCGAGATGTCGGCGCAGGCGCGCAACTCGATGCCGCCGAAAAGCGCGGCATTGCGCAGGTAGGTCATCGAGATGTTGCCGCATCCGACGACGCCGATCCCAAGCTTCGTCTTCGATTGTCCGTGCATTTTCTTGTCGTTCCTCCGATGCGGCCACGCTCTGCCCGATCCGTTGCCCGCCAATGGATCATTCCTCGCAGCCGCTATACAACATATTGAATATTGACGCGCGTAAAATTTTTATAGACCATGCGGAACCCAGGGGCGCCAAGGAAACCCAGGGCGGCGTCAAGGAATGAACGACATGACGAAGACGAAGCTCAAGATCGGCTGCCAGACCTTCACCTGGGAGATGCTCGGCAAGGCCTGGACCGGCGGCCCCGACGATCTCCTGAAGGCGATCGCCGATGGCGGCTATGCCGGCATCGAGATCACCGACACCATGATCGGCCGCTATGCAGGCAAGCCGACGGAGTTCGCCGCGGCGCTTGGAGCATCCGGCCTGACGCTGGTCTCCTTCGCCTTCGGTTCGAAAAGCGGCTTCACGCTGAAGGACGAGATCGGCGCCGATCTCGAAACCGCGAGGCGCTGGATCGATTTCGCTGCCGCGTTCCCAGGTGCGCTTGTCTCGATGGGCTCGGCGACCGTCGTCTCCAACGGCTCGCGCGACGACAAATTCGCTATCGCCGCGGAGGTCTACAACAGGGCCGGCGAGCTCGGGCGCAAGGCCGGCGTCCAGGTCGCAGTGCATCCGAGTTCGCACCACAACACGCTGCTGTTCGACCGCGCCGACTACGACGCGATCTTTGCCTTGCTCGAACCCGACCTGGTCGGCTGGGTGCCCGATACCGGCCACATATTGCGCGGCCACAAGGACATGGCCGATACGCTTACCACCTACCGCGACCGCATCCGCTACATCCATCTGAAGGACGTCGACGCCAAGGGCGATTGGGCGATGCTGGGTAAAGGCGTCTGCGACACGCCTGAAGTGATCGAGATCGTCGGTGCGGCGCCGCGCTTCAACGGCTGGCTGGTGCTTGAAGAAGAATCCGACACGGCCGCGGCCGATCCTGCCGGCGCGGTCAAGACCAACCGCCAGACGATGCGCGGCTACGGGGCCTGAGACGATGATCGGGAAACAGGACAGGCGCCTCAGGGTCGGCGTGCTCGGCTGCGGCCCCATCGCGCAGTTCGCGCATCTGGAATCCTGTGCAAAGGCCAGCAATGCCGACCTCTACGCCATTTGCGACGCCGCACCCGACCTGCTCGCCCGCATGGGCGCCACCTACGAGCCGCGGAAGATGTATGCCGACTATGACGAGATGCTCGCCGATCCGGAGCTGGAAGCGGTCATCGTCGCCACCTCGGACGCCTATCACGTGCCGATGTCGATCAAGGCGCTCGACGCCGGCAAGCATGTGCTGTGCGAAAAGCCGATCGGAACTTCGGTCGAGGAAGGCGAGGCGCTGGCGGCGGCGGTGAAACGCTCCGGCAGGATCCTGCAGGTCGGCCACATGAAACGCTTCGATCCGGCGCTGGAGGCGGCGCGCGACTTCGTGCGCGACGAAATGGGCGAGGTGCTGGCGCTGAAGGCCTGGTATTGCGATTCCACCCACCGCTACACCAATACGGATGCGGTGCAGCCGCTGCCTGTCACCAGCAAGCTGGCGAAGAAACCGTCCGGCAATCCGAAGGCGGATCTCCGGCAGTATTTCATGCTGGCGCACGGCTCGCATCTGGCCGATACGGCCCGCTTCCTCTGCGGCGAGATCACGGCCGTACGCGCCCGTCTCAACGAACGCTTCGGCGCCTATTGCTGGTTCGTCGAGACCGAGTTCGCCAGCGGCGCGCTCGGCCATCTCGATCTCACCGTCGCCGTACGCATGGACTGGCACGAGGGTTTCCAGCTCTATGGCGAGAACGGCTCCGTCATCGCCAAGACGTTCAATCCCTGGTACTTCCGCGCCAGCGAGGTCGATATCTTCCATGAGAAGGACGCGACCTCGCGAAAACCGCTCGGCGCCGACGGCCATTTCTTCCGCCGCCAGCTGGAAGGTCTCGCCGACACGGTGCTGAACGGCGCGCCGATGCGCGGTGCCAATGTCGAGGACGGCATTGCCTCGATCCGCGCCATGGTCGCCATTGCCCGCTCCGTCGAGACCGGCGAGCGGATCGAGCTCGCTTCGGCCTCGGGTGCGGTCTGATGCGTCTCGGCATCTTCGCCAAGACCTTTGCGGGCACCGAGCCGGCTGTTGTGCTGGAAGCAGTGCGGCAGGCGGGCTATGAGACGACGCAATTCAATCTCGCTTGCGCCGGCCTGCCGTCGATGCCCGATGCGGTGCCGGACGCAGCCATTTCGGCCATTCGCGCCGCCGCCCGATCAACAGGCGTATCGCTCGCCGCCCTGTCGGGCACCTACAACATGGCGCATCCAGACAAGGCGGTGCGCGATGATGGTCTTCGCCGCCTTGCCGTCGTCATCGATACAGCCGCCGCCCTCGACATTCCGCTGGTCACGCTCTGCACCGGCTCGCGCAATGCAGCCGACCAATGGGCCTATCATCCCGACAACGCCACACCGGCCGCCTGGTCCGACATGGCCACTGAGATGGAAAAGGCGCTGGCGCTGGCCGAAGGCGCAGGCGTCGATCTCGGCATCGAGCCCGAACAGGCCAACATCGTCACCTCGGCGAAGGATGCCACCCGCTTGATCGCCGACATGGGCTCGAAGCATCTGAAGATCGTGCTCGATCCGGCGAACCTGTTCGAGCATACGACGCCGGAGGAGGCGCGCGCCATCGTCGCGGCGGCGATCGACGAGGCCGCTGCCCATATAGCCATGGCGCATGCCAAGGACCGGCATGCCGACGGCCGCTTTGCCACAACAGGGGAGGGCATTGTCGATTTTCCGGATTTCGTCGCGCGGCTGAACACCGTGAAATTCGATGGCCCGCTTGTCACGCACGGACTGTCGGCCGACGAAGCTCCCGCCGTTGCCGCCTTTCTGCGCCGCCTGCTCCGATGAGCGTCGCACCGACGACCATGCTTCGCGACGATGCGGCGCTTCGTGTCTTCGACACGGAGCAAGGCAGGCTTCCCGTCGTCTTCCAGCACGGTCTCGGCGGTGACGCCGCCCAGGTGGCGCAGAGTTTTCCCGACGGCCCGTCGCGACGCCGGCTCACCGTCGAATGCCGGGCGCAAGGCGGCTCCGGTGCCGGCCATAAGCGCCCCTTTTCGATCGCCATGTTCGCCGACGACGTGCTGGCCGCCGCCGATGCGGTCGGCATCGAACGCTTCGTCGCCGGCGGCATCTCGATGGGTGCGGCGATCGCGCTGCGCCTGGCCGTCCGGCATCCCGAGCGCGTCACCGGCCTGGTGCTGGTCCGGCCTGCCTGGGCCTTCGACGCGGCCCCTGAAAACATGCGTCCCTATGCGGAAGTGGCCGAGCTCATCCGAAACCGTCCGCCGAACGAGGCGCGCGCCGTCTTTGCCGCTTCGGCCACGGCCGCCCGGTTCCGCGCCGAGGCACCCGACAATCTGGCTTCCCTTCTCGGTTTCTTCGAGCGCAACAATGCAGCGGACTTCGCCGAAATGATGCAGGCAATCGCTGGCGATGGGCCCGGCGTTTCGCGGGCCGCAGCCTCTGCGCTCTCAATCCCCACACTCGTCGTCGGAAGCGGCGTCGACCTCGTCCATCCCTTGGCGACTGCCCGCGAACTGGTGAAGACAATCCTCAACGCGATCTTCACCGAGGTGACACCGAAGGCCACCGACAGGGATCGCCACTTCGCCGAAATCCGTGCCGCGATCGGCGGCTTTCTCGATAAAAATTTCAACAACCAGGACCAGTCATGATCTCGAAACCCCTGTCAGGCCCGGCCGCTATCGCCGCATTGCCGCGCGATCGTCTGATCGCTGAATTCTCGTCTTGGTCTGCCAATCTCGCCAATTTCGAGAGCGACTTGAAGCGCATCGAACCCTATGTCGACCTTCACCACATCGATGTCGCTGACGGCCACTTCGCGCCGTCCTTCCTGTTCTTCCCCGATCTGGTCGCCCGTATTGCCAAACTGACGGCCAAGCCCATCCATGTCCATCTGATGGTCGACGGGACAATCATCGAGGAACAGACGCGCCAATTCATCGAGGCCGGCGCCGACATGATCAGCGCCCATGCCGAGAATGGCGAAGCAGGATTGCGCGCTGTGCGGCTGGCGCGCGAACTTGGCGCCGAAGCCGGCGTCGTGCTGCGGCTGGAAACGCCGGTCGAAGCGGTGAGGCCCTTCGTGTCCGAAGTCGCGTTCGTCACGCTTCTGGGAACCGCGATCGGCGTCAAGGGGCAAGGCCTTTCGGAGAAAGCCTGCGACAGGTTGGTTGAGGCCCGCGCCATCCTGCGCAAGACCGGACGCGAGGCGGACGTGGTTCTTGCCGCCGACGGCGGCATCCGCCATGAGACCGTGCCGCTGCTGCGTGCCGCGGGTGCGGAGACCGTGGTTCTTGGTTCGCTCGCCTTCGGTGACAAGGATCTGGCCGGCCGCATCGGCTGGCTGCACGGGCTGAAAGTCGCGGCATGAGCAACGAGGCCGCTCTCGCGATCGATCTTGGCGGCACCGAGCTTCGTGCCGCCCTGGTCGACCATGATGGCAAGATACTGGCATTCGCGGCGGTGCCGACACAGGCGCAGGCCGGTCCCCAAGTGGTGATCGGCCAGATCGAGGCTCTCGCCGCGACCATCCATGCCAAGGCGCCGGCCCTCGCCATCCTCGGTGTCGGCGTCGGTGCGCCGGGACCGCTCGATCCGCTGGCCGGCATCGCCGTCGGGCCGCCGACGCTCGCCGGCTGGCTGGACGTGCCGCTCGCCGACATCCTCGAGCGGCGGCTCGGCTTGCCGGTGCGGCTGGAGAACGACGCCAATGCCGCGGCACTTGGCGAGTGGCGCTTCGGCGCCGGCCACGGTGCCCGTTCGCTTGTCTTCGTCACCGTCTCGACCGGCATTGGCGGCGGCGTCGTCGTCGACGGGCGCATCCTGCACGGCCGCCGCGGCCTTGCCGCCGAGATCGGCCATATGACCATCACCAATGAAGGCGAGCGCTGCATGTGCGGTGTCGTCGGCTGTTTCGAGGCCATCGCCTCGGGCACCGCGCTCGGCCGCCGCGCCAATGCCGCGACGTCGGCCTTCGACGGCTCGACGCTGCGCCGCCTCTCGGCTAATGCCGAGGTGACGGGCCGCCATGTCGTCGATGCAGCGCGGCTGCAGGACGATCTCGCCCTGGCCCTGCTCGAGGAGGAAGCGCGCTGGCTGGGCGTCGGCTTCACCAACCTCCTGCATCTCTATTCGCCCGACGTGCTGGTCGTCGGCGGCGGCATCGCCAATGGCCTCGATCTGATGGCTCCGGCAATAGAGGCGACCATCCGCCAGCGCGCCATGCGCGCGTATCGCGACGTGCCGGTGGTTCTGGCCCAGCTCGGCCGCCACGCCGGGCTGATCGGCGCGGCGAGCCTTGTCCTGTTCGACGACGGCACAGCCCGCCTGCCTGTCGAAGGGCCAAGCAGATATCCCGGACACGAGGGCGGACACTGATGGTCGAGCTCAAGCTGCGCGGCGTGCGCAAGTCCTGCCGCCTCACACGGTGAACACACGAAAAATGGCCGGAGGCGGCGATGCCTCCGGCCATTTACTATCGCTGTGCGGCCGTTGTGATTACTCGGCTGGAACGATGTCCGCCGGCAGGCTGTCGTCGGCCGTTCCCGCCAGCGCCCTGGCCAGCTTGGCCTCGTCGAGCTCGCCTTCCCAGCGCGCCACCACCAGCGTCGCCACCGCATTGCCGACGAAGTTGGTCAGCGCCCGGCATTCCGACATGAAGCGATCGACGCCGAGGATCAGCGCCATGCCGGCAACAGGCACAGCCGGCACCACCGAAAGCGTGGCGGCAAGGGTGATGAAGCCGGCGCCGGTGATGCCGGCCGCCCCCTTGGAGGAAAGCATCGCCACCAGGAGCAGCAGGATCTGGTCGCCGAAGGAGAGGTGGATGTTGGTCGCCTGCGCGATGAACAGCGCGGCCAGCGTCATGTAGATGTTGGTGCCGTCGAGATTGAAGGAATAGCCGGTCGGGATGACCAGGCCGACCACCGAGCGCTTGGCGCCGGCCTTCTCCATCTTCTCCATCAGCGAGGGCAGTGCTGCTTCCGAAGACGAGGTGCCCAGCACCAGAAGCAGCTCCTCCTTGATGTAGCGGATAAGCGACAGGATGGAGAAACCGTTGTAGCGGCAGACGGCACCCAGCACGATGAACACGAACAGGAAAGCGGTCATGTAGAAGGTGCCGACCAGCATGGCGAGGTTGATGACCGAGCCGATGCCGTACTTGCCGATGGTGAAGGCCATGGCGCCGAACGCGCCGATCGGAGCTGCCTTCATCAGCACGCTGACCAGCTTGAACATCGGCGCCATCAGCGCCTGCAGGAAATTGAGCACCGGCGCGCCCTTGTCGCCGACCAGCGCCAGCGCAATGCCGAACAGCACTGAAAAGAACAGCACCTGCAATATGTCGCCGTCGGCGAAGGCGCCGACGATGGTCGTCGGGATGATGTTCATCAGGAAGCCGGTGACCGACTGGTCGTGCGCCTTGGCGGCGTAGCTGTTGACGGTCGCGGCGTCGAGCGTCGCCGGGTCGATGTTGAAGCCGGCGCCGGGCTGCACGACATTGGCCACGATCAGGCCAATGATGAGCGCCAGTGTCGAGAAGGTGAGGAAGTAGAGCATCGCCTTGCCGGCGACGCGGCCTACCTTCTGCAGGTCGCTCATGCCGGCGATGCCGGTGGCGACCGTCAGGAAGATAACCGGGGCGATGATCATCTTGACCAGCTTGATGAAGGCGTCGCCAAGCGGCTTCATGCTCTCACCGAGCGACGGATAGAAATGGCCGAGCAGGATACCGACGGTGATCGCCACCAGCACCTGCACGTAGAGTTGGGCGTAGAGCGGCTTGCGCTGCGCGGCGGGCGCGCGTGATTGGTCTGCCATGTGCATCTGCTATCTCCCTGGCCGGAGGGAACGGCACGCGCCGCCCCGCAAGACTTCTCCCATCGCGGCGCTCCGGTCGCTCGCCGCCGCCGAGAGTTTTGCAAGCGCCGTGCCAGATCGAGAAAAGGCCGGAACCCTGGATTTCCGGCAGTTTTGTCCCCGTTTCGATGGAGGCCTGTGCGGATTTCCGCACTCACCCTAGTTTGCCTGGGCGGAGTTTCGCATTACAGTGGCTGCTGAACAGCGAACGGTGGAGAGGGCAGACGCCGCAGGCAGACACCGATAGCGCATCCCCGGAGTTCGCCGGCCGCGACCTGCTGCGCGAAGCGATGGCCAGGCTGCGTGACGGCCGCTGGCTCATTCTCCTGGTCGCCGTGGCAATGCTGGCGGGAGCGGTCGCGATTGCCGGGCGCCTTGCCGCCAACCAGGCTGCCGGCGATCTGCGCGACGGAGCACTGGCAGCCTTGCCGCTGGCGGCGGGCACCTTGACCGGCGAAATCGAAAAGCAGCGTCTCGTTCCCTTGGTGCTGGCACGCGACGATGCCGTGCGCGACGCGTTGCGCCGGGCCGGCAAAACGCAAGAGACGGCGCTCGGCGACAAGCTCCGGGCCATTGCCGCCGACGCCTCGGCATCCGCCATCTATGTCATCGACACGGCAGGCATCGCGATATCGGCCAGCAACGCCGGCGAGCCGGGCAGCTTCGTCGGCATCGACTACAATTTCCGCCACTATTTCACCGACGCCATGACCAAGGGCGCCGCCAGCCAGTATGGCCTCGGCACGATCAGCGGCAGGCCGGGACTTTATCTCGCCAGCCGCGTCGACGACGGCAAGACGCCGCTCGGCGTCGCCGTACTGAAGGTCGAACTCGACGGCGTCGAAGCCAATTGGCGCTCCAGCGGCTTTGTCGTCTTCGTCACCGACGAGCGCGGTGTCGTGCTGGCGACCAGCCGGCCCGAGTGGCGGTTCCACGCGCTTGCGCCGCTCTCGGCCGCGGATGCCGCGACAGCTCACGAGCAGCTTCAACTCGCCGAAACCGGCTTCGAACCGCTGCCGATACGACGCGGTGCCGGTGACGGCCTGGCGACAATCGACAATGCCGGAAAATCGCGCCAGTTCGTCGAAGTGGCGCAGGACCTGCCCGGCGCCGTTCCCGGTTGGCGTCTGTGGCTGCTCACGCCTGCCGATGCCGCTTTGACGTCGGCCGCCAACACGGCACGCCTGACCACGCTGCTGGCGCTGCTGTTCACGGGTTTACTTGCCTACGTGCTTCTCAGGCGCCGCCGTGCGCGCCGCGTGAGGCAGGAAGCGCTGGCGCGCATGAATGCTGAACTGGAGAGCAGGGTAAGCACGCGAACGGCGGAACTGACCCGCTCCAACACCGCCCTTGCCGGCGAGATCGCCGAGCGCGAAAACGCCGAGGCCAAGGTCCGCCGACTGCGCGACGACCTCGCCCAGGCCAACCGGCTTTCCATCCTCGGCCAGATCGCCGCCGGCGTCGCGCATGAGATCAACCAGCCGGTGGCGGCGATACGCACCTACGCCGAGAATGCCGGCCGCTTCCTGCATGGCGACAAAGTCGAATCCGTCTCGGGCAACCTGACATCGATCGTGTCGATGACCGAGCGCATCGGCGCCATCACCAGCACGCTGCGCACCTTCGCACGGCGGCCAGGCGTCGCCGCCTCGCCATTGCCCGTGCGCGAAGCGATCGACGGCGCGCTGTCGCTCCTGTCCGGCCGCATCCGCGATTCCGGCGTGACCGTCGTCAAGCCGCGCGGCACCGCCTCGCCGACGGTCATGGCCAGCCGAATCCGGCTGGAGCAGATCCTGGTCAATCTCTTGCAGAATGCGCTGGATGCCCTGAAGGACCGGCCCGATCCGCGCATCGAGATCGAGCTTGCCGAGCGCGACGACAGGGTGCTGGTTTCGGTGCGCGACAATGGACCTGGCCTCGGGCCGGAAGCGGCCGGCAATTTGTTCATGCCGTTCCAGACCACCAAGGAAAAGGGGCTTGGCCTCGGTCTGGTGATCTCGCAGGAGATCGCCCAGGAACTGGGCGGCACGCTGCGCCTCGATCCGGGCAGCACGAAAGGCGCATCCTTCACCATAGATCTGAGGCGAATTGAATGACTGAGGGATCAGGGCTGGTCGCGCTCGTCGAAGACGACGCGGATCTGCTTCACGCCACCACGCAATTGCTCGAGCTTGCCGGCTTCGGCGTGATCGCGTTCAAGGCCGCGGAGGCAGCGCTTGCCGCCGTCGACCGGGATTTCCAGGGCGTGGTTGTCAGCGATATCCGCATGCCCGGCATGAACGGCTTGCAGCTGTTCGATCGGATCAGGGCGATCGACATCGACATACCGGTGATCCTGGTCACCGGACATGGCGATATTGATCTCGCGGTGGCCGCGCTCAAGGACGGCGTCTACGATTTCATCCCGAAACCCTATGCCGGCGAACGCCTTGTCGAGGCGCTGAATCGGGCCGGCGAAAAGCGGCGGCTGGTGATGGAGAACCGGCGGCTGCACGAGGCCGCCGCGCAGGCCGCCGACGGCCTGCCGCTGATCGGCGAGGCGCCCGCCATCCGCCGCCTGCGCGAGACCTTGCGTCAGATCGCCGACATGGATGTCGACGTGCTGGTGGAAGGCGAGACCGGCACCGGCAAGGAGGTGGTGGCGGATCTCCTGCACCGATGGGGCCGGCGCCGCGCAAAGCCTTTCGTGGCGCTGAATTGCGGCGCTCTGCCGGAGACCGTCATCGAGAGCGAGCTGTTCGGCCACGAGCCGGGCGCGTTCACCGGGGCGCAGCGGCGGCGAATCGGTCGCATCGAGCATTCGAGCGGCGGCACGCTGTTCCTCGACGAAATCGAATCCATGCCGCCGCCGCTACAGGTCAAGCTGCTGCGGGTGCTGGAAACGCGCAGCCTCACCCCGCTCGGCTCCAACGAAACGCGCCGCCTCGATCTGCGGGTCGTCGCGGCAACGAAGGTCGATCTAGGCCGGCCGGACCAGCGCGGCGATTTCCGCGAGGATCTCTATTTCCGCCTCAACGTCGTGACGCTACGCATCCCGCCGCTGCGCGAGCGGCGCGGCGACATCCCGCTGCTGTTCGGGCATTTCCTGGGTAACGCCTCGCAGCGTTTCGGCCGTCCTGTCGCGGCCGTGAATGCCGCGGTGAGCGACCATCTCCAGTCGCATGACTGGCCCGGCAATGTGCGCGAGCTCGCGCATTTTGCCGACCGGGTCGCGCTTGGCCTCGGGCCCGACGAGGAGGCCAGGGCAACGTCCGCGCGCTTGCCGGAGCCCTCGGCGGCGCTGCCCGAACGGGTCGGCCGCTACGAGGCGCAACTCATCCGCGAGGCTTTGCGCGATCATGCCGGCGACGTGCGCGGGGCCATCGACGCACTCGGCGTGCCGCGCAAGACTTTCTATGACAAGCTCAAGCGCTACGGCATTTCCGCCTCCGAATTCCGCAATGGTGGCGCCCCGGACCAGCACCCTGTTCGGGGACGGATATAGGCGTTGCGCAGGCGCTCCGGCCTTCGTAACTCTGTTCATCTCCCGTTGCGCATTTCGGATGAGCCATGATCACGACACTTGAAACGACGGCAACCCCCTTGCCCGAGGAGCTCGCCTTTCTCGGCGAGCGGTTGATGGCGTTCAACGACGGCGATGTCGGCGCTTCCGAAAGGAAGGCCCTTGCGGTGTTCGTGCGTGATGAAGCCGGCGCGATTGTCGCGGGCACTTCGGGCTACACCGCCTGGGGCTGGCTCTACGTGCAATGGCTGTGGGTCGACGAAAGGCTGCGCGGTCGGCACATGGCCGGCACGATGCTGGACGCGGCTGAGAAGGAGGCGATGGCGCGCGGCTGCCAGAACGCCTGGATCGACACCTTCAACCCCAACGCCGCCAGGGTCTATCGGCGCCAGGGCTATCAGCCCTTCGGAACACTCGCCGATTTCCCCGTCGGCCGCAGCCGCGTCTTCCTGCAGAAAAAACTGTCGGCGGGCTGATCAACCGGCCAACCGTCCGCCGCGCATCGGCTGCGGCGCGCCCGTCGTGCTGGGGAAACTGATCGGCAGGCCGCGCAGCACGCGCACCGCCAAAAAGGCAAAACACTCCGCCTCCACCGCGTCGCCGCTCCAGCCGAGGCTTTCGGCCTGCACCACCTCGACACCGGCGCGGCTGGCGATCATTGCCATCATCGTCGGGTTGTGGCGGCCGCCGCCGCTGACCACCAGTCTTTTCGGCCGGCTCGGCAGAAGATCGAGTGCCTTGCCGACCGCGGCGGCGGTGAAGGCGGTCAAAAGCGCGGCGCCGTCCTCGGCGCTCAGGCCATCCGCCATGGTGGCGCCGAAGTCGAAACGGTCCAGCGATTTCGGATAGGGTTTGGTCAAATAGGGGTGTTGCAGCAGCTTGGCGAGCCGGGCTTCGTCGACCGTTCCCGCCCGGCCAAGCGCGCCGTCGCGGTCCATTTCGCCGAGCCCCTTCGACTTGATGAAATCGTTGAGCGGCGCGTTGGCGGGGCCGGTGTCGAAGGCAACGACATTGTCGCCGCCGTCCCACCAGGTGATGTTGGCGACGCCGCCGAGGTTGAGCACGGCCACCTCGCCGCTGGCGCCGGCGCTGCGCATCAGCGCGGTGTGATAGGCGGCCGCCAACGGTGCGCCCTGTCCTCCGGCGCGCATGTCGGCAGAGCGGAAATCATAGGCAATTTTGGTGCCGAGGATCGCATGCATCAATTCGCCATCACCGAGCTGCCGGGTCTGGCCGAGCCGGCCGATTTGCGGCGCGCGATGCAGTACGGTCTGGCCGTGGAAGCCGACGACGCCGATATCCGCCATCGTCATCCCATAACCTTCTACGAGCTCCTTGACCGCCGCCGATTGCGCGCGCGTCAGCGCCTCCTCGGCCTCGCGGAAGATCGCCGGCTCCGGTCCGGCAAAATTCCAGCCCCGCGCCTGCTTAAGCGTCTCTTCCAGCAGCGAGCGGATCGACGGGGGGTAGGGCATCAGCCGGTAGGTGCCGAAATCGTCGATGCGCTCGCCATCTGTCTTGATCAGGGCGACATCGATGTTGCCGTCCAGCACGGTGCCGGTCATCAGGCCGACGGCCCAGATGGATTCCATTATCGAACTCCATTGATGAGATCGCCGACCGCTTGGCGAAGCGCGACGATTCCGCTGTCGAAGTGACGTGTCGGATGGATCCGGTTGGTAAGCAAGGTCCAGGCCTTGCCTCTGTCGAAGTCGATCCACAGCCCCGTGCCGGTAAAGCCGGTATGGCCTATCGTTCCGGGGCCGCACAAAGCGCCGCCGGACCAGCCGTCATAGGGACGCTCCCAGCCATGGGTGCGGGTGGCGGACAAGGGCGTGCGCATCGGCGCGATCGACCGTTCGGATGCGCCGGTCAGCAGCCCTTGGGCGAAATCGAGCACCGAGGCGGCCGTGCCGAACAGGCCGGCATGGCCGGCGCCTTGCAACGCCGCGCAATTGTCGTCGTGAACCTCGCCGGACAGAACGCGATGGCGCCAGGTGCAGTCTTCTGTTGCCGCGGCGAGATCTGGCTCGGCAGACCACGCAAAGCCCGGGCCGGGCTCCATGTCGCGGATGCTTTTTCCCGACAGCCGTTCGAGCGCAAAGCCGAGCAGGATGAAATTGATGTCGGAATAGACCGGATCGCGGGCCCGCCATTCCCGTTGCAGGATGAAGGCGCGCAGCAAGTCGGGGTCGCGCCCGTAGGTGTAGATCGGTTCGACGGCCGGGAAGGGCGTCTGGTGCCCGAGGCACTGGCGAAACGTCACCTTCCGCTCCCAGGCACTCGCGTCATATTGGCGAAGGTCCGGCAGCACCGAGACGAGTGGTGCGTCGAGATCGATGGCACCGTCCTGAGCCAGCGTCAGAATGCGCGGCGTGGTGAAGATCACCTTGGTCAGGGATGCCAGGTCGAACCAGCTCTCCTCACGCATCGGTCGCTGCTTAGGCACGAGTTGGGCTGAGCCGATCGCCCTGGTGATGCGGTCGCCATTCCTGTCAACGATGCCGAGCACGCCACCGGGGATGCGCTTGGCGGCAACTGCCGCTGCGAGTGGTTGGAACGCGCGGTCGAAGATCTGGGCGAGGTTGGTCAATGCGGGCCTCCTGAAAGGCCGAGTTCCGTCACACCCCCCTCTGCCCTGCCGGGCATCTCCCCCGCAAGGGGAGAGATTGGCAGAGTTGATGTCCCGCCAGCCTTCCACCATTGGAGATTGGCGAAGGCCGAGGCGACATCCGATCTCCCCCCTTGCGGGGGAGATGCCCGGCAGGGCAGAGGGGGGTGCTGTCCCGCCAACCTGAGATATCCGAGGGCCATCACGCCTCCACCCTCGCCACATGATCCCCGCCAAACCGCTCCCATCTCGCCGGCGCCGGCTCAAACCCTTGCGGGCGCACCAGGGAAGGCACCTGGCGTGTGTCGACCTCGAAACGCTCATGCCGCCGGTCGATGGCCGGAACCGCTGATATGAGCTTCTTCGTGTAGGAATGTTTCGGCGCCGACAGCACCGAGGCCGCGTCTCCGATCTCGACGATCTGGCCGGCATAGATGACGGCGATGCGATGAGCGATCCGCTCGACGACAGCCATATCGTGTGAGATGAACAGATAGGCCAGCCCGAACTCGCGCTGCAGGTCGACCAGCAGCTCCAGCACCTTGGCCTGAACCGAAACATCGAGGGCGGAAACCGCTTCATCCAGAACGACGACCGACGGGTTGAGCATCAGCGCGCGGGCAATGCACAGCCTTTGCCGCTGGCCTCCGGAGAATTCGTGCGGATAGCGCTGCAAACTGTTCTGCGGCAGGCCGACGCGCTCCAGCAGGCTCGCCATCCTGGCTCGCGTTTCGGCATCCGCCCGGCCGCCATTGGCGATCACCGGCTCCGCCAGGATGCTCTCGATGCTCAGCCGCGGGTTGAGCGAAGCGTAGGGATTCTGGAAAACCATCTGCACGGGCTTGGCGCTGTGCTTTGCCGTGGCCGTTGGGGCGCCGACCGAGAAGCTGCCGCGCGTCGAGCGCACCAGCCCAAGGACTGCTTTCGCGGTGGTCGATTTGCCCGAACCGCTCTCGCCGACAATGGCCAGTGTCTCTCCCGGCATCAGGTCGAAGTCGATGCCATCCACGGCGTGCACCGCGCCGCTGGCATGGCTGAAGAAACTGCTCCTGAGCGGAAATCGCACCACCAGGCCGTTGACTTTCAGGGCCGGGTCCGTCCTTGCGTTCTTGTCGCGCTGCCCGTCCATGCGTGTCGCGCGGCCGTGGGCGAAATGCGGCACATCCTGCAACAGATGCTGCGTGTAGGCGTGCTGCGGCCTGTCGAGGACCTGGTTCAGTTCGCCCTGTTCTACGGCCTGCCCGTTCTGCATCACCATCACCGTGTCGGCGATCCCGGCGACAAGGCCGATGTCGTGGGTGATGAAGATCATCGACATGCCGCTTTCCTGCTTGAGCTCCGCAAGCAGCGCCATGATCTGCGCCTGTACCGTCACATCGAGCGCCGTGGTCGGTTCGTCGGCGATCAGCAGACGCGGATTGCAGGCGAGCGCAATGGCGATCATCACCCTTTGCAGCATGCCGCCCGACAGCTGGTTGGGTGTGTATTTCAGCCGCCTTGCCGCATCGGGGATGCGCACTCGGTCGAGCGCGTCCCTGGCCGCCGCCGTGGCCTGCCGGCCGGTCAGGCCGCGATGCAGCCGGAAGGATTCCTCGATCTGCGTGCCGATCGTCAGCACAGGATTGAGCGAGGTCATCGGCTCCTGGAAGATCATGCCGATCTCCGCGCCGCGAATGCCGGCCAGTTGCGGCTCGGTCGCGGTCGTCAGGTCGAAGAGACTGCCGTCGGCCCGTTTCAGCGTCATGGCGCCGCCGGTGATGCGGCCGCCGCCGAAATCGATGAGACGGTTGATCGACAGCGCGGTGACCGACTTGCCCGAGCCGCTTTCGCCGACGATGGCCAGCGTTTCGCCGTCGGCGAGGTCGAAGCTGACGCCGCGCACCACCTCATTGGCTTTCGGGTCGCGGCCGAAGCCGACGTTCAGGTCGCGGACCGACAGAAGCGGGATCATGCGAGCGCTCTCCGCATCCTCGGATCGAGGATGTCGCGCAAGGCGTCGCCCAAGAGGTTGAAGCCCAGAATGCTGATCATGATCGCCAGGCCGGGGAAGATCATCAGCCATGGGGCGGTTTCCATCAGATTGCGGCTGTCGCTCAGCATCAGGCCGAGCGAAGCGGCCGGCGGCTGCGTGCCGAGACCGAGGAAGCTCAGGCCGGCCTCGGTCAGCAATGCCCAGGCGAGCGCCAGCGTCACCTGGATGGTCAGCGGCGCGACCAGATTGAGCAGCAGGTGCCGCGTGACGATGTAGCTGGAGCTGCTGCCGAAGGTGCGCGCGGCGTCGACGAATTCGCGCGCTTTGAGCGACAAAGCAGGGCCGCGCACCACTCGTGTGAAGATCGGCGTATAGACGATGCCGATGGCGACCACGCTGGTCCATGTGCCCGGTCCGGCAACGGTGACGATCAGCAGCGCCAGAAGAATGGCAGGAAAAGCCAGCAGCACATCCATGATCCGCATCAGCACGCCGTCCCAGCGACGCCCGAGCCAAGCGGCGGCGAGCCCAAGCACGGTGCCGGCAAGCGCGGCGAAGGCGACCGAAAGAAAGGCAACGGTGAAGGACTGGCCGACGCCCGCCATCAGCCGGCTCGCCACGTCGCGGCCGAACAGGTCGGTGCCCATCCAGTAGGCGGCACTGGGCGCGTGCAGCCGGTCGATCCGGTATTGCGTGATCGGATTGTGCGGCGTCAGTCCAAGCAAACCGAGGATGGCGACCAGGAGATAGACGCCGACGATCACGCCGCCGATACGACCGCTGCCGTGCCCGAGGATGGCGCGCAGCATGCGCATCACTGCTCGCCCAGCCGGATGCGCGGATCGAGCGCGACATAGGCGAGGTCGACCAGGAGATTGACGATCATGAAGTTGAAGGCGATGAACAGCACGCTGCCCTGCACCAGCGCGTAGTCGCGCTGGAGGATGGCGTCGAGCACCATGCGGCCGAGACCGGGCAGGGCATAGATCTGCTCGACGATGACCGCGCCGCCCAGGAGATAGCCGAATTCAATGCCGCTCAGCGTCACCACGGGGATCAGCGCGTTGGGCAGCGCATGCCGCCAGATGACGCTGCGCGCCGAGGCGCCCTTGCTGCGGGCGGTGCGCACATAGTCGTCGCTCAACACGTCGAGCATGGCCGAGCGCGAGATGCGGGTGACCGATGCGGCGAAGGCGAAGCCGAGCGTGATGGCAGGCAGGATCAATTGGCTGAGATTGCGCAAGGGATCCTGCCAGAGCGGCGCGAATTCGCCCATGGCCGGCAGCACGCCGAAGCCGGCCGACAGCGCGTAGATGATCAAAAGGCCGAGCACGAAGCTCGGCGTCGACTGGCCGATCATAGCGACGACGCGCACACCGAGGTCGGACAGTTTCTCACTATGCGTGGCGGCGTAGATGCCCGCCGGCATGCCGGCGGCGAGTGCGATGATCATCGACAGCACGGCCAGTTCCAGCGTCAGCGGGAAGCGCTCGAGGATGACGTCCAATACCGGCCTACCATAGGTGACGGAGATGCCGAAATTGCCGTGCAGGATGCCGCCGATCCAGCGCCAGTACTGGACGAACCAGGGCTGGTCGATGCCGAAATAGGCGGCGAGCGCATCGCGCTGTGCCGGCGTCAGCAGGCCGGCTTCGGTGCCCAGCATCGCGGTGATCGAATCGCCCGGCACCATCCGGATCGCCACGAAGACCAGGATCGACACGCCAAGCAGGACGAGAGGAAACGCCGCAAGTCGTCGCATCAGATAGTTCACGCGAAGAAGACCTCTCGTCTAGAGCATGATGCCGAGTGTGAAGCGGTTTTCGGACGACATCATGCTCTATCCCTTTGATCTAGAGGCGGATTCAGATTTCAGGTCGATTCAACCTGAAATCATCCGTCTCCAGGGCCGCCCACGGCTACTGCTGGATGGTAACCTTGCTGAGGCTGAACAGCGTGCCCGTCGGCGTCGGCACGAACCCGGCGACGTTCTTCTGCTGGGCGGTATAGCTGTAGGACGTGTAGAGCCAAATCCAGGGCGAGACTTCGGCGAGGTGCTTCTCGAACTCGGTGAAGATCGCCTTGCGCTTGGCCGGATCGGTCTCGGCGCGGCCTTTCTGCATCAGGCTGTCCAGCGTATCGTCGATGTAGTTGGCCACCTTCTGCAGATTGCCTGATTTGGTCCAGTAGCGGTTGTACATGGTGTAGGGGTCGGCGCGGCCGCCATTGAGCGCGATCGCCATGTCGAAATCGCCCTTCAGCCAGGCGTCGACATAGACGTTGAGCTCCATCATCTTGATGTCGAGCTTGACGCCGATCTCGGCGAGCTGCGATTGGATGACCTGGGCTTCTGCCGCCGCCGTCGGCGGCTCGCCGGTGGCGCCGATCACGGTCGCCGAAAAGCCGTCGGCAAAGCCTGCCTCCGCCATCAACTTCTTGGCCTTCTCGACATCACGCTTGTAGCAGAAGAGCTGGCTGGGATCGGTCGCAAGTGCTGGGATGGTCAGCGGTCCGGTGACCTTGCCTTCACCGAGCGCGGCAGTGTCTAGAACCTCCTGCCGGTCGATCGCGCAGGAGATCGCCTGGCGCACCTTGAGCTCGGTCATCGGCTTGCGTGACGGATTGAGCTGCAGCACGTTATAGGCCAGCACCGGCGCGCGGTTCAGTTGCAGGCTAGCCTCCTTCGGCACCAGCGTGGCGACGAGCGGATCGTTGAGCAGCGCGAAATCGACCTGCTTGGTGCGCAGGGCGGCGAGGATCGCCGCTTCATCGGGCAGCACGCTGATTTCGATACCGTCGACGCCGATCGCGCCGCCGGCCCATTCCTTGTTGGCGCTCAAGACTTCCTTGGCGTTGGGGTCCCATTTATCGAGCTGGAACGGGCCGGAGCCGACCGTTTTGGTGCCGATCGAGCCGGCCTTGATCTCGGCCGCCGGCACGATGGCCGCGTTGATGTCGCTCATCGCCGTCAGGATCGGCGCGTCGGGCTGCGATAAATGGAACACGACGGTTCCAACGTCCGGCGTGTCGATGCTGGCGATCGACAGGAAGTTGGCGCGGGCGGCGGCGCCTGTCTTCTCGTCCAGGATGCGCTCGAAAGACGCCTTGACGTCGGCCGAGGTCACGGCAGCGCCGTCCTGGAATTTCGCCTTGGGATCGAGCTTGAAGGTCAGCTCCTTGCCGTCCTTGGAGAATTCCCAGGACGTGGCGATGGCCGGGATGATCTGCAGGCTGGCATCGACCCGCACCAGCGGCTCATAGATCAGCTCCAGGAGCCGCAGCGAGGAAAAGGCCGTCTGCTTGTGCGGATCAAGTCCCGTTGCGTCCTGCGACCAGGCCATGTGCAGCGTCGCCGCCTGCGTCGAGACCGTGGCGATGCCGAGCATGGCTGCCAGCGTGATGCCCGACAGCAGCTTTCTTGTGAGGTGAACCATTCTCGTCTCCCATCTTTGCTTGAACCCGATGCCCTTGCAGTTTCTGCGGACCGCTTCCAAGACACACGCGCTTTGGACTATCGGCCCAGTCTATGCGGCTTCGCGCCGTCTTGTGTAAAGCAGCTTCACGCCGTCTGGTCTCAAGCGCCTTCATGCGTCTCGTCGCTGATTGCCTTTCGCAGGAAACCCCTTGCCTTGGCGAGGGCTGCGCGCGCCTCCTCGACCTCAAGCCCGGTGATGGTCAGCAGGATCGCCAGCTTCACGTCGTTGCCGGTCCGGCCGAGCGCGTGGCGCGCCTGCGCCGCCGTGCAGCCTGTGGTCTGCATCACGATCCTGGTTGCCCTGGCGGCCAGTTTCCTGTTGGACGGATTAAGGTCCACCATCAGGTTCTGGTAGCTCTTGCCGATGCGGATCATCGAGGCCGTGCTCAGCATGTTGAGCACCAGCTTCTGCGCCGTTCCGGATTTCAGCCGCGTCGAGCCGGTCAGCACCTCGGGACCGACGACCGGCGAGATGGCGATGTCGGCAATGCCTGCTATGGTCGATGCCGGATTGCAGGACAGGGCGACCGTCGTTGCCCCCACCTGCTTGGCATAATTCAACCCGCCGATCACATAGGGCGTGCGCCCGCTGACCGCGATGCCGACCACCACGTCGTCCGGGGTGAGCTTGATGTCCTGCAAGGCCCTGGCGCCCATCTTGGGATCATCCTCGGCCCCTTCGGTCGAGCGCACCAGCGCGTCGGGCCCGCCGGCGATCAGGCCAACGACCATGCCTTCCGGCACGCCGAAAGTGGGCGGACATTCCGAGGCGTCGAGCACGCCCAGCCGGCCGCTGGTGCCGGCGCCCATATAGATAAGCCGAGCGCCTTTCTGGAAGGCGAGGACGATGCGGTCGACCGCGGCCGCGATGTCCGGCAGCACCTTTTCGACCGCTGCCGGAACCACCCGGTCCTCGTCGTTGATCTTGCGCAGCACATCGATCGTCGGCAGCAGGTCGATGTCCATGGTCCGCGGATTCCGGCCTTCGGAAACCAGCCGGTCCAGCTCGGACATCAAACCTTGCTCGCTCATCCCAGTGCTTTCAAATCAGTGCTTTCAAAAATCAGGCCGCTCAGCCTGTTCGGAAGTGGTTCCTCTTTGGCTCCGGCACACGCGTATTTCGTTATGCTACCCCGTTTCGTTAACGTATTAGAATTCAATATTCGGTCCGTCAACGGAAAGATGGAATAAATTATTCCTTCCGCGCTAATGCTTGCCGAGTGACCTGCGGGCAAGAATGATCGCCCCGGAAACCGCGTCGCCATCGGCGGCTTTCAGGCGCCGGCGAACGTCGGGTGCGAGCCATGGTTCGAGCGGACTGGCGAGCCCGCCCAGCAGGGCCACGCGCGGCGCGCCTTTTTCGAACAGAACCCGCACCAGCGTGTCGATCTGTTCGGCGGCCTTTTGCACGATGCGCCGCCCTGCCGGATCGCCCTGGTCGGCGTGGCGCATCACCATCGGCGCCAGGGCCGCATAGTCGGTGGCGCTGGCGCGGTCCATCCAGGCCACGGCTTGCATCGGGTCGTTCTCGAAACGCTGCATGACTTCCGCCAGCAGTGCCGTGCGCTCATGCCGGCCGTCATGGGCGCGCAACGCCAACTGCACGGCCTTCAGCCCGAGATCGGCGCCGCTGCCTTCGTCGGAGATCGGAAAGCCATAGCCTCCGGCGCGCAGGTCGCGGCCCTCGACGAAGCCGAGGCCGATCGAACCGGTGCCGGCGATGACGATGGCGCCGTCCTGGCCCGAATGCGCGCCGAGGCAGGCGGCGACGCCATCGCTGACGAAATCGATGCTGGCAAAGGGATGCGCGATCGCCCGCAGCGCCTCCAGCGCGCCCTTGCGGCCGATCCCGGCAAGGCCGATGCCGGCGTGAATCCGGGCGCTTTCCGCCGCTCCGAATCCTGCCTCCTCGATCGCCACGTCGAAGGCCTTGGCAACCGACGCCCAGGCCGCGTCGATGCCGAGCCGCGTCGACGCCGGACCGGAGAGGCCTTGTCCCAGCACGATTCCTTCGGCGTCCTCGATACGGGCGCGGCAGCCGGTCCCGCCGCCGTCGACACCGAGAAAATAATCGGAGCGGCCGTTGTTCATGCGCTCAGCCGCTCGATGTCGGCGCCGCACAGACGCAGCTTGCGGTCCAGTTGCTCATAGCCACGGTCGAGATGATAGACCCGGTTGATGGTCGTCTCGCCCTCGGCGACCAAGGCCGCCAGCACCAGCGACACCGAGGCGCGCAAATCGGTGGCCATGACTTGCGCGCCATGCAGTTTCTCGCCGCCGCGCACCAGCGCGGTGGTGCCTTGCAGCTTGATGTTGGCGCCGAGCCGCATCAGTTCGGGAACATGCATGAAGCGGTTCTCGAAAATGGTTTCGCGCAGCAGCGACGCGCCCTGCGCGCAGCACATCAGCGCCATGAACTGCGCCTGGAGATCGGTCGGAAAGCCCGGATAGGGTTCCGTCGTGACGTCGGCGGCCTTGAGCGGCCGCTCGCGCGACACGATGAGCCCGCGGTCGCCCGGCCAGACGCCGACGCCGGTCGCCTCCAGCAGTTGCACCACCGAGGCCATGTGCTCGAGCCGGGCATGCGTCAGTTCCAGTTGCCCGCCGGTGATCGCCGCGGCGATGGCATAGGTGCCGGCCTCTATCCGGTCCGGAATGATGTCGTGCCTGGCCGCGCGCCAGTCCGTGTCGCCGGCGATCAGGATGCGATGTGTGCCGGCACCTTCGACACGCGCGCCCATCGCGTTGAGGCAAGCCGCGAGGTCGGCCACTTCGGGCTCGCGCGCCGCGTTGAGGATTTCGGTTTCGCCCTTGGCCGTGGTCGCCGCCATCATGGCGGTTTCCGTCGCCCCGACCGACGGCGAGCTCAGGACGATGCGCGTGCCGGTGAGCCCGTTCGGCGCCGAGGCGACGATCAGCCCGTTCTCGATGGCGATGCGGGCGCCCAGCGCCGCGAGTGCGGCGACATGCATGTCGACCGGCCGCGCGCCGATAGCGCAGCCGCCAGGCAGCGAAACCCGCGCATGGCCGAAACGGGCGAGCAGCGGCGCCAGCACCAGCACCGTCGCGCGCATCTTTCTGACGGTGTCGTAGGACGTCTCCCTGGAAACGGCGGCACGGGTGTCGATCGTCGCGGCATGGGCCGATCGCGTCACCTCGGCGCCGTGCAGCCGCACCACGCCGAGCATGTTCTCGACGTCGGTCACATCGGGCAGGTTGGTCAGTTCGAGCGGGTAGGGGCTTAGCAGCGCCGCCGCGATCTGCGGCAGAGCGGCGTTCTTGGCGCCCGATATGGTGACCGCGCCTTGCAGTCTTTGCCCGCCGACGATGCGCAGTCTGTCCATGGCTGAAACCTTGTGCGCCGGGCCGCGTCCGGGCGCGGCGCTCTCGAAAGCTGTTCCCGAGCTCAATCCGGCCCGCTTAAGAATTAATTCCGCGTTCTTGGCTGTCAATCGAAATTGGAATAAATTATTCCTTGGCCGTGCGGCTGGACGCCAAAGCGCAAGGGGGATCATGTCCGTTCTGAACAGGATCAATGCCAAGCTCGACGGCATGGCGCCCGGCGATCGTGAGATCGGCCAGTACATCGTCGAAAATCCCGAGGAGATGCTGCGGCTGTCGACGGCTGCTCTTGCGGCTGAGATCGGGCGCAGCCAGTCGAGCGTCGTCAAATTCAGCCAGAAGCTCGGCTATGCCAGCTACCAGGAGCTCAAGCTCGCCGTCAGCGAAGCCAAGGCGCGGGAATGGCAGGTGCCGGCCGGTATGATCCACGGTTCGATCGAAGTCGGCGACGGCTATCAGGTCATCTTGAAGAAGCTGATCGGCAGCAAGCTTCTGTCGATGGAGCGGACCGTCGCCGCCAACAGCGAGCGGATCATCTCCAGGGCGCTGGAATTGCTGGATGGTGCGCGCCGCATACATCTGGCCGGCGTCGGCGCCTCCTCGCTGGTGGCGCGTGATTTTTCCTACAAGCTGATGAAGCTTGGCCGCAATGTGCTGCATGACAGCGACAGCCATATCCAGATGGCCAATGCCTCGACGCTCGGGCCTGACGATGTGCTGTTCGCGCTCTCCCATTCGGGCGCCAGCATCGAAACTCTGCGCATCGCCGAGCTTGCCCGCAAGCGCGGCACCATGGTGATCGCGGTCACCGGCCTGCACGACAATCCGCTGAGCCGCGTTGCCGATATCTGCCTCTACACCATCGCCGACGAGGAGCGTGCGCGCTCATCGTCCATCACCGCGCGCGATGCGCAGCTGACTCTGACCGACCTTCTGTTCATCCTCCTGGTGCAGAAGCAGCCGGACGCCAATGACTACGTCCACAACAGCGAGGCGGCGGTCTCGGTGCTGAAGGCCGAATGGTCTTCCTGACATGCCCGGACCGCGTCAGCCCTGACGAGGCACGCCCTTGGCAAGCAGGTAGACGAGATACGGCCCGCCGAGCAGTGAGGCGAACAGGCCGACAGGCAGTTCGTACGGGAAGGCCGCCATGCGCGACAGCCAGTCCGATATGGTCATCAGCAAGGCGCCCAGAAGCATCGCCCCGGCAAGATGAATGCGTGCGCGCCAAAAGCCGAGGAGCCGGGCAAGGTGTGGCGCGATCAGGCCGACGAAGCTCAACGGGCCGACGATCAAAGCGGCCAGCGCGGTCAGGAGCGCGCTGACGACGACCAGCATCAGCCGCCCGCCGGCTACGGGCACGCCAAGTCCGCGCGCGCTGTCGGCCCCGAGCGGCAGGATGTCCAGCCAGCGCGCGGCAAGAAAAAGCGGCAGCGTCAGTGGCAACAGGCAGGCCAGTGCAACGGCTGCGTCCAGGGCGGTCGCCTGGCCGGTCGAACCGCTCAGCCAGCGCAACAGCACATAGGACTGTGTATTGCCCATCGCGATCGTCGCGGTGATCAGCGCGCTGCACAGTGCGCTCATGGCAATGCCGGCAAGCAGCAATCGGTCGGCGCCGAACTTTGCCTTGGCGGCGATGGCCAGCATGGCGGCCAGTGCCGCCAGTGAGCCCGCGGCCGAGCCGGCGAGCTGCCAGCCGAGCCCGGTCGTTGCGCTGACCGTCAGCACGGCGGTCAGACCGGCGCCCGCGCCGGTGCCGACGCCAAGCACTTCGGGGCTCGCCAGAGGGTTGCCGGTAACGCGCTGGATGACCACGCCCGCCGCCGCGAGCATCGCGCCGGCGGCCGCGGCCACGCCGACACGCGGCGCGCGCCAGGAGACGAGATCGGCCAGCAGGTCGCAGCCGGCGATCGACCACCCTGCCGGTCCACGCCCGACGACGAGAGCCAAGGCGGCGGCGGCAAATGTGAGCGCAAGCAGGACGAAGATGATGAGCCATGGCCGGCGAGCCTTGCGCGGTGCCGCGCCATTGGAACCGAGATGCGGCCATTCGAACATGCGCAGCCTCGGCAACAGCCACAGCAGCAGTGGGCCGCCCAGAAGCGCGGTTCCCGCGCCGGTCGGAATGCGCTCGCCGCCGGCTCCGGCGGCGAGCTGGACCAGCCCGTCCGTCAGCCACAGCAGTACTGCGCCGATCAGCGGCGCGGCGACCAGCTTCTGCCGCAGGGTGCGCGCGCCCGAAAGCGTGGCGAGCGCCGGCGCGGCAAGGCCGACGAAACCGATGACGCCGATCTGCGCCGCGACAGTCGTTGCCATCCACACCGCAAGCGCGATGATGAGAAAGCGGCTGGTGTGGCGGGCAACGCCAAGGCCGCGCGCCGAGGCGTCGTCGAGGCCAAGGATGGTCAGCGGCCGCAGCAGCATCAGCGCCGCGGCGGCGCCGGCCGCCAGCCTGATCGTCAGGGCGATAGCCGGTTGCCAATCCTGCTGCACCAGCGACCCGCCGCCCCAGATGAACAGCGAGAACAGGTAGTCGCCATTGGCGAGGATCAGCGCGGCGCTGACGGAACTCGCGGTCAGCGCCACCATCATTCCGGCGAGCACGACCGACACCGGCTCCAGCCCGCGCCGCCAGGTGAACGCCAGCACCAGCAGCACAGCGGCGGTGCCGCCGGCAAAGGCCACCAGCCCTTGCGATCGCTCCATCAGCAACGGCGCGTAAAGCGAGGCGAGCGTCATCGCCAGTTGCGCGCCGCCCGAAATGCCGAGCGTCGATGGTTCCGCCAGCGGATTGCGCAGCACATGCTGCAACAGCAGGCCGGACAGGCCGAGCACGGCGCCCGCCAGCACCGCTACGACGGCGCGCGGCAGCGAGCTGTAGAACAGGATGACATGCTGGAGATCGCCCGGCACCGATGCCGGCTGCTGCATGCCGACGCGCCATGCGAACAAGAGTGTGGCCAGCCCCGCGAGCAGGCCCCACAGGATGATGGGCGACAGCGCGCCGCCGATGGTGCGGTGAGGTATCTCGCTTCGGGCCACAGCGCGCTCCGTCACGAAGCATGACCCGCAAGCGCCGCCGTCGCCAGCCGCGCGAAGCGGCGCGCCGACGGCAGGCAGCCGAAATGGTTGATCGCTTCGAGCACCGCGACGCGGCCTTTGCTCACGGCCGGCAGCGCGTTCCACAACGCATTGGTGGGAAGCGAGCGCCCGACATCCGCCGGCAAGGGCGAGACGATCAGGATGGAGGCCTCGGGCACCCGCGCCAGCGCCTCCAGGCCAACGGGTGCTGCCGCGCTGTAACTTGTCTCTTCGGACCAGGCATTGACCAGGCCGAGCCGTGTGAGCACGTCACCGAACATGGAGTCGCGGCCGAAGGCGCGGAAGTGCCTGGAATCGCCGAGGCTGATGACAAAGACCGGCCGGGCAGACGTTGTTGGCAAGGCGGCGCGACGCCGCGCTATGTCGTCGGCGGTTTCGTCGAGGTAACGCTTCGCCTCGGCCGGTCGTCCGAGCTTCTCGCCCAGCGCCAGCGTCGCTGCCTCGGCAAGAGCGTAGGGCGGTACTCCGGCCTCGTAGACGGTTTGCGCGAACACCGGCGCTATGCGTTCCAGAATCGGGCGTTGGTACTCGTAGAAATTGGAGATGACGATCAGGTCCGGCGCGACGATGCGCAACAGCTCGTAGTTGGGCGTGCCGCGCAGTCCGAGATCGGTCACGGTTTGGGGAACGGCAGGCTCGACCGCAATCCTGCGGAACTGGATCAGTTCGGTCGCCGCCGCCGGCTCGACGCCGAGCGCCAGAAGCGTTTCCAGCATGCCCCAATCGATCGCGGCAACATTTGGGGTCGCAGTCCTGCCGGCAACCGGCGGCAGCAAGGCCGCGGCCGTTAGCGCAAGCACCTGCCGTCTGTTGGGCGGATGGATCATCGCCGGTGGGTTCGGTCCATGACTACCAACTCGTGTGCGCCTTCAGCTTGAAGGAGCGGCCTTCGCCGTAGGAGCAGGTGAGCGTTGTCTGGCAACTCGACACATAGCTCTTGTCGAAAAGGTTGGTGATGTTGAGGTCGACGCCCCAGTTCTCTTTCTCGTAGCCGAGCTTCAGGTCGGCCAGCGTTACCGCCGGAACCTTCGCTGTATTCTCATTGTCTGCCCATGAGGAGCCGATATAGCGCAAACCGCCGCCAATCGAGATGCCGTCATACCAGTCGCCACGGAAGGTGTAATCGACCGATGCGGAAGCCATCACTTCCGGCACGATGAAAGGCGTCTTGCCGATGAGCGCCGGGTTGGCGTCCTTGGTGATGTCGATGTCGTAAGCTGTGAATGCACCGGTAACCCGGAAATCCTCCGTCACGTTCACCTTGCCTTCGAGTTCGACGCCGCGTGAACGCACCTCGCCGGTCTGCATCTGGGTGAAGGGAGTGACATTCGACGGCACGTTCTGGCGGGTCAGGTCGAACAGCGACAGGGTGAACAGGCCATCGACAAAAGTCGGCACGTATTTCACGCCGACTTCGTATTGCGTGCCCTCTTCCGGCTTGAACAGATTGCCCATCGCATCGGTGCCGATGATCGGATTGAAGAAGGTGGCGATGCTGGCATAGGGGGTTACGCCGTTGGCAAACTCATAGGCCAGGCCGGCGCGGCCGGAGAAGTCGCCAACCGTGCTGCTCTGCGTGCTGGAGCCCGCCGAGTAATAGGTCGGGCGGTTGTCGGCTTCGAGCCAGCCACGGTCGTAGCGGCCGTTCAGTGTCACCAGCCAACCATCGCCGAAGCGCATTTGATCCTGTGCATAGAAGCCAAGCTGCTTCTGCGTCAGGTCCTGATTGAGATAGCTGACGCGAGGCGTCAGCGGCGAACCGTACACCGGATCGAAAGCGTCGATCGGATTGTCATAATTGGGATCGTAGAGGCCGGAAGACTGTACCTGGTCGATGTTGTAATATTTGAAATCGACGCCAGCGAGGATCGTATGTTCGATCGCACCGGTTGCCACCTTGCCTTCGATCTGGTTGTCGGCGAGGAACGTCTTGGCCGTGGTGTCGTGATCGAAATTGATGCGCGCCAGCTCGGTCGGCCCTCCGATGGTTGACCAGCCGTTCGGATAGACGCTGACCTCGTCGATGTCGGCGGCGGTGAAACGGGCGCTGGAGCGAACGGTCCAGTCGTTGTCGAACGTGTGCTCGAACTCGTAGCCGAGGGAGTCCTGTTCGCGCTTGTAGAGATCGATGCTCGGCTCCGTGAAGTTCGCATCGGGATCGATGCGGCCATAGTTCACGCCGCCGACAATGTGATCGACCACGGTGCCATCGTAGGGCAGGAAGCTGCCGCCATTATGGTTCTCGTCGATGTGGCTGTAATTGGCCAGTATGGTTAGCGTGGTCGCTTCGTCTGGCTTCCAGCTAATGCTCGGCGAGATGAAGCCGCGCCAGCCGTTCTGCAGGTCGCTGTAGGTATCGCCGCCGGCGACCTTGCCCGTCATCCGGTAGCTGACCGTGCCGTTGCTGGCGACATCGCCGATGTCGAAGCCGAGATAGACATTGCCGGCATCGTTGATGCCGGTTTCGACATAGCGCGTGCGTTCGAAATCCGGGCGCTTGCTGACATAGTTGACCAGGCCGCCCGGATTGCTGCCGCCATAAAGCACCGAGGCCGGCCCCTTCAGCACTTCGATGCGCTCAAGGCCGAAGCTGTCGACATAGAAACCGCCGAAACCATAACTGAACAGCTGGAGGCCATCCATGTAGGTGCCGGTGGCCGTTGCATCGAAGCCGCGAATGTACATCCAGTTGGTGTCGCTGTCGGGACCGAAGGGTTGGGCAAAGACGCCGGCGGTGTAGCGCAGCGCCTCGTCAGCTTTCTGTGCACCCTGATCCTCGATCTCCTGCCGTCCGACCACTGAGACGGATTGCGGGACCTCCTTGATGTCGGTCGCTGTCTTGGAGCCGGTTCTGGTTGTCTTGGCGACGACGCCGTCGACCGGCCCGGTCGCGCTGTCTCCGGCCTCGCCCTCGACCACGACCGGTTCGAGCTGGGTGCTGGATTGCGCCGTCTGCGCGAACGCCGGCATTGGCGGGATCGTCGCGGCAGCGGCGACGCCAGCCGCCAGAAGCGCCTTGATCCGGTAAATTCTGCTCATCAGGAAAGTCCCCGCCTGTCGTCGTTGAGATACTTGATGTTTTACCTCAACTTATCAACGGATCATTGGACTGATTTGGGCGGCTTGTCCATTCTTGTCCAAACCACTGATATCGCGGTGCCGTGTTGCGGAAATGTCACCGGCGGCCGGCGCTCTTCATCCACGCACCCGGGGTCAATCCGACCACGGACTTGAACACGCGGGTAAGGTGCGCCTGGTCGAAGAAGCCGGTGGCCTGGGCGATGTCGCCAAGCGAGGCAGCCTCATGCGCCATCATCGCCTTTGCCCTGTCGATCCGCGCCTGCATCTGCCAGCGATGCGGCGGCACGCCCGTTGCTGCCTTGAAGGCATGGCTCATCGCGGTTTCGGACAGGCCGGTCAGCGCGGCAAGATCAGCAAGGCGGATCCTGTCCAGGCAGTGGGCGTCGATGTAATCCGTGACGAGGCGCAGTTTGCGGCGGGGCAGGGGCGACCGGCGCCTGGCGGCACTTGGCCGGTCTATCTGGAAAAGGCATGCGAACAAGGCGTTGAGCAGACCTTCGCCATAAAGATCATGCAGGTTCCACTCGCTGCCGCATTCAGCGGCGATAAGCCCGGCAAGCGTAGCGATCCGATCATCGCGAAACTGGAGGCGCGATATCTGCAAGGCATCGCGATCGAGGCTGCGGCCGAAGCGGCGGGTCAGTGTCGCCGCGTCGAAATGAAGGTCGAGATGCCTGATCCGTTTGAGTCCTTCGACGCGGCCGCGGATCGGCACCCCGGCCGGTATATAGGCTATGGAAAACGCTTGGTTGTGGCGGCGCGGTTCGCCCTGGGCGCCTTCGACGACGAAGGCACCGTCGCCGTCGATATCGAGAGCGACGAACAGCCGGGGGTCGGGAGAGACGTAATAACCCTCGGCATTGTCACCGCATGAGACATCCCAGAGGTCGGCGACGACGCCGTCCCAGACGTGCCATTTCAGCTCGCCGATCACGGCAAATCCCTGAATCCGGCTCTCCATGCGCGCGACGAAGGTCAATTCTGCTTATCCCGGGCATAAACATGATAGAAAAGATCATGTTTATGCCCGGTCAGCGACAGCACCGCAAGCCCTTGCGTTCGAAGGTCGTGCTGAACCGACGCCGCTGCTGTCGGTCAGCGCAGCCTCAGACGCTTTCGAGATAGGTCTCGATCTCGAAGTCGCTGACGTTGAGCGCGAATGTATTCAGTTCCTGGCGTTTGCAGGCGATGAAAGAGTGGCGCAGGATCGCCGGGAAGATCTCCGCCACATGCGTCCCGCTTTCAAAGGCCGCGATCGCGGATGCCCAGTCCGGCGGCAACTTGGCCGGGGCAAGGCCTTGCCCATCATTCCCGGTTGGGTCGCCCGGTGACATCTGCCTTTCGATGCCGACCAGTGCCGCGCCCAGTATGGCGGCAAGCACAAGATAGGGATTGGCGTCCGCTCCCGACACGCGATGCTCGATCCGGCGCGCACCAGTCGGGCCGCCGGGAATGCGGATCGCGACCATGCGGTTCTCGTAACCCCAGGCGACGGCGGTCGGCGCGTAGGATCTCGGCCGGAGCCTGCGGTAGGAGTTGAAATGCGGCGCGAACACCAGCGTGCTCTCGGCCATCGCCGCCAGCAGTCCGCCGACAGCGTGGCGCATAATGCCGGAGCCCTGGTCGGTGCCGTCGTCGAAGACGTTGCGCCCGTTGGCGTCGACAAGGCTGAAATGGACGTGGAAGCCGTTGCCGGCTCGGTCGCCATAAGGCTTGGCCATGAAGCAGGCGGCAAAGCCGTGCTTGCGGGCAATGCCCTTCACCGTGCGCTTGAACAGGACGGCGTCGTCGGCCGCCCGCAGCGCGTCCGCGACATGGTTCAAATTGATCTCGAACTGGCCGACGCCGTTCTCGGCAATGGCGGTATCGACGGGAATGTCTTGTGCTCGGCAGGCTTCGTAGATGTCGTGGATGAAGGCCTCGAAGTCGTCGATCTCGTCGATTGACAGTGCCGCGTCGGAATCCAGACGCCGCCCGGTGACCGGCGAGACAGGCCCGACCGGTCGCTGCGATTGCGGGTCTACAAGATAGAATTCGAGCTCGGTCGCGACCACAGGCGTCAGGCCCAAAGCCTTGTAGCGGTCGAGGATACGGGCCAGTGCCCGCCGGGGATCACCGAGATACGGTGCGCCGCCTTCGTCGGCGAGCCAGAGCGGGATGAGGGCGGTCGGATGCGCCGTCCAGTTCACCGGAAGGATGCCGCGGCCTGTCCATTGGCACAATCCGTCTGCGTCGCCGGTCGAGAACACCAGCGCGTTGCCTTCGATATCCTCGCCCCAGATGTCCAGCCCGATCAGCGAATAGGGCATGCGCAGCTTGCCCTCCAGTGCCTTGCGCGCCTGCTCGACGGGGATGCGCTTTCCCCGCATGATGCCGTTGAGGTCGCACACCGCGGCCCTCAGGCTCTGGATGTCGTTTCGGCTCTCAAGCCAGTTCAGAACGTCCGCAATTGCATCGCCCAATTTCCAACCTCTGGTTTCGAAGGTGCCCGAGCCCTGATCGGCCGCGCTGTCCCTGGTAAAAATGGCTTGTGAGTTTTCGGGATCCATATCTGGCCGCAGCCGGATGTTTCCCTATTTATTCAAGTCATTAGCTGGGATGTCGGGAGGCATTTCAAAACCAGTTGCGCGATCTGCGACCGAAACATAGAGGCAAGAGCGTGGAAAGCCAAGGCTCGGCATCGGGCTCGGCGCGCGCAGGGTGAAGCCGGGATGCCGGCATCACTCTCGGGCATGCGCGGCCGTCGTGGGGATATGAAACGTCCCTATCACAAAT
The DNA here is from genome assembly GCF_006442305.1 of Mesorhizobium sp. B2-3-6. NCBI lineage: Bacteria > Pseudomonadati > Pseudomonadota > Alphaproteobacteria > Hyphomicrobiales > Phyllobacteriaceae > Mesorhizobium > Mesorhizobium sp. B2-3-6. Next base: position 215,952 of record NZ_VFVW01000002.1, on the reverse strand, counting down.
CTTGACCTTCCCCGCACTTGCACCTCTGGCCGCTCTCTGGCTTTTTGGGACACCCATCCGAGCGGACTGATTCGTCACGCCGCTCTGCGTCGATTGCCGTTTTGCGGTGTGATCGATCTGGCGGGGCGTGAAGCGCGAGCGACTGGCGAAGGAGAAGAGGCATGGCCGAGTTCAAGAAGCCCGAGATCTCCGAGATGAGACCCAAGATCACCGTTGTCGGCGTCGGCGGCGGCGGCGGCAACGCCATCAACAACATGATCGCCGAGCAGCTTCAGGGCACCGAATTCATTGCCGCCAACACAGACGCGCAGGCACTCACCATGTCCAAGGCGACGCGGCTGATCCAACTCGGCGCGCATGTAACCGAAGGGCTGGGCGCCGGATCGCTTCCCGAGATCGGCCGCGCCGCGGCCGAGGAATCGCTGGACGAGATTATGGACCATCTGGCCGGCACCCACATGTGCTTCGTCACCGCCGGAATGGGCGGCGGCACCGGAACCGGCGCCGCGCCGGTCATCGCCCAGGCGGCGCGCAAGGCAGGCATCCTGACGGTCGGCGTCGTCACCAAGCCGTTCACTTTCGAGGGCAGGCGCCGCATGCAGATGGCCGAAGAGGGCATCGAGCGGCTGCGCGAAAGCGCCGACACCGTGATCGTCATCCCCAACCAGAACCTGTTCCGGATCGCTGACGACAAGACCACATTCGCCGATGCCTTCGTCATCGCCGACCGGGTGCTCTATGCCGGCGTCAGCTGCATCACCGATCTCATCGTCAAGGAAGGCCTGATCAACCTCGACTTCGCCGACGTCAAATCGGTGATGCGCGGCATGGGCCGCGCCATGATGGGAACCGGCGAGGCGTCAGGCGATAGCCGGGCGATGAAGGCGGCGGAAGCCGCCATCGCCAACCCGCTGCTGGACGAAATGTCGATGAAGGGCGCCAAGGGCGTGCTGGTCTCGATTTCCGGCGGCCGCGACATGACCCTGTTCGAGGTCGACGAGGCCGCCACGAGAATCCGTGAAGAGGTCTATGAAGACGCCGACATCATCGTCGGCGCCATCTTCGACAAGAGCATGGAAGGCCGGTTCAGGGTTTCGGTGGTGGCCACCGGCCTCGACCGCGGGCTCGGCGTGGAAGATGCCGATGCCGGCATGGCGCACGACCATTCCATGCCATTCGCGGCGCGGACGTTGCAATAGGCGCTGCTCGCCAGCGGTCTTGGCCGCTGCCGGGCACCTCGACGTCGCCGGCGCACCACCAAGTTCAGCCTGGAGCTGATCACCCGAAAGCGGCTTGCCGAATAGTGCGATCCGCTCACCGGCGAATGCTGGGCGCCGCCGCTTCACCTGGACGGCGGCGATGGTGATCGGGTTCCTGCGCTTTCGCTGCCGCTGTTACCCTGACCGGTGCCACGCCCGGTGTTCGCTCGTCCATTCTCATTGAAAATCAGCGTTTGCAGGCGCTTGGCGCTTGACTCCGATGCGTCCATGTGAAAAATTTTGCAGAACCTGAAAAAAATATCAGAGGGCGGAACGTGGTTGGATTTGGAAACGGCCTCTTGCGCGATGATGAAACCGGCATGGCGGCACGCGCCGCCTGGCTTCATTACGCCGGCGGCCTGACCCAATCCGAGGTTGCCAAGCGCCTCGGGCTGACCAGCCTCAAGGCCCACCGCCTGATCACCAAGGCCAATCAGGAAGGGCTGGTGAAGGTCTATATCGACGGCGAAGTCTCGGAATGCGTCGAGCTCGAGGACGAGCTGTCGCGCCGCTACGGCCTCGATTATTGCGAGGTGGTTCCCGATTTCGATTCCGAGGAGTTGCCGCTCAAGGCGCTCGGCATCGCCGGCGCGCAATTCCTCAAGCGTGAGATCGAACGCGGCGAGCAGGCGCTGATCGGCGTCGGCCATGGCCGCACGCTCGCCGCCTGCGTGGAATACCTGCCGCGCAGCTCGACAGACAAGATCCGCTTCGTTTCGCTGCTCGGCGGCTTGACGCGGAAGTTCTCGGCCAACCCGCATGACGTCATTCACCGCCTCGCCGAGCGCACCGGCGCCGAAGCCTATGTGATGCCGGTGCCAATGTTCGCCAACACGGTGGACGACCGCGCGGTGTTGCTGGGACAGAAGGGCATCAGCGAGGTTTTCGATCTCGCAAGATCCGCCGACCTTTTGTTTGCCGGCATCGGCACGGCCGAACGCGAAGCCTCGCTCGTCGCCACCGGCATGATCGAGAAGGGCGAGATGGAGGAGATCCGCCGCAATGGCGGCGTCGGCGAATTGCTCGGCCATTTCTTCGACGATGCCGGCAAAGCGGTGGCGACAACCCTTTCCAATCGGGCGCTGGCGCTGGCGCGCGAGGACATCGCCAGCCGCCGGATCGTCGCGGTCGCCGGCGGCAAGGTCAAGGTTCGAGCCGTCAAAGCGGTGCTGGAGGGCCGCTATCTCAAGGGCCTGATAACTGATGAGCGGACAGCGCGATCGCTCGTGGAGGAGACGCCAGTCGGGTAGCCGGCGTCGGTTCAGTTAAAACTACCCTGTGGAGGAGAAGACCAAATGCATGAGAAAGAGAAAGACCTCATTGACGCTTTCCTGCGCGGACAAGTCGACCGTCGTGGGCTGATCAAGGGCCTGGGTGCGATGGGCCTTGCCGCCGGCACGGCCGGTACGCTGCTCAATTTTGGGCAGACCCGGGCGCTGGCCGCCGACTTCGACTGGAAGGCGCACCAGGGCAAGACCATCAAGCTCCTGCTCAACAAGCATCCCTATGCGGATGCGATGATCGCCAACCTCGAAAACTTCAAGCAGTTGACCGGCATGAATGTCGTCTACGACGTGTTCCCGGAAGACGTCTATTTCGACAAGGTCACGGCCGCGTTGTCGGCGAGCTCGCCCGAATACGATGCCTTCATGACCGGCGCCTATATGACCTGGACCTACGGCCCAGCCGGCTGGATCACCGACCTCAATGAATGGATCAAGGATCCGGCCAAGACCAACCCCAACTATGCCTGGGATGACTTCCTGCCCGGCGTCAAGAACTCCTGCGCCTGGAACGGCAAGCCGGGCGGGGCCCTGGGGTCCGAAGACGCCAAGCAATGGTGCATTCCGTGGGGCTTCGAACAAAACAACATCACCTACAACAAGGGGATGTTCGACAAGGCAGGCGTCAAGGTTCCCGGCAATATGGACGAGATGGTGGCCGCGGCCGCCAAGCTCACCAAGGATGTCGGCGGCGGCGTCTACGGCATTGGCGTGCGCGGGTCGCGCTCCTGGGCGACGATCCATCCGGGTTTCCTTTCGGCCTACGCCAATTTCGACCAGAAGGACCTGAACGTGTCGGCCGACGGCAAATTGTCGGCCGCCATGAACACCGCCCAGTCCAAGGCTTTCCACAAGCAATGGGTGCAGATGATCCAGGAAAGCGGTCCGAAGGACTGGTCGACCTACACCTGGTACCAGGTCGGCGCCGATCTCGGCGCCGGCGCCTCGGCGATGATCTTCGACGCCGACATCCTCGGCTACTTCATGAATGGCGGCGACAACAAGATGGCCGGCAAGCTTGCCTTTGCCGCCTTCAAGGCCAACCCGGAGGCCAAGGCGCCAACGCCGAACATCTGGATCTGGTCGCTGTCGATGTCCAACTTCTCCAAGGACAAGGACGCCACGTGGTACTTCATGCAGTGGGCCTCCGGACCCGAGCATGCTCTGTTCGGCGCCACCAAGATGGATTTCGTCAATCCGGTCCGCCAGTCGGTCTGGAAGGATGAGACGTTCCGCGAGAAGCTGAACAAGAGCTATCCCGGTTATGTCGAAATGTTCGACGCCTCGGCGCCGGGCGCCTCGATCAAGTTCACGGCGCAGCCGCTGTTCTTCGATCTCACCACCGAATGGGCGGCGACGCTGCAAAAGATGGTGGCCAAGGAAGTGCCGGTGGACGAGGGTCTCGACAAGCTGGCCGAAAGCATCAACGGCCAGCTCAAGGAAGCCGGCCTCGGCTAGATGTAATGGAGGACCGGCCAGCCTTGGCAGGCCGGTCCTCACCTGACCTTTTCAAGATTGCGACGCGGGGCCGTAAGGTGGCCGCCAATTCGCCCGACCGGCCGCCTTGCTCCCTTGGGCGGCCGGCAAGGCGGAGCGACAGGGACAACGGAGCAGCACGATGACTGCGGTGGTATCGCAAAGGCCCAAGCCCTCGGGCTTCAGGATCAGCAAGAGAGTGCTGCCCTACGTGCTCAGCCTGCCGGCTCTGCTGGTCTGCATCGGCATCCTGATTCCGTTCCTGACCTCGGTCGTCTATTCCTTCCAGCGCTATCGGCTGAGCCAGCCCTGGGCGCGGCAGTTCAACTGGGGCGACAACTACATCTCCTTCTTCACCGATCCGAAGTTCTGGAACACGCTCAAGATCTCGCTGCTCTATGCCGGCACCACGGTGGTGCTGGAACTGCTTCTCGGCCTGGCCATCGCGCTGCTTTTGCAGAAGCGATCGACCCTGAACAACTTCATCTCGATCATGCTGCTGATGCCGCTGATGACGGCGCCGGCACTGGCCGCGCTGATGTGGAAGCTGATGACCAATCCCGGCTTCGGCGTGCTGAGCTATCTTGCCAGCCTCATCGGCTTACAGGATTTCCGCTGGGCCTCGTCGCCGTCGACGGCTTTGTTCACCGTCGTTCTCGTCGATATCTGGGTCTACACGCCCTTCATCATGATCCTGCTGCTTGCCGGCCTGCGCAGCCTGCCGACGCAGCCCTTCGAGGCCGCGGCCCTCGATGGCGTGCCGAGGAGCTTCGTCTTCTTCCGCATCACGCTGCCGATGCTGACGCCGTATATCCTGACGGCGACTTTGTTCCGCCTGCTCGATTCCATCCAGCAGTTCGACATCATCTACGCCATGACGCAAGGAGGACCGGGCGACACGCTGACCGTCTTCCAGGTCGAGGCCTATCTCAACTTCTTCCAGTCGACCAATGTCGGCCGCTCGGCGGCGCTGATGATCATCCTGTGGGCGATCACCTATTTCCTCTCCAACATCTTCATCAAGAACTGGCTCAGGCTGCGCGAGCGCGCCCGTGGCCAGGCATAGGAGGAGCCAGCCATGGAACACACCTCCTTGCTTGAACGCACCCTGCGCGGCGCGGCACTCACGCTGGTCGTGATCTTCTTCATGTTCCCGATCATCTGGATCCTGATGATGTCGTTCCAGACCAACGAGACCATCCTGCGCATTCCGCCGCAGCTGGTCTTCGAGCCGACGCTTGCCAATTACACAGCGCTGATCACCGGCAAGCTGACGACCGCCGCCGGCACGCTCGACATCGCCTTCATGCGCAACCTGTGGAATTCGGTGTTCCTGTCGGTGACCTCGGTGGCGGTCTCGCTGCTGCTCGGCGTCCCGGCGGCCTACGCCTTCGCTCGGCACAAGTTCCGCGGTTCGGAGGACATCGCCTTCACGCTGCTGTCGTTCAGGTTCGCGCCGGCCCTGCTGGTGCTGTTGCCGCTCACGCTCTATTTCCAGAAGCTCGGGCTGGCCAACACCTATATCGGGCTGATCTGGGTCTACCAGCTGATCTGCCTGCCGCTGATCCTGTGGATCGTGCGCGGCTATTTCGAGGATATTCCGGCCGACATCGAATATGCCTATCGCATCGGCGGCCATTCCTGGTTTGCCACCTTCCGCAAGATCGCGCTGCCGCTCGCCGGCCCCGGCATCGCCGCTGCCGGCCTGCTTGCCTTCATCTTCGCCTGGAACAATTTCGTCTTCGCGCTGGTGCTGGCGTCGGCCGACAAGCAGCCGGTGACGGTCGGCGCGCTCGCCTTCATCACCTCCTCGGGCATCCAGTACGGCCAGATCTCGGCGGCCATCGTCCTGTCGATCACGCCGACGCTGGCGCTCGCCCTCTATGCACAGCGCTATCTGGTCGAAGGCCTGTCGCTCGGCGCGGTGAAGGGGTAGTTCCATGGCCAGCCTCGAACTCAGAAACCTCGTCAAGCGCTACAAGAGCCAGACCGTGCTTGACAATCTTTCGCTGACCGTCGCCGACGGTGAGACGCTGGTCCTGTTCGGACCCTCCGGCGCCGGCAAGACGGTGCTGCTGCGCCTCGTCGCCGGCGTCATCGACCCCGACGAAGGCAAGATCCTCATCGGCGGCGAGGACATGACCGACGTCGACGCCGAATTTCGTGGCGTCGGCATGGCGTTCCAGAATTTCGCGCTGTTTCCGCATATGAGCGCATTCGACAACATCGCGACGCCGCTGGAGGCCAAGCGGTCGTCGCAGGGAGCGATCAAAGCCGGCGTCGAGAGCGTCGCCAAGCTGTTGAAGATCGCCCATGTGCTCTCCCACAAGCCGCGCGCTCTTTCCAACGGCCAGAAGCAGCGCACCGCGCTTGCCCGTGCGCTGGTCGGCTCGCCGCCGCTGCTGCTGCTCGACGATCCCTTGCGCAATGTCGACGCCAAGCTGCGTTTTGAGATGCGGCTCGAACTGCCGCGACTGCTTGCCGACCGCGGCGCCACCGTCGTTTACGTCACCCAGGACTATAAGGAAGCCATGGCGCTCGGCGACCGCATCGCGGTCATGTCGCAAGGCGTCATCAGCCAGCTCGGTACGCCCGAACAGATCTATCGCGAGCCGGCAAATGTCGAGATCGCCCGGCTGTTCGGCGACCCGACCATCAACCTGCTCGACGTCAAGCCGGCGCTTGGCGCCAAGGGAATCCATGTCGCCCTGTCGAATGTGCAGGTCCATCTCGGCGGGGCTCCCGAGACCGCGGTCGGCCGCGACTGCATCATCGGGCTCAGGCCGGAAGCACTGCATTTCGTCGGCGAAAATGAACCCGGCGCCATTCCGGTGACGGTCGAGGCCGAAACCCCGCTCAACGAAAAGATCGTCACGCTGGTGCGCACGTTGCGCGGCCGCGAGATCCTGGTTTCGCGGCCGGCCGGAACACCGGGCCGCAGCGAAGGCAAGGCCCACATTGCCGTCGACGGCAAGAGCGCCCTGTTGTTCGATCGCGCCGGCGGCGAGCGCATCGGCTCGAAGAATGTCGTCAGTTTGCGCAACGGAGAAGCCGCATGAGCGCGAGCGCACTCACCATTTCCGGCGTCGACAAATTCTATGGCCCGATCGACCGGGGCGTCCACGCCGTCAAGAAGCTGACGATGGAGATCGGCAAGGGCGAGATCGTGGCGCTGCTCGGTTCGTCCGGCTGCGGCAAGACCTCGACCTTGCGCATGATCGCCGGCTTCGAGGAGGTGTCGCGCGGCGCGATCTCGGTCGCCGGCCGCCAGGTGCACACGCTGCCGCCGGTCAGGCGCAACGTGGCGATGGCCTTCGAGGGCTATTCGCTCTACCCGCCGCTGACGGTGCGCGAGAACATGGCCTTCGCGCTCAAGGCGGCCCGGCTGCCCAGAAGCGAGGTCGAGGCCAGGGTCGCCAGCATCGCCAAGCTGCTCGAGATCGAGGATATATTGGAGCGTTACCCAAGCTCTATCTCCGGCGGCCAGCAGCAGCGCGCCAGCCTCGGCCGGGCGCTGATCCGCGACGCCGATTTGCATCTGCTGGACGAGCCGATGGGGCAGCTCGAGCCGCAGCTTCGCGCCGTGCTGCGCGGCCGCATCAAGCATTTCATCAAGGAGCGCGGCTTGACAGCGATCCTGGTCACGCACGACCAGACCGAGGCCAATGCGCTTGCCGACCGCATCGCGGTGATGGAAGGCGGCGTGCTGCAGCAGTTCGATACGCCGGACAGGATCAAGGAGCGTCCGGCGAACCTGTTCACCGGCACCTTCGTTGGCGAGCCGCCGATGAACGTCTTCGAGGCCTATGTCGGGACGGCCGCCGGCCGCATCAATCTCAGGCTTCCCGACGGGCTGTCGCTGGACTACGACAAGGACGCCTTCAGCGCTCCGGTCCGCGACCAGCTGCTCAGCCGCGAGCGCGTGGTCATCGGCATCAGGCCTTATGCGGTGCGGCGCTCGAAGGAGGGTGTTCCCGCCAGGGTCTCGGCCAACCAGTGGCTTGGCGACCAGACCCATATAGCGGCCGATTTCGCCGGCGGCTCGCTGGTCCTGGTCGAGCACGACCGCACCCGGCTGGACCTTGGCGCGCCGATCAATGTCAGCATCGACCCGAAGAACCTGCATGTCTTCGACCAGGCGAGCGGCGAGGCCATTTCGCACGGCATGGAGCTCGCCTGATGCGTGATCTCTTGATCGGTATCGACGCCGGTACTTCCGTCATCAAGTCCATCGCCTTCGACACGAAAGGCCGGCAGATCGCCGCCGCGGCAACGCCGAACCATTACGAGACGCTGCCGGGCGGCGGCGCCGAACAGGATCTGGCTTGCACATGGGCGGATGCGGCGGCGACCTTGCGCCAGCTTGCCGACAAGGTGCCCGATCTCGCCAGCCGGACGATCGCCATCGCAGTGACCGGGCAGGGCGACGGCACCTGGTTGATCGACGGCAAGGGCGAGCCGGTGGCAAAGGGCTGGCTCTGGCTCGACGCGCGCGCCGCCGGCGTCGTCGAGGAGATCCGCGCGCGGCCCGAGGACCGGCTGCGCTTCGAAAAGACCGGCAGCGGGCTCGCCGCCTGCCAGCAGGGCTCGCAGTTCGTGTTCATGAAGCGCAACATGCCTGAAATGCTCGACAAGGCGGCGACGGCGTTTCATTGCAAGGACTGGCTCTATTTCAAGCTGACCGGCGAGCGCGCCACCGACCCCTCCGAGGGAACCTTCACCTTTGGCGATTTCCGCACCCGCGACTATAGCGAGGATGTGCTCGACGTGCTCGGCGTCGCCGACCTCAGGCATTTGCTACCGCCGGTCACAGACGGCACCAGGCACAGCGCCGGTCTGTCGCAGGCGGCGGCCGCCGCCACCGGCATGCTTGCCGGCACGCCGGTCGTGCTCGGCTATGTCGACGTCGTCTGCACCGCGCTTGGCGCCGGCCTGCTCGACCGCGAACGCAAGCCCGGCTGCACAATCATCGGCTCCACCGGCATGCATATGCGGCTGGCCGAGACGCCGGACGACGTGCAGCTCAACGAGGCCGCGACCGGTTATACCATGGCCATGCCGGCGCCCGGCGTGTTCGCGCAGATGCAGTCCAACATGGCGGCGACGCTCAACATCGACTGGGTGCTTGGGCTTGCCTCCGGCATCCTCGCCTCGCAAGGCATCACCCGCAGCAATGGCGAGATGATTGCGCTCGTCGATGCCTGGATCGCGGCCTCGCAGCCCGCCTCACTGCTCTACCAGCCCTATGTGTCCGAGGCCGGCGAGCGGGGGCCGTTCGTCGATGCCAATGCCAGGGCCGGCTTCGTCGGCATATCCTCGCGCCACGGCTATGCCGACCTGGTGCGCGCCGTCTTCGAGGGATTGGCCTTCGCCGCGCGCGATTGCTACGCCGCCATGGGGCCATTGCCGCGCGAGATCCGGCTGACCGGAGGCGCCGCCCGAAGCCCGGCGCTGCGCAAGATCCTCGGAGCCGCCGTCGGCGCAGACATCCGCACCAGCCAGCGCGAGGAGGCCGGGGCGGCCGGCGCGGCGATGATAGCCGCGGTCTGCGTCGGCCTGTACAAGTCGATGGACGAATGCGTCGCGGAATGGGTGACGCCGCTGCTTGGCGAGGCGGAGCCGAGTGATAGGGACCTCGCCGCGATCTACGACAGGATGACCCCGTCCTACATGTTGGCGCACCAGGCGCTGCGGCCGGTCTGGCGCGCGATGGCTTCGGTGCAGGCAAATTGAGAAGTCGAGTATGCCCAGGAAAATAGCGATCATTGGTGACAACTTCATGCTTCCGGAGGTGTTTCGCGCCAAAATCGAGAAGGTCGCGAGCGGTGACCTCGATGTCAGGACATTGCAGACCGCCTGGCCCGACGAGCCGATGGAATTCGGCGATCCGGCGCTCGGCCTCGACAAGGTCAAGGAGTATTTCGGCCGTCCCGACGAGGTCGTCGAGTTCATTGGCGACGCCGAGATCCTCGTCACCCAGCTTGCACCATTGTCGGAGGGCATGATGCGCCGCCTGCCGGCCCTGAAGCTGGTCGCGGTGTCGCGCGGCGGCCCGATCAACATCGACATGGAAGCGGCCCGCACACATGGCATCACCGTCGTCAACGTGCCCGGCCGCAACGCGACCGCCGTGGCCGAATTCACCATCGGCGCGATATTGGCCGAAACGCGGCTGATCCGGGTCGGCCACGAAGCGCTGCGCAGGGGCGAATGGCGCGGCGATCTCTACCGCGCCGACCGCACCGGCCGCGAGCTTAGCGAGATGACGGTCGGCGTCGTCGGTTACGGCAATATCGGAACAAAGGTAGTCAGGCTGCTGCGCGCTTTCGGCTGCCACGTTCTGGTCAGCGACCCCTATGTGCAGTTGAGCGCCGAGGACCGCAACGCCGGCGTCGAACTGGTCGCGCTTGACGATCTCCTATCCCGCTCCGACGTGGTCACGCTGCATTCGCGGGTGACGCCGGAGACGCGCGGCCTGATCGGCAAGGACACCATCGCGCGGATGAAACCCGGCGTGATCTTCGTCAACACGGCGCGCGGGCCGCTGGTCGACTATGACGCACTCTATGAGGCGCTTGTTTCAGGCCAGATCGCCAGCGCCATGCTGGAGACGTTCGCGGTCGAGCCTGTGCCGTCGGACTGGCCCTTGCTGCAGCTCCCCAACGTGACGCTGACGCCGCATATCGCCGGCGCCTCGGTGCGCACCGTGACCTATGCGGCCGAGCAGGCCGCCGAGGAAGTGCGCCGCTATATCGCCGGGCTGCCTCCGGTCAATCCGTGCTGAGGCGGCAGCCATGGTGTGTAAATCCGGCAGCGAGATCGTGACGAGATGAGCGGCGGACCCGAAATCGTCGACCTTTTCGTCATCGGCGGCGGCGTCAACGGCGCCGGCATAGCCCGCGATGCGGCAGGCCGCGGCCTCTCCGTCATCCTGTGCGAAAAGGACGATCTGGCGGAAGGCACCAGTTCGCGATCGGGCAAGCTCGTCCATGGCGGCCTGCGCTACCTCGAATATTACGAGTTCCGCCTGGTGCGCGAGGCGCTGATCGAGCGCGAGGTACTCCTGGAATCGGCGCCGCACATCATCTGGCCGATGCGCTTCGTGCTGCCGCACAGTCCTGACGACCGGCCGGCCTGGCTGGTGCGGCTCGGCCTGTTCCTCTACGACCATCTCGGCGGCCGCAAGCGGCTGCCGGCCACCCGCACGCTCGACCTGCGCACCGCGCCCGAGGGCGCGCCGATCAAGGACGAGTTCAAGCGCGGTTTCGAATATTCCGATTGCTGGGTCGACGACGCCCGTCTCGTGCTGATCAATGCGCTGGATGCGCGCGAGCGCGGAGCGAAGATCTTCACCCGAACCGCCTGCACCGCCGCACGCCGGGAAGGCGGCCTCTGGTCGGTGGAGATGCGCGACGGCAAGACCGGCGTGAAAACCACCGTGCGGGCGCGGGCGCTGGTCAATGCCGCCGGCCCTTGGGTCAACGACATCATCAACCGCGTTGCTGGCCAGAACTCGACGCGCAATGTCCGCCTGGTCAAGGGCAGCCATATCGTCGTGCCCAAATTCTGGGAGGGCCGCCAAGCTTACCTCATTCAGAACAGCGACAAGCGGGTGATCTTCATCAATCCTTATCAGGGCGATCTCGCCTTGATCGGCACCACCGACATTCCCTATGACGGCCGACCCGAGGACGTGGCGGCGGATGAGAGCGAGATCGAATACCTGATCAGGGTGGTCAACCGCTATTTCAAGCGCGGCCTCGCGCGCGGCGATGTCGTCTATTCGTTCTCCGGCGTCAGGCCGCTCTATGACGACAATGCCGACAACCCGAGCGCCGTGACCCGCGACTATATTTTCGAACTCGACGCGCCGGATGCTGAGGCGCCGCTGCTGTCCGTCTTCGGCGGCAAGATCACCACCTTCCGCAAGCTCGCCGAGCATGCGCTGGACAGGATCGCTCCGTTCTTCCCCCGGATGGGCAAGCCCTGGACGGCGAAGGCCCATCTGCCTGGCGGCGACATCGCCAATGCCGATTTCGAACAGTTTCTAGGCGATCTCGGGCGGGAGTATCCATGGATGCCTGCATCGCTGCTCAAGCACTACGGCCGGCTCTACGGCACCAGGACACGTCTTCTGGTCGGCGCGGCCCGTTCGCTCGCGGAACTCGGGCGATGTTTCGGCAAGGATTTCTTCGAGCGCGAGGCCAGTTACTTGTTCGAGCTGGAATGGGCTGAGACACCGGCCGACATTCTCGAACGGCGCACCAAGCACGGCCTGCATCTTTCCGCCGAGGAGAGATCGGCCTTCGAACACTGGTGCGCGAGCCGGCTGGCGAGGGCAGGGTGATGGCAATCATCGCCAATGTAGCGCGACAGGGCTGAGAGGATCGCGATCGTGGCATTCACGCTCTCCCTCAACACCAATCCGCTGGTCAACCGCTTTGCCGAGCCTGACGACCTGGTCGATACCATCGCCTACGACATCGGCATCAGGGATATTCAGCTCACGCATGAATTCGTCAATCCGGGCTGGCCGGCGGCGACGATCGTGAAATTCGTCCGCCTGTTTCGTGGCGCACTCTCCCGCACGGGCGTGCGCGTGACCTCGGGCATGACCGGTCCTTACGGCCGGCTCAACCATTTCGGCCATCCAGACGCGGACGTGCGCCGCTACTATGTCGACTGGTTCAAGACCTTTGCCGACATCTCGGCGGAGCTTGGCGCCGGCGGCATGGGTACCCAATTCGCGATCTTCACCCATCGCGATTATGATGATCCCGCGCGCCGCGCGCGCCTGTTCGACATTGCACTGGAATGCTGGCGCGAGGTCGCCGAACACGCCCGCGCGGCCGGGCTTAACTACCTGTTCTGGGAGCCGATGTCAGTCGGCCGCGAGTTCGGCCACACGATCGAGAATTGCCGGCTGCTGCAGGGTGCGATCGACGCGGCCGGGATGGCCATTCCGCTGGAGATGATGGTCGACATCGACCATGGCGACGTCACCTCCAGCAACCCGGCCGATATCGATCCCTATGCCTGGGCCGAGACTTTCCCCAGGAAGTCGCCGATCATCCACATCAAGCAATCGTCGATGAACAAGGGTGGCCATTGGCCGTTCACCGCGGCTCACAACAGGGACGGCCGCATCACGCCTGAAAAGCTGCTGGAGACGGTGCGGCGCGGCGGCGGCACCGACAACGAGATCTGCCTCGAACTGTCGTTTCGCGAGCGCGAACCGGTCGACCACCAGGTGGTCGCCATGATCCGCGAATCGGTCGACTACTGGGCGCCCTTTATCGACACGGGCAGGCCTGACCTGCTGCCGAAAAACGGGTAGAGGTCGGAGTGGGGAGCCGATGCCACTCGCGCTGTTGACGTCCAACCAGTTGGCCCGCCAGCGAAGCAACCAGATGACATATTAGATAATGCGAGTATTGCGGCAGCCTGCGCTGCTGATTGCTATAAAAGTACAATGCGAAAGATACTTTTGTTTAACTTCGCCATGCATACTGCGAATTGATCCGATTTGTTTGTCCGGCTTCCCTCGCGAACTAGAGAATCCGCATGTCGGTTACACGTCGTACGCTGCTCACGGCCGGAAGCGTCGGCTTGCTGGTCGCGCAAGCTCGGGCGGCCAATACTCCAGGACAGCAGGCGGAGATCGCTCCCGTCGTCGGCGACAATGCGCTGCGCATTGCAATGCCGGCCTTTGCCTCCGATCCATTCTTCCCGGCCGACGGATCGGGGAACAGCGGCATAGACATGGAACTGGCCCGCGGCATAGCAGCGGAGCTCGGCGTCGAGCCGGTGTTCGACCGATCCGCCGCAACGTTCGACGGCATGGTGAAACAGCTGACTTCCGGCCAGGCGGACATAGCCATCGGCAAGCTCAGCCGAACCCTTCGCCGTGGCCGCTCAATCCTCTATTCCCGGCCCTATGCCATGCTGCACCAAGGCCTCATCGCCAATCGCCTCAACCTGGCGCGCATCGCGCAAGGCAAACCACCCGAGCAGATCATCCGCGATTTCTCGGGCGATCTCGGCGTGATCGAGGGCTCTTCATTCGCAACCTATGCGGCGACGACCTTCCCGCATGCACAAGTTCATCGTTTTACAGGCTGGGACATGGTTGTCGATGCGATCCGCGATGGGACGATCGACATGGCGTATCGCGACGATTTCGAGATCAAGAAGCTGATGGTCGACGATCCGTCGATGACGGTCGCCGCGCGCTCGATCACGCTGACCGACAAGGTAGACACGATCGCAATCGGTGTGCGACCGGACAATCCGCATCTCGCGGCGTTTATCGACCTTTACCTCGATCTCGCGCGCGGTCAGCAGGTTCTCAACACTGACGAGATCATCGCGCGCTACCGGTTGGGGAGCAAAGCCTGACGATGGCCGTCACGGAAGCAGCCGGACCCTTGGCTTTCGATTGGCGCCTGGCGGCGAGGCGCATATGGCGCTCGCCCGCGACGACGATTGCGGTGATCGGGGCGGGAATCCTTTGCGGCCTCTATTATCCAGCATTTGCCCATGCGATCAGCCCTGTGGCGCAGCTCTACCTGAATTTCCTCAAGATGGTCGTCCTGCCCTACCTGGTCTCGTCGGTCATCTTCTCGATCATGTCGATGGTTCAGGATCCGAACTCGGTCCGTTACCTGGGCCGCGTGGGTATGGCGGTGCTGGTCGTGTCGTTCCTGAGCGTATTGGTGAGTGGCACCTACTCGCTTGTCCTTCAGCCGGGCCAGATCGAGAATCCTCAATCGCGCATCGAGCTTGGCGAGTTCATCAATTCGCAGGGCAGTGTATCCACCGATCTCGCATTCCCCTACCAACCACCACCCAATGAGGGATCCGACACCGGGCGTTCGATACTGCTCGATCTTGTACCGAACAACGTCTTCAGCGCGCTGGCCTCCGGTCAAACCATCCAGGTCCTGCTGTTCTGCCTGCTTTTCGGGCTCGCGATGGGCAAGATTCCCCAGCCTTCGTCCATGAGCCTGTCTCAGGCGCTGAACGCGGTTTACCGGGCCTGCACGGTCCTTACCAACTGGTTCATCTGGGGATTGCCGTTTGCAACCTTCATCCTGATCGCGGATCAGACCGCGTCGACCGGAACCAAGCCGCTCACGCTGATGGGCGGTTATCTGCTGGTGATGGGTCTTTCCTGCCTCACATTCATCGCCGGCGCATTTGCCGTTATCGCCATCCGCTCTCGGCGAAGCTACTGGGCCACGATCAAGACCTGTCAGCCCCTTCTCATGGTCGCCATCACCACGCGCTCTACCGTCGCCTCGCTTCCGTGGGTCATAAACCTGCTGAGCGAGCGTCTGCGGTTCAGCCTCGTGGTCGTCGAACTGCTCGTGCCGCTGCAGGCGGCATTGCTGCGGACAGGCCCGGCCCTGCTTTACACGTCTGGTGTTCTTTTCATCGCCCAGCTCTACGGCCGTCCGCTGGTAATCCCCGACCTCCTGCTCGTCGGCATCACCTCGGCGCTTCTCGCGCTCACGACCGGCGGCATGGGCAGCCTGCTCATCCTGTCCCAGATGTCGATCGTCTGTGGTTACCTGAAGATTCCCTTCGAGGCGGCGTTCGCCCTGTTCGTCGCGGTCGACGCGGCCGTCGACACGTTCATGACGCTGTCTAGCGTCTGCACCGTTGCGGCGAGCACCGCAATGATCGCGCCCAGCCACAGGGAGACAACGCAGTCTGTCGAAGCGGCGTCGGAACAGCTCGAAGCCGAGCCCGCTCGATGATCGACCATGGCATCAGCCTCCAGCTCGGCGTCATTGGCGGCCTCGGGCCGTTGGCATCGGCTGACTTCTACTTCAAGCTGACCCGAATGACCCAGGCGTTCCGGGACAATGAGCATGTGCCCGCCGTCATCCTCAGCGTGCCACAGCTGCCTGACAGGACCGAGGCGATCCTTGCCGGCCATGACGGTCCGCTGGCGTCTTTGAAAGCCGCGGTCTCGACGCTCAATGCGCTCGGCGTTGCCTGTATCGCAATGCCCTGCAACACCGCCCATCATTGGTATGAGCAGCTGGCGGCGAGCTCGCAGGCGCGGATCATCCATATCGCCGACGCGGTCGTAGCTGAAACCCATCGTAGCCTGGGCCGAGGCAAGGTTACGATCCTCGCCACGCAGGGCACACTGGTCTCCGGCTTCTATCGGGACAGGATGTCGGCGGCGGGATTTGAGCTCTGCTTTCCCGCTGTCACGGAATTCCAGGGTCGCGTCGATAGAGCGATCGGCCTCGTCAAGGCCGGTTCGATCGCGGAGGCGGCGAGCGAAACCGAGCGCGCGCTTGAAATCGCGCGATCGGCCGGCACCGACACGGCCATTCTCGGCTGCACCGAACTATCGGTGGTGGCCGCCAGCCTCAAGCCTACGAACGGATTGGTCGTCATCGACAGCAATGCAGCCCTGGCGCGAGCCTGTTTGACACGGTTGGGCTTCGCCGCGCAGGACGTTCCGCGACCTCGGCCGGTGTTCTCATCCCGTAAAGAGCTGGAGCGGTTCGGCGGTTCTATCCAACACTGAACCGCTCCGGGAACTGGTCGTTTAGCCGAATTTCGGATCGAGGCTGCCCGCTTTGTAACGCTTGGCCATTTCCGAGACCGGCAGCGGCTTGATTTTCGGCGCGTTGCCGGCGGTACCGAACTGCTCGAAACGCTCCTTGCACAGCTTCCTCATCGCCGCCATCGCCGGCGTCAGATATTTGCGCGGGTCGAATTCGGAGGGGTTTTCCGTCAGCACCTTGCGGATCGCGCCGGTCAGCGCCATGCGGTTGTCGGTGTCGATGTTGATCTTGCGCACGCCATGCTTGATGCCGCGCTGGATCTCTTCCACCGGCACGCCCCAGGTCGGCTTCATCTGCCCGCCATATTTGTTGATGATCTCCTGCAGATCCTCCGGCACCGAGGACGAACCATGCATGACCAGGTGCATGTTCGGCAGGCGGCGGTGGATTTCCTCGATGACGTTCATCGCCAGCACCGCGCCGTCCGGCTTGCGCGAGAATTTATAGGCGCCGTGGCTGGTGCCCATGGCAACCGCCAGCGCGTCGACATGGGTGTCGCGCACGAACTGCTCGGCCTGCACCGGATCGGTGAGCAATTGGTCGTGGCTGATCGCGCCTTCGACGCCGTGGCCGTCCTCCTGCTCGCCGCCGCCGCTCTCCAGCGAGCCCAGCACGCCGATCTCGCCTTCGACCGAAACGCCGCCCCAATGCGCCATGTCGACGACGCGTTTGGTGATGCCCGAATTATAGGCGTAGTCGGCCGGCGACTTGCCGTCCTCCTTGAGTGATCCATCCATCATTACCGAGGTGAAACCATGCTGGATCGCGGTGACGCAGGTAGCCTCGTTGTTGCCGTGGTCGAGGTGCATGCAGACCGGGATGTCGGGATGGATCTCGACCAGCGCATCGATCAGCTTGGCCAGCACCACGTCATTGGCATAGGCACGCGCACCACGGCTTGCCTGCAGGATGACCGGCGACTTGGTCTCCTCCGCAGCCTCCATGATGGCGAGGCCCTGTTCCATATTGTTCATGTTGAAGGCCGGCACGCCATAGCCGTATTCGGCGGCGTGATCGAGCAATTGTCTCAGTGTGATGCGAGCCAACGAATAGTCTCCCGTATCTGGTTTCTAACCTGTGCTTGCTGGCTGTCCGCGCATCGTCCAGCCCACCGATGCTTCTGGCCGGATTTCCGCGCAACCGCAACCGTCAGACACCGTCCCGGCAGCAATTCTTGTTACAGGGCCGTGATGAAAGCCACGGGAATATCCCAGGAAAACATCTCATTATCACAAAAATCATGATAGTTTCAGGAAGAAATATGTTATCTTATCGAGGAGCCAGCGTCGGTTGGCGGACATCGGCAGCAATGAAGAGCGATAACAGGCGTCAAGGCATCATGGACTTTCTGATGGACGTCGGCGCGGCGAGCGTCGACGATCTTGCCTCACGCTTTGGCGTCTCCAGGATGACGGTGCATCGTGACCTCGACGACCTTGAGGAGAGCGGTTTCCTGCGCAAGGTGCGTGGCGGCGCTTCGATCCAGCCGAGCGGTCTCTTCGAAAGCGATTTTCGCTACCGGCAAAAGCAGGCGACAGGGGAAAAGCAGCGCCTTGCGGCGGCCGCCGTGGCGATGATCGAACCCGGCCAGACTGTCATCATCGACGACGGCTCGACGGCTGGCGGCATCGCACGGCATCTCGCCGATTTCAGGCCGCTGACGGTGATCTCCAACAATCTGGCCGTCATCCAGGACCTGGCCGGCGCCGGGGGCATCGACCTGATTGCGCTCGGAGGCCAGTACAGCAAGAAGTTCCACGGCTTCTTCGGCCTGCTCGCCGAGGCTTCGCTGAGATCGTTACGCGCGGACGTCGCCTTCCTGTCGTCATCGGCTATCCACGGCGCCTCCGCTTTCCACCAGGACCAGGAGGTGGTGCAGATCAAGCGGCTGATGATGGAAGCAGCGACCCGCAAATACCTTCTGGTCGATCACGGCAAGTTCGGCCGCACGGCGCTGCATTTCCTGACCGAACTCGAGGCGTTCGATGCCGTCTTCACCGGTCGCGCGCCTGAGCCCGGAATGCGCGCCGCACTGGATGCCGCCGGCGTTTCGCTGACGGTGGTCGCCAACAAGGATTGAGGATCAAGGAGCGCAGGCGTGGTTTATTGGGTCGGTACAAGCTGGAAGATGAACAAGACGCTCGCCGAGGCGCTGGATTTCGCCGGGGCATTGGCCGGCTTCGTGCCAGGCTTCGACGAGCGCATCCAGCCTTTCGTCATCCCGCCGTTCACGGCGGTGCGCGAGGTCAAGCAGGCGCTGTCGTCGACGCGGGTCAAGGTCGGTGCCCAGAACATGCACTGGGCCGATGCCGGGGCCTGGACCGGCGAGATCTCGCCGCTGATGCTGAGCGACTGCGGTCTCGACATGGTCGAACTCGGCCACAGCGAACGGCGCGAGCATTTCGGCGAGACCGATCGCACCGTCGGCCTGAAGACGGCGGCCGCCGTCAAGCACGGACTGATACCACTGATCTGCGTCGGCGAGACGCTGGCGGAGCGCGAAAACGGCAAGGCCGATGCGGTGTTGACCAGCCAGGTCGAGGGTGCATTGCAGTTCCTCGAAGGCGAGGCGAAGGCGGCAAAAATCCTGTTTGCCTATGAGCCGGTCTGGGCGATCGGGGACAAGGGTATTCCGGCCAGCTCCGCCTATGCCGACAAACAGCAGGCGCTGATCAAGAAAGTGGCCGGCGGCCTGCTGCCGTCCATCCCACTGGTGCTCTATGGCGGCAGCGTCAATCCCGGCAATGCGGCCGAGCTGATCGGCCAGCCCAGCATCGATGGCCTCTTTATCGGCCGCTCGGCCTGGCAGGCGGAGGGCTACATCGACATCCTCAGGCGCGCCTCGGCGGCGATCTGAACAAACGAAATCCCATTCAAGAAAGGACACGACCATGAAAATAGCCATTGGAGCCGACAGCGCCGGCAAGCCGCTGCTCGATGTCATCGCCGCGCATCTCGCGACAAAGTCCGGTCTCACCGTCAGCGACCTCAGCCAGGCCGGCTTTTATGCCGACCTGTCGCAAAAGCTCGCGCAGACGATCGTCGACGGCGAGAACGACCGCGGCATCCTGTTCTGCGGCACCGGCATCGGCGTCTCGATCTCGGCCAACAAGGTACCCGGCATCCGCGCGGCACTCACCCACGACACCTATTCCGCCGAGCGCGCCGCCAAATCCAACAACGCGCAGATCATCACCATGGGCGCCCGCGTCATCGGCCCGGAACTCGCCAAGGCGATCGTCGATACCTGGTTGGCCTCGGAGTTCGACGAGAAGGGACCGTCGGCCGGCAATGTCCAGGCGATCAACAAGCTCGATGAAGCGAAGCAGGCCTAAGCCAGGCTCTCGCGCAACGCCTCGATGACGGTCACGGCCGAGGCGGCGCCGGGGTCGATATGGCCGAGCGAGCGTTCGCCGAGCCGCGAGGAGCGGCCCTTGGCGGCGATCATGTCCTTGGTCGCCTCCGCCCCCCGGCGCGCCGCGTCCACTGCCGCGTCGAGGCTTTCGGCAAGACCTTTTCCCGCCGCATTGCTGGCGCCGGCCGCTTCCGCCGCCGGCAACCAGGCGTCGATCATCGTCTTCTCGCCGATCTCGGCCTTGCCGCGATCGCGGATGCCTTGCGCCATCGCCTGGAACAGCGCGACGACATCCGCATCAGCTAGCGTGGTCTTGCCCTTGACGGCAGCGGCGGCGCGCATGAAGGCGGTGGCATAGAGCGGGCCAGACGACGCACCGACCGCGTTGAGGAACGATTTAGCCGCCATGTTGAGAAGCGCGGTCGGCTCGGTCGCCGCCAGGTCGAGTGGCGCCAGCGCGTCGCGCACCGCGTTGAAGCCGAGCGCCATGGCGATGCCGTGATCGGCGTCGCCGATGACGCCGTCGAGCTGGCAGAGCCGGTCCTTGTCGGCTTCGATCGCCACCGCGATCGCATCGAACATTCTCTTCAGGTCAGCGCTATCGATGCTCACGGGTCACTCCTCAGCCGGCGCGGAACATGGCGCAGTCGCACGGATGGTCGAGCATGGTCTGCAACTCGCCATCGAGATGGAACAGCGTCACCGAGGCGCCGGCCATTTCGAGCGACGTGCAGTAATTGCCGACCCAGGTCGCATGGATGGAAACGCCGATGTCGTCGAGACGCTGCTTGACGCGACGGTTCATGATGTAGAGCTCCATCAACGGTGTCGAGCCCAGCGAATTGACCAGCACCGCGACCTTGTCGCCACGCGAAGGCGCCATCTCGGCGAGGATCTTGTCCAGCATCTCGTCGGTGATCTCGTCGGCGGTCCCGAGCTTGCCGCGCGCGATGCCCGGCTCGCCATGGATGCCCATGCCGATCTCCATCTCGTCGGCCCCGATCTCGAAATTCGGCCGCCGGGTCTGCGGCAGCGAGCAGGGCGACAGCGCCACGCCCATCGTGAAGGTGTGATCGTTGGCCTTGCGCGCCATGCGCTCGCATTCGTCGAAGGAGAGCATGCGGTCACAGGCCGCGCCGGCCGCCTTGAAGACGAAGAAATTGCCGGCGACGCCGCGACGCTTCTGCCGCTGGTCGCGCGGTGCCGAGGCGACATCGTCGGTGGTCAGCACCGTGCGCACCTCGATATCGTCCATGGCGGCCATTTCGGCCGCCATGTCGAAATTCATCACGTCTCCGGCATAGTTGCCGTACGTGAACAGGACGCCCGCGCCGCCGTTCGCCGCCTTGGCGCATTCAAGGATGGGATCGGGTGGCGGCGAGGCAAAGACATTGCCGATCGCCGCCGCGTCCGCCAGGCCCTTGCCGACAAAACCGAGAAAGGTCGGCTCATGGCCCGAGCCTCCGCCGACGACGAGCCCGACCTTGCCGGGACGCGGTCCGTTGCGGGCGATGATCGAGCGCGGGCTGCCGTCCGCGCTCCTGAGATGGCTGGGATGCGCGGCCAGAATCCCCTCTAGCATCTCGTCGACGGCACGGTTGCCGTCATTGATGATCTTCTTGGTCTGCACCGGCATCCTCCCGAACTCGGCATTTTCCCGAGATACTACAGGCCGTAACCGGGATTTCCACCCCGCTCTCGGCTGTTTCAGGCGGCGATGTGCTTTCGCGCCGCCAGGATCTGGACGCATGCGCCGGCCGCTTCCTTGCCCTTCACCTGGAAGTGCTCGAGGAAGAAGCGGTGGTGCTCGGCGCTGTCGTGGTAATTGTGCGGCGTCAGTACCGCCGAAAGCACCGGCACGCCGGTCGCCAACTGCACGTTCATCATGCCGTCGATGACGGCGCCGGCGACGAACTCATGCCGGTAGATGCCGCCATTGACGACGAAGGCAGTGCCGAGGATCGCGGCGTAGCGACCCGTCTCGGCCAATGTCTTGGCGTGCAGCGGGATCTCGTAGGCGCCGGGCACGTCGAAGATTTCGACGGCAAAGCGGCCGTCGCCCAGTGCAGCAAGCTCCGCCTCGAAGGCAGCGACACACTGGTCGACGATATCCGCGTGCCAGCGTGCCCTGACAACGGCAACGCGGGTCGTTTCATAGTCTCTGCGGGATTGCTGATTCATGGGTCCATCCTTCCGTTTCGAACCAGAATCAGGACGCACGATACGAAAACCGGCCGCCGGGGCGGTCCGTCTTCCGTTTCGTTCTCTTCCATCCGGACTGTAACCGTCGGCTCCGGAATCACACCGGATCTGCTGACCCTTCCGGTTTTGCCGGAAAGCGCTCGCGGGCTTGGGTCCCGCGCATGACCCCGAAAACCGGACCGGTTTTCGGAAAGAAACCATGCGCAATCAGGAGTCCTTACCGCCGGTGGGGACTTTCACCCCGCCCTGAGAACATTAACGGCTTTGTATGGAAGGGCAGGGGCGCGGCTGTCAACCAGGCGAAGGCTGGTGGCCCATCACGTCCTGTGTGGCTGGCGCGTGCGCCATGCCGCTGCCGAAGCCGCGACCAGCATCAGCAACGCCGCCACCATTGCCGATGCGGCAAAACCGAAATCCGAATATAGCGGCCCGAAACCGGTGGTGCCGACAAAGACCGCCAGATATGTCACCGCGCTGTTCAGGCCCATGATCGTGCCGCGCCGTGACGGATCGAGCGCCGACAGGCGCATCACCAGCACGTTCAATCCGAAATGATTGGCGAGACCCCAGGCCGCCACCATGGCGAGCGTCAGGCCATAGCTGTTGCTTGTTGCGGCGATCGCGACATAGACGATGGCGACGAGCAGGTAAGCGAAGGGCATGACGCGGCGGGCCCCCAGGCGATCGATGATGCCGTCGAAGAGCGCCGCCGTGCCGAACCCGGCGCCATAGGCAAGCGCGGCCAGGCCGTTGGCGCTGACCGGCTGGCCCAGCCCGCTGTGCAGATGGTCGCCAAGATAGCCATAGACACCGTAGAAGGCGGTCATGAAAGCGCCGCAGGCGATCAGAAGCGGCACGATGCCGGGAATGCCGAGCGCCTCGAGCGGCGCTGGAGCCGGGCCGGCCTTTCTGACATCCGGGAGTGACGACGCGGTAAGGCTGCCAAGCGCCAGCGCCGCCAGCAGCGCCACGGCGGCGAAGACGGCCCGCCAGTGCACGAGATCGGCAAGCACCGCCGACAGCGAAACGCCGGCCACCATGCTCAGCGTCCATCCGGTCAGCACAACGCCGATCGTTCCGCTTTCCCGTCCAGGTGGGGCAATCGCCGCGGAACTGGCATAGATTGCCGGCATGGCGACGCCGGCGGCGATGCCGGTGAGAAGCTGCGCAGCGACCAGCGCCGTCACCGTCGGCGCCACCGCGCTTGCGACAAGCGCCAACGTCAGCAGCAGCAAGGCCGCCTGAAGCATCCGGCGCGCGCCGACCCGGTCGATGTAGCGTGCCAGGAACAGGGCGCTCGCCGAGGTGCCGAGGCCGAACGCGGCGGCCGACATCATGACGACAGGCACGCTGGTCGCGAACGACACGGCCACGGCGGGAGCAATCGGACCCAGCACCAGGGAGTTCGAGCCGATGACGGCGATGCATCCGGTCAAGAGATAGGCCAGCGCCGGAATGGGCGGCCGGGCATTCGCACCCAGGGTTACTGCTTGATCGCTGTTCGACATATATTCATAATGGCCGTATTTTATTCGGCTACAATCGGGAATTTCCACTATGGACGAAGAAACAAATGGCATTCCGCAGAACAGGCCGGCGCCCCGCGATCTCGACGCGATCGACAGAAAGATATTAGGCGTTCTCGTCGACGACGCCACGGTCAGCTATGCTGAGCTTGGCGATCGTGTCGGCCTCTCGCCGCCCGCCGCGCATGAGCGCGTCAAGCGCCTTCGGCGCAGCGGCGCCATTCGCGGCACGGCTGCCATCATCGACCCCAAGGCGGTCAAGAAGCCGCTGCTGGCATTCGTGCATATCGACACCAAGGGCTGGGGCAAGACGCCGGAGTTGATGGCGGTTTCGCAATATCCGGAGGTCGAGGAGATCCACACGGTTGCCGGCGACACCTGCATGCTGCTGAAGGTCCGCACGGAGGACACGCGGGCGCTCGAAGGCCTGCTGTCGCGCCTCTACGAGACACCCGGCGTCACCTCGACGCGCAGCTACGTGGTGCTGTCGACCTATCTCGAGCGGCCGGTGCAGCCCGGCGTCACGACGCAGTGGCCGGCGCCCAAGCACATGGCCGAGCCTCTGTACTAAGGCCTGATGCCATAAGCGCGAAGCGGTTTTCGGACGACATCATGCTCTATCTCTTTGATTTGGAGCTGGACTCGCCGCCTCCGCCGAAAACGCCGCAAAACAAGGAATGATATGCTAATCTCCCGAGCCTCTAGGCAGAGGGCGGGTGGTGGCAATGCTGGAAACGGACAAGGTATTCGCTGGCTCCATACCGGAAAACTACGACCGCTATATGGTGCCGTTGATTTTCGAGCCCTTCGCTGCGGATATTGCAGGACGAGCAGCGTCCCTGTCGCCCGCCGCCGTTTTGGAGACGGCCGCCGGCACCGGGGTCGTTACCCGTGCATTGGCGCCGAAACTGTCTCCCGGCGCAAGCTATACGGTAACCGACCTCAACCAGCCGATGCTCGACTATGCCGCTTCGCGACAACCTCCCGACGGTCGCATCACATGGCGTCAAGCGGACGCCTTGGCGCTGCCGTTTGAAGATGCGACCTTCGACCTCGTTTGCTGTCAGTTCGGTGCGATGTTCTTTCCCGACCGGCCATCGGCCTACCGCGAAGCCAGGCGTGTCCTGAGGCCGGGCGGACATTTCCTGTTCAGCGTATGGGATCGCATCGAGGAGAACGTCTTTGCCGATGATGTGACGAATGCTCTCGCAAGGATCTTCTCCGACGATCCGCCGCGCTTTCTGGCACGCACACCCCATGGCTACCACGACAAGGCAGTGATCCGTCACGAGCTGGAGGATGCTGGGTTCTCCGGTGTAATGATCGAGACGAGAGCCGAACAAAGCCGTGCATCCTCGCCGCGCCTTCCCGCCGTCGCTTATTGCCAGGGAACTGTGCTTCGCACCGAAATCGAGGCCCGGGAGGCCGGGAAACTGCAAGCCGCGACCGACTACGCCGCATCCGCGATTGCAGACAGACATGGCAGCGGCGCGGTGGCCGCCAAAATTCAGGCTCACGTCATCATGGCAACGGCTTAGCTTCCCAGCCGGATCGTCTCGAAATAGGCGTCGGTGCCGACCTGGCCGCCCTTGAGCGCGATTTCGAGTCCATCGATCGCGCCCCCGCCATGAGCGACACAGAGCGGTGATCCCGGCGATTGCGGCAACGGCATGCGCACGGTCAGCGCGTCGATGGCCAATTGTCCGAGCGCGTGACTGGAGGTGTCGCCACCGGCGATCACCGCGCGCTTGAGTTTCTGTTCCACGATTAACCGGCGCAGGATTGTTCCCAGCGCTCGCCCGAGCGTGTTTCGCGCACCTTCGATCCGGTCGATCTCGGCGCCACGGTCGGCCTGTGGGCCAAGCGCGGTGTAGAGGATGACGCTGCGCCCCGCAGCCAGGCTTGCCAATCCGCTCGCGACGGCGCGCTCGATTGCCTCCTTGGCGCCCTCCGTGACCAGTTGCATGGCATCCATCTCGACGCCGTCGAAACCGTGGGCAAGGGCGTGGCGGATCTGCTTTTCGGTGGTCGGCGACACGCTGCCCGAGACCACCGCGAGGCGGTCTACCGGTCCCGGCGGCGCGAACGACGCCTGCCCGGAGGCAATGCCTTTGCCGGCCCATTCGGCAAGCAAGGCATATTCGACGCCCGAGGATCCGACGACGAAGCCATGGCCTTGGTCATGGATGCGCCAGATCTGTTCGCCGACGCGTCTCTGTGTCTGGCGGCTTTCGACATCAAACAGGATGACCGCCCTGTTTTGCACGGCCTGGTCGACCGTTTGCGCGAGATCGTCGGTCTGCAATGCAGCCAGGTCGACAAGGCCGGAGCTGAGACTGGTCTGGCGCGAGAGATGCACGAGCAGGTCTGCTTCGTTCATCGGCGTCACCGGATGCCTGCTCATCACCGGATGCCTGTCGATGCGGAAATACTCGCCGCGGAACGCCGCGAAAAGATTGCCGAAGGCCGTGTAGCGCTTGAGCTGCGGCGCGCCGACGACCATCGGCACGCTACTCTGGCCGAAGATGCGCCGGCCGATCTCGATGGCGCGGCCGATATTGCCGACCGTCGGGCTGGAATCGAAGGTCGAACAGATCTTGTAATGGCAGATCGCCGCTTCGAGGCTCTTCAGCCATTCGAAGGCGGGCGCCAGATTCTGCTCCATCCATTGCGGCGTTTCGCTTCGGCTGGTGCCGGCCAGTCCGACGGCGCGGCAATGGAAAAATCGCGCCAGCAGGCGCTCATCGGGCCGACGCATGAACAGCACCGTCGGCACGCCGCCGAGCTCGAGCGCCTCCATGACATCCGTCGAGCCGGTGAGGTCGTCGCCATAATAGCTCAGGAGCAGGTTCTGCATGGCTTCGCTCAGGCCGCCTTGCCGTCGCTGAATTTCTCGATCGAGCGTGCCAGCTCGGCATGGTTGCGCGCGAATTCGTCGAGGGCAATGCCCTCGACCGCGGCCTGCCACGCTTGCAGCACCGCGCGCACCCCGGCGCCGGGCCCGTCCGGATGGCTGACGATGCCGCCGCCGCAGAGATAGAGGAGATCGACCGTGCGGCCGGTGCGCTCATAGGTCTCGGGCGCCTGGCCGCCCCATTGGCCGGAGCAGGCCACGGGCAGCGCGCAATCGTATGATGAAAACAGCGGCGTGGTCACCGCTTCGAAAGAGCGGATGAAAGAATCGTCCGGCTCCCAGTATTTCGAGCCGATACCGTTGATCTGGAACTGGTCGACGCCGAGCAGCCGCCAGAATTGCTGCCATACCTTGAAATCCATGCCGAGGCCGGGATGGCGGGTGAGAATGTCCCAGCCATTGCGGTGCGCATGCAGCGCCAGCCCGGAGCGCTTCCTGAGGAAAGCCATGCCGCCGAATCCGATGGAGTTGATGTTGACGACCGCGCAATTGCCGCCGGCTTCCAGCACCAGATCGTGGTTGCGCATCATCTCGTCGGGATCGGCATGCGAGATGCCGAAGGCGTACATCACTTTCTTGCCGGTCTTTTGCTCGTGGTCGCGGATCAGCGGCATGATCGCCTTCACCCGCTCAGCGAGCGGCGAATAGGCCGGGCTCATCAGCTTCTCGTCGTCCTTGATGAAATCGACGCCGGCTTCGATCAGTTCGCCCACCATCGCGGCTGTCTCGTGCGGCCTGAGGCCAAGCGCCGGCTTGACGATGGTGCCGATGATGGGACGGCCCTCGACCCCGGTCAGCCTGCGGCTGCCGGCAACGCCGAATTGCGGGCCGGGATGGGCGCCCCGATATTGTTCCGGCAGCTTCATGTCGATGACCCGGATACCGGACAGGCCCCTGATCGAATAGGTGCCGCTGATGGCGATCGTCATCAGCGCCGACAGGTCGGTGCCGATGGCGTCGAACGGGAAGCCGATATCGACATCGGCGCGCCGGAAGGGGCCGTTCCCGGATCCGGGAAGCGACGGCTGCTCGGCATCGGGCAGGGGCCTGATCGCCAGCACACGAGCCGCCACACGCGCCTTTAATTCCTCGGTCTCGCCGGGCAGTGGGACGAAGGTGCCGGTCGACTGGTCGCTCGCGATCTTGGCCGCCAGCGCTTCGATGCTGCCAGAGGTTTCGATGCGATAGGTAAGCGTGATCATGGTCTGTCGGCCGCTCGAAAAGGGTTCGAAAAAAGTTTTGTCGCGCAGGAAATCTGGTATAATGAGTACCTAAGTATTGCAAGCAATATCCCGACTTCGGCAAGAGGGCCGGCTTCGGCAATTCCGGGAAATGAGCGGCGTTTTTCGTTCGGAATGCCTGGAACAAACAGCTGGCGCGGCTTGGCGATTGCATGAAATCGCGGGACCGCTCCAGGCGCAGGCATTCCGGTAATCCTGCCTGGAATGCTAAACAGGAACCGGGCCAGGGAGTGATTCGTCACGATGAACCGTTCGGAGCCGATCGTCCGGCGCAAACTTTCCGACGAAGTCTTTGCAAGGCTGAAGCGGCTGATCACCAGCGGCGAGCTGCAGCCGGGCGACGACATGCCGTCCGAACGCGAGTTGATGGAGCGCTTCGAGGTCGGCCGGCCGGCGATCCGCGAGGCCATGCAGGCGCTGAGCAATATGGGACTGGTCGCCATCTCGCATGGCGAGCGCGCCAAGGTGCTGCAACTAACCGCCAAATCGATCATCAAGCAGGTCGACGGCGCGGCCAAGATCATCCTGTCTTCATCCAGGGACACGCTGGAGCACCTGAAGACGGCGCGCATCTTCTTCGAGCGCGGCATGGTCAGGGAAGCCGCGGAAAAAGCGACCGCCGAGGATGTGCAGCGGCTCAGGGCAACGGTGGCCGAGCAGCGCGCCGCGCGCGGTGATTCCGAAGCCTTCATCTCCGCCGACATGAAGTTCCACACCCAGATATCGGCGATATCGGGCAATCCGATCTATGTCGCCGTCAGCGAAGCCACGCTCGGCTGGCTGAAGGAATACCACACCGAGATGCTGATCTGGACCGGCAAGGAACAATACACGCTTACCGAGCATGAGGAGATCATCGACCGCATTGAGCACCGTGATGCCGACGGCGCCGAAAAGGCGATGATCAAGCATCTCGAACGCTCGCGTGCGCTCTATGTGATGAATTCCGATAAGTAGCTCTAGCCAACCCGGACAATGGCGTAGGGCGACATCGTAAGATGGCCCTGACCCAGTGCCGAAACATCAACCGGGACGTCGTTCGCCGTCAGGTTCGCCAGCCAGACGACAACGTCGCCCGAGGCGGCGCGACCGGCCAGCGCCGCAACACGCGTCTCGTCGCTTGTTTTCGCGGCAACATGCGCGAGCCCAGCCAGTTCGCAAAGCCCTTGGACGGCCCGGAAAATCGGCCGCGGCGATCCCTCGGCGACAGGTTCGCCGGATGCGGCCAGCACGCCGAATGGTCCGGTGATGCTGGACAGTGTCAGCATCTCCAGCCCGGCCGGCGCGACGCGCGCGGCATAGCCAATGGTCCAGGCGGCGGCAAACTGCGCGGCATGGCGGGGATCACGGTTCGCCATGGCAATGCGTTGGCCGGCAAAATTGTCCTTGGTCGCGCCGCCATAGGGGTTCTGTCGCATGGCAATGGTCGACGGGCCGATCCGGTAAGGCTTGTCGCCGAAGATCGCCCGGGTCGACCGGGTGATGAAGGGCAGCGCCTCCAGCGATTGCATGACGCTGAGATCGTCGGCGGCGTGAACGATCGGACAGGTGCAGTGCGTGACGAAATCGAGTTGGTCGGCGGGCACGCGCTTACGGTTGAGCTCGGTGAAATAGCTGAACATGCCGCCGCCGAGGCGGATCCCGGGAAAGGCGCGCCGCGCCGCGGCATAGATTTCTTCCAGCGGCGGGCATGCCGGCCAGGCGCTGCCCGGCGGCGTCGACTGGCGGTCGACCGAAGGCGAGACGGCAACCGCATCGAGCCGCAGGCCGACCCGGCGCACCATATCGGCGACATCGGAGAATTCGGCATCGAGGTCGCCCGTGCAGGCCACCACGCATTCGAGCGTGGTCGAGGCGGGATGCGCCGCGGCGAGCCGGGCATGGGCGTCCAGGCCGTGGCCGCGCGTCGGATCGAAGTGGAACAGGAGTTGCTGCGGACCGAGCCTTGCGAGCATCGGCAGTTCGGCCAGCGTTGCCTCTACGTCCTCGGGATAGACGATCACGCCGACATCGGGCAGCCTTGGCCCGGTCTCGCCGAGTTCGATGCGGACCGGTTCGGCACTCGCGGTCGCGGCGGGCATCCCGGCGCCGCCGGTGAGGCGCAGGCTCACCGTCTGGCGCAGCGGTTCGCCGGCCGGCAGCACATAGGGCCACGGCAAGGCCAGCGGCCGCACATAGGTCTTGTAGGAGGCGTCCGACCAGTTGCGCTGGTCCTCCATTTCGAAAGTATCGCCTTCCATCCTGCATTCGGCGCTGACGCCGGGACGCGCTGCATGGGTGATGGCACGCAGGTCCTTGAAGGGCTGCCATGGGTCGATCAGATCAGGCAGTTCCGTGTCCACCACACTGCCATCGGTGTGCTCCACCGTCACCGGGCTGCCGGCGAGGCCGGCGATCGGATGCAGGATGCAGAAGCCGCAGCGGTTGGTCTCGAAATCGCTCTCCGGCAGTCCGGCCACATCGAAGACCAGCCTGCCGTCGGCGGAGCCTTCGATCGTCGCGTGGAAGCGCAGGCTGCTGCCGCCCGGGCCGGTGCAATTCGCCTCATAGGTTACCGAGAAACGGTCGACCTTCTGGTCGATGGTCAGGTCCGTGAGCTCCGGCTCATAAGTGCCCCAGTCGCGGTCGCGTACGATATAGGCGATGGCGCGCAGCACTTCGGTGCCGGCATGCCGGATGGTGCGCAGATTGCCATTGACCAGCTCGGCACTCAGCGCGCCCGCCTGCAGCAGGATCGGTGCCGCTTCGGCCGCCCGTGTGCCGTAAAGATCGAACACGTCGGCCGTCATTGCAGCAAGGCTTCGATCTGCACCGGTTCGCGGCTCGCAGCACCCGCATAGGCGGCCTCGACCAGGGCGAATGTCTTCAGATTGTCGGCGCCCGAGGTCGCCGGCTCCTTGCCGCCGACAAGGCAGTCGACCCAGTGCCGCTGGATGGCCAGCACGCTTTCCTGGATGTTGTGCCATGGCCGCGAGGCCCAGGGCAGGAGCGGCGGCGAGACATCGCTCACTCTGGTTCCGCTCTTGCCGGTGACGGTCAGCCGGTAGCCCTGCGCCAGCCGGATCGTGCCGTCGACGCCGTCGAGTTCGATAAGTGTTTCCGGGAACGGCTCGGTGGCAAGCTTCGTCGCATAGCTGCAATCGACAACCGACGTGGCGCCGCCGGCATGATCCATGAGCATCGTCGCCACATCCTCGCCGGCGATGGCGGGGTTGATGCGTGTGGTCCGCGCGGTCAGGCTCGTGACGTCGCCGAGCAGGAAGCGGGCGATGTCGAGGATGTGGATGCCGAGGTCCTCGATGATGAAGCGTTTTCCGGTCGCCAGATAGGGCTGGCCGGAAAACACGTCATAGCCGGAGCGGAAGGAGATGCGGCCGAAGAACGGGGTGCCGATCTCGCCCTTGTCGAGCAGGGCGCGCACCGCCTGGATCGGCGACTGCCAGCGGAAGTTCTCATGCACCATAAGCGGCACGCCGGCCTTGGCACAGGCCGCGACCATCGCCTTGGCATCGCCAAGCGTCGGCGCGAACGGCTTCTGGCAGATGACGGGAACACCATGCGCGGCCGCCATCTCGACCAGCGGTCGATGGCTACCGACAGTGGTGGCGATGTCGACGAAGTCGAGCGTCTCGGCGGTGAAAAGTTCCGCCGCATCGTTGTAGCGCCGCGCCACGCCGAACTGGTCGCCGACGATCCGCAACCGCTCCGGATCGCGGTCGCAGATGGCGACGATCGAGGCGCCCTCTATGTCGCGCCAGGCATGCATCTGGTTGACGGCGAAGAAGCCGCAACCGATCAGCGCTCCACGCAACTCCGCCATGCTCAGCCCGCCTTTGCCATCTGCATCAGGGTAACGCGCTGCTGCAGCCGGCGCTGCGCCTGGTCGACGACGACGGCGACGATGATGACGAGGCCCTTGATCACCATCTGCCAGAACGAGCTCACGCCCATCATCACCAGCCCGTCCGAAAGGATGCCGATGACGAAGGCGCCGACGATGGTGCCGCCGATCGTGCCGCGGCCGCCCGACATCGAAGTGCCGCCAAGCACCGCCGCGGCGATGGCGTTGAGCTCAAAGCTCTCGCCCGTCGCCGGATGCGAGGCCATCAGCTCCGACGAGATGATCAGCCCGACGATTGCCGCGCAGAAGCCGGAGAACATGTAGACGAACATCTTGACCATATTAACGCGCACGCCCGAGATGCGCGCGGCGCGCTCATTGCCGCCGACGGCGAAGATGTGGCGGCCAAGCGGCGTGTAGCGGGCGAGATAGGCTGCCCCCAGCGCCACCACGATCAGGATCCAGATCGAGACCGGCAGGCCGAGCAGCCGGCCGGCACCCAGGAAGCCGAAGCCGGTGGTGCCGAGTTCCGGCTTGCCGACGAGATTGGGGAAAGTGCGGCCGTCGGAGGAAAGCAGCGCGAAGCCGCGCGCCACATAGAGCACGCCGAGCGTGGCGATGAAGGGCGCGATGTTGAGCCTGGTGATCAGCAGCCCGTTGACGGCGCCGATCAGCATGCCGACCGCGAGCGTGATCAAGGCGATCTCGACGACATTGAAATAGATGGTGTAGCCGATCTGCAGGTCGATGCCGTTGAGCACGAGGTAGCCGGCCACCATGCCGCACAGGCCGACGATCGAGCCAACCGAAAGGTCGATGCCGCCGGTGATGATGACGAAGGTCATGCCCATGGCGAGAAAGGCATTGAGCGCCACGTGCTTGGCCATCAGGATCAGATTGGCGGCCGACAGGAAGTTCGGCGCCGCGATCGAGAAGAACACCAGCACGGCGATCAGCGCAATGAAGGTTCTGAGCTTCATCAGCGTCAGCAGCGCCGAGCCGCTGGAGGCGGAGGAAGCGGCCGCCCTGGCCGGAATGTCAGTCATCAGCGTTGCTCCCCATGTGCGGCCGGTCCGTGGCCCAGCGCCGACGCGGCGACGATCGCCGCCTCCGTCGCTTCGGCGCGGTCGAATATGCCGGTCAATCTGCCATTGCTCATCACCGCGATGCGGTCGGACAGCGCCATCACCTCGTCGAGGTCCGAGGTGGCGAACAGGATGCCCAGCCCGTCGCGCGAAAGCTTGCGCATGGTGCGGAAGACATCGGCCTTGGCGCCGACATCGATGCCGCGGCTGGGCTCGTCCATCAGAAGCACTTTCGGTCCGGTGAGCAGCGCCTTGCCGATCACCACCTTCTGCTGGTTGCCGCCCGACAGCGACGAGACCTCCTGCGCCGGGTCGGCGACCTTGATTGCGAGTTCCCGCACCATCTGCATCACGGCCTGCCGCTCGGCACCGCCGCGGATGTGAAACAGGCGCACGAAGCGCGACAGGCTCGCCATCGTCAGGTTGCTGGCGACCGACAGGATCGACACCAGGCCCTCGCGCTGGCGGTCCTCTGGGATCAAGGCCAGCCCTCGCTGGATGCGGCGCGTCGTGTCGCGCTCCTTCACCTGCTTTCCGGCGATGAAGATCCTGCCGCTGGCATGGCCGTGACGGCCCATGATGCAGTCGAACAGCTCGCTGCGCCCCGCACCCATCAGCCCGTATATGCCGAGAATCTCGCCGGCGCGCAGCGACAGCGAGACGTGGTCGACCGCCAGCCCGCCGGTGACGCGTGGCAGGCAGATCTCCTCGGCGCGGAAGATTTCCGCGCCCGGCACATGGCCGTCGGCCTTGGCGAAGTCCTTGGCGTCCGAGCCGATCATCTGCCGCACGATCCACTGCGTATCGACGTTTTTCATCTCCTCCTGGCCGGTGATGCGGCCGTCGCGCAGCACGGTGATGTAGTCGCCGATGCGGATCAGTTCCTCCAGCCGGTGCGAGATGTAGACGATGGCGACGCCGCGCGCCTTGAGGTCGGCGATCACCTTGAACAGGATGTCGACTTCGGCGGCGCTCAGCGCCGAGGTCGGTTCGTCCATGATGAGGATCTTGGCGTCGAGCGAAACCGCCTTGGCGATCTCGACCAGTTGCTGCTGGCCGATGCGCAGATCCTCGACCAGCATGTCGGGCCGGATGCCGGCTTCCAGCCGCTCCAGGAATTCGCCGGCCCGCTGCTCCTGTGCCTTGCGGTCGATCTTGCGGAAGCGGTTGGTGATCTCGCGCGTGGCGAAGATGTTCTCGGCGACCGACAGGTTGCCGAACAGGTTCAGCTCCTGGAACACCATGCCGATGCCGCGGTCGACCGCGTCTCCCGACGACGAGAACGAAACCTCTTCGCCTTCGAGCAGGATGCGCCCTAAGGTCGGCTGCTCGACGCCGGCGATGATCTTCATCAGCGTCGACTTGCCGGCGCCGTTTTCCCCGACCAGCACGTTGACCGCGCCCTTGCGCACTTCGAAATTCGCCTGCTTGACCGCGACCGTGCCGGCATAGACTTTCGAGACATCCTCCAGCTTGAGGATGACGTCATGGCCATTCGCCTGGCTCATGGCTTCGCCCCGATCTCGGCCGCCGCCGGCGTCACCAGCGGCAGGTCCTGGCCGCCTTCGATCGTATAGGCGCCGAGCACCTTGGCGGTGCGGCCTTCCAGCGCCTCGCGCGGCAGCTTGGAGAGCACTGTCTTGGCGGCATGGGCATTGAAAGCCTTGCCGAACTGGGCGAAGTCGATCTGGTTGGTGAAGTCGTTGAACTGGACGAAGTCGAGGCTGTCGCGCAGTGCCGTGCCGCGCATCGCCGGCCCAATCTGGACGCGCGCGTCCGCCTTGCCGTCACCGTCGGCGTCGACATCGATGGTGGCCGCGCGCGACTGCGTGTTTGCCGCGACGATCTTGCCCTCGACGCGCACGGCGAACGTCCATGGCGAATTCGCCTGCTTCTTCGGATTGCCGTATTTGGCGCCGGCCGCGGCCGGATCGGTCTTCGCCAGCGCATGGACCTCGGCGAACGGTCCAGCCTTCTGCTGCAGATAGGGAATGACTTTCGCCGCCCAGATGTCCTCGACCATCTCGTCAGGGTTGAAGGCGGAGGCATTGCCGTCGCCTTGCGCCGATGGCGTCGGAAGGATCTTGCAGGCGCTGAGCGCGATGCCGGCGGTCAGGGCAAGGATCGGCCAACTCGGCTTTTTCTGCATGGCGGTCGAGGCATCCTGGTGAAAAGGAGCGAGGGACGAACCTCGGTTCGCCCCCCGCTGTTCGCGTTGCGCCGGCTCAGTTCTTGAGCGCGAAGGTTTCCAGCTTGGCGGCATTGTCGCCATTGATGAGCACGCAGTCCATCAGCTGCTTTTCCT
This sequence comes from Mesorhizobium sp. B2-3-6, assembly GCF_006442305.1. Taxonomy (NCBI): domain Bacteria; kingdom Pseudomonadati; phylum Pseudomonadota; class Alphaproteobacteria; order Hyphomicrobiales; family Phyllobacteriaceae; genus Mesorhizobium; species Mesorhizobium sp. B2-3-6. The sequence goes on along the minus strand of NZ_VFVW01000002.1, from coordinate 180,875 downwards.
TCTCGGGCGACTTCTTGTTCTTGATGAAGTCGTTGGCCTGTTCGACCGCCATCTGCGCCTGTGCGTAGGCAGGCTGCAGCACCGTCGCCTTGATGCCGCCCGAGGTGATGGAATCGCGCACGTCGTTCGATCCGTCGAAGCCAACGACGATGACGTCCTTGCGGCCGGCCGCGGCAAGCGCCGCATAGGCGCCCATCGCCATCGTGTCGTTGCCGGAGATGACGCCCTTGATGTCAGGATTGGCCTGCAGGATCGATTCCATCTTGGAATAGGCCTCGGTCTGGCTCCAATTGGCCGATTGCTGCGCGACCATCTTCAGGTCCGGATAGTCGTCGATGACGTCGTGATAGCCCTTGGAGCGGATGCCGGCATTGGTGTCGGATTCCTTGCCGACCAGCTCCACGAAATTACCCTTCTCGCCCATCAGCTTGACGAATTCCTGCGCGCCGAGCTGGGCGCCCTGGTAGTTGTTGGAGACGATCTGAGCCACCGCGACGCCGGTGGCGTTGATCTCGCGGTCGATAAGGAAGGAGGGGACGCCGGCGTCCTTGGCCTTCTGCACGGCGGCGACGGTGGCGTCGGCACCGGCATTATCGAGGATGATCGCCTTCGCGCCGCGGCCGATCGCGGTGTCGATCAGCTCGGACTGCTTGTTGGCGTCGTCGTCATGGACCAGCACCAGCGCCTCGTAGCCCAATTCCTTGGCCTTGGCTTCGGCGCCGACGGCTTCCGCCTTGAAGAATGGATTGTCGTGCGATGGGGTGATGATGGCGATGAGATCCGCCGCGTAGGCGGGCATCGCCGTGCCGAGTGCCAGCACGCCTGCGAAGGCGGCAAGCGTCATTCTGCGTGTCAGTTTCATGAAGTCCTCCCGTTGAAACCCAGGCCTCGATCGTTTCGAGGCCTCTATCTACTATTGAATTCGTCAGGCAGGGCCGGCAGTGCGCCGCCCGGATTTCAGAGCCGATCGCCGGCTGTCATCCGAACTGCTCCTCGCTCCGCTCCCGCCGTCTCACTCGCATCAACTTCAAACTTCCAACGAAGCATGACCGATCCGAGTCCGGGAACAGCTAAAGCTAACTGGTATAATGAGTCAACCACTAATTCAGGTGATCTGTATCTAAGCGGCGGCCCGCTCAGGTAATCCGCTGGATGCTGGCTGCGATCTCTTCCGGTTCGAAGACCCGCTTCCAGTCGTCGCGCATCAGCACCGGCTTGCCGAATTCGATGGCCTTGTTGCAGGCGTCGGAGAAGACGCCCTTGGTTTCGCCGAAGATTACGGCGCCGAGCACATTCATGTGGCCGAGCAGGAAATCGAGGGCCGCCTGCTGGTCGACGCCGCGCGCCACGACCTCGTCGACAGCTTCCTTCATGACCACCAGCAGCGAGGCGCACACGGTCTCAGAAAGGCCGGGCTCGAGCAGCGCCATCTGCTCGACGGAAACGCGGTGCGAGCGCATCACCGGCGCCCAGATGATCTTGGCGATGGCCTCGCCCTTGGCGTAGTCCGCTTCCGGTCCCTGCATCAGTGCGCTGACCATGTGCTGCTTGGCCTTGACGCCGCCGAAATAATCCTTCTTGGCCGCCATGTCGGTTTCGTCATTGAAGATCGGCGGATGGCAGGGGTGGGTGACGAAGTAGGTCAGGTCGGGACGATCAGGCAAATGGCCGGCAAACGGCGCCGCGGCATCGAGAACGATCACCATCGTGCCCGGCGCAAGCTTGCTTTCGATGCTTGCCGCGACCTTGCCGATATGGGTGTCCGGAACCGCCAGGATCACCACCTCGGCGCCTTCCAGCGCCTCGTCGGCACTGACCGTATCGAAGCCCAGCCCGGTCTTCAGCCGCTCGCGCCCGGCGTCGCTGACCTCGACATGGCGGATCGTATAGGGCGAGCCGCGGAAATTGGTCGATAGGCGGTAACCCATTTTGCCGCCGGCACCGAACAGCGCGATCGTCGTCATCTAGCCTTGCTCCTAAACATTGAACGATGGTTTCGCCAATCGTCACCTTATATACTGGTATGATCACTCTACCATCTTGGCAAGAGAAATCATTCTCTGCTTTGTCACTGCGGCCTGATTGCCGCAGCGCCCGCCTCGGGTTTCGCCGTGCCGTCGCCGGCAGCGCTTTCGAGGGCGGCGGGGTCGACGTCGGCGCGCCGCGACAGCACCTGCCGGCCGGCCAGCGCCAGCACGAAAATGACGACGATGCCCTGGACGATGTCCTGCGCGCCGGGCGGCAGGCCGATGATCTGCATGGTCGTGACGATGAGGATCAAAAGGATGCTGGCGAACAATGTGCCGAGCGCCGTCGCGGAGCCGCCGAAGATCAGCGTCCCGCCCAGCACCACCGCGGCGATGGATTGCAGGAGATAGGGCTGGCCCATTTCAAGAAAGGCGCCGCCGATATAGGCGCCCAGCAGCAGCCCGTTGAGCGAGGCCAGCACCGAGGAGATGATGAAGGCCGAGGCGATGACCCGGTTGTTGCGGATCGCTGCCAGCCGCGCCGCCGCGCGGTTCTGGCCGACTGCCGAGAGCAGTTGCCCGTAAACGGTATAGCGTAGCACGAACGACGTTGCGGCGACGCCCAGGATGGCGATGACTGCCATGATCGGCACGCCCGCGACGCGGCCCGTGGCCAGCGTCTTCAACAGCGGACTGACGGCGAAGCCCGATATCGCGCGGTTCGACAGCAGCGTTGCGGTTGCCAGCACATAGCCCGTCGCCAGCGTGGCGATGATGGCCGGTATGTTCAGCCCGACGACGAGCAGCGCGTTGAGAGCGCCGACCGCAAGGCCGAGCAGGATCGCGGCGCCGACGCCGACGGCGAGGTTGGCGTCCTGGCCCTTGATGGTCAGCAGCGCCACGAAGGCGCTGAGCGTGATCACCGAGGCCACGGAAAGGTCGATATTGCCGCGCCCGGTGGTGACGACGAACATCTGGCCGATGCCGACGACCGTTAGGAACGAGGCCGACAGAACGATGCCCGACAGGCTGGAGAGGCTGAAGCGGTTGGTGACGATGGACAGCACCAGCCAGAGCAGCAGCACCCCGATCGCCGACCAGATCCAGCGGTTTTTCTGCGCCCAAGGGCTGAAGGCGGCAAACGCGTTCATTGTTCGCTCCTGCGGTCCGCGGTCAGGCTGCGCAAGGTCAGCAGCGCGATGAGGATCAATCCCTGCGTCGCCGCATTGAAGTCGCTGCTCACGCTCAGCGTGCCGAGCAGGGCGCCGATCAACGCCAGCGTGACCGCGCCGGCGACGGCGCCGACCGGCGAGATGACGCCGCCCAACAGCGAACAGCCGCCCATCACCACGGCGGCGACGCTGAGCAGGGTGAATGAATTGCCGGAATTGATGTCGCTCGCCGTATTGATCGCCGTCAGCGACAGGCCGGCGGCGGCGGCGAACAGCCCGGCGACGAGGTAGCGCACCAGCGCGTAGCGCGTCGGCGACCAGCCGGAACGGATCATCGCGGTCGGATTGTTGCCGAAACCGCGCAGCACCACGCCGAGCGGCAGCCGGTCGATCACGAACACCACGATTGCCACCGCGGCGATGAGGATGATCGAGGTTGGCACGAAGCCGAGCGACCAGTTGAACATTGCCGACAGCCATTCGGGGCTGGCGCCGCCCGGCGTCGGCTGCAGCGCATAGCCTATCCCGACCCAGATGAAGGACGCGCCCAGCGTGACGACGATGGCCGGGATCTTGCGCGCCTGGATCAGGCCGCCGAGGCCGGCATAGGCGGCGATCGCCGCAGCCAGCGCCAGCGCGCCGAGCCACGGCTGGTCGTAGAGCAGCGTGGCGCTGAGCACGCTGACGAGCCCCGCGAACGCGCCGACGCCGAGGTCGATCTCGCTGCCGCCGACGATGAACATCTGCGCCGCGGTCACCAGTACCAGCGACAGCGCCGGCATCAGCAAGAGGTCGAGCCCGAAAATGGAGGCGACCGCCGGATTGGCCGAAATCATCACCGCCAGCACGGCGGCGAGGCCGATGAAGGGGGCAGCATTCACCAGCCTGCGGGCAAGCCCGGCGCCGGCAGCGCCGCTGCGTCCCGCACTGGCGGCTTTGTCCGTCTGCTGGGCAAAGGACGCTCCAACGACGGCTGATTCCGTGATCGCCTCGCCGGCCAGTTCCTTGACGATGCAGCCGCCTGAAAACACCAGCACGCGGTCGCAGGCCAGGAGTTCGGCATCTTCGGTCGTGTGCCAGATGAGCGTGCGCCCGCCTCGCGCAATGTCGTTGCAGAGGCGGTAGAAGTCCTGCTTGGTGGCGATGTCGACGCCGCGTGTCGGGTCGTCGAGCAGGACGATCGGCGTGTCGGCGACGAGCGCCCGGGCGACGAGCGCCTTCTGCTGGTTGCCGCCGCTGAGCTCCAATATGTTGGATCCGAAGCGGGTTTCGTCGAGCCGCAGCCGGCCGGCGGCATCCGCCGCTGCCGCGCGGTTGGCGCGGTCCGAGACCAGGCCCAGCGCCGGGCGGCGTGCCAGGGCGCCGATGCTGATGTTCCCAAGCACGCTCCACAAGGGGAACACGCCTTCCTTCTGGCGGTCGCCCGCGATGAAACCGGCTTCACCGTTCCTGGCGACGGCCGCATCCGTTCCGGAATCGGGCTTGAAGATTGCGTGCAGCAACTCCTTCTGGCCGCTGCCTTCGAGGCCTGCCAATCCGATGATTTCACCGCGGCCGATCTCGATGTCGCGGCCGAGTTCGGCCGTCAGGAACCCGGACAATCGCACCAGCGCTTCGCGGCTGCCGGTGGTGGCGGTACCATGCTGGTGGATCGAGTTGGCGTCGCCCCCCATGAGTTGCACCAGCCTGCCGATCGACGTCTCGGCCACATCGCCGCGCCAGGCGGTGCGTCCATTGCGCAGCACGACCACCTGGGTGGCGATGTCGATGATTTCCTGAAGCTTGTGGCTGATGAAGATGAAGGCGAGGCCGGATTTGGCCCGCTCGCGGATGAAGGCCCGCAACTGTCTCGAGCGATCGAGATCGAGCGAGGAGGTCGGTTCGTCAAGAACGATCAGCTTGACACCGGGGGTCGCGGCGGCGCGCGCAATCTCGACCATTTGCCGTTCGGCGATGGAGAGGTGGCCGACTTCGGCATTCACATCGATGCCGTTTGCGGGGAAGACGGCGTCCAGCGCCGAGCGGGCGCGCGCCCTGTAGAGTGCCCGCCAGCCCGGCCGGTTGGCGGCATCCGCCGGAATTTCCAGGAAGAAGTTTTCGGCCACCGAGAGGTTGGCGCACAGCGACAATTCCTGGTGCACCATGCGGATGCCGCGGCGCTGTGCTTCCGCCGTGTCGTAGCCGGCGAAGCCGATATTCTGGCCGGCAAACGAAATCGAGCCCAGGGTCGGCCACATCGCCCCGCACAGGATGCGCATCAGCGTCGATTTGCCGGCGCCGTTGCCGCCGACCAGCCCGATGATCTCGCCGGTGGAGACGGCGAGGTCGATCTCTGCATTCGCCAGCGTCGGTCCGAAGCTCTTGGTGATCCCGGAAAGCGAAACAACGCTCTGCCGGGTCGGATCGGCGAGCACCGCGGCGGCTGCGCCTTCCGGGGCTACGGCGAGATGGGACATTCGTCCTCCGTTTCTTCACGGGCAGGGACCGGGCGCGGCCGTTCCGCGGCGCCCGGTCCCTGGCATTGCCAACCTTACTTGCTCAGCAGGTTCTGCTTGACCCAGTCGAGCGAATAGCTGGGGCTGATGATCTGGCCGCCAGGCAGCTTTGCATATTCCTTGAGGTTGCCGGCATCGACGGTGGCCACCGGCATGATCATCATCTTGGGTGCCTTGGCGCCCTTGAGCAGCGACAGGCCGAGCCAGAACGCGGCGCCGCCAATACCGGGCGTGGTGTTCATCGAGACTGTCTGGTAGCCGTTCTTGGCGTTCTCCTCGGCCCACCATTTGACGAAGTCGGTGCCGCCGCCGCCTTCGATGATCGGCATCTTGCCGGCATAGTCGCCGCCATACTGGACGAACGCCTGGGCGATGCCGACATCGTCGCTGCCGCCTTGTGCGAGCACGGCGTCGACATGCGGCAGGGAGGGCAGCACGTTGGCGATGGCCGCCTGTGCGACCGACGCGGTCGCCTGGCCATAGACCGTGGCGACAACCTTGATATCCGGATATTTGGCCAGCACCGACTGTTGCGCGTTGAACATGTCGTTGTCGGGCGCCGAACCCTTGACGCCGCGCACCTGGATGACGTTGCCCTTGCCGCCGATCATCTTGAAGACGGCCTCGGCCTGGGCTGCCTTGTAGCCCTTGAAGTCGAAGTTGAGCTGGTAGTTGCAGGGCGCCGAGGCGACCGAATCGAACGAAACGACGATGATGCCGGCCTTGCAGGCTTTTTCGATGATCCCGTTGACCGCGGTTTCCGACGCGGCATCGACGGCGAGCACGTCGACCTTCTTGAGGATCAGCTCGGCGATCTGGCTGTTCTGCTGCGCCACCGAGCCGTCGCCGTTCATGACGATGTAGTCGGCAATCTGACCGGCCGCCTTGGCTTCCTTGGCCGAGGCTTCGAAAGCCTCCACCATCTGGTGCCGCCAGGTGTTGCCGTAATAGGCGTTGGCGAGCGCGATCACCGGCGCATCCGGTGACGCCATTGCCGGCACAGCCGAGACGCTGACTAGCGCGGCGCCGGCAAGCGCCGCCACGGTTGAAAACTTCATGATATTTTCCTCCCAAAAAACACCGGCCGATACGTCGGCCTTCTGCCATTCCGTTACGACATCCTCCGAAAGACGCCATACCAGCTACATGTTATACCAGCATACCAAATAGGCAAGCGGGCACCGGAACCTCGATTGCCGAAACCTCCTTTGATTTAAGGACGAGACGAGCTCAGCCGTCGGCTTCGTTCTTTCCTTGGCCAAACGGAGCCGGCCTGCCCCGGCAACTGGCGACCGGTCCAAATCCGGCCGTAGACGGACGTTAGGTCATCATATATGTAATGTCAATCGATGGCGGGACCCTTGTCTGCCGACGCGACTCGGGATCGATTGTTCCGCGAACACCCAGGGAGGGACGGATGGAGCCGGTCCAGAAAAAGAAACTGTATGTGGAGGTGCTTGACCGGTTGATGGCGGCAATCTCGACATCCGAATTCCCGCCCGGCTCTCAATTGCCGTCGGAAAAGGAACTGATGACGATGATCGGCGTCGGCCGGCCCTCGATCCGGGAAGCGATGCTGTCGCTGCAGCAGATGGGACTTATCAGGATCTCGCACGGAGAACGTGCCCGCGTCATCAATCCGACGCCTGATGTCATCGTCGATCAGGTCTCAGCGGCGATGGTCATGATGCTGGCGACGAACTCTCGCGGGCTTGAAGAACTCAAGGAAGTCAGGCTCTTGCTGGAAACCGGCCTGGTTCGGATAGCCACGCGGCGCGCTACGGCCAAGAGTTTGGAACGCCTCGCGGAGACCTTGCGTCATTTGCGCGAGGCAAAGGGCGACCAAGCCCGGTTTGTAGCTGCCGACATGGAGTTCCACGCCGTCATTGCGGAGATGAGCGGCAATTCGATGATAGCGGCGGTGGCGAAGGGAATGCTCGAATGGCTGTCCCGTTTCAAGCGGGATCTGGTGGCGATGAAAGGCGCCGAGCGGCTGACGGTCGAGGAGCATGAGCGGATCTACAAGGCAATCGCCGGCGGCGATCCGGAAGGCGCGAGCGCGGCAATGGCCGACCACATTGGCCGCGCCAACGAGCTCTATTCGAAACTGGCCGGCGGCGGAGCCGGCTGAGCGGCCGCCGAAATTTTTTTGCCCGAGAAAACTCATATGATGACATGATTTCTTTTTGGTGCTAACGGTCACTCCGTGAACGTCATTCCAGTCGGGAAGCCTGCATTGTCCGGTCGCCTCCGCGCCACCTATCTGATCGAAACCCGCTACCCGCTGGAGGTTGCCGCGGCTGCGATGGCGGGCGAACAATCAAGCGGGACTTTCCGCGCCATACCCGGAGAAACGCCGGAGCTGCTGCGCAAGTTCGGAGCCCGCGTCGAATTCATCAGCGATGTTGCCGAGGTCGACAGCGAGGCGTTGCCGTTCTCGCGCTCGCCAAAAAATGCGACCGTGAGGCCGCGCCGGGCCAAGGTGGGCCTTTCCTGGAACATCGAGAATACGGGGACGGTGCTGGCTTCGGTCTGGTCGACGGTTCTCGGCAATCTGTTCGAGCTGCATCATTTCTCGGCCATGCGTCTCCTCGACGTTACCTTTCCCGATGCCTTCGCGGATGCCTATCCAGGGCCGGCCTTCGCCGTCGAGGGAACGCGTCGCCTGACGGGCGTCGAAGGACGCCCGCTGATCGGTACCATCGTCAAGCCGAGCGTTGGTCTTACCCCGCAGGAGACCGCGACCCTGGCCGACACGCTGATTGCCGCGGGTCTTGATTTCATCAAGGACGACGAATTGATGGGAGACCCTCCGCATTCGCCGTTCGAACACCGGTACGAAGCGGTCATGGCGGTGATAGACGGGCACGCCGACAGGACCGGGCGCAAGGTCATGTATGCGGCCAACATTTCCGGTGACATCGACGCCATGCGTCGCCAGCTGGATCTGATCGAGCGCCGTGGCGGGACCTGCGCCATGCTGGTCCTGAATTCCGTCGGCCTGTCCGCCGTCATCGAGATGCGTCGCCACTCCGCCGTTGCGCTGCACGGCCATCGGGCCGGCTGGGGCCTCTTCAGCCGCTCTCCCGATCTCGGCATGAGCTATCTCGCCTATCAGAAATTCTGGCGTCTGGCGGGCATCGACCACATGCACGTCAACGGGCTGTCCAACAAGTTCTGCGAGCCGGACGAATCGGTGATGGCGTCGGCCCATGGCTGTCTCACCCCGATGTTCGAGCGGGCTGGCCGTCCCGATACGGTCATGCCGGTGTTTTCGTCTGGACAGACCGCTGTGCAGGCGGCCGAGACCTATACGAGGCTCGGCTCGGACGATTTCATCTATTGCTGCGGCGGCGGGATCATGGCGCATCCAGGCGGGCCGGCCGCCGGCGTTCGAAGCCTGCATGATGCTTTCGAAGCCGCGGCGGCAGGGGTTCCCGCACGCGACTACGCCGCCACGCATCCGGAGCTCGAAGCCGCGCTGCAAGCGTTCGGCTGAATTTGCGCCATCGGCGCGCCATCAAGGCAAATGGGAGAGAAGCAAATGACGACATCCGTGGCGGTGCTTGGAGCCGGAGGGAAGATGGGCTTCCGCGTGACGCGCAAGCTTATCGAAGCGGGCTACGATGTCCGCGCCGTGGAGATCGGCGAGGCCGGCCGCAAGCGGCTGGGAGAGGCCGATATCGGCGCCGTCGCCATGGACGAGGGCATTCCCGGCGCCAAGGTGGTGGTAATGGCCCTGCCGGACAATATCATCGGCCAGGTGGCGCGGCAGATCTCGCCGATGCTTGCCGCGGGCACCATGATCCTCATTCTGGATGCGGCAGCGCCCTATGCCGGCGACTTGCCCGCGGATCGGCCGGATCTCACCTATTTCGTCGGCCATCCCTGCCATCCGCCGCTGTTCGGCGAAGAGACGGAATGGGCCGCGCGTCGCGATTACCATGGCGGCATCGCCAGGCAATCGATCGTCTGTGCCCTGATGCAAGGTCCGGAAGAGCACTATGCGCTTGGCGAGGAAGTGTGCAGGGCCATGTGGTCGCCGATCATCGACAGCCATCGCGTCACGGTCGAACAACTGGCGATCCTGGAGCCGGGCCTGTCCGAAATGGTGGCCATGCCCTTCGTCGACACCATGGTCGAGGCCGTCGAGGAGTGTGAGCGCAAATATGGCATTCCCAGACAGGCCGCGCTGGACTTCCTGATAGGCCATCTGAACGTCGAGATCGCCATGTGGTTCGGCTTCTCTCCGAAAGTGCCGTCCGATGCGGCGCTGAGGCTGATGCGATTCGCCAAAGGCGTCGTGGTCCGGGACGACTGGCGCGAAGCGCTCACACCGGCCAAGGTGAAGGAAGCTTCGGAATTGATCGTCTACGGCAAGGGAGCCTGAGCCCTGCCTTCGCCGGCCCGGATCATATCGGTATCGACCGCGCTCTTCGATGGCTATTCCATGGAATTGGCCATCGAGGAGATTGCGGCGGCCGGTGCCCTCCATGTCGAGCCGGCCTTCATTCGCGGCTATGTCGATTTCGATGAAGGCATGTTTGCGGCTGCGCACGCCGCGAAGCTGCGCCAGGCAGCGGAACATGCCGGGCTCGGGATCAATGCCGTGTCGGCTCATCTCGACCTGTCGGGGGCCGATGCCCCCGACGCCTTGTCCCGGCGCATCGGCTTTGCCGCCGGTCTTGGTGCGTCCTTCCTGATTACCAATGCCGGCCCGGCGAGAAACAGCGCGGCGATCCGCAAAACGATTGACGCCCTCCTGCCGAGGCTGGAGGAAGTCGGCATCGTCCTGGCGCTCGAGAATCCCGGACATGGCCAAGGCGATCTGCTCGGCAGCGCCCGGTTGGGGGCAGGCTTCATCCGTGACATCGGATCGCGGCACGTGCGCCTGAACCACGACGCCGGAAATGTCTTTACCTACAGCAACGAGACGGTGCAGCCGGCGCAAGATATCGCTGATGCCATCGATGCCGTTGGGCATGCTCATCTGAAGGATGTCGTCAGCACCGGGGAGGGATGGACATTTTGCGCCATCGGTGACGGCTCGATCGGCTACGAACCGTACTGGGCAACGCTTCCCGCGACGCTGCCGGTCAGCATCGAACTGCCATTGCGGCTGCGGCGCCCGCAGCACCGTGATCCCCAACGGCGGAGCGCGCCGGTGGATATCGCCACCATCCGGAGCGCGCTGCGGCGTTCACTGGATTTCGTCAATTCGCTGGAGATCGCAAAGAGCAGCACCTTCTGAACAGCGAAAGGTGGTTCCTTGCCTTTGCGAGAGCCGGCTATCCACGCTCCGGGAACATCGCCTTCAGCCCTTCACGCGAGGCCTTGGCGACGCCGCGTTCGGTGATCAGGCCGGTGACCAGCCGCGCCGGCGTCACGTCGAAGGCGGGGTTTGCCGCGGGCGTCGCTTCCGGCGAGACGCGCACCTGGGCGATCTCGCCGCTCGCGGTCTTGCCCCACACCAGCGAAACCTCGTCGCCGGAGCGTTCCTCGATCGGGATTTCGGCAAGTCCGTCGCCCACCGTCCAGTCGATGGTCGGCGAAGGCAGCGCAACGTAAAACGGCACGTCATTGTCTGCGGCGGCGAGTGCCTTCAAATAGGTGCCGATCTTGTTGCAGACGTCGCCGTCGGCCGTCGTGCGGTCGGTGCCGACGATGACCATGTCGATTGCGCCGCGCTGCATCAGATGGCCGCCGGCATTGTCGACGATCAGCGTATGCGGCACGCCGTGGCCGGCCATCTCCCAGGCCGTCAACTGGGCGCCCTGGTTGCGCGGCCGCGTCTCGTCGACATAGACATGGACCGGAATGCCGGCCTCCCTTGCCAGGTAGATCGGCGCGGTGGCCGTGCCGTAGTCGACGGTAGCCAGCCAGCCGGCGTTGCAATGGGTCAGGATGTTGACGGTTTCGCCCGGCTTTTTGCGCGCCGCGATGTCCTTGATGATGGCGAGACCGTTCTCGCCGATGGCGCGATTGAGCCCGACATCCTCGTTGGCGATCTCGCTGGCGCGACGATAGGCGGCTGCGGCGCGTTGTTCCGTCGGCAGCGGCCGCAGGAAGCGCCGCATCTCATCCAGCGCCCAGCGCAGATTGATCGCCGTGGGACGCGTCTCGTGGAGCGTCTCCCAGACGGCATCGAGCGCGGCATCCGCCGGATCGTCCGCCATCTGCATGGCAACGCCATAGGCAGCGGTCACACCGATCAGCGGCGCGCCGCGCACCCACATGTCGCAGATGGCGGTGGCGATGCCATTAACGGTGTCGACCTTCACGATACGGAAGTCATGCGGCAGCCAGCGCTGGTCGATGATCTCCACCGAGCGCCCATCGTCGCTCAGCCAGATGGTGCGATAGTGGCGCTCGCCGACGTTCAAATGCGGTTCTCCTGTTCGATCAGCGCGGCCAGGTTGTTGACCTCGTCGATGCTGTGAATATGACGCCTGTTGACGGCGATGTGGCGGCCGAACTTCAGCGCCCTCGCTTCACATGTGGCGCGCAGGTCTTCGTCGGCAATGGTTTCGAAATCGGCATTGTGGGCGAGGCCGAGGATGCGCCGGTGCACCTCGATGCCGGCAAAGCCGAGGAGGTCGTCCCAGATCTGGTGCAGCACATGGTCGAGCGCCTGCTCGGCGCCGAGCCTGTCGCCCTGATCCTCGAACAGGCTCTTTTGATAAAGCATGCCGTTGCGCTCCGTGCGCCATAGATGCGAGAATTCGGTGCGGAACACCGACCACGTCTGCGCCGTGACATCGAGCAGATAAGCGCGCATGGCGTCGCGCTTGCCGCTCTGCTCATGACCCCGCTGCGAGAAGAAGGCCATCCAGAAATTGGCGAGCAACATGCCGACGTCGAAGGCCATCGGCCCGTAGAAGGCGAATTCAGGGTCGATCATCCTGGTCTCTCTATCCGTGACCATGATCGAGCCGGAATGCAGGTCGCCATGCAGCAATGTCTCTGCATTGGCGGCGAAAAGATGCTTCAGGCGCTGCGCTTCCACCTTGAGGTCGCGGTCGGCGCGCAACTCGGCGACCAGGGCGTCGAGTTGCGGCGAAGTGTGCCGGTTCATCTTGGCGTCGAAATAGGGGTCGGAGAACACCAGGTTCTCGGTGATGTCGCACAGCTCGACATTGTCGGCGAACAGCGCCAGGTCCGCCTTGCGATCCTTGGTCACCATCGAGAAGTCGGAGCCGCGGAACAGGGTGCGGGCCATGAACAGCCCGATATCCCTGGCAATGTTCGGCAATTGCCGGCCCTCGATCAGCGCCCGCCGCAAAATGATGTGCGGCGACAGATACTCCATGATGATCAGCGCCTGGGTCTCGTCGAAATGGTAGATGGCCGGCACCGAGCCCGGCGCGCGCGCCTCCTGCCGCGTGAGCGCGTGATATTCGAAGAAGGAACGCTTCAGCGGCAGCGGCCAGCTGTCGCCGACCAGCCGGACATAGGGCAGGGCCTGCTTGACGACCGCCGCGCCCTTGCCGCCCTCGACGATGAAGACGAGATTCAGATTGCCATCGCCGACCTCGCGCACCTTCCAGCGGCTGGTGTCCTCGCCGATGCGCTGGGTGAGCGCCTCGTTGCTGCCGAGCCGCCTGGCGAGCGTCTCCACCGACAGTGCTTCGAACGGCGTCTTCCCGGTCATCCTCACCTCTCCTGCTCGTCCCCTATAATAGCGGAGCCACGGCGGCGGGGCCAAGCTAGGTAGCGCTCTGGCAATTGTCAATCGTGTTGACAATTGCCGATGTAGCCCATAGCGTCACCGTCAGGGAGGAACGCATGGTCGGCAATGCCGTGTTCCGCGTAGAGGGACTGAGGAAATCCTTTGGCCGCAACGAGGTGCTTGGCGGCGTCTCGCTCGAACTCCATGCCGGTGAAGTGACCGTCCTGATGGGTGCCAACGGCGCCGGCAAATCCACCCTCGTCAAGATCGTCAGCGGCGTCTACGAGCGCGACGGCGGCACCGTGACCCTGGCCGGCCAGGACTTTGCGCCGGGAAGACCGGCGGAAGCGATCCGCGCTGGCGTCGTCACCGTTCACCAGAACATCAATGACGGTGTCGTCGCCGACCTTGACGTGGCGACCAACCTGACATTGGACAGGCTGAGCGGCAGTGGCGCCCCGGTGCTCTTCAACCCGGTCCGTGTGCGTCGCGAGGCCAAGGCGGTTGCCGACCGCATGGACCTGGCGATCGACTTGAAGGCGCGCGTCAGCGATCTCTCGCTGGCCGATCGCCAGATGGTGGCGATTGCCCGCGCGCTGGCACATCAGCCGAAAGTGCTGATCCTCGACGAACCGACCTCATCGCTATCGAGCGCCGAAGCCGATCGGCTTTTTGCGCTGGTCGACAGGCTGCGCGCGCAAGGCGTGGCGATCCTCTATATCTCGCACCGCATGTCCGACATAAGGCGGCTTGCCGACCGCATCGTCTCGATGCGCGACGGCGCCGTGTCCGGCGTCTTCGACAAGAAGCCGCTCGACTACGAAGGCGCGGTCAATGCCATGCTCGGCCGCAAGATCCACCTCGACCAGATCGTCGTCAGGCATTCGGCCCGGGCGGTGCTGACCGTCGAGGGCCTGCGTATCGCCCAGGGCGCCAGGCCGATATCGCTGACGCTTGGCGACGGCGAGGTCGTTGCCGTCACCGGGCTGGTCGGCGTCGGCAAGACAGCACTTGCCGAGACGCTGTTCGGCGTGCGCAGGCCGCTCGCCGGCACCATGACGATGAACGGCAAACCCTACGCGCCGCGCTCGGCCGGCGATGCGATCGCCGCCGGCGTCTTCCTCGTCGCCAAGGATCGCGCCACTAGCGGCATCGTCGGCGGCTTCAACATCGAGCGCAATGTCAGCCTGCCGTTTCTGAGAAGGATGTCGAACCTGGGCGTGCTCAAGCGCCGCCTGGAACGCGCCACGGCGCGCCGGCAGATCCAGGAATTGGGCATCGTCTGCCGCTCCGAGAAGGACGAAATGTCGGCATTGTCCGGCGGCAACCAGCAGAAGGTGATGGTCGCCCGCTGGATGGCGCAGGATGCAAGCCTGTTCATTCTCGATGAGCCGTTTCAGGGCGTCGACATCTCTGCGAGGCGCGACATCGCCGCCAAGCTGAGGGCAAGCGCCAATGGCCGCGCGACGCTTTTGTTCGTCACCGAACTCGACGAGGCGCTGGAGACGGCCGACCGTATCCTGGTGATGTCGGAGCAGACCATCGTCGGCGAACACCGCAACGCGGACATCGATCTCGATCGCCTGCTGGCCGAGGTGGCCGGCGGGCTGCCGCACCGCGCGGCTTGACCGGCTGGAATTGAAGAGCTGACGATGACAATTGGAATGGAGAGCATGGGTTCGAGTTGGGTAAAAACGGCAGCGGCGCGCGGGGGCGCTGAATGACGCAGCGCAACCACGCCATCCGCTACGGTTTCATCGTCCTGTTGTTTGGGCTCGTCGCTTATTTCGCGATTGCCGCCGACGGTTTCATTTCGCCGCAAAGCGCGGTCTTCATCTTCCAGTCGGTCGCTATCACCGGCGTGCTGGCGCTTGGCGTCACCGCCACGCTGGTCGTTGGCGGCTTCGACCTGTCGATCGGCTCGGTCGCCACGTCAGCCATGATGGCTGCGGCCTATGTGATGGTGGTGCTGGAGCAGAACGCTGTCGTCGCGGTCATCGTCTGCCTGCTGATCGGCGTTATTGTTGGGCTCATCAATGGTTGGCTGATCGTCTATATGCGCGTGCCGGACCTGCTGGCGACGCTCGGCATGATGTTCCTGCTGGTCGGCCTGCAGCGCATCCCGACCGAAGGCCGCTCGATCGCCACGGGCATGACCATGCCCGACGGGTCGGTCGCCAACGGCAAGTTCGGCGAGGCGTTCCTGGCGCTCGGCCGCCACCGCTTCGACTTCTTCATTCCCAATCTCGTTCCGGTCTCGGTCGTCGTCCTGGCGGTGCTCGCGGTGCTGATCTGGTTCTTCCTCGAATACACCCGCTTCGGCCGCATGATGTATGCAGTCGGCTCCAATGAGCGCGCCGCCGAACTCGCCGGCGCGCCTGTCAAGGCATACAAAATCTGGGCCTATATCATTTCAGGAGTTTTTGCCTCGATCGGCGGTATTTTGCTCGCCGCCCGGCTTGGACGCGGCGACATCGCTTCGGGTAATAATCTGCTGCTCGACGCCGTCGCCGCGGCGCTCATCGGCTACGCGGTGCTAGGCGCCGCCAAGCCGAACGCGTTCGGCACGGCTGTCGGCGCCGTCTTCGTCGGTGTCCTGCTGCAGGGCCTGACGATGATGAACGCGCCGTACTACACGCAGGATTTCATCAAGGGCGCCGTTCTGGTCTTCGCCCTTGTCTTCACCTTCGCTCTTTCCGGCAGGGGCAGGACATAGATTTCGACCGGGTTGCATTTCAACAAGTGGAGGAAACGACGTGAACATCACAAGAAGACTTTTGGGCAAGGCAGCGCTCGGGCTCGCCGGCGCGGCGTTGCTGGTGCAAGGGACGGCCCTGGCTGCCGATCGCCCGGCGCCGTTCGACAAGCCAGGCGTCAAGATCGCTTTGGTGCGCTATCTCTCGACCGGTGACTTCTTCCAGGCCTATCTGTCCGGCGTCGAGGCGCAGGCCAAGGCCCTCGGCGTCGACCTGCGCGTGCTCGACAGCCGCCAGGACGCCGCCCTCCAGGCCGACATGGTCGACCAGGCCATCGCGCTCGGCGTGCAGGGTATCATCATCCAGCACGGCCTGACGGAATCGATGAAGGACGCCGCCCAGCGCGCGGTCGACGCAGGCATCAAGGTGGTCGCTTTCGACGTCAACGTCGAAAACCCCAAGATCCCGCAGATCGAGCAGTCAGACCGCGACCTTGCGCGCCTCGCGCTCGAGCAGGCGGTCAAGGACAATGGCGAGAGCTGGAAGGCCGGCTATGTCTATGTCGCGGGCATAGCCCCGCTCGACCGCCGCAATGAAACATGGGTCGACGTGAAGAAGAAATATTCGGGCATCAACGAAGTCGCCATGTTCGGCACGCTGGACAACCCGATCGCCAACTCGGTCGCCAACCAGGCGCGCTCGGTGCTGACCGCCCATCCCGACATCAAGGTGATGTTTGCTCCCTATGACGAGTTCGCCAAGGGCGTGAAGATCGCCGTCGACGAGGCGGGCCTGAACAAGGACATCAAGATCTATTCGGCCGACATCTCGACCTCCGACATTGCGGCGATGCGCGAGCCCGACAGCGCCTGGGCGGCAACCGCGGCCACCAATCCGGCCGTCGTCGGCCAGGTCTCGGTGCGTGCGCTGGCGCAGCTGCTGGCCGGCGAAGACCCCGGACACAACGTCGTCGTGCCGCCGACGCTGATCACCCAGAAGGACCTTCTCGACAAGGACATCAAGAATATGGAGGACCTGTCGGCCAAGCTGCCGCAGTTCGCCCATGCCGATGTCGCCATGCCGGCCTGGATGCCGAACCCGAACGCGAAGTAGGCCAATCGATATTGCAATTCGCTCACACTTGGAACAGCCGCTTGCAGCAACTGCAGGCGGCTTTTTTGCTGTCTTCATTCGTTGAACAGATCGGAGTAGGAGCCGGTGCGGGCAAGCCGCAGCTCATCGTCGGCAATGCGGTAGATCAAGAGCCAATCAGGTTCTACATGCGCATCCCGATAGTCTTTCCAGTCGCCTTTTAGAGGGTGATCCTTATAACGCGCCGGCAGTTCCAGTCCGGCGATGAGCAGGCCCAACAACTCGCGCAATTTATCGAGATCTTTGCCACGCTTCTCCATGCGCTTAACGTCCCTGCGGAATTGCCCGGAGTGAACGGGCGTCGGCATGTCAGATGCCCAGATCCTTGAACAATTCGTCGGCTGACGCGAAACGCTTGCCTTTGCCTTTTTCCAATTCGGCAATGGCCTTTTGGGTGGTTGCGTTCGGCACCTTCACCGGAAAGGGAAATTCCTTGTCGGCGGCGACGCGGACCAGCAGCAGGCGAATGGCGTCGGAGACCGACAGTCCCATTGCCGCCAGGGCTTCGGTAGCCTGGACCTTTGTCGCGGCATCAATTCGAGCGCGGACAACCGTATCCGTAGCCATGTTGCGACTCCTTACTGTTGAGCCACAATGTAGCTACAAACGGGTGTTCTTGCAAGCCTGCCGTCTGCGCTGTGCGTGACGGTGCTACCGCAGCGCCGCCGCGATATTGCCGCCGTCGACCGTCGTTACGTCGGCGGTTGTGCGGTCGGCCAGCGCGTGGTGCAGGAAAGCCTGCGCCACGTCCTGCGCCGTCACCTCCTGGCCGAGCAGATTGCCGGACATGTACTCTTTTTCCGACACGCCGCGTGCGCCCGATCGGCTGGCGATCATGGCGTCGGTCAACAGCCCGGAGCGGATGCGGTCGGCATTGACGGCGTTGGAACGGATGCCATGCGCGCCGTAATCCAGTGCATATTGCCTGGACAGGAACAGCGTCGCCGCCTTCGGCACGCCGTAGGCGCCGAATTTCGGACCCGGATTGACCGCCTGCTTAGAGGTGTTGAACAGGAGAGCGCCGCCGGTACCCTGTTCGAGCATGATGCGCACCGCGTTCTGCGCCACCGACTGGTGGGCGAAGAAATTGAGCTCGAAGCTCTTGCGCAGCAGCGCGTCGTCAAGTTCGCCGATCCGGCCTTCCCAGGCGGCACCGGCATTGGACACCACTATGTCGACGCCGCCATACACGGCGACCGCACTGTCGAAGGCGGCACGCACCTGCGCCGGATCGGTGATGTCGGCGGCGACGCCGATCGAATTGTTACCCGCTTTCTTGGCCGCATCAGCGGCTTTTTCGCCATCGAGATCGACGACCACCGCATGGGCGCCATTGTCGGCGAAAAGCTTGGCTGTCGCGGCGCCGATCGCACCGGCTCCGCCAGTGATCAGCACGACCTGGCCGGTCAGCGGCTTCGGCTTGTTGGAGGCGAGTTTGGCCTGTTCCAGCGACCAGTATTCGAGCGGGAACAGGTCGGCCTTGGAAAGCGGATGAAAACGGCCGACCGCCTCGGCGCCACGCACGGCCTCGATCCACATTTCGCCGACATCGGAAGCGATCCTGGCATCCTTGAGCGTGCGGCCATGGCCGAACATGCCGAGCCCTGGCACCAGCGTCAGCCGCGGCATCGGGTCGAGCATGGTGCGTTTGACGTCGTCGAGCGCGTCATTGGTGTCGAAATAGGCGCGGTATTCCTTGGCGAAGGCGTCGACATGGCTCTTGATGACGGCCTTGTAGTCGCCGGCCTTGTCCGCATCTGGCGCCGGCACCGCCATCGGCCCGGTCTTGATGCGGATCGATAGGTCCGGCGTCGACACGCCGCGCGCGGCGTAGTCGGCGATCTCGGCCGAATTGATGAAATCGACGATCGCATCCGAGGTGCGGAAATCGCTGATCATGCGGTCGAAGCGGCCTTCGCCGCGTGCCACCGCCACGGCGCCGCGCAACATAGGAGCGATGGAAGCCGGCGTCGCGAGCTTCGCCGGAAGCGCGGCCTTTGCCGCCTTGGGCTTGGCATGCTTGGCTACATACTCCTCGGCGACATTCACATAGTGGATCATCCGGTTGTAGGCCTGCTTGGCGTCGTCGCCGAAGGTGAAGATGCCGTGCTTGTCGAGGATCAGGCCTTCCACATCAGGGTCGGCGTCGAAAACGTCGGCAGCCGCCTTGGCGAGGTCGAAGCCCGGCATGATGTAGGGCACGTAACCCATCTTGGCCCCGAACACCGTCTTCACCAACGGCTTGCTGTCTTCCTGGTCGACGATCGCCAGGATGGCGGTCGAGTGCGTGTGGTCGACGAATTTGTGCGGCAGGAAGGCATGCAGCAAAGTCTCGACCGAAGGATTGGGCGAGGACGGATCGATGAGGTTCGCCCGCTGCAGCGCGACCATGTCCTCGTCGGAGAGCTTGTCCAACGCGCGCGCCTTGATGAGCGCGCCCATCTTCACCGCCGGCAAGCCCTGCGGCTCGATGACGGCCATGTCCCAGCCGCTGCCCTTGACGCACAGCACGTCCCATTCGTCGCCAACGAGGTCGGTCGCCTTGGTCTTGCAGGAAGTGTTGCCGCCGCCATGCAGCACCAGTCGCGGTTCGCCGCCCAGCAGGCGCGTCGTGTAGACGCGCAGCGCGAGATCGCGTCCGACGCCTTTCTTTGCATAGTCGGCAACCATCTTCTCCGCGTCGCCGTCATTCCACAGGTTCTTCATTAGCTTCGTCCAGTTGCTGTCATAGTGGTGAAACAGGAATGCCACGACGCCTTGATGACGGCCGCGGCAGGAATGGTCTCTAGGATACCTTTTTGCCTGGCGCTCCGGCATGATCCAGAAGCCGCTGCGCCATATCGGCGCCGACCACCAGATGCGTGCAAAGGCCGCCGGCGATCGCCGCGAGCAGGGGTTCGAACTTGCTGTTCTCCTGCACCACCATCAGCCGCTTCTGAATGGCGCGCAGCGAGGAAAGCTCCGCCGAGATCACCCGCCGGTTGTAGCCGCAGTCGAGCACCTTGCCCTCGGCATCGATGATCTGCCCGGCAATGACGCCGGCCGCGCCCGCCTTGCGCAGGTCGGCCATTTCGTCTGATGTCAGCGCGCCGCATTTGACCAGATGGCTGTCGGCATCGACGGCGCCGACCGAATACAGCGCCAGATCGCATTCGTGGATGCTCGACAGCTGTTCGCGGATTACAGGCTCGGCGCGCAGGCCGCGCGCCAGCTCTTCGGTGGTCAGCACGAGCGGCGCGTAGAAATTGATGCCCTTGGCGTTGAGCCGCCGGGCGATCTCCATCGTGCACTGGTCGGGACGATAGGAATAGGGCGCGCCGAGATTGCCGCAGAGCTGCACCACGGTGACATCCTGGAGATCGGCGTAGGACATGATGTCGGCGATCATGTAGACGGTGCGTCCCCAGGCGACGCCGATGCGGTCGCCTTTTTTCACCAGTTCGAGAAAGACGCTCGCCGCCAGCACCGCGATGTCGGTGGCGGGATCGGCGATATGGCCGTTTTCCGGCGCGATCCAGACCGCGTCGAGACCGAGTGCATCCTCGAGCTTGCGCGCCATGACGTCGTCGGTGAAAAGCTGGGTCGAGGTCGAGATGTTGACGATGCCGGTCTCTCGCGCCTTGCGCAGATACATGGCAACGGAGGCGCGGGAAATGTTAAGCTGGCTCGCCACCTGGTCCTGGCGCAGGCCATGCGCATAATAGAGCCAGGCGGCCTTGTGGATAAGTTGTTCTGCCGGTCGGATCGCCATGCCTTCTCCTCGGCTGACATTAGTCACGGCTCTCGACAAAAGTCAAACCGCGCGGAGGTACGCGATGCCTTTACGCGCGCCAAATCTAGATCATCATTGCGCCAGACGCGCTTTGTCGTGGCATCGTTGCTGGTGACGCGGCCCCAGCCTGTGGTTAGAACTTGTCGGCAAAGGGACATACGGGGAGGACACGATGGGCAACCCTTACGAACAGGATCTCGACAGGAACGCTGCCAACCACCAGCCGCTGACGCCGCTCACCTATCTGGAGCGGGCAGCCAAGACCTATCCCGATCATGTCGCCATCATCCATGGCCGGCAGCGCGTGACGTATCGCGATTTCTGGCGGCGTTCGCTGCAGCTCGCCTCGGCGCTTGCCGGGCGCGGCATAGGCAAGGGCGACACGGTGACGGTGATGCTGTCGAACACGCCGCCGATGCTGGAGGCGCATTTCGGCGTGCCAATGACCAAGGCGGTGCTGCATTCGCTCAACACTCGCCTCGACGCCGCCGTGATCGCTTTCCAGCTCGACCATGCCGGGACCAGAGTGCTTATCGTCGATCGCGAATTCTCCGAAGTGGTTCGGCAAGCGCTTGACCTGGCCAAGGTGAAGCCCCTGGTCATCGACTATGACGATCCCGACTACGCCGCGGACGCTCCCTATCCGAAGGGCGGTCGCATCGGCACTCTCGACTACGAGGCCTTCGTCGCCGAGGGCGAGGGGAATTTTGCCTGGTCGATGCCTGACGACGAGTGGGACGCCATTTCGCTCAACTACACCTCGGGCACGACAGGCAACCCGAAAGGCGTCGTCTACCATCATCGGGGTGCTGCCCTGATGGCCTACGCCAACACCGTCCATGCCGGCATGGCCAAGCATGCGGTCTATCTGTGGACGCTGCCGATGTTCCACTGCAATGGCTGGTGCTTTCCGTGGACCTTGGCCGTCCAGGCCGGCACCCATGTCTGTCTGCGCTGGGTTCGGCCGAAGCAGATCTACGACGCCATCGCCGACCATGACGTCACCCATCTGTGCGGCGCGCCGATCGTCATGTCGGTGCTGATCAACGCCAGGGATGAGGACAAGCGCCAGTTCCCGCAAGCCGTCACCTTCAACACGGCCGCCGCGCCGCCGCCGGAAGCGGTGCTCACCGGCATGGCCGATGCCGGCTTCGCCGTCACGCATCTCTATGGTCTGACCGAGACCTACGGCCCGGCGGTGGTGAACGAATGGCACAATGAGTGGGATCATCTGGAGAAGGGGCAGAGGGCCACGAGGAAGGCCAGGCAAGGCGTCCGCTACGCCGCGCTCGAAGGCCTCACGGTGATGGATCCCGAAACGATGACGCAGACGCCCGCCGACGGCCAGACCATCGGCGAGGTCATGTTTCGCGGCAACATCGTCATGAAAGGCTATCTCAGGAACCGCAAGGCCACCGACGAGGCGTTCGCCGGCGGCTGGTTCCACTCCGGCGATCTCGGCGTCATGCATGCGGATGGATATATCCAGCTCAAGGACCGCTCCAAGGACATCATCATTTCGGGCGGCGAGAACATTTCCTCGATCGAGGTCGAGGACGCGCTCTACAAGCACCCGTCCGTTGCGTCTTGCGGCGTGGTGGCGCGGGCGGACGAGAAATGGGGCGAGGTGCCGGTCGCCTATGTCGAGCTGAAGCCCGGCAAGACAGCGACCGAGGCCGAGATCATCGAGCATTGCCGTGCGCTGCTTGCCCGCTTCAAGCTGCCGAAAGCGGTGGTGTTCGCCGAGATTCCCAAGACCTCGACGGGGAAGATCCAGAAATTCCGGCTAAGGGAGATGGCGAAGAGTGGCAGCGCCAACTCGTAGCAGTTTGCACCAGCATCCGCGAGTTGGTCATCCCAGAGCGTTGCAGGAGCGAAGCTCCGTCGCGGAGCCCTAGGCTCCATGCCGCGACCCGGCAGCCGTGATCCGACGGCCGACAATGGCCTTCCAAGATTGTGGATGCTGGTCGGCCTAACCCTTTGAGCCGATTTATTTTTCGACAGAGGTCGCAGCATGGATTCTGAGAGTCTGCGCGTCGCTCCGCTCCTTGCTACGCCCTTGATGATGACGGGATGAGCGCCATTCGCAATCGGCAACGTCGGTCATTGCACACCTGCGACTGTCACCATCTGTCACCATTTTGTACGCGTACGCCGAATCCGCGTTGACATCGCGTTCCTTTCGATTTACGAGTGACGAAAATTAAAATTCATCACTAGTAAATCGAAAGAGGCTATGTCCGAAACCGCCAACCTCGTCGCCGATGCCGCTCGCCAGGAGAATGTAACGCGCATTCTCGATTGCGCCGAGCGCCTGTTCCGGCACTATGGCTACGGCAAGACCAATGTCGCCGACATTGCCCGCGAACTCGGCATGTCGCCAGCCAACATCTATCGCTTCTTTGCGTCCAAGGTCGAAATCCACCAGGCGGTCTGTGGCCGGATGCTCGGGGCCAGCTACAGGATGGCCTACGAGATCATGCATTTGCCGATCAGCGCCGAGGAACGGCTGCGGCGCTACGTGCACGCGCAGTACAAGATGACCATGGAGGTCATGCTCGACGACCAGAAGGTCCATGAGATGGTCATCGTCGCCCTCGAGCGCGATTGGGGCGTCATCGACAAGCATGTCGACAGTATCCACGATCTTTTTGCCGAGGTGATCCGCGAGGGCATCGCGGCCGGCGAATTCAGGGAGCAGGATCCGGTGATTGCGTCGCGCTGCTTCGGCGCCGCCACGGTCATTTTGTGCCACCCGCAGATGGTGGCCCAGTGTCTTGCCAAGACCAACCGGGCGATGCCCGACGACCTCATCGAGTATGCGATCAAGGCCTTGAAGAAGTAGCCGCCGCCCGCCGGGCGCCGGTAACGACAATCAATCTCCAGTTTGGGAGTGCTAAGGTGTCTTCGTCCAATTCCATTATCCGCTGGCTGCCGGTTGCCGGCCTGATCGTCGCGTCGCTCGGCCTTGCCGGTTGTTCCCAGGAGAAGGCGGAGGTCAAGGATATCATCCGCCCCGTCAAGGTCGTCGAGATCGGCGCGGCGCAGACCACCCGCCAGCTCGATTATTCCGGCTCGGTGCGTGCCCGCACCGAGATGAATCTCGGCTTCCGCGTTGCCGGCAAGGTCACCGAGAGGCTCGTCGACATCGGCCAGCATGTCACCTCGGGCGACGTCCTCGCCCGCATCGATCCCTCCGATTACGAGCTTTCGGTCAAAAGCGCCGCGGCGAGCCTTGACGCCGCCGAGCGCCAGGTCGAGACGGTGGATCTCGCCAGGAAGCGCGCCGAGCAGCTCTATGCCAAGAATTTCGCGCCGAAATCGCAGCTCGAGCAGGCGACGCTGGCCTACAACCAGGCGGTCGCGACGCGCGATGCCGCCCGCTCGACCCTCGCCCAGGCTCAGAACCAGGTCCACTATACCGACCTCAAGGCGAGCGAGAACGGCATCGTCACCGCGGTCAGTGCCGATGTCGGCCAGGTGGTCGGTGCCGGCACGCCCGTGATGACGGTTGCCGTCGATGGCGAGAAGGAAGTGCTGATCGCGGTGCCGGAAATGGATATTGCCGGCTTCAGGCCGGGCAAGGAGGTCAAGGCAAGCTTCTGGGCGGACGATGCGCTGACGCTTGCCGGCAAGGTCCGCGAAGTGGCCGGCAGCGCCGACCCGCAGTCGCGTACCTTCGCCGTTCGCGTCTCGCTTCCCAACGATCCGCGCGTGCTGCTCGGCATGACCGCCAACGTGCAGGCCTCGATCGACAGCAAGACCCAGCTGGTCTCGATCCCGCTCAGCGCCCTGGCTGAAAAGGACGGCCAGAAGATCGTCTGGGCCGTGGACCGCGGCAGCGACACCGTGCATTCGCGTCCGGTCAAGATCGCGAACTTCACCGCCGATGGCGTCGCGGTTGCCGACGGCCTCAAGCAGGGCGACGTCGTGGTTGCCGCTGGCACCCAGTTCATGACCGACAATCTGAAGGTCAAGCTGTCCGGCGACAGTCTCCAGCAGTCCGCCTCGGCGGCGGAAGACGCTGCCACCAGCAGCCTGCGCTGACAGCCAGGCACAACGAAACCCTTCCCTATCTTGGCGGCGCGAGCCGCAAGACCGGGCAGGCCATGGTTTCCGGGCGGCAGGCGCCCGATCGTCGAGACGCCGGCAAGATGGCTCCCCCGCATCATTGTCGCGTCACACGCGATGCGAGTCTCTCCGCTTGAGGGAGCTTCGCCGCCCGGAAGCCAGACGAAGAACGCATGAACGGCATGATGAACCTGCCCTGCAGATCAATTGGACTGGACTGGCGCCATGACCACCGACAGCAACACTGAAAAGCGGCCTTTCAACCTCTCGCGTTGGGCGATCGGGCATCCGAGCATCGCACGTTTCCTGTTCGGCCTGATCATCCTTGCCGGTGCGCTCGGCCTGATGCGCATGGGCCAGAAGGAAGATCCCGATTTCACCTTCCGCGTCATGGTCGTGCAGGCGATCTGGCCGGGTTCTTCGATCCAGGAGATGGAAGACCAGGTCGTCAACAAGATCGAACGCAAGCTGCAGGAAACGCCGCATCTCGACTTCGTGCGCTCCTACACGCGCGCCGGCAGCGCCATCATCACGGTTCAGATCAAGGGCGACACCAATGCTGCCCAGGTCAACGACGCCTTCTATCAGGTGCGCAAGAAGGTCGGCGACATAGCAGGCGATCTGCCGCAGGGCCTGCTCGGCCCCTATTTCAACGATGAATTCGGCGACACCTTCATCACCTTGCATTCGATCAGCGGCGATGGCTTCAGCTATCCCGAATTAAAGAAGTTCGCCATCCAGGCCCGCGATATGCTGCTGACGACGCCCGGCGTCGAGAAGGCGGTCATCATCGGCGACCAGCCCGAGAAGATCTATATCGACGTCTCGTCCAAGGCGCTAGCCGAGCGCGGCCTGACGCTGACCGACCTGCAGAACGCGATCAAGGGACAGAACAATGTCGACCCGGCAGGCTCTGTCGACACCGGGCTGCGCTCGGTCCGCATTTCGGTCGAGGGCGACGTCACCAGGGCGGCCGACATTCGCGAGCTGCGCTTGCGCGCCGGCAACCAGGTAACGCGCCTTGGCGATATCGCCACAGTGAGCTCGGGGCTGGAGGATCCTTTCGAGCGCAAGTACCGGTTCAATGGCCACGAGAGCGTCCAGCTCGGTGTCGTCATGGCCAAGGGCTTCAACGTCACGGATGTCGGCAAGGACGTCGAGGCGACCTACAAGCGATTCGAGGAGGCGCTGCCCTATGGCGTCTCCGTCGATCAGATATCGGACCAGCCCGAGGTCGTCAGGGACGCTGTCAGCGAGTTCATGCATGCGCTCGGCGAAGCGCTGCTGATCGTGCTCGTCGTCTCGTTCCTGTCGATCGGCTGGCGCTCCGGACTTGTCATTGCCATCGCCATCCCGCTGGTCCTGGCCGCCACCTTCGCCATCATGTACGAGATCGGCATCGACCTGCAGCGCATTTCGCTTGGCGCCTTGATCATCGCGCTCGGCCTGCTTGTCGACGACGCCATGATCGTCGTCGAGATGATGGAACGCAAGCTGGAGGAGGGGCTGGTCAAGATCGAGGCGGCGGGTTTCGCCTACTCCTCGACCGCCTTCCCGATGCTGACCGGCACGCTGATCACCACCGCCGGCTTCATTCCGGTCGGCTTCGCCGCCTCCACCGCCGGCGAATATGTCCGCACGCTGTTCTACGTCGTCGGCATCGCGCTCGTCGTGTCCTGGTTCGTGGCGGTCTATTTCACGCCATGGCTGGGATATATGATCCTCAAGCAGCGCAAGCATGCCGGTTCCCATCACGACGTCTTCGACACCAGCTTCTATCGCCGGCTTCGCTCGACCGTTACCTGGGCCGTGCGCCATCGCATCATCGTGCTGACGATGACGCTGGTGACCTTCGCCACCAGCCTGTGGGCCTTCCAGTTCATTCCGCAGAACTTCTTCCCGCAATCGTCTCGCCCGGAAATCCTCGTCGATCTCTGGCTGCCGGAAGGCACCAGCATCAAGGAAGTCGAGACGCAGGCCAAGGCGCTGGAAGCCAAGATGATGGACGACAAGGACAAGCGCTTCATCGCCACCTATATCGGTGAAGGCGCGCCGCGCTTCTTCCTGCCGCTGGACCAGCAGCTCAGGAATCCTAACTTCGCCCAGCTTCTTGTGATGGCCAATGACGAGCCGGCGCGCGAGCGGCTGATCGTCAAGCTGCGCACCATCCTGGCGCAGGACTTCCCCTCCATCCGCGGCAAGGTCGACCGCTTGTTCCTCGGCCCGCCGACAGGCTGGCCGGTGCAGATGCGCGTCATGGGCCCGGACCGCCAGGAAGTGCGGCGCATTGCCGACCAGGTGAAGGCAAAATTCCAGGCCAACCCGCTGCTCGGCGCCGTCCATGACGACTGGCTGGAACCTGTGCCGGCGATGAAGCTGGTCATCGACCAGGACCGCGCCCGTGCGTTGGGCGTCACCTCGCAGCGCATCCGCCAGATGCTGCAGGCGTCCATGTCCGGCGCGCCGTTGGGCGACTTCCGCGACGGCGAAGAAACGGTGTCCATCGTCGCCCGCGAACCGGATGCCAGTCGCACCCTGCTGTCCTCGGTCGATTCCATCTACATCCCGACCGATTTCGGTGGCTTCGTGCCGCTGTCGCAGGTGGCCAAGGTTGTGCCGGTGCTGGAGCAAGGCGTCGAGTGGCGGCGCGACCGCTTGCCGACCATCAGCGTGCGGGCGACCTTGCCCGACGGCGTGCAGTCAAACGACGTCGTCACCAAGATGTACAACGACATGAAGGGCCTGCGCGACGGCTTGCCGCCCGGCTACAAGATCGAGATCCAGGGCGGTGCCGAGGATTCGGCGGAAAGCCAGGCTTCCATCGCCGCCAAGGCGCCGATCATGCTGGCCGTCATCGTCATATTGCTGATGGTCCAGCTGCAGCATTTCGGCAAGGCTATGCTTGTTCTGGCCACCGGTCCACTCGGCATCATCGGTGCGGCCGCGGCCCTTTTGATCAGCGGCGCGCCGTTCGGCTTCGTCGCCATCCTCGGAGTCATCGCGCTGCTCGGCATCATCATGCGAAACTCCATCATCCTCGTCGACCAGATCGACCAGGACATCGCGAAAGGCATGGAACGCTCCGAAGCGATCATCGGCTCGGCTGTGCGCCGTTTCCGGCCGATCGTGTTGACGGCAATGACCGCGGTGCTGGCGCTGATCCCGATCTCGCGCGGCGTGTTCTGGGGGCCGCTCGCCTACGCCATGATGGGCGGCATTCTGGTTGCAACCGTGCTCACCATCCTGGTGCTGCCCGCTGGCTACGCCCTGTTCTTCGGCCGTGAGCGAAAGAAGGTGCCGACCGACGAACAGACGCCCGAACCGGAAACCGTCGAAGGCGTCGAGAGGCCGCAACTCGCTTTGGCGGCTGAATGAACCAAATCGGCCGGTCTCATTTGAGACCGGCCGATTTCTGTTCTTGCGGAGCCGAAGGCCGCTTGCCCGTCAGGCAATCAGATGACGAAAAACCAGTTGGCGATCAGCATTACCGCCACTCCGGCGACCAGCGTCAGATAGGGCAGCATGCCCGCCTTTTTCACCGAGAGGTCCGCTCCCGCCATGCCGAGGTCGGCCAGCATGTGGTCGGGGAACTTGCCGCCGTCCTGGATGTAATGGCGGAAGCAGAACACCGGGATGATCAGCGCCGCGGTGATCAGCCCGGCCCACAGCGCCATCGGGTTCCACACCTTGGCGCCGGCGCCCATGAAGATCGCGTTGACATAGGCGAAGATCGCTCCGACGCCGAGCAGCCAGCTCGGGGCCTTCCACGGCCGCGCGATATGGCCGTTGTCGATGCGATGGATCCAGCCGGCATTGAGGTTGAGGAAGTTGAAGATGATGTAGCCGCAATTGGATACGGCGAGGATGAAGAAGAAGCTTGTCGCGTCGGCCGAGGCGATCGCCAGCACGATCAGGTTGAAGCACAGATCGGTCCACATCGCCCGCGTCGGCGCGCCATGCTCGTTGACGTGGCTGAGGTAGCGCGGCAGCCAGCCGTCGACGGAGCCCTGGTAGAGCGTGCGCGAGGAGCCGGCCATAGCCGTCATGATGCACAGCACCAGCGCCAGGATCATCAGCATCACCAGCAGGCTGTGGATAAGTCCGCCGCCGCCGACCATGCCGGCGAGAGCATCCGCCACGCCTGAGCCGTCGATGATCGGCGTCGCCAGCATGCCGTTGAGGCCGAGCACGCCCTGGAAGGTGAACGGCACCAGGATGAACAGCAGCATGCAGAGCAGGCCGGAATAGAAGATGGCCTTGAAGGTATCGGTGCCCGGGTTCTTGAACTCGGAGGTGTAGCAGACGGCGGTCTCGAAGCCGTAGGTCGACCAGGCGGCGATGAACATGCCGCCGAGCACCAGCGTCCAGCCGGCGATGTTCCAGGCGCCGGGCTCTGGCGCATAGGCGGCGGCCAAGGGAACCAGCGGCGAGAAATTGGCCCAGTTGATCTGGCCGGTGAAGATCGGCACGACGCCGACGATCAGCATCGGGACGATGACCAGCAGGCCGATATATTTCTGCACATTGGCGGTGCCCAGGATACCGCGATGCTGGATCGAGAAGATCATCAGCATCAGCACGGCGCCGATGAAGAAGGTGGCGTTGAAGGTGAAGGACACCGGACCCAGTGTGTGGCTGAACGCCGACCACGTGCGGATCGCCGGAGTCGCCGCCGCGGTCACCGCGGTAATGGCGTCGCCGGCGCTCGTTCCGGCATGTGCCGCGATATAGGCGGCGACCTCGGGCGACGTGTCGGTAAAGATCGGCACCGGCGCCAGCGCATTGAGGATATAGGCGGCGGCGATCGAGCAGCCAAGCGAGAGCACCGGCGACCAGGCAAACCAGTTGCACCACACCGACAAGGGCGCGATGAACTTGGAGTAGCGCAGCCAGGCGGTGGCGCCGTAGATCGAGGCGCCGCCCGATTTGTTCGGGAACAGGCCGGCGATCTCGGCATAGGTGAAGGATTGCAGGAAGCCCATGACCATGGACACCGTCCAGATCAGGAAAGCGAGCGTCCCGGTCGTGCCGGCAATGCC
This sequence comes from Mesorhizobium sp. B2-3-6, assembly GCF_006442305.1. Lineage (NCBI taxonomy): Bacteria > Pseudomonadati > Pseudomonadota > Alphaproteobacteria > Hyphomicrobiales > Phyllobacteriaceae > Mesorhizobium > Mesorhizobium sp. B2-3-6. The sequence continues at coordinate 150,842 of NZ_VFVW01000002.1, read as the reverse complement.
GCCGATCGAGAACAGGACAAGGGCTGGAACGCCGCTCGCCACCCAGAAGGCGCCGCGCCAGTCGATATGCCTGAGCAGCTTGCTTTCGGCAGGCTGGTCCAGGACCGTGCTTATGGTGCTCATGTCGGTGAATTCCCCTTTTTGATGTTCCCCGCCGGCGACGCCTCGGCTGTGCGAAGCTTGCTCCCGGCCAATATCGCCGCGACTTCAGTGTTTCCACTCAGTCGTATTTTTTTCTTAGGAGTGAAGATTGATCCGGCGCGCTTTCACGTCAAGCGTTTTGTCGCGCCGTGCACATCACGCTTGCGGGCGGGCGCACAAATGTGCCCCGCGGCGCCGCCGACGGGCAATCCCGTATGCCCGGAAGGCCGCGGTCAGGAACGCGGCCTGGTCTTCTGCGGATCGTAATGGGCGAAGGCCACGACTCGCGCCGGCAGCCGCTTGGCGTGGCCGTCGAGCTTGCCGATTTCAACTCGCGCGCCGATGGCGGCGTGGGTGACATCGAGCCGCGCCAGCGCGATGGTCTTGTTCAGCACCGGCGAGCGCATGCCCGACGTGACGACCCCGATCTGGGCGCGGCCGACATGCACGCAATCGCCATGGCCGACCGCGACGTTGGCATCGATGTCGAGCCCGACCAGTTTGTTCTGCGGGTTCTCCTTGCGCCGGATCAGCGCCTCGCGGCCGATGAAGTCGTCGGTCTTGGACTTCAGCGGCACGGTGAAGCCGATGCCGGCCTCGAACGGGTCGGTCTGGTCGGAGAACTCGTAACCGGCGAAGATCAGCCCGGCCTCGATGCGCACCATGTCCAGCGCCTGCAGGCCCATCGGCTTCAATCCATGCGGCTGGCCGGCGGCCCAGATCGCGTCGAAGACCTTTTCGGCGTCGCGCGGATGACACCAGATCTCGTAGCCGAGTTCACCGGTATAGCCGGTGCGCGAGACGACGACCGGAACGCCATTGCCGCCGCCGATGCGCGCGACGGCGAAGCGGAACCATTCCAGTTCCTCGATCGACGGCTGCAGCGGCGAGGTCCAGATCACCTTCCTCAGGATATCCCGGCTCTTCGGCCCCTGCACGGCGATATTGTGCATCTGGTCGGTGGACGAGCGCACCAGCACGTTGAGGCCGAGCTTTGTCGCCGTCTCGCGCAGCCATTCGCCGGACAGATCGTCGCCGCCGACCCAGCGGAAATTGTCCTTGCCGAGCCTGAGCAGCGTGCCATCGTCGATCATGCCGCCATGCTCGTAGCACATGGCGGAATAGACGACCTGGCCGACGCCGAGCTTCTTGACGTCGCGGGTCAGCGTGTACTGCAGCAGCGCTTCGGAATCCGGGCCGGTGACCTCGAATTTGCGCAGCGGCGACAGGTCCATGATCACGGCGTCCTGCCGGCAGGCCCAGTATTCGGCGATCGCGCCTTCCCTGGCGAAGGAATTGGCCAGCCAATAGCCCCTGTACTCGACGAAGTCGCGGGTGTGCTTGGCAAAGCTCGAATGAAAGGAGGTCTCGCGGGTCATTTTCGGTTCCGAATCGGGCGTCATGCGTCTGGCGATCGCACGCGAGAATTTGTGCTGGCCGGAATAGGTGCGCACATGGATGTCGGTCAGGTCCCAGCCATTGGCCGGCGTCGTGTCGTCGGGGCAGGCGGAGGACACGCAGACGATGTCGGTCAGGGCCCGCAGCAGCACATAGTCGCCGGGCCGCGACCATGGCTCGTCGGAGACCATGACGCCATGCGCGTCGATCGCCGTGTTGAAGAAGAAGTTGATAGCCATCCAGCCGGCGCGTGGTGTGACGCCCTTGTCCGACAGCGCGCGGTTGAAGTTCTCCGAGCAGTTGGCATGGCCGGGATAGCCGATGTCATCGTAATATTTGGCGGCGCATGCGAGCGCGAAGGCGTCGTGCCGGCCGCATGTGTCCTGCACCACTTCGACCAGCGGCTCCATGTCCTGGTCGTAATATTTCGAGTGCAGCCCCGGCATCGGATAGCTCGCGCCCATCAGCGTGCGTGTCGTCGTCACATCGAGCGGATGGTCGAGCCCCTTGTCCAGCTTGCGCGCCGAAAAGCACTGGAAGTCGGTGCATTGGCGCCCGTCGACGTCGATGATCTGCAGATAGTCGCCGGCTTTGACGAAGTAGGATTCCGCCGTCGCCGAATGGACGCGCAAATCGAGCACCGGATCGGCGAGCGGGTCGGCCAATAGCGACTTCGCCGCCGGACGGATGGTGGCACGCCGCACGATCACGGTAAGCGGCGTCGCCGTATCATGGCCGTCGACCAGCATCGGCCCGCCGGGCGCGGCAATCACCACCGAGCCGTCGCGCACGACGGTGAAAGCTTGTTCGGTGCCGGCCGGCGTGGCGCCGCCGAACACGCGCACCGCCTTGGCCTGGTCGAGCCGCACCTGCCGGCGTGCGAGCCCGCGCCGCAGGGACGCGAGGCTGTCATCGCCCTCGGCAAGCAGCGCCTTGATGCCGGCGGCATTGCTGTTGGAGTTTTCCCCGAGGATGGAGGGATCGGTCGCACCGGTGCCATCCCACGCCAGCAGTTCGCAAGCCTGGCCGCCCTCGACATTGCGCACTGTGATCGTGTCGCCGGCCTCGACCTCGATCAGCACCGCACCCTTGCCCTGGACCGTATAGCGCTCCATGCCCGGCGGCAGCGCGATCTGGCCGGGCCGCAGGATCAGGCTCGGCCGGGGTGGTCCGGATGCGACGGCAGGGTAGGGCGACTGGCTCATCTCAGCCTTGCGGTTCGAGAAACAAGTTTGCCTGTGCGTGAAATTATTTTAGCAGCAAGAATAGCAGTGCGGGTGGGTTTGGCAAGGCGGTGGTGGGGCAGGTTCTTCCTTCTCCCCTTGTGGGGTCCGAAGGACGGGGCGAGATCCGTGGCTCGCCCCAGGGCGGTGGATCAGTGCCCAGCGCCGAGACGGTTGAGGGGGTGGGTGACGGCGTGCCGTCATTGCCAAGCTGGAGCACCACTCATCCGACCTCGCTCCGCGAGGCCACCTTCTCCTACAACAAGGGGAGAAGGGAAGGGCGTGCGCAAGGCTACGTCACTTCCTCGGAATGGCTGATATCCACACCATATTCCGCCGCCGCATCGAGCATCGTGTGCCACAGGCTCTCGGCAAAGGTCGCGAAGACCAGAACGTTGAACACCGCCTGTCCGTCCGCCCGATCATTCCCACGCCAGAGCGTGACGCTGGTGTGATCCATCGAGGTTGCGGCGGCAGAGCCGACCGCGAACACACCGGCATGCAGATCGAGCGATGACAGCTTGGCCAACATCGCCCGCGCCTTGTCACCGGAGATGCTGATTAGCGCCCGCGCATGCGACTGGTCGGATAGCGAGGCCGATCCGGCAAGCAGAGGAGCAAGCGCCTTCATCCCGTGCTTGCCACTCTTCGACAGCACGAAAAACTGATCCGGCCCGGACCAGATCAGCGTGGCGTCCGCAATCCGCACCGCCTTGGGCGCATCCGGACCGGCAATGCCGAAACACGCCGTCGCAGCCCTGGCCAGGTCACCCGCCTTGCCGCGGCGTGCCATCACTTGCACGAGGTCGAAATTGCGGATCTCGGTCAGCGAAACGCCGGCATCGCCCTGCGCGCCATGCGGACCGACGACCAGCGTGCGGTCGAGAGGGCTGCGCGCATCCCAGGTAAATTCAGCCACGCTGGCACCCTCCATCCGGATCGTAGAAGACGGGATTGCACAGTTCGACATCATACTCCTCTGCGCGCAGCGGATCGTGCGCGCGCACGGTCTCGCCGATACGCTCGCGACCACGTTCCACGAGAGCAAGCCCGATCCATTGATCCGATGTCGGCGAGAAGCAGACCGAGGTGACATAGCCCCGGTCGTTATCAGGTCCGGGCGTCTGGCCCTTCGGAACGATGTGCGCGCCGGAGCGCAGCCGCCGCGCCTTGTCGGTCGGCTTGATGCCGACGACGACCTGCCGGTCCGGCGCGGCCAGCGCCTCGCGCCCGGCCATGACGCGGCCCACAAAATCCTTCTTGGTCGACATCATCTTGCCCAGGCCGAGGTCGGCGGCCGTGGTCGTGCCGTTCAGTTCCGGTCCGGCGACATGGCCCTTTTCGATGCGCATGACGCCAAGAGCCTCGGTGCCGTATGGCGTCACGCCGAACGGCTTGCCGGCCAGCATCAGATTGCGCACGAGCGCCTCGCCATAGCGCGCCGGCACCGAAATTTCGAACGCCATTTCGCCGGAGAAAGAGATGCGAAACAGCCGTGCCTTGATGCCACCGCGCAACGCAACTTCGCGCGCGCCCATGAACGGGAAGCCCTCGTTCGACAGATCCTCTGTCGGGTCGACGATCTCCTTCAGCAGATCACGCGTCTTCGGCCCGGCGATCGAGAATTGCGCCCACTGGTCGGAGACCGAGGTCAGTTGCACGTCCAATTCGGGAAACAGCACCTGCCGGCAGAATTCGAGATGCTGCATCACCAGCCCGGCCTTGGCGGTGGTGGTGGTGAGGAAATAATGATCCTCGGCCAGCCGCGAGGTCGTGCCGTCGTCGTAGACGAACCCGTCTTCGCGCAGCATCAGCCCGTAGCGCGCCTTGCCGACGGCGAGGCTGGAGAAGGTGTTGATGTAGACGCGGTCGAGGAAGGCGCCGGCATCGGGGCCGTGCACGTCGATCTTGCCGAGCGTCGAGACATCGCAGAAGCCGACGCCGGAACGCACCGCCTTGACCTCGCGTGTGACGGATTCCAGCCAGTCCTTCTCGCCCGTGCGCGGATACCATTGCGCGCGCTTCCACAGGCCGGTGTCGACGAGGACGGCACCCTGTTCGACGGCCCAGTGATGCGAAGGCGTCAGCCTTGTGGCGTGGAAAGTCTCGTCGCGGTGATGGCCGGCAAAGGCGCCGATCGCGACCGGCACATAGGGCGGGCGGTAGATCGTGGTGCCGGTTTCGGGAATGGACTTGCCCGACACCGCGGCCATGATGGCAAGGCCGGCGACGTTGGACGTCTTGCCCTGGTCGGTCGCCATGCCGAGCGTGGTGTAGCGCTTCAGATGCTCGACCGACTCGAAGCCCTCGCGCTGCGCCAGTTCGATGTCGGAAGCTGTGACATCGTGCTGCTGGTCGACGAACGCCTTGCCCTTGCCGGCGACATGCCAGAGCGGCGTCAACGAGAACGCCTCGTCATCGGCAGTTGGCGCTGTGCCGGCCTTGCCGCTGCGCCCGGCGTCGAGCGCGGCCGCCGCGCCTGCTGCAAACCCTCCCGCCAAACAGGCGCCGAGACCGAACGAGCCATTGGCTGCACCGGCGGCGACCATGCCGGGAGGCGCGCCGTCGGGCACGAAGGCGGCGATGTCGTCGCGCCATTTCGGCCGGCCGCGATGATAGGAGGTGAGCCCGACCGCCGGGTTCCAGCCGCCGGAGACGGCAAGCCCGTCCGCTTCCACTTCGGCTCGCGCGCCGCCGGTGAGAGAGACGGAGATTTTCCTCACACCGTCCTTGCCGCCGTCCGCACGGCTGACGGCGCCATGCAGCACCGGGAAGCCGCTCTTCGAGGCGAGCGAACGATGGGCGGGCGAGACGTCAGGCCGTGCGTCGATGACCGCCGCAATCTGCAAGCCTGCGCCGAGTACTGTCTCGACCGTGCGCCAGCCATCCTCATTGTTGGTGAACAGCGCGATGCGTTTTGCCGGCGCGGCGGCATAGCGCGCGACATAGGTCCGCATGGCCGAAGCCATCATCACGCCGGGCGTATCGTTGCCGGCAAAGACGACCGGCCGCTCGAGGGCGCCGGCCGCGACGACGCAACGCCTGGCCACGATGCGCCACATGCGCTGGCGCACCTGGTGCTCGGGCGGCGAGGGCAGATGGTCGTTGACCCGCTCGATCGCGCCATAGGTGCCGCCATCGTAGACGCCGAACAGCGTCGTGCGGGTCATGATGCGGACATCGGGCATTGCCTCGAGTTCCGCCAGGGTTCGCGACAGCCACTCGGCTGCCGGCAGCCCATCGATCGTGCCGCCATCCGAGAGCAGACGGCCGCCGGGAATAAAATCCTCTTCGCACAGGATGACGCGGGCGCCGGAGCGGCCGGCGGCAAGGGCCGCCGCAAGCCCGGTCGGGCCGGAGCCGGCGATCAGCACGTCGCAATGCGCCCAGGCCTTGTCATAGTGGTCGGGATCGGCAACGCCGGCGGCGCGGCCGAGGCCTGCGGCGCGGCGGATCGCCGGCTCGTAGATCGCCTCCCAGAATTTGGCCGGCCACATGAAGGTCTTGTAGTAGAAGCCGGCGACGAAGATCGGCGCGAAGAGCTGGTTGACCGACATCACGTCGAAATGGAGCGACGGCCAGCGGTTCTGGCTGGCGGCCTCGAGCCCTTCATAGAGCTCGGCGGTCGTGGCCTTGGTGTTCGGCTCGCGGCGTGCGCCGGTGCGCAGTTCGACCAGCGCGTTGGGCTCTTCCGAGCCGGCGGTCAGAATGCCGCGCGGACGGTGGTATTTGAACGAGCGGCCGACCAGCTTGACGCCGTTGGCGATCAGCGCCGACGCCAGCGTGTCGCCCTCGAAGCCGAAGAACGTCTTGCCATCGAAGCGGAAGCTCAGCGGTGACGAACGATCGACGAGGCCGCCAGTGGAGAGACGATTGGACTGGGAGGAAATCACGATGCAGCCCCATGCACTGGCGTCGCGCTGCCCCTCATCGCCCTGCCGCTTCTTACCCTCCCCCTGGTGGGGAGGGTCGCTGCGAAGCAGCGGGGTGGGGGGGCGGCGCCGACCCCCACCCGGACTTGCGGTCCGACCTCCCCACAAGGGGGAGGTAAAGACGTACCGGCCTTCACCGCGGCGCTGAGCTGGACAGAAAAATTCATTTCGCAACCTGCCTCGCCCCGGCGCCCGCCGCCGGCTCCACGGCCGAAATTTCGTGCGTCAGCGTGTTGCGGGTGACCTTCAGCCACGCTCGGCAGCCGCCGCCGTGATACCAATTCTCGTCCATCACGCCGGCGACATTGTCGCGCAGGTAAACGTAGTCGAAGACGTCGTCCTCCGAAGCGCCAGCCTCCGGACGCATCGGCTTGGCGTCGCCGAGATAGGTGAACTCGCCGAGGTCGCGTTCGCCGCAGAAGGGACAGGTGATGCGCATGGCAGGGCCTTCAGTGCAGGTTCGGTTGGGCGCCCTGGCCCTTTTCGTCTATCATCGCACCAGACCGGAACCGGTCGAGGCGAAAGCGGGCGGCCTCCTTGTGGGATTGGTCGCGGGCCAGCAGGTGGGCAAAGACGAGGCCTGAGCCCGGCGTCGCCTTGAAGCCGCCATAGCACCAGCCGGCATTGAGGTAGAGCCCGTCGACCGGCGTCTTGTCGATGATCGGCGAGCCGTCCATCGACATGTCCATGATGCCGCCCCACTGGCGCAGCAGGCGCACGCGGCCGATCATCGGCATCAGCGCCATGCCGCCTTCGCAGACGTCTTCCATCACAGGCAAATTGCCGCGCTGGGCGTAGGAATTGTAGCCGTCTATGTCGCCGCCGAAGACCAGGCCGCCCTTGTCCGACTGGCTGACGTAGAAATGGCCGGCGCCGAACGTCATCACATTGGGGATGAGCGGCTTGATCGCCTCGGAGACGAAGGCCTGCAGCACATGGCTTTCGATCGGCAGGCGCAGGCCCGCCATCGCGGCGACACGCGAGGAGGAGCCCGCGACGGCCATGCCGACTTTCCCGGCGCCGATCTTGCCGCGCGAGGTCTCGACGCCGGTCACCTTGCCGTTGGCGTCGCGCACGAAGCCCGTCACTTCGCAATTCTGGATGATGTCGACGCCGAGCGCGCTCGCCGCATGGGCGTAGCCCCAGACCACCGCGTCGTGCCGCGCCGTGCCGCCGCGCCGCTGCAAGAGCCCACCTTGCACGGGAAAGCGCGCATTGTCGAAATTCAGGAACGGCATCATCTTCTTGACCGCGGCAAGGTCGAGCAATTCGGCATCGATGCCGTTGACGCGCATCGTGTTGCCGCGCCGCGCATAGGCATCGCGCTGCGCATCGGAATGGTAGAGATTGATGACGCCGCGCTGGCTGACCATCGTGTTGTAGTTGAGGTCCTGCTCCATCCGCTCCCACAGCTTCATCGATAATTCGTAGAAGCCGGTGTTGCCGGGCAGGCCGTAATTGGAACGGATGATGGTGGTGTTACGGCCGGCATTGCCGGAGCCGATCCAGCCCTTTTCCAGCACGGCCACATTCCTGATGCCGTACTCGCTGGCGAGGAACCAGGCGGTGGCCAGACCATGCCCGCCGCCGCCGATGATCACCACGTCGTAGCGGTCCTTCGGGCTGGCGTCGCGCCAGGTGCGCTGCCAGTTCTTGTGGCCGGAGAAGGCGGCGCGGGCGAGCGAGAAGATCGAATATTTCATACGTTCATTCCGAGGTCGCTCGCACGCTGCGCCGGTCAGATATCCAGCGTGTGGTCGCGCTCCCATTGCGTGAAGTGCGAAGCATAGGAATTCCATTCCTGGTGCTTCAGCTTTAGATAAGCCGACGAGAATTCCTCACCCAGCGCCGTCTTGAGCGATTTGTCATTGTCGAATTCGCGCAACGCGTCGAGCAGGTTGAGCGGCAATTTCGGCGCGCCCTCCACCGTGTGACCGTGCTGGTACATATCGATGTCGTAGCGCCTGCCGGGGTCGGCCTTGGAGCGGATGCCGTCGAGGCCGGCGGCGATGATGACGGCTTGCAGCAGATAAGGGTTGGCCGCGCCATCAGGCAGCCGCAGCTCGAAACGGCCGGGGCCGGGCACGCGCACCATGTGGGTGCGGTTGTTGCCGGTCCAGGTCACCGTGTTTGGCGCCCAGGTGGCGCCTGAAATGGTGCGCGGGGCGTTGATGCGCTTGTAGGAGTTGACCGTCGGGTTGGTGATGGCGGCGAGAGCCGAGGCATGTTTCATGATGCCGCCAAGAAAGTTCTTGCCCTTGGCCGACAGGCCGAGCTCCATCGAATTGTCGGCAAAGACATTGGTCTTGCCTGTTTTGTCCCACACCGAGATGTGCGCATGGCAGCCATTGCCGGTCAGTCCCTGGAAGGGCTTGGGCATGAAGGTGGCGCGCAGGCCGTGCTTTTCCGCGATCGACTTGACCATGAACTTGAAGAAAGAATGCTTATCGGCGGTCGCCAGCGCATCGTCGAAGGCCCAGTTCATCTCGAACTGGCCGTTGGCATCCTCGTGGTCGTTCTGGTAGGCGCCCCAGCCGAGCGCCAGCATGTGGTCGCAGATCTCGGCGATGACGTCGTAGCGGCGCATCAACGCTTGCTGGTCGTAGCATGGTTTCGCCGCCGTATCATATTCGTCGGAGATCGTTTTGCCGTCGGGCGAGATCAGGAAGAATTCCGCCTCGACGCCGGTCTTGACATGCATGCCGTCGTTAGCGGCTTCCGCGATCAGTCGCTTAAGCGTGTTGCGCGGTGCCTGGTCGACCTCCTTGTCGTCCATGATGCAGTTGGCGGCGACCCAGGCGACGTCAGGCTTCCAGGGCAGCTGGATAACCGAATTCGGATCCGGCACCGCCAGCATGTCGGGATGTGCCGGCGTGAGGTCGAGCGAGGTAGCGAAACCGGCGAAGCCGGCGCCATCCTTCTGCATATCTGATATCGCCTGCGCCGGCACCAGCTTGGCGCGTTGCCCGCTGAACAGGTCGGTGTAGGAGATCATGAAATATTTGACGTTTTTCGCCCTTGCGAACTCTGTAAGATCAACTGTCACGGAAGTTCCCCATTTTTTGTCGATTGTTGGCCCTAGAGCATATGGCCTTCGGCCCTTTGTTGATCAGAAGCCGTTCTTCCCCGGTATCCAGTTGGTGCCGGCCAGCGGCACGCCGGCCATCGCGGCGGCCTCGATCGTGAGCGCGACGAGATCCTCGGGTTCGAGATTGTGCAGGCTGTTCTTGCCGCAAGCGCGGGCGATGGTCTGCGCCTCCAGCGTCATCACCTTGAGATAGTTCGCCAGCCGGCGGCCGGCGGCCACCGGATCGACCCGCTTCATCAGTTCGGGATCCTGCGTGGTGATGCCGGCCGGGTCGCGGCCCTCGTGCCAATCGTCATAGGCGCCTGATGTGGTGCCGAGCTCGTTGTACTCCGCCTCCCAGCGGGGATCGTTGTCGCCGAGCGCGACAAGGGCAGCCGTGCCGATGGAGACCGCGTCGACGCCGAGCGCCAGCGCCTTGGCGACATCGGCGCCGTTGCGGATGCCGCCCGAGACGATCAGCTGCACCTTGCGATGCATGCCGAGATCCTGCAGCGCCTGCACCGCCGGCCTGATGCAAGCGAGCGTCGGCTGGCCGACATTCTCGATGAACACTTCCTGCGTCGCCGCCGTGCCGCCCTGCATGCCGTCGACGACGACGACGTCGGCGCCGGCCTTCACCGCAAGCGCTGTGTCGTAATAGGGGCGGGCGCCGCCGACCTTGACGTAAATCGGCTTCTCCCAGTCGGTGATTTCGCGCAGTTCGAGAATCTTGATCTCGAGATCGTCCGGCCCGGTCCAGTCGGGATGGCGCGAGGCCGAGCGCTGGTCGATGCCCTTGGGCAGCGTGCGCATCTCGGCGACGCGATCGGAGATCTTCTGTCCGAGCAGCATGCCGCCGCCGCCGGGCTTGGCGCCCTGGCCGACGACGACCTCGATGGCATCGGCGCGCCGCAGGTCGCGCAGATTCATGCCATAGCGCGAGGGGAGATATTGGTAGACGAGTTGCTTGGAATGGCCGCGCTCTTCCTCGGTCATGCCGCCGTCGCCGGTCGTGGTCGAGGTGCCCGACAGCGTCGCGCCGCGCCCGAGCGCTTCCTTGGCCGGGCCCGACAGCGAGCCGAAGCTCATGCCAGCAACGGTGATCGGGATTTTCAGCTCGATCGGCTTCTTGGCATGGCGTGAGCCCAACACGACTGATGTGTCGCAGCGCTCGCGATAGCCTTCGAGCGGATAGCGCGAGATCGATGCGCCCAGGAACAGAAGGTCGTCGAAATGCGGCAGCTTGCGCTTGGCGCCGGCGCCCCGGATGTCATAGATGCCGGTGGCCGCGGCGCGGCGGATCTCGGAAAGCGTGTAGTCGTCGAAAGTCGCGGATTTGCGCGGCGTCGTCGGCGGGTTGCGATAGGTCATGCTGCCTCAATACGCGTCGGCGTTGTCGATATTGAAATTGTAGAGCGTGCGCGCCGAGCCGTAGCGCTTGAACTCCGACGGCTTGACGCCGGTGACGCCGGCACGATCGAGCAGGCCTTGCAGGAGTTCGAGGTGTTCGGGCCGCATTTCCTTGGCGATGCAGTCGGCGCCCAAACTGTCGACCTTGCCGCGCACGAATAGCCGTGCCTCGTAGATGGAATCGCCGAGCGCGTCGCCGGCATCGCCCAGCACCACCAGATTGCCGGACTGTGCCATGAAGGCCGACATATGGCCGATATTGCCGTGCACGACGATGTCGATGCCTTTCATCGAAATGCCGCACCGCGAGGACGCATTGCCCTCGATGACGAGCAGCCCGCCCTTGCCGGTGGCGCCGGCATACTGGCTGGCGTCGCCTTTGACTGTTATCGACCCCGACATCATGTTTTCGCCGACGCCGGGTCCCGCCGAACCATGCACGGTGATGGCACTGCCGGAATTCATGCCGCCACAGTAATAGCCGACGCTGCCGCGCACATCGATGCTGACCGGCTGGTCGACGCCGACGGCGACCGAATGGCTGCCCTTCGGGTTCAACACTTCCCAGGCGGTCTCGTTCGAGCCTGGCGTCAGATTGTGCAGTGCCTGGTTGAGCTCGCGCAGCGACATCTGGTCCAGGTCGAACACCCGGGAGGCATGGTCGCTCGCCGCCGCGGTTGAAAGTTTTGTTGCCGGCATGAACTCAATGCTCCCAGAAATAGACGGTTGCGGGTTCCGGTTCCCAGACTCTCGCATTGTCTATGCCGGGCAGTTTGGTCAGCGCGCGATATTCCGAGCCGAAGGCGACATACTGGTCCGTTTCGGCCATCACGGCGGGCTTGCAGGCGATCGGGTCGCGCACCACGCCGAAGCCGTTCTTGGTGCCGACGACGAAGGTGAAGAAACCGTCGAGATCTGAGAGGGTGCCCTCCAGTGCCTCGCCGAGGTTCTTGCCATGCGCCATCTGGGAGGAGAGATAGGCGGCCGCCACTTCGGTGTCGTTCTCGGTCTCGAATGTCATGCCTTCGCGGACCAGTTCGCGGCGAACGTTGTTGTGGTTGGACAGCGAGCCATTGTGCACCAGGCACTGGTCGGCGCCGGTCGAGAACGGATGCGCGCCCATCGTCGTCACCGCCGATTCCGTCGCCATGCGGGTGTGCCCGATGCCATGCGTTCCGGTCATCCCACGGATGTCGAAGCGGTCGACCACAGCCTCGGGCAAGCCGACTTCCTTGTATATTTCCACGGCTTCGCCGGCACCCATGATGCGGATGTCGGGCCTGAGCGACTGGATGGTCTCACGCGCGGCATCGACCTTTTCGGGCGTGGTCCTGATGACGGCATGCGTCGATTTTACCATGACGCTCACCGGCACGCCGAGCGCCTTGGTGAGTTCGGCGTCCAGTCCACGGAAATCACGCTCCGGCCTCGGCGACTGGATGGTGATCTTGGCCTCGTTGCGGGACGGCGCGCCATAGATCGCGATGCCGGCGCTGTCGGGTCCGCGATCGCTGAGCGATACCAGCATCTGCGACAACATCGCACCGAGCTGCGGCTCCAGCGCTTTGTCCTTGAGGAAAAGTCCAACGATTCCGCACATGCCAGCCTCCAGACCCTTTGTAGCTAAAAATGATGTATCGAATGAGTTCGGGGAATTCAATTGGTATGAAAAAAATATTCCTCTCGTTACGCGTTGTGTTTTGTCCCATCCGGCGGCCCATCGCCTTGTCGGCGCATGGAATGGGCCCATTTGGCGGTCCGGATACGAGCCATCTTGTAGGCGTCGAGGATCGACAGCGCATAGATCAGGAAGCCGCCGGCGTGGCGGCCGACAAAGCTGGCGTCGGGCGGGGCGATCTTCGCCGTCACCCAGGCTAGGATGACCATGAAGAAAAGAAACTGCAGGCCGCGCGTGGGAACGCCCAGCATGACGTGGCCGCTGCCCGGCAGCAGGGTTGCCGCGCCCAAGACGATATATGGGCTGGTAGGTCCGGGCGAGGGGGTTGCGCCGGTCATGCCGCTTTCCGTTCGTTCCTGTTGATCGCGCCGCGCAGTCCCGAAAGGGATACGAGCAGCCGCGAGATCAGCGCCGGGTCGATTTGCGCGTCACCGAAAGCGGCTTGCCGGAAGACACCGTAGCGGGCCCGCTCGGCTTCGGCCAGCAGCCAGACGATACGCACACCCTTTGGCGTGATCAGTAGCTCCTTGGCGCGTCCTTCTGAAAAGGGCTCCAGATGGTCGGCGATGATGTTTTGCGGGAAGCGCACGCCTCTGCGGTCCGTTCGAAGCACCGCCTCGGCGGGAAAGCCGGGCGCCTTCGGCAGCGTGTGGTCGAGATGGTCGAAATTGGAGAATGTCGTCGGCGAGCCCGGCCGCATCATCATGTCGAACGTGCCGGGCACGGCTGTTTTCTCCGTTATCGATACGCTGAGCCAGCGCGCCGGCAGCTTTCTCGTCGCCAGCGTGTCGACGATGGTGCGCAGCTGCACGCGCTGGCCGTTCCACGAGCCTTCCCAGGTGATGACGCCGGCAGTGCCGTCCGAGACATCTTCTGCGTCGGCAATGACGGCGCGGATGCTGGCCTGGTCGGCGGCGCGCGCCACGGCAGCCCTGTTGCGGCTGCGGCGTGCCAGCCAGGCAAAGTGCAGGACGAGAGCCAGGACAGCCGCCCCGGCAAGCAGTGCTGACGTCACCTCGGACATTTCGTCATGCCAGGCCCGCCCAATTCGGACGGGCCTACTCCCATCAATAGCCCTGCGGTTTCGGCCACGGCATGGTGAACTGGTCGCCGCGCCGTACGAATTTGTAGCGGTAGAAATGGAACCACAGCGAGATCAGGAAATAGAACGCGACCATGGCGATGAGCTGCGAGCCGAAGCCGAGGAAGATGGCGAAGAAGGTGACCACGCACAGGCAGAACAAGACGATCGCCGGCAGCGGGTGAAAGGGATGCGTGTAGCCGCGGCGGATCGAACCCAGAGGCCACTTCTTCCGGAACATCATGATGTTGATGCTCATGAACGTATATTGCAGCACGCCGGACAGGATCGAGAAGGTGATCGCCTGGTTGAGGTCGGCGATAAAGGCGAAGGCGAGCGCGATCGGCAGCAGGAACAGGATCGAGCGGTAGGGCGTGCGGTATCTCGGGTGCACCGCCGAGAACCAGCTCGGCAGGTAGCGATCGCGGCCGAGCGAGAACCAGGCGCGCGCCGCGTCGTTGATGCAGCCATTGGCGGACGCCAGTGCGGCAAGCAGCGTGGCGATGAACAGCAGGTTTTCCAGCAGCGGGTTGCCGGTCAGCTTGCCGGCGTCCCACAGCGGATAATAAGTGATGCCGAGATATTCCCAGGGCATCAGCGAGGCGCAGACATACCAGGTCATGGCGGCGGCGATCAGAAGCGTGATCATACCGGCCATCGTGCCATAAGGCAGCGAGCGCGCGGGCGAGCGCACTTCCTCGGCCGCCTGCGTGGTGCCCTCGATGCCGAGATAGTACCAGATGCCGAACTGGAAAGCGGCGATGACGCCGATCCAGCCATAGGGCAGCGCATTGTCCGGGGTGACCAATTCGTTGAGCTTCAGCACCGCGCCTTGCGTCCACGGGCTGACCGAGAAGAACAGGATGACGATGGAGATGTAGGCGATCGCGGTGATGACGAAGTTGACGTTGAGCGTCATCAGCACGCCGCGATAGTTGAGCCATGCCAGGACGACGATGGTGGCGGCGATGAAGGAGTTGTGGGTGAGACCCTCGACGCCCGCCTTGGCGACGATCGTGTCGCCGAGCAGGATGGCGTCCGACACTTCGAGCATCGTGTAGGCAAAGACCAGGAACAGCGCGACGTTGAAGGCCATCAGCGGCCCGACGATGTGCTTGGCCTGCGCATATTGGCCGCCCGCGGCGGCGACCGTCGACGTCACTTCGGAATCGATCATGGCGACCGAGGTATAGAGCAGCCCGACGACCCAGCAGACAATCAGCGCGGCAAGCGCGCCGCCCTTGTCGGCGGAGAAATTCCAGCCGGTGAACTCGCCGACCAGGACGATGCCCACACCCAACGCCCAGACATGGGCCGGGCCAAGCACCCGAAGCAGCGAGACCCTGTCGCCATTTGTTGCCGAACCCGCAGTTTCAACCACGACCGTCATCGATCAATCCCCACTCAGATCCGGTGTTTTTCGGAAGCGGCTTCAAGTTCGCCTTCGCGCGAGGACGTCAGCACATCCTCGGAGTAGGTCGTATCGACCTTGAACCAATCGTAGAGCATCCACAGCGCAAGCACGATCGAGATGCCCCAGCATGCGTAAGAGAGTACTATCCACATGGTCTGTCCCCGGATTATTTCTCGTCGAACTTCTCGTTGATGACGTCGCGATATTCACGGTCGGATGCCCGGAACAGGAACACGAAATAACCGATCAACACGGCTGCCATGACAACCAGCGTCGGCCAGTCGATGATGTAGTGGAAACGGTTCTGGATGATGTCGTGCGCGGTCTCGGGCGTATAGCCGAGCCTTTCCCAAATCGACGCCATGGTCGGGTTCTGGCCGAGCGCCTCCCAGGTCTTGGCGTCGAGCGCATCGATGGACTTGGCTGCTCCCGCCAATCCCAGTTTCAGCGGCAGCCACAGCGCCACGAAGATGGCGACCACGACGACGGCGATATCGAAGACCTGCCCGGCCTTGCTCTGTTGCGGCGGCGTGTAGCGGGACATGCTTCTCTCCCCCCTCAGGATTTGCGGTTGCGGTCGTAGTTCTTGATGTCGAGCCCGTAGATGAACTCCTTGTCCTCCTTGTAGTGGTTGACCATGGCCAGGATCGCCGCCGTGTTGAAGATCAGCACCGCGGCGGCGGCAATCGCGACGACGGCCTTGATGCCGTCATGCGGGATATGCGGCCATGTCATGAAGAGGACGAAGAGGATCGTCGCCCACAGGCAGATGATCAGGAGCGCGGATCCGCGCAAGTCGGAACGGTACAGCGCCTCGATGCGCTGCTGCAGGTCTGACATCGGTTTTCCCCTTTTTCGACGTCCGGTTCCGAATCCACCGTCCGCCGTTCTCTTTCAAGAGAGTGAAATTTTTTTCATAAATTCAGACCGAATTCGGAAATTGTCAAGACGAATTTACGCACAGTTAACCGCCTTGTTCGGATGACGAATTTTGCCTGACAATGAAATTATTTGCTTTCAGGGGATTGCAGGCCCCACGCGTTTGCGATCAATATTCGCTCAAAGCTCCAGCCCGCGCGCACAGGAGCAGGGAACATAATCAAAATATCGAACGGAGGATCGGATGACGGCATCCTGGAGATTTTCAACCCTGGCGGATCGCCATCGCGCGCTGGGTTCGAAACTCGAAGACTGGAGCGGCATGGGCACCGCCTGGACCTACGACAAGGATGCCGACGAGGAATACATCGCTATCCGCACCAAGGCCGGGCTGATGGATGTCTCGGGCCTGAAGAAGGTCCACATCACAGGCCCGCACGCCTCGCACCTCATCGATCTCGCCACCACGCGCGACGTCGAAAAAATCTATCCCGGCAAATCGGCCTATGCCTGCATGCTCAACGAGGCGGGAAAATTCACCGACGACTGCATCCTCTACCGCACCGGGCCGAATAGCTGGATGGTGGTGCATGGCTCGGGAACCGGACATGAGGAGTTGCAGCGGGCGGCGATGGGCAGGGACGTGTCGCTGCGCTTCGACGACAATCTGCACGACCTCTCGCTGCAGGGGCCGGCGGCGGTCGACTATCTTGCCAGGCACGTGCCGGGCATTCGCGACCTCAACTATTTCCATCACATGCAGACGCAGCTCTTCGGTTTTCCGGTGATGATCTCGCGCACCGGCTATACCGGCGAGCGCGGCTATGAAATCTTCTGCCGCGGCCAGGATGCCGGCACGATCTGGGACAGGATCCTCGACGAGGGCAAGAGCGCCGGCATCATCCCGTGCCGCTTCACTACGCTCGACATGCTGCGCGTCGAGAGCTATCTCCTGTTCTATCCCTACGACAATTCGCAGAAATATCCGTTCGAGAATGAAGGCCCCGGCGACACGCTGTGGGAACTCGGCCTCGACTTCACCGTCAGCCCGGGAAAGACCGGCTTTCGCGGCGCCGAGGAGCACTACCGTCTCAAGGGCAAGGAGCGCTTCAAGATCTATGGCGTGTTGCTCGACGGCAAGGAGCCGGCCGACGAGGGCGCCCCGGTCTATCGCGATGGGAAGAAAGTCGGCGTCGTCACCTGCGCCATGTATTCGCCGCTGGTCGAGAAATCGATGGGCATCGCCCGCCTCGACGTCGACTGCGCCGTCAAGGACACAAGGCTCGAGATCCGCAACAGGAGCGGATCGATCAAGGCGACGGCGCAGCCATTGCCGTTCGACGACCCAAAGAAGACCAAGCGCACGGCGAAAGGCTGAGGCATAGTCGAAGGCGAGGGTTCGAGGCACGAAGCAGAGAATGGCAGCCAAGTCGATCATCAGCCGGCCCGTCTACGGAAGCTTGTCTCCGCAGCCCGGCAAGCACCATCTTTTCATCGCCGATGCCGAGGGTGCGCTCGCGATAGCGGACATGGCCAAAACGGCTCCGGACGGGTTCTTCGACGGTGCCGAGATCGTCTTCATTCCCGGGCCGGACGACAGGCAAGTCGCCGCTCTCGAAGCGCTGAAACCGGCGCGCTTCCACCAGGCGCCGTCCTTCGCCAGTCTGCTGCCGCGGCTGAAACAGACGCTTGATAACGCGCATATGGGCCTGCGCCTCTATCTCGCCGGTACCGAAGGGCTGATCGGCCAGGCCATGCAGGTGGCGCTCGATGCCGGCATCGACCACACCGCGATCCAGACCGAACATCGCGGCTCGCTGGCGCGCCGCGTGCAGTGCGTGCATTGCAAGGGCATCACCGAGAATGTAACGACGCAACCCGCCACCTGCTCGCATTGCGGCCTGCTACTTCTGGTACGCGACCACTATTCGCGGCGGCTGGCGGCGTTCCAGGGCGTCTGCATCAATGCCGAGGATCGCAGCGAAATTCCTCCGTTCGAGGAGGTCTTCCGATGAGCACCGGCACCACCAAGCTCGACGTCGTCGTCAGCGATGTTGTGCCCGTCAACGAGCTGGTCACCCGCTTTCATTTCCGCCGCCGCGACGGCGAGCTGTTGCCGACCTTTTCAGGCGGCGCCCATGTCGTGGTCGAGATGCGCGACGGCGACCGCACAAGGCTCAATCCCTATTCGCTGATGGGCTCGCCGCTCGACACGCGCGAATACACGATCTCGATACGTCGCGACGATGTCGGCCGGGGCGGCTCGCTGTTTATGCACCGGAGCGTCAGGCCCGGGCTGGAGATGGTGATCTCCTATCCCGTCAATCTGTTCTCGCTCGATCTCAGGGCGAAGAAACATTTGATGCTGGCCGGCGGCATCGGCATCACGCCCTTCATGGCCCAGACCGCGCAGTTGGCGGGCGAGGGCGGCAATTTCGAACTGCACTACACCTGCCGCACGGCTTCGCTCGGCACTTATGCCGATGTGCTGCAACAGCGTTACGGCCGCCGGGTCCGGCTCTATCACGACGACTGCGGGGAACGCGTCGATCTCGACCGGCTGCTGTCGTCGCAGCCGCTCGGTGCGCATCTCTATGTCTGCGGTCCGGCCGGCATGATCGGCTGGGTGCGCGAGCGCGCCGCCGCGCTTGGCTGGCCACCGGAGACCGTGCATTTCGAGCATTTCGCGGCACCGCAGCCGGGATTGCCCTTCGACGTGACGCTGGCAATCAGCGGCAAGACCATCCGCGTCGGCGAGCAGCAGAGCCTGCTCGAGGCGATCGAGGCGGCCGGCGTCGATCCGCCCTATCTTTGCCGCGGCGGCGTCTGCGGCCAGTGCGAGACCAACGTCATCGCGTCCGACGGCAAGTTCATCCACAACGACCATTGGCTGAGCGAGGAAGATCATCGCTCCGGCTGCAAGATCATGCCGTGCGTGTCGCGCTTCGAAGGCAAATCGCTGGTCTTGGAAAGATAGGAGGCGAGCTTGGGCATCACCTTTCGCAAGGAAACGTTTCGCGACGACTTCACCTTCAGGAACAGCCCTGAGCACATCAGGCGGTTCCCGTTTCCGTTCCATGAAGACAGCTACATGTATGCGGTCAACATCGAGCCGCATGTCGTCGGTCCGAAGGGCAGCGTGCTGGAAAACCTGATAGATGTCGATGAGCACTATGTCGCCGAGATGCAGGACCGCGCTCTGGTCCTGGCCGAGGATCCGTTGCGCTGCCAGTCGCTGCCGCACATGACGCTCGCCGGCTGGGATCTGCTCGAACTTCTGATGGAGCAGCAGGCGCTGGGCTATCCCGAGCATTTCACGCTGACCCGAGACGGCGATCGCTGGCGCTGGATCAACCGGCCGCTCGGCATCGACGACACCTTCACCTTCGGCGACACAACGACGCTGCCTTACGGGCCGATGGAGTACATCACCCGCCAGAGCCAGGGCGATTTCTGCATCCTCGATCAGCGCGACGGCAATCTTTGGATGGATGCCGGAATGGTCACCACCCAAGCCGACTGGTCGCTCGACTTCGACATCGGCATGAACTTCTTCGAGTGGCACGCGCCGGTGCCGCTGGCGCACGAAAAGGGGATTTTCACGCGCGCCCTGAAATTCCTCACCAACATCCAGCAAGGCAAGCCGGCGCGTCGCCTCAACTGGACCATGACCGTCAATCCGCGCCTCGACACCAGCCCCGAGAATTATCACAAATGGGGCCCGGACCGGGCGACGGTGACGCCCGACAATCTCGGCGACAAGGTGCATCTGCGCGTCGAGTTGCAGAGCTTCTGGCGCCTGCCGCGCTCCAACGCCATCGTCTTCCCGATCCGCTGCTACCTGATCAAGATGGACGAACTGGTGACGCAGCCCAAATGGGCCCGCCGCCTGCACCGTGTCATCCGCGACCTGCCCGAGGAGCTTGCCACCTACAAGGGGCTGACGCGGTATCGGCCAACGCTGGTGGAATGGCTCTCGAAGTTGGATGATGGAAGTGCGACGTCACCGGGGTTTGGGCCTGACTGAATCGCCGGTATTGGCGCTGCCCCTCAAGCAGCCAATCTCCCCCGAAGAGGGGGAGATGCCCGGCAGGGCAGAGGGGGGCGCCGTGGAGCGCAGGCCTTGCCCAATGTCCAACCTCTAACGCTCCGCGAAACTCACGACGCGCCGCCCAGCCCAGCCACAATCACGACATGCTGGCAGACACTGTCGATGTCGCGGATAACATCGTCGTTCCAGAAGCGCAGGACGGTCCAGCCCAGGGCTTCGAACTTGGCGGTTCTTGCAGCGTCCAATTCCAACGCTTCGGCTTGGCCATGCTGGGAACCATCAAGCTCGACGATCAGCTTTTTGTCCGGGCATGCAAAATCGACGATATGGCCGGCGATAGGCATCTGGCGCCGAAACCCCAGTCCCATCAACCTATGTGCCCTGATCTCATTCCAGAGCTTGAGTTCGGCGTCGGTCATCACCTTGCGCATCCTGCGCGCATTGCGGCGGTTGTTGGCGGATACGAGATTATGCGTCATCGCGGTTCGCCCCCCTCTGTCCTGCCGGACATCTCCCCCTCAAGGGGGGAGATCGGATGCCACTTCGGCTTTCGCCAATCGCCAATGCTGTAAACAAGGAAATCGAGTCCCCTTACCCCGCGCTCTGCGGATAGCAGATGATCGACAGATAGCGCATGGGCAGTTTCGTCAGTTGCTCCGGTCCGTGCGGGGCGTCGGCGTCGAAGAACAGGCTGTCGCCGGGCTTCATCGGATAGAGATTGCTGCCGTGTCGGTAAACGACCTCGCCCTCGAGCATATAGAGGAATTCCATGCCCTCGTGCTGGAAGGTCGGGAACACGTCCGAATCCTCGGTCAGCGTGATCAGATAAGGCTCGACGACGACGCCGCTGGTGTTCGAGCCGATGTGACCAAGCAGATTGTACTGGTGGCCGGCCCGCGTGCCGCGGCGCTCGACGTCCAACCCTTCGCCCGCCTTGACGAAAACGGCGCTGCGCTCCTCTTCGAAGCGGCGGAAGAAGGCGGTGACGGGAACACCCAGCGCCCGCGACAGCGCCTGCAAAGTGGTCAGCGACGGCGAGGTGATGCCGTTCTCGATCTTCGACAGCATGCCCAGCGAAATGTCGGTGGCGACCGCCAGATCGGCGACGGTGATGCCGAGCTTTTTGCGGAACGCGCGCACCTCGCGGCCGATCGCCACTTCCAGCACCTTTTCACGCGTGTCGCGGATGGCGTGCGGGTTCTGTGTCAGCGGCGCGCGGATGGTCTTCCCGTCCACTGAGACCTTTGGCAGCGGCTTTGCCTTTGCGCCGCCGGCTCCAGCACCGGCCTTCGGATTTGAAGCGTTTTTCGCCATGTCGCCCCCCGGACTTCGCGGATTTATTTCACTCAAGGTGAACATATTCGGTGGCGATACATGAGCGCAGCCGCGTCGGCAAGCCGTCTTATGCCGCATGCGCCAATCCCGCGATTTCGGGCAATGCGGGTTCTTCGCCAGGAATCCGCCGTGCGCAAACGCCGTTCCCGCAGATGACTGTTGACAGTGCCGAAGGGCCAATTACTGTCACTGCCAGTGAAATTTGTTTCGCTGGGGAAATCAAAAAAATGGAGGCCCGGAAATGAACACTCGCGTTGCCGTCATCGGGGCCGGACCGTCCGGCCTAGCACAGCTCAGGGCCTTCAAGTCAGCGGCCGACAAAGGGGCAGACATTCCCGAGATCGTCTGCTTCGAAAAGCAGTCCGACTGGGGCGGCCTGTGGAATTATACATGGCGCACCGGCCTCGACGAGCATGGCGATCCGGTGCACGGCTCGATGTATCGCTATCTCTGGTCGAACGGGCCGAAGGAATGCCTGGAATTCGCCGACTACACGTTCGAGGAACATTTCGGCCGACCGATCGGCTCCTATCCCCCGCGCGCCGTGCTGTGGGACTACATCAAGGGCCGCGTCGAAAAGTCAGGCGTGCGCAAATGGGTGCGCTTCAACAGTCCTGTGCGCATGGTGACCTTCTCGGACGAGACGAAGAAATTCACCGTCACCGCGCATGACCGCACCAACGACGTCACCTATTCGGAAGAGTTCGACAATGTCGTCGTCGCGTCCGGGCATTTCTCGGTGCCAAACGTTCCCTATTTCGAGGGGTTCTCGACCTTCAACGGCCGCATCTTGCACAGCCACGATTTCCGCGACGCGATGGAATTCAAGGGCAAGGACATCCTGATCATCGGCCGCTCCTATTCGGCCGAGGACATCGGCTCGCAGTGCTACAAATACGGGGCGAAGTCGATCACCTCGAGCTACCGCTCCAAGCCGATGGGCTTCAAATGGCCTGAGAACTGGAAAGAGGTGCCGCTGCTCCAGAAGGTCGTCGGCAAGACCGCGCATTTCAAGGATGGTTCAACCAAGGATATCGACGCAATCATCTTGTGCACCGGCTATCTCCATTCCTTCCCTTTCCTCACCGACGACCTGAAGCTCAAGACCGCCAACCGCATGTGGCCGCTGGATCTCTATGAAGGCGTCGTTTGGGAGAAGAACCCGAAGCTTTTCTACATCGGCATGCAGGACCAGTTCTACACTTTCAACATGTTCGACGCGCAGGCTTGGTTCGCGCGCGACGTGATCATGGGCCGCATCAAGCTGCCGTCCGCGCAGGCAATGGCCGAGCACGGCGCCAGATGGCGGGCGCGCGAGGAGACGCTGGAAGACGCCGAGCAGATGATCTGGTTCCAGGGCGACTACACCAAGGAACTGATGGACCAGACCGACTATCCCGGCTTCGACGTCGAGGCGGTCAACCAGACCTTCATGGAATGGGAGCACCACAAGGTGGAAGACATCATGAGCTTCCGCGACCATTCCTACCGCTCGTTGATGACCGGCACCATGGCGCCGCTGCACCATACGCCGTGGCTGCAGGCGCTGGACGATTCGATGGAGAGCTATCTGGAAGTGAAGGGCGTCGCGGCGGAGTAGCGGCTTTCAGGCCGGCAACACGACCCAGTCGTGGCGGCTTTCGCCATAGACGGCTTGCGTCGGCGCGGGGAAAGACGGATCGGCGAAACAGCCGACCGCGACAGCGACCGCCTCCGGTTTGCGCGACGGATACCAGAACACCGTCGAGCCGCAGTTTCCACAAAAGTGGAACGTGACGGGAAAGCCGCTGTCGGAATTGCGCCGGAATGTCTGGGATGAGCCGTCGATGTCGATCGCGTCGGCATCGAAAAAAGCCGCTATCCCGAACGGACTGCCGGTGCGCCGCTGGCAGTCCAGGCAGTGGCAAAGCGATATTTTGGCCGGCTGTTGCGGACAGCGGATCTGCAATTGGCCACAGGTGCAGCGGGCAATCCTGCTGGTCATGTCTTCCTCCCTTGATAAGTTCGCCGGTTGAGCTTTAACCCAGCCTCGCCCGTGCCTTGGCCGTCCAGGCATTGAACAGCCGGTCGGCGACGATGCCGATGAAGGCGATGGCGAGCCCTGCGACGATGCCGCGGCCCGAATCGGCCTTGGACAGCGCGATGAACACCTCCTGGCCGAGATCACGGGTGCCGACCATGGCGCAGATGATGATCATCGCCAACGCCATCAGGATCGTCTGGTTGACGCCCAGCATGATCTCGGGCAGCGCGAGTGGCAATTGCACGCGAAAGAAAGTCTGGCGCGGCGTGCAGCCCGAAACCTTGGCCGCCTCGATCAGTGCCGGCGGCACCTGCCTGATGCCGTGATTGGTGTAGCGGATCGCCGGCACCACGGCGAAGGCGATCGTTGCGATCATCGCGGTGACGTCGCCGACGCGGAAAAGCATCACCACCGGAATGATG
This sequence comes from Mesorhizobium sp. B2-3-6, assembly GCF_006442305.1. Classification (NCBI taxonomy): domain Bacteria; kingdom Pseudomonadati; phylum Pseudomonadota; class Alphaproteobacteria; order Hyphomicrobiales; family Phyllobacteriaceae; genus Mesorhizobium; species Mesorhizobium sp. B2-3-6. Next base: position 126,788 of record NZ_VFVW01000002.1, on the reverse strand, counting down.
AAGCAGAAGGAGGGCAGCACCTGCAGCGTGTCGATGACGGGCGTGGTCACCTTCTCGAAGCGGTCGCTGCGCGCGGCCATCAGGCCGATCGGAATGCCGATCAGGCAAGCGATGAAAGCCGAGATGCCGCAGAGATAGACGGTCGCCATCGTCTTTTCCCACAGCCCGGTGACGGCGCAGAAGGCGGTCAGCACTGCCACCAGAGCGGCCAGGCGCAACCCGGAAAGCTGAAAGCCGGCAAGGCCGAGCAGGAACACCGCGCCCAGCCACGGAAAGCCCTCGCAGAAGGCCCGCACCGGGTTCAGCACGTTAAGGATCAGCGCCACGCGGAACGCCTCGATGACATCGAAGAAGTTGATCGTCACCCAATTCACCGCCGCTTTCCACAATGGCGCGGTGGTGAAGGTGATCGCCTTCGGCACCGCCGCGAAGGCAGGCACGAAGAGGCCAAGCAGTGTGGTGACGATCAGGATGGCGACGGCCAGCGTCAGATTGCGCCGCCAGAAGGCGGGCTGGACTTGCCGGTGGACGTGACCTTTTGCATGGTTGGCGGCGATGGCCTGGCTCAGCCGGTCGAGCGCGATGGCTAGCGCCACGATGGCCAGCCCCGCTTCCATGGCTTCGCCGACCTTCAGCGCACGCAGCGCCAGCAACACGTCATAGCCTAGCCCGCCGGCGCCGATCATCGAGGCGATGATCACCATGTTCAGCGCCAGCATGATCACCTGGTTGACGCCGACCATCAGCGTCGGCCGCGCCGACGGCAAAAGCACGCGCCACAGTTTCTGCCGCGCCGTGCAGCCGGCCATCTCGCTGAAATCGTCGATCTCGGACGGCACCCGCGACAGGCCGAGCATCGTTGCCCGCACCATTGGCGGCGTGGCGAAGATGGCGGTGGCGATCATCGCCGAAACCGGGCTGTTGCCGAACAGAAGCAGCATCGGGATGAGGTACGCGAAGGTCGGGATGGTCTGCATCAGATCGAGGGCAGGGGAGACCACCAGCCGCTCCGCCCAGGGTTTCCGCCAAGCCCAGATGCCGACGAACAATCCCGTGGCGATGCAGAATGGCACGGCGATGGAAATCAGCGCCAGCGTCAGCATGGCGCTGGTCCATTGGCCGAACAGCGCGATGTAGAGAAAACAGCCGCCGACCAGCATGCCGAGCTTGCGACCGCCAGCGGCATGCCCGGCGAGGAAGGCCGCCGCGCAGATGCCGATCCAGGACAGGCGCGGCAGCACATAGGCGTCGGCGCCGTGGCCGATCTTGAAATTCTTAGCCAGAAGGTCGAGCGCGAAGTCGAGCGGCACGCCGAGCACGGCAGTGATCGACCGCGTCAGCCATGACAGGTTTATTTTTATCCAGCGCATCAGGGCGCTGATCCAGTCGGCGACCGGCACGATCGCCTCGGCCGGATAATTGACGGCCCAGGGGAGACTGTCCTGGAGCAGGAACACGACCAGCACCACGCCAAGCGCTGCGGCCCAGACCAGCAGCCGGGTCTGCGCCGGTCGCGGCCTCGTCCCACTGGCGCTTGCCGTTACTGTCATGCACCGGCTCCTGACCTCTCGATGCCGGCGAGCAGGTCGACAACCGCTTGCGGCGTCACCTCGCCGATCGGCTTGCCGCTGCCGTTGATCACCGCGAACGGTCTGCCGCCCGCCACGATGCTGGCCGAGAAGCTGGCAATCTTGGCCTCCGGCGCCACCGTGCCGCCATGCTCGGCGCCGTCGCAGGCGCGCATCAGGCTCTTCGCCGAGATCACCTTGGCGCGGTCGACGTCGCGGGTGAATTCGGAGACATAGTCGGTCGCCGGATTGACCACCAGCTCCTCCGGCGTGCCGATCTGGATGACTTCGCCATCCTTCATGATGGCGATGCGGTCGGCCAGCCTTATCGCCTCGTCGAAATCATGGGTGATGAAGACGATGGTCTTGTGCAGCATGGTCTGCAATCGCATCAGCTCGTCCTGCATCTCGCGGCGGATCAACGGGTCGAGCGCCGAGAACGGCTCGTCGAGGAACCAGATCTCCGGCTTGGTCGCCAGGCTGCGGGCGATGCCGACACGCTGCTGCTGGCCGCCTGACAGCTCGCGCGGATAGAAATGCTCGCGGCCGCGCAGGCCGACAAGCTCGATCACGTCGCGGGCGCGTGCTTCGCGCGTCGCGCGGTCCTGCCCCTGGATGCTGAGCGGAAAGGCGATGTTGTCCAGCACGTTGAGATGCGGCAGCAGCGCGAAATTCTGGAACACCATGCCCATGCGGTGGCGCCTGAGTTCGATGAGCGCCGCATCGGAGATCTTGAGCAGGTCCTTGCCCTCGAACTCGACCTTGCCGTGCGTCGGCTCGACCAGACGCGACATGCAGCGCACCAGGGTCGACTTGCCCGACCCCGAGAGCCCCATGATGGTGAAGACCTCGCCCTGGCGGATTTCAAGATCGACGCCGCGTACCGCCCCGACCAGTCCGGCAGCGGCGATATCGGCCATGCTGGCCTTGCCGTCGCGCTCGCGGATGAAGCTGGCTGCGTTCGAACCGAACAGTTTCCAGACATTGCGGCAGGCCAGCTTTATCGAGCGGGCATCCTTTGGCGCGCCCGCAGCGTTCGATTCCTGTTCGGTCTTGTCAGGCATTCAAGCGTCCTTCTGGAATATCGACGATTGAGACCCGGCCGATCGACGGCCGGGTCTCATTCTCCAGTCGGAGCGATCACTGTGCCCAGGCTTTCCAATCGGCTTCGTGGGCGGCGATCCAGGCGGCGGCGACGTCCTCCGGCGTCTTGCCGCCGAGGTCGATCTCGCCGCTCATCTTGTTGAGCTCGTCGGTGTCGACCGTGTAGGCCTTGGCCACCTTGTAGGCGACGGGCCATTTGTCCTTCATGCCGTTCCAGGCATATTTCCAGATCTCGCCATGCGGCTTGCCGCAATCATATTTGGCGTCGGGATTCGTGCCCCATTTCGGGTCGCTGTAGCATTCGGGCGTGTATTCGGGGAATTGAACCCATTCGCCCTTGTATTTGGCCGGCGCCCAATGCGGCGAATAGATCCACAGCATGATCGGCGCCTTGCGCTGGTAAGCGGAATCGAGCTCCGCGAACATCGCCGCGTCGGTGCCGGCGTGGATGACGGTGAATGGCAATTTGAGTGCCTCGACGCGCTCGTCGTCAAAACCCTCCCAGGTCACCGGACCGCCGAGATAACGACCCTTGGGCGCCGTCTCGGCCGTCGAAAAGGCCTCGGCGCATTTCGGATCCTTCAGCGCTTCCCAATTGGGCAGGCCCGGGCATTTCTCCTTCATATATTCGGGGAACCACCACTCTTCCTTGGCCTTGGGGCCGAGCTTGCCGAGGCGCTCGGTCTGGCCGGTGGCGTCGGAAGCCTTCATCGCCTCGCCGGCGGTCGTGTCCCAGAATTCCAGGCCGATATCGAGGTCGCCATTGGTGAGACCGGTGGTCAGGCTGGAGAGGTAATCGGCGGTCGGATATTCGACGGTGTAGCCGAGCTTTTCGAGAATACCGCCGAGAATCTTGGCGTTGAGATTGACGCTGGTCCAGTCGAACAGCGCGATCTTGATGGGATCGTTGGATTCAGGGGCTGCGGCGTGGACGGAAAGCGTTGGCAGGCTCAGTGCCGCGAGCGCGGCGGCGCCCATGGACAGTTTAGAAACTCCGCTCCGAAATGACATGCTTGTTCTCCTTCAAGCTGTGACGGTTATCGTTCGTTCCCTTCTTGCGTCTTTCTGCCCTTGCTGGGTTTTTTCTTGATTGTGTTGGAAAGACCTGCCGTTGCGCAAGGCCGTTTCCGCCATCGCGCGGCCAAAACCGGCGCAGGTGGATTGTGCTGAGTGTTTGATTTGCGGAAATGGTGCTGAAAGGTCGGCGTCATAGCTGCCGACGGATCGCTGCGACAACGATCACCTGCGGGTCGATTGCCAGCCTTATGACGCCCTGCAAAATGCGAGCCATCAGGGTCCCCTGACCTCGGCTATCGGCCCGGCAAGCCCCATCGCCAGAACCGTTTCATGAGATGAAATTATATATACCAACACTTATCGCGCGCAATGACTAAGGCTTGCTGGATGCATAATTCGGACCGCAGGCGAGGTCGCACCCAACCCACCTGCCGAGCCACCTTACCAGCAGACGTAGCCGCCATCGACGATCAGGTCGAGGCCGGTGACGAAGCTCGACGCGCGGCTGGCCAGGAACACGGTCGGCCCGACCATTTCCTCGGGCGTCGCCATGCGCCCCATCGGCGTGTCGCGCTTGAAGATCTTGATCTCCTCCGCCACCTCGGGCCTCTTGTTCATCGGCGTCAGCGTGTAGCCCGGGCTGACCACGTTGACGCGCAGGCCGCGGTCGGCCCACTCCATGGCGAGGCTCTTCGACATGTGGATGACGGCGGCCTTCGAGGAATTGTAATGCGCCTGCGTCAGCCCGCGATTGACGATGGTGCCCGACATCGAGGCGATGTTGACGATCGAGCCCTTGCGCCGCGCCAGCATCTTGCGCGCTTCGGCCTGGCAGGAAAGGAACACGCCGGCGACATTGACCTCGTGCACCTTCCGCCACGTCTCCAGGGCCATTGTCTCGGCCGGCTCCGATCCGGCGATGCCGGCATTGTTGACGGCAATCGTCAGGGCGCCGAGTTCGCTCTCGACGCGGTCGGTCGCCGCCGCGAGATCGCTCTCGGACGTCACCGTGCCCGTCAGCACCAGCGCCTTGCGCCCAAGCGCGGTGATACGCTGTGCGGTCTCCTCCAGCCCGCCCTTCGATGCATGGCCGAAACAGGCGACGTCGGCGCCGGCCTGCGCCAATCCGATCGCGATTGCCTGGCCGATGCCGCTGCCGGCACCGGTAACCAGCGCGACATCGCCGTCCAGCTTGAAAAGATCCATCGATAACCCTCCCTGCTTCAGGGAGGGTATGCGCTGTCCCGCGTTCCGATCAAGCCTTCAGCGCGGGCATTGCGACACGGCTAGAAATAGCCGTCGGAGGCGGCCGTGGCTTCTTTCGGGATCTCGACGCCGTCGACCAGGATCTTGTCGACCAGTTCGTGATGGAAGCAGACCAGGCCCTTGATGCGCTCCGCCTCATGCACCGGCTCGGGATAGTACCAGACGAGGTTCTCGTGGCGCTTCTTGCCCGTCGTCACGTGATAGTAGTTGGAGATGCCCTTGTAGGGGCAGCGCGAGATGTAGCGGCTGGGCGCGAACATATCGAGCCGCGTGTCGGAGATCGGCAGATAATGGCGTACCGGATGGCCGGTCTCGAACAGGAACACGCCGCGCCGTGAATCGGCGACCTGCTCGCCGTCCAGGATGACCTGCACCCGCCGTGAGGACGGCAGGCAGTCGACCCGCCGGAACGGGTCGCGGGCGTGGACGAAGATCTCCTCGTCCTCCTCATACCAATGCGTCATCTTGGGCCAGTAGAAGGACATGTAGTCCGCGATCGGTGGGCAGCCCTTGACCGGGTCGAGATAGCGCCAGGCGGCATCCTCGACCAGCGTGATGCCGGTGTTGAGCGAGTAGTGCGTGGCCAGGCCCTTGAACGGATCTTCCGTCGTCGTCCTGCTCGGCAGCAGGAATTCCTCGCGCACGTCGCTCATCGGGAAATAGTAGACCGGCAGGTGATCGGATTCGTAGAACACCAGCGCCCTGGTCGTGTCGGCGACGATCATCGATCCCACTTGCACGCGCAGCCGCTTCTGCATCGGCATGGTGAAGGCGACGTAGCCGGGCTCGAACTCATACTGCACGATCGTGTCGAGCAAGGGAAAATGCGGCCCGCGGCCGCGCAAATGAGGCTTGCGAATGGTAGTCTCCCGTTTCTTTTCTTTTGTCATAGAGTGCTGGCGCAAAGCGAGATGGACCTGGATTGAGTCGTCTCGGAGTGGGTTTCCGGGCGGCGGGCTTCTCCTGAGTCGAGCGGCTCGAACGATGGCCCCCCATCGCCCTTCGCAGCCCCGCTGGCGGATAGCCTCGCCGCCCGAAAGCAGAAATTGTCCATCCAGCCTCTATCCCAGCGACACCCGGTCGAGCAGCAGGCCGGCGGCGATCGGCGGCAGCCCGCTGACATTCTTGCGCACCGGCACCAGGAGGTCGGGGAAATAGCTGAAGATGACAGGCGTCTCGTCGAGCAGCAGCTTCTGGATGTCTGACGCCGCCGCCCGCTGCGCGCCGATGTCGAGCGCCTTGAGATAGGAATTGACCATGCCGTCATAGGCGGCGCTCTTGAAATGCGCCGCATTCCACGGGCCGTCGCTGACCAGCGGGCTTTTCAGGAAGACGTTCGGCACGCTGCGATGGGCGTAGTCGGTGATGCCGAGCGGGCTGTCCAGCCAGTCCGATTGACCGAACACCGCCTTGCCGTAATATTTGTCCTGGTCCTCGATGTTGAGCGAGACGCGCGCGCCGATCTCCTTGGCGAAGTTCTGGAACAGCTGCGCGTAGCCGGGAATGTCGGAGTAGCGCAGCGTCGTCAGCGTGATGTCGAAGCCGCTGCTGAGGCCCACGGCTTCCATAAGCTGCTTGGCCTTGGCGATGTCCTGGGCGCGCTGCGGCACCGTTCTGTCGGTCGCGGGGAAGGCCGCCGCAAACGGGCTGTCATTGCCGGTCGCCGCCATCCCGCGGCACAGCCCATCCACCAGCTTGGAACGGTCGATGCACAGCGCCAGCGCCTGGCGCACGCGCTTGTCGGTGAAAGGCGCCATGTCGCAGCGCATGTGGAGCTGGCGGTGCGCGGTCGAGGCGACGCGCAGCACGGTGATGTCGGGGCTGTTCAGCACCACTTGGCTGACATCGAGCGGAACGGCGTCGAGAATGTCCACTTCGCCGGCCTGCAGCGCCAGGATGCGCGGCTGGACATCGCCGTAGAATTTGAACTCGAGCCGGTCGGGCAACGCCTTCTCGCCCCAATAATCGGGGTTGCGGATGAAGGTAGCGCCGACTTTCGGCGTGTAGCTCTCCAGCCGGAACGGGCCGGTGCCTTCAAAGGTCTTTTCGTAGTCGCCCTTGTAGCTCGCCGGCAGGATGACGGCATTGTAGTTGTCGATCGACACCGAATAGGGAAAGCTGCCGTTCGGCACGTCGAGATGGAAGGCGACGGTGTGGTCGTCGACCTTGCGGGTGCCGCCCTTCGACAGCAGGCCCTTGAACACCGAAAGCGCGTTCGAGGCCCCGTCCGGGTCGGCCAGCCGGTCGAAGGTCGCGACGACGTCGTCGGCCTTGAAGTCCTCGCCATTGTGGAATTTCACGCCCTTGCGCAGCTTGAACGTCCAGACGCTGCCGTCCTCGTTCGGCGACCAGCTTTCCGCCAGCACCGGCTTCAGCGTGAGGTCCGGCTGTGTGACGCAGAGGAATTCGGCGGTCTGGAAAACCAGCTGGTAGCTGCCGCTGTCGTAGTAGGTGACGGGATCGATGGCCCCGCCTGGCGTCGCCACGCCGGCGCGCACCGTGCCGCCCGCTTTGCCTTCGGCGCGGGCTTCTTGCGTGCCGAGACCGGCGGCGGCGACAAGGCTGCCCAAGAACGGCAGCGAAAGGCCGAGAACGCTGCCATGGCGCAGGAAATCGCGCCGGTCGAGCCGGCCGGCCAGCAATTCGTCGACAGCGGAATTTTCGATTGCAGTGAGATTCCGGCGGGCGATGTCGATCCTCTCGAAATGCTTCGGCATGGCTGCAATCCTCGCTTGTCTTGGGGCAGGCCATCTAGTTCATCGTTGACCGCGAGCGGAAAGCGATATTTTTTGATAGGGGCCATCGGAATTTTCGATGCGGAGAGCCAAGGCATGGACACCGAAAACCTGCGCAGTTTCCTGGAGATTGCCGAGCATGGCAGCTTCACCGTCGCGGCCAATCGGCTGAACCTTGCCCAGTCCACCGTCAGTGCGCGGATAAGAGTGCTGGAGGAGCAGTTGGGGCGACGGCTTTTCATCCGCGACCGCGATGGCATCACGCTGACGCCGGCCGGCCGCCAGTTCCTGCCGCATGCGTCCGCCATCACCCGCACCTGGGAGCAATCGAGGCAGGACATCGCCGTTCCCGATGGCTATGAAACACTGCTCCGGCTGACCGCGCCCGCCTATCTGTGGGAGCGCATCACTTCGCCATGGGTCGAATGGATGCGCGCCGAGCGGCCGAACGTTGCGTTACGGCTCGAGGGCAGTTTTCCCGATCTGGCGATCGACCAACTGGCCGAAGGCCTGCTCGACATCTGCATCCTCTATCTGCCGCGGCCGCATCCCGGAATCGTTTACGAAACGCTGGCCGTCGATCAGGTCGTGCTTGTCCAGCATGCCGCGCAGACGAAGCCATGGACCGAGAACTACATACTGATGGACTGGGGGCTCGAATTCCGCATCGAGCATGATCGGGCGTTTGCCGGCATGGTCAAGCCGGCCATTTCGGCCGGCCTGGTCTTCATCGGTTTGCAGCACGTGCTGTCGCAGCAAGCCGCCGCCTATCTGCCGCTCAGCGCCGTCAGCGGCCATATCGAGCGCGGCGAAATGAAACGCGTCGCGAACACGCCCGTGTTCCAGCGGCCGATCTATCTTGCCTATCCCAGCAATCCGGCGTCGTCGGATGTGCTCGACGTGGCCTTGGCGGGATTGCGGGCGCTGACGAGGGATTGGGCCGGCGAGCAGGGCTTTGCCGAAGGCGACCGGTCCTTCAGCATGGCCGGCCATCCGTGAAGGGCAGGGGCCGTATGTTCGGCTACGCCGGCTCGGTATCGACCGCTGCCGGCCTCTGCAGCCTGGCGAGTTCCGCGTAGGGAATATGGCAGCGGATCGAGTGCCCGGGGCGCGCCTCGGCCAGCGGCGGTTCCTGCTGTTCGCAGATCGGGCCGATCTTGCGTGGGCAGCGCGTGTGGAAGACACAGCCCGGCGGCGGATTGGCGGCGCTGGGGATTTCGCCGTCGAGACGGATGCGCGCCGTCTCGGTCTGGTCGAGCCTGGGCACGGCCGACAGCAGCGCTTCGGTGTAGGGATGATGCGGGCCGGAGAAGACGTCTTCCGACGGGCCGAGTTCCATGATGCGGCCGAGATAGAGCACGGCGATCTTGTCTGAGAGGTAGCGCACCACGCCAAGGTCATGCGAGATGAAGATGTAGCTGACGTCTTCCTTCGCTTGCAGATCGGCGAGCAGGTTGAGAATCGCGGCTTGCACCGACACGTCGAGCGCGGAGGTCGGCTCGTCGCACACGACGATGCGTGGATCGCCGGCGAAGGCGCGCGCTATGGCAACGCGTTGTTTCAGCCCGCCCGACAGCTGGCGCGGCTTCACGGCCAGATGCCGGTCGGTCAGCCGCACCGAGCGGACGAGGTCGTCGAGGCGCGCCTCGAGCGCCTTGCCGCTCAAGCCGGCCAGCCGCTTCAGCGCGCGGCCGATCAGATGCCTTATCGAATGCGAGCGGTTGAGTGCGGAGTCCGGGTTCTGGAAGACGATCTGCATCGCCTTGACCTGGTCGTCGCTGCGGTCCCCCAGCCGCGGCGCCAGCGCCTTGCCCTCGAGCTCGATGCTGCCGCCGTCGTCGGGCGGCACGAGGCCGAGCAGCAGCCTGGCGAAAGTGGTCTTGCCGCTGCCGGACTCGCCGACCAGCCCGAGCGTTTCGCCCGGCCTGAGATCGAGCGACACGTCCTTCACCGCGCGCAGCGAATGGCCATGGCTGGCAAAGGTCTTGTTCAGCCCGGCGACCCGCAATACCGGCGCGGCTGCGGCTTTCGGCGCGGCGGGCGCGTCGCCGGGCGTCGCGCGCGGCAGGGATTGCGCCTTCTCGTGATAGTGGCAGCGCGACAGCCGGCCGCCCAGTTCGTAGAGCGGCGGCAACTCGTTGCGGCAGCGGTCGGTAGCGAGAGCGCAGCGGTCGGTGAAGGGGCAGCCCTTGATGTCGGCCCCGATGCCGGGCAAAAAGCCCGGGATGGTGTCGAGGCGGCCCTGGTCCTTGCGCTGGCCGCCGCGCGGCAGGCAGCGCAGCAGCGCTACCGTATAGGGATGGCGCGGATCGTTGAAGACGGCCTCCGTCGGCCCTTCCTCGACCAGCATGCCGGCATAGAGCACGCCGACGCGATCGCACATGTTGGAGACGACGGCGAGATTGTGGCTGATGAACAGGATCGAGGCCGACAATTCTTGCCGCAGCTGCGCGATCAGGTCGAGCACCTCGGCTTCGACGGTCGCGTCGAGGCCGGTCGTCGGCTCGTCCAGGATCAGCATCGAAGGATCGTTGGCCAGCGCCATGGCGATCGCCACGCGCTGCTGCATGCCGCCGGAAAGCTGGTGCGGATAGCGTTGCATGACGCTGACCGGATCGGAGATCCGCACCCGGTTCAGCATGGCGATTGCGCGATCCTCGGCTGCCTGCCCCGTTTTGCCCCCAAGCTCGAAGATCTCGGTCAGCTGGCGACCGATGCGGATCGACGGGTTCAGCGCCTTGCCGGGGTCCTGATAGACCATTGAGACGCTTTCGGCTCGCATCTTTCTGAGCGCCTCGGCATCGAGCTTCATGACGTCCTGTCCGTCGAGCGAGATCGCGCCGCCTGATATGGAACCGTTTCGCGGCAGGTAGCGCACGACGGAAAGGGCGACCGTGGATTTGCCGCAGCCGGATTCGCCGACCAGCCCATAGGCCTCGCCTTGGCCGATGGTGAGACTGAGATTGCGCAGCACCGCCCGGTTTCGGCCGGAAACACGATAAGCGACCGACAGGTCGTTGAGGTCGAGTGCGTTCTGGGCCTGCGCCTTCCGGGTCTTGGAGGGTTCAGTCATTGAAGGCTCCATGCACGCCGTCGGCCGCCAGGTTGACGCCGATCACCAGCGAGGCGATGGCGAGCGCGTCGAACAGCACGGTCCACCAGAAGCCGCCGCCGATCATGCCGTAATTGCTGGAAATCGAGAGCCCCCAGTCCGGCGACGGCGGCTGGATGCCGAAGCCCATGAAGGAAAGCGTGGCAACCGCGAAAATGGCATAACCAAGCCGCACGGTCGTTTCAACCAGGATCGGCGGAATGACGTTGGGCAGGATCTCGACGAACATCGTATGCAGCGCACTCTCATGCCTGAGCTGGGCCGCGGCGACATAGTCGAGCTCGCGCTCAGCCAGCACCGCCGAGCGCACGGTGCGCGCGATGATCGGCGCGAAGCTCAGGCCGATGACCACGATGACGGTGGTCTTGGACGTGCCGAGCGCCACGATGGCGAGCAGCGCCACGATCACCACCGGGATTGCCATGAAGGCTTCCAGGATGCGGCTGACGACATCGTCGACGATACCGCGGAAGTAACCGGTGAGCAGCCCGAGCGCCGTGCCGGCCACCGTCGCCAGCAATGTCGCCAGCGGCGCCACGGTCAGGATGTCGCGCGAGCCGACGATGACGCGCGAGAAGACGTCGCGGCCGATCTGGTCGGTGCCGAACCAGTGTTCGGCCGAAGGCGGCGCCAGCGCGTTGATGATGTCGTCGGCGAGCGGATCGTAGGGCGCGAAATGTTCGCCGAACAGCGCACAGGCGACCCAGAACAGCACAATGGTGATGCCGACGAGGAAGGTGCCGGAGCGAAGCAGCGAGGACAAAACCTCCGCCAGGGGGCTGCGCTGGCGGGTGTCGTCCTGTCTGGCGGGACTGGTCTGGACGGCGCTCATTGTTCTGACCCCAGCCGGATGCGTGGATTGAGCACGGAATAGAGGAAGTCGGCCACAAGGGTGGCCACGGCATACACGATGCCAATGGTCAGGATGCCCGATTCCAGCATCGGGAAATCCTTGCCGCGCGCAGCGGTGAAGATCAGCGAGCCGATACCCTGGTAGCGGAACAGCGTCTCGATCACCACCAGCCCGCCGATGAGATAGCCGGTCTGGGTGGCAATGACGGTGATGGTCGGCAGCAGCGCATTGCGCAGCACATGGCGCCAGATCACCGTGCGCCAGGGCAGGCCCTTGAGCACAGCGGTTCGCGTATAGTCGGAATCGAGCGCCTCGATCATGCCCGAGCGCGCCATGCGCGCGATATAGCCGAACAGCACCAGGAACAGCGGCAGCGCCGGCAGGATCAGGTAGTAAAGCTGCGTGAAGAAACCGGCATCGCGCGGCCATGCCGCCGAGATCGGCAGCCAGCGCAGCCAGACGCCGAAGATCAGGATCAGGATGATGCCGGTGACGAACTCCGGCAGCACCGTCACCGACAAGCCGCCAAGGCTGATGATGCGGTCGAGCGGCCGGTTGAGGTTGAGGGCCGCGACGACGCCGCCAAGGATGCCGATCGGCACCACCAGCACGAAGGCGACCGCCGCCAGCTTCATCGAATTCCCCAGCGCATCGATGACGAAGGGGGCGACTGGCGAGCGGAAGATGTAGGACGTGCCCATGTCGCCCTGGACGAAGTTTGAAATCCAGCTCCAGTACTGGGCAAGCAGTGGCCGGTCGACGCCGAGCGAATGGTTGAGCGCATCGACGGCGCGCTGGTCGGCGAACGGCCCCAATATGGCGCGCCCGACATTGCCGGGCAGCACCTGCCCGCCCAGGAAGACCATGATGCTGAGCAGGAACAGCGTGACGAGCGAAAGCGAGACGCGCCGGACAAGGAACGAGAGAATGGCTAACACTCCCTGAGTAGCCAGCTCCCGTCAGGAAGCTGGCTGTTATAGGATTGGCTTTCCCTTCCGCTCAGGCCTTCGACGCCTTTTCGAGGAACAGCTGCGACATCGCGGTCGGCTGCACGCCGGCCACGCCCTTCGCCGTCGCCGTCAGATAGTCGTAGAAATAGCCGAAGATGACCGGCGTCTCCTCGAGCAGAAGTTTCTGGATCTTGCCTGCCGTCGCCTTCTGCGCTTCGAGATCGAGGGCCGCGATATAGCTGGTCGCCAGCGCGTCGTAGTCCTTGTTCTTGAAGTGCGCCGCGTTCCATGTGCCTTCGCTCTTCAGCGGGGCGGCAAGATAGACGTTCGGCACGCCGCGGTGGCCGTAGTCGGTGATGCCCATTTCCGAGTCCAGCCAGTTCGATTTGCCGAACACGGCGTCGCCGTAATAGGCGCTCTGGTCGAGGATGTTGAGCTCGAGCTCGATGCCGATTTCCTTGACCCAGTTCTGGATGAGCTGGGCGTATTCGGGGATTTCGAGATAGCGCTCGGTGGTCAGCGTCATCTTGAAGCCCTTGCCCGCGCCCGCCGCCTCCATGAGCTGCTTGGCCTGCGCGATGTCCTGCTTGCGCTGCGGCACGCTCGCATCGGTCGAGGGATAAACCGGGGCGAACGGGCTGTCGTTGCCGGCCACGGCGCGCCCCTTCATCAGGCCCGCGACCAGCTTGTCGCGGTCCAGGCTGAGCGCGATGGCGCGGCGCACGCGCGCATCCTTCATCGGCCCGTCGTCGCAGCGCAGGTGCAGTTGCTGGTGCGCCGACGATTTCAGGCTGATGATGTCGATGTTGGGATCGTTGAGCAGCGCCACGCCAGACAGGACAGGCATCTGGTTGATGATGTCGACCTGCCCGCCCTGCAGCGCCAGGATCATTGGCTGCATGTCGGCAAAGAAGGTGAATTCGGTGCGTTCCGGCAGCGCCTTCTCGCCCCAGTAGCCTTCGTTGCGGACGAAGGACGCGCCGACCTTTGGCGTGTATTTGTCGATCTTGAAGGGCCCGGTGCCGTCGAAGCTCTTTTCGTAGTCGCCCTTGTAGCTCGCCGGCACGATCACGGCGTTGTAATTATCGGACGACACCATGTAGGGAAAATTGCCGTTCGGGGCGTCGAGGTGGAATTCCACCGTGTAGTCGTCGACCTTCTTGCTGGCGCCCTTCGACAGGATGCCGGTGAACACCGACAGTGCGTTGGACGAGTTGGCCGGGTCGGCAATCCGGTCGATGCTGGCCACCACGTCGTCGGCCTTCATCTCGCCGCCGCTATGGAACTTCACGCCCTTGCGCAGCTTGAAAGTCCACACCGAGCCGTTGTCGTTCGGCTTCCAGCTTTCAGCCAGCGCCGGCTTGAGCACGAGATCGGGGCCGTCGACGCAGAGGAACTCCGCGACTTGCTGCATGATCAGCAGGCCGCCGGCATCGGCGATGGTGACAGGATCGATCGTCGCCGCCGGCACGCTGCTTGCAACGCGGATTGTGGCGCCTGGCGCGCCTTGCGCCCGGACGAGCGACGGCATGGCGCCGAGGCCCGCGGCCGTGGTGATGCCGCCCAGCAGCGGCAGCGACAGGCCGAGCAGGCTGCCATGGCGGATGAAGTCGCGGCGGCTGACACGGCCGTCGACGAGACCGTCGATGAGGTGATTTTCGAGCGGCGAGCGGTTGCGCCGGATGAGGTCGAGAATGCGATAATTCTTGCTCATGGGTTTGACCCTTTCCCCTGTTTCTTATGGTTGACGAAAATTCGCGACTACACCGTTTCCGGTCGCCAGAGGCCTGTAGACCGGGACTGTAGCACGCGGTTTTGTCCGGTCCATCCAGTCCTTGGCGTGGACGTGCCGGTTTCTGGGCTGCACTGCTTCCTCTGGTCCGTGGCCACCCTTTCCGATCGGGATCGCGGTGGCTGGCTTCTTCTGTTTTGGCCGGCCGCCCTCATCTAGTTCAGCGGCAAACGACGGTAAGTTCCGGGCTTTGCCCGATCATGATATTTGTTGCAGGGCCCGTTCTCGACGAAATCGCGATGGCAGGCAGCGAGCCGTTCTCGCGACAATGTGATGCCGAGACCGGGCTCCTCCGGCACAGGCACGACATTGTTCCTCGGGCAAAACGGTCCTTCCTCGGTGATGTCGGTCGGTTGCATGCGAAACAGCGACTGGTTCGGTTCCCGTATCCAGCCGAGTGCCGCGCACAGATGCAGGTAAGCGGCGCTGCCGATGCCGCTGTCGCCGCTGTAGCACCAGAAATCGATGCCGGCGTGCTCGCAGGCGCCGACGAAGCGCAGCATGCGGCCGATGCCGCCATGCGCGGTTGGATTGCCGACGAAGGCGTCGGGCACCTTGAGGTCCATGGCGCGGGCGATGTCGATGTTGTGGGTCGAGAACGGGATCGAGCAATGGCGCCTGAGTTCGCGCATCTCCTCGATCGTCGCCACTGGATCCTCCCAATTGCGCACGCTAAGCTCTTCCAGCGGCCGCGTCAGTCGCCGGGCGGTGCTGAGCGAATAGGCCTGGTTGGAATCGATGCGGATCATTGCATCGTCGCCGAGCTTCCTGCGGATCAATTCGATCATCTTCAGCGAGATTTTTGGATCCTGCGTCGAGAACTTCCCTTCGAAGAAGGTCGTTCCGTGGGTCTCATGAAGCTCGACGCAGTAGTCGGCGACTTCCTCCGCTGTCGTCTCGCCTTTCACGCTTGGCCCGTTGCCGCGTAGCGAAAAGTAATCGGTGAACGGGATCTCCTTGCGCACGGCGCCGCCGAGCAATTGGTAGAGCGGCTGGTTCCACGCCTTGCCGCGCAGGTCCCAGAGCGCCATCTCGATCGCGCCGAAGGCCATGATGCGGGTGCGGTCGTTGATCGACTGCACGCCGGTCCAGTAGGGCAGGCAGACATGCTCGGCGCCGGCGATGTCGAAGGCGTCGCGGCCCACGAGCCGGGGTGCCAGGATGTCGTTGATGATCGCGGCTGCTGCCGGCATCGGTGCTTCGCCGAGGCCGATCAGGCCATCTTCGGTCTCCACTTCGACAATGGTCGGCGAGAAGCCGTCGAGTTCACCGAACACCCAGGCATAAGGCGCCTCGAGCCTGAGGTTGATCGGCGTCGCGTTGATGCCGCGGATTTTCACCGGCCGACCTCGAAGAAGGGCTTGCCGAGCAGATCCGGGACGACGTCGATGCCGAGGCCCGGACCATCCGGAACGCCCATGCGGCTGCCGGTGACCGGCGGCTTGTTCGACGCCGTGCGCACCGTCACCCATTCGTGGAAGGCGATGGCGTGCAGGCGGCGCTCCTGCGGCGTCGACAGCGACAGATGCGCCATAGCCGCCGTGTCGATCTCGGCGCCGCCGGTATCCTCGACGGTGATCATGAAGCCGAGGTCGACGGCGACATCGCGGATCAGCCGGGTCCTGCCGACGCCGCCGAGCCGCGAGATCTTCAGCGTCAGCCCGTCGGCCGCGCCCCGGCGATGAATTTCCAGCATGTCCTCCAGCGAGGTGACGGATTCGTCGAGCACCATCGGCTTGTCGAGCATGCGGCGCACCGACATGTTTTCCTCGATCGTCGTGCAGGGTTGCTCGAATGTGTAATCGATCGAGCGCGTCGCATCAGCGAACTGGCGCGCCTGGTAGTGCGTCCAGCCGGCATTGGCATCGCAGAAGATGACAGTGTCTTTCGGCACTGAGGCGGCGACCGCCGTGACGCGTTCGATGTCGTCGCGAACGTTGCCGCCGACCTTGACCTGCAGCCGGTGGAAGCCGTCCTGGACGATGCGCTTCGCAAGTGCGGCCATGGCATCGACGCTGCCATGGGTGACGACCTTGTAAAGCTCGGCCGTATCGCTCTCCTTGCCGCCCAGCATCGTCACCAGCGGCACGTCGGCGGCGCGCGCGGCGAGATCCCAGCAGGCCATGTCGAGCGCCGACTTGATGTAGGGATGCCCTTTGAACACGATGTCCATCAGCCGGCCGATGCCGGCGAGGCCACGCGGGTCGTGGCCGATGAGGTGCGGGGCGATCTCCATAACGCCGGCACGGGCGCCCGCCGGGAAGGCGGCCGAATAGAAATTGCCGAGCGGCGCCATCTCGCCCCAACCGGTGATGCCATCGTTCGAGGTGATGGCGACGATCACCGCGTCGAAGGCGTCGGCGACGCGCCCCTTGGACATGCGGTAGGGGCCGTCCACGAAGGGCTGCACGACATGGTAGGCTTTGATGGTTGCGATCTGCACGTTGATGTCCGTTGTCCGCTGGGGAAGTATCAAGCGCCTTTCGACGGGCGACGTTCGAGAGCGCGCGCGTAGGCAAGAAGCTCTTCGAAGTCGTGGTCTATATGCTCGCGGGCGTGGCGCTGGGCAGCGCGCATGTCGTCGCCCTTGAGCAGCCGCACGTAAGTCTCGTGAACGTTCTCGGCAGGCACCGCTTCGTTGCGTGCCTGCTGGTGCAGGGCAAAATACATCTGCAACCGGCTGGTCAGCCGTTGCCATGTTTCCAAAAGAACGGAATTGTCGGCCCATTCGTGAATCAGGCCATGCAGTTGCAGCGCGGTTTCGATCTGCCTTGTGGTGTCGCGGTCGCGCGTCGCCTGCTTCACCGCCTCATGGCGCCGGTCGAGCTCATCGAAAAAGCGCCGATCGCGCAGCTCCCATGTCCGCTCGATGGCGAATTCGTCGAGCACCTTGTTGAGCGAGTAGACATCGTCGATGTCCTTGGCGGTGACATTGATGACGAAGGTGCCGGCATAGGGGATGCTGGTCAGGATGCCTTCCTGCACCAGCTCGCGCATCGCTTCGCGCAAAGGCGCGCGGCTGACGCGCATCTGCTCGGAAATCCGCAGCTCGTTGAGCTTCTGGCCCGGCTCCAACCGGCCGGTCAGGATTGCCCGTCGCAGCAGCGCCACGATCTCCGCGCGTCGGGTCGTATCCGCGATTGGACTGAAATCCGCCTTTGCCATCCCGGCCACTCCCGACGAAACAAGGGCAAGACAAGCAGATTGTCGACAATCTAACAAGGACTTTTGCGGTTTTTTCACATCGCCGGTACTGGCCGGGCTGAGCTGCTCGCAAAAGCGGCGCCCGCGACCTGTGGGAAGGCCGGGGCGCCGCGCTGAAACCGGGCCTGCGGGGGAGTCAGGTGGCCGGTTTCTGTGGCAGTGGCGAAATCGGCATTCCAGGGCCGATCTTCTGCAGATTGCCTGTTATCACCTGGTCGCCTTCCGTGACTCCGCTCAGGATGGCGACCAGGTCGCCGCTGGTCGGCCCGGTCGAAACCAGCCGCTGGTCGACGGTGTTGCCCTTGCCGACGACGTAAAGATATTTGCCGAGCTGGCTCGAACCCAGTGCGACCTGCGGCACCATCAGCGCATCGGGCTGCTGTTTGACGTGCAGCCGGACGCGAACATATTGGCCAGGCAGCAGCGCGAACTTGGCGTTGCCGATGGTGGCGCGCGCGGTGATGGTGCCGGTCGAATGGTCGATCGTGTTGTCGATGAAGGTGAGTTCGCCCTTCTGATGGGCTTCGGTCTCGCCCGGGAGCAGCACCTCGACCTCGATCGGGCCGGCGGCACGAGCTTCCTCGATCTGCGCCAGATCGCTCTCGCTCGGATTGAAGGTTACATAGATCGGGTCGAGCTGCACCAGCGTGTTGAGCACCGTGCCGGCGACGCTGACCAGCGTGCCGATCGAGGCCTGGTTACGGCCGATGCGGCCTGCGAAGGGAGCGCGAATCTCCGAATAGCTCAAATTGAGCTCGGCCGAGCGGACCGCCGCCTGGTTGAGCGCCAGCGACGCCTGCGCCTCGCGCAAGGTGCTGGTGCGCTGGTCGAAGCTGTCCTTGGCCAAATAGCCGCTCTTGGCGAGCTCGGTGCCGCGGCCGAGATTGGAGCGGGCATAGTCGAGCGTCGCTGTATCACGCTGCACCTGCGCCTTCGCCTGGTCGAGCGCCGCCTGGAAGTCCTGCGGCGCGATCCTGTAGAGGAGGTCGCCCTTCTTGACGTCGGCGCCGTCTTCGGCGGCCTGCTCTTCCAGGTAGCCCGGCACTCTGGCCTGCAGCGTGACGCTGCGGATCGGTTCGGTGCGGGCGGCATAGTCGAGATAGATCGGGATCGTTTTCTTCACCACGCTGGTCACCGGCACCGGCATGACGAATGCCGCGGGAGCGGGCGTTGCCGCTCCGGCCGTGCCGGCATTGAGGCTGAGGCTGCCCATATCGAGCAGGTGAACGCTCGCCACCGAGATTGCGCCCAGCGCGACAGCGGCGCCCAAAGCGATTTTCCATTTACGCATGTTCAGTCTCCAATCTTATTCGGCCGCTTGCGCCATGGGCGGCAAGGCGGGTTCGGCAGTTGGTTCGGAATGCAGGGAAGCGGGCTCGTCGCCGCCGCGCCGTTCGCGCAGCTGTTCGATGACCGCATAGAAGACCGGCACGAACACCAGCGACAGGATGGTCGCCGCCACCATGCCGCCGAAGACGGTGGTGCCGATCGATTGACGGCTGGCAGCACCGGCGCCGGTCGCGAACATCAGCGGCAGCACGCCCAGGATGAAGGCGAAGGCCGTCATCAGGATCGGCCGCAGCCTCAGCCGTGCCGCTTCCATCGCCGCTTCGACGATGCTGAGCCCTTCTTCGCGCCGTCGCCGGGCGAACTCGACGATCAGGATGGCGTTCTTCGCCGCCAGGCCGATCAGCATGACGAAGCCGATCTGCGAGTAGACGTCGATCTGCATGCCGCGCACCCACAGCACCACGAACGCGCCGAACAAGGCGAGCGGCACTGCCAGCAGCACCATGAACGGCATCGCCCAGCTCTCATATTGCGCCGCCAGGATCAGGAAGACGAAGACGATGGCGAGGCCGAAGACGACCGACGCAATCGATCCCGCCTTGAGCTCCTGGAAGGTGATGCCGGTCCATTCGAAGCCGAAATCCCTTGGTAGAGCCGTGGCGGCGGCCCGTTCCATGGCGGCGACCGCCTGGCCCGACGAATAGTCGGGCGCGGCGCCGCCATTGATCGAGGCCGAGGCGTTGTTGTTGTAGTGCGGCACCGTTTCCGGGCCGACGAACGGCACCAGCTTGCCCAGCGTGCTGAGCGGCACCATGCCGCCGGAGGCATTGCGCACATAGAGCCGCGAAATGTCGGCCGCACCCGCGCGTGCATCCTTGTCGGCCTGGATGGTCACCCGGAAGGTGCGGCCGAACAGGTTGAAGTCGTTGACGTAGAGCGAGCCGAGATAGATCTGCAGCGTGTTGAAGACGTCAGGCAGGTTGAGCCCGAGCAGCTTCGCCTTGGCGCGGTCGAGGTCGTAGTTGAACTGCGGCGTCGAGGTCGAGAATGGCGAGAAAAGCTGCTGGGGGTTGATTTCCGGCTGCTTGCGCGCCTCGGCGATCACGGCTTGCGTCGCGTCGTTGAGCGCGGTGCTGCCGCGGCCGGTAAGGTCCTCGACGACGAATTCGAAGCCGCCCGTGGTGCCGATACCCGGGATCGAGGGCGGATCGAAGGAGAGCGCGAACGCCTCCGGGATCTGCATCAGCTTGCCGCGCACGTCGGCGACGAGCTTGGAGGCGCTCTGGTCGGGACCGCGCTCCTCCCACGGCTTGAGGATGGCGAATTCGACCGCGGAATTCGACTGCGCCGCGCTGGTCAGGAAGTTCAGGCCGCTGATCGAGCCGACGATGTCGACGCCGGGCGTCGCCTGCAGGATGTCGCGCGCCTTCTGCGCCACATCGTCGGTGCGTTCCAGCGAAGCGCCGTCGGGCAATTGGATGACGACGAAGAAATAGCCCTGGTCCTCGACCGGAAGGAAGGTCGAGGGAAGCTTTGCCCAGACGAAATAGGTGGCGACCAGCCCGGCCGCGAACAGGCCGAGCATGATCCAGCGCAAACGGATGAGGATACGCACGCCATTGGCATAGGCATGCGACAGCCTGTCAAAGCCCGTATTGAACCAGCGGAACAGCACGAATTGCGTGCCTTGGCGATGGCGCAGGAAGGCGGCGCTCAGCGCCGGGCTCAGGGTCAGCGAATTGAAGGCGGAAATGCCGACCGAGATCGCCACCGTCAGCGCGAACTGGTTGTAGAGGCGTCCCGAAACGCCGGGGATGAAGGCGACCGGCACGAAGACGGCCATCAGCACCGCTGTCGTGGCGATGATCGGACCGGTGACTTCGGCCATGGCGGCCTTGGTAGCCGCCAACGGTTTCAGCCCGGCCTCGAGCTGTCGTTCGACATTCTCGACCACCACGATGGCGTCGTCGACGACAAGGCCGATCGCCAGCACCATGCCGAGCAGGGAGAGCATGTTGAGCGAGAAGCCCATCATCTCCATGACGACGAGCGTCGCTACCAGCGACACCGGGATGGCGATCGTCGGAATGATTGTGGTGCGCCAGCTTTGCAGGAAGATGAAAACCACGGCGACGACGAGGACCAGAGCCTCGCCGAGCGTGATCAGCACGTCATGCATGGAGGCCGAGACGAAGCGCGTCGTGTCGTAGTGCATGGCATAGCTGACGCCCTTGGGGAAGCGGGCGGACAGCTCCTGCATCTTGTCCTTGACGCGCTGCTGCAGATCGAGCGCGTTGGAGCCGGGCATCTGGTAGACGGCGAGCACCACGGTCGGGTCCTTGCCGAAAAAGGCCGACGACGAATATTGCAGGGCGCCGAGCTCGATGCGGGCGACGTCGCGCAGCCGCACCAGCGAGCCGGTGGTGGTGTTGGCGCGCACCACGATGTCGCCGAACTCCTTGGGATCGCTCAACCGGCCGACGGCATTGACCTGCATCTCGAAAGCGGTGCCGGCAGGCGCCGGAGACTGGCCGATCTTGCCGGCGGCCACCTGGACGTTCTGCTCGGCAATGGCGTTCTGGACGTCGACGGCGGTGATGCCGAGATTGGCGAGCTTGTCCGGATCGAGCCAGACGCGCATCGAATAGCGCCGCTCGCCGAAGATCTGCACGTCACCGACACCGGGCAGCCGCTTCAGCGGGTCGACCACTTGCAGATAGGCAAGGTTCGACAGCGCCACCGGGTCGACGGAGCCGTCGGGCGAGGTGAGGTTGACGATGAGGACAAAGTTCGGATTCTGCTTCTTGATAGTCACGCCGCCCTGATTGACGATCGCCGGCAGCGACGAGGCAGCCTGCGAGACGCGGTTCTGGACGTCGACGGCGGCGGTGCTCAGGGAATAGCCGACATCGAAGGTGATGGTGATCGTCGAGGAACCGTCATTGGAGCTGGTCGACGACATGTAGGTCATGCCTTGCACGCCGTTGATCTGCTGCTCCAGCGGCGTCGTCACAGTGTCGGCGACCACCTGCGCGCTGGCTCCCGGATAGTGGGCGCTGACCACGACCTGCGGCGGTGTGATGTCGGGAAACTGCGAGACGGGCAGCAGGAAATAACAAATCGTCCCGGCGAGCACCATGATGATGGCGATCGCCGAGGCGAAGATCGGGCGGTGAATGAAGAAGTTTACCACGACACGCACGCCTCTCCGGCTGCTCTTGCCCTGCCGAACGCAGTGGCAACCCTGGACAGCCTCTGGCCGCGTCCGAACTCTTCCGACGAACGGAGCAACGGCACCTCGCCGCGCTGCGAACCGGCAAGCGTGCGCAGCATTGTTTCGAAAGCGCGCGGATCGACCCCGTCGGCTTTCATGACCAGCCGGATCATCGGATCCCGGACGGCTTCATCTATGGTAAGATCGCGGCGCTGTGGCATTGGCCGGCTCCTTGTCTGTCGATTCGCAGCCCATGCTCGCGAACCGTTTTTCATCTCTTCACCGGCCGGAGCCGCATGAAATGCAATTTTTCGCCCGCCCCGATCTGGCCGGACCAGATCACGGTCTTGTTATTGACGGCGGACGCCATAGGTGTTACCAGTAAGTAACATTCTGGAAGTTACAGACCGGTAACACCCTAGTCAAGAGGTGGCCGAGGGATTTTTGGAAACGAAAGGAGATCAATGATGACAGACGGCGTCGTGGAGCGTCCTCGTCCCCGGGATCGGATCCTGGAGACGGCGCGCGACATGTTCCACAAGCACGGCATCAAGGGCGTCGGCGTCGACGCCATCACCGAGGCTGCCGGCACGAACAAGATGACGCTCTACCGTCATTTCGAATCCAAGGACGATCTGATCATCGAATGCCTGCGCGCCACCGCATCAAAGGCCGGCGCGATGTGGGACGCATTCGAAGCCGAGCACCCGGGCGACAAGCTCGCGCAACTGCATGCCTGGGTTCGCAAGGCGGCCGAGATGCTTACGGCCGATTGCCGGGGCTGCGACATGGCCAACGCCGCGGTTGAGCTGACTGAACCCGACCATCCGGCCAGGCGCGTGATCAAGGAACTCAAGGAAGCCCAGCGCGAGCGCCTGGTGGCGCTCTGCCGGGGCGCCGGCATCGGCCAGGCCGAACTTCTGGCCGATACGCTTTCGCTGCTGTGCGAAGGCGCGCGCGTGAGCGTGCAGACCGTTGGCACCGAAGGTCCCAGCGCGCAATTGGTGCGCATGGCGGAAGGGTTGATCCAGTCCTTCAGGGGCGGAGCCGCCGCGGGCTGATCCATCGGCAAGGCTCATTGGCGCCGGACAGCGCGTGCGCTTCCGGTTTGCCGTGGCTTTGATGTTGCGTGGATTCCCTGCCGTTCCCGGAAATGTCCGGCATGCAATAAAAAAGCCCGCTGCCGGGAGGAGGTGGCAGCGGGCTCGATTTCGAATGTGGTGCGGAGGAGGTGCACCCCACTCAGCGTCGGCATCGCATCTGGGAGGAGTAGATGGCCGACAACCAGAAGCTATGGGTTGCCCAATGATTCGGCAATCGTGAATCGTGCATAGCAGCTGTGCAGATTCGCCGTATCGCTCGCGAACACAGTGACCGGAAGACCTCGCGGGCCGCGTCACTGCACCGGGACGTTTTCCCGGAAGATCAGCCGCGGCTCGATGAATTTCCGCGTCAGGTAGGGCGCC
This sequence comes from Mesorhizobium sp. B2-3-6, assembly GCF_006442305.1. Lineage (NCBI taxonomy): Bacteria > Pseudomonadati > Pseudomonadota > Alphaproteobacteria > Hyphomicrobiales > Phyllobacteriaceae > Mesorhizobium > Mesorhizobium sp. B2-3-6. The sequence continues at coordinate 103,217 of NZ_VFVW01000002.1, read as the reverse complement.
GATGATGCGATCGAGCCAAGCAGGCGGATGACCGATTGCTCGGCGATCAGCCTGGCATTCTGGTCGATGACGACGTCGGCTAGATCGTCGACGAGATAGCCGCGCGTTTCCCTCGTCAGGTCGTGACAGATGAATACCGGTTTGCGGTTGGGCCTGGCCTCCCGGATGGCTTTGGCAATGCCGGAGCGTCCGGCTCCAATGCAATAGATGCCGAGCAGTTCCGGCTCGTTGCGCAGCGCCTTCATGGTTTCGGCGTAGCTGGCATCGGTCTCGTCGTTGATCTCGACGGCGCTGCTGACGCTCAGGTTGGGGAACTCCTCGCCGAGCACGGAGCGGAAACCCATCTCGCGTTCCTCATGGCCGCGATAGGAGCGCGAGCCGACCACCATCGCCAGTTGGCCCTCGCGGTCGCCGAGGAAGCGTCCCATCAGGAGTGCGGCAGTCCGTCCCGCCACCCGGTTGTCTATGCCGACATAGGCCGAGCGTGGTGCGGCCGGAATATCGGACACCAGCGTCACCAGGCGAATGCCGGCCTCGACGATGTCGCGCAGGATGTTGCGCGTCCTGGGATGATCGACGGCGATGACGCCGACACCGTTGGCTTTCAGCGACAGGTTTTCGACGGCGGTCTGCAAGGCGTTCGGCGAGATTCCGGCGAGGTTGTGGATCCGGCACGAGGCAACGAGCGGCAGGCGCGAGGCATAATCCTCGATATGCCTGGCCAGATCCTGCATGAAGGCGTTGCTGCCGATCGGCAGGAAGAATTCCAGATTGGCCGGCCGCGAGGGGAGCGTTACCTGGTCGGCGACCGGCAGATAGCCGAGTTGCTTGGCGGCCTCCATGACGCGCTGCCGGTTGGCCGCGCTGACCCCCTTCCGGTTGTTGAGCACCCTGTCGACCGTCGCCGTCGACAGTTCGCAGTTCCTGGCGATGTCAGAGACGGTGGCTTTCATGCCGCAACCCTATTGCCGATGCGATGGCACGCCAGACGGGCGATTTGAGCGGCGCCGATCGCGCCCATCGCCCGGATGCCCATTCTGCTGTTTCGCCAGGGATGTTGCGCTCGTCCTCAATGCGACCCCTTGCCATCGGCGATGGCGTCGCGGATCTCCTTGTCCGACATGCCGGTGATGACGCGTTCAACCTCCGCCACGCTGGTCGTCTTGGGGTCGATGTCGCCGGCCACCACCTTGCCGCGCCGCATGACGACGATGCGGTCCACCACCTGGAAGACATGGTGGATGTTGTGCGCGATGAAGATGCAGGAATGGCCGGAATCGCGCGCGCTGCGCACGAAGCTCAGCACGCCCTGGGTTTCGGCGACGCCAAGATTGTTGGTCGGTTCGTCGAGGATGATGAGATCGCTGTCGAAATGCATGGCGCGCGCGATCGCCACGGCCTGGCGCTCGCCGCCGGAGAGCGAGCCGATCGGCGTCGTCGGCGGAATGTTCTTGGAAATGCCGACCTGCTTGAGCAGGTCGCGGGCGACCGTGTTCATCGCCTCCTGGTCCATGCGGTTGAGGAAGCGCGGCGGCTTGATCGGCTCGCGCCCGAGGAACAAATTGCGGGCGATCGACAGTTGGGTGACCAGCGCCGAATCCTGGTAGATGGTCTCTATGCCGTTGGCGATGGCGTCGCTGGTGTTGCGCAGGTTCACCTTCTTGCCGCGGATGAAGATGTCGCCGCTGGTCAGCGGCACCGCGCCCGACAGCACTTTGATCAGCGTCGACTTGCCGGCGCCATTGTCGCCGAGCAGGCCGACGATCTCGCGCTCGTTGACATGGAAATTGGCGTCCACCAGCGCCTGCACGCGCCCGTAGGACTTGCGGATGTTCTGCATGCGGATCAGTGGCTCGGCCATGGTTCACGTCCCTGCCTGATGCCGGCGTTCCAGCCATGAATGAAGCGCCATCATGCCAAGGATGATCGCGCCGATGAAGATGTTGTAGGCAAGGCCGGGCACGCCGATCAGCACGATGCCGTTGCGCATGACGCGCAGGATCAGGATGCCGAGCACGGTGCCGATGATGGTGCCGCGCCCGCCCGTCAGCGCCGTGCCGCCGATCACCACCATGGCGATGACCTCGAGTTCGTAGCCGGTGCCGCTGTTGGGGTTGGCCGCCGAGGTGCGCAGCGAGGAGATGACGCCTGCAAGCGAGGCCATGACCGAGGACAGCACGAACAGGCCGATCTTGACGCGGCTGACATTGACGCCGCGCGCCCTCGCAGCGTTCGGGTTGCCGCCGGCGGCCTGGATCCAGTTGCCGGTGCGGCTTTGCGTCAGCACATAGCCCAGCGCGATGGCCGCGGCGATGAACCAGAACAGCGACATGTAGATGCGGAACGGGCCGATGAAGAAATCGCCGACCAGCGCCTCCGCCAGCCAACTGCCCTCGGCGCTCCAGGTGCGCTGCGGAAAGCCGTCGGTGACGAACAGCGCGGTGCCGCGCACCACCAGGAGCATGCCGAGCGTGACCAGAAAGGACGGGATCTTGAGCTGCGTGACGAACCAGCCATTGACCAGGCCGATGAAGGCGGCGACCAGCAGCGCGACAACGAAGCCCATCTCCAGCGAGGTGAGGCCGCTGTTGAACAGCGTCCACATCAGCACCGGCGAGAAGCCGAACAGCGAGCCGACGGAAAGGTCGAATTCGCCCGACGTCATCAGCAACGTCATCGCCAGCGCGATCAGCCCGAGCTCGACCGTGAAGGCCAACGTGTTGGAGATGTTCTGGGGTGACAGGAAGTCGTGGTTGAAACCCCAGAAGACGGCGATCTCGACGACGAGCAGCACGAAGGGGCCGAATTCCGGCCGCGCGATCAGGCCTTGGACAAGCGAACGATTTTCCACGTGTAACCCGCGACTGGTTGGAATGGGCCGGACCATCGGGCCGCATCAAACGGCTCGATACCAGGCGAAAGGGCGGGACGCCGCACGCCCGGTGGACGCGCGGCGCTGGAGATCAGGGGCTATTTGCCGGACAGGATTTTGTCGTAGATCTCGGCGGTATCTTTCTCATAGAGCGCGCCGGTGATGACGTTGAAGCCCGGGGGAATGCCGCTGGCGGCCATGTTGGCGAGCGACAGCGCGACATAGCTGGTCGCCTGCGGATCCTGCCACTGGCCGGCATTGACGTAGCCGTTCAGCACTTCCTGGGTGGTGTCGAGCGAGTTGCCCCAGCCGACGACGGGGATTTCGCCGGGCTTGACGCCGACTTGGTCGAACACGCGTTTGATCGAGCCGGTGACGAGGTCGCCAAGGCCGATGATCGCCTTCACCTTGGCCTTGTTGGCGGTGAGATAGTCGACCATGCGGTTGATCACCTCGGCCTGGTCGAGCGTCGCCTCGGTCACCTCATAGGTGATGCCGAGCGGCTCGAACACGCTCTTGATGCCTTCCTCTTCCTGCACGCCGTAGGTGGCGCCGGGAATCTCGACAGGCATCCAGACGAAGTCGCCCTTCTTCACCAGGCCCTTGTCGACCAGATACTGCGCCCAGTGCTTGCCGAAGGTGACATTGTCGCCGCCGACATAGGCGTTGAAATTGGCCTTGGGATCGGGCGTGTTGAAATTGATGATCGGAATGTTGGCCGCGCGGGCTTCCTTGACGATCTCGACAAGGCTGCCCGGATCGGGGCTGGTGGTGGTGATGCCGTCGGCCTTGGCCGAGATCGCGGCCCGCACCGCCTCCTGCTGCGAGGCGACGTCGCCATTGTGGAACGAGGTGTTGACGGTATTGCCGGTGTCCTTGGCCCATTGCTTGGCGCCGGCAAGGAAGTATGTCCAGACCGGATCGGCCGGGCCGCCATGTGAAATCCAGTAGAACGTCTTGGCCTGCGCCGCCGCCGGAATGACCGTCAGCGCGACCAGCAGGCCGTATAGAACCACTCTTAGCCGTGTCAGCATTTGATTTCCTCCCGTTTGAAACTGATCAGTTCGAAACCGCCCTCTTGATCGGGCAAGACCGCGTCCTCCCCGCCAACGCCGTGTTGGATGATCAGAGCATCCTCTTTTTCGACAAATGGCAAGCCTCCGCCTGTCAGTCGTAGTCGGCGCCTGACGGGGCGCCATCAGCGGTCCCATCAGATTGCATCAGTTCGGATGATTTTCGCGGCAGGCGATACCGGCCTCAAGGGTCGCCGGAGCGATGATTGACCGCCGTCGGGTGAACCCAGAGCTAGAGGAGGCCGGCCCTGGCAAGATCGCGCATCAGATGGCTGGCGCCGTAGGTCCAGTGCGGGCAGTCCGGCGACAGTCGCACCCGGTTGACCAGCGCGCCGAATTTCTCCGACGAGATGGTGACGATGTCGCCGACCTTATGGGTGAAACCCTTGCCCTTCTCGCCGCGGTCCTTCGAAGGCACGAACATGGTGCCGAGATAGAGCGCCAGGCCGTCCGGGTACTGGTGATGCGCGCCCATGGCAGCCGCTACGAGCTCTTCGGGAGAGCGGCTGATCTCGGCCATCGAGCTCGCGCCCTCCAGCGAGAACCCGTCCTCACCTTCCACTTTCAGCCGGACCACGGCCCGCTTTACGTCGTCGATGGAGAACGTGCCGTCGAACAGGCGGATGAAGGGGCCGAGCGAGGCGGAGGCGTTGTTGTCCTTGGCCTTGCCGAGCAGCAGCGCGGATCGCCCTTCGACATCGCGCAGATTGACGTCGTTGCCGATGGTGGCGCCGAGGATCCTGCCGCTTGAGGCGGCGATCATGGCGATCTCCGGCTCCGGATTGTTCCAGGTAGAGACGGGATGCAGGCCGACATCGGCGCCGAAACCGACCGAGGCCATCGGCTGGCATTTGGTGAAGATCTCGGCGTCGGGGCCGATGCCCACTTCCAGATATTGCGACCAGGCGCCGCGTGCGATGAGCTTGGCCTTGATCTCCATCGCTTCCGGCGAACCGGGCTTGAGCTTGGACAGATCGTGGCCGATCAGCCCGGCAATGTCGGCGCGGATGGCGTCGGCCTTTTCCGCCGAACCGCGCGCCTGTTCCTCGATGACGCGTTCCAGCAGGCTGACGACGAAGGTGACGCCCGAGGCCTTGATCGCCTGCAGGTCGACGGGGGAGATGAGATAGGGCCTTGCCGGATCACGCGCGGCCTCGAAACTGTTGGCCGCGATATCATCGAGCGAGCCGATCGGCTTGCCCTTGGCCGAGCGCACATAACCGGCCGGATCGGCCATCTCGCAGATATCGCGCACGGTCGGCGCCGTGCTCGACGTGATGTCGAAGACGGTGCCATCACGCACCGTGACCACCAGGGGATGCGCGGCGTCGCTGCTTCTGGCGCGCCCGACAAAAAGGCCTTCGGCGGGCAGATGCATCGGGTTTGTCATGCGTGCGGTCCTCTGATCATCAAAAATGCGGCTCGCTGGTTCGGCGCGGCACTTTCACCGGATTCCTGTCAAAGGTCTATCCCGTTTGTGGTGAGCCAGGCGCCATGTCTGCCGGCGTCGTCGGCGATTGGCGTACCGCAAGGAAGCACTCCTTCGGGGGTTGAATGCATGCGGCGGTGCGGGAGTCCCGACGCCTGCGTCATTTTTCCGGCTTGCACATGTTCTCGTTTTGTTCTAATATGCCCAACCTGAGTCAATGGGCGGACGAAATCAGTGAGTGGGCAACCCGCATTCGGAACCGCGAAGAACGGCCAGGCCTTTTTCCGATGGGAACAGGCCGGGAAGCATTTCCACCGGCTGTTCTTTGCCATCCTCGTCGGCAGCGCGATTGCTGGTCGTCTCGCGCGAAAGGCCATTGCCTTGAACCGTGAGTTCGGATTGCAAGGCTGGCTGGTTCCGGAAAATCACATCCACATCTCGCTTGTCGGCCTCGGCGACCATGAGGAGTACCCGCAGGAGTTGGCAGAGGCCGCCTGTCATATCGGATCGATGATCGTTGCAAAGCCCTTCGAGGTCTCGTTCGATCGCCTGTCGGCTTTTGGCGGTGGTGCACTGGTCCTGCGCGGCAGCGATGGCAATCCGTCGCTGCAGAAGTTCTGGCGTGACCTGACGGCGGTGATCTCGGACAGCCCGCTAAAACCCTTTCTCACCAAGTCCATCGAACCGCATGTTACATTGCTTCGTGATGAAGTGGGCGTCCCCAGCATTCGCGAGCGGTCGATCGACCCGATCGGCTGGACTGTCCGGGATTTTGTGCTGATCCACAGTCTCATTGGGAAGGGCGCCTACAAGCAGCCCGGACGTTGGCGGCTGACCGGCCAGGACGATGCACTGCCCGCCATGTGAGAGCCTGCATCGTCCTCGCATAGTCCGCGCGGTCCATCATCCTGACATGGCATGTCAGCTACCAGACGGCACGACGATGGCAGGCCGCCAACCTTTCCCTATTTGCAATGCGTCTGAACAGGAGGAACACATGACCAACACGGAAATTGCCAAGGATTTCACGGAGCTTCTCAAGCGCGGTGACTACGAAAGTGCTGCCGAGAAATACAATGCCGACGACATCGTCAGCTATGAGGCCATGGAGGGGCCGATGGCCGTCTGCCGCGGCAAGGACGCCGTCAAGCAGAAAGGCCAGTGGTGGCAGGAAAACAACGAAGTCCATGGCGGCTCGGTCGAGGGCCCTTATGTCAACGGCGACCAGTTCGCCGTACGCTTTACATTTGACATAACGCCCAAGGCCACGGGCCAGCGTGTCACCATGGACGAGGTTGGCCTGTACACGGTCAAGAACGGCAAGATTGCCGAAGAGCGCTTCTATTATTGAGACGGGTTTTCGGCTGTCGGCACATTTCGCCGCATCCTAAGCGGCCAGGATCATGTCCTGGCCGCTATCCGACCTGATGCACATCGTCGTCACGGATGGGCGACCGCGCGCCCGCCATTGAATAAACTTACTCTTCGATGGTTCTGCCGGGCCGCTGGCAAAGCGCGCCGGGGCTGCTTAATCTGCGGCCAGATTCGAAGTCCGGAAGGCACCTGTTTTGACGATCACCATGTACGGCATCACCACCTGCGACACGATCAGGAAGGCCCGCGTCTGGCTGGAGGGCCACGACGTGCCTTACCGGTTCCACGACTATCGGGCGGAAGGCATCGAGGCGGGCAGGCTGGATGGCTGGGTCCGCAAGCTCGGCTGGGAAAAGCTGCTCAATAAGGGCAGCACCACGTTCCGCGAGTTGCCGGACAAGGATAAGCAGGGCCTGGATGAAAAGAAGGCCAAGGCACTGATGCTGGCCAAGCCGACGATGATCAAACGGCCTGTGCTCGAGGTTGGCGACCGCATCCTGGTCGGGTTCAAGCCGGATGTTTATGAGGCGGCGGTGGTCGGGAAGTAGGGCGCGGTACACTCTCAATTCGTCATCCTAGGGCGGAGCAGGGAGCGAAGCGACGCGGCGCAGACCCTAGGATCCATGCCGTGACTTTTGGGCGTCGCAGCCGTGCTGATTCTGCTCCGTTGCATTTCCGGACGGACGTCACGGCATGGATCCTCGGGTCAAGCCCGAGGATGACTAAGGGACAGGTCACTGTCCTCTCAGATACCCCGCCAGTGCCACGGCATTGTTGTGCGCCTCGTCATGGGCGCCGTAGAGCAGCGTCACCTTGCCGTCGCGGAGCAGGGCGCGCAGTTGCGCCACGGCCTCGCCATTGCCTTCCAGTTCGGCACGATACCGCTTCTGGAACTCGGCCCATCGTTCGGGCTCGTGCCCGAACCACTTGCGCAAGTCGGTGCTCGGCGCGATGTCCTTCAGCCATAGCGCCAGCGCGGCATGCTCCTTGCTGACGCCACGTGGCCAGACTCGATCGACCAGGACCCGCTGCCCGTCATCGAACGAGGGTGGTTCATACACCCGCTTGACCGCGATCTCGAAGGCCATCCGCTCTCCTTCGTGCGCTCCCGTCAGGCCCACTCGCCCTTGCGCATGACCGGCACGCGGCTGCCGTCCTTGCCGACGCCTTCGATGTCGATCTTGTCCGAGCCGATCATCCAGTCGATGTGGATGAAGCTCTTGTTGCCGCCGCGCTCCGCGATCTCGGCCTGGCTGAGCGAGGCGCCGTCGACGAAGCACTTCGAATAGCATTGGCCGAGCGCGATGTGACAGGCGGCGTTTTCGTCGAACAGCGTGTTGAAGAACAACAGGCCGCTCGCCGAGATCGGTGAGGAATGCGGCACCAGCGCCACTTCGCCAAGCCGGCGTGCGCCCTCGTCGGTGTCCAGCACTTTCTTCAGCACGTCCTCGCCCTTCGAAGCCTTCGCCTCGACGATCCTGCCGCCCTCGAAACGCACCGAGATCTCGTCGATCAGCGTGCCCTGGTAGGAGAGCGGCTTGGTCGATGAAACATGGCCTTCCACCCGCCGCGCATGTGGCGTGGTGAAGACCTCCTCGGTCGGGATGTTGGGATTGCAGGTGACGCCGTTCTTGGCGGTGGAGGCGCCGCCCATCCACTCATGGCCGTCGGCCAGCCCGACCGTCAGGTCGGTGCCCGGCCCGGTGAAATGAAGCGAATGGAAATTATGGCCGTTGAGCCATTCGGTGCGGCTGCGTAGGGCCGCATTGTGCGCCTTCCAGTTGCCGATCGGATCTTCCACGTCCACCCGCGACGCGGCGAAGATGGCGTCGGCGAGCTTGGCCACCGCAACGTCGTCGGCATCATCGGGGAAGACCTGCTTGGCCCAGGCGAGATCGGGATAGGCGACGATGTTCCAGTTGATGTCGAAGCCGGTGATCTTCTCCAACGCCGGCTGGTAGGCCATCGAATTGGCCTTGTTGGCGCGCGCCACTTTCGCCGGGTCCTGCGCCGACAAAAGCGAGGGATCCTCGCCGCGCACGGCAAGTCGCGCCGCATTGTTGGAGAAGGCTTTGGCCATGCCTTCATAGAGCCAGCCGGCGGCGCGGTCGAAGCCGGCGTCCGCGCCATAACGAAAGCGCGCCAGCGTGATCTCGTCATCGTTGAAGATCGGCGTCACCAGCCCCGCGCCGGCCTTGTAGGCATGCTCGACGATGCGCCGGGTCAGCGGCAGCGCGGCGATGGAGGAGGTCAGCACCAGGTCCTGCCCAGGCTGCAATTGCAGCCCCACTTTGATGGCGACTTCGGCCAGCCTGTCGAGCTTCACCGGGTCGATCGTTGCGGAAACGCCGCGCGAATGTGTGGTCATGATCCTGCCTGCCGTAGTTTGATGTCGGACTCTACATAGACCGGCGCCACGGTGCTTTCCACCGTGATCGCGTCGCTCGTGCCCGCCTTCGCTGAGCCGAACTGCGCCATCGTCGCCTCGATCTCTTCCCGGATCCAGAGCTTGAAATCCCGGACCTTGCGGCTTTCGGCCTTGGCGGCGGAGGTCACCAGCCAATAGCCAAGCCCGCTCTGGGCGCGGATCCCGAACGGCGCGACGAGCCGCCCGTCGGCCAGCGCGTCGGCGGCGAGCAACTGCCAGCCCAGCATCACGCCATGGCCGGCAATCGCCGATTCCAGGCAAAGCATCGGATCGGTGAAGCGAGCGCCCTTCAGGAAGGTGACGGGTTCGACACCGGCCGCGGCGAACCAGCTTTCCCAGTTGATCATCGCCCGTTCGTCGGTGATCGCGCAGGTCTGGGCAAGGTCTTCGATCGATTTCAGTTTCTTCGCTATCGAGGGTGCGCAGACCGGGAACACCTCTTGTGCCAAAAGCAACTCCGCCTTGCCGCCCGGCCATTTGCCGTCGCCGAGCCGGATGGCGATATCGATATCGGAATGGTCGAGGTCGGCCAGCCGCACCGAGGCGTCGATGCGCAACAGCACGTTGGGATGCCGGGTGAAGTGATGCGACAGCCGCGGCAGCAGCCATTTCGAGGCGAATGCCGGCGCCACGGAAACCACCAGCGTGCATTGGCGCGCCTCGTCGGCCAGCGCCACGGCCTGGGTGAGCTCGCGGAAACCCGCGCCGAGGCGCATCGCGAACATGGCGCCGAATTCCGTCAGGACCAGCCCCTTGGCCGTTCGCTCGAACACGGCCTGGCCGAGCTGCTGTTCCGCGCGCTTTATCTGCTGGCTGACGGCGCTGGCCGAAACGTTGAGTTCGCCGGCGGCCGCGGCGAGCGAACCGAGGCGGGCAACGGTCTCCACGGCGCGAAGGCCGTTGAGGTGGACGCGGTTGAGCATGGCCATTGAGTTTTTCTAAACCAGCGGGGCTGAAATCTCAATTGAAAGTGATGCCGAAAACGCAGACTTTCACGGGACAGGCCTGCGGAGGCTGACATGTTGAGGCTGTTATCGTCGCTCAAGATAGTATTCCCTGTGCACGAGCCGCCATACGGTGGCGAAGCGGTCGCCTGGCTGGCCGATCCGCTTGCGCATCCCGTGCTCGACGCCATGTCGGAGCGTGAGCTCGGCGACATACCGTTCCGGCTGACGGCGCGACGCACCGCCCACGAGACGGCGCAAGCGGGCTGCCGCTGATTGGTGCTGACGGTCCGGCGCCTGGCCCAACGCAAGCACGTTGTGTCGCCGGTCTTCGCACTTATTGTGCACCGCGATGACATCCGCCACCTCAACAGCGCTGCGGTTCGCTTTCGCCGGCATGATCGCCATGGCTGTCGCCATGGGCATTGGTCGTTTCGTCTATACGCCGATCCTGCCCGGCATGATGGAAGAACTCCATCTGTCGGCGGCCGATGCGGGCTGGATCGCGTCGGCCAATTATCTCGGCTACCTCGCCGGCGCCTTTGCCGCGGCGGGCGGCTGGGCGCATGGGCGCGAGCGCCTGCTGATGCTGGCCGGCCTCGGCGCCAGCGCCTTGCTTGCCGCGCTGATGGGGCTGTCGGATACGATCGCCGCGTTTCTCGTCATCCGCTTTCTTGCAGGCCTGGCCAGCGCCTTTGTCATGGTGTTCCTGGCCAGCATTGTTTTCAGCCATCTTGCTGCGGCCGGCCGCAGCGATCTGCAGGCGTGGCATTTCGGCGGCGTCGGCCTCGGCATCGCCCTGTCCTCGGTGCTGATGGCGGCCCTGGTCAGCGAACATGCCGGCTGGGCGGCGGGCTGGCTGTGGTCGGCGGCGATCTCGGCTTGTGGCTTCGTCGTCGTGGCGCTGTTGGTGGACAGCGGTCCGCTGGCCAGCGGCGATACCGGCCGCGAGCCGGCGCTGCCAAAAGACCGCTCGCTGACCAAGGTGATCGTCGCTTACGGCTTGTTCGGCTTCGGCTACGTGGTAACGGCGACCTTTCTTGTCGCCATTGTCCGGCAAGGCGGCGGCGGACGCGTGTTCGAGGCGGTGGTCTGGATGGTCACCGGTCTTGCCGGCTTTCCCTCGGTCTGGCTCTGGCAGAAGATATCGGCACGGATCGGCCTTTACGCGACCTATGCGCTGGGATGTTTCGTCGAGGTCGTCGGCATTGTCGCAAGCGTCGCGGTGGGCGGGCGCACCGGGCCGCTGCTCGGCGGGCTGCTCGTTGGCGGCACGTTCATTGCCATCACCGCGATCGGCCTGCAGACCGCGCGGCAACTGGCGCCACAAGCTCCCCGGCGGACCTTCGCCTTGATGACGGCTTCGTTCGGTCTTGGCCAGATCATCGGCCCGATTGCCGCCGGGCTCCTGGCGCAGGCGTCGGGCGATTTCTTCCTTGCCTCGATCGCCGCCGCGGCCGTTCTGGTCGCCTCCGGCGTCATCACATGGTCGGCCGCGCCAAAATCGCCATGATTGTGGGTTTGCTCGGTGCCGGGCATCGGGCATGGGCATTTTCTTTCCCCCTAATGTGTGACTTTATGCCTGCTGAACCCAGCTGATTTGCGCAAAAATCGAGGAATTCGCCACAGTGTTCGTATCCTTCTTCCCGCAGCCGAAGCTGTTTTTCTCTTCGGCCGCCGTCTGGAGCCTTGCGGCAATCCTGTTCTGGTTTTTCGGGGGTGAGCAACTGGGCGCCGTCTTCGGCCTGCCGCCGGCAGCAGCCGGTGCACCGCCCATTATCGGCATCGCCGTCCTCGTCTCGAAGCCGTTTCTCTGGTTCTACATCTACTTCGCGTTTTGCGTGGTCGCTTTCTATGCGTTCTGGAGCTGGTATTCGCCGCATCCGTGGCAACGTTGGTCTATCCTGATGACGGCGGTCATCCTGTTCTTCATCTATTTCAATGTGCAGGTCAGCGTCGCCGTCAATGCCTGGTACGGCCCCTTCTTCGACTATGTGCAGGGGCTGATGTCGGGCACCGGAAAATCGACCAACGCCGAATTCTACATTGGGCTGGCCGATTTCTCGTGGCTTGCGCTGGTCGGCATGAACGTGCAGGTGGTCAACGCCTTCATCGTCAGCCACTGGATCTTCCGCTGGCGCACGGCGATGAACAACTATTTCGTCGAGAACTGGGGCAGGCTGCGCCACATCGAGGGCGCCTCGCAACGTATCCAGGAGGACACGATGCGGTTTTCCCAGATCATGGAAGATCTGGGTTCCAGCTTCGTCCAGTCGATCATGACGCTGATCGCCTTCCTGCCGGTCATGATCCAGTTGCAGGCCCATATAACCGAGTTGCCGATCATCGGCGCGATCCCCCAGCCATTGGTGGTCGCGGCACTGGCCTGGTGTCTGTTCGGAACGATTTCGGTCATGATTGCCGGCATGAAGCTTCCAGGGCTGCAGTTCCGCAACCAGCGCGTGGAGGCGGCCTACCGCAAGGAGCTCGTTTACGGCGAGGATCATGCCGACCGGGCCCAGCCCGCCACCACCGCCGCGCTGTTCGCCAATGTTCGCCACAATTATTTCCGGCTGTATTTCCACTACATCTATTTCAATGTCGTCCGGTACACCTACCTGCAGGCCGACAATATTTTCTCGCTGCTGATCCTCGGGCCGTCGCTGGTCGCCCACAAGATAACGTTCGGCGCGCTGAACCAGATTTCGAATGCATTCGGCAAGGTGACAGGTTCCTTGCAGTTCCTGCTCACCTCCTGGTCGACCATCGTCGAACTGCAATCGGTGCATAAGCGCCTGCGCGCCTTCGAGGCGACGCTGCAGGGCGAGCCGCTGCCGGAAATCGACCAGCGCTATCTGGCGCGGCAAGGCGCCGAGGATCCCGCTTAAGTCAGGAAAGACCTGGGTGCGAAACGGGTCGGCGGCTCAGCCGCCGACGGAAGCCTGCTTCTGGCCAGAACCCTGCCGCGAGATGTAATCGCGAAAACTGATGCATTCGACGTCTGATTTGACGCAGACCTCGCCGGCAAAACGCTCCAGCGCGTTCCAGTAGGCGCCGTCATTCATCAGCGCGAAATGGAAGCCGAGTTGCAGCGGAACGCGCTTGCCCCGGTATTGATCCTCGAAGGCGGCGCGGAAAGCCTGGTAGGTGCGGTCCGCGAACTCGCCTGCCTTGCTCGGCCGCTCGAAGCCGCCGGAATGCCTGACATAGAGATTGTAGTCCATGGCGATCACCGGCCGCGATTTCGGTCCTTCCGGGATCTGCGGCAGTGAAAAGCGCGCGAGGCCGGCGGTGGTCGGCGGCTGGACCGGGCCGCGCGAGACGCCGCTGGCGTCGAACCGGTAACCGGCGGCGAGCAGCGCCTCGTAGAGCGCCTTGCTCGTCGACAGATAGGGCGCGCGGAAGCCAACCACCGCATGCCGCGCGAAATCGCGCCAGCCGGTCGGCTCGGGCTCGATGCCGTTGATCGCATAGGCGTTTTCGAGGATGTGCTCGAACGAGGCGAACTCCTTCAGCCAGTCGGCCTTGCTCCAGTCCTTGCCGTCGAAATGGCCGCAGCCATGACTGGCGATGTCATGGCCTTCCGATGCCGCAAGCCCGATCTGCTCCAGCCGCTGGCTCACTTCCTGCGTCGAGGCGGCGAAGCCGATGTTGGATTTGCCCGATGTCTTGCCCGGCGCGGTGTATTGGCTGCGCGTTTCCGGTGACAGCAGGAAGACACAGGAGAGGAAATAGGTGAAATGCGCTCCGGTGCGCTTCGCCAGCGCCCGGCTGCGCTTCCATTGCGAGATGTCGCGGGCGCTGTCGAAGGAGATGATGACGACCTGCTTTGGCCTTGCCGGCAAAGGCGCCCACGAGCCGGGTGGATCGGCGAAAGCCGCACCGGCCGTGGCAAGCGAAGCGAGACAGAACGCGGCAATGCGAGACGAAAAGGATATTGGCAACAGCTACTGACCCCGGGCGGTTTTGGCCCCGCTATAGCGCAAATGTGGCGTGGGTGCGGTGGCCTTTTCGTCCGTTTGCCCCGCGAATAGGTGATTTTCCGGTCGAACCCCTTCCATGCCGACAAAATTTCGCTAAAACGCGGGCTCGCGAACGCTCCGGCCCGGGGCAGGAATGGTTTTATTGATGTCCGACGACAGTTTTATCCGTGAAGTCAACGACGAGATCCGTCGCGAACAGGCGCAGAAGCTGTGGGACCGTTTCGGCCCGGCCCTGCTTGTGGTCGCGGTGCTGGTCGTGCTCGGCACCGCCGCCTTCGTCGGCTACCGCTACTGGGACGAGACCCGCGCCAACCGTTCGGGCGATGCCTTCTCGCAAGCGTTGAAGCTGGCCAATGACGGCAAGAACGACGAGGCGCTGACCGCGCTCGATCAACTGGAGAAGGATGGCTACGGCGCCTATCCGCTGCTCGCCCGCATGCGCGCTGCCACCGTCAAGGCCGACAAGGGCGACGTCGATGCCGCCGTCAAGGATTTCGACGAGGTGGCGGCCGACGCCGCCATTCCCCAGGGCATTCGCGACATGGCGCGGTTGAGGGCGGCGCTGCTGCTGGTCGATCACGGCTCCTTCGCCGATGTGTCGAGCCGCGTCGAGGCCCTGACCTCGGACACCAACACGCTGCGCCACACCGCGCGCGAGGCGCTCGGGCTGGCCGCCTGGAAGGAAGGCAAGACCCAGGATGCGCTGAAGCTGTTCGACCAGATCGCCGCCGATGACGGTGCCCCGCGCAACACCCGCGAACGGGCGACCCTGATGTCCGAGCTGATCCGCGGCTCGGGCAGCGCGTCGTGACATATGAGCTTCAAAGTCGCCATCATCGGCCGGCCTAACGTCGGCAAATCGACTCTTTTCAATCGGCTGGTGGGAAGGAAGCTGGCGCTTGTCGATGACACGCCGGGCGTCACCCGCGACCGCCGCGTCCATGCGGCAAAGCTTTACGACCTGCATTTCGACGTCATCGACACTGCGGGTTTCGAGGACGCCGCCGCCTCGACGCTGCCCGGCCGCATGCGTGCGCAGACCGAGATCGCTATCCGTGAGGCCGACCTGATCTTCTTCACCGTCGACGCCAAATCCGGCCTGTTGCCGGACGACCGGACCTTTGCCGAGATCGTGCGCAAATCCGGCAAGCCGGTCGTGCTGGTCGCCAACAAGGCCGAGGCGAAGGGCGCGCAGGGCGGCATGCTGGAGGCCTGGGAGCTCGGGCTTGGCGAGCCGGTTCCGGTCTCGGCCGAACACGGCCAAGGCATGCCCGACCTGCGCGACGCGGTGATCGCCGCACTTGGCGAGGCGAGAGCCTTTGGCGAGGATGAGGACGACGACGAGGAGATCGCCTCCAGCGAGGTGCTGATCGGCGAGGATATCGCCGATCCCGACGCCGACGAGGTGCCGGCCTATGACGACACCAAGCCGATGCGCATTGCCGTCGTCGGCCGCCCCAATGCCGGCAAGTCGACGCTGATCAACGCGCTGATCGGCGAGGAGCGGCTTTTGACCGGACCGGAAGCCGGCATCACCCGCGATTCCATCTCGGTCGATTGGGACTGGCGCGGCCGCCGTATAAAATTGTTCGACACCGCCGGCATGCGCCGCAAGGCCAGGATCCATGAAAAGCTCGAGGTCATGTCGGTGCAGGATGGCCTGCGCGCCATCCGCTTCGCCGAGATCGTCATCATCGTGCTCGACGCCACCATCCCTTTCGAGAAGCAGGATCTCCAGATCGCCGACCTGATCATCCGCGAGGGCCGCGCGCCGGTGATCGCCTTCAACAAATGGGACCTGATCGACAATCCGCAGGAACTGTTGGCAGAACTGCGCGAAAAGACCGAACGGCTTTTGCCGCAGGCGCGCGGCATGCAGGCTGTGACGGTTTCGGCCGAGACCGGGCGCGGCCTCGACAAGCTCATGGAAGCCGTCATCCGCACGCACAAGGTCTGGAACAGCCGCGTCTCGACCGGCAGGCTCAATCGCTGGCTGGAAGGCATTCTTGCGCATCATCCGCCGCCCGCGGTTGCCGGTCGCCGGCTGAAGGTCAAATATGTCACGCAGGCCAAGACGCGCCCGCCGGGCTTCGTCGTCTCGTGCTCGCGCCCGGATGCGATGCCGCAATCCTATGTCCGCTATCTCACCAACAGCCTGCGCGAAGCCTTCGACATGCCGGGCGTACCGATCCGCATGGCGTTGAGGACTTCGGACAATCCCTTTGCCGGCAGGGCCAAGAAGCGCTGACGCCCCCGGGGGGAGGGTGCCAACCCTTCGACGCGGCGTAGATCCTGGAATGACGAAGAGGGGTTGCGACCTGGGCCTAGGCGACCTTCAGCAGGTTCTCATCCGTCCGCGCGCCTTCCGGTAGCGCCTGCCGCGCCGCTTCCAGCAGGATATCGGCGAGGCGGGCGGCCACCGGTTCGGGTTCGGCGTCCCTGCGGTGCAGGAACAGCGTCATCCTGGGCAGCGCCGGGAGCCTGGCAATCTCCGGCGTCATCGCGCTGACGCTGGCCGGCAGGCCGATGTCGGTGCGGATCGTCAGCCCGAGCCCGGCTGCGACCGCGGCCCAGATGCCGCCAAGGCTCGGGCTGGAGAAGGCCATGCGCCAAGGCAGGCCGGCGCGGTCGAGCGTTTCGGTTGCGACCGTGCGCAACAGGCAAGGTGCTTCCAGCGCCACCAGTGGCAGCGGCTCGCCATGGCGCAGGCTGGTCTCGATGCGCTTTGCCGGGCCGATCCAGCGCATCTGCACGTCGGCGACATGCTGGCTGTATGGCAGCGTCGCGCCGCTGTGCCAGGCAAGTGCGATGTCCAGGCTGCCCGAGATGATCCGCTCCGCGAGCTCATGGCTGCGCGCGATGCGGGCCTCGATCTTGACTTTGGGATGGGCACGGGCGAAGCGGCCGAGCACGTCAGGTAGCACCGCCTCGCCAAAATCCTCCTGCAGGCCGAGCCGCACCCAGCCTTCCAGCTCGACATCATGGATGGCGGCGGCCGCCTCGTCATTGAGCTCGACCAGCCGCCGCGCATAGCCGAGCATGGTCTCGCCAGCTTCCGTCAGTGCCAGCCCGCGTCCCGACTTGCGGAAGATAGGCGTCGCCGCCTGCTCCTCCAGTTTCTTCAACTGCGCGCTGACCGCCGAGGTCGAGCGGCCAAGCCGGTCGGCCGCCTTGGCGAAGCTGCCAAGCTCCATTCCGGTGACGAAGCTTCTGAGGACGTCGAGGTCGAATGTCACGCGTCGCATGATAATCCCGTTTTTAGGATTGTGCGTCAAAAACTTCCTGATTTTATGGACAAAGCTATGGCGATAGACATGCGCCGTCAAGGCCGGTCACCGGGCCGCAAACGGGAATGAAACCATGTCCGCCATCGTCACCCGCACCGATTGTCAGTCGACGCCACGGGCCGAAGGCTCCGGCTCCAGGACCTTCACGCCCAATCACCGCTGGAAGGTGCTGGGCATCGGCGTCGCCGCCAATGCCGGTTTTTCCGCTACTTTCTCCGGCATACCGGCAACCGCGGTGCTGATGCGGCAGGGCTATCATCTCGGCAATGCTCAGCTCGGCCTGGCGCTTGGCCTTCTCGGTCTGGGCGTTGCGCTCAGCGAACTGCCCTGGGGCCTGCTCACCGATCGCTGGGGCGATCGCCGTGTGCTTTTGACCGGGCTCGGCGCCACGGCGGCGTGGCTGTTCCTGATGGCGTTGCTCATCGTTCCATCCTCGTCCGGCGAGCCGGGCGTTCATGTCCTGGCCGCTGCCTTGCTCGTCACCGGCCTGCTCGGCGGCAGCGTCAACGGTTCGAGCGGCCGCGCCATCATGGGCTGGTTCCGCGAAGGCGAGCGCGGATTCGCCATGAGCATCCGGCAGACGGCGGTGCCGCTTGGCGGCGGGCTGGGCGCTCTTGTCCTGCCCTCGCTTGCCGCCAGGCATGGCTTCGCGGCGGTCTATGGCCTGCTCGCCGCCTTCTCCGTGATCTCCGCCTTCTTCGCCTGGCGCTGGCTGCACGAACCGCCGACGCAGGGTTCGGCCGCGCCGACCGTTCTGGCCGGGCCCCCGCCGCTGCGCAATGTCGAGGTCTGGCGCATCGCAGCGGCCATCGGCCTGCTGTGCTTTCCGCAAGTGGCCGTACTCACCTTCGCATCGGTCTTCCTACACGACTTCGCCGGCATGGGGACCCTGGCCACCAGCGCAAGCCTCGCCGCCGTGCAGACCGGCGCCATGGCGATGCGCGTCTGGAGCGGCCGCTTCACCGACCGCCACGGCAACCGCCGGCCGTTCCTGCGCCTGTGCAGTGCGCTCAGCGCGCTTGCCTTCACGCTGCTCTGGCTGCTGGTCCTGGCCAGCCCGACCATATCAGGCGGCCAACCCGTCGTGATGGCCACGCTTCCCGTGATGCTGATTGTCGCAGGCATCCTGGTCTCCGCCTGGCATGGCGTCGCCTACACCGAGCTTGCCACGCTTGCCGGCGCTGGCCATGTCGGCACCGCGCTCAGCCTGGCCAACAGCTTCGTTTTCATAGGTTTCTTCCTGGTTCCGGTGGCCATTCCCGGGCTCTTGCATCTCTGGTCCTGGCCCGGCGTCTGGTTGTCGGCGGCGGCGTGCGCGTTGATCGCGTGGCCCATCTTCCTGCGGCCGGCCTCCATGTCCGTCCCGCCGCAAAACCGCCCCACTTCGCAACCACGAGCCTGAGCCGACCGGGAAAACCCGATCGAAGCTGTTAACGTCCCATCAAGGTTAATGCATCATTTTGCTCTCCAGTGGGGTCAGTAGCGTTCCTGGAGAGAGTTCCGTGCATCGACGTGTCTTGACGCGCCTTGTTGCCGTCGCCGGTGAGAAGAAACGCAGCCTCGTGGCACCTTTCATCGTCGGCCTCGGCATCTGGATCGGATTTCCGACGGTTTCCGCCTACCAGGATATGACGAGCCTCGTTTCCGGCCTCGAGGCGCCGACCCGCTGGAATTCCTATGTCGAGAAATCCGTCGCCGGATCGGTCCATGCCGCCGAGATGCCGTTTGTCGACGACGCTGTGACGGGTTCGCTCTCCGGATCGGGGGTGCGCCTGCCCGGCGTCGGCGCCGTCTCCTTTCGCGGCAAGGGCGGCAAGGTCAGCACGACGCCTGATGAGGACCGCATCGTGCGCGCCGACAAGAAGGGCCGCATCGTCCAGATCTCTCCCGTCGCCCCGCCGAAGAACTTCAACGCCGGCTCGATCTTCGAGCGCACCTCATCCCTGCTGCGGCCCAGCATGGACAGCGGCCTGAAGATGGCTTTCGCCAAACCCGAGATCAAAGGCAAGGAAATCCAGATCGCCGCGGCATTCCACGCGCGTGAGGACAAGAAGCCGGATCCCGGCGTGTCGCCCATGCTTGCCGCCCTGGTCAACAACGATCATCCGGATGTGCTGGCGACGGCCTATGCGCAGGCCGCGCCCGATTATGCCAAGGCGTCGCCCTTCGAGGCCCTGCTCCAGGACGAGGAGCCCAACAACGGCCGTTTCATCCCGCCGATGGCCAAGGGCGACCATTCGTGGATCCAGAATCCACTTCCGGCGAGCGTCTTCTCCAAGCCCGAGCAGAAATGCCTGGCCAACGGCATCTATTTCGAGGCGCGGGGCGAATCCGTGCGCGGCCAGGCCGCCGTCGCCCAGGTCATCCTCAACCGTGTCCGCAATCCGGCCTATCCCAATTCGATCTGCGGCGTCGTCTACCAGAACGACAGCTGGTTCAACCGTTGCCAGTTCTCCTTCGCCTGCGACGGCAGGAAGAAGCGCATCGACAACCCGGTCGCCTACAAGACTGCGCAGGACGTCGGCATGGCGGTGACCGCCGGCAAGGTCTTCATTCCCGAAGTCGGATCGTCGACCCACTATTATGCCAATTACGTCCATCCCAACTGGGCGCGCACGATGCAGAAGATGACCAAGATCGGCCTGCATATCTTCTATCGCACCTATGGCGGCGGCTGGAGCTGAACGCCCGATAGGCGTCCATATTTTTGCGCGGCTGCGCGGTCTCTCGAAGAGCCGTCGCGCGGAGGATTCGCGCAAGGCGTCCGCGTCGCCATGGCGGGCACGATGTCGCACCTCTATACTGCATTGATTTCATTGTATAAAATACATGGTAACGAACTTCCGCCCGTGGCTTGACGGGCGCAAACCCTCTAACTATGTTGCCGGCGACTTTAGAAGCGGACGGACGGTGACGGTCTGCCCGGGCAGGGGGGTTGCGATGGCCGATGAAACTGGGCCAGGCGGAACCGGAGAAACCGGCCGCGGCAAGCAGCACGAAGCCGCCATCCGCGACGACGAACTTGAGCGCCGCCGGCGTGAACTTGAAGCATCGCTTGCGACAAGGCGGCCGGACCGGCTCGAGGGGAAAGATGCGAAACCAGTGACCGGGTACGGTCAGGCACTCAAGCTGTCCAGCGAGTTCATCGCCGGGGTGGTGGTCGGTGCCGCCATCGGCTGGATCATCGACCGTCTGGCGGGGACATCGCCATGGGGTCTGATCGTGTTTCTGCTGCTTGGTTTTGGCGCGGGCGTGCTCAATGTCATGCGTTCGGCAGGCGTTGTGGCGGAATTCGGACAGGGCGACAAATCGCGCTCTGGCCGCGACGACAGCAAGTGACCGCTCTTCAGGCGGCATTTGGAAATAGCCGCCTTTCGACGGGCGGCATGGTAACAAGGCCGCATGCGGCACTGACGGGGTTTGAACGTGGCAGCTGACAAGGTCGATCCGATCCACCAGTTCCATATCAACAAGCTGATACCGATCGATATCGGTGGCTACGACTTGTCCTTTACCAATTCGGCGCTGTTCATGGTCGCGACCGTTGTCGTCGCTGCGGCATTCCTGTTTCTGACGACGTCGAGCCGCAGCCTCGTTCCCGGCCGGCTGCAATCGATCTCCGAAATGGCCTATGAATTCGTCGGCAACATGTTGCGCGACGCCGCCGGCACGCAGGGCATGAAGTTCTTTCCCTTCGTGTTTTCCCTGTTCATGTTCGTGCTGGTCGCCAACCTGCTTGGCCTGTTCCCGTATTTCTTCACCGTCACCAGCCACATCATCGTCACCTTCGGCCTCGCCGTCTTGGTTATCGGCACCGTGATTGTCTACGGTTTCGGCAAGCACGGCCTTGGTTTCCTCAAGCTGTTCGTGCCGCAAGGCGTGCCGGTGTTCCTGCTGCCGCTGGTGGTGCTGATCGAAGTGATCTCCTTCGTCTCGCGCCCCGTCAGCCTCTCGGTTCGTCTGTTCGCCAACATGCTCGCCGGGCACATCACGCTGAAGGTCTTCTCCGGCTTCGTGGTCAGCCTCTCGGCGCTGGGCGCGGTCGGCGTCGCTGGCTCGGTGCTGCCGCTGGCGATGGCCGTGGCGTTGACCGCGCTCGAACTGCTGGTCGCCTTCCTTCAGGCCTATGTCTTCGCGGTGCTGACCTGCATGTACCTCAACGACGCCCTGCACCCGGGGCACTGATAAAAAATTTCCGGCGCAAGAGTTTTCAACATTGCCGCCGGAATGGAATCGCAACGGAATTTCAGATCCAAAGGAGTTGAACAAATGGACGTAGAAGCAGCAAAGTACATCGGCGCCGGCATCGCTTGCCTCGGCATGGGCGGCGCGGGCATTGGCCTCGGCAACATCTTCGGCAGCTATCTCTCGGGCGCGCTGCGCAACCCGTCGGCCGCCGATGGCCAGTTCGGCCGTCTGATCTTCGGCTTCGCCGTGACCGAAGCTCTGGGCATCTTCTCGCTTCTCATCGCGCTGCTGGCCCTGTTCGGCTGAGCCCCTGTTTGGCTGAGCCGCTATTTGGCTAAGCTATGGGAAGATTGGACAGGCCGGCCGCGAGAGCGGCGGGTCTGATATCAGGGGATAGTCCATGTTCGTGACATCTGCCTTTGCGCAAGAGTCCGCGCCTGCCACCGAGGCTGGCCACGCTGCGACGGAAGGCGACACGCATTCCGGCACCAGCGTGCCTGCCGAGGCTCATGGCATGTTTCCGCCATTCGATCCGGCGACGTTTCCGTCGCAGCTTCTTTGGCTGGCGATCACGTTTGGGCTCTTCTACCTCTTCCTGAAGAGGGTGGTGGTGCCGCGCGTCGGCGGCATCATCGATGTCCGCAACGACCGTATCAGCCAGGATCTCGATCAGGCCGCGAAGTTGAAGGGCGAGGCCGACGCCGCCGTTGCTGCTTACGAGCAGGAGCTGGCGGAAGCCAAGAAAAACGCCAACGCCATCGGCCAGCAGGCCAATGACGCGGCCAAGGCGGAAGCCGAGACCGCGCGCAAGAAGATCGAGGCCGCGCTCGACGAGAAGCTCGGCGAGGCCGAGGCGCGCATTTCTTCCATCAAGGCCAACGCCATGAAGGAAGTCGGCAGCATCGCCGAGGACACTGCCTCGGCGATCGTCGAGGCGCTGGTCGGCGGCAAGGCCAGCAAGGCCGAGATTGCGGCCGCGGTCAAGTCCGTGGCCGGGTGAGGAGCGCATCATGGACGCCACATCTCTTGCAACGCTCTGGGCCACGATCGCCCTGGTCATCTTTTTGGGTATCGCCATCTACATCAAGGTGCCCCGCCTGATCGCCAAGGCGCTCGATGCCCGCGCCGCCAGGATCAGCAGCGAGCTTGACGAGGCGCGCAGGCTGCGCGAGGAGGCCCAGCAGTTGCTTGGCCAATACCAGCGCAAGCGCAAGGAAGCCGAGCAGGAGGCCGCGGACATCGTCGCCGCGGCCAAGCGCGAAGCCGAACTGCTCGCCGCCGAGGCGCACAAGAAGACCGAGGACTACGTCGCGCGGCGCACCGCTCTTGCCGAACAGAAGATCGGCCAGGCCGAGCGCGAGGCGATCGGCGAAGTGCGCGCCAGCGCCGTCGACATCGCCGTCGAAGCCGCTCGCACGCTGCTCGCCGGCAAGATCGACGCCAAGGCGGGAGCCGACCTGTTCAAGACCTCGCTCGCCGATGTGAAGGCGAAGCTGAACTGAGTTGATCGCATCGAACAATCAAAGGCTGCCTGGGAAACCCGGCGGCTTTTTTGTTGGCTGGGATAATCTCCCCCCTCGAGGGGGAGATGTCGCCGAAGGCGACAGAGGGGGTCGGTACGTCCTGGCGCGACCTTCTGTCCGGCGAAAGAGCAGGTCGGCGCTTCACGCGCGGCGACCCCCTCTGGCCTGTCGGCCATCTCGCCCCTCCAGGGTTTCTCGTGGGGGGAGATATGCGCTCGGCTGCTTTCGCCCTAATCCAGCCCGGCGAAGCTCTCTTCTTCCACCACCTCGGCACCTTCAAGCCTGAATGGCGCGAACGACACGCGGTGCAGCCGCGCCACCGGCCCGTGCGTCTCGATCGCGGTGCGATGGCGGACCGTGGCATAGCCCATATGCACTTCGAAGCCATAGTGCTGGTGATGGCTGCCGCAGCCGCACATCATGCGGTCGCGCATCACCTTGGCGACGATCGAGGCGGCGGCGATGGATTGCGAGCGCTGGTCGCCCTTGATCAGCGCGCGCCCCGTGCAAGGCAGGCCCGGCGGCACGTCGCGCCCATCGGCAAGCGCGAGCTTCGGCTGCACCGGCAGGCCGGCGACCGCACGGCGCATCGCCTCCAGGCTCGCCTTGAGGATGTTACTGCCGTCAATGCCCTCGGCGCTGACCGAGGCCATCGACACGCCGAGCGCGGAGCCGATGATGCGCACGAACAGCGCCTCGCGTTGCAAATGGCTGAGCCGTTTGGAATCGTCGAGGCCGTCGGGGATGTTGGCAGGGTCGAGCACGACCGCAGCCGCCACCACCGGTCCGGCCAGCGGGCCGCGTCCGGCCTCGTCCATCCCCGCGACCGGCCACAGGCCTTCGGCCATCGCCTTCGTCTCGAAGGAGAAATCGGGTTTCTCGACGATTTCGAAGAGAGGCGGAGAATCAGAACGCGCGCGAGCCATGTTGCGGCGAGGTTCGCATCGGCTCTGATTCTCCGCAAGTCCCTCCGGGTCGGGTGGGGCGCCGGACCGGGAGGGCACCGTCTGCAGGCCGGGGCAGGCCGGACGGGATTTTTTCGCCACGGCGGCAAACAGCCGCGGTCGTTCAAAGCAGCATCAACTGCTCCTGGTCCTTGCCGGCGGCGACGAACTGGTCGGTCCGCAGCGTGCGCCGCTCGGCATTGAGACCGAGCCGCTTGGCGGTGATTTCGAAGCGCCGGCCGATCTGCCAGGCGTAAGGACCCGCGCCCTTCATGCGCTTGCCCCATTCCGAATCGTAATCCTTGCCCTCGCGCATCGAGCGGATCAGCGACATCACATGGCGATAGCGGTCGGGATAGTGGCGCAGCAGCCAGTCCTTGAAGATCGGGCTGACCTCGAGCGGCAGGCGCAGCACGACATAGCCCGCCTCGCGTGCGCCGGCATGGTGCGCCGAATCGAGGATGCGTTCCATCTCCTGATCGGTCAGCCCGGGGATGATCGGCGCGACCATGACCGAAGCAGGGATGCCGGCATCCGCAAGCTGCCTGATCGCCTCCAGCCGCTTGGCCGGCGTCGAGGCCCGTGGCTCCATGGTGCGCGCCAGCATGCGGTCGAGCGTGGTCACCGACAACGCCACCTTGGCGAGGCCCCGTTCAGCCATGCGTGACAAGATGTCGATATCGCGCGTCACCAGGGCGGATTTGGTGACGATGCCGACCGGGTGGCCGCGCGCCTCCAGCACTTCGAGGATCTCGCGCATGATCCGGTACTGCTTCTCGATCGGCTGGTAGGGATCGGTATTGGTGCCGATGGCGATGGTTCGCGGCTGGTAACCGTCCTTCGACAGTTCCTTGTCGAGCAGGCGCGCCGCGTCGGGCTTGGCGAACAGTTTGGATTCGAAATCCAGCCCCGGCGACAGGCCCATGAAACTGTGCGTCGGCCGCGCAAAGCAATAGACGCAGCCATGCTCGCAGCCGCGATAGGGATTGATCGAGCGGTCGAAGGAGATGTCGGGCGATTCATTGCGGGTGATTATGGTACGCGGCTTCTCGACCTGCACCTCGGTCTTGAAGGGAGGCAGTTCCTCCAGCGAGTTCCAGCCATCGTCGAAGACATGCCGGCTGACCGGCTCGAACCGGCCGGACGGGTTGATGCCTGCCGACCGGCCGCGGTTGCGGTCCGGACGCACGCGCATGCCGCTCTGCTCGATCATAGCATTGGCTATTTCGGCTCGTCCTGCTCCGAAGGCGGCAATGTCGGCGCGCATGATCGGTTCCATCTTCGCCCGCTCCCAGGGACTGTCCATGTTGTTTCGAATCGCTCTGCTCATGAATTTAATCCTATTTGCCGAACGAGAACAAAGCAAGAACTTTCTATGGTGCGCCGCAAAAACTGGCGCTGCGTTCCGCTTTCCGCTATTCGGCAAATGATGCTCACCGTTCTCATAGAGACCCACAATGACGAGGAGGGCCTCGCTCGCACCCTGGCGACGCTGATCGGCGGCGCGGTCGAGGGCGTGGTGCGCGAGGTCATCGTTTGCGACACCGGTTCCACCGACCAGACCCATCGCGTCGCCGAGCATGCCGGGTGCCAGTATGCGACCGACGGCGTCGCGGCGGCCATCCGGCACGCGAAAGGCGATTGGCTGTTGCTGCTGGAACCGGGCGCGCGGCTGGTCGACGGATGGATCGACGAGGTCGTTGCGCATACAGCGAGGCAAACCATGGCGGCGCGGTTTTCACGCACACGCGCCGGCCGCGCGCCATTCCTGGCCCGTATCTTCTCGGGAAACCGTGCCTTGGCCGACGGGCTGCTGATCAGCAAGCGCCAGGCCACATCCTTGTCGAAAAGAGCCGGCAGCGCCGAGGCTCTCGCTCGCGGCCTGGCGACCAAGCGGCTGGATGCCGAAATCTGGGCCGCTCCGGCAAAACAAGAGCACCGCCCGTCCAAATGATTTTGCAGCTGCTCTGTCTACGTGCGTTGCACATGTGACGCGCAGCCAGTTTCCGATCACGCGGGTGCCGGCGCGCAGGCCGCGGCTGATGATGGAAGTGGTTTCGGTGTCTCGCGGTCCTCGCGCCGGTGCTTCCACGGCGAGCCGGTCATTCGCTAAAACGCATCTCGACAGGCATCCAGCGAAGACGACGTCTGGCTTGACGCTCTGCCTTGCTTTCCGCGTCGTAGTCGACCGGGATCGGTTCCTGACTGAACGACCTTTGATCGTCCAGGGCGTTGATGATGACGATTGCCCTGGCATCGTCCTCTCCGGCGATTGCGGCGGTATAGACACCGCATTCACCGCAGATCAGGTAGTCGGCCGTCCCCAATCCAAAACGGTATTTCTTCAATCGCTGGATGTCCTTGACTGAGATGATCAGCCTGCCGTCCGGATCGGCGACGGCGCGCGAGCCATGCTTGGTACAGAACGAGCACTGGCAGGCGCGAACCTCGATTGTCAATGGATCGAGCTCGGTTGAAAATCGAAGGTGTATGTTGCCGCAATGGCACCCGCCATTATGCACTGTCATCGCGTCCGCCCGTCTTCAACGGCGATGGCCGCCGCCGCGAGACGATACGTCCTGCCGCATCCGGTTTGGAATGGTCTTTCGAAGGCGAAGGCGGTGTTCTGCCTGGCAAACGCGGCGTGAAACCAGCGCCTTGCCTCGGCTTTCACGGAGCCGACATGCCGCGCCGCAGGTGCTCGTCCAGGCGCGGCATGATCTCGACGAAGTTGCAGGGCATGTGCCGGTAGTCGAGCTGCGCCTTCAAGATGCCGTCCCAGGCATCCTTGCAGGCGCCGGGCGAGCCCGGCAGCACGAAGACGAAGGTGGCGTTGACGACGCCGCCGGTCGCCCGGCTCTGGATCGTGGAGGTGCCGATCTTGTCGTAGGAAATGCGGTGGAACACCTCGGAAAAACCATCCATGCGCTTTTCGAAGATCGGCTCCAGCGCGTCCGGCGTCACGTCGCGCCCGGTGAAGCCGGTGCCGCCGGTGGTGATGACCACATCGATCCCATCATCCTTCGACCAGCCGAGCACCTTGTTGCGGATCTTGTCTCCATCGTCGGTGACGATATCGCGGGCGGCAAGGATGTGGCCGGCTTCCGCGATGCGGTCGGCCAGCGTCTGGCCGGACCTGTCGTCGGCAAGGCTGCGCGTGTCGGAAACGGTCAGCACCGCGATGCGGACCGGAATGAAGGAACGGCTCTCGTCAGTCCTGGCCATGGGCATCTGCCTCCGCCGTCATGCTGCGGGTCGCGGCGACGAACCAGTCGGGTTGCCGGGCACGGATGTCGGCGGCCGCGCGTTTGGCGACGTTGCCGGTCTCGAACAGGCCGAAGCAGGTGGCGCCGGAACCCGACATGCGGGCAAAACCGGCCCCGGCCTTGTTCAGCACCGAAAGTGCCTTGCCGATAGCGGGCTCGATGGCCCGGGCCGCCGGCTCAAGGTCGTTGCGCGTAATCTCCAGCCAGTTGCGCAGGCTGTGGAAGTCGACCACGCGCGGCAGCGGCGGAAGCGCTTCATTGTCGCGCCGCGACAGCGCGTTGAACACGTCGGCTGTCGAGACCGCCTTGCCGGGATTGACCAGCACCAGTCCGAGCGCCGAGAAATCCGGCACGATCGACAACTCCTCGCCGATGCCGCGTGCAATCAGCGGCCTGGCTGCCAGACACATGGGAATGTCGGCGCCGAGCGAAAGCCCGATCCGCGCCAGCGCGGCATCGTCGATGTCGAGTTGCCAGCTTGCCGCAAGCCCGCGCAGAACTGCTGCCGCATCGCTCGACCCGCCGCCGACGCCGGAAGCGACGGGCAGGTTCTTTTCGAGCTTGATGGAGACCGGCGGCGTGCCGCGAGGACCGGCCGCCTGCCGCAGCGCGTCACGCGCCCTGAGCACCAGATTGCTGCCGTCGACGGGAACATCCGGAGCGTAGCGGCCGGACACGCTGAAATCGTCTCGCTCGGCAAGCGCGATCTCGATCCTGTCGCCAAAGCGCGTGAACACCGCCAGGCTTTCGATCAGATGATACCCGTCATCGCGCCTGCCGGTGACATGCAGAGCGAGGTTTATCTTGGCGGGCGCCGGCCACATCCGGACGCGCTGGCCGGATTCCAGGCTCTCGATTGCGAGTGAAATGAGGATCAGTCCTTGGCCAGCCGGTACTCGCCGGTCTTCGGATCCTTCACCAGCGTCCCCATCGCGCCGTTTGCCGTCTGCTTTTCGGTGCGCCGCACCTTGGCGGTTACGCGCTCGGCCTCGCGGATGAAGGTGCGGTAGCCAAAATAAGCGGCGATCCCGACGGCGGCGAAGAAAATGATCTGCGGCATATCAAAACTCCTCCCACGCTGGGCCGGCGAAGGGCGGCCGGTCGGGTCGGTTGGCGCATGTCGTCCAAAGGCGGTTTCTGGAGAAAAACGACATGCATGGAACTTCGAGGTTCATGCTAGACGGTTTTGCCGGGTTTTCAAAGCCCGAAGCGCGCCCACAAAGCGCGCTCTTGCGCCGCATCGATCACGCCCCCGGTGACAGCGGCGGCAATATCGGGCGCCGAAAATCCCTTGCTCGAGCCGAACAGCCCGAAGCGGCCGAACAAACCGCGCGGCGCCGAGATCAGCTTGAGTTGGGTTTTCGCCCCGAACCGCGTCTTGAGCACGGATCGCATGTCGCCGAGCGCATCGACAAGCCCAAGCTCCAGGCCGCGCTTGCCGGTCCAGAACAGGCCCGTGAACAGGTCGGGATCGTCCTTGAGCTTGGTGCCGCGCCGCTCCTTGACCAGATCGATGAAGGTTTCGTGCACTTCGAGCTGCAGCGCCTTCAGCCGTTCGATGTCTTCCTTTTTCTCGGGCTTGAACGGATCGAGCACCGACTTGTTCTGCCCTGCCGTATGGACGCGGCGCTCGACGCCGATCTTCTTCATCAGCTCCGGGAAGCCGAACGAAGCCGAGACCACGCCGATCGAGCCGACGATGGATGATGGATCGGCGAAAATCTCGTCGCCGGCGACCGCGATCATGTAGCCGCCCGAGGCAGCGACGTCCTCGACGAAGACCAGCACCTTTCTGTTCTTCTCGATCGCCAGGTCGCGGATACGCTTGAAGATCAGCCGCGACTGCACCGGCGAGCCGCCGGGCGAATTGATGGAGACGGCGATGGCAGGCGCATCGAAGGAAAACGCCTTTTCGATCAGCCCGGCGGTGGAGGCAAGCGACAGGCTGGGACGGAACGGGCCGCCGCCCGCCAGGATGGTGCCGTGCAACCGGATAACCGGAATGGTGACGACCGTGGAACGCCAGGATTTCGGCAGCAGGCGGTTGAAAAGGCGTTTCACTGAGGTCGATCTCCGCTCGATGGGTTGCCAGCATGTAGGAATTTCAAGGCCAACGGCAATGCCGCGGCCATCGCGGCCAGGTTGTGTTCAATCTCCGAACAAGGAGGCGAGGCCGTTGTTGATCATCTCCGTCCGTTCCGACGGGCCGTCGCCCGTCTGCGCGTGAAGCATCAAAGGCGGCCGGATAGCGAGTTTGCCGCGCGCCCCGAGCGTTGCCCTGACGATGATGCGGATCGCCGCGGCATCGGGGCGGGGATGCACGGCCAGCATCTCGGCGTCGCCGAAACGGCCCGCGATCGCATCGAGAAGCGAACCGAGTTGCTCGGGCCGCGCGATGACGGCAAGCCCGCCGCGCGGCCTGACCACTGCTGCGGCACTGCGGATCCAGCCCTCTAACAGCCCGTCCTCCATGACATGCGCTTCCTTTCTCAAGCGCTCGGGCGTGGCGCGGTCCTGCGCGGCGTTGAAGGGCGGATTCATGATGACGAAATCGAAATCATTGTCGCCGAGGCCGGCCGCCGTCCTGGCGCGGCCCGAAAGCGCGACATTGGCGACGAGCACCGAAGCGCGGTCGACGAGGTGAGTGTTGCCGGGATGCGCGAGCGTGGCCGCGGCGAAAGCCGCCATTTCCGGCGCGCGTTCGACCAGCACGGCCCGGGCCGTCGGGCAGCGCGCCAGAACGGCAAGTGCCGCGGCACCGGCGCCGGCGCCGAAATCGGCGAGACGCCCGCCGAAGGAGGACGGCACGGCAGCCGCCAGCATCATGGCGTCCATGCCGGCGCGATGGCCGCCATGCTTGGGCTGCACCAGCCAGAACCGGCCGCGATGGAAGGCATCGACCGTGTGGGCTGGCGTGTCCGGGGCGAGGGCGGCTGGCGCGGCGGACATTATTTTTGGCGGATCTCGTTGGCGATGCCGGCATCCGTCAGGATGCGCCGCGCCGCGTCGGCCTTGTCGGCGTCGACCATGACGCGCCGCGGCAGGATGCCGAGCGAGCCGTCGAGCACGCTCATATTCTGGTCGGCCACGAAGCAGCCGATGCCGGCATCGCGCATCAGCGATTCGACGAAGGAGATGATGACCGCGTCGTTGGTGCGAATGAGCTCTATCATCTGACGAAACTCTCAGTTTGCCGCGTTCATGTAAACGCATGCGAGGCCCGAAACCAGAGAAGCCGCGCCAATTCGCCACTTGCCGTGGCCGCGTTCGCCGCCCTAGAGTCCGTAACGGAACTAAGGGTGCCGTCGCACGCGTTACATCAGACGGGAGAGTTTGTCGTGGGTGTCGTTCTCAACATCGAAAACGGAAAGCGGGAACCCGCCTCCATCAAGGATCTGATCGACCTGACGGCGGCTGACATGGGGCGCGTCAACGAATTGATCCTGTCGAAGGCCGGATCCGATGTCGAGATGATCCCGGAGGTCGCCAACCACTTGATCTCGTCGGGCGGCAAGCGGCTCAGGCCAATGCTGACGCTCGCCGCCGCACAGATGTTCGGCTATGCCGGCGAGGGCCACGTCAAGCTCGCTACATCGGTCGAGTTCATGCACACGGCGACGCTGCTCCACGACGACGTCGTCGACGAGAGCGGCATGCGACGCGGCAAGAAGACGGCCCGCATGATCTGGGGCAACCAGGCGAGCGTGCTGGTCGGCGACTTCCTGCTTGGCCAGGCATTCCGCATGATGGTCGATGTCGGTTCGCTGGAGGCGCTCGACATCCTGTCGAGCGCGGCCTCGATCATCGCCGAGGGCGAGGTCATGCAGCTTGCCGCCGCCAAGAACCTGGAGACCACCGAGGACGAGCATTTCGCCGTCATCAAGGCCAAGACCGCGGCCCTTTTCTCGGCTGCCGCCGAGGTCGGCCCCGTCATCGCCCAGGCGACGCGCAACGACCGCGCCGCCTTGCGCTCCTACGGCATGAATCTCGGGCTCGCCTTCCAGCTGATCGACGATGCGCTGGACTATGGCGGCACCAGCAAGGATCTGGGCAAGAATGTCGGCGACGATTTTCGCGAGGGCAAGGTGACGCTGCCGGTCATTCTCGCCTACCGGCGCGGCAGCAAGGCCGAGCGCACCTTCTGGAAGCGGGCCATCGAGGACAATGTCACCGATGACGCCGGCCTCGGAAAGGCGATCGGGCTGATGACCCACCACGGCGCGATCGCCGACACGATCGGGCGCGCCCGTCATTTCGGCGAGATCGCCCGCGACGCGCTGGCGCCGCTGGAGGCGACGCCGCAGAAATCGGCGCTGATCGACGTCATCGACTTCTGCATCAGCCGGGTGAACTGAGCCGCTGCCTTTCACGCAGCTCTCCTCTGGCTCGTGCTGGGGAGAAATCCGTGAATCCTTCTCCGCCGCCTCGACAAGCTGCCCGGCTGCAAATTATCTATAAAACATGGCAAAGGGCACGGACGACACCATCGCGGTGCGCATCGGCAAGGTTCTGGCGGATCGCATCATCTCGGGCGCGATCGAGCCGGGCGCCCGGTTGCGGCAGGACCATGTCGCCGAGGAGTTTAATACCAGCCATGTGCCCGTGCGCGAGGCCTTTCGCCGCCTCGAGGCGCAAGGCCTCGCCGTCAGCGAACCGCGCCGCGGCGTGCGCGTGGCGGCTTTCGACCTCGGCGAGGTCAAGGAGGTCGCCGAAATGCGGGCGGCGCTCGAAGTGCTGGCGCTGCGCCACGCGGCGCCGCATCTGACCTCCGCTATTCTCGATCGGGCCGAGGAGGCCAGCAAGGCCGGCGACAAATCCCGGGACGTCAGGTCGTGGGAAGAAGCCAACCGCGCCTTTCACCGGTTGATCCTGACGCCATGCGGCATGTCGCGTCTTCTCGCCACCATCGATGACCTGCACGCCGCAAGCGCCCGTTTCCTGTTCGCCGCATGGCGCTCGGAATGGGAGACCCGTACCGGCCAGGACCACCGGGCGATATTGGCCGCCTTGCGGCAGGGCAACACCGAATCGGCCGCGGCGACATTGGGGCGGCACGTGCAATGGATTGGCCGTAAGCCGGTCAGGACAGCCTCCGGCACCACGCGAGAGGCCTTCGCGATCGTGGGCTAACCGCCTTGCGCAAGGCGTGCCTTGCCATCGTCCGAAAATTGTGGCTTCGATAATAGATCGAAGGCAAAAATTATCTATAATTTTGGATCGACCAAGGGAGCCCCTATGACCGACATCGCGTTCTCGTCCGCAAAACCGTCCTTCAGCCCGCTCCGGCTTCAGGAGCGATCGCTCGGCTGGCAGGCGGGCGCCGTCGTGCTCGGCACCCTGTTCCTGGCGCTGTCCTCCTACATCGAGGTGCCGATGGTGCCGGTTCCGGTGACGATGCAGACCTTTGCCGTGACGCTGGTCGGCGCGCTCTACGGCTGGCGGCTGGGCGCGATCACCATCGCCGCCTGGCTGGCCGAGGGTGCGGTCGGCTTCCCGGTTCTGGCCGGCGGGGCTGCCGGCGTACAACATTTTATTGGCCCGACGGGCGGCTATCTCTTCGCCTTCCCGGTTGTCGGCGCACTGGTCGGCTGGCTGGCGGAGCGCGGTTGGAACGGCGGCAGGGTCGTGCTTGCCTTTGCCGCCATGCTGCTCGGCAACCTGCTGTGCCTAGCCCTTGGCACGGCGTGGCTCGCCGTCATCATCGGCGCCGAAAAGGCTGTTGCCTTCGGCTTCCTGCCGTTTGTCCTCGGTGGCCTGCTCAAGTCGGCGCTTGGCGCCGCCACGCTGATGGCGCTCCCGCGCGGCAAGGCGAAATAGCGCCAGCCGTGACGATAAGGCTGCGCGCTCATCACCTCCTTTGCCTGCTCACCTATGTGGGCAAGGGATACAGCCCCGCATTCACGGCCAACTACGACGGTATCGCGCAGCGCCTTGGCCGGGGCGAGGACATACTGGTCGTGTCCGGCCCGGACGACATCTGCGCACCGTTGCTGGATGAACAGGAGCCACATTGCCTGCGGGACAGCGCCGCCGAGCGGGACCGGCTTGCCGCCCACGATGCCGGCGCCTTGCTCGGGCGACCAATCCGGGCCGGTGCGCGCCTCGATCCCGGTGCGGACATGCTGGCGCGGATGCGGCAGGCCTTCTCGGCCGGCCTCACGCGCGAGGCCTGCCGAGGCTGTGAATGGAGCGGCCTGTGCAGCGCGGTGGCGTCAGGCGGATATCAGGGCGCGCGCCTGCGGCCCTCCGGTCTTCCGGGCACTCCTGACGCCGATGCGCCGGTTTCGGGCTGAAAGCCGTTCTTTGCCGGCATGGTTTGTTAATCGGGTGACCCGATTGTGAATTCGAGGCGGATTGAAGCGTGACCCCAAAAAGGCCATGCTTTTCTCCGAAAGATCGAATCTACGTCGATCCCGCTGACGCGGAGATGGCGCCTGGCTGAAAGGGATACGATGCAGCAGGGACGTGCGCGCTGGCTGACAAGGCTGGCACTTGTGACGGGCATGGCGATTTCGGCGCTGCCGGCCTATGCCAAGCAGACCACCGAACCGGTGAAGATCACATCTTTCTCGGGAGCCTATCTGGCTGCCCGGATCGCCGAGGGTGACAACGACCTGGATAATGCCATTGCCTACTACAAGCAGGCCCTGGCCTTCGATCCAAGCGATACGGGCCTGCAGCAGAGCCTGATGCTGTCGCTGATCGCGCAAGGCCGCTTCGACGAATCCCTTGTCTATGCCGACAAGCTCAAGGAAGTTCCCGACGTCGAACGGTTCTCGCGCCTGGCGCTGGCGGTCGATTCCTTCCACAAGAAGGATTTTTCCAAGGCGCAGTATTGGTTGAAGCTGTCGCTGGAATCCGATCTCGACCGGCTGATCTCCGGCGTCATGTCCGGCTGGGCCCAAGAGGGCGCCGGCGACCCCAGCGAGGCGATGGCATCCATCGACAAGCTGCAGGGCCCGGACTGGTTCGGCCTGTTCAAATCCTTCCACCGCGCGCTGATCGCCGACGTGTCCAACATGCCTGAGAAGGCCGACGCGATCTATGCCGCGACCATGCAGGACACCGCCGCCGGCAGCGCGGCTCCCGAAACATGGATGCGCAATGCGCAGGCCTATGCCTCGTTCCTGGCCCGCAAGGGCGACACGGCCAAGGCGGTATCGGTGCTCGACCAGGCCGAGGCGTTTTCGCCGGGCAAGCTGGAAATTGTCGCCTTGCGCGACAGGATCAGCAAGGGCGACAAGATCCCGCCCTTCATAGCCGGCCCATCCGACGGCGCCTCCGAGATATTGCTCGATCTGGCAACCGCGCTCAATCGCGGCGGCGGTGAGCCTTTCGTCAGGCTCTATCTGCAATATGCGCTGGCGCTGAAACCCGACAGCGATGCCGCCCTGGTGCAGCTTGCCGCCGTTTCCGAACAGCTGAAGGACGGCGAGGGGGCCATCGCGCTCTACCGACGGATACCGGATACCTCGCCGCTGAAGGAGCTTTCGGACTTACAGCTTGGCCTCAACCTGGCCGATCTCGATCGCCATGACGAGGCGATCACGCATCTGAAGGCCTTCGTCGATAAGCATCCCAACGACATGCGCGCCTATCTGGCGCTTGGTGGGGTCTATTCGTCGAAGGAGGATTTCCGTTCCGCCGCCAATCTCTACGACAAGGCCGTCGAGGCGCTGAAGACGCCGACCGCCGCCAACTGGAATATCTTCTACCAGCGGGGCATCGCCTATGAGCGGCTGAAGGAATGGCCGAAGGCCGAGCCGAATTTCCGCAAGGCGCTGGAATTGCAGCCCGACCAGCCGCAGGTGCTGAACTATCTCGGCTATTCCTGGGTCGACATGAATATGAACCTGAAGGAAGGCCTGGCGATGATACAGAAGGCCGTCGATCTCAGGCCGAGCGACGGTTACATCGTCGACTCGCTGGGCTGGGCCTATTTCCGCCTCGGCAGGTACGATGACGCGGTGCGCGAAATGGAACGCGCGGTGTCGCTGAAGCCGGAAGATCCGGTGCTGAACGACCATCTCGGCGACGCCTATTGGCGCGTCGGCCGCAAGCTGGAAGCCACCTTCCAGTGGAACCAGGCGCGCGACCTGAAGCCGGATCCCGACGTGCTTGCCGCCTTGCAGCAGAAGCTGATGAAGGGACTGCCGCCGATCGAGTCCAACACGGCGCAGGAAACCCCCAAGGTCAAGCCGGCACCGGCTGCGCCGAAGGGCTAAGATGAAATGATGTTGCTCGCGAACGGGGCCCTTGTCGGGCTCCGTTTTCGTTGGCAGCCGTGTCAGAACAGCTTGCGGTAGACGACGAAGCCCGAGCGTTCGCCGATCCTGTCGTAGAGCTTCATGGCGGTGTGATTGGTCTCGTGCGTCAGCCAGTAGACCCGGCCCGAACCGGCCGCCTGCGCCCGCTCGTAGACGCCCTCGATGAGAGCCCGGCCGATGCCCTTGCCGCGCAAGGTCTCGTCGGTGAAAAGATCCTGCAGATAGCAGTTCGGCGCGACCGCCGTGGTGCTGCGGTGGAAGAGGTAGTGCACGAGGCCGACGAGCCGTCCTTCACTTTCGGCAACCAGCGCATGCACCGGCTCATAGGCGTCGAAGAAGCGCGACCATGTCATGGCGGTGATCTCGCTTGCCAGCGCCGTCTCGCCCGAGCGCCCGTAAAACGCGTTGTAGCCGTCCCACAGCGGCAGCCATTGCGCGAAATCCTGGCGCGTGACCGGGCGGACGGTGATGGAGTTGGGCATGGCTGACCTGTTGTCTGGCGAGGCGGAGTTGTGAGCGTTCACCAGAAGGCACGTGCTCATCGCCGGCAATGGGCCAGCCGCTCGCAAAGCTTTCGACATGCCTCGCGACGCCCGCGCCTTGCTTGACGCTTCGCCGCCGTGTCTCTAGGACGGGGCCGCAAGTCAGCCCTTGCAGCCGAGGCCACCGTGACGATTGAAATCCCCGCCCATATGCATCCCAGCCGCTCCTTTCAGGGGCTGATCCTGACTCTGCACAATTACTGGGCGGACTATGGCTGCGTGATCCTCCAGCCCTACGACATGGAGGTCGGTGCCGGCACCTTCCATCCGGCCACGACGCTGCGGGCGCTTGGACCGAGGCGCTGGAACGCCGCCTACGTCCAGCCTTCGCGCCGCCCCAAGGACGGCCGCTACGGAGAGAATCCGAACCGGCTGCAGCACTACTACCAGTATCAGGTGATCCTGAAGCCCAATCCGCCCAATCTGCAGGAGCTCTATCTCGGCTCTTTGGCGGCGATCGGCATCGACCCGCTGCTGCATGACATCCGCTTTGTCGAAGACGATTGGGAAAGCCCGACGCTGGGCGCCTGGGGCCTTGGCTGGGAATGCTGGTGCGACGGCATGGAGGTGTCGCAGTTCACCTACTTCCAGCAGGTCTGCGGCATCGAATGCGCGCCGGTTGCGGGCGAGCTCACTTATGGTCTGGAACGGCTGGCCATGTATGTGCAGGGCGTCGACAATGTCTACGACCTCAATTTCAACGGCCGCGACGGCGCCGACAAGGTCACCTACGGCGATGTCTTCCTGCAGGCCGAGCAGGAATATTCGCGTCACAATTTCGAATACGCCGACACGACGATGCTGCTGCGCCACTTCGACGATGCCGAGGCCGAATGCAAGGCACTGCTCGATGCCGGTGCGCCCGCATCGAACGACAATCTGCCTGTGCACCGCATGGTGTTTCCCGCCTACGACCAGTGCATCAAGGCCAGTCACGTCTTCAACCTGCTCGACGCGCGCGGCGTGATCTCCGTCACCGAGCGGCAGAGCTACATCCTGCGCGTGCGCAATCTGGCGAAAGCCTGTGGCGAGGCGTTCTTGAAGACGCAGGCCGGCGGGTTGGCGGCCTGATCTCAGGCACCCTCCCTCATCAAATCGAGGGAAGCGTTGATCGGCGATAGAATCTGGCCGCTCGGGCCGGCCATTATACGCAATGCTTGGCGCACGCCCGGCATCGAGAAGGCGCCATGGGCCTGAGCGGTGAAGCAGGCGATGAGCGCCAGGATTTGCAAAAGTCTGGATGCCGTTTTCATGGTCGTTCAGCCAATAGCTCTCTGCCTGAGCGTGGGTCGCTTCAGCGCTGCGTTCGGTTCATGGAAATCTTTGATCCAAGGACGAGTGGGATCATCCCGTCCCGACAGGACGCCCAAAATTTCTGGAAAGGGTGACAGCGGCCAGCCGAGTTGCTATGGCCTCTTTACCTCCCCCTGGATGGGGGAGGTCGCCGCGAAGCGGCGGGTGGGAGTGACAGCGCGACTTCTCATGCCGAAACTCGATCGGTTCAAACTGCGGTCGTCGCAACGGCTTCGTGCGGCAATGACCGACGAGGAACGCATTTTGTGGCGGCACCTATGGCGCATCCCGGTGGAAGGCACTCATTTCCGCAAGCAGGCGTCGGTCGGTATTTACTTCCCTGATTTCATCTCGCACCGCCTGAAGCTGATCATCGAGGTGGACGGCGCTCACCACAGTTTCGATCGCCAGCAACGACACGATGAAGTTCGGACAAAATGGTTCGAAAGTCAGGGCTATCGTGTCATCCGTTTCTGGAACCACGAAATCAAAAACGAACTGGATTCCGTGCTCGATACGATCTATGCGGCGGTGGAAGAACGAAAACCAGACCTTCGCCCGCCAGACGCCGAAGGCGCCAGAGATTGAGACGCCGCCACCCCACCCCGGCGCTGACGCGCCGACCCTCCCCATCGAGGGGAGGGTGAGGAGCTATCCATGCCTGACCTGCTTCTAGAACTTCGCTCCGAGGAAATCCCGGCCCAGCCGCGCGCCCGCAGCGCCGGAGGCGCGAGGACGCGCGAACAGGAAAATGGCATGCGGGCGGAGACACTCTGATGCCGGACCTTTTGCTCGAACTTCGCTCCGAGGAAATCCCGGCCCAGCCGCGCGCCCGCAGCGCCGGAGGCGCGAGGTCGCGCGAACAGGAAAATGGCATGCGGGCGGAGACACTCTGATGCCGGACCTTTTGCTCGAACTTCGCTCCGAGGAAATCCCGGCCCGCATGCAGCGCAAGGCGGCTGGCGATCTGAGGAAGATGCTGACCGACGGCCTGGTCGAGGCAGGGCTGACCTACGAGGCGGCGCGCGAGTACTGGACACCGCGGCGACTGGCGCTCGACATCAGGGGCCTGACCGCGCGCTCGAAGGACATCAGCGAGGAGATCAAGGGGCCGTCGACGACAGCGCCGGAACAGGCGGTCCAGGGCTTCCTGCGCAAGGCCGGGCTTTCCTCGGTCGCCGAGGCACACGTCCATTCCGACCCGAAGAAAGGCGATTTCTACGTCGCCCATGTCTCGAAGCCGGGCAGGGCGGCGGAAGAGATCATCGCCGGACTGGTGCCTGGCATCATCCGCAATTTCCCGTGGCCGAAATCGATGCGTTGGGGGCCGGCCTCGGCCAAGCCCGGCTCGCTGCGCTGGGTGCGGCCGCTGCAATCGATCCTGTGCACCTTCGGTCCGGAAACCGAGGAGCCGGTCGTGGTCGATTTCGAGATCGACGGCATCCGTTCGGGCAATGTCACTTACGGCCACCGCTTTCACGCGCCCGGCGAAATCACCGTGCGCCGCTTCGACGACTATGTAAGCAAGCTGGAAGCGGCCAAGGTCGTGCTCGACGCAGACCGGCGCAAGGAGATCATCCTTGCCGATGCCCGCAATCTCGCTTTCGCCAACGGGCTGGATCTGGTCGAGGACGAGGGGCTTCTGGAAGAGGTGTCCGGGCTGGTCGAATGGCCTGTCGTGCTGATGGGCGCGTTCGAAGAGGCTTTCCTGGCCATTCCGGCCGAGGTGATCCGCCTGACCATCCGCGCCAACCAGAAGTGCTTTGTGACATCGCGCCCAATCTCCCCCCTCGAGGGGGAGATGTCGGCGAAGCCGACAGAGGGGGTCGGCACGACGGGACGCGACTCCCTTTCGCGCACAGAGGATGCCGGCGCTCAACGTGAGACGACCCCCTCTGCCCTGCCGGGCATCTCCCCCTCAAGGGGGGAGATCAGCGAACTTTCCAACCGCTTCATCCTCACCGCCAACATCGAGGCTAGTGACGACGGCAAGGAGATCGTCCACGGCAACGGCAAGGTGGTGCGCGCGCGCCTCTCCGACGCGCTCTATTTCTGGACGACCGACCAAGGCGATCTGCCTGATCTCGCCGAGCTCGAGGCGTCGGCGAAAAAGTTCGGGCTCGACCTGAAGAAGCCGCTCGACCAGCGCACCGCGCGCCTCGACCACCTCAATGTGACCTTCCACGCCAAGCTTGGCACGCAGGGCGCGCGCGTGGTGCGGATCAGGCGATTGGCGGAGGAACTGGCGCCGCTCGTCGGCGCCGATCCCGCGCTCGCCGCTCGCGCCGCGGTTCTCGCCAAGGCCGATCTGACCACCGAAGTCGTCGGAGAGTTCCCGGAATTGCAGGGCGCCATGGGCCGCAAATACGCGCTGCTGCAAGGCGAAAACCCATCCGTGGCTGCGGCCATCGAGGAACACTACAAACCTCAGGGGCCGTCCGATTACGTGCCGAGCGATCCGGTGTCGATCGCCGTCGCGCTCGCCGACAAGCTGGATACGCTTGTCGGTTTCTGGGCCATCGATGAAAAGCCGACAGGCTCGAAGGATCCTTACGCGCTACGTCGCGCTGCGCTCGGCGTGGTGAGGATTTTGGTCGAGAACCGCATTCGACTGGGGCTGACGACGATCTTCGGCAGCGCCTCCATGAATTACACGGTTGGCAGTACGGATCAGGTCCGAGACCTCCTCGCCTTCTTCCACGACCGCCTGAAAGTCTACCTACGCGATCAGGGCGCTCGCCACGACCTGATCGACGCTGTCATCACGCCGCAGTCGGATGACCTGCTGCAGATCGTACGCCGCGTCGAGGCGCTCGGCACTTTCCTCGACACCGAGAACGGCAAGAACCTGCTTGCCGGCACCAAGCGCGCGGCCAATATTTTGGCTGCCGAGGAGAAGAAGAAAACGGCGATCGCCGAAACCGTCGAGCCCGCGCTGTTCCGCGAGGATGCCGAGAAATCGCTGTTCGCGGCGGTGAATCAGGCCGAGAAGCAAGCCGGCGAAGCGATTCAAAACGAAGACTTTTCCGCCGCCATGCTTGCGCTTAGCGTTTTGCGCGAACCGGTTGATTCATTCTTTGAACGCGTTCTCGTGAATGATGAGGATCAGGCCGTGCGCGCCAATCGATTGGCGCTGCTCGCCCGCATCCGCGCGGCCACCGACCAGGTCGCGGATTTCTCCAAGATCGCGGGCTAGAGGGACTTCAGGCGGCGACACTCGTCCACGGCGCAAAAGCGGCCGTCCGGCAATGGTGCCGGGCGCCGGACCGACGTCAAGACAGCCGCTACTTGAGCTTGCCGACCCCAGGGACGGGCTGCTGCGCTGCCGCCGCCGGCGCGGCTGCCGGTGATGTCGCCGGGGTCTCCTGCCCATTCGCCGCTGGTGCCGCTGAAGCGGTGGCGGTTGCAGGGGCAGTGGCCGGCGCCTTGGCCTGCGTGGGCGTCGAGAAGGCGCTGCCGACAATACCGCCGCGAATGATCATCGGGTTTTGCAGGAAGCCGTGCCGCGCCTCAGGCGCGTTCGGGATCGCTGCCACTTTTTCATAGGTGACGTCAGGTTCACCGAGCGCGGTGACCGACCGCATATCGCCTGCCTTGGCAGCATCGGCTGCCTCCAGCGTGACAATGGACGGCGTTGCGGACGGCGCGCCGGGAAAGACCAGTGACGAGGCCTGGGCCCCGCCGGCCATCGCCGCCAGCGTGATAGCAAGCGTTCCCCAAATACGCACAGACACGATGAAAGCTCCCCATTACCCGAAGCCGCACGATAGCGGGTCGGAATTGATGCCGGCTTTCGCGGAACCGTAGCATTTTAGGGATTGTTAAATCGCCAAGGGCCGGGCTTGCCCCTTGGACGCCATCGTACTACGCAGCCGGCATTCGTGAGGTGACCAGAGTGGCTGAAATTCTTGCCGTCGGCGAGGCGATGGAACGGGCATTGGCGCTGCTTGAAAGCGGCGATGTGGTCGCCATTCCGACCGAGACCGTCTATGGGCTCGCCGGCGACGCCACCAACGGCATCGGCGTGGCGCGCATCTTCGAGGCCAAGGGGCGGCCGCGCTTCAACCCTCTGATCGCCCATGTCACCGATATGGCGATGGCCGAGCGCATTGCTTTGTTCGATCCGCTGTCGAGGAAATTGGCGCTTGCGTTCTGGCCGGGTCCTTTGACGCTGGTGCTGCCGCAGCGGCCCGGCAACGGCATTCATCCGCTGGTCAGCGCCGGGCTCGACACGATCGCCTTGCGCATGCCGAGGGGCTTTGGCGGCGACCTGATTGCAAGGCTCGGCCGGCCGCTTGCGGCTCCCAGCGCCAATTCCTCCGGCAGGATCAGCGCGACGACGGCGCAAGCCGTGGCGGCTGATCTCGGCGCACGCATAAAGCTGGTCGTCGATGGCGGGGCGACGCCGGTCGGGCTGGAATCGACCATCGTCAAGGCCGAAGAGGGAAAATTGCGTCTGCTGAGGCCCGGCGGGATTGCCGCCCAGGAAATCGAGGCGGTCGTCGGCATGGAGTTGTTGCGCGGCGTCGACGCCGGTGTCGAGGCGCCGGGCATGCTTGCCTCGCACTATGCGCCTGGCGCCGCGGTGCGGCTCAACGCCGGGACCGTCGGCGAAGCCGAGGCGCTGCTGGCCTTCGGCAAACGTCGCGCTGAAGGCTGGCAAAACGCGGCCGCCTGCCTCAATCTGTCCGAGGCTGG
Source organism: Mesorhizobium sp. B2-3-6 (assembly GCF_006442305.1). Classification (NCBI taxonomy): domain Bacteria; kingdom Pseudomonadati; phylum Pseudomonadota; class Alphaproteobacteria; order Hyphomicrobiales; family Phyllobacteriaceae; genus Mesorhizobium; species Mesorhizobium sp. B2-3-6. The sequence goes on along the minus strand of NZ_VFVW01000002.1, from coordinate 61,106 downwards.
CGACCTGCGCGAAGCGGCGAGCAATCTTTTCGCCTACATGCAGGAACTCGATCGCAGCGGCGCGCGGATCATCGCCGTCGAACCCGTTCCCTTCGACGGGCTAGGCGAAGCGATCAACGATCGGCTTTCACGTGCCGCCGCGCCGCGTGACAACAGCTTGCCACCAACATAGTTTCGCGCACATGACCGACATCGCCGAGATTCCCGACACCGCTCTCATCGACCGCTTCGCGGCGATCGTAGGCGAAAAATACGCGTTGCGCGACCAGCGCGATATAGCACCCTACACCACCGAACGGCGCGGGCTATGGCATGGCGCGACATCGCTCGTGCTGCGGCCAGGCAGCGTCGAGGAGGTCAGCCGGATCATGCGGCTGGCGACCGAGACGGCAACGCCAATCGTGCCGCAAAGCGGCAATACCGGGTTGGTCGGCGCCCAGGTGCCGGACAGGTCCGGCCGCGAAATCGTGCTGTCCCTGTCGCGGCTGAACCGCATCCGCGAGATCGATGTCTTGTCCAACACCGTGACGGCGGAGGCCGGCGTCATCTTGCAGACGTTGCAGGAAGCGGCCGATGCCGCAGACCGGCTGTTTCCGCTGTCGCTGGCCGCGCAGGGCTCCTGCCAGATCGGCGGCAATCTTTCCTCCAATGCCGGCGGCACCGGCGTGCTGGCCTATGGCAATGCACGCGAGCTCTGCCTCGGCGTCGAGGTGGTGTTGCCGACCGGCGAAGTGTTCGACGATCTGCGCAAGCTGAAGAAGGACAATACCGGCTACGACCTCAAGAACCTGTTCGTCGGCGCCGAAGGCACGCTCGGCATCATCACCGCCGCCGTGCTGAAACTGTTCCCGAAGCCGAAAGGTCGCGAGGTCGCGTTCGTCGGCCTGCCGTCGGCCGAGGCGGCGCTGTCGCTGTTCAGCCTGGCGACGGACCGCGCCGGCGCCGCGCTCACCGCCTTCGAACTGATCGGCAAGCGGCCCTACGATTTCACGCTGGCGCATGCCCAGGGCGTGGTGCGGCCGCTGGCGCAGGATTGGCCGTGGTATGTGCTGATGCAGATCTCGTCCGGCCGTTCACCAGAAGATGCCAGGGCCTTGATCGAGGACGTGCTCGGGGCCGGGCTGGAACAGGAAATCGTCGGCGATGCGGTGATCGCGGCCAGCCTTGCGCAAGGCGATGCCTTCTGGAATTTTCGCGAGGTGCTGCCCGACGCGCAGAAGCCCGAGGGCGCCTCGATCAAGCATGACATTTCGGTCCCGGTGGCATCGATCCCACGTTTCATCGAAGAGGCCGCCGGCGCGGTGGCTTCGGTCAGCCCCGGAGCGCGCGTGGTCTGCTTCGGCCATATGGGCGACGGCAATCTCCACTATAACATCTCGCGGCCCATCGACGGCGACGACCAGGCGTTTCTCGATCTCTACCACCCCATGAACAAGGCCGTGCACGACGTCGTGCGCTCCTTCCACGGCTCGATCTCGGCCGAGCACGGCATCGGCCAGTTGAAGCGGGACGAACTGATCGCCACCGCCCCGCCGATGGCGATCGACCTGATGCGCAGGGTCAAGCAGGCCTTCGACCCGGCCGGCATCATGAATCCTGGTAAGGTTATCTGATCCTTTCGGATTCAAGCGCTCGGTCGCATTCCGATAACCATCCCCGTGATCAGCAAAATTTAACCGACTTTCTTAAGCGCGGCGGTAAGGAGGCCGCGCTACTGTTTCCCCATAACGAGGCCGGGAAAACTGGCCCGGAGAGAACCGGACACCGGCTCTCAGGAGAAACAGGAAGGCATTCAATGAACACTGGACTGAAGCCAGTCTGGGCGGGACGCAACATGCGCCTCGACCCATTCCGCCTGCCGCAGGTGGTAAGCTACGCCACGCGCGACGACTATGGCGACGTGACCTTCACCATCGACCACCGTGGCGCCGTGATCCGCCGCCTGCTCGAGATGAGCGGCGTACCGGCGATCATCGCTCTGCCCGCCAATGCGTTCCGCGGCGTTGCCGCCCGCGCGATGGAGGACCCGGAAGGTAACGTCACGGTGACTTTGGAACTCCTGCACAATGATCCGATGCTGTCGGTGCCGCTGCTGGTGGCCGACGATCTCGACGACGTCGCCGCCGACTGGCGCGCCTGGGCCGACGCCTATCGCCTGCCGATGCTGTTGATCGAATCGGACGGCATCGCCCGCACGCTGGAGGAATCGCTCGGCGCCGCCATCAAGACGCTGCCGCCGCAGGACCGCCGCAAGGGCCGCGTTTCGACCATGCGCCGCCCGCGCTTCCTCGCCCGCCGCAGGGCGGGTGACCTCGGTCTCAGGCTGGTGATCGGCGGCGAGGAGATCATCGCGCGCGAATAGGCTGAAATTCTGTCTGGAAGGCTGGCGCCGGCTAGCGCCACCTTCTCTCCGTAAACGGGGAGAAGGAAAAGAAAACTACACCAGTGGCTTCAGCGCCACCCACAGCGCGCCGCCGATGAGGCCGAGGAAGATCAGCCAGCCGACCTGGTTGTTCGACCTGAACAGCCGCAGGCATTGATCCGGATTGTCGATATCCAGCACCAGGATCTGCCGCGCCATGTGGGCGCCGGCGGCGATAAGTCCGGCCAGAGCCACGACAGGGGCCTGCGCTGACGCGAAGGCGATGGCGAAGCAGACAAGCGCGCCGCCGTAAAGCCCGGCCAGCCACGACTTGGTATTGTCGCCGAACAGGCGCGCGGTCGAGCGTACGCCGACGATGGCGTCGTCTTCCTTGTCCTGGTGCGCATAGATCGTGTCGTAGCCGATCACCCACAGGATCGAGCCGAGATAGAGCATGACGGCCGGCCCGTCGAGGTCGCCGAACTCAACCGCCCATCCCATCAGCGCGCCCCAGGAAAAGGCAAGGCCGAGAACCAGTTGCGGCCAGTTGGTGATCCGCTTCATGAATGGATAGATGGCGACGATGGCCAGCGAGCAGACGCCGAGCAGGACGGCGAAGCTGTTGAACTGCAAGAGCACGGCAAGTCCGACCAGTGCCTGCAGGATGACAAACAGCCACGCCCCACGCCGCGTGACCTTGCCCGACGGAAGCGGCCGCGAGCGCGTGCGCTCGACCTGATTGTCGATGTCCTCGTCGGCCAGGTCGTTGTAGGTGCAGCCGGCGCCGCGCATGGCGATGGCGCCGGCCAGGAACAGCACGAGATACAAGGGCGCCGGCAGCAGCGAAAGCAGCGGATCGCCCGGGCGCGGATAGGCGCTGGCCGCGAGAGCCGCGGACCACCAGCACGGCCACAGAAGCAATTGCCAGCCGATCGGCCTGTCCCATCGGGCAAGTTGCGCATAGGGCCATATCGGCCGCGGCAGCACGCGGTAGACCCAATGGCCGTTCGGCGCGTCGGCTACGCGGCCCTGGGCTGCTTTCGACTGAACCGTTTCCATGACGATGGAGTGGCAGCAGCCGCGCAAACCGTCAAGCGGCGAGCAGGGCAGTGGCATTCGTCAGCGCTTCAGGAGGCGAAGATGTCGCGGGTGGAGAACCAGCTCTTTGCCACGTCGACGAAGGCCAGCACGGCATTGGGCAGGCGCTGGTGCGTGTCATGGGTGAGGATGATGCGCTGCATGGGCAGCGGATCGGAAAGCGGCTTGCAGACGAGAGGCAAGCCGTCATAGCTGCGGTCGCCATGCGGCCTCGTGTAGCTGACGGCGACGCCGAAGCCGTTGGCCACCATGCTGCGCTGGAGTTCGAACGAGCTTGTCTGCCTGTCGGCGACCGGCGACAGGCCACGGCTGCGGAACAGGTCCAGCATGTGCTGCCAGCTATGCGGCTGGTCCGTCGTGATCAGGGGATAGGCGGCCAGATCGGCCAGGCTGACATCGGGACGATCCGCCAGCGCGTGTCCAGCCGGCAAAAGCGCGTGCGGCCTGAGCTCATGCAGCAGGATGCGGGCGAAATGCGAAGGCAGCCCAAGATCATAGGTGAGCCCGAGGTCGACGGCGGCATCGCCGAGGCGCCGCCCGAGCGTCTCGAAGGTCTCGTCGCGCACGATCACTGCAACCTCAGGATGGCGTTCCGAGAAGGCGCGGATCAGGGCCGGCGCGAAATAAGGCGCCAGATCTTCGAAGCATCCGAGCACCAGTTCGCCCCCGAGCGCCGACTTGCGCGAGCCGAGACCGATGAGCTCGTCCGTCTCGGCAAGGACCTGTTTCGCCTTGGCCAGCACGGCGCGGCCGAAGGATGTCAGCGAAACGCCGCTTCCGCGCTGGCGCACGAAGAGTTTCTGGCCGAAATCCTGTTCGACCGCGTCGATCGCCACCGAAATGGACGGCTGTGAAACGTTCAATACCCTGGCCGCGCCGGTAACGCTGCCGTGGCGAGCGACGGCAACCAGGTAGCGCAATTGCGTGAGGGTCAAGCTCATAGAGTAACCCTATATGACGGATGAGAAGTTATTATTTTACTGAATGAATGTGGCTTGCGATAGTGGCATCGATCCCTGAAAGGAGAACGCCATGGCTTTCCAGACCGCACCTCGCGCGATCGACACAGGCTTGATCGATGCGAAGTCGATTGAGGATTACCAGCGCGACGGCGCCGTCTGCATCCGCGGCGCTTTCAAGGACTGGGTAGATACGATTGCCGCCGGCATCGAGCGGAACATGCAAAACCGCAGCGCCACCGCGTCGGATATCGCCAATGGGCGAGGCAGCTTCTTCGACGACTACTGCAACTGGGAACGCATTCCAGAATTCGTCAAGCTGGTGCGCGAATCGCCGGCGGCCGAACTGGCGGCCGCGGTGATGCGGTCGCGCACGGCGCAGTTCTTCCACGATCATGTCCTTGTCAAGGAACCGGGCACGCAGAAGCCGACGCCCTGGCATCAGGACATCCCCTATTATTTCGTCGACGGCCGGCAGACGGTGAGCTTCTGGATCCCTATCGACCCTGTAAAGGAGGCAACGCTGCGGCTGATTGCCGGCTCGCACAAATGGGACAAGATGATCCTGCCGGTGCGTTGGCTCGACGACAGCAATTTCTATGCCGACGAGGGCGACTACCTGCCGGTGCCGGATCCAGACACGGACCCCTCGCTGGAGGTGCTTGAATGGGAAATGGAGCCGGGCGATGCCATCCTGTTCGATTTCAGGACAGCGCATGGCGCGCGCGGCAACCTGACCGCGGCGCGGCGGCGGGCGCTTTCGCTACGCTGGGTCGGCGACGACGCCCACTATGTCGAACGGCCGGGGCGCACCTCCCCGCCCTATCATGGCCATGGCATGCAGCCGGGGCAGAAGCTGCGCGAGGACTGGTTCCCGGTCGTCTTCCAGGGCTGAAGCGCTTTCCAGAAATCGGCGACGGTCTCCGCCGCCGATTTTTGGGCAGGGGTAACGTTCCCGTGCGCAATTTCGACCAAAGCGCCCGGATGCCTTGACCCGTCGTCCAGAGAGCAATAGCGGGTTCTTTGGAAGATTACAGGCATCAAGAGGTGGCCATGAACGTTCTTCTTCTCGGCTCCGGCGGCCGCGAACATGCGCTCGCCTGGAAGATCGCCGCGTCGCCGTTGCTGACCAAGCTCTATGCTGCGCCCGGCAATCCTGGCATCGGCCGCGAGGCGGAGCTGATCAAGCTCGACATCGCCGATCATTCCGCTGTCGCCGCCTTCTGCAAGGACAAGCAGATCGACCTCGTAGTGGTTGGGCCGGAAGGGCCGCTGGTGGCCGGCATATCAGACGATCTGCGTGGCTGGGGCATCCGCGTCTTTGGCCCGTCGCGTGCGGCGGCGCGGCTCGAAGGGTCGAAGGGCTTCACCAAGGATCTCTGCGCCCGATACGACATCCCCACCGCCGCCTATGGCCGTTTCTCAGACCTGGCATCGGCCAAGGCCTATGTCGAGAAGATGGGCACGCCGATCGTCATCAAGGCCGACGGCCTTGCCGCGGGCAAGGGCGTCACGGTCGCAATGACGATGGACGAGGCGCTGGCGGCGCTCGATGCCTGTTTCGACGGCTCTTTCGGCACGGCCGGCGCGGAAGTGGTGGTCGAGGAGTTTCTGACCGGCGAGGAGGCCAGCTTCTTCTGCCTGTGCGACGGCACTACAGCACTGCCCTTCGGCACCGCGCAGGATCACAAGCGCGTCGGCGATGGCGATGTCGGCCCCAACACAGGCGGCATGGGCGCCTATTCGCCGGCCCCGGTGATGACGCCCCAGATGGTGGAGCGCACCATGCGCGAGATCGTCGAACCGACCATGCGCGGCATGGCTGCAACAGGTGCACCGTTCGCCGGCATTCTCTTCGCCGGGCTGATGATTACGGACAAAGGGCCGAAGCTGATCGAATACAACACCCGCTTCGGCGACCCCGAATGCCAGGTGCTGATGATGCGGCTGAAGGACGACCTGCTGGTGCTGCTCAATGCCGCCGTCGATGGCCAACTCGCGCACATGTCGGCGCGCTGGAGCGACGAGGCGGCACTGACCGTCGTCATGGCCGCGAGAGGCTATCCCGGCACGCCCGAAAAAGGCTCGGTCATTCGCGGGCTCGATGAGGCTGCCAGCGAAGGCGCCCAGATTTTCCATGCCGGCACCGCCATCAATGGCGGTGCGCTGGTCGCCAATGGCGGTCGCGTCTTGAACGTCACCGCGGTCGGCGCGACTGTCGGCGAGGCGCAGGAGAAGGCCTATGCCGCGCTCGACCGTATCGACTGGCCGCAGGGCTTCTGCCGCCGCGACATTGGCTGGCAGGCCGTGGCGCGCGAAGCGGCAGGAGCAAGCTGACCGCAAGCATCCGGTCGCACAAATTCAGCGTTTGCCGCGGTCGGGTTCGGTAGAAGCGGTGCTCACCGGGTCCGCCGCCGCAGCGAAGGCGGCGTCGAGTTGCGCTGGGGTACGCTGCCCGGTGCGCTTCCAGGAGACATATTGGACGATGCCGAAGATCGGCCGCCGCGGCACCGTCTTCACGACAGGCATGCGGAACCCGTCGCGGAATTTCGACCAGCGCGAACCAAGCACCGCGACCATTTCCCCGAAACTCGGCGGCGTCGCCACATCGGCGTAGATGAGGGTGGTCTTGCCGGCCAAAGCGGCTTCGCGCGAGAGCGGCACCGGTACGCTGGCGAGATAATCCGCGGGCACGTCGATCAGCCCGCCGAACGGCCATTGCTGGCGCAGCATGGCGGCATTTGTCGGCGCGACGTTGACGTCGATGTCGTCCGGCGTCCCGGCTACCCTGTAGGGGCAACGGAAGCGGCCGCAATTGGCCTGGGCCGAAAACTGCCAGAGCGCATAGCCTTGCCAGTTGCCGATGGGAAAATGCACGTCGATGTCAGGCTTGTAGCGCGCGTACCAGAGCGGCAGCCGCGACAGCAGCCGGTATTTGTAGCTGTTGTCGGCGATATACTGGGCGGTCTTGCCATTGGTGTAGAGTACCGGGAAGCGGCCGATGCGCCGATGCACCTGGCGCACGAACGCCTCGGCGTCGTCGAGCGACATCCATTGCGCGGGATCGATGCCTTCGATGTCGAGGGCCATGAGGTCGTCCGGCGCGGGATCAGCGAAATCAAGGAAATTATTGGCCTGCTCGACTGGATTGCCGGGGCGGGCGAGGTGATAGGCGCCCCATTTCAGGCCGAGCGCCTTGGCGACCACCTTGCGCGTCTGGAACAGTTCGCGCGTCACCGCATGGCGTTTCCACAGTGCCTTGCAGAGTTTGACCTCGGTATCGTCTCCGGAGCAGGAATAGGGCGGCGACATGCCGTCGGAGGCTTTGTTGATGAAGCCGACGACGCGCCTGTCCGTGGCAAGCTGCGCCCAGTCGATGGAATTGTATTCGTAGGCATCGACGACAAGCGCCCGGTCGGCACTTTTCCACGGCTCGGAGAAATCCGAGGCCCTTGCCGCCGGTGTCAGCGCCATCATCGCCGCGAGAGCGATCGCTGGGCGGCGAAGAAGATGCGCCGTTCTCTTCAAACAGGAATCCCCGTTGATCAAAGGCAAATCCTGGACCGCTATGGTTAAGGATTCGCTTTCAAGGCAATGCGGTCCGTCAGCCGAACAGCTTCAACGCCGTCGCTACTGATAGGAACAGCGACAACCGCCGGTCTTGAAATGGCCTGAAACCATATTTGCAATAGAAGGCGGCGGCCATGTCGTCCTTTGCGTCGACGATCAGTGCGAAGGAAGCAGGAGCAGCTTGGGCGCAGCGCCGAAGTGCATCCACGATCAGTATCGATCCTACTCTTTTTCCCTGATATCGGGTATCAACTGCCAACCTTCCGATCAATATGGCGGGCAGGACCGGGTAACGCGGTAGGCGTCTTGTCAGGTCTTCCGGCAGAGAAGTGATGGGCACATTTGACGCTGCAAGAGTGTAGTATCCGGCAATGAGATCGACATCACGGTCCGCGGCGACAAAGCAGTTGCTAACTCGGCGTTTGACGTCCTGGCTTGCCAACTCGTGTAGATATTGGCCGAGTGCCAGCACGCCACAGCTGAATGTCTTACGATCATACGATCCGCCCAGCGGCTCGATGATCAAGCCTAGACTCACCGGGATTCGACGACAACTCGCTTGTAGGCGTCGGCGGCTTTGCGCAGCGCTTCATTAGGTTCGGGCGGATTGAGAATGGCCTCTACCAGAGCGAGCTGATCCTCGATGGACAGGCGGATGATAGCGATCTCCTCAATGGTGCGTTGTGCAGCTTCCTGCGCTGCGGAGACCACGAAGTCGCTGACGCTGCGGCCCTGGATTTCGGCGGCACGTTTCATCACACTCAGCATATCCGGGGATATCCGAGCTTCGAGACGGGAGGTACGGGTCAGTTGGTTTGTCATTTCGATCACCTCTAGCACGGTATGTACGGGAATACATATCAAGTGCGACGGTCAGCGCGGCCGAATGGCTGAACTTCAAACGGATCCGGCGCGGGCTGTTGCGGCAGCGTGCCTTCGGCCGCGCGTTTGCGATGATGGGCGATCGAGCATTTCGGCGAGCACAATATACCGCGATCCGACCAATAGGCGGCGCCGTTTTCCAATTCACCGTGATAATATGAGAACCCCGCCGCCCGGTAGGGCAGGCCGCATTCGATGCAACGGTAGGCGTCAGGTCTGGCGAGCATGAGTTGGTTTCCAGTTGGCTGGTTCTGGTCTGTTGCCGGTCGATTTTGACCCGGCGCCTATCGCATTTAATACGAGCCGGCGCGATTGCAAAATCAGCGTGACAAAATTTGACGTTTACGTAAAAAGAAGATGGTCGCCCAAAGGCGAATACGGTGTGTGGCAAGCAGGTCCCACTCAGGTCCTAGGATCAGCCTGGCCGATGCATCAGGAGGAGCGAGCGGCATGTATTTGGCACCGGTCGAGGACATCGCGTTCACCCTCAAGCATGTGGCCGGCCTGAAGCCTGCCCTCGATGACGGCACGTTCGGCGATCTCGGCGAGGATCTCGTCGACGCCGTTCTTAGCGAGGCCGGCCGCTTCGCCACCGAAGAGGTCGCGCCGCTCTACAAGATCGGCGACGAGCACGGCGCGGTGCTGAAGGACGCGGCAGTGACCATGCCGCCAGGCTGGAAGGAACTTTATCGCCGCTGGATCGACGGCGGCTGGAACGCGCTCTCCGGCCCGGAAGGATATGGCGGGCAGGCGCTTCCGACCATGCTCGGCGTCGCCGCGCTCGAAATGTGGAATTCCGCCGCCATGGCCTTCGGCATTGGCCCGACGCTGACCATGGGTGCGGTCGAGGCGCTCGACAAGCACGCTTCGGAAGAGCTCAAGGCCAAGTATCTCGCAAAGCTCGTCTCCGGCGAGTGGATGGGCACGATGAACCTGACTGAGCCGCAGGCCGGCTCGGACCTCGCTGCCTTGCGCACGCGCGCCGAACCGGCCCGCGACGGCACCTACCGCATCTTCGGCCAGAAGATATTCATCACCTATGGCGAGCATGATCTCACCGACAATATCGTCCATCTGGTACTGGCGCGGCTGCCTGACGCGCCTGCGGGCACGCGCGGCATCTCGCTCTTCCTGGTGCCGAAATTCCTGGTCGGCGCGGACGGCTCGCCTGGCGCACGCAACGACGTCTTCTGTTCGGGCCTCGAGCACAAGCTCGGCATCCATGCCTCGCCGACCTGCACCATGATCTATGGCGACGGTTTTCAGGGCGCCAAGCCCGGCGCCATCGGATGGCTGATCGGCGAGGAGAACAAGGGGCTGGCCTGCATGTTCACCATGATGAACAATGCCCGCCTCGCCGTCGGCATGCAGGGCGTGGCGGTCGCGGAAGCCGCGACCCAGAAGGCGATTGCCTATGCCAATGAGCGCCGCCAGGGCAAGGCGGCGGATTACGCCGGTGCCGGCATGGCGCCGATCGTCCATCACCCCGACGTGCAGCGCAATCTCCTGACCATGAAGGCGCTGACGCAGATCGCGCGGGCGATCAGCTATTCCTGTGCCCATGCCATCGACCTGGCGCGCGTATCGTCTGGTGACCAGGCGGCGCATTGGCGCGACCGGGCCAACCTGTTGACGCCGCTTGCCAAGGCTTTTTCGACCGATATCGGCGTCGAGGTCGCCTCGCTTGGCGTCCAGGTCCATGGCGGCATGGGTTTCATCGAGGAGACGGGGGCTGCGGCACTCTATCGCGACGCCCGCATCGCGCCGATCTACGAGGGCACCAACGGCATCCAGGCGATCGATCTGGTGACCCGAAAACTGCCGCTCGGCGGCGGCGAGCATGTGCACGGCTTCATCGCCGAGCTTGCCGCTGTCGCCAGCGCCGTGCGGACATCGAATCTCGAAGGGTTTGGCCATACGGCCGATGCTCTCGACCGCGGGCTCGACGATCTGACGCAAGCGACACGTTTCCTGCAAAAACTGTCGGCCGATGGCCGGACTGGCGAGGCGCTTGCCGGCGCGACACCCTATCTCCGGCTGGTCTCGCTTGCAGCCGGCGGCGCCTACTTGGCGCGGGGCGCCGTTGCCGATCACGGCCGCGTCGCCCTTTGCCGCTTTTTCGCCGAAAACCTGCTCGGCGAGACAAGTGCCTTGAAGGAGCGCGTTGTCGACGGCCCCGCAAGCCTCGCCGCTGCCGGCAAGACATTGATTTCCGCCTGACGTTCACAAGGAAAGAACCGTGACAGACCATATCCTCGTCGAGCGCCAGGGCGCCATCCAGATCATCCGCATAAACCGCCCGGACAAGAAGAACGCGCTGACGCGCGCCATGTACGCCAAGATGTCGCAAACCTTGGCCGAAGGGGATGCGGATCCGGCAATTCGCGTCCATGTCTTTCTCGGCGTGCCCGGTGCCTTCTCCTCCGGCAACGACCTCGCCGATTTCATGGTCGTCGCCACTGGCGGCGAAGGCGGCACGGAAGTCTGGGATTTCCTGATGGCGCTGGCCAGGGTCGCAAAACCCATCGTCTCCGGTGTCGACGGCATCGCGGTCGGCATCGGCACCACGCTCAATTTGCACTGCGACCTGACCTTCGCCACGCCGCGCACCGTGTTCAGGACACCCTTCGTCGACCTCGGCCTTGTGCCCGAAGCGGGATCGAGCCTGCTGGCGCCGCGCATCCTGGGCCAGCAGGGCGCGTTCGCGCTGCTCGGCCTTGGCGAAGGCTTCTCGGCCGAACGCGCCAAGGCCGCTGGTCTGATCTACGAAGTTGTCGAGGAAGGAGCGCTGGAGGCGTCGGTTCTGGCGGCCGCCGGCCAGATCGCCGCCAAGCCGCCGCAGGCGCTCAGGATCGCGCGCGACCTGATGCGCGGCTCTCGCGAGGACCTCGTCGCCCGCATCAACGTGGAAAGCGAGCATTTTCGCGAGCGGCTGAAATCGGACGAAGCCCGCGCTGCACTGACGGCATTCATGACCAGAAAAAAATAGTTCGGCCCCCGCCTCCCTTAGATGGGGAGGTCGGCCCGCAGGGTCGGGTGGGGTGGAGCGCGGACCTATCCCGCGTGCCTCGGTCGCCACTGGCCAGCCCGGGCTAGGCGCAGTGAGGATGTCGGCGCTAGTTTACAAACTCAGGGATAAAGCCGCGTCTTCTCCCAACCGCCCCCGGCATTGCGCGAAAACACCACGCGGTCATGCAGCCGAAACGGCCTGTCGTGCCAGAACTCGATCGTCTTCGGCACGATGCGGAAACCCGACCAGTGTTTTGGGCGCGGAATCTCGCCGATGGCGTAGCGGGCCGTGTATTCGGCCACCGCCTTTTCCAGCGCGAACCGGCTTTCCAGCGGCCGCGACTGTTTCGAGGCCCAGGCGCCGATGCGGCTGCCGCGCGGCCGTGTCGCGTAATAGGCGTCGGCTTCGGCATCGCTGACGATCTCCACCGGCCCGCGCACGCGCACCTGGCGGCGCAGCGATTTCCAGTGGAAGCACATCGCCGCCTTCATGCTGCCTAGGATCTCCCGGCCCTTGGCGCTTTCGAAATTCGTGTAGAACACAAAGCCGCTCTCATCGAACCCCTTGAGCAGCACCATCCGCACATCCGGCATGCCCTCGGCATCGACGGTTGCCAACGCCACGCCGTTGGGGTCGTTCATTTCGCTTTTGGTGGCGTCGTCCAGCCATGCGGCAAAAAGGCGAAACGGCTCGGCGGCCTCGGTAAAGTCACCGCTTGTTAACTCAGTCTCACTCATAGTTTTTCTCAAATTTTCATCAAACAGGGGAGGTTGCCGATTGTCGCGTATCGCGCAAGCTTTTGACAGCAGGCAAGGCAGCCTATTTGCTTCAGCCAGCGCCAAAGCCGCGATCGTGATGATTGCCTTGCCGCTTGCCGCATGTGGCGCGGGCGGCTTCAGCCTGCAAAAAGCCGAGGTCGATCGCTCGATCCTGACCGGCAGCATTTCGGCTCCAGCCGCGTCGGCCGATTCGGACCGCGATTCCGACCAGACGACGATCGGCAACGCGGTGTCCTCCGCCGACATCGAGCAGCTCGGCGGTCAAGCCGTGCCGTGGGCCAATGCCGGTACGGGTTCGCGCGGCTCCATCACCGAACTGGCGGAATTGAAGGACGGGGGTCAGACCTGCCGCCGCTTCAAGGCTTCGCGCGAAAGCTTTGACGGCGTTGCCATGTTCGCGGGCGAACTTTGCCTGGCCAGCGCCGGCGGCTGGCGTATGCAGGACTTCAGGGCGCTTTGATCTTCCACCTCTGAAATAACGTCCAGCACTGGAATTTCTTCCTATGCGAGCGCATATAAGAGGCGACTATGGACTCACTCTTTCTCCAGGGCAGGAAGCATGCGCGACCCCTATGAGGTGCTGGGCGTTGCAAAGAACGCATCGGCCAAGGACATAAAATCGGCGTACCGCAAACTCGCCAAGAAGCATCATCCGGACCAGAATCCGAATGATCCCAAGGCGAAGGACCGTTTTGCCGCGGCCAATCAGGCCTATGAGATCGTCGGCGACGAGAAGACCCGTGCCGCTTTCGATCGCGGCGAGATCGACGCCGACGGCAAGCCGCGTTTCCAGGGCTTCGAGGGCGCCCCCGGTGGCGGTGACCCCTTCGGCGGTTTTCGCCGCCAGCAGCAGGGAGCCGGCGGTTCGCGATTCGAGTTCCGCTCCGGACGCCCTGGCGGCGATCCGTTCGATGGCAACAGCGATATCTTCAGCCAGATTTTTGGCGACGTCTTCTCCGGCTCGCGCGGCCCCGGCCAAAGCGGGGCAGGAATGGGTGACCGCCGCCAGCCGGCAACCGCCGCCGACCTCAATGTCACGCTCGACATTACCATCGAGGAAGCGGCGAACGCTGAAAAGGTCACGGCGATGTTCCCTGACGGCCGCAAGGTGGCGGTCAAGCTGCCGGCCTATGTCGAGGACGGGCAGACCATCCGGCTGAAGGGGCAGGGCGAGCAAGGGCCGGGCCAGCCCGGCGACGCGTTGGTCAAGATCCGCTTCCGCCGGCATCCGCGCTACCGCCTGGAGGGCCGCGACCTGCATGCCGATTTGCCGGTGGGGCTGGCCGATGCCGTGCTTGGCGCCAAGGTGGCCGTCGAAACGCCGACCGGCAAGCTCGCGGTCAACGTTCCCGCCTGGTCGAGTTCGGACAAGGTCCTGCGCCTGAAGGGCAGGGGCCTGCCGGAAAAGGCCGGCGGCCACGGTGATCTCTACGCCCATGTGCGCATCATGCTGCCAGAAGGCGGCGACAGCGCGCTCGAAGGGCTGTTGCGCAGCCAAAAAGGCTGATTGGCGGCTCTTGTCCCCGAACTGTCCCGTTTGAGCGCTTGAAGGGGCTCTGTGCCTGTGCGATAGGGCTCTCCACAAATAAGAAATCTTGCGGAGAGCACGCATATGGCGGGTGGACAGGGCCTGATGGCCGGCAAACGCGGCCTGATCCTCGGCGTCGCCAACAACAGGTCGATCGCCTACGGCATCGCCAAGGCATGCGTCGACCACGGCGCCGAGATCGCGCTGACCTATCAGGGTGAAGCGTTCAAGAAGCGGGTCGAGCCACTGGCTGCGGAACTCGGCGCCTTTGTCGCCGGCCATTGCGATGTGACCGATCCGGCGAGCCTCGACGAGGTTTTCGCCAATGTCGCCAATCATTGGGGCAAGCTCGACTTCCTCGTCCATGCCATCGCTTTTTCCGACAAGGACGAACTGACCGGCCGCTATGTCGAGACGACGCGCGATAATTTCCTGCGCACGATGGATATTTCGGTCTATTCCTTCACCACCGTCGCCAAGCGCGCCGAGGCGCTGATGACCGATGGCGGTTCGCTTTTGACGCTGACCTATTACGGCGCCGAAAAGGTGATGCCGCATTACAACGTCATGGGCGTCGCCAAGGCCGCACTCGAGGCCAGCGTGCGTTACCTCGCCGTCGATCTCGGCGCCAAGAAGATCCGCGTCAACGCGATCTCGGCGGGCCCGATCAAGACGCTGGCCGCTTCCGGCATCGGTGACTTCCGCTACATCCTGAAGTGGAACGAATACAATTCGCCGCTGAAGCAGACGGTCACCCAGGAAGAGGTCGGCGATTCCGGCGTCTATTTCCTGTCCGACCTGTCGCGCGGCGTCACCGGCGAAGTGCATCATGTCGATTCCGGCTATCACGTCGTCGGCATGAAGGCGGTTGACGCACCCGATATTTCGACGGTCAAGGATTAACTCCCTCCGCCTATCCTCCGCCCAGGCCCTGGCCCGACCTCCGGAAGACCTGATGTACCCGCTGGTTTATATCGTGCGCCACGGCCAGACCGCGTGGAATGCCGAATTCCGGCTTCAGGGGCAGGCCGATACCGACATCAACGCGCTCGGCCGCGAGCAGGCGAGCGCAAACGGGCATCGGCTGGCTGACCTGATCTCCAATCCAGCAGAGTTCGATTTCGTCGCCAGCCCGATGCGGCGCACGCGCGAGACCATGGAGCGCATTCGCGCCGCCATGAAGCTCGACCCGGCTGCCTATGGGACCGACCCCCGCCTTGTTGAAGTGAATTTCGGCGACTGGCAGGGTTTCACCTTTGCCGAGCTGGAGACGCAATTTCCGGGTGCGAGCAGGACGCGTGCGCTGGACAAATGGAACTTTCAGCCGCCGGGCAAAGATGCCGAGAGCTACCAGATGCTGCTCGAACGGGTAAAGCCGTGGTTCGACGCGCTCGAGCGCCAGACAGTCTGCGTGACGCATGGCGGCGTCATGCGCACCTTGTTTCGCTTCGTGCTTGACATGGCCGAGAACGATGCGGCGAAGCTGGCGATACCGCAGGACCGCGTGCTCAAGCTGGAAGGCGACAGCCTGGGGTGGCTTTAGGGACCCGGCACGATCCAGGAAGGCTCATGCAGGCTGCCGGTTGCGGGGTGCATAAAACGGCTGTAACGGCTCAACAAACGCCGAACAGCCGATTTGCATTGGAAGCCTAGTCGGAGTCGCTGTCAGGCAACTGCATATCGGTGACCACGTTTTCGCCATTGGTCACGTCATAGGCGATGACGATGTCCATGCCGGGCTTCAGCGCGTCGAGATCGGTTTCCGCGTTCAGCTTGTAGGATTTGCCGTCGTCCAGCGTCAGGGTCAGCGCGTCCTTGTCGATCTTCTTGATCAGGCCTTCGGTCTGCCCGGCGAAAGCGGCGGTGCAAAGCAGGAATGTGGCGGCAACAGCGCCAATCAGGGTACGCATCATCGTCCTCTTTGGTATTGCGCCGGCATGGGTAGCGGCGGATCCTCAACGGCGAATGGAGCAGAGCAGAAACCAATCGAATGTGTCAAAACTAAATCCGAAGATCACGGTTTGACCCCTGTGGAAAACGCCAATAGAAGGCAGGCTTCAGTCGGCTCCGATGCCGGGCAGGGCACTTTGCGATGTCTCACAACACGTTCGGCCATCTTTTCCGCGTCACCACCTGGGGCGAAAGCCATGGGGCCGCATTGGGCTGCGTGGTCGACGGCTGCCCACCCGGCATCCGCTTCACGCGTGACGAAATCCAGGCCGAACTCGACAAGCGCCGGCCCGGCCAGTCGCGCTTCGTCACGCAGCGCCGTGAGCCTGACGAAGTGAAGGTGCTGTCGGGCTTCATCCTTGACGATGACGGCGAGACGATGATCGCGACAGGTACGCCGATCTCCATGCTGATCGAGAATGTCGACCAGCGCTCGAAGGACTATGGAGAGATCGCCCGCCAGTACAGGCCGGGCCATGCGGACTACACCTATGACGTCAAATACGGCGTGCGCGACTATCGCGGCGGCGGCCGATCCTCGGCGCGCGAGACCGCGGCTCGGGTCGCCGCCGGAGCCCTCGCCCGCAAGGTCGTGCCGGGCATGGTGGTGCGCGGTGCACTGGTATCGATGGGCGAGAAGTCGATCGACCGCGCCAACTGGAACTGGAATTTCATTGACGACGCGGACAATCCGTTCTTCACGCCGGATCCGGCGTCCGTTCCCGTTTTCACGAGCTATCTCGACGGCATCCGCAAGGCGGGTTCCTCCGTCGGCGCCGTGATCGAGATCGTCGCCGACGGCGTTCCGGCCGGCCTCGGCGCGCCGATCTACGCAAAGCTCGACCAGGATATCGCGTCAGGCCTGATGTCGATCAACGCCGTCAAGGGCGTCGAGATCGGCAACGGCTTCGAGGCCGCCCGCATCACCGGCGAACAGAATGCCGACGAGATGCGCATCGGCAATGACGGCCAGCCGGTGTTCCTGTCCAACAATGCCGGCGGCATCCTTGGCGGCATCTCGACCGGCCAGGCGATCATCGCCCGCTTCGCCGTCAAGCCGACGTCTTCAATCCTGACGCCCCGGAAGTCGATCGACAAGGACGGCAACGACGTCGAAGTGATGACCAAGGGTCGCCATGATCCGTGTGTGGGCATTCGCGCCGTACCGATCGGCGAGGCGATGGTTGCCTGCGCAATCGCCGACCATTATCTGCGGCACCGAGGACAGACAGGCAAGGAAGGCAGTAGGGCAGTAGGGCAGTAGGGCAGTATGTTAAGCTGCCCGCGAGACGAGCAATTTTTCCTTTCCCCTACCGCCTTACCGCCCTATTCCCCTACTCCCTTGCGAGCGAAGCGAGCATTCCATGTCTTACGACCAGAAGAAGATCGTCGAAGCAATCCGGGCCTTCGAGCGCGGCGAGATCGTCGTCGTCATGGATGATGACGGGCGCGAGAACGAGGGCGACCTGATCGTCGCCGCCGTCCATTGCACGCCGGAAAAGATGGCCTTCATCGTGCGCAACACTTCGGGCATCGTCTGCACGCCGATGCCGCGCGAGGAGGCCAAGCGCCTCAACCTTGCGCCGATGGTCGCCGACAATGATTCGGCGCACACCACCGCCTTCACGGTTAGCGTCGATTTCAAGCACGGCACCACGACTGGCATTTCAGCTGACGACCGCACGCTGACCGTGCGCAATCTCGCCAACGGCAATGTCGGCGCCTCCGATTTCGTCCGCCCCGGCCACATCTTCCCGCTCATCGCGCGCGAAGGCGGCGTGCTTATGCGTTCGGGCCATACCGAGGCGGCCGTCGATCTGTGCAAGCTCGCCGGCCTGCCGCCGATCGGCGTGATCTCGGAACTGGTCAATGATGACGGCACCGTCAAGCGCGGCCCGCAGGTCGCGGCTTTTGCCGAGGAGCACGGCCTCAAGCAGGTCTCGGTCGCCGACCTCATCGCCTATCGGCAACGCAAGGAAACACTGGTCGAACGCGTGGCATGCTCCGAGATCGACACGCTCGGCGGCAAGGCGCAAGTCTTCACCTACACGCTGCCCTGGGATTCCATGCATCATGTCGCCGTCGTCTTCGGCGACATCCGCGATGGGGAAGAGGTGCCTGTGCGTCTGCACTCCGAGGACGTGGTGACCGACGTCTTCGGCACCAGCCACCGGCTGGACGCCATCATGAAGGCGATGGGCGAGCGCAAGCGCGGCGTCATCGTCTATCTGCGCGAGGGCTCGGTCGGTGTCGCCCACCAGGAGCGCAACCGGCCGGCGAGCGGCGACGGGGAGGACCACGAAGAGGCGCGCCGCCGCGAGAATGAATGGCGCGAGATCGGGCTCGGTGCTCAGATCCTGAAGGATCTCGGCATTTCCTCGATCAATTTGATCGCCTCGCGCGAGCGCCACTATGTCGGCCTCGAAGGTTTTGGCATCCACATCGCCAAGACCGAGATTCTCTAGATTCGACGGCGGCAATAGCGTCCGATCCGCTGAACCGGACGCGTCATGGTTCATTCCGCGGCAGCGACGGCCGCTTCACACCCATCCAACTCGCATTTGTGAGTGGCAAGACTGCGCTGGCCGAGCAGCACCGTGACCAGCGCGATGCCGCCCGCGACCACCGAGACCCAGAACCCGTTCTGGGCGCCGAACGCATCCACCACCGCGCCGGCGGCGAAAGAGCCCAGCGCCATGCCGATGCCGATTCCCGTTGTCACCCAGGTAATGCCCTCGGTCAGCATCGCTTCCGGCACATGCCGTTCGATCAGGCCGAATGCCGTGATGAAAGTCGGCGAGATCGCCACGCCGCTGATGAAGACGGTCAGCGCCAAAATCGGCACGCTGTCGGCGGTGAGCGGCAAAATCGTGCTGACTGCGATGATGGCGACCGCGACGGTCAGCTGGCGCTGTAGCGGCGTCTTGAGGTTGAGCGCGCCGACCACGATGCCCAACACGAACGATCCCAGCGCATAGACGCCGATCACCAGGCTTGCGGCACCGGCTTGGCCGAACTCCTTGGTGATCGCCACCGTGCTCACTTCCGTCGTCGCGAAGGTCGCGCCGATGAAGATCAGGGCGAAGGTGATGATCTGTACCGGCCGCAGGCGGATTGCCGAGCCAGTCGAACCATGGTCCACCGGCCGCACTTTCGGCTCGGTCGATCGCTGCAGGATGAATGCTATCGAGCCCAAAGCGAGAAACAACGTGCTCGCCAGCATGCCTGCTTCCGGAAACAGCGCCGCACTGAGGCCCACCGACAGCGACGCGCCGGCGATATAGACCAGCTCGTCGGCCGCCGATTCGAAGGCGAAGGCGGTGTTCATCTCCGGCCGGCCGCGAAAAAGCTCGGTCCAGCGCGCGCGCACCATTGCCGGCATGCTGGGCATGGCCGCTGCCAGCAGCGCCGACACGAACGATGTCCATACCGGCCAATCCTGGTTGGCCGACGCAATCAGCAGCAGGAATGCCAGCACGGAGATGATGGTGGTGGGCACGACGATCCATGTCTGGCCGAGGCGGTCGACCAGCCTGGAGATCTGCGGCGCCAGGAAAGCGTTGGCCAGCGCGAATGTCGCCGAGACGGCACCCGCCAGCCAGTATTCGCCACGCGTCTGCGACAGCATCGCCACGATGCCGATCGGCGCCATGGCGATCGGCAGGCGCGCCATGAAGCCTGCAGCGGCAAAGCCCTTGGCGCCAGGGGCTCGAAAGATCTCGGAATAGGGGTTCTGCATGGTCCGTTCCTCGACAAAAGGCGATTCGGAAATTACATACGATGCGTATGAATACTAAATAGATCATACGTCGCGTATGTCAATTGGCATACGTGACGTATGTGGATAAGGCCAGAAGAGATGCACAAGCCCCGCAGGGAAATGATCGCCGAAACGCGCGCCAAATTGATTGCCGCGGCCCGGCATGCGTTCGGAACGATTGGTTATGCCGAGGCATCGATGGATGATTTCACCGCATCGGCCGGGCTGACGCGCGGTGCGCTCTATCATCATTTCGGGGACAAGAAGGGGCTTTTGCAGGCGGTTATCGCCGAGATAGACGCCGAGATGGCGGCACGAGTGAATGAGGTTGCAGCGAAAGCACCGACCCGCTGGCAAAGCTTCGTCGACGAATGCACGAGCTACATCGAAATGGCGCTGGAGCCGGAAATCCAGCGCATCATGTTTCGGGACGGTCCGGCCGTGCTGGGGGATCCCGCGCAATGGCCGAACGCCAATGCCTGCGTCGCGTCGATGACCGATCACCTGACGACGCTGCAGGGCGACGGGGTGGTTGTCCCGGGCGTAGACCCCGAGACCGCGGCACGGCTGATCAACGGGGCGAGCAGCCAGGCGGCGCAGCGGATCGCCAATTCGAACGACCCGGAAGCGACGTCGAAGACCGTGGTGGCGGCATTCAAGCAACTGCTCGAAGGATTGTTGAGGAAGGATGCCGGAGCCGCCTGACGACGGCAGGCCGCCGGCAGCTCTGGGCATGCCGTATCGGCAATCAAATCAAGAGTTTGTCAGACTTTTCGCATGTTGCCGCCTTGAGGCGTGCGATCGTTGATTTGAGCGGAACTTCGCCCTGTCCGCAAAACGTCTCGCTCATGATCAGCTCGGGCAGCGGCAGCCGCCGCCCCCAGCCATGTGTTTCGAGGTCCGGTTTCGGCGCGAACTCCGAGACACGGCCGACACAGAGATAGGCCACCGGCGTCACATGCTCGGGAATCGACAGAAGGCCTTTCAACGCCTGCGCCTCGATAATGCTGACCCAGCCGACGCCGACGCCTTCGGCGCGCGCCGCCAGCCAGAAATTCTGCACCGCGCAGACCGTGCTGTAGAGATCCATCTCGGGATTGTGCCAGCGTCCCAGCGGCGAACCCTGTGAGCGTCGGCGGTCGCAGGTGATACAGATATTGAGCGCGCTTTCGCAGATGCCTTCCAGCTTGAGCTTGCGGTAGAGCGCCCGCCGCTCTTCCTCGATCGCCGGCAATTCCTGCTCGCGCGCCGCGAGGAACAGGTCGCGCACCTGTTCCCGTCGTTCGGTGCCACGAATGACGATGAAATTCCATGGCTGCATGAAGCCGACCGATGGCGCGTGATGGGCGGCAAGCAGCAGCCGCGCCAAGACCTCGTCGTCGACGGCCTCTGATGTAAAATGGCTGCGGACATCGCGCCGCGTGAACATGGCGCGGTAGACCGCATCGCGCGCCATCTGGTCGAATCCGTCACCCACGGGGATGGTCATATTGTCCGGCATCGCTTGTCCCCTTGCGATTGCAATCAACTGCCGTCCGCCTGACCATGCGGATGACGATGCCTGCCAGGCCGGTCTTCTGGCTCGGGATCAACCCGCATCCGGCGCCTTCCCGTCATCGACAGTGGCATTTACCGGCGCGGTCCCCCTTACAGCGTTGGGCACGCCACGGTATCAAACCGTGTTCCCGATTCTCCCGCTCGCGGCGGGCACCAGGCAGTGGCCGGGACTTTACGACGAAGCCCCTGCGCCGCCAATCCCCGCGGCGACGCGAATGGACGCAGGCGCGATTTTCCCCAGCCATCAGGCCGCAATGCATGGCCATCGCCGCGCCGGGGCACTAGATAGGGAGCATGGCCACTCGTCTCTACACCCATCCGATCTTCCTCGAGCACATCACGCCACCCGGCCATCCGGAGCGGCCGGACCGCTTGCGCGCAATCGAGCGCGTGCTCGACGACGAGGCTTTTGCCGCGCTCGACCGCCTCGAGGCGCCACAAGGCGATGAGGCCACCATTCTCTACGCGCATCCCGAGGATTTCGTCGAGCGGGTACGCGCCGCCATTCCCGAGACGGGCATCGCCCGCATCGATGCCGACACAACGGCCAGCCCGAAGAGCTGGCAAGCGGCGATCACCGCGATCGGCGCCGCCAACGCCGCCGTCGACGACGTCTTTGCCGGCAGGGCAGACAACGTTTTCGTCGCCGCCCGGCCGCCCGGCCATCATGCGGAGAAAGCGACGGCGATGGGCTTCTGCCTGTTCAACACGGCGGCCATCGCCGCACGTTATGCACAGCGCAAACACGATATCGAACGCGTCGCCATCGTCGACTGGGACGTGCATCACGGCAACGGCACGCAGGATGTTTTCTGGGACGATCCGTCCGTGCTTTATTGCTCGACGCACCAGATGCCGCTCTACCCCGGCACCGGAGCAAAGAACGAAACCGGCGCCGGCAACATCGTCAACGCGCCGCTTGCGCCGCAGACCGGCAGCGAGGCGTTCCGCGATGCCTTCCTGTCGCGCGTGCTGCCCTCGCTCGACAATTTTGCACCCGACCTGATCATCATTTCGGCCGGCTTCGACGCGCATCATCGCGATCCGCTGGCCGAGATCAACCTGACCGAGGATGATTTCGACTGGGCGACCGGCCAACTCATGCAGCGCGCGGCGCGCCACAGCGCCAACCGGCTCGTCAGCCTGCTCGAGGGCGGCTACGATCTGCAAGGATTGGCATTTTCGGTCGCCGCCCATGTCGGGCGACTGATGAAAGGATGAATGATGGCTGGTGAAACCAACGAAGACGTCAAGGCGATGAGCTTCGAACAGGCTCTCGACGCGCTGGAGAAGATCGTCGATGATCTGGAGCGTGGCGATGTGCCGCTCGACCAGTCGATCAAGATCTACGAGCGCGGCGAGGCGCTGAAGGTGCATTGCGACCGGCTGCTCAAGGCGGCCGAGGACAAGGTGGAGAAGATCAGGCTGTCCCGCGACGGCAAGCCGGTCGGGACGGAGCCGCTGGACGCGGATTGAGGCACGCAGCCGTCTCTCTGGTTTTTGACACGATCATGATTGAGGATAGAACGCGTCCCGATTGAAACGGCTCCAGGACAAGAGGAGATACGGAAGCGATGTGCAGAAACATCAAGACCCTGTTCAATTTTGATCCGCCGGCGACCAACGACGAGGTGCGCGATGCAGCCCTTCAATTCGTTCGCAAGCTGAGCGGAACGACGCGGCCTTCGAAGCAGAACCAGCACGCATTCGACCATGCCGTCGAGGCCATCGCGGCGTCGGCGCGCGAGCTTCTCGATTCGCTTGAAACCAACCAGCATCCGCGCAATCGCGAGGAGGTTGCGGCCAAGCTGCGGGCGAAGGCGGCGATCCGCTTTGCCTGATCTGGCCAAAGCAGCCATCGGCCGCTGACAAGGAGAGTTCATGAGCTTCTTTCCCGGGAAGGATCCTGAAGCCGGCGATGCCTTTGCCGGCGACCAGATCGAATTGATGGTCATTCCGAACGCCAAGGACATTGGCGGTTTTCAGGTTCGCCGCGCCTTGCCGACCGCCAAAAGGCGGCTGGTCGGTCCCTTCATCTTCTTCGACCGCATGGGCCCGGCCATCCTGCGTGCCGGTCAGGCGCTCGACGTCCGGCCGCATCCTCATATCGGCCTGTCGACGGTCACCTACCTGTTCGACGGCAGGATCAGGCATCGCGATTCGCTCGGCACCGAGATGGTGATCGAGCCGGGTGACGTGAACCTGATGACCGCCGGCCGCGGCATCGTCCATTCGGAGCGCACGCCGGAAGAACTGCGCGGCGCGCCGATGTCGATCTCGGGGCTGCAGACATGGTTGGCGCTGCCGGACGGCAAGGAGGACGTGGCGCCGGTTTTCGAAAACACCGCTGTCGCGCGGCTTCCCGACATCGACGCGGAAGGCGTCAGCGGCCGCATCGTTATAGGCGATTTCCAGGGGCTGCGTTCCCCGGTGCGAGCCGATTCCGAGACGCTCTACGCCGACCTCAGGCTGGCGCCCGGCGCCAGCGTGAAAATCCCTGCCGACGCGGAAGAACGCGCCATCTATACGCTGGAAGGCGAGGTCTCGATTTCCGGCGACGTGTTTCCGGCGGAACGGCTGCTGGTGTTCCGGCCCGGCGACGAGATCGTCGTATCCTCACAGGCTGGTGCCCATTTCATGCTGTTCGGCGGTGCCTCGCTGGGCTCGAAGCGCTACATCTGGTGGAATTTTGTCTCGTCCTCCAAGGAGCGCATCGAACAGGCCAAGCAAGAATGGAAGACCGGCCGCTTCGACATCGTTCCCGGCGATGAGGAAGAGTTCATTCCACTGCCGGAAGGCTGAGGAAATCGACGACGGGGCGTGCCTTTCGCGTCATTTGGCAGGCATTTACTTTCGCCTGCCGGCGGCCTATCCCGCGCATGAACAGAAGCTTGGGCCTACCCGTGAACGCAACGCCGCATACGCCGCTTCTCGACAAGGTCCGCATCCCGGCCGAGCTGCGCACGCTTTCCGAAAGCGAATTGCCGCAACTGGCATCAGAGCTTCGCCTCGAACTGATCGACGCGGTGTCGCGCACCGGCGGTCATCTCGGCGCCGGGCTTGGCGTGGTCGAACTGACCGTGGCGCTGCACTATGTCTTCAATACCCCCGATGACCGGTTGATCTGGGATGTCGGCCACCAGGCCTATCCGCACAAGATCCTGACCGGGCGCCGCGATCGCATCCGCACCCTGCGGCAGGAGGGCGGCCTCTCCGGCTTCACCCGCCGCACCGAGAGCGAATACGATCCGTTTGGCGCCGCCCACTCCTCGACGTCGATATCGGCCGGCCTCGGCATGGCGGCGGCCCGCGATCTTGCCGGCGGCCGCAACAATGTCATCGCTGTCATCGGCGACGGCGCCATGTCGGCCGGCATGGCCTATGAGGCGATGAACAATGCCGGCGCGCTCGATGCCCGCCTGATCGTCATCCTCAACGACAACGACATGTCGATCGCCCCACCGACCGGCGCCATGAGCGCCTATCTGGCGCGCCTGGCCTCTGGCAAGGCCTATGTCGGCCTGCGCGACTTCGGCAAGAAACTGACCTCGTATCTCGGCAAGCGTGCCGACCGTGCCATCACCAGGGCGGTCGAGCACGCGCGCGGCTACGTCACAGGCGGCACGCTGTTCGAGGAGCTCGGCTTCTACCATATCGGTCCGATCGACGGTCACAATCTGGACCATCTGATCCCGGTGCTGAAAAATGTCCGTGACAATGGCAAGGGCCCCGTGCTGATCCATGTCGTCACCCAGAAGGGCAAGGGCTACGCGCCGGCCGAGGCCGCGGCCGACAAATATCACGGCGTCAACAAGTTCGACGTCATCACCGGCGCTCAGGCCAAGGCCCCGGCCAACGCGCCGGCCTATACCAAGGTGTTCGCCGAAAGCCTGATCCGGGAGGCCCAGGAGGACGAGCGCATCGTCGCCGTCACCGCCGCCATGCCGGGCGGCACCGGGCTTGACCTGTTCGGCGAAGTGTTTCCGGCCAGGACCTTCGACGTCGGCATCGCCGAACAGCATGCGGTGACGTTCGCGGCCGGCCTCGCGACCGAAGGCTACAAGCCGTTCGCGGCGATCTATTCGACCTTCTTGCAACGTGCCTACGATCAGGTCGTGCACGACGTGGCGATCCAGAAATTGCCGGTGCGCTTCCCCATCGATCGCGCCGGCTTCGTCGGAGCCGACGGCGCCACCCATTGCGGCGCCTTCGACACCACCTTCCTGGCCTCCCTGCCGGGCTTCGTCGTCATGGCGGCGGCCGACGAGGCGGAACTGCGCCACATGGTGCGCACCGCGGCAACCTACGATGACGGCCCGATCGCCTTCCGCTATCCGCGCGGCAATGGCGTCGGCGTCGACATGCCCGATCGCGGCTCGGTGCTCGAAATCGGCAAGGGCCGCATCATCAGGGAAGGCGGCAAGGTGGCACTCCTCTCCTTCGGCACGCGCTTGCAGGATTGCCTGATCGCGGCCGAGGAGCTGGGCGCGGCCGGGCTTTCGACCACCGTCGCCGATGCGCGCTTCGCGAAGCCGCTCGACGAGGACCTGATCCGACGGCTGGCCCGCTCGCACGAGGTTCTGGTCACGGTGGAGGAGGGCGCCATCGGCGGCTTCGCCAGTCACGTTTTGCAGTTCCTCGCCCATGAGGGCCTGCTGGAAAGCGGCCTGAAAGTGCGCCCGCTTGTGCTACCGGACGTGTTTGCGGACCACGCCAAGCCGGAAAAGATGTATGCCGATGCCGGTCTCGATGCCGCCGGCATCGTCCATACGGTTTTCACCGCCCTCGGGCAGGCGGTCCGCGCCCAGCGCGCCTGACTCGACACATCAAGCGCTTGAATCGGTTTGCCGGCTCGATGTCGTAACGCATTGTTGACATTGCGGTTTGGCGTTTTGCTTACCGTGTCTCTTGCCCGTTTTTCAACGGCACGCTGCTAGGTTCTGGCCAGGCAGGGAGACAACAACAGTGAAGACGCTTCTGTGCGGCATGGCGATCCTGACCGCCATCGCAGCGCCGGCCATCGCCGGAACGCGCTACGACCGCAATCTCGAGAAGGCGGCCGCGGATATAGTCGCCAGTAAGATGGGGCATATCAGGGGCGGCTTCTCCTACAAGCAGCTGCCGCAGCTTGTTGTCCCGCCGGACGCCGCATCGGCATCCGCCGCGCCAGTTGAGCGCCCGCGCAGGGAAGTTGCCCGCGATCGGGATGACGGCCTGTCTCCCGCCGTCGAACGGCAGGCTCCCCGCACCATCTTCTGATCTCGCCCAAATCAAACCACCCAAATCAAAACCACATGTCGCGCACGCAGCGGCCGTCGCGCGGCAGATCGTCGTAGGTCTCGAGACCGTCGAAATGGTCGATCGGCAGGTCGGCCACGGCTTCCGGCGGCGCAAGCCTTACATTGACGGCGATCCGCGTGCGGCCGGCTGGGCGCAAACCGCGCCAGGCAAGCACGCACGCACATGTCGGGCAGAACAGGATCTCGAGCGTGGGTTCGGCCTTGCCGGCACGTTTATAGCTTTTTATCGGCCCCACGACGCGGATACGTTCATCGACAAAGTCGTAGGCCCAGAGCGTGCCGTAACGTCGGCACAGCGTGCAGTTGCAAGCGGTGATCGGCCCGGGATCGCCCTTCAAGGTCCAGTGGGCCGCACCGCAATGGCAGATTCCCGTCAGCATCCGTCCTCCTTCGCCTTCGGCAGCAAAACGGCGTTTCTTCCTTATCATCGTGGCCGACCTGATGCGATATGCGACTGGCCGCGAGCGGCTCCCTGCGGTCGCCGCCCTGGGGGATGTTGCTTCTCCCGCTCCAATCTCCTTGCCTTCGCCGCCGGCTTTCGCCAAGGAAGACCGATGAATTTTCCCCCGCCAGCCAGCACGCGCCAGCGGCTCGACGATCTGCTCGTCCAGCGCGGCCTGTTTGCCAGCCGCTCGCGTGCCCGCGACGCGGTCGAGCGCGGCACGGTAACGGTGGACGGCGCTATTGCCCGAAAGCCTGGCCAGGCCGTGCAACCGGAATGTGTCATCGCCGTTGATGACCCGGCCCAAGGCTATGTCTCACGCGCGGCGCTGAAGCTGATCGCCGGGCTCGACCATTTCGGCCTCGATCCGGCCGGCTGTGAGGCGCTCGACATCGGCGCCTCGACCGGCGGATTCACCCAGGTCCTGCTCGAACGCGGCGCGACCCATGTCACGGCGATCGATGTCGGTCACGGACAGATGCATGCTGATATCGGCAAGGACGCGCGCGTGACGGTCATCGAGGGGCTGAACGCCCGCGATCTCTCAACCGCCGATCTTGGCGGCCGCAGTCCGGACTTCATAGTCTCCGACGTCAGTTTCATTTCACTGAAACTGGCCCTGCCGCCTGCGCTTGCCATCGCCAAGCCCGGTGCCGCAGCGATGTTTCTGGTCAAGCCGCAGTTCGAGGCGGGTCGCGAGGCGATCGGCAAGGGCGGCCTGCTGAAAGACCCCTATCATGCCGCCCGTGTCGCCGGCTTGCTGCAGGATTGGCTGGATGCCGTGCCCGGCTGGCGCTCGCTCGGCTTGCATCTGTCGCCAATCGAGGGCGGTGACGGCAATCGCGAATTCCTGCTTGGTGGGGTCAAGGACCGATGAGTGCACGCTTCACCATCAAAAAGCTTGGCGCCCAGGGGGATGGCATCGCCGACACCGAAAGCGGCGATCTGTTCATTCCTTTCACGCTGCCAGGCGAGGTCGTCACCGCGGCGCGTGAAAGGGATCGCGCCACGCTGATGGCGCTGATCGAGGCCTCGCCCCTGCGCATCGAACCCGCCTGCCGCCATTTCGGCGAGTGCGGCGGCTGCGCCCTCCAGCATTTGGAGGCGCAAGCCTATCAGCAGTGGAAGCGCGAGAAGGTCGTGCATGCGCTGAGAGGCATCGATTGCGAAATAGGCGGTCTGGTCGCCTGCGCGCCGCACACGCGCCGCCGCGTCGTGCTCGCCGCTAGGCGCACCGAAACAGGCATGCTGCTCGGCTTCAATCGCCATCTGTCGCCGGAAATCATTTCCATCTCCGAATGCCCGATCTCGCTGCCTGGGATCGTCAACGCGCTCGACAGCTTGAGGGCACTCGCCGAATTGATCTGCGCCACCCCGAAATCGTTTCGCATGGCGGTCACAGTGACGGGTTCCGGCCTCGACGTGGCGGTACATGAATCGGGCAAGCTCGGCGAAAACCAGCGCCGCATCGCCGCCAATTTTGTCATTGCGCAGGGCTTTGCCAGACTGTCCATCGATGACGAGATCATCATCGAGCCGAAGAAGCCTGTCGTCATGTTCGGCAGCGTTGCCGTCGCGGTGCCGCCGGGCGCCTTCCTGCAGGCGACGGAGGCAGCCGAACGGACCATGGCCGATATCGTCGGCGGACATCTGAAACGTGCCAAAAAAATTGCCGATCTCTTCGCCGGCTGCGGCAGCTTCGCCCTGCGGTTGGCCGCGAGATCGGAAGTGCATGCGGTGGAGGGCGATGCGGCCGCACTTTCGGCGCTCGATCGGGGTTCACGCTTCGCCACCGGCCTGAAACGCGTGACCGGCGAGCGCCGAGACCTGTTCCGCCGTCCGCTGACGTTCAAGGAGTTAAACGCCTTTGATGGCGTTGTCTTCGATCCGCCCCGCGCGGGCGCGGAGGATCAGTCGAAGCAGATCGCCCGCTCGGATGTTCCATTCGTTGCCGCGGTCTCCTGCAACCCGGTGACGCTCGCGCGGGATTTGCGCATCCTCATCGACGGCGGCTACGCGGTGAAAAGCGTGACGCCGATCGATCAGTTTCTGTGGTCGCCCCATGTCGAGGCTGTTGCCTTGCTGGAGAAGCCGCGGAAAAGACGTTAGGCGCTTAGCCCTGCTCAGCGAGACTGGTCGCGTCATGCAGTCTGCCCCGAAATCCCAGCCAGATTTATCGCTAAAGTTGTGGATCATCGCCACTGCGGTTGAATCTGCCCCGCAAAAAGGCATAATCCAAATTGGGATAGGGGGAGAAGATGATTTCACCAGGTTTTGTTGCCGAGATTTTTGGTTCGGCTCTCATCATGGCGCTCACCGGTGCGGTGCTCGCTTGGATCTTGAGAAAATTCACGCGTGTGGGGCTGGTGCCATCCTATGCGCTTGGCGTCGCGGTCATGACGTTTGTCGGCGCTGCGCTCTATGTCTCGGGCCATGATGGGACCGTCGACTACCTGAGTGCATGGACCCAGTACGCGATCGGCGGCGTTATCGGCTTCCTGATCCTGTATGCCACGTCGCGCCGGTCTGTGAGCAAGACCTAGCAGACTGGCCACGAGGCGGCTTCAAACCCTTGTGCCGCCGACCGTCATCTGGTCCATCCTGAGGTGCGGCTGGCCGACGCCGACCGGCACGCCCTGTCCAGCCTTGCCGCACATACCGATGCCGTTGTCGAGCTTCATGTCATTGCCGATCATCGAAACGCGGTGCATGGCGTCGGGCCCGTTACCGATCAGCATGGCGCCCTTGATCGGTTGCGTCACCTTGCCGTTCTCGATCATGTAGGCTTCGGTGCAGCCGAACACGAACTTTCCGGAGGTGATGTCGACCTGGCCGCCGCCGAAGGAGACGGCATAGATGCCGTTCCTGACCGAGGCGATGATCTCGTCCGGCTCCATGTCGCCCGATGTCATGTAGGTGTTGGTCATGCGCGGCATCGGCTGGTGCGCGTAGCCCTCGCGCCTTCCGTTGCCGGTGGCCCGCATGCCCATCAGCCGGGCGTTCTGGCGGTCCTGCATGTAACCGACCAGCTTGCCGTCCTCGATCAGCACGTTGCGCGCCGAAGGCGTGCCTTCATCGTCGACGGTGAGCGACCCGCGTCGTTCCGCGATCGTGCCGTCATCGACGACGGTGACGCCCTTTGCCGCCACCTGCTGGCCCATCAGGCCGGCGAAAGCGGATGTCTTCTTGCGGTTGAAGTCGCCTTCCAGCCCGTGGCCGACGGCCTCGTGCAGCATGACGCCGGGCCAGCCGCTGGAGAGCACGATGTCGAAAGTGCCGGCCGGCGCCGGTACGGCTTCGAGATTGACCAGCGCCTGACGCAGCGCCTCCTTGGCGGCGTGCTTCCAGCTGTCCTCGACGAGGAAGTCGCCGAACGCCTTGCGTCCGCCCATGCCGTAGGAGCCGCTTTCCTGGCGGTCGCCGTCGCCGACCACCACCGACACGTTCACCCTGACCAGCGGCCGGATGTCGCGCACCACCTGGCCGTCGGCGCGCACGATCTCGACATGCTGCCAGGACGAGGTCAGCGATGCCGAGACCTGGCGCACGCGCGGATCCTCGGCGCGCAGCCATGCGTCGACTTCCTGCAACAGCTTCGCCTTGGCCTCGAAGGAAGGGGAGGGGATCGGGTTCTCATCGCCATAGAGATGGCGGTTGGTGCGGGCGGGCGCGGCGGCAAGCGTTCCGGAATAACCGCCCTTGACGGTCGAGACGGCGTTAGCCGCGCGTCGCAGCGAAGCCTCGGACAGGTCGCTGGAGTGGGCATAGCCGCTGGCTTCGCCGGCAACCGCGCGTAGGCCGAAACCCTGGTCGGTGTTGAAATTGGCCGTCTTCAGCCGACCGTTGTCGAACATCAGCGCTTCGCTCTCGCTGTATTCGACGAACAACTCGCCATCGTCGGCGCCGTTGATGGTCTCTGCGACGATCTCCTTGACGCGATCGTCGGAAATATCGAATTGGCCGATAAGGCTGTTCATGGCGTATGTCCGTGGATGAATGGTTATATCCGGGATGTAGGCGCGAAGCCGCGCCCAGACAATCGCCAATCGTCATTCAAATGCAGGGCGGCGGCGTCCCGGATCTATCCCAGGTCCGGAAAACCTATCGTTGATCGGCAGCTCCCGGGTCGAGGCGCGGGAGTCTACGGCAGGGCCGCAAATCCGTCGGCAAAACCCTTGAGGTCCACCGGGATGCCGATGCCTTCTTCTGGCGTCTGGAAGACGATGAACGTGGCCGACGTGCCGGTCTTCAGCGTATCGAGCAGCGGCTTCTCGAGAATGACCTCAGCGTAGCAGCCGTCCTGGAAGCAGCGCACGAAATAAGCGCGGCCGATATCCTTGCCGTCGACATTGAGGCCGAGCCCGTTGGGCAAGAGCACGCCGAGCGGCGCCAGCACGCGCAGGATCTCCGCCTTGTTGTCGGCGGTGCGCAGCACCACGACCGACAGCCCCATCTCGGGGCGGTCCTCGGCGACGACGTTCTGCATCATCACGCATTGTTCGGACGTGGCGCCGGCCGGCGTGTCGCAGATGATCGACCACGCGCCATGGGTCGAGCGCACCGTGCCGCTCGGCTGGGCCGCGTTGGCCTGGCCGGCGGCCGACAAGCCGGCGACGGACAAGGCGGCGAGAAAGATGACCTTCGCCAAGGGGCTCGAAAGCCCAAATCCCGACAGCCAAGAGTTCATGACGGCTCCATTGCGAATCACGGCACTTTAAGCCGCGCCAAAGCCAAGTAAAGGACGAGACAGCGGCCGAGCCGCCACGAAAATGCCCATGCGGCGCTTTTCCTAGCCAATTTCGCCCGAATTACGACGCCAGGCGCGCCGGCCGGCAGGAAGCAGCCGATCCGTTGAACATAGCCGATTCGCCATGGCGGCCGCCGCCTTCAAAGATGCATTCCGGCTTGCGCGCAAAAATGCCGCACGGTTTCCTCCGCTCCTTTCTTGCGGAGGGAAAAAGAGTATGGTTTGAACCAGCTTGAGACAGTCGGGATTCCCGTCCCGGCATTGTTCGTTATTCTCGTGGACACAGCCGCGAGGAACTGGGAGACGAAGAGGGCGATGAGAAATTTCCTGGCAAACGCCAAGCTTCCAGCAAGTGCCAAGTTTCTAAGCGCTTGTGCCGTTACCACGTTTTTCGCCGGCACGGCCGCCCATGCCGATCAGCCCGTCGAGTGGGAGACGACCTTCCAGGCGCCGGCAACCGACATGATGCGCCAGATCGAGTGGTTCGGAAACTACACGATGTGGTTCATCATCCCGATCACCGCCCTGGTATTGGTCCTTCTGATCTACTGCATCGTGAAATTCCGCGCGAGCGCCAACCCGGTTCCGTCCAAGACCAGCCACAACACGCTGATCGAGGTGATCTGGACTGTCGGCCCCGTCGTCGTCCTGCTCTGCCTCGCCATCCCCTCGTTCCAGCTCTTGACCGCGCAGTACACGCCGCCGGAAGAAGCCAAGCTCACCGTCAAGGCGACGGGCAACCAGTGGAACTGGGATTACGAATACCAGACCGACAACACGCTCTCGTTCAACTCGGCGATCCTCCAGGATGGCGACCGTGCCGCCGCCGGCAAGGAAGATCGCAAGGTCTATCCGCGCCTGCTTGCCGTCGACAACGAGATGGTGGTGCCCGTCCACACGATGACCCGGGTGCTCGTCACCGCGACCGACGTGATCCATTCCTTCGCCATGCCGTCCTTCGGCATCAAGATCGATGCCATTCCCGGCCGCACCAACGAGACCTGGTTCAAGGCGGAGAAGGAAGGCCTCTACTACGGCCAGTGCTCGCAGCTCTGCGGCAAGGACCATGCCTTCATGCCGATCGCCATCCGCGTCGTCTCCGACGCGCAGTTCAAGACCTGGCTGGCTGCGGCCAAGACCGATCTGCCCGGCGCCAACAAGACGCTGATGGCCGAGGTCGATGGCCAGAACAAGGTAGCGGCCGCCGGCAACTGATGCCGCGGGTTAGCAAGATTTAGGGAACGGAGCGGAACATGGCAGACGCTGCAGCTCACGACGGGCACGACCACAAGCCTTATCATGGTTGGGTGCGCTGGGTTTATTCGACCAACCACAAGGACATCGGTACGCTCTACCTGATCTTCGCGATCATGGCCGGCATCATCGGCGGCGCGCTGTCGGTCGCCATCCGCATGGAGTTGCAGGAGCCTGGCATCCAGATCTTCAGCGGTCTGGCGCAGATGGTCTACGGCATGAACGGTGACGCCGCGATCGACGGCGGCAAGAGCATGTACAACGCCTTCGCCACGGCGCACGCGCTGATCATGATCTTCTTCATGGTCATGCCGGCCCTGATCGGCGGTTTTGCCAACTGGATGGTGCCGATCATGATCGGCGCCCCGGACATGGCGTTCCCGCGCATGAACAACATCTCGTTCTGGCTGCTGCCGCCGGCTTTCATCCTGCTGCTTATCTCGATGTTCGTGCCGAGCGCGCCTGGCGCCTACGGCGTCGGCGGCGGCTGGACGCTCTATCCGCCGCTTTCGACCTCCGGTCAGCCCGGTCCGGCCATGGATCTGGCGATCCTGTCGATCCACATCGCCGGCGCGTCCTCGATCCTGGGTGCCATCAACTTCATCACCACCATCTTCAACATGCGCGCGCCAGGCATGACGCTGCACAAGATGCCGCTGTTTGCTTGGTCGGTGCTGGTCACCGCATTCCTGCTGCTGTTGTCGCTTCCGGTCCTTGCCGGCGGCATCACCATGCTGCTTACCGACCGCAATTTCGGCACGACCTTTTTCGCTCCCGATGGCGGCGGCGATCCGCTGCTGTTCCAGCACCTGTTCTGGTTCTTCGGCCATCCGGAAGTGTATATCCTGATCCTGCCGGGCTTCGGCATCATCAGCCATATCGTTTCCACCTTCTCGCGCAAGCCGGTGTTCGGCTATCTCGGCATGGCCTACGCCATGGTCGCGATCGGCGCGGTCGGCTTCATCGTCTGGGCGCACCACATGTACACGACCGGCCTGTCGCTCGACACGCAGCGCTACTTCGTCTTCGCCACCATGGTCATCGCGGTGCCGACGGGCGTGAAGATCTTCTCCTGGATCGCGACGATGTGGGGCGGATCGATATCGTTCAAGCCGCCGATGCTGTGGGCGCTGGGCTTCATCTTCCTGTTCACGATCGGTGGTGTTACCGGGGTTCAGCTGGCCAATGCCGGTCTCGACCGGTCGCTGCACGACACCTATTTCGTGATCGCGCACTTCCATTACGTGCTGTCGCTGGGGGCGGTGTTCGCCATCTTCGCCGGCTGGTACTACTGGTTCCCGAAGATGACCGGCTACATGTATTCGCCCGTCATCGCCAACACCCATTTCTGGGTCATGTTCGTCGGCGTCAACCTTGTCTTCTTCCCGCAGCACTTCCTCGGCCTTGCCGGCATGCCGCGCCGCACCATCGACTATCCGGACGCGTTTGCGGGCTGGAACATGGTGTCGTCCTACGGTTCGTACATTTCGGCCGTCGGCGTGGTGATCTTCCTCTATGGCGTGTTCGAAGCCTTCCAGAAGAAGCGGATCGCTGGCGCCAATCCATGGGGCGAGGGCGCAACGACGCTGGAATGGCAGCTGCCGTCGCCGCCGCCGTTCCACCAATGGGAGCAGCTGCCGAAGATCAAATAAGGCGGCAGCCCGGAATCGAAACCGCCGGCCTGCCGGCGGTTTCGGCCAAACGGAATATGGATTTGAGTACGCATGGCCCTTGTCGACGAAACCAGCATTGACGAAGCGGGCTTCCGCATGTCGGAAGCGACGGCGGGTGATTTCTTCGCCCTCCTGAAGCCGCGCGTCATGTCGCTGGTGGTGTTCACCGCCTTTGTCGGACTGGTCGCGGCACCCGTGACCATCAATCCGCTGCTGGCGGTGATCGCGATCCTGGCTATTGCCATCGGGGCTGGTGCCTCCGGCGCGCTCAATATGTGGTACGATGCCGATATCGACGCGGTGATGACACGCACCGCCACCCGCCCGGTGCCGGCCGGCCGCATCCAGCCCCACGAGGCGTTGAGCTTTGGGTTGGTGCTTTCGGTTTTGTCGGTGATGACGCTCGGCGTGCTGGTCAACTGGCTGTCGGCGGCGCTGCTGGCCTTCACCATCTTCTTCTATGCCGTCGTCTACACAATGTGGCTGAAGCGCTGGACGCCGCAGAACATCGTCATCGGCGGTGCTGCCGGCGCCATTCCGCCCGTGATCGGCTGGGCCGCGGTGACCGGCACGGTCAGCCTGGAGAGCGTCGTCCTGTTCCTCATCATCTTCCTGTGGACGCCGCCGCATTTCTGGGCGCTGGCGCTGTTCAAGTCGCAGGATTATGAACGCGCCGGCATCCCGATGATGCCCAATGTCGCCGGCCCGGCGTCGACCCGCCGTCAGATCTTCGCCTATGCTCTGGTGCTGGCCCCGGTCGGTGTGCTGCCGTGGCTGCTTGGCTACACCACGCCGTTCTATGGCGTGGCTGCCCTGCTGCTCGGGCTCGGCTTTGTCTGGTATGCGTGGAAAGTGCTTGGCATGTCCGACGACGATCGCGCGATGAAGCCAGCCAAGGCGTTGTTCGGCTATTCGCTGCTCTATCTCTTCGCCATCTTCGCCGTCTATCTCGCCGACAGCGTCGTCGAACGTGCACTTGCGGTGGGTGGAGCATGAGCATGATCGAAGACAAGCTCGAAACGGTCACCTTGACCGAACGCCAGCGGAAGGCCCGGCGCAACCGCTCGGTCGCCATCGGCGTAGCCTTGGCCGTGCTGGTCGTTATCTTCTATATCGCGACGATCGTGAAGTTCGGTCATAACCTCTCTGGCACGATGTGAGGCGGGAGATGGGTGTCGACACGAGCGCCAAACCGGCCGGGCACAACAGCAACCGCCTTGTTGCGGCCGTCTGCCTTGCCTTCTTCACCGGCATGATCGGCATGGCCTATGCCGCGGTGCCGCTGTACAAGATGTTCTGCCAGGCGACAGGCTATGGCGGCACGACGCAACGCGTCGAGAAGCAGTATGCCGGCCGCGTGCTCGATCGCGAGATCACCGTCCGCTTCGATGCCAATATCGCCGGCGTGCCGTGGGATTTCCAGCCGGTCCAGCGCTCGATGACCATGAAGATCGGCGAGACGGTGCAGGCGCACTATCAGGCGACCAACAAGTTCGATCGCCCCATCACCGGCCGCGCCACCTTCAATGTCCAGCCTGAACTGGCGGGTCCCTATTTCAACAAGGTCGAATGCTTCTGCTTCACCGACACCACGCTGAAGCCCGGCGAAACGCTTGACATGCCGGTCCTGTTTTACGTGGACCCCGATATCGTCAACGTGCCGGAACTGAAGGACGTGAAGACGATCACCCTGTCCTACACGATGTTTCCGGTCGAGAAGAACAAGCCGGTCGCATCGTCAGAGCCGGTCCAGGGCAACAGCAAGACAATTTCAAATACCGAAGGAAATCTCGGGGGTTGATATGGCAGACGCGCACGCAAAACATCACGACTATCATCTCGTCGACCCGAGCCCGTGGCCTTTCCTGGGATCGATAGGGGCGCTCGTCACCGCCTTTGGCGGCGTTTGCCTCATGGAATACCTGAAGGGCGGCTCGTTCCCGATCTTCGGCTTCAACATCGCCAATCCGTGGCTGTTCTTCATCGGCCTCGCGATCGTCCTCTACACCATGTTCGCCTGGTGGTCGGACACGATCAAGGAAGCGCATGAGGGCCATCACACGCGGGTCGTGTCGTTGCATCTGCGCTATGGCATGATCATGTTCATCGCCTCCGAGGTGATGTTCTTCGTCGCTTGGTTCTGGGCCTATTTCGATGCCAGCCTGTTTCCGAGCGAAGCCCATCAATATGCCCGCACCGCGTTCACCGGCGGTGTCTGGCCGCCGAAGGGCATGGAGGTTCTCGATCCTTTCCACCTGCCGCTCTATAACACCGTGATCCTGCTGTTGTCGGGCACCACGGTCACCTGGGCGCACCACTCCCTTATCCACGGCGATCGCAAGGGGCTGATCAACGGGCTGGTGCTGACCGTCGGCCTCGGCATGCTGTTCACCATGGTGCAGGCCTACGAGTACATGCATGCTCCGTTCGCCTTCAAGGATTCCATCTACGGCGCCACCTTCTTCATGGCGACCGGCTTCCACGGCTTCCATGTCATCATCGGCACCATCTTCTTGGCCGTCTGCCTGATCCGGGCCATGAAGGGCGATTTCACGCCCAAGCAGCATTTCGGTTTCGAGGCTGCCGCATGGTACTGGCATTTCGTCGACGTGGTCTGGTTGTTCCTGTTCGCCTCGATCTATGTCTGGGGATCGGTCGGCGCGGTAATCGAAGCCCACTGATACCGGTCTGATGACTTTGAAGGGGCGGCTGCGGCAACGTGGCCGCCCTTCTTCTTTTCGGTCCAATGCGATCCGGGCGGTTGCGAGGGCGCACAGTGTCGATGCCGGCGGTATGATCATGATCCACGCCAGCCGAACGGATTCGGCGGCTGCTTCAATTGGTCGGCTGGACCGACGGCGGCATTGCCGTTACGGACTCCGGCATGGACGAAGTCTGGGCGGTGGTGATCGATGGAACACCCATCAGGATTGAGCGGTAAGCAATGAGCGACGACAAGGCGATCTGGCCTCCGATCGACCCTATTTCCGCGGGCTTGCATGGACGCTGCCCGCGCTGCGGCGAGGGGCGGCTGTTTTCCGGCTTTCTCACCGTAGGCAAACGCTGCACCAATTGCGGTCTTGATTATTCCTATGCCGATGCCGGCGACGGGCCCGCGGTTTTCGTCATCCTGATCATCGGCTTCATCATCGTCGGCCTGGCGCTCTGGGTCGAAGTGACGCTGAGCCCGCCGCTCTGGCTGCATCTGCTGGTCTGGATCCCGCTGGCGCTGGTGCTGTGCCTGACGGCGCTCCGGCTGATCAAGGGGGTGCTGCTTACGCTGCAGTACCGCAACAAGGCGGCCGAGGGCCGGCTGGATCGCGGCGAATGACCGACATGTCCGCCAAGGGCGGTCGTTCGCGGCCAGGATCGGTATTGCTGCTTGGCATTGGCCTCGTCCTGCTCCTGATCCTGCTGGCGCTCGGCACCTGGCAGGTCCAGCGCCTGCACTGGAAGGAAGGTCTTATCCAGACCATCGACCAGCGCACCCACTCGCCGCCGCTCCCGCTGGCCGAGGTGGAGAAACAATTCGCCTCGACTGGGGACGTCGACTACACGCCGGTGACGGTGACCGGCACGTTCCTGCATTCCGGCGAGCGGCATTTCTACGCAACATGGGAAGGCGAAGCCGGCTTCAACGTCTACACGCCGCTGGCCCTCGACGATGGCCGCTTCGTCCTGATCAATCGCGGTTTCGTGCCATACGATCTGAAGGATGCCGCCAAGCGCGCCAAGGGACAGGTCGCGGGCAAGGTCACGGTCACCGGCCTCGCTCGCAATCCGCTGCCGGCAAAGCCGTCGATGATGCTTCCCGACAACGACGTGGCGAAGAACATCTTTTACTGGAAGGACCGTGACGTGATGGCGGCGAGCGCTGGCTTGCCGGCGAGCGCCAAGCTGGTGCCAATCTTCATCGACGCCGACAAGACGCCGAATCCGGGCGGTTTGCCCATCGGCGGTGTCACCATCATCGACCTGCCGAACAGCCATCTGCAATATGCCGTGACCTGGTATGGGCTTGCCGCGGCACTTGCCGCCGTTCTCATCCTGCGGCTTCGCAGGCCAGCGAAAGAGGAATGAGCGCGACCGACCCGCTTGAAGGGCCATCGCCCTTGACAGGACGGGGGTAGGCACCTCATTTCGGCTCTGATCAAACGGCCCGGATTCATGCTTCAGACCACGACAAAGCCTTCTCTGACGATCCGCCTCTGCCAGCCGCGCGGTTTTTGCGCCGGCGTCGACCGTGCTATCCAGATCGTCGTGCTGGCGCTGAAGAAATATGGCGCGCCGGTCTATGTCCGCCATGAGATCGTGCACAACCGCTATGTCGTCGAGGGTCTGCAAAGCCTTGGCGCCGTCTTTATCGAGGAACTTTCCGAGATTCCGGCCGAACATCGGCAGTCGCCGGTCGTCTTTTCCGCGCATGGCGTGCCGAAGTCGGTACCGGCGGATGCCCAGGCGCGCAATTTGTTCTATCTCGACGCCACCTGTCCGCTGGTCTCCAAGGTCCACAAGCAAGCGATGCGCCACCAGCGGCTCGGCCGCCACGTGCTCCTGATCGGCCATGCCGGACATCCCGAGGTGATCGGCACGATGGGACAATTGCCGGAGGGTGCGGTAACGCTGATCGAGACCGAAGCCGATGCCGCGAGGCTTGCGCCGGCGGACCCGAAGGCGCTCGGCTTCGTCACCCAGACCACGCTATCGGTCGAGGACACGGCCGGCATCATCCGCGCGCTGCAGGACCGCTTTCCCGACCTGAAGGCGCCGGCGGCGGAATCGATCTGCTATGCCACCACGAACCGTCAGGAAGCGGTCAAGGATACAGCCGCGGGCGCCGATCTCTACCTGATCGTCGGCGCGCCCAATTCCTCCAATTCGCGGCGTCTTGTCGAAGTGGCTGAGCGTGCGGGGGCTGCGATGTCGCTTCTCGTGCAGCGCGCCGCCGAGATTCCGTGGGATGACATCGGCGACATCTCGACGCTCGGTCTGTCGGCGGGGGCATCCGCCCCGGAGATCATCGTCGACGAGATCATCGATGCGTTCCGCCAGCGCTTCGATGTCACGATCGACCTGGCCATCACGGCCACCGAAACGGAGGATTTTCCCGTCATGCGGGTACTGCGCGATGTCGAACTGACGGCGGCCGACATGGCTTTCGTCAACGGGGCGCCGTAAGGCACATGGCGGTCTACACCGACGTTGCGGAAGGCGAACTCGGCGCATTCCTGAAGCACTACCCAGTCGGCGATCTCCTGTCCTACAAGGGCATCGCGGAGGGCACCGAGAACTCGAATTTTTTGCTGCACACCTCCAGCGGCTCCTACATCCTGACGCTCTATGAAAGACGGGTCGAAAAGGCGGATCTGCCGTTTTTCCTCGGGTTGATGGGTCATCTCGCCAAAAAGGGCGTGTCCTGCCCGCTGCCGGTAACCGCGCATGACGGCAGCGTCATCGGCACGCTGGCGGGCCGGCCGGCCGTCATCATCACTTTCCTCGAGGGTCTCTCGCTCCGGCGACCGACATCCATCCATTGCGCCGAGGTCGGCAAGGCGCTGGCCTCCCTGCACCTGGCCGGTGCCGACTTTCCGATGATCCGCCCCAATGCGCTCGCAATCGACGGCTGGCGCAAGCTCTGGTCGGCAGCTCGCGACCGTGCCGATGAGGTCGAGCCGGGCCTTGCGGCCGAAGTCGACGCCGACTTCGCCGACTTCGAGCGGAATTGGCCGAAGGGTCTCCCGGAAGGCATCATCCACGCCGATCTTTTCCCGGACAATGTGTTCTTTCTCGGCGAGAAGCTCTCCGGCTTGATTGATTTTTATTTCGCTTGCAACGACCTCTACGCCTATGACGTCGCCACATGCCTGAACGCCTGGTGTTTCGAGAAGGATTTTTCCTTCAATCTCACCAAGGGCAAGGCGCTGCTTGCCGGCTACCAAGGTGTGCGGCCTCTGAGCAATCAGGAAAAGGCGGCACTTCCGATGCTGGCACGGGGCTCGGCGCTGCGTTTCATGCTGACCCGGCTGTATGACTGGCTGACCGTTCCCGGTGGCGGGCTGGTAATGAAACGCGATCCGACCGAATACATCAGGAGAATGCGGTTTCATCGGACGATCAAATCTGCTTCGGAATATGGGCTGGCATGAGCAAACACGTTGAGATCTTCACCGATGGCGCCTGTTCGGGCAATCCTGGCCCGGGCGGCTGGGGCGCGATCCTGCGCTTCAACGGCGCCACCAAGGAACTATCGGGTGGCGAGGCCGAGACGACCAACAACCGCATGGAATTGCTTGCCGCCATCTCGGCGCTGAATGCGCTCAAGGAGCCTTGCACCGTCGATCTTCACACCGACAGCAAATATGTCATGGACGGCATTTCAAAGTGGATCCATGGCTGGAAGAAGAACGGCTGGAAGACCGCCGACAAGAAGCCCGTCAAGAACGGCGAACTCTGGCAGGCGCTGGATGAAGCCAATCGGCGTCACAAGGTCACCTGGATCTGGGTCAAGGGCCATGCCGGCCATACCGAGAACGAACGCGCCGACGAACTCGCTCGTGAGGGCATGGCGCCGTTCAAGAAGGGCCCGGTCAGGCTTGTTTCTACCCCACCCAAGCCGGTCTCGCAGTCCAAGCAGCCGGCGGTGGCAAAGGCGCGGCGTTCGACCCAAAGCTATTGAATTCCGGGGCGGCACCATCCCCAGGCTGGGATCTCTGTCATGCCGGGCCCGCACTATGTGACGCATCCCCAGGTTCAGGTGGACGCCAAGATTCCGGTGCCGGAATGGGACGACGCGCGCCGAATTGTCCACGGGTGGCGGCCGATCGGCAGGCCGGCACAGCCGCAGATCCTCAGCGGATCAGCAGCGCCGTACCGTAGAGTCCGAAAGCGAACACTGTGTGTGACACCAGATTCAGCGCCCGTACCTTCATCGGGTTGGGCCGCTTCGACGCTGCCCAGCCCGCGCCCATGCCGGGCGCCAGCAGGAACCAGCCGGCGCCGACCGTGACCATGCCGAGGATGAAAGCCGGCAGGAAAGTCGGCGCGACAAGCCAGCCCGCTCCGGCCACCACGACAAGGATGATGCCGTAGACGATGCCGACAAAATAGTGAAAGGCCCAGCCCAAAGCCGATTCGTGTACATAGGGCGTCGCATCGCCAATATCGTCGTGAAAGACTTTTTCCCGTAAATGCCAGACCCAGCGGCCAACGGGGGCCCAGTTCGGCCGTGCTTGACCGAACATCTTGTAGAGAAGAAAGGCCCAGATATCCATCAGCAGCGTGGCGCCGACGCCGATCGCCACGCTACGCCAGACGATGTCGAACGTCATGGTCAGAGCAGTTCGAGGATCTTGGCGGCGCCGGATTCATCGACGCCGGGCTTGGTCTCGACATTGAGGGCGGTGACCTTGCCGTCATCGACGATCATTGAAAACCGCCTCGACCGAAGACCCATGCCTCCGCCGGAGAAGTCGGCGTCGAGGCCGATCGCCTTGGCGAAGTCGCCATTGCCGTCGGCGAGGAACAGGATCTTGCCTTCACCGCCGGTGAAGCGTGCCCAGGCGCCCATGACATGGACGTCGTTGACCGAAACCACGGCGACCGTATCGACACCGCGCGCCAGGATGGCGTCGCGGTTCTCCAGGTAGCCCGGCAAATGATTGTTGCTGCAGGTCGGCGTGAAGGCGCCAGGCACAGCAAACAGCACGACCTTCTTTCCCGCAAAAATCTCGGCCGTCGTGATCGGCTTGGGACCGTCGGCAGTCATCGTCTTGAACGTCGTATCGGGCAGTCTGTCGCCAGCGGAAATGGTCATGAGTTCCTCGCTTGGGAGAATGGGGAAGGACGTAGCCTTGGGTAGCGAACTATGCGGTTTCCCGCAACCATCGCGGAGGGGCTGGATCAAGGGAAAGGCAAGAGCCCTTCGACCGCGCCTGCCGAACTCGTCAGCGTATAGTGAAGTCCGCCATCCGTGGGTGTCGTCGATGGCCGGTCGAGGATCGGCACA
Source organism: Mesorhizobium sp. B2-3-6 (assembly GCF_006442305.1). Taxonomy (NCBI): domain Bacteria; kingdom Pseudomonadati; phylum Pseudomonadota; class Alphaproteobacteria; order Hyphomicrobiales; family Phyllobacteriaceae; genus Mesorhizobium; species Mesorhizobium sp. B2-3-6. The sequence goes on along the minus strand of NZ_VFVW01000002.1, from coordinate 18,230 downwards.
GTGAAGACCAGCTTGCCGTCCTTCTGGCTACGGGCCGGCGAACCGAACATGTAGTCGCGGTCTCCTGCGACGAAGAAGTCCGCCGCTTCCGGATCGCCGGGAAAGCTCGCCTCCACAACCAGCGTTTCATGGTCGCCCGGCAGCACGTTGATGCCGAAGTCGGATCTTGCCGGCGCGGGCAAGGCGGCGAAGCTCGCCTTGACCAGCTCCGCGTCCTCGGCATTGTCCGGGTCGGAGCCGGGGTCGACGGTCAGCCGCGTCTGCACAGGGATGCATATCGTCTCGCAAATGCCAAGGAAAATGTCGGCGTCGATGACGGACGGATCCTTCGCGGCCGACAGCGTGAACGTCACCGGCAGCGAGACCGGATAGTCGTAGCCCGCCCATTTGCCGTAGCCGTCGTCATGACGCTTCGGCGCCGGGAAGGAAAGGCTGGCATCGGAAATGTTGGTGCTGGCCGAGATATCGAGTTGCGGCGGCACGCCCGCGTCGCCCGGGTCGCGCCAATAAGTCTTCCAGCCAGGCTTGAGCGCTATGTCGAGAACGCCCCGAATGCGGCCGGCATCGTCGGGCTTGCCGCTCGTCACCAGCCGTACCTTGCCGCCTTCGCTGTTGTACCAGGCGGACGAAGAGGCGGCGGCTGGGAGTGTGATTGCCGATCCGATAACGGCGCCGAGCAACAGGATTTTCAAGCTTTGCATGGGGATGATTTGATCGTCCGTTCATGGCCGTGCAATGATTTCATGGTCTTGCCGGTATCATATTTGCGTGACCTTTGCCGCAGGTAATGATCGGCCTGCGGCACGGGCTTGGTCGAAAACCGGCGCGGTACATCTTTTCGGCGCCCGGGAAACGCGTTACCCTCTGATCATGGACTTGTTGCGCCACAAGAAGACGGCCGCCGGCAGTGGCTTTCTCGACGATCAGTTCCTCATCGCCATGCCTGGCATGAAGGACGACCGTTTCACGCGCTCGGTCATCTACATTTGCGCCCACAGCGATGAGGGCGCGATGGGCCTGATCATCAACCAGACGCAGCAGATGCTCTTTCCGGACCTTTTGGTGCAACTTGGCATCATGAACGAGCACGAGGCGATCCGGTTGCCCGCCCGTACCCGTGATTTCGTCGTTCGCAATGGCGGGCCCGTCGACCGCAGCCGCGGCTTCGTGCTGCATACGGGCGATTACCGGGTGGAGTCTTCGTTGACCGTTTCCGACGATGTCTGCCTGACCGCGACCGTCGACATATTGCGCGCTATATCGTCGGGCCGGGGACCCCGTCACGCGCTGATGGCGCTGGGCTATTCGGGTTGGGGCGCCGGCCAGTTGGAAACCGAGATAGCCGAAAACGGCTGGCTGACCTGTCCGGCCACTCCGGAGCTTCTGTTCGATACCGACATCGAGCGCAAATACGACCGGATTCTCGCCTCGATCGGCATCGACCTCGCGCATTTGAGTGTAGCGGCCGGCCACGCCTGAGCTCCAGCGGCGTGAAAGCCAACTACGCCTGCGTCAGCGGATACTGTTCCTTCAGCGTCTTCAGCACCTGATCCCCGGGCATCGGGGCGCCGAACATGAAGCTCTGCACATATTCGCAGCCCATCTGGCGCAGCTCTAGCGCGTCGCGCTCGTCCGAAATGCCTTCGGCGACCACCGACAGGCCGAGCTCATGCGCCATGCTGACCATGGATTTGAGCAGCACGGCGCGTTTGGGCGTGCTGTCGTCCACGAAACTCTTGTCGATCTTGATCGTGTCGAAGGGAAAGCGCGTCAGATAGGCGAGCGAAGAATAGCCGGTACCGAAATCGTCCAGCGACAGGCCGATGCCGAGCTGCTTCAGCTTGGTCAGCACATGGGCAGTCTGCTCGGGATTGTCCATAACCAGCGATTCCGTGAGCTCGAGCCGGAAGCAGCGCGGCTTCAGATTGGCCCGCGCAATCACGGAGCGGACGTCGCTGACCAGGTCGCGGCGGATGAGCTGGCGGCTGGAAAGGTTGACCGAAACCGACAGCGGCGCGTCGCCGATCTGCTTTTGCCATGCCGCCAGATCCTCGGCGGCCTGCTGCATGGCGAACAGCCCAAGCTGTACGATCAGCCCGCAGCTTTCGGCGACCGGAATGAAATCCGCCGGCGGGATCATGCCGCGGCGCGGATGGTCCCAGCGCAGCAATGCCTCGAAGCCGGCGACGCTGCCATCTTCCAGCCGAACGATCGGCTGGTAGGCAAGCGTGAATTCGCGCCGTTCGATGGCACGGCGCAGGTCGGATTCGAACTGCAGCCGATCGGTGCCGACGGTGCGGAAGGCCGGGCGGAACGGTTCGATCCTGTCGCCGCCGAAGCGCTTGGCCTGATGCATGGCAAGCTCGGCGTCCTTGACCATGTCCTCGGCCGAGGTCTGCGCCGAGGTCCAGGTGATCAGCCCGATCGAGGCGGTCAGCACGATCTCGCGCTTGGCAAAGGTGATCGGGGCGTTGATGGCATGCTTGATGGCGTCCGCCACCGCCGCGATGCGGGCCGGGTCCTGCTCGGAAAGCAGCATCAAGGCGAACTGGTCGCCGGCGAAGCGTGACAGCGAGTCCTTCGGCTTCAAGAGCCGGTGCAGGCGTCGCGCGATGGTGAGCAGGATGGTGTCGCCGGCCGAGATGCCGAGCCCGTCATTGACCTGCTTGAAGCGGTCGATGTCGATGACGAAGACGGTCGGGCGCACCTTCTCTTCGGTCCGTGCGATCGAGATGATCGCCTCGAGGCGGTTCATGAACAATTCGCGATTGGGCAGGCCGGTGAGGTTGTCGTGAACCGCGTCGTGCAGCAGCCTCTCCTCGGATTTTTTCTGCTCGGTGACGTCTACCATGGTGCCGACACAGCGGATGACCTCACCGTCCGATCCGATAACCGGGCGCGCGCGCAGCGCAAACCAGTGATAGTGGCCGTCGGCGCCGCGCAACCGGAAGTTCTGCGCCACCTTGCCGCGACGGTGCTCGAGCACCACGTCGAGCGTGGTGCGGAACGTGTCGCGGTCATCGACATGCAGCACCGGCAGCCAGTTGCGGGCTGCACCCCCCAGGCTGTTAGGGGCGAGGCCGAGCTGGATGCTGACGTCGGGCTTGGTGACGACGCGGTCGCGCAGCACGTCCCAGTCCCACACCGTGTCGCCCGAGCCGGCCACCGCCAGCGCCTGCCGCTCGAGGTCGGAGAACAGGCCCTGGTGCAGCGCGCCTCCGGCGAAGGCATGCTGCATGACGGTGAAGCCGATCAGCAGGATGATGAGGATCAGACCGCCGCCAAGCGCCGGCTGGGCGATGTCGTTGTCGAGCATGCCGGTTATCGCCATCCACGATCCGCATAGCCACAACAGCACCATCACCCAACTGGGCACAAGCATGATCGCGCGATCATAACCGCGTATGCCGAGGAAGATGATCAGGCCGAGCCCGGTCAGCGCGGTGGCGGCGAAGGACAGCCTGGCAATGCCCGCGGCAACCGCCGGGTCGACGATGGCGACGCCGGCGATCAAGAGCAGGCCAAGGATCCAGACCAGCGCCCCATAGCTGAAATGGCCGTGCCATCGATTGAGATTGAGATAGGCGAACAGGAACACCACGAAAGTCGCCGCCAGGGCCACCTCCGTTCCCGCCCGCCACATCTGCTCGTTGCCAGGCGATATCTCGATGATCTTGTTGAGGAAGCCGAAATCGACGCAAATATAGGCAAGCACGGCCCAGGCGAGTGCCGCTGTCGCAGGGAACATGGAGGTTCCCTTGACCACGAACAGGATGGTCAGGAACAGCGCGAGAAGCCCGGCGATGCCGATGACGATGCCGCGGAACAGCGTGTAGGAATTGACCGAGTCCTTGTAGGATTCCGGATCCCAGAGATAGACCTGCGGCAGCTTGGGCGAGGCGAGTTCGGCGATGAAGGTGATCACCGTTCCCGGGTTCAGCGTCACCCGGAAGACGTCGGCGTCGGGGCTGCTCTGGCGGTCGAGCGCAAAGCCTTCGCTGGGCGTGATGGCGGCGATACGGGTCGAGCCGAGATCCGGCCAGAAGATGCCGGAATTGACCAGTCGGAAATGCGGCGCCACGATCAGCCGATCGAGCTGCTGGTCGGTGGTGTTGGCAAGCGCGAACACGGCCCAGTCGCCGGTGGAACGGGCGTCATTGGCCTCGACCTCGATGCGTCGTACGATGCCGTCGGGCCCGGGCGCGGTCGAAACCTGGAAGTTTTCGCCCTGGTTGCGGTAGATTTCCACGGCGCCGGACAGATCGAGCGCGACATCGTCGCGAGCGATCTTGATCGGTTCGACGGCAAAGGCCGAGGACGCCGCGCACAGCGTCAGGATCGTCGCGAGGACAAAGGCGAACAGCGGCCCGTTGCGCAGGAATTTCGTCAAAAATCAGTCCTTCGTTCCAGCGCCTGGCGGATCGTCCGCGATCCGGGCGTAGAGGTAGTGGTCCTGCCAGATGCCATTGATCCTGAGGTAGGATCGCAGAAGTCCTTCGCGCCGGAATCCGGCTTTTTCAAGCACACGGATCGACCTGATATTGTCGGGAATACAGGCCGCTTCGATCCGGTGCAACCTCAGCGTATCGAAGGCGAAGCGGGTCACGACCTTGACGGCGTCGGTCATCAGGCCACGGCCGCCGAAGCGCTCGCCGATCCAGTAGCCGACATGCCCGCTCTGCGAGACCCCGTGGCGTATGTTGCCGAGCGTAATTCCGCCAGCCAACCTGCCGCTCGACTTCTCGAATATGAAGAAGGCGATCGCGGTTCCCTGCGCATAGTCCTCGCGGTAGCGGCTGATGCGCAGTCGCCATGCCGCCCGGTCAAGCTCGTCCGGCGCCCAGCGCGGCTCCCATGGTTCGAGGAATGCCCGGCTCTCGCCGCGCACAGTCGACCACTCCCGGTAGTCATTGGTGAACGGCACGCGCAGCGTCACGCGGTCGCCCTTCAGTGCCGGCAGGTCGCGGCGAAAGAAAGGGAGCGCGAACACGGCGCTTGTGCGGGCTTAGACGGCGAGCTTGCGGGCCGTGGTGGGCGTGCCCGGAAGCGAATCGAGGATCGCTTCGTATGGCGCCAGCGTACCCACGGGCCCTACAGCGGTAAGCGTCGGTTTGGTCGAGAACAGCCGTGACGACAGGTCGGTCAAACGATCGACCGTCAGCGCCGAGAGCCGCTCCATCAGTTCCTCCTTGGCGATCGGCCGGCCGAACAAGAGCAGCTGTCGCGCGATCTGCGAGGCGCGGCTGGCCGGACTTTCCGCCGACATGATCAGACCTGCGCGGTATTGTGCGCGCGCCCGGTCCAGCTCTTCCTGCAGGATGTTCTCGCCGGCCTTCTGCAATTCCTCGATGATGACGGGCACCAGTTCGGCGATGTCGCTCTGCCCGGTCGCGGCATGGACGCCGAATATGCCGGTGTCGGAAAAGCCCCAGTGGAAGGCATAGACCGAATAGCACAGGCCACGCTTTTCGCGGACTTCCTGGAACAGCCTGGACGACATGCCGCCGCCGAGGATCATCGACAGCACCTGCGAGGCGTAGAAATCGCGCACATGGTAGGCGCGGCCTTCGAAGCCCAGCACGATCTGCGCGTCCATCAGGTCGCGGTCCTCGCGGAAATCGCCGCCAACATATTGCGCATATTGCGGGATGGTGTTGTCGGCCTTGGTGCGGAAACCGCCGAGCTGCTTTTCCACCTCGCGCACGAAATTGTCGTGCTTGATGTCGCCGGCGGCCACGATCACCATGCGTTCGGCGCCGTATTGGCGCTCGATGAAATCGTGCAATTGCTTCGAGGTAAAGGATTTGACGGTCTCCGGCGTGCCCAGAATCGAGCGGCCGATGGTCTGGTGGCGAAAGGCGGTCTCGGTGAACCGGTCGAACACGATGTCATCGGGCGTGTCGTGCGCGGCGCCGATTTCCTGCAGGATCACGTGTTGCTCGCGTTCGAGCTCCTGCGGATCGAATTCCGATTCCTGCAGGATGTCGGCAAGAATGTCGACGGCCAGCGGCACGTCGTCGGAGAGCACCCTGGCATAGTAGGATGTGGTCTCGACGCTGGTGGCGGCGTTGATCTCGCCGCCGACGTCCTCGATTTCCGAGGCGATCTCGAAGGCTGTTCGCCGCTTTGTGCCCTTGAACGCCATGTGCTCGAGCAGATGGGCCATGCCATGCTCTTCGTCACGTTCATTGCGGGCACCCGACTTGACCCAGGCACCCAGGGCAACCGATTCGATGCTTGGAAGGGTTTCGGTGGCGACTGTCAGGCCGTTCGACAGACGGCTTACCTCAACACCCATATGGTTCGTACTCCTTAACGCGCCGCTCGCGCACGGCGGCTGACGTAATCTTCCACCATTTTCAGGTCGGATGGAAGTACCGTGTATTTTTCCTCCGATGTCATCAATCCACCTAGCCATGCGGGCAGTGCGGGTGACACGCCGCTGGCGGCCTCGACGGCGGCCGGGAATTTTGCTGGGTGCGCAGTGCCCAGCACCACCATCGGCACGGCATTCGAAGCCTTGCCGGCCGCGACATGCACGGCTGCCGCGGTATGCGGATCAAGCAGGTAGTTGCTGGCCGCGAGCGTCGAGCGGATCGTCGCGGCGACCTCGTCCATAGCTGCGCGGCCGGCATCGAATTCGGCCCGCATCCCCGCGATTTCCGCGGCTTCTATGGTGAAGGCGCCGGATTGTTTGAGCCCGGCCATGTAGCGCCGCACGGTCGCCGGGTCGCGGCCCGACGCCTCGAACAGCAGGCGCTCGAAATTCGACGACACCTGGATGTCCATGGAAGGCGAGGTGGTCGCGAACACGCCCTTGGTGCGGTATTCGCCGGTCGCGAAAGTGCGTGCCAGTATGTCGTTGTCGTTGGTGGCGATGACCAGCCGATCGATCGGCAGGCCCATTTTTTTGGCGGCGTAGCCGGCAAAGATATCGCCGAAATTCCCTGTGGGCGCGGTGAAGGAGACGGGGCGATCGGGCGCGCCGAGCGACAGGGCCGAGGAGAAATAATAGACGATCTGGGCCATGATGCGGGCCCAGTTGATTGAATTCACCCCCGACAGCGAGACACGGTCGCGAAAGCCGTGATCGTTGAACATGTCCTTGAGCATGCCCTGGCAATCGTCGAAATTGCCTTCGATCGCCAGGGCATGCACGTTCTCAGCCTTCGATGTCGTCATCTGCCGTTGCTGCACCGGCGACACGCGGCCATGCGGGAAGAGAATGAAGATGTCGGTGCGGCTGCGCCCGGCGAAAGCGTCTATCGCTGCTCCGCCGGTGTCGCCCGATGTGGCTCCGACGATGGTGGCATGCTGGTTGCGTTCGGCGAGCACATGGTCCATCAGCCGGGCGAGCAACTGCATCGCGACGTCCTTGAAGGCGAGCGTAGGTCCATGGAAGAGTTCGAGGATAAAAGCGTTGGGGCCGGTCTGGACCAGCGGGCAGACAGCCTCGTGGCGGAAGGTGGCATAGGCCTCCCGCACCAGACGCTCGAACACGGGAGCCGGGATTTCGTCGCCAAGAAACGGCGACAGCACGCGGATGGCCAGCTCGGAATAGGCCAGGCCGCGCATGGCGCGGATCTCGGCCATCGAGAATTGCGGCCACTGGCGCGGCACATAGAGCCCGCCGTCGCGTGCCAGGCCTGTCAGGACGGCATCGCAAAACCCAAGCGCGGGCGCCTCGCCGCGGGTACTCACATATTGCATCGTCACAATTCCGTTACTGCCTTGGGTTTTCGACCCACGCAAGGTGGTTAATTTCTACGCTGGCTCAGTCGCATTTTTGCCGCGCGGTTGATATACGTCACCAGCTTTGCGAGAGGGAAGTGCAGTTTCATGGCGTTTCATACATTCAGCGGTCGCTTTTTCGCGGGTCTTGCGCTCACCGGCTTTATGCTTGCCGCCGCCGGCTGCCAATCAGGCGACAACGGTATGCTGAACCTGGGTTTTGGCAAGAAGGACCCGACCGCGCCACCGCCGCCGCAGGACCCCAAGATTCTGGCCAGCCAGTTGAATGCCTATTGCCCGAGGGTGATGCTTCGCGACGGCACGGCATTCTTCAACACCTACGCCAACGAAGCCCGGAAGCCCAGGCCCAAGCTCAAGAAGACCGGCGACGCCGCGCAGGATGCCGCGGCCCAGGCTGCGGCCGATGCTGCCGCTGCTACTCCGCCGGACGATTCGGCGAGGGTCATTTATCAGGCCTCGATCAGCGACGTGACCCGCGATTGCAGCCGCGCCGACGGACAGCTGACGATGAAGATCGCCGTCGCGGGCAAAATCGTGCCAGGGCCGAAATTCACGCCCGGCACCATCACCATGCCGATCCGCACCGCGGTGATGCATGGCACCGAGGTGCTTTATTCGCAGATCCACCAATATCAGGTCCAGGTTACCGACCCCTCGGTCGCCACGCAGTTCGTCTTCACCGATTCCAACATCGTCGTGCCGGCGCCGACGGCGCAGGACTATCAGGCCTATGCCGGCTATGATGAAAACGCGCCGAAGGCCGCGACCGACAAATCGAAGAAAAACAGGAAGAAAGCCGCCGCGACCAACTAAATCCGCAGGGGTGCTCGTCGGGGCCTAGCGGACGCTCACACGTCCGCCGACCATTCTGATAGGGCGGCCAGCGTGCCGCTCAGATCCGCCCAGCGGCGGATCACCGTCTCGGCGCCCGCCTCCGTCAGCGCATCGGCATGGCCGGGATAGCTATGGGCGGCGCCCGTGAACCCGATGACACGCATTCCTGCCGACCTTGCGCCGGTCACGCCGTGCACGGAATCCTCGATGACGAAAGTGTTTGCCGGATGGGCGCCGAGCTTTTCGGCGGCGAACAGGAACACGTCCGGAGCCGGTTTGGTTTTTCCGGTCGGCGTCTCCATCGCGGAGAAGATGCGCCCGGCAAAGAATGGCAGCAGATGCACCTTCTCCAGCATGAATTCTATCCGCTCCGAGCGTGAGTTGGAGCAGATGCAACGTTGCGCCGTCACCGAGGCGACCGCTTCGCGCACGCCCTCGATGGCACGAACGTCGCTGCGCAGTTTCCGGTCGACCAGCTCTTCGGCGCGATCGATCAGCGAAACCTGGAACGGGATGTTGGACTTCTCCTCAACCCGCATCAGAATGTCCTTGAACGTCAGCCCCGCATAAGTCTCGGCAATCTCCTCGGCCGAGATTCCGTATCCGGACAAGGTCAGGAGCTCGGCCTCGACGCGCGCGGCGATGACTTCGGAATCGACGAGCACGCCGTCGCAATCGAAAATGACAAGGTCTGGCTGGGGCATGGTGATCCGGGCAATGAGAACGGGCAGGCTTCAGGCGGCGCGGCATACACCAACGGGCACGTCGGCGCAAACCGGCGGCGTCCGATCGCTGCCCTTCACCGAATATTTACGCTGATCGGTAACCATAACCGGGAGTAAACAGTAACGCGTGCCTTGGGTGTAAAAATGTCAGCCGTGCGTCTTGTCGACGAGCTTTCCCATGCTCCCCAGCAATCCGAATGGCTGGACACGATCCTGAAGGGCGACTGCGTCGCGGCGCTCGACCGGCTGCCCGAAAAATGCATCGACGTCATCTTCGCCGATCCACCCTACAATCTGCAGCTCGACGGCGACCTGCACCGGCCCGACCAATCCAAGGTCGATGCGGTGGACGACGACTGGGACCGGTTCGAGAGCTTCGAGGCCTACGATGCCTTCACGCGCGCCTGGCTGCTGGCCGCGCGCCGGGTGTTGAAGCCCAACGGCACCATCTGGGTCATCGGCTCCTATCATAACATCTTCCGGGTCGGCGCCAAGATGCAGGATCTCGGCTTCTGGATCCTCAACGACGTCGTCTGGCGCAAGACCAATCCGATGCCGAATTTTCGCGGTCGCCGCTTCCAGAACGCGCATGAGACGATGATCTGGGCCTCCCGCGACCAGAAGGGCAAGGGCTATACCTTCAACTACGAAGCGTTGAAGGCGTCGAACGACGACATACAGATGCGTTCCGACTGGCTGTTCCCGATCTGCACCGGTGGCGAGCGGCTGAAGAACGACAATGGCGATAAACTGCACCCGACGCAGAAGCCGGAGGCGCTGCTCGCCCGCATCATGATGGCCTCGACCAAGCCGGGCGACGTCGTGCTCGATCCCTTCTTCGGCTCCGGCACGACAGGCGCGGTGGCCAAGCGCCTTGGCAGGCATTTTGTCGGCATAGAGCGCGAGCAGACCTATATCGACGCCGCCAATGAACGCATCGACGCGGTGCGGCCGCTCGACGGCGCGGACCTGACCGTGCTCACTGGCAAGCGCGCCGAGCCTCGCGTCGCCTTCGTCAGCCTGATCGACACCGGGCTGGTGACGCCCGGTGCTACGCTCTACGACGCCAAGAAGCGCTGGGCGGCCAAGGTTCGCGCCGATGGCACGGTGGCGATCGGCGACAGTGCCGGATCGATCCACAAAATCGGCGCCGAAGTTCAGGGCCTGGATGCCTGCAACGGCTGGACCTTCTGGCACTATGAACGCAGCGGCGGCCTGACCCCGATCGACGAACTGCGTCGCATCGCGCGTCTCGGCATGGAAAGGGCAGGGGGCTGACCCTGCCGATTGCCGCGGCCTTGGCGTTGGTTCAAAGTCTCAACGAAGCGCCCGAAGTGATTCAAATCACGCCTTGATTCCGAGCCGCTCAAGATCTGCTTGAAGTGTCTTGGCATCGGTGAACAGCACTGCTTGCCAGCCGGCCGCCTTCGCGCCGTCCACATTCTTCTGGCTGTCGTCGATGAACAGCGTCGCGGACGGTTCGAGCTCGAACGCGGCGACGTGATGGTCGTAGATGTCGCGATCCGGCTTGATCTTGCCGATCTCACCCGAAATGGTGACACCGCGCGGACGATTGAGAAAATCGAAGCGTTTGCGCGCTTCGGCCAGCGTATCGGCGGCGAAGTTGGTCAGCATGGTGACATCGTGGCCGCTGTCGATCAGACCGACCATGATGGCGACGCTGTCGTCATAGGCATGCGGCACCATGTCGTGCCAGTGGCGGCGAAAATTGCGGATGTTTTCCGCGTGATCCGGGTGGTCCGCGATCAGCAGCGTTTCCGCCTCTTCCCATGTCCGGCCGCGGTCCTGCTCGATGTTCCAGTCATGCGTGCAGACATTGTCGAAGAACCACTTTCTCTCCTCGGCATCGGGAATAAGCCGGCTGAACGGGATGTTCGGGTCGTAGTGAATCAGCACTTTGCCGATGTCGAACACGATGTGGCGGATTTCAGTCATGGGGCCTCTCTGCACTGTTCGGTGACGGCTTTTTCGTCGCGCCGGGTATCGCAGCCTCGATTGCCTTTTTCATGACAGTGGGCAGCGCTTCACCCGAAATGTCCGATGGCAGCGACCAGAAATGCCCGGCGGGCGTCTCGCCGGTGCTTCGGGCGAGGAAGATTTCGAGCTCGAGCGCAAAATGGGTGAAGACATGCGCGATCCGGCCGACTTGTCGCCAGTCGCCGGGAAAGGGTGCGGCCGCCGCTGTGGTCGCGCCGTCCAGCCGCGCCGTCCAGCCGGTCGTCGGCACCTCGGTCATGCCGCCGAGCAGCCCTTTGTCGGCGCGTTTGCGCAGAAGAATGGCACCGTCGCTTCGCACGGCGACGAAGGCTGCGCCGCGCCGCAGCGGTTTGTCGGCCTTGGGCAGGCGCACGGGATATTGTTCAGGATCGCCTGAAACGACCGCGCTGCAGCCCTCGCGCAGCGGGCAAAGCATGCAGCGCGGCCGGCGCGGGTTACAGATCGTGGCGCCGAGGTCCATCATCGCCTGAGCGAAATCGCCGGGCCTCGTCGTGGGAACCATGCGCTCGACACGGGCGCGAATGTCGGCCTTGGCTTCGCTGAGCGGCGTGGCAATGGAGAACAGGCGGGTCACGACACGTTCGACATTGCCATCGACGACGGCAGCCGGCCGGTCGAAAGCGATCGCCGCGATCGCCGCCGAAGTATAGGCGCCGATGCCCGGCAATTCCTTCAAGCCGGCTTCCGTATCCGGAAACCGGCCGTCGCGCCCGGCCACCAGATCGGCGCAGGCCTTGAGGTTGCGGGCACGGGAATAGTAGCCGAGCCCTGCCCAGGCTTTCATCACGTCCTCGACGGGCGCCGCCGCCAGCGCCGCGACATCAGGCCATTTCTCGACAAAGGCGCGAAAATAGGCCTTCACGGCTTCAACCGTGGTCTGCTGCAGCATGACCTCCGACAGCCAGATCCGGTAAGGATCGGGCCGCACGCCACGGGCATGGTCGCGCGGGGTCACGCGCCACGGCAACTCGCGATGATGCACGTCGTACCATGCGAGCAGGCGGGATGCGGTATCGCCAGCTTTGCTGCTGTCCCCGGACGCAGCTCTGCTGCTGTCACTAGACGCAGCTTTGCTGCTGTCACTAGACGCAGCTTTGCTGCTGCTGTCCTCTGATATGGCCTTGCGGGTCTGCTCGTGCGGTGCCATTGATCTCGTATCGGCCTCGGCCGGGAAGAGTGGAGGTGGGTGGCTGGAGAACGCACATGGCAGGGAAAAAGCCCTTCGGCAATCCCGTTCCGGTGAGCGATCTCGCCACCGCGATCCTCGACCCGGTGCTGCGCAAGCGGGCGGGCATTTCGGTCAGCCTGGTCCAGTCGTGGGAAGAGATTGCCGGTTCGCGCCTGGCCGGCCATTCGCGCCCTGAAAAGATCCAGTGGCCTCGGCGGCTGCACGAAGACGACCCGTTCGAGCCGGCCGTGCTGGTGATCGCCTGCGAGGGCATGGCGGCGCTCCATCTGCAGCATGAGGCCGGCGAGATCATCAATCGCGTCAATGCATTTCTCGGCTTCACGGCCATCGGCCGCATCAGGATAGTGCAGAAGCCGGTTCTAAGTGAAAAGGCGCGGCCGAAACCACCCGTCAGGCCTCTCAATGAGGCGGAAAAATCAAGACTGTCGCACATCGTCGGCAAGATAGAAGACGATGGCCTGCGTGCCTCTCTGGAGCGGCTCGGCGCCACTATTCTGGGACAAAGAAAGTCATAGCACCGTCGCCAATCTCGCGATTTCGTGATTATAAGCTTCAAGTTTCACGATTGGATTGGGGACGGCGATGCCTTAATTCGCGCCAACTCTCGCCTTTTCGTGCCTTTGCGTTGCAAAATCCAACCCCTGTCAGGTGATTCGTATGAACCGTCCTCCGTTCGGCAAAAGCTTGTCCCGCAGAAACCTGCTGTCTTCGCTGGCCGCCATTCCGGTGGTGGCCGTGCTTGCGGCATGCAGCGACTCTGGTGAGGAAGCCAAGGCGGCCGATGTGAAGCCTGCCGCTCCCGCCGCACCCGCGACATCGGCCACGCCGGCCGCCGTCAAGGCGCCGGAGGCTCAAGGCACCGTCGACATGGCCGAACTGCTTAAGCCCGGCGCATTGCCCGACAAGCAACTCGGCAAGGACGACGCCAAGGTCACGATCGTCGAATACGCCTCGATGACCTGCCCGCATTGCGCGCATTTTGCCGAAACCACCTTTCCGGAATTGAAGAAGAAATACATCGATACCGGCAAGGCGCGCTATATTCTGCGCGAATTCCCGTTCGATCCGAGCGCCGAGGCCGGTTTCATGCTGGCGCGCTGCGCCAAGGACAACTACTTCCCGATGGTGGATGTCCTGTTCAAGCAGCAGGCGAACTGGGTGGGCGTGTCCAACACCAAGGATGCGCTGCTGCAAATCTCCAAGCTCGCCGGTTTTACACAGGAGTCCTTCGAAGCCTGCTTGACGGACCAGAAACTTCTGGACGATGTGAGGGCGGTCCAGAAACGCGGCGCCGACGAATTCAAGGTCGACTCGACGCCGACCTTCTTCATCAACGGAAAGACCTACAAAGGGGCGATGTCGATTGAGGAAATGTCGGCCATCATCGACCCTCAGCTCTGACGTCCTGGCGATGCCGAAGCGGCAGCGCTTCGGCATGCGTGGCCTTTGGCCGTGCTGCGCGCCGCCGCAAACCCGCGGCGCGTTTTCGCAAAAGTCGCTTTCAGGGCGGCGTGAATGAAGTTTTCGCGCCTTCGCCTCCTCGGTTTCAAATCCTTCGTCGAACCAGGCGAGTTCGTGATCGAACGCGGCCTGACGGGCATTGTCGGGCCGAACGGCTGCGGCAAGTCTAACCTTGTCGAGGCGCTGCGCTGGGTGATGGGCGAAAGCTCCTACAAGAACATGCGCGCGTCCGGCATGGACGACGTGATCTTTTCCGGCTCGGGCACGCGCCCGGCACGCAATACCGCCGAGGTCACGTTGTTCCTCGACAACAGCGATCGCTCGGCGCCGGCAGCCTTCAACGACGCCGACGAATTGCAGGTCTCGCGCCGCATCGAGCGTGAGGCGGGCTCGCTCTACCGTATCAACGGCAAGGAAGCGCGCGCCAAGGACGTGCAGCTTCTGTTCGCCGACCAGTCGACCGGCGCGCGTTCGCCCTCGATGGTTGGCCAGGGTCGCATCGGCGAGCTGATCCAGGCCAAGCCCCAGGCGCGCCGCGCCCTGCTGGAAGAAGCGGCCGGCATTTCCGGCCTGCATACGCGCCGCCACGAGGCCGAACTCAGGCTCAAGGCCGCCGAGCAGAACCTCGAGCGCCTGGATGACGTCGTTGGCGAGCTGGAAAGCCAGATCGAAAGCCTGAAGCGCCAAGCACGCCAGGCCTCCCGCTTCAAGAACCTGTCGGCCGACATCCGCAAGGCCGAGGCGACGCTGCTCCATCTGCGCTGGACGCTGGCCAAGGCCCAGGAAGGCGAGGCACGTTCGGCGCTGGCCGTCGCCACCGCCCTGGTTGGCGACCGCGCCGCCGCCCAGATGGCGGCCGCCAGGGAGCAAGGTATCGGCGCGCATCGGCTGCCCGATTTGCGTGACGCCGAAGCTGCGGCGGCCGCGGCCTTCCAGCGCCTGTCGATCGCCAGATCGCAGATCGAGGAAGAAGCCGGCCGCATCCGCGCCCGTCAGGCGGAACTCGAGCGCCGGCTCCAGCAGCTCGACGGTGACATCGCCCGCGAGGAGCGCATGGTGCGCGACAATGCGGATATCCTCGAACGCCTGCGCGCCGAGGAAGCAGCGCTCAACTCCGAAAATGGCGGCGCGGCCGAGCGTGAAGCAACCACCCGCGCCGCCTTCGAACAGGCAGCCGCGACGCTCTCGCAGAGCGAAGCCAGGCTTGCAGCACTTACCGCCGAGCGGGCCGAGGCCGCCGCTTCGCGCAATCAGGTCGAGCGGACGCTGCGCGAGACCGCCGAGCGTCGGGACCGTTTCGCCCGCCAACTCGCCGATGTCGACCGCGAATTGTCGGAAATGCTCTCCAAAGTCGCGGGCCTGCCCGACCCGGCCGAGAAGCGACTTCTGGTCGAGGACGCGCTGGCGCGGCTCGAAGAGAGCGAGGCCGGCGCGATTGCCGCCGAACAGGCGGTCGCCGAGGCGCGCGCCGCCGAAAATGCCGCCCGCCCGCCGTTACAGGACGCCAGGGCCGAACTGGCGCGCATCGAAACCGAAGCCCGCACGCTGGCCAAGATCCTGAACGCAGCCAGCGGCGATCTCTTCCCGTCCGTGCTGGAACAGATCAGCGTCGAGCGCGGCTATGAGACGGCCTTGGGCGCCGCCCTCGGCGAGGACCTTGACGTGCCGCTCGACCGCAGCGCCCCGGTGCATTGGGGCGAGAGCGCGATCCAGACCGGTGACGCCGCGCTTCCCGAAGGCATCAAGAGCCTGGCCAGCGTGGTACGTGCCCCGGCGCAGCTTGCCCGCCGGCTGGCGCAGATCGGCATTGTCGAAGCCGCCGACGGCCGCCGCCTGCAAGGGCTGCTCGCGCCCGGCCAGAGGCTGGTCAGCCCTGAGGGCGCGCTGTGGCGGTGGGACGGGCTGACCGCCAGCGCCGACGCGCCGACCGCGGCCGCGCAACGCCTGGCGCAAAAGAACCGGCTGGCCGAGCTCGATGCCAAAGCGGTGCAGGCGACGCTTGTGCTGCGCGAGGCCGAGGCAGTGCTCGCACAGGCCGAACAGTCGCTTCGCGAGGCCAGCGAGGCCGAGCGCGCCGCGCGTCAGGCCGGACGCGACGCCCAGCACGGGCTGGACGCCGCCCGCAACGCGCTGGCCGAAGCCGAAAAGGCCGGCGGCGAGTTGGCGAGCCGGCGCGCCGCCCTGGACGAGGCCCGCGCCCGTATTGTCGACAGTCATGAAGAAACTTCGGCCGCCTTTGCCGAGGCGGAAATGCTGCTGCAGGACGCGCCCGATCTCGGCGACCTGCAGATACAGCTCGAGCAATCCTCGGCCAATGTCGCCCGCGACCGCGCCACGCTCGCCGATGCGCGTGCCGTCCATGAAGGGTTGCGGCGGGAGGCCGAGGCGCGTTCGCGCCGGCTCGATGCGATCGGCGCCGAGCGCAGCAACTGGCTGGAGCGCGCCGAGAACGCTTCGACGCAGATCGCCTCGCTGGGCGAACGCAAGGCAGAGGCCGAGGCCGAACGCGAGAGATTGGCCGACGCACCCGACGAGATCGATGCCAAGCGGCGCGCCTTGCTGTCGCAGCTCACCGAAGCCGAGACCTTGCGCAAGGCGGCAGCCGACCGTCTGCAGGAAGCGGAGAACAGGCAGGCCGAACTGGACAAGGCGGCCACCGGCGCCATCCAGTCGCTGGCCGAGGCGCGCGAGACCCGTGTCCGCGCCGAGGAGCGCTTGACCGCGGCCGACGAGCGCCGGCTGGAGGTCGAGGCGCGCATCCAGGAGACGCTGAACACGCCGCCACATCTGGTCATCCGCCATACCGGGCTGGAAGCGGACGATCCGATGCCCGAAATGGCCGAGATCGAGCGCCAGCTCGACAGGCTGAAGATCGAGCGCGAGCGGCTCGGCGCCGTTAACCTGCGCGCCGAGGAAGAGCAGAAGGAGCTTTCGGACCGGCTGGAGACCATCGTCTCGGAGCGCGAGGACATCATCGAGGCGATCCGCAAGCTCCGGCAAGCGATCCAGAGCCTCAACCGCGAGGGCCGCGAGCGGCTTCTCGCGGCCTTCGACGTGGTCAACGGCCATTTCCAGCGGCTGTTTTCGCATCTCTTCGGCGGCGGCACGGCGGAATTGCAGCTGATCGAATCCGAGGATCCGCTTGAGGCGGGGCTTGAAATCCTTGCCCGTCCGCCCGGCAAGAAGCCGCAGACCATGACGCTGCTGTCCGGCGGCGAACAGGCGCTTACGGCGATGTCGCTGATCTTCGCCGTGTTCCTCACCAACCCGGCGCCGATCTGCGTGCTCGACGAGGTCGATGCGCCGCTCGACGACCACAATGTCGAACGCTTCTGCAATCTGATGGACGAGATGGCCAAGACCACCGAGACGCGCTTCGTCATCATCACCCACAATCCGATCACCATGGCGCGCATGGACCGGCTGTTCGGGGTGACCATGGCCGAGCAGGGCGTCAGCCAGCTCGTTTCGGTCGATCTGCAGGCAGCCGAAGCCATGCGCGAGGCAAGCTGACTTCACCTCAACGTGCCGTGCTGAAGCCTGATTTTGAGCGTTGTCTTTCGCGGTAAGGCAGTCGGTTCGGCTTCTTCTCACCTTGCGCGTTGCACGATCCAGGTCGCCCAGATCGCGGCCAGCAGACCGCATGCAATGCCAATGCAATCGGCAACCCAGTCGAGCACGTCGAAATCGCGGCCTATCGCCGTGGTGCCCTGGAGAATTTCTATGGCAGCGCCGACAAAGGCGAGGAAGACGATCAGCGCCGGCTTGTGCCGCGGCCAGCCGAGGCTGCCCAGGAAAGCCAGCACGGCGAATGCGCTGGCGTGATTGAGCTTGTCATAATGGAAGCCGATATCGATTCCGAATTGCTTGAGGCGATGTGCCGGCAGCAGCGCGAGAACGAGGACGGCCAGGAGCGTGACGACAAAGGCAATCCGCTCGGCGACGGAATAGATTCTCATTCTGCTCCAACAACATGTCTCCGGTATAAACCGTAACCTATGTGTCCGGAACGGACCTTGCGCGCTTGGCTGGGGCGCCAGGATTCGAACCTGGGAATGTCGG
Organism: Mesorhizobium sp. B2-3-6; assembly: GCF_006442305.1. Lineage (NCBI taxonomy): Bacteria > Pseudomonadati > Pseudomonadota > Alphaproteobacteria > Hyphomicrobiales > Phyllobacteriaceae > Mesorhizobium > Mesorhizobium sp. B2-3-6. The sequence goes on along the minus strand of NZ_VFVW01000002.1, from coordinate 188 downwards.
TACCAAAAACCGATGCCTTACCACTTGGCGACGCCCCAGCAGCTGACATGCGTCGACTGCGCGCGGCCTTATAGGCTGTGCCGGTGGAAAGCTCAATGCCTGGAGATTGCGATGTCGTAAGCAGATGAGTTGTCCGGATTAGGTAGCACGTGAGTTGTCCGGTTTTATCGCCAGCGGATGGAGGCTGG